>NZ_JARUBE010000003.1:4800000-6000000 GCF_029626035.1 Micromonospora sp. WMMD980
CGCCGCGCAGCTCGTTCACCGGCTCACCGGCCGTGGTCGCCTCGGTCCGGGTGGGCGGGGGCGGCACCACTGCCGTGTAGCCGGTCTTCTCCACGGTGGCGATCAGGTCGTCCGGCGCGACCTCGTCGGCGTACCGGACGGTGGCCTTCTCGGTGGCGTAGTTCACCGTGGCCTCGACGCCGTCCATCCGGTTGAGCTTCTTCTCGATCCGGGCCGCGCAGGACGCGCAGGTCATGCCACCGATCGTGAGTTCGATCTGGTTCGGCGCGGTCGGCAGCGCCTTTCCCGTGGTGGTCATCGCGGCACCTCCCCGGTGGGGTCGCCGGCCACGACGGTGAACTCGGCGGTGTGCACCGCGTCGCCGTGCCGGAAGTCCAGGTAGAGACGGTACGCCCCGGCGGAGGGCACCTCGGCCGCGAACGTGACCGCCGGTCCGGCCGGGGTCCGCCCGTCACCGAGCTCGCCCTCCGGGTGCACGTGCAGGTAGGCCAGGTCGCCCTGACGCAGCGCCACCAGGTGCCCGTACGCCCCGAGGTAGGGCTGGAGGTCGGTGACCGGGCGGCCGCCCCGGCTGACCGAGAGCGTGAGCCGGCTGGTGCGACCCGGCTCCGGCGTGCCGGTGAGCGTCACCGTGTAGCCGTCGACCGTCGTGCTGGTCGCCGGGGACGGCAGCGGCCGGGCGGCCAACAGGCCGGGAACGGTGACGTCGACCCCGAGGGTCAGCGCCTCCCCGCCGGTGGGGGTGAAGTCGGCGAACGCCCGCCAGACGCCGGGCGCGGCGAGCGGCGAGGCGACCCGCCAGGTGCCGTCGTCGGCCAGCTCCGGGTGCACGTGCCGGAAGCCGGACAGGTCGCGTCGGGCGACGATCAGGTGCATGCGCCTGTCGTGGGCCACCTCGTAGCGGGTGACCGGCTTCCCGTCCGGGCCGGTGATCCGGAACGCGAACTCGCCGGCCGGGGCGGTGACCGGCTGGAGCGTGTAGCCACGCTCGGCGACGAGCAGCCCGCCGGGCAGGTGCGCGGCGTCGCCGGAGCCCCGGTCGCCGTGTCCGGCGGCGCCGGTCCCGTGGTCGGTGTCGGTGGGGTCGTGGCTGGTCTCGGCGGCCGGGGCGACGGGACCGGCCAGGTGACCGATCCCGTACGCCCCGCCGAACACCGCCGCGAGGCCGAGGGCGAAGCCGCTCAGCTTCGTCGCCGTGTTCATGGTGCCTCCTCCGGTTGACGGATGCGTTGGGCCCGTCAGGCCTCGGCGAGGTCGTAGCCGGCCTCGTCCACCGCGGCGTGGACGGCGTCGGCGTCCATCGGGCCCTGGCTGGTGACGGTGACCCGGCCGGTGGCCAGGTCGACCTTGACGTCGGTGACGCCCGGCAGCGCGGTCAGTTCGGCGCTGACCGCGTTGACGCAGTGGCCGCAGGTCATGCCGGTCACCCGGTAGGTGGTCTCCATCTCGCCCTCCGATCTGATACCCCCTAGGGGTACATGGTGAACCTTACCATACCCCCGAGGGGTACGGTATCCTCGGCACATGACCACCCCGTCCACCCCGACCCGGGGCTACACCGCCAGCAAGGACCAGCTCCTCGCCCGGCTCCGTCGCGTCGAGGGGCAGGTCCGGGGCATCGAGAAGATGGTCGAGGACGACCGCTACTGCATCGACGTGCTGACCCAGATCTCGGCCATCCAGGCCGCGCTGGACAAGGTCGCCCTGGGCCTGCTCGACGGCCACGCCCGGCACTGCATGCACGAGGGCGCCGCCGAAGGCCGTGCCGACGAGATGGCGACCGAGATGATGGCCGCCGTGGGCCGCCTCATGAAGCGCGGCTGACCCCCTCCCCCCGTGGGGCTGGCTACCATGGCCCGGCGACGAACGGGCGTGGCCAGCACGCGCCCGCGCCGGCCGAGGACCAGTCGGGCCGGCGACCGGGTCGCGCCGTCGACAGTTGGGAGACGCCGTGGGCGCCGACCACAGCCGTCCCGCCCCCGCGCCGCCGCGCGTACGCCGGCTCCTCGTCGCGACAGTGGTGCCGCTCTTCGTGCTCACCGTCGTCGCGGCGCTGGCGCTCTGGCCCCGGCAGGGGCCGGAACCGGCGGGCGGCGAGAACGTGCCGCGCCACCACGGCACGGTGACCCGGGTGGTGACCGAGCCCTGCCCGCCGACCCCGGAGGCGCCGACGGGCGCCGCGGGACGGTGCGGCACCGTGACCGTCGCCGTGGAGCAGGGCCCTGACGCGGGCCGGCAGGTCGAGACGCCGATCCCGGACGGCCCCGGCGCGCCCCGGGTCGAGGTCGGCGACAAGGTGATCCTGGTCGAGCTGACCGACCCGGCCGATCCGACGGTGAAGACCTACAACATCGCCGAGCATCAACGCGGGACGTCGCTGATCTGGCTGGTGGCGCTCTTCGCGGCCGCGATCGTGGCGTTCGGCCGCTGGCGCGGGCTGGCCGCGCTCGGCGGGCTGGTGGCCAGTTTCGCCATCCTGCTCGGCTTCGTGCTGCCGGGGATCGGCGCCGGCCGGTCCCCGCTGCCGGTGGCGATCGTCGGCGCCGCGCTCATCATGTTCGTGGTGCTCTACCTGACGCACGGGATCAGCGCGCAGACCTCGGTGGCCGTGCTCGGCACACTCGGCAGCCTGGTGGTCACCGGCGTGCTCGGCACGCTCGCCACCGGCGCCACCCACCTGACCGGCTTCGGCAGCGAGGACGCCACCACACTGTCCATGTTCCAGGGTGACGTGGACCTGCACGGGCTGCTGCTGGCCGGCATCATCATCGGCTCGCTGGGCGTGCTGGACGACGTGACGGTCACCCAGTCGGCGACCGTCACCGAGCTGGCGCGGGCCAACCCGGGGCTGTCCCGGCGGCAGCTCTACCGGGCGGCCACCCGGGTCGGCCGGGCACACATCGCGTCCACCGTCAACACCATCGTGCTCGCCTACGCGGGCGCCTCGCTGCCGCTGCTACTCCTCCTGGTCGCCGACTCCCGCCCGGTCGGCGAGATCCTCACCAGCGAGTTCCTCGCCCAGGAGATCGTCCGCAGCGCGGTGGCCACGCTCGGCCTGATCGCCGCCGTACCGCTGACCACCGCGCTGGCCGCGGTCGTCACCACCGCCGGGCGGCGCGGGCCGGACGCGGACGCCGCGTCGCCGCCCACGGCCCGGCCGCCGCGCGGGCCGAACGAGGCGCTGGAGGCGCTCGGCGGCGGGTCCGCCGCGCGACGGCCCGGCGAACCGAGGAGTACGGAGGCCACATGGTGACACTCCGCAGCGTGACGGCCGACGTCAAACGCGATCCTGCTCACGCTGGGCAATGTCGAATTCTCGCGATTGGTCGGCTTCCGGACGTAGATCCCCGGTCGGGATCTCGGGTAACCTCGCCCCCGGTCACCGCCGAAGGCGCGCACCGGCGCCTGCGGTGCCGCCGCCCAATCGCCTCCGGGCGAACCGGGGAACCAGGTACATGGGGTGAATCCGCGCGAGCGGTAGGGGCCGCTTCCGTCCCGAACCCGTCAGCTAACCCGGTCGGCGGTCGACGGAAGGGAACACTGTGACGGCACCCCTGCGCCGCTGGTCGACACCCGTGGTGGCCGTGCTCGCCGCGTTCGCCGTGCTGGTCGGGCCGACCTCGGCGACGGCCGCCCCGCACGCCGCCGCTCCCAAACCCTCCGGGCACGCGGAGGACGACGAACCGCCGCTCATCACCGAGGCGATCGACTCCGCCAACCGGTCCTACCTCCAGGCGAAGTCGAAGCTCGCCAAGTCGCAGGAGCGCCAGAAGCGGCTGACCGCCGAGAAGGCGGCGGCCGAGGCCGAGCTTGCGGCGCTCAGCCCGCAGGTCAACCAGATCGCCGCGCAGTCCTACCGGACCGGTCGGATGGGCGCGATGGCGATGCTGCTGGAGAGCCGGTCGCCCGACTCGTTCGTCGAACGCGCCAGCGCCCTGGACGAGCTCAACCTCTTCAACGCGCAGCGGCTCGCCGCCATCAACGCCGCCAAGACCCGCGCCGAGCAGGCCCAGATCGCCGCCGACGCCGAGGTGCGCGAGCAGGAGAAGCAGACGAACGCGATGGCCCGCGAACGGACCGCGGCGCAGAAGGCGCTGAAGCTGGTCGGCGGCCTGGGCTTCACCGGCGGTCTGGTCTCGGCGACCTCGCCGGTCGCCAGGATCGGTCCCGGCCGCACCGCCGACGGCGGCTGGAAGGCGGAGTCGTGCAGCGAGAACGACCCGACCACGTCCGGTTGCGTCACGCCGCGCACGCTGCACGCCTACAAGGAGGTCAAGCGCGCCGGCTTCGACCGCTTCGTGGGTTGCTACCGACCGGGCGGGCCGTGGGAGCACCCCAAGGGCAGGGCCTGCGACTGGTCGCTGCAGAACAGCGGCTTCTCGCCGTGGCACAACAACGACACCCGCAGGTACGGCAACGAGGTGGCCGCCTTCCTCATCCGCAACGCGGACCGGTTGGGCATCTACTACGTGATCTGGAACCGGCAGATCTGGTTCCCGGCGACCGGCTGGAGTTCCTACAGCGGGCCCTCCAACCACACCGACCACGTGCACATGTCGCTGCTCTGACCCGACCGGCACGAAGAAAAGGGGCCGCCCGAGGGCGGCTCCTTTTCGGGTTTCCGCGACTCAGCCGGCGAGCGCCGGGTCCGCCGGCGCGGCCGGCGCGGGCAGCGCGGCCGGGGACTGCGCCACCGTCCGCACCTCGCCGCCGCTGAGCCGGTACGACATGCCGACCACCGCGCACGACCCGCCGGCCACCCGCTCGGCGAGCACCGTCGAACGGGCCAGCAGGGTCTCCACGATCTGCGCGATGTGGACGTCGACGATCCCGTCCAGATCCTCGATGCCCTGCCGGGCGGCGCGGAGCAGGCTGGGCGACACGGCGTCCACCACCGCGCCCAGGTGCCCGGCCGGGGCGGAGCCGGTGCGGACCGCCTCACGGGCCGCCTGGACCGCGCCGCAGGAGTCGTGACCGAGCACCACCACGAGCGGCGTGCCGAGCACGGTCACCGCGTATTCCACGCTGCCGAGCACCTCGGGGCCGGCGGTGTGGCCGGCGGTGCGCACCACGAAGAGGTCACCGAGACCCCGGTCGAAGATGATCTCGGCGGCGAGCCGGGAGTCGGAGCAGCCGACCACCACCGCGAACGGGTGCTGGCCCTCGGCGACCGCCGTCCGGCGTCCGGCGTCCTGGTTCGGGTGCTGCGGCACACCGGTGACGAACCGGTGGTTACCGGCACGCAGTTCGCCGAGTGCCTCGTCGGGGGTGGCCGGGATCATCGCTGCTCACCTCGTTCTCGCGCGGAACGACCAGGCCGGCGGCGGTGTCGGCCACGCGACCCACAGTCACACGCGGCCGAAGGCACGTCAAGATTTCGTGATCCGCATTTCATACGTCGCCGTTCGGACTCCCGCCGGGTCCGGGCACCGGCCGGGGACGCCATACGATGACCACCATGGCGACCACACCAGGCGAGGACGGGAGCCGCCGCAACTGGACCTTCCTCACCAACCACGGGCACGTGCTGCTGGCCATCGCGCGCAACCCCACCGCGCGCCTGCGGGACGTGGCCGACGAGGTCGGCGTCACCGAGCGGGCCGCCCAGGCCATCGTCGCCGACCTGGAGAGCGGCGGCTATCTCCACCGCACCCGGGTGGGCCGCCGCAACGAATACACCATCAACCCCAGCGGTCGCTTCCGGCACCCGGCCGAGGCCGACCAGCAGGTGGGCGCGTTGCTCGACCTCTTCGCCAGCGAGCCGGTCAAGGACGACACCGGCGACGCGTGACAGCGGCCGGGCGGCCCGCCCGTGCCCGCGCGCCGACGCTCGCGACGGTAATCTCACCGCGTGCGCGACAGCTTGCGGCCGAACGGGACGACGGGGCGCGTCCCCACCGGGCACCGGATCAGGTCCGTCCTCTCCGGAGCGGCGGTGACCGCGCTGCTCGGCGCGGCGCTGGCGGCACCCGCGCCCGCCGCGGCCGCGCCGGCCTGCGGCCCCACCGGCGGCCCGGCTCCCACCGAAGTGCCCTGGGCGCTGAGCCGGCTCGACCCGGCGGCCGCCTGGCGGGTCGGCAAGGGAGCGGGCGTCACGGTCGCGGTCGTCGACTCCGGCGTCTCGCCGAGCCACCCGCTGCTGCGCGGCCGGGTGCTCCCCGGTGAGGACTTCAACCAGTTGGTCCACCTCAAGGGGCAGTGCGACCTGGTCGGCCACGGCACCATGGTGGCGGGCATCATCGCCGGCCGAGAGGGCAGCGGCTCGCCCTACACCGGCATCGCGCCGGAGGCGCGAATCCTGCCACTGCGGGTGCTCGCCGAGAACAAGGAGAACTTCGACCCGGACGTGCCGGGCGAGATCGGGCGGGCGATCCGCTGGGCCGTCGACCACGACGCCGACGTGGTCAACCTATCCCTGGTCACGCTCGACGACCCGGCGCTGAAGTCGGCCGTCGACTACGCGCTCGGCAAGGGCGTGGTCGTGGTGGCGTCCGCCGGCAACCGGCAGGAGAACCGGGAGGACCGGCCGGCCTACCCGGCGGCCTATCCCGGGGTCATCGCGGTCGCCGGCATCGACGAGCAGGGCGGCCACGTCGGCAGCTCGGTCAGCGCCGACTACGTGGACATCGCCGGCCCCGGCCTGAACATCGTCGGCCCGGCCCCGCGGGGGTCCGGCTACCGCGCCGAGCCGCAGGGTGGGACGAGCTTCGCCACCGCGTACGTCTCGGGCGCCGCCGCGCTGGTGCGGGCGGCGCACCCGGACATCAGCCCGCAAGAGGTGGCCTACCGGCTGACGCGCACGGCCGACAACCCGCCCGAGGGGCACAACGCCCAGGTCGGGTACGGGATGGTCAACCCCTACCGGGCGGTGACCGGGCTGCTGGGCACGCGGACGGATCCGCCGCTCGGCGCGATGCCGGCCCCCGCGCCGCACGCCGACCCGCTGGCCTGGCAACGCACCGTCGCGGTCTGGGTCGCCGTCGTCGGCGCGCTGCTGGCCGGCGTCCTGCTGACGTTGCGGCCGATCCTGGTGCGCGGGCGGCGGCGCGGCTGGCGCCCCGGCCGGCGCGACCTGCCCCGGGGCGCCTGACCGGACGGGTTCCGGGGCCGGACAGGCGCCGCGGCCCCGCCCGGCGCGAGCCGGAACGGAGCCGCGGCGGACCCGTCGAGGGTCAGTTGCCCCAGACCTTGGAGTTGCTCATCTCCGTGGTCATGTAGTTCTCGCGGGCGATGCCCACCGCGCCGCCGATCTCGTTGAGGACCTTGTTGATGTCCCGCACGGCGGCGTCCCACTGGGCCTGGTGCTGCTGGTAGGCGACCCGGTCCTGGCCCTCCCACTCGAGCTTCGTCAGCATGGCCCGCAGCGTGTCCAGCTTCTCGTCGAGGGTCCGCGAGATGGCCTGCATCTGCTGGTTGCTGCTCTCGAGGACAGCGTAGTCAACCTTGATGCTCATCGATTCCTCCTCTGCCTGTCTTCGCGGATCACGGGTTGAGCGCAGCGTGGAACTTGTCCAGCATCTGCTGCTGCTCCTCGTCGTTGACCTGGTGAGTCGTGCCGGACTTGTCGAGCAGGTCCGCGATGTTGTCCATCGCGGTCAGCAGCTTGGCAGTGTCCTCGGTCCAGCGGTTCATCAGGCTCTGGAAGCCCGTGGAAGCCTGGCCCTTCCAGGCCATGGCCAGGTCGTCGACCACATTCCACAGCTTCTTGAGCTCGCCGTCGACATCGCTGCGCGTGGACCGCACGTCACTCGCGGCGGTGTGCAGAGTCGCTGCACTGACCTCGAACGCCATGCTTCACACCCTTCCGTCATGTTGTGGCGGCGGATCCGCCGCGCCCCTCCCCCGCGGCAAGGCGAACACACCCCACCGACGGACACTTCATCCGAACCGTAGCGGACGACGTCCAGCCCGCGCAGCCCTGCCGTCCCATCGTCGAATTCCGACAGGACAACGCGATCCGGCCGGCACCGTACGAGTTGGACGGTGCCTCACCGAGGTCAGGCCGGCTCGGCCCACGCGGTCTGGATCAACTGCTGGCCGTCGCGGCGGCGCACGAGCGTGCCCCGCCCCGGCGGCTGCGGGCTGGGTCGCAGATTGCCGAAGACCGCGCCCTCCTCCCGGCTGCCGGACATCAGCAGGCCCGGCGAGTCCAGCTCGCGCAACCGTTGCAGCACCGGCTCGTAGAGGGCCCGGGCCACACCACCCACCCGCCGCGTGACGATCAGGTGCAGGCCGATGTCCCGCGCCTGCGGCAGCAGCTCGTGCAGGGCGCTGAGCGGGTTGTTGCCGCCGGAGGCGACCAGGTCGTAGTCGTCCACCAGGATGTAGAGCTCCGGCCCCTTCCACCAGCTCCGGTCGCGCAGCTGGGCGGTCGTCACGTCCGGACCCGGCAGCCGGTTCTGCAGGGCGCTGCGGATCGAGCCGAGCCCCTGACTGAACACCTGGTTGGACGGCGCGTAGTCGAGCAGGTGGTCGCCCTCGACCGCGCCCAGCAGGCCACGCCGGTAGTCGGCGATGACCAGCCGCGCCTGGGCCGGCGTGTAGCGCTCGGCGATCCCCCGGGCGATCAGCCGCAACAGGTTGGTCTTGCCGCACTCGGCGTCGCCGAAGACGGTCAGGTGCGGCTCGCTCGAAAGGTCGAGGTGGACCGGGGCCAGCGCCGACTCGTTCACCCCGACCGGGATGCCCGGGGCCGCCCGGTCGACCACCCGGGCCAGCTCGTCGACGGTCAGTCTGCGCGGCAGCAGCCGCACCTTCGGCGCCGGCCGGCCCGGCCAGTTCGTCGCCACGTGCCCGGCCAGCGCGACCGACGCCTCGGTCAGGTCCTCGATGTCGCGCCGGCCGTCGATCCGCGAGATCGCGGTTAGGAAGTGCAGCTTGTCGCGGGTCAGGCCGCGCCCGGGCGCGCCGACCGGCACGTTCTGCGCGGCCCGCCGGTCGATCTCCGACTCGGACGCGTCGCCGAGCCGCAGCTCCAGCTTGGTGCCGAGCAGGTCCCGCATGTTGATCCTGATCTCCGCCCAGCGCACCGCCGTGATCACCACGTGCACGCCGAAGCCCAGGCCCCGGTTGGCCAGGTTGGTGACGGTCTGCTCCAGCTCCTCGTACTCCTGGCGCAGCGTGTTCCAGCCGTCGACCACGAGGAAGACGTCACCGAACGGGTCGTCGGCGAACTCGCCGGCGGCGCGCCGCCGGCGGTAGCTGGCCACCGAGTCGATGCCGTGCTGGGTGAACCGGTTCTCCCGCTCGTCGATCACGGCGACCACCTCGGCCACCGTGCGGCGGACCGCCTCGGTGTCGCGCCGGCCGGCCACCCCGGAGGTGTGCGGCAGCCCCTCCAGGCTGCGCAGCGCGCCGCCGCCGAAGTCGAGACAGAAGAACTGCACCTCGCGCGGGGTGTGGGTGAGGGCCAGGGCCGCCAGCATCGAGCGCAGCATGGTGCTCTTGCCGCTCAGTGACGCGCCCACGATCACCACGTTGCCGCCGGCGCCGGCGAGGTCGACCATCATCGGGTCGCGGCGCTGCTCGTAGGGTCGGTCCACGATGCCCACCGGGACGGCCAGCCGACCGCGACCCGGCCAGTCGGCGGTGGTCAGGCCGAACGTCGGGTGCACGCTCAACGGGGGCAGCAACTCGGCCAGCCCGGACGGCTCGGCCAACGGCGGCAGCCAGACCTGGTACGCCGGCCGGCCCCGGCCGTTGAGCTGCGCGATCAGCACGTCCAGCATGGACAGCGCCTTGCCGTCGCCGGCCCGGTCCGGCTCCGGCGCGGCCTCGGCCGGCGTGGGCAGCGCCGGCACCGGCACGTAGTCGATGCCGTACGGCACGATCCGGCGCTGCACCTGCGCCCGGGCGGAGCGCTGCGCCTGCCCCGGCGCCCGGTACGGACCGGACACGTAGGCGGCCCGGAACCGCAGCATGGTGGCCGTGTCGGTCTTCAGGTAGCCGTGCCCCGGCGCGCTCGGCAGCTCGTACGCGTCCGGCACACCGAGCACGATCCGGCTCTCCACCGCCGAGAAGGTGCGCAGGCCGATCCGGTAGGACAGGTGGGTGTCCAGCCCGCGCAGCTTGCCCTCCTCCAGGCGCTGGGAGGCGAGCAGCAGGTGCACGCCGAGCGACCGGCCGAGCCGGCCGATCATCACGAACAGGTCGATGAAGTCCGGCTTGGCGGCCAGCAGCTCGGAGAACTCGTCGCAGATGATGAGCAGGCTGGGCATCGGCTCCAGCGGTTCGCCGGCCGCCCGCGCCTTCTCGTAGTCGTAGCGGGAGACGTAGTTGCCGGCCGCCCGCAGCACCTCCTGCCGGCGGGTCATCTCGCCGGCCAGCGCGTCGCGCATCCGGTCGACCAGCGGCAGCTCGTCGGACAGGTTGGTGATCACAGCGCTGGTGTGCGGCAACGCGTCGAGCGAGGCGAACGTGGCGCCACCCTTGAAGTCGACCAAGACGAAGTTGAGCTCCTCCGAGGAGTGCGTCACGGCCAGCGCGCCGACCACCGTGCGCAGCAGTTCGCTCTTGCCGGAGCCGGTCGCGCCGATGACCAGACCGTGCGGGCCCATGCCCTCGTGCGCGGACTCCTTGAAGTCGAGCTCGACCACGTTGCCGTCCGGCCCCAGGCCCAGCGGGATGCGCAACCGGTCGCGCTGGCTGCGCGGGCGCCACGTCGACCGGGTGTCCACGGTGGCCGCGTCGCCGACCCCGAGCAGGTCGGGCAGCTCCATGCTGCGGGCCAGCGGCTCGTCGGTGCTGGCGCCCTGCTGCTGGGAGAGCCGGAACGGGGCGATCTGCCGGGCCAACCCCTCCGCCGCGGTCAGGGTCAGCCGGTCCGGCCGGCCCAGCCGGGAGGACGTGGCGCCGCGTACCAGGTCGAGCCCGTTGCCGTCCCCGGCGTCCAGGCAGAGCAGCCAGCGGCCGGCGTCGCGCGGCACCGCGCCGGACAGGTCCACCACTGTGGTGCCGAGCAGTCCCGGCCCGGTCAGCGCGCAGGTCGCCGACACCTCGCCGCCGTCGAGCACCACCACCAGGTGCGCCGCGCTGGTGAGCGGCTTCGCCTCGGGCGCGAACCGGGGGCGGCCGCCCAGCTCGTTGGCGAGCGCCGACTCCGCCTCACTGAGGCCGGCGAAGACCATCCGGCGCGCGCCGGCCGCGTCCGTCCGACCCGGGTGCTGGGCGTGCGGCAGCCACTTGACCCAGTCCCAGGCCGGCTGCCGGTCCGGCGCGGCCACCACGACCACCAGCAGGTCCTCCGGCGCGTGGAACGTGACCAACTGGCCCAGCGCGGCCCGGGCCAGGTCGAGCACCGCCTCCCGGTCACCGCGCAGCGCGATCCGGCTGAACGCGCGCAGCGACAGCGCGGTGGGCAGGTCCGGCACGCTGGAGTGGGCCCGGACGAACCGGCGCAGCGCGATCGCGCTCATCGGCTCCAGGTCCTCCACCGGTTTGGTCTCCGGCGGCACGATCTCCACCGCCAGCCGCTGCGGGCCGAGCGCGATCCGCACCTCGCCGAAGTCGTCCTCGGTGATCCGCCGCTCCCACAGCCGGCGCGACGCGGCGATCGACCAGAGCGCGTCCGGCTCCGGGTGCCGCCAGGTCATCGCCGCGCGCTGCTGCTCGGCCGCCCGCCGGGTGCGCCTGCGCATCTGCGCGAGGTAGCGCATGTAGTCGCGTCGCTGGGCGTTCAGCTCGGCCTTGTCGTTGCCGCCGTTGCCCAGCGTGCCGAGCGCCATGCCCAGCATCGAGACCCCGAACAGGCCACCGGCCACATAGGTCATCATGCCGCCGCCGCGGCCGGCGTAGAGGAAGGCCATCGCGCCGACGCCGCAGAGCATCGGCAGGATCATCAACACCTGGCCCATGCCCTTGGCCTGCGGCTCGGGCAGCTCGGGTGGGGACTCCAGCAGCACCTCGCCGCGTGGCAGCGCCGGCCCCGGTTGACGCGGCAGTCGGCGGAACACCACCGTACTCACGGCTCTCCCCTCCCCAGAAGGTCTGCCACCGCCGGCGAGCGTCGGGTGGGCAACCTGTGCGAGGGCCATCGTAGGTAATCTCCCGGAGGCGTCGTGGACCCGTGGGGGCGACGTCGACGGCCGGGTGGAGCGTAGGCGAGCACGAGGAGGCCACTGTGGCGACGAAGACGGCGACCGGCGGCCTGAGCCGGATCACCATCGTGGCGCCGCGCACCAGGATGGACCTGGCGTTGCCGTCCGACGTGCCGCTGGCCGACCTGCTGCCCACGCTGCTGCGCTACGCGGGTGAGGATCTCGCCGACGAGGGTGTGCGGCACGGCGGCTGGAGCCTCTCCCGGCTCGGCGGGCAGCCGCTCGACGGCGGGCGCACCGCCGCGCAGCTCGGCGTCCGCGACGGCGAGGTGCTCTACTTCAACCCCCGGGCCGCCACTGCACCCGAGATCGTCTTCGACGACGTGGTGGACGCCGTCGCCACCTCCACCACCCAGCGCCCCGGCGCCTGGCAGGTGGGCACCACCCGGGCGTACGCGGTGCTGCTCGCCTCCTCGGCACTGGCCGCCGGCGCGGTCGCGACGCTGTTCACCGGGCCGCCGCACCTGCCCGGCGCGGTGGCCGCCCTGGTGGTCGCGGTCGCGCTGCTGGTCGGCGCCGCGGTGCTGTCCCGGGCGGCCGGCGACAGCCGCACCGGCGCGGTGCTGGCCCTGGTCGGGGTGGGCTACGCGGCGGTCGGCGGCCTGCTGGTGCTCGCCGGGGACCGGCCGCTCGCCGAGCTGGCCAGCCCACACGTGCTGCTCTCCGGCACCGCCGTGGTGCTCGTCGCGGCGATCGCCGCGCTCGCCGTCGGGGACCGGTTGCCGCTGTTCCTCGGCGCCGTCGGTGTGGGCGCGGCGGTCAGCCTGGGCGCGGTGCTCAGCCTGGCGTTCGGCATCGGCGCGGCCGCGTCGGCGGCGGTGGTCTCCGCGGTGGCGTTCGGTGCGCTGCCGGCGCTGCCGATGCTCGCCTACCGGCTCGCCCGGCTGCCGGTGCCGTCGATCCCCACCGGCCCGGAGGACCTGAAGACCGACACCGAGTCGGTGGACGGGCCGTCGGTGCTGCGTGACAGCGAGCGCGCCGACGGGTTCCTCACCGGTCTGCTCTGGACCGTCTCCCTGCTGGTGCTCGGTGGTGAGGTGGTGCTCGCCGCCGAAGGCCGGCTGCCGGCGATCCTGCTCTGTCTGGTGCTGGCGCTGCTGTCGATGCTGCGGGCCCGCCCGTTTCTCGGCCGGGGCCAGCGCGTCCCGGTGCTGCTCGCCGGCAGCGCCGGTCTCGGGTTGACCGCCTGGGCGGTCTTCGACGCCGGGTCGCTGGCGGTCCGGTTGGGGCTGATCCTCGGCGGCCTGACCGTGCTGGCGGTGATCAGCCTGGTCTACGGGCTGACCGTGGCCGGCAAGCGCATCTCCCCGGTCTGGGGACGGACCCTGGACATCGTCGAGATCCTGCTGATCATCGCCTTGGTGCCGCTGGCCGTGTGGGTCTGCGGCATGTACGGCTGGATCGTCAACCTTCGACCGTGACGGTGCCCATCGCGGTGCCGACCGGCGCGGTGGCGTAGACGCCGGGGCCGTGCTGGCCGTCCAGCGGTCGGGCCGGCACCCCGGCCCGCCGGGCCGTCTCCCGGACCACCTTCACCAGCGCCTCGGCATGCCCGTCCATGGCCGCGACCCGCAGCAGCGGCGGGACCCGCCGGCCGCCGGGGAGCACCACGGCGGCGACGGTGTGCGAGGGCGCGGAGGTCGCGGTGACGGCGTCCACCAGCGCGCCCAGCGAGCCGTTGGGGCGGACCCGCAACGCGAGGCACCGCTGGGTCCAGCCGCCCCCGCGCAGGCTGGTCCAGGACTCGACGGGCGGCTCCGGCGCCAGATCGAGCCCGGCGCCGGAGACCACCGCCGCGTGCAGCTCGTCGCGGCCGAGCACCCGGTGGCCGAGCCCGGCGGCGTTGAGCGCCTTGCCGAGCCGGCCGACCCCGGCCGCCACGGTCCGGTGCACGCCGTGCAGACCACCGCCGCGGCTCACCGTCTCGGCGCGGGCGTCGCTCACCGACAGGCGCAGCGCCACCCACACCGTGCGGTGCGCCGCGGGTGGCGCGCCGGGCGCGGGATACCAGACCAGCGTGTGCGAGACGACCTGCGTCTGGGTGACCGGGCCGGCGAAGTCGGCGAGCACCGCGAGCGCCCGGTCCACGGTCGCCGCCTCGACCGGTCCGGCGGGGGTGCCGGGCCGGCCGGCCAGCGCCACCGCGGCGAACCAGCCGCGGTCGTCCTGGCCGATGCCGAGCCGGGTCCCGCGCTCGGTCAGCTCCACCACGGTCAGCTCGGGGGCGAGCGCGGCCAGCCGGGGGTCGCCGCCGGGCACCGCGCCCCGGGCCCGCCCGCGGCGGCGACCCAGCCGGCGGCGGAGCATCAGGTCCTCGTACCACCAGCGGCCGCCCCGCCTGGTGAACGCGAGCACCACGGCCAGCAGCGCCACCGTCGCGACGGTGGCGAGCAGCCAGACCGGGCCGGCGGTGGCGAACCAGACGGCGAGCGCCGCGCACTCGACCACGACGAGCTGACCGACGACGACCGGGCCGAGCCGGCCCCGCCGCCGCCCGTCGGCCGGGGTGACCGACCGGTCCGCCGGCGTCGCGGCGGACGCGGTGGCGGTACGACCGGGTGGCGCCTGGAGCTGCGTCATCGGTGAGCGTCCCTTCTGGACATGCTGGGGAGCCGGGGGCGGACGGGGTCCGGCACACCCCCGACAGCCCCTTATCGTAGGGAAGCCCGCGGCGCTGTTCGGACCTGATCGCCGCGTGGACCCACCCCTGTCGGAGGTTAGTCATGCGGACCCGCCGCGATCAGGTGCAGGCGTACCGCTTCGTCACCCGCCGCATCGTCTCGGCGCTGCTCTCCGGCGACCCGGAGACGAACGACCTGCCGATGCGCCGCCTCGGCATGGCGGTGTTCGGCAGCGTCATCGCGGCGGCGGTGGTGCTCGGCGGCGTGGGCGCGTACGGGCAGTTGACCAGCAACTCCGCACCGCTCGCGGCGAACACGGTGGTGATCGAGCGAGAAACCGGCGCCACCTACTACTTCGGCGACGACCAGGTGTTGCACCCGACGCTCAACTACGCCTCGGCCCGACTCGTCGTCAACGACGCCTCGGCCGAGGTGCGCACCATGTCGCAGGCGTCGATCAAGGACCGGCCGCGCGGCCGGATGGTCGGGATCATGGGCGCGCCGGACGACCTGCCGGACCGTGGGTCACTCGTCGGGCTCCCCTGGTCGGTCTGCGACGTGCCGGACCCGAACGACCCGCGGCGCTCGACCACCCGGCTGCTGGTCGACCGGCCGTTGCCCGGCGGCACGCCGCTCACCGACCGGGCCGTGCTGGTCCGCACGAGCGACGCCCGCTACCTGCTCACCGGCGGTGCCCGGCTGCGGGTGGCCGGCGACGAGCAGGCGCTCGTCGCGTTGCGGATGGCCGGCGCGACGAACCTCACCGTCGGGCAGCAGTTGCTGAACGCGGTACCGGTGGGTCCGGTGCTGCGCAAGCCCACGATCGATTCCGACGGTCGGCCGAGCGGGCTCACCGTGGCCGGCCGGCCGGCCCGGATCGGGCAGGTCTACCAGGCCGCCGGCCAGTACTACGTCCTCACCCGGCAGGGTCTGGCCACGGTGCGCGAGGTGACCGCGCTGCTGCTCCAGGGCGGTGGCGGCGGGGTGACCCCGATCACCCCGGACGAGGCCGGGCGGCTCTACACCGACCAGCGGTTGGAGCCGGAGGGGTTGCCGGCCCGGATGCCCACGTTGCACGAGGTGCGCCCGGGCCGCACCGTCCTCTGTGCCACCTACCGGTCCGGTCCGCCCGGCCAGCCGCCGACCACCACGCTCGAGGTCTTCGACGCGCCGCCGGCGGAGCTGACCGCCTCGACCGCGGTGCCGGCCCGGCAGGGCGCGCGGGACGCGGTCCGCACGGCCGAGAGCGTGCTGCTGCCCGGCGGCAAGGGTGTGCTGGTGCAGGCCACCGCCGGCGAGAGCGGCAAGCCGGCGGCCGGCGCCACGGTCTACCTGATCACCGCGCAGGGGATCCGCTACCCGCTCGGCGCCGACGGCGGCGGCGCCCGCAGCGCACTCGGCTACGGCGACGTGCCGCCGGTGGCGGTGCCCGCCTCGCTGCTGGCGCTGGTGCCGACCGGGCCGACCCTGGACCGGGCGGGCGCGCTGGCCTACTTCGATGCCGGGGCGGTGCCGACGGGCGCCTCGCCACCCCCGGCCGGTGGGGAGGCGGCCCAGGTCCAGGGCGGTTGACCGGCACGCGTCGGTCCGACGTGGAGCACCACGCCGACGGGTCGCCCGGGTTGGCGCGGTTCGACTAACCTGAGCGTGGCTCCAACGCTCTCGACGATGACAACGGGGATTCAGCGATGACCGGGCGCACGACAGTTGACGTACTGTCCCTGGAGGACTTCCACGGGCGACTTGAGCGGCGTCTGCACGAGGCGGAGTCGGTGCTGCGCAAGCTCAACACCGAGATGCAGTGCCGGCCGCCCGCGCTCGGCACCTTCACCGACGCCACCGACAACTCGCGTCGCTACTCCGAGATCCACCAGAGCTACGTCGACCACGTCGACCGGCTGCGCCGGGCGATCCTGGCCGCCCGTGACGCGACCGCGACGATCATGGCGAACTACAAGACCGCCGAGGCCCGCAACGCCGCCGCGGCGGCCGACATCGCCGCCGCCCTCGCCGGGCTCGACGAGGCGATGAAGCAGCCGAAGGAGGATCCTCGTGTCTGAATACACCCAGCGCTACCAGCACGTCAGCCACGAGGAGCTCTACCAGGGCGTCAACGCCGGCGACCCGACCCAGATCGAGGGGCTGAGCGCCCAGTGGACGTCCCTCAAGGGCACGCTCGACGACCTCACCCGTGATCTCACCGCCGATCTGGACGGGTTGACGAAGACCTGGTCCGGCGACGCGGCACGCGAGTTCCAGCGCCGGCTCACCATGGTCTCCGGCTACTCGGGCAACCTGGCCGAGGGCATGACCGGCATCCGGCAGGCGCTGGACATGATGGCCGGCGACCTGCGTGCCGCCCAGACCACTGCCGAGAGCCCGGAGAAGACCGACGACAACGACAAGCTGCTCTCCGGAGCCGGCAAGGGTTTCCTGCTCGGCGGCGCGCCGGGCGCGGTGATCGGCGGCATCATCGGCCACCAGCAGGACGAGGCCGAGCAGGAGAAGGCGCACCAGCGGATGGTGCAGGTCGTGGCGAAGCTGGCCGAGGGCTACGACTTCTCGGCCTACGGCCGGATCGTGGTGCCGGAGCCGCCGGAGAGCGAGTTGCCCGGCCACCACGACCGCACCGGTCCGACGCTGCACGACGGCCCGTCGGTCAAGACGCCGTCGTCCGGCCCGAGCCTGGGCAGCTTCGGTCCCGGGGCGAACGGCACCGCGACCACGTCGGGCGTGCACCACACGGCCCCCACCAGCGGCACGCCGGGCGACGGCGGTCCGGGCGGCGGCGACCCGGGCGGCCAGACCGGCGCGGGCGCTCCGGGTTCGGTCACAACCGGCGGCACGGTCGACCCGACCGGCACCTCGCTGGCCGGCGCCGGCCCGCTGACCGGCGGCACGGGCGGCCCGACGGTCGGTGGCGGCCCGGGCTTCGGGTCCGGCGCCGGCAACCCGCCGACGGTGACGGCCGGCGGTGGTGGCGGCGGGCTCTTCGGCGGGCCCGGCGTGCTCAGCACCGGCTCGCTCGCCGGCACCGGCCCGAACGCGACGTCCTCGGCCCGGCTTGGTGGCGTGCCCGGTGCGGAGAGCAGGTCGGCGGCCGGCACCGGGCGGCTCACCTCGGGCCGTGGCCTGACCGTCGAGACGGAGGGCAGGTCGAGCGGTCGCGGCAACGCCGCCGGGCGGCCCGCGATGGCCGGTCGCAACGGGGTGCTGGGTTCGCGCGGCCACCACGACGACGACGAGTCGGAGGGCCGGCTGACCTGGCTCACCGAGGACGAGATGGTCTGGGGTGACGGCAGGGCCGTCCCGCCGCCGGTGCTCGGCGGCAACTGACACCGCCGTCCCGCCGTCACATGGTCCGTCCACAGCGATCCGTGGGGCGGCTCACGCAACCGGCAAGATCGTCGAGCTGCGCGATCGAGCGTTGACCGATAGGTTGATGTGGTGCTGCCCGTAGCGTTCGCCTCGTCCACCTGGACGGCGATGCTGCGCCGGATCGCCCGCACCGCCGTGACCACGCTGGCGTTGATCGCCGGGTTGCAGGGCCTGGCGGCCGCACCCGCCGACGACGCGACGACGACGCGCGCCACGGTCGCGGTGGCCGACGTCGGCAGGGCGGCCACGACGGTGGCCTCCGACGGTGTCGACGCCGCGCCGCGCCGGCCGGTCTTCACCGCACGGGCGGCCGTCGTCGCACCGTCCACGGCGTCCGCGACCCACACGGCCGGGTCGGTCTCCACCGGGCCGACCGTCCCCGCCCGCACCGATGCCGGCGGCACCGAGCCGATTCCCGGCGTCGAGGTCGCCGCCGCCGCCGATCCGCTCCGGGCGACCATCTCCCGCCGCGGGCCGCCGCGCGCCTGACGGGCCGCCTTTCCGGCACGCCCCGGCGCGACCGCGCCGCCGCGCATCCCGTCGCGCCCCCGCGCACACCGCCCGCCAGCCGGGCCGAATCCTCGATCGACAATCGTTCCACCGTGAGGTGCCGCAGATGCAGACCGTCTTCTCCACCGTCCTGCCGGACGTCCCCGCCGCCGCCGTGATCTGGCTGGCCCTGCTCGCCCTCGCGGCGGTGGTGGTCGCCGCGCTCGTGGTCCGCCCGACCCGGTTCCGCGCGGTGTTCGGCGAACGGATCAGCGAGGCCGCGCGCCCGAGCAGCATCGACCTGGCCGAGCAGTCCCGCGAGCGGGCCCGGGAACGCAGCCGGTACGCCGACGAGGTGTCGGTGGCCGCGTCCCGCGCCGCGGTGACCGCCGAGCGGCGCCGGGCCGACTGGTCGACGGCCCAGGACGAGGCCGAGGAGACCTGGCTGGCCTACCAGGCGGCGGAGGAGGACGTGCGGCGGTTGGCCGCCGCTGCGGCGCTTCCGCTGCCCCGGACCGCCCGGACCCCCGCCGAGTACGCGGACCGGGAGCGCTGGCTGCACCGGGCGGCGCTCGACGCCCAGTGGCGCAAGGAGATCACCGTGCAGCAGCTCAGCGACATCCTCGGCGGGCGTGGCTGGGACCCGAGCCGGCACCCGGTGGAGCAGGAGCTGCTGCTGCGCCGGCTGGTGCGGGACAATCTCCGGGCCCGGCACCACGCCGCCGCGGAGCGGGAGCAGGCCGCGTGGCGGGCCGCCGAGACGGCCGCCTCGGCGGCGCGGAGCCTCCGCGAGGAGGCGTTCGCGGCGCTGCACCCGGTGGTCGAGCCGCAGGCGGCGCTCGCCGTCGTGGGCCTCGCGGGCCCGGAGAGCACCCGGGAGCTGTCGACCGGTGAGATCACCCGCGAGCTGGCGCCGGTGGCCCGGGGCCGGGCCGCGGTGGCGGCCTACTGATCGTCCGGCGGCGATGGCCCGGCTGGGCTAGCGTGATGCCGTGTCCCGTGAATCCTGGTTGCTGGTCGGCCTGGCCGTCGTCGTCGCGGCGGCGACGCTTGTCGGAGCGGTGCTGCTCGCGATCCGGGTGGTCCGCACCCGCCGCATGCTCGGGGCGCTCGGCGCCGGTGGCAAGGTCGCGTTCTACGGCGCGCTGATCTACACGATCCTGCCGATCGACCTGCTGCCCGACCCGATCTACCTGGACGACATGGGCGTGCTGGCCGGCGCGCTGTTCTATCTGGGCCGGCTGGCCGCCAAGCACCGGGCGGCGCAGCGGGTAACCCACGATGCCCCGACCACGTCGCTGCCCGCCGCCCCGCCGGGCGACGTGTCGCGTCGATGACCGATCATCAGCTCGACGGCCAGGCAGCGAGCGAGGAGACGGCATGCCCGGGGATCACCGGTTGGACCCGCACGACGGGCGGGTCACCCGCTTCTTCGCCGATCGGCACCTCGCCACGCTCACCACGTTGCGCGCCGACGGCACCCCGCACGTCGTACCGGTCGGGGTGACCTTCGACCCGGAGGCCGGGCTGGCCCGGGTGATCACCTCGGGTGGGTCGACCAAGGCCCGGCACGTGGCCGCCGCCGGGTCGGCGGGCACGCCGGTCGCGGTGTGTCAGGTCGACGGCCGCTGGTGGCTGACCGTGGAGGGCCGGGCGGTGCTGCGTCGTGACCCGGAATCGGTGGCCGAGGCCGAGCGGCGGTACGCCGCCCGCTATCGCCGGCCGCGTCCGAACCCGGAGCGGGTGGTCCTGGAGATCAGCGTGACCCGCCTGTTGGGGAATCTGCCCGACTGAGGCGTGCGTCCGGTTCTCCGGTGGCCGCGCTCACCCCCGGAATGGGGGCACCACCAGGGCCGTTGCACTCTGGCGTACGCCGAGCGCCACTGAAGGTGCCGCGTCTCCCCGTGGAGCGTCGACCCCCGAATGGAGCCCTGCATGAACCCGATCGTTCGTAGGTGCCTGCTCTCCGTCGCCGGCCTGGCCGCCGCCGGCAGCGCCGTCGCCGGCCCGGCCGCGGCCGCGCACGCCGCCCCGGTCAAGGGCAAGGGTGACCGCAGCGCCGACTACGAGTACCAGGCGCAGCCGAACTTCTTCTACTGCGGGCCGGCCTCGGCCCGGATCGCGCTCTCGGCCGAGGACAAGGATGTCAGCCAGGACGAGTTGGCCGCCAAGCTGGGCACCACCGAGAGCGGCACCGACTCCGCGATCGACATCACCCGGGTGCTCAACGAGTACACCGGCGGCAAGTACAGGACCACCGAGATTCGCGACGACGTGGCCACCCGCGAGCAGGTCGAGCGGCTGCGCGCGGACGTTCGCGCCGCGGTGGACGCGGACCGGCCGGTGGTGGCGAACATCCTGGGTGGCGCCCGGGACGTCGACGGGGTGGAGCACTACTACCCCGGCCACTACCTGACCGTGGTGCGGTACGAGGACGACGGGAACCGGGTGCTGATCGCCGACCCGGCCCGTCCGGACGAGCCGACGTACTGGATGAGCGTGACCGAGCTGGCCAACTGGATCGCCGGTCGCGGCTACAGCTCCTGACCCACCGACCGATCGTCGCGGCGGCCACGCTCCCCACCGGAGCGTGGCCGCCGTCGCATGTGGTGCCCTGAGGGGTGGTCAGCGTGCGGTGTCGCCCTGACCGGTGCGCTGCTGCGCCATGTCGACGCCCTTGTCGATCTGCTGGTCGTACTTGCCGCCGGTGCGCTGGTCGGCCATGTCGCCGGCCTTGTCGAGACCCTTGTCGACCTGCTCGTCGTGCTTGTCGGCGAAGTCCTTGGCCTTGTCCATGAAGTCACTCATGTCGCAATCTCCCTTCGGTACCTTGAAAACCTTCCCTGAGGCCGGGGGCGCAAACACCGGGCGGTCAGGCCCGGGTGTCGGATTCACCCGTGTCGGGTACCAACGGCCACGATCGAGGAGGCGACGTGGACGCTGGCAGGCCCGACCCGGCCCAGGTTGACCCGGCCCGGCAGGAGCCGGCCCGGCCGGACGACGCGCGGGCCGCCGAGGCGCGGGCCGGTGCGACGCAGCCGGGCGAGACGCGGCCGGCGGACGCGCCGTCGCAGGCGCGGGTCGGCGTGGCGCAGCCCGGGCCGCGACAGACCTGGACGGGGTTGCCCTGGCCGGTGCGGACGGCGGTCACCTGGAGCGCCTGCCTGCTGGTGGTGGCGGCCGGCCTGTGGCTGCTCGGGAGGGTCGCGGTGCTGCTGGCCCCGCTGGCGGTGGCGCTGGCCGGCACGCTGTTCCTCACCGCGCTGCTCGACCCGGTGCTGGTGCGGTTGCGCCGGCTGCGCGTGCCGGCCGCGCTCGCCGCGTTGCTCTCCCTCCTGCTGCTGCTCGGCGTTCTCGTCGGTGCCGGGGTGCTGGTCTGGAACCTCACCGCGAGCCAGTTCGGCGAGTTGAGTCAGCAACTCGACCAGGGCCTGCAACGCGGCCGCGAGTTCGTCACCTCCACCCTGCCGGTGTCCGACCAGCAGCTCGACGAGCTGATCGAGCAGATCCGCCAGGGGGTCAGCGCCGGCGCCCCCGACCCGGTGGCCGGCGCGCGGAAGGCGGCCGAGGTGGCCGGGGCGCTCCTGCTCGGTCTGGTGTTGCTCTTCTTCCTGCTCAAGGACGGCCGGTCGATGTGGCACTGGGTGCTGCGGCGGCTGACCGGGCCGCGTCGCGAGGTGACCGCCGCGGCCGGCCGGGCGGGTTGGCGGACGCTCGGGGCATACAGCCGGGGCACGATGATCATTGCGGCGATCGACGCGATCGGCATCGGGTTGGCGCTCGTCGTGCTGCGTGTCCCGCTGGCCCTGCCGCTCGCCCTGATCACCTTCGTCGGCGGGTTCGTGCCGATCATCGGCGCCACCGTCGCCGGCGCGGTGGCGGTGCTCGTCGCGCTGGCCGCGAACGGCCCCACCACCGCCCTGCTCACGCTCGCCGCGGTGATCGCCGTGCAGCAGATCGAGGGCAACCTGTTGGAGCCGCTCGTGATGCGCCGCCAGGTCCAACTGCACCCGGCGGTCATCCTGGTGGTGGTCACCGCCGGCACGCTGGTGGCCGGCGTCGCCGGCGCGTTCGTCTCGGTGCCGATCGCCGCGGTGCTCTGGCGGGTGCTGGACACCGTGCAGCGGCACCGGTCCGCCGAGGCCGCCGGCTGAGCCGGCCGGCCCACGGACGCCCAGCTCAAGGGCCGTCCGCGCCCCCGCTCAGGCTGGGTGCGGCTGGCGCAGGTGGCTGACGAACCAGGCACCGGCCTGGTCGGCCACCTGCTCCAGTGTGCCGGGCTCCTCGAAGAGGTGGGTGGCGCCGGGCACGATCCGCAGCTCGGCCACCTCGCCCAGCGCGTCGCGGGCCTGCTCGTTCAGCGTGATCACCTCCTCGTCCAGGCCACCGACGAGCAGCAGCGTCGGTGCGCGTACCGCCGTCAGTGAGCTGCCGGCCAGGTCCGGACGCCCGCCCCGGGACACCACCGCGCCCACCTGCTCGGGCCGGGTCGCGGCGGCGACCAGCGCGGCGGCCGCGCCGGTGCTGGCGCCGAAGAGCCCGACCGGCACCCGGCCCAGCTCCGGGTCGGCGCCCATCCAGTCGACGATGCCGGCGAGCCGCTCGGCCAGCATCCCGATGTCGAAGCGCAGCTCGGCGGTGACCTGGTCGCGGGCCTCCTCGTCGACGGTCAGCAGGTCGACGAGCACCGTTCCCAGCCCGCGTGCGGTGAGCGCCCGCGCCACGGCCACGTTGCGCGGGCTGTGCCGTGAGCTGCCGCTCCCGTGCGCGAACAACACCACGCCGACCGCTCCCGGCGGCACGACCACGTCCCCGACCAACCCGCCGTCCACCACCGGCACCGAAACCTCACGCACGCCCCTCACCTCCGCCACCCGCATACCCCCCACCCCGCCGATCATGAAGTTGGCCGCCGGGAGAGCGCTTCCCCAGCCGGCCGACCTTCATGATCGCCCCAGAGGGGTGCGGGGGGCGCGGGGTTGCGTTGACGTCGGCGGCAAGGTTTAGCGTCGAGCTGGAACGGGGGCGGGCGGGGCTGGAGGCGTGGATGCGGATCGGGGAGTTGGCGCGGCGGGCCGGCACGAGCACCCGCACGCTGCGCTACTACGAGACCCACGGGCTGGTCCGGCCGGGCCGGTCCGCCAACGGCTACCGGGTCTACGACGAGGCGGAGTTGCGCGTCGTGCACGAGATCCGGTCGCTGCTGGCGATCGGCTTCGGGCTGGACGACATCCGCCCGTTCGTCGCCTGCCTGCGGGCCGGGCACGACTCCGGCGACGTCTGCCCCGACTCCGTGGCGGTGCTGCGGCGCAAGCTCGCCGAGGTGGACGACTACCTCGACCGGCTCGGTTCGGTCCGCCGCCGACTGCACGACCAACTCGCCCGCGCGATCGCCCAACGGGAGGAAACATGCCTCAGGACACGCGGACCGGCACGCTGAGCCCGGTCACCGACGCCACGTTCGCGGCCGAGGTGCTGGCCGCCGACCGGCCGGTCGTTGTCGACTTCTGGGCCGAGTGGTGCCCGCCCTGCCGGGTGGTGTCGACGCACCTGGCCGAGCTGGCCGGGGAGTTCGGCGACGCGATCCGCTTCGTCACGCTGAACACCGACGAGAACCCGGCGACCACCCGCGCCTACCAGGTCATGTCCGCGCCGACGCTGCTCGTGTTCAAGGGCGGCGCGGTGGTCGGCTCGACCGTCGGCTCCCGGCCCAAGAACCACCTGCGGCAGAGCTTCGCCGGCCACCTGGACGGTTGAGCCACACCTCCGACGGGAACGCGCGGGGTGACCACGGACCCCGACCGATCGCGAGGTTCTGACGATGGCGAAGAAGGACAGGACGCGGGAGCAGGAACCGACCGACCAGAAACGGCGCGAACAGGAGTTGGAACGCTCGCCGGACTGGGCCGACCGCGCCGCGTCGGCGCGTACCCCCGAGGACCCGCGGGCGGTCGCGCCGCGCGACACGGGCGGACGTCCGTCCAACGGACCCCAGTTCTGAGGTACGCGGACCGCGCGGTCCCGCCCTCCGGGGCGGGACCGCCCGGCCTCAGCCGGCGTGCTCCGGCAGGTGCATCAGCGGTGCCCGGCCCGGCGGCTGCTCCGGCTGCGGCCCGGACGGGTGCGCCTGCGGCACCGGCACGGTGACCGGCCGGGCGCAGGTGACCCGCAGTGGCTCGCCGTGGTGCAGCAGGTCCAGCACCGTGTCCGGCCCGCCGTTGCGCAGCGAATATGTCGTCTGGTGCGGCCGGACGTCGACGCGCAGCCGCATCGACCGCCACTGCAACGAGAACTCCAGACGGCTGAGCCGGCTGGAGAGCCGGGGCGCGAAGGACAACGTCCCGTCGTGGTCGCGCAGCCCGCCGAAGCCCGCGACCAGCGCGATCCAGGCGCCGGCCAGCGACGCCATGTGCACGCCGTCGCGGGTGTTCTCGTTGAGGTCGTGCAGGTCCATCAACGCGGCCTCGCGCAGATAGCGGTGGGCCAACTCGGGGAACCCCACCTCGGCCGCGAGCACTGCCTGGGTGCAGGCGCTCAGCGACGAGTCGCGGACGGTGCGCCGCTCGTAGTAGGTGAAGTTGCGCAGCTTCTCGGCGGCGCTGAACGCGTCCCCGCGCCAGTGCATGGCGAGCACCAGGTCGGACTGCTTCACCACCTGCTTGCGATAGAGGTCGAAGTAGGGGTAGTGCAGCAGCAGCGGGTACTTCTCCGGCGGCGTGTGCTCGAAGTCCCACTCCTGCAACCGGGTGAAGCCCTCCACCTGCTCGTGCACGTCGATCTCGGAGTCGTACGGGACGTGCATGTCCTGTGCGGCGTCCCGCCAGGCGGCGGCCTCCTCCTCGGTGACGCCGAGTTGGAGCGCCTGGTCGCGGTAGCGCATCGCGCAGTCGGCGGCGGTGAACAGGTTCCGCTGCGCCATCAGGTTGGTGTAGACGTTGTCGTTCTTCACCGCGGTGTATTCGTCCGGCCCGGTCACCCCGTCGATGTGGAACCGGCCGGCGCGGTCGTGGTGGCCGAGCGAGCGCCACAGCCGGGCGGTCTCGACCAGCAGTTCCAGCCCGATCTCCCGCTCCAGCGCCTCGTCGCCGGTGACCAGCACGTAGCGGCGCAGGGCGTCGGCGACGTCGGCGGCGATGTGGAACGCGGCGGTGCCGGCCGGCCAGTAGGCCGACGACTCGGGTCCTTCGATGGTGCGCCACGGGAACGCGGCGCCCTCCAGGTTCAGGGTGCGGGCCCGTTCCTGCGCCTGGGCCATCGTGTCGTAGCGCCACTGCAACGCGTCGCGCACCGCGCCGGGCTGGGTGTAGGTCAGCACCGGCAGCACGAACATCTCGGTGTCCCAGAACGCGTGCCCGTCGTACCCGGGGCCGGAGAGGCCCTTGGCGGAGATGGGCCGCCGTTCCGCGCGGGCGCCGGCCTGGAGCACGTGGTACAGCCCGAACCGGACCGCCTGCTGCACCTCCGGGTCGCCCTCGACGCGCACGTCGGCGGCGTCCCAGAAGGTGTCCAGGTATTCGCGTTGCGCGCGGCGCATCCCGTCCCAGCCGTCCAGGCGGGCGGAGGACAACGCGGCGCCGACCTGGTCGCGCAGCGCCGGCAGCGACCGGCGGCTGGACCAGCCGTACGTCAGGAACTTGACCACGCGCAGCTTCTCGCCGGGCTTGAGCACGCAGCCGATGGTGGTGCGGACCCAGTCCTGGAAGCCCTCGGACTCGATGGTGGTGTGTTCCGGGCCGTGCACGTCGTGGCCCATCGCGGCGGCGACCCGCAGGCCGCTGACCTTCGTGCGGTGGATGAGCAGGCCGCCGTCGTCGGTGGTCAGCTCCTCCTCGGCCTGCAACGGCGACTCGAGGACGGCGGCGACCCGGGGGTCGCGGCTCTGCGGGGGCAGCGACTCGTTCGCCACCAGCTCGGACTGGAGGATCAGCCGTAGGGGTCCGTCGACCGCCTCCACCTCATAGTTGATCATCGCGACCGAGCGGTGGGTGAACGACACCAGCCGGGTGCTGCGCACCTTGACCTCGCGGCCGGCCGGGGAACGCCAGTGCACCTCCCGCTGAAGCGTGCCGGCCCGCAGGTCGAGGACCCGTTCGTGGTCGAGCAGCTCGCCGTAGCGGACGTCGAGCGGTTCGTCGTCGACGAGCAGCCGGATCAGCTTGCCGTTGGTGACGTTGACGATGGTCTGCCCGGACTCGGGGAAGCCGAAGCCGGCCTCCGCGTAGGGCAGCGGGCGCAGCTCGTAGAACGAGTTCAGGTAGGTGCCGGGCAGGCCGTGCGGCTCACCCTCGTCGAGGTTGCCACGCAGCCCGATGTGACCGTTGGACAGCGCGAAGACCGACTCGGACTGGGCCAGCACGTCCATGTCGAGCCGCACCTCGCGGACGTGCCAGGGCTCGACCGGGTAGGACCGTTCCCGGATCATGCGGCGGGCTCCGTGGTGAGCAGCTCGGCGAGATCGGTGACCACCACGTCGGCGCCGTGCGCGCGCAGCTCGTCGGCCTGGCCGACCCGGTCGACGCCGATCACGTAGCCGAAGCCGCCGGCCTTCCCGGCGGCCACCCCGGCGAGCGCGTCCTCGAAGACGGCGGCGTTCGCCGGGTCGACGCCGAGCACCCGGGCACCCTCCAGGAACGTGTCCGGGTGTGGTTTGCCCTGGAGCTTGCGGTGGCGGGCGACCACGCCGTCGACCCGCGCCTCCAACCAGCGGTCCAGCCCGGCGGCGCGCACCACGGCCTCGCAGTTGGCGCTGGCGGAGACCACCGCCCGGCGCAGCCCGGCCCGGGTCGCCGCCTCCAGGTAGCGCACCGAGCCGTCGTAGACCTCGACGCCGTCGTGCGCGATCCGCTGGAGCAGGACGACGTTCTTGCGGTTGCCGACGCCGTTGACGGTGTCCGCGTCCGGCGGGTCGTCGGGGGTGCCCTCGGGCAGCGTGATGCCGCGCGAGGCGAGGAACGAGCGCACCCCGTCGGCGCGTGGTTTTCCGTCCACGTACCGGTTGTAGTCCGGTCCGGGGTCGAACGGGCGGAACGGCTCGCCGGTCTCGGCCGACCGGTGCCGGAGGAACGCGTCGAACGTTTCGGCCCAGGCGGCGTTGTGCACCTTGGCGGTCTGCGTCAGGACGCCGTCCAGATCGAAGAGACACGCGGTCACGTGCGCGGGTAGGCCCAGCATTGCCTGAATCTATCCAGGCGGGTCACCGGGCAAACCCGATTCGGATGTCAGCGGTTCGGGCGCAGCGTCCAGGTGACGGTGAGTGTCGAGGTGACGACGCCGTCCTCGGTGCCGATCTCCACCTCGACGCCGAACTCGGGCCGCTGCCCGGCGTCCAGCTCGGCCAGCACGTCGGCCGGCGGACGGCCGAGCCGCGCGGTGGCCAGCACCGGCCCCATCGCCACCTTGCGGTAGCCGATGGTCGCGGTCACGGCCAGCGGTACGGCCCGGTCGAGCACCTGCCCGAACGCGGCGAGCACCACCGCGCCGGAGGCGGTCTCGCCGAGCGTGAACATGGCGCCGGCGTGCGGGCCGCCGACGTGGTTGTGGTGCGCCGGGTCGTCGGGGAGCCGGACCACGGCCCGGACGCCGCCGGCGGCCTCGGGCGCGACCTCGAGGATCTCGATGCCGAGGGTACGGGCGAACGGCACCGCTTCGAGGAGACCGGCCGCCACCTGCCGAGAGTCGATGGACATGCCCGAACGCTACTCGCCGGTAACTTCCTGGGCAAGCGGCCGGGCGTTTCGCCGGCCCTCGCCTCCGGGTAGCGGACGGCCCATGAACCGCAATCTCGTCACCGGTCTGCGGGTTGCGTGGGAGTCGCCGGAGTTCCGCGACGGGCTGCGACACCTCATCGACCTCGACGAGATAACGGTGCTTCTGGCCACGCTGGCCGACCCGGATCACGAGCGCGAGGTCGAGCGCAGCCTGCTGGGCCTGCTGCGGTCCGGCCTGGACACGGTGGAGATCCGGGAAGCCGTGTTGCTGCTGCTGGAGCGGGACGCGGTCCGCCGGCCACTCGTCGCGGCGGCGGTGGAGCCACTCGCGGACCGCCCGGGCCGGGCCGCCGCGATCACCTCGGCGACCGAGGACCCGGAGGTACGCCGTGAGGTGCGGAGGACGCTCGACAGCGCCGACGTGCGCGAGTTGATCTGGCGGGCGGTCGACGACCAGTTGAGCGAGAACCGGTTCGGCCTGATCCGTCGCGCGGCGGTGCTGTTCGTGCGGCATCCGAGCGCCCGGCGTCTCGCCTGGGCGCTGCGCCGGCACGGCGTGCTCCGCGAGCTACGCCGGACGTGATCCCGACACACGTCTGCGTCAGTGGCCGCGCACGAGGAGCCGGGCCCGGGACTGGGGCCAG
Source organism: Micromonospora sp. WMMD980 (assembly GCF_029626035.1). Lineage (NCBI taxonomy): Bacteria > Bacillati > Actinomycetota > Actinomycetes > Micromonosporales > Micromonosporaceae > Micromonospora > Micromonospora sp. WMMD980. The sequence goes on from NZ_JARUBE010000003.1 coordinate 4,828,935, forward strand.
GTCGTCCGGAGATAGAAGTCCTCGGCGGCACGCCACCGCGTGATCCACTCTTCGCTGTGCTCGCCACGCGCCCGCATCCGGCGCAGGCAGATCTCACGCGGCGTGTCGACATAGACGGTGAGGTGGTAGTAAGGGCTCAGCTCCGGCCGGGCGGAGTAGACGCCCTCCACGATGACCGGGGCTCCTGGGGTGACCTCCGTCCAGCCGGCGAGTCGCCCGGTGTTCCAGTCGTAGCTCTGGTAGCGCGCCGTCCGATCGGCGCGCAGCGGCACCAGGACCTGGTCGCGGAGCCGCTGCCAGTCGAAGTGCCGCTGGTAGCCCTGCTGCGGGTCGAGTTGGGCACGTTCGTGGTCGGGCATGGGTCGACAGAAGTCGTCGCCGTGGACGATCGTCGCGCCGTCGAGCAGTTCCGCGACGGTCTCCGCCAGCGTCGTCTTGCCCGATGCGCTCGGGCCGTCGACGGCGATGACTGTCGTCCGGTCGGCACCGATGACGACCTGTACGGCTTCGGCGACGTCCTGCGCGCGTTCGAGGGTGTCCACGAGCTGCTGGTGTGATCGCCGGACATCATCACGGGCGGGGCTGCTGAGCACGATCGCCTTGGCCTCACCGAGATCGCCCGCGCGGGCGCCCAGCAGTTCCCGCGTGATCAGGATCGCGTCGAAGACGCCGACGTCCCGGTCCCGCAGTAGCCGCTGGACGACCTCCCTGCCGTCGTCCTGGTCCCACAGCGGCAGGCATTCCCGGACCAGTGCGGTGAGCCGCGCGGCCCGCTCCGGATCGACACCAGGAGTCGGGTCGAACATCGGAACTCCTCGGGGGAACCGGTCACCACAGGTGGGACATCACGGCCGCCGCGCTGGCGGCCGGGCGGCCACCGGTACCCGCCCGGGCGAGCCGACGACCCGGAAGAACGCGCTCGGACGATGATAGATGCTCCTCAGCAGGTCACCGAGCCGGCGGGGTGAACCCACAAGGCACTTAGAATCGACGTCCATGCCGGACAGGATGTGGTCGCTTGCCGAGTCTCGCTTCGACGAGGGGATCGAGGCTGCCGAGGTCTACCTCGACAGCGGTTCGGGCCTGGCGCTGACGCCCCGAGACGAGGCGATCGCGTTCGCCCACGAGCGGGGGGCCAATCTCGTCGCCTGGTGGCCGTCCACCGTCGACGCGGAGGTTCCCTCGTGCGTCGTGGCGAAGGTGAGCCTGCCGCTGCGTTGGGAGCGGGCACCGCTCGACGAGCCCGCGGTCGACGAGCGGCTGTGGTTCGACGCCAACTGCGGCGGGCGCGATTTCCTCGTCGGGAACGGCCACACCTTCGTCGGTCGGATGGCCGCGTGGTGTCCCCACACCGGCGTGGGCTACAACGTCTCACGCGCCGGGATGGGGGCGATGTCGGAGGAGGCCCGCTATTTCGTCGCCGGTTTCCTGGCCGGCAGTGAGCCCGGGTGCCCGGAGGTCGACGGCGAGACTGACAAGGTCGACCTGGCCGCCTGGCGGGGCCGCCCTCGCCCGATTCCGCCGTACCGGGTCCTGGTACGGCCGCTGGGGAACCTGCCACGTGTGCGGGTGCGTCCTCCTGCCGGACACCACCGGCGACCGGTGCCACGAGCACCTGAGCACGGGTTGAGCCGACCAGGAGTGGCGGGAGCTGTGGATCATGCGATTCGCCGAGGACGGTCGGTGCAGGCCGGGTGAGGAGCCGCCGTTCTCGCCGGAACAGTCGACCGCCGACGCCGGGTGAGGCCGACACCGCGGCCCGGCCGGGTCATCCCCAGGCGCGGATACGCGCTGGTGCGAAGCGGCGCGCCGGGCGGAAGCCGCCTCGTCCCTCGCTGACCCCGATCATCACAGCGATGACGGCGACACACATGTCAAACCCGCTTGGTGTACGCGACGAACGCCGCCCAACTCGCCGGCGTGAACGCCAGCGCCGGCCCCCGCCGGTCCTTGCTGTCGCGGACCCCGACCACGCCGGGCAGGTTGTCCGCCACCTCGACGCAGTTACCGGAGTTGCCGCTGCTGCGGGTGCTCTTACGCCAGGTCGCGCCGGTCAGCTCCATCGTTTCGCCGCCTCCGAGATCGCCGCCAGGGTCGCCCCGTGCGGCATCGCCTCCGCGCGGACCGACTCCCAGGTCTGCCGCAGCGAGTTTATGTCCACCGTCCGCTCCACGATGGAACCGTGCAACTGGTTATCCAGATAGCCGACGTCATCCCCGTCCGCCGGGGTGGCGAGCACGAACGCGCCGTTGAGCCCCGGATAGGCACCGACCGTTTCCGGCACCAGATGCAGGTGCACCCGAGGCCGCCGCCCCATCTCGACCAGGTGCGCCAACTGCTCGCGCATCACCTTCGGCCCGCCGACCGGACGGGTCAGCACCGAGTGGTCGAGCACCGCCACGAACTGCGGCGGCGCCGGCCGGTCCAGCACCGCCTGCCGGGCGAGTCGGGCACCCACCTGCTGTTCCAGCGCCTCGCCGACGAGCGGGCTCGCGCCCTCGTGCAGTGCGCGGACGTACTCCTCGGTCTGCATCAGGCCGGGGACCACCAATGGCTCGAAGCTTCGCAGCGCGGCTGCCTCCTGCTCGATGCCCACCCACTCGCGGAACCACGGCATCAGCGCCTCCTGCACCAGCGCGTCCCGGATGCGGACCAGCAGGCCGCCGCCGTCGAGCACCTCGTCACAGCGCTCGGTGAACTCGGCGCGCGGCGCGCGGCGGCACTGCTCGACGGCCGCCACCAGCGAGGCCGAATAGCTCACCCGCTCGGCCAGCGCCTCCTGGGTCAGCCCGGCCTCGGTGCGAAGTCGCCGCAGCTCACCGGCGAAGAGTTCCCACAACGGCACACGGATCATCTGCACACCTCTGCACACGGCTGCACACGGAAGTCGGCCGGTCGGACGGCCCGGACGGTGGGGGCGGAACACCTTCCGACCCTAGCCACGCCGTGACGACACTGTCACGCAGTGAAGCCGAATTCGTCCGTTACCCGCCAACGACAGGAGCACCCGTGAGAAGCCAACCGCCGGACGGGCCGGCGGCGAACCGCCCGCGGCCGTACCCCGGTCACGCCGCGCCGCACACGCCGCTGCGTCCGATGTGGTGCTGCCGGGCGTGCGGCCAGCGGTGGCCCTGCCCGAGCGCCCGCCTGCTGCTCCGCGCCGAGTACGAGGACAACCCGGTCAGCCTCTCCATCTACCTGTGCGGGCTGCTCTACGAGGCGACGCGGGACCTCTACCGCCTGAACCCGGCCGGCGCTCCGTCGCCCACCGACATGTTCACCCGCTTCGTCGCCTGGGGGCCGTACCGCCGGCCACCGGTCGCGTCACCGCCCGACGAGCGTTAACAGGGGCCCCCGCCTATGCGGAATGCGTTAACAGGGGGCCCCTCCTTTCATCTCCAGCCGACGTCGATGCGGTCGCCGCGCTCGTCGAAGAAATGCAGCGCGTCCATCCGCACCTGCACCGCCAGCGGGTGCCCGGCCGACACCTGCGGGTAGGGCGCCAGCCGCACCGCCAGCTCGGCCGGGCGGCGGTGGTGCCGGCCCGGGTCGGGCAGCACGCTGGTGCGGTTGCCACCTCCCCCGTTGCCGTTGGACGACGGCGCGGCGGCGGCGTCGGGCGAGCCGGACCGGCCGGTGAGCCGCTGCACCACCTGGCCGAAGCGGCGCAGGCTGCGCTGGCCGGGGGCGGTCCGCTCGACCGGGGTGCCCATCTCGTCGACCACGATCGCGGTGGCGCCGATGTCGAGGAAGGCCAGCGACTCGTGGCCGTGGTGCTCCAGATAGCGGATCCGACCGTGCAGCACGTCACCGGCGGTGTCCGGGGCGACCGGGGTGAGCGCCTCGGCGCGCAGCCCGACCACGATCCGCTCGCCGTGGTAGTGCGCCACCGCGCGGCTGCGGATGTCGTCCCAGGGCAGATAGAGCGCCTGCTCACCGAGGTTCAGCGCGACGTAGCGGTCGAGGTGGACGTAGACCGACGCCTCCAGCAGGTTCATCCGGGGGCTGCCCAGGAACGCGGCGACGTAGAGCGTCGCCGGTCGCCCGTACACCTGGGTGGGGGTGCCCACGTCCTGGAGCACGCCCTTGCGCATGATGGCCACCCGGTCGGCCATGGTGAGCGCCTCGGCCTGGTCGTGGGTGACGTAGATGGTGGTGACGCCCAGCTCCCGGGTGAGCGCGGAGATCTCCGCCCGCAGCTCGGCGCGCAGCCCGCTGTCCAGGTTGGAGAGCGGCTCGTCCATCAGGAACAGGCCGGGCCGGCGGACTATCGCCCGGCCCATGGCCACCCGCTGCCGCTGACCGCCGGAGAGCTGGCTCGGCTTGCGCGCCAGCACGTCCCCGATGCCCAGCGCGCCGGCCACGTCCTGGATCCGCTCGCCGCGCGGCCCGGACTCGATGCCGGAGAGCCGCAGCGGGAAGCCGATGTTGTCGCCGACGGTCATGTGCGGATAGAGCGCGAAATCCTGGAAGACCATGGCGATCTTCCGGTCCCGCGGCGGCAGGTCGTTGGCCAGCTCACCGCCGAGCATGACCGCGCCGGAGGTCGGATCCTCCAGCCCGGCCACCATCCGCAGCACGGTGGATTTGCCGCAGCCCGACGGCCCCAGCAGCACCATGAACTCGCCGTCGTTGACGTCCAGATTTATGGTGTCGACCGCGATGGTTCCGTCCTGGAACACCTTGGTGACATCCTTGAGCGCGACGGTGGTCACCGTCACCTCCCCAGTCGCTTGCCCGAACTCGGGAATGACTGTGACCAGGATCATTGGATTCGCACATCGGGTAAACGTGCCATGTTCGGCTCGTGACAGTCCTATTAAGCGGTATTCGCCGGGCACCACGGTTAAGTGACCAACCAGTAACCCCTTTCAGGGGTTTTCGCCGAGGAACACCCGGCGCACCACCCGCTCGGCGGCGTACCCGTCGTCGAGCGCGCAGAACCGCGCCCGGAACGCGGCGCGCGCCCGACCTGCCGCCTCGCCGGCGACCGCGCCGGAGCGGAACAGGTCCAGCAGCCCCGGGAAGTCGACCGCAACCGCCCCCGGCGGCTCCGCCAGCAGGTCGAAGTAGACGCCCCGCGCCACCCGGTAGGCGTCCCAGTCCGGCGCGTAGACGACGATCGGCCGGTCCAGCACCGCATAGTCGAACATCGCCGACGAATAGTCGGTGACCAGCACGTCCGCGGCCAGGTAGAGATCCTCCACCCGCTCGTACGCGCTGACGTCGAGCACGCCGCCCGCCGCCGGCCCGCGCGGTCGGCGGTCCCGGTCGTGGAAGTAGTGGCTGCGCATCAGCAGCCGCCCGGCCGGGCCCAGCACGTCGCGCATCCGGTCCGGGTCGAACGGGGGTCGCCAGCCGGGCAGGTGCTCCCGGTGGGTCGGCGCGTAGAGCACCACGTACTCGTCGGGCCCGATGCCCAGCGCGGCGCGGACCTGGCGGCCCTCGTCGGCGGTGGCCCGGGCCAGCCGGTCGTTGCGCGGATAGCCGACCTCCAGCGTGACGTGGTCGGCCGGGTACGCCCGCTCCCACATCTGGGTGGAGAAGCTGTTCGAGGTGATGCTGTAGTCCCAGCGGTCCACCCGGCGCAGCAGGCCGGCGAAGTTCATCCCCATCGCGCCCCCCGGGTAGCGCTGCTGGTCCAGCCCCATCACCTTCACCGGCGTGCCGTGGTGGGTCTGCACGTGCACCGAGCCGGGGCGCTTGCGCACGAAGTCCGGGAAGTTCACGTTGTTGACCAGCCAGTGCGCCCGGGCCAGCACCCGGTGGTACTCGCGGGTGCCGGCGACGACGTACTCCACGCCCGGCGGCAGCGTGCCCACCCGGTCGCGGCGGACGATCCAGACGCCGCGCACCTGCGGGGCGAGCCGCCGGGCGGCCTCGTAGATCGCCGCCGGGTTGCAGGAGTAGCCCCGGTACCAGTAGGCCGCGTAGACCGCCAGCGTCGGGTCGATCGGGCGACGCAACTCGGCCCGGTAGTACTCGCGCAACGCGGTGTCCCGGGCCCGCCGGGCGGTCCGGCGCACCACCGGCGCCACCCGCCGCCGGGCCCGGCCGGCCGTCCCCCGCGCGGCGTCGCGCACCTGGTGGACCTCGCGCAACGCGCTGAACGTCCGCCACCGGCCGGCCGCCACCAGCCGGTGCTTCACCCCCTCCGCGCCGGGCGGGACCGGATAGCCGCCGGGCGGCAGGAAGTGGACGTAGTCGGCGTGCATCTGGGCGAAGAACGGCGCCCGCAGCTCCGGCGCGATCCGCTCGCCGTTGCCGAGCACGGTCAGGTAGTGCCAGATCATCCGCTCGAAGACCGCCGGCCGCAGCCCGTCCGCGCCCCACCGGTCCATCAGCCGGAACACCCGGTGCCACTGGGCGAAGACCTCGAAGTGCCGGTCGCCCCGGGTCCGGGTGATCGCCCCGGTGCGGCGCTGCCGGTAGTTGAGGCAGACCCGGTCCAGCACGCCGATCCGGTCGGCCGCCATCAGCGCCGGATAGCTGAACGAGACGTCCTCGTACCAGCCGGGCGCGAAGCGGAGCCCGTGCTCGGCGAGGAACTCCCGGCGGATCAGCCGGTTCCAGGCGGTGTGCAGCAGCTTCAGCGTCTCCGGCCGGTCCCGCAGCGCGAACGTCTCCGGGCCGGGCGGCTCGGGGAACACGTCGCGCATGGCGCTGCGGGTGCCGACGTTGTTCCAGTGCGCCCGCACGTGGTCCACGATCAGCACGTCCGGGCGGGTGTCCCGGAGCCGGTCGGCGACGTGCGGCAGGCAGCCGGACACCAGCCAGTCGTCCCCGTCGACGAACCACACGTACTCGCCGACGGCCCGGTCCAGCCCGATGTTGCGGGCCGGACCGAGCCCGACGTTCTCGGCGAGCCGGACCGGGCGCACCCGGGGGTCGCGGGCCGCGTACTCGGCCAGGATCTCGCCGCTGTCGTCCGGTGAGGCGTCGTCCACCCCGATCACCTCGACGTCGGCGAACGGCTGGTCGAGGATCGAGTCGAGGCATTCCCGCAGGTAGCCCTGCACCCGGTAGGCCGGCACGACGAAACTGATCAGCGTCATCCCGGCCCGCCCTCCGTCAGCCCGGCGAGGTGGCACCCCCACGGGCGCGGGCCGGCAGGACCACCCAGGCGAGGACCACGCTCGCGACGAAAACCACAAAAAGGTACGCTGTCATTGTAGTCAGAGCGAAGCTCACAACTCCGGCAGTTGCCGCTGCTGCCAGCAGCAGCGAGCGCCCCTCCCAGCCCAGCGTGGCGGCGTGCAGCGGCGGGACCGCCTGCCGCTTCTCCAGCCGCGCGGTCAGGTCGTAGTGGTGCAGCGTCAGCACCAGGACGTAGGCGAAGATCAGCCAGGCCGGCGCCCGCCCGGCCACCCCGACCGCGATCGCGAACAGATACTCGGCGGCCCGCAACGCGGCCGGCACCAGCCAGTCCAACGCCCCGGCGTGCGGCGCCCGGGAACCCTGCGCCGCGCCCAGCAGCAGCACCATCGCGACGATCACGCCCCAGCCGGGCAGGTCGCGCCCGTCGTGCACCGCCCACAGCGCCCAGACCAACAGCGCCGCCGCCGCGAACGCGCCCACCAACGCCGTCACCAGCGGCCGGCGGGTCGTCGGCAGCGTCCCGGTCAGCAGGCCGTCGTCGCGGTGCAGGTCGGCATCGACAGTGGTCAGCACCGGCACCCGCATCCAGCGCGCCCGCAGCGTCCGCAACGCCCCGGTGTACGCGAACGCCGACGTGCCCCAGACCAGCACCGCGCAGAGCGCCACCAGCGGCCCGAACAGCGCGGCGGCCACCGCGATCAACGCCCACCGCTCACCGATCGGGAACACCACGGTCCGCTTCAGCCAGTACGACACCGAGCCGGTGTCCGCCTGCACCCGCGTCGACGCGGCGTTCAGCTTGCCGCCCAGCCCGCCCACGTCGCCGGTCACCACCTTCGGCCGGCGCGCGGCCTCGTCGTGCAGCGCGCCGTACCAGGTGTCGGTCATGTGCCGCACGGTCTGCAACGTCATCGCGGCCAGCGCCAGCGCCCACCCGTAGCGGAACCCGGCGTGCGTCGCCCCGAAGCCGAGCCCGGCGTAGACGACGTACTCCTTGAACCGGTCCGCCATCGTGTCCAGCCAGCCGCCCCAGGCGCTGAAGTGCCGGGTGTAGCGGGCCACCTGCCCGTCCACGCAGTCGAGCACGAACCCCAGGTAGAGCAGCACCGCGCCGGCCACCAGCGCGGGCCGGCCACCGACGCCGAACAGCACCGCCGCCGCCACCGCGAACAGCACCGAGAACAGCGTCACCCCGCTCGGGCCCAACCCGATCCGGGCGGCGGCCTTCGCGACGTACGGGGACCAGGTGCTGACGAAGAACGTGGTGAAGAAGTCGTCCCGCTCCTTCACCGACAGCTTCAGCTCGGCCCGGTCCTCGTCGACCGCCGCCACCGCCGCCTCGGCGGCGGCCCGCCCGGCCGCGTCACCGACCCGGTGCGCAACCAGGAGGCGTACCCGATGGGCGAAGATCAGCGACCCCCGGGCGGCGAGTTCGGCCACCAGCCGGTCCACCGCGCCCAGCGGCCCGCCGGTCGCCGGCCCGGTCGCCGCGGCGCCGAACTCCGCCGCCTCGACCGACGCGGTGGCGACCGACGCCGGTCCGGCCGCCGCGCGGGCGGCGTCGACGAGCGCCGGCAGGTCGGCCGCGCCGACCCGCAGCGCGCCGCCGAACACGCCGGTCGCGTCCGCGTCGTCGCCGACCGCGACCACCTGGCCGCGTTCCTCCCGCACCGTCGCCTGCCCGGCGGCCGGCGGATCGGTGAGCACCAGCGCCACCGTCGGCCCCACCGGGCTGGTCGCGAGATGCCGGAGTACGGCCGTGTGCGCCACCAGGTCGACGCCGCCGACCAGCACCGGACCGGTCGCGCCGGCCACCAGGTCGGCCAGCTCGGCCAGGTCGGCGGCGACACGCACGTCGTCCGCCCCGGCCCGACGCCACTGCGCGGCCAGGCGTTCGGTGGGCGGTTCCCCGTCGGGTCGACCCGGAGCCGGCTCGGCCGGCGGGCTCGACGGCTCGGTGAGCCGGCCCGCCGCCGGCCCGGCGGCGAGCACGATCGCGAGCGTCACCGCTGCGCCGCGTCGGCGTAGGCCCGCAGTGCCTCGTCGATCGTCCCGTCGACCGTCAACCGTCCGGCGTCGAGGTAGAGCCCCCGACGACAGAACCGGGTGAGGTCCTTGTCGTTGTGTGACACCAGCACCAGCGTGCGCCCTTCCGCGAGAAGTCGCTCGATGGTCGCATAGCACTTCGCGCGGAACTCCGCGTCCCCGACCGCGGTCACCTCGTCCACCAACAGCACCGGGTGCGGCAGGTGCGCGATCACCGCGAACCCCAGGCGCACCTTCATCCCCGACGAGTAGTGCCGCACCGACGTGTCGATGGCGCGTTCCACCTGCTCGCCGGCGAACGAGACGATCTCGTCGAAGTGCCGGCGCAGGTAGTCGGAGGAGAGCCCGTGCAGCCCGCCGACCAGGTAGAGGTTCTCCCGGCCGGTCAGGTCCCCGGAGAATCCGGCGGACAACTCCAGCAGCGGCGCCACCCGGCCGTGCACCCGGATCGCGCCCTCGTCCGGGATGAGCACGCCGGCGATCAGCCGCAGCAGCGTGCTCTTGCCGGTGCCGTTGCGCCCCACCACCCCCACCGTCTCGCCCGGCTCGATCCGGAACGACAGGTCCCGCAGCGGCCAGAACCGCCCGGCGTCCGGGTCGCGGGCGCCCCGGTGCACGATCAGCTCCCGCAGCCGCAACTGGCGACGCCGGTTCCGGACGAACCGGATGCCCAGCCCGTCCGCCTCGATGATCGGCGCCACTCAGAGTTCCTTCAGCACGGCCGGTTCCAGGCGGCGGAACGCCCACCAGCCGAGCGCCAGCACCAGCAGGCTGCCCACCACGGTGATGGTGAGCAGCCGGGCGTCCGGGAACTCGTCCGGATACCAGACGGAGTGGTGCAGTTGGAAGATCCCGACCAGCGGGTTCAACTCGTAGCCGACTGTGAGCCAGCCCGGCATTCCGGAGTCCCGGACCAGGTTGAACGGGTAGATGATCGGGGTGGCGTAGAACAACAGCCGGATCGCCAGCCGCATGATCCGTTCGATGTCGCGCATCAGCACGTTGCCCGCCGACAGCAGCAGCGCGAGGCCCACCAGCAGCACGAACTGCACGGCCACGGCCAGCGGCAGGGCGAGCAGGCTCCAGCCCGGGTGGATCTTCCCCTGGGCCGCGTAGATCGCCGCGATGGCGGCCAGGATCGGCAGCCCGGCCAGATACTCGGCGAAACGGCCGGCGACCCGGCCGATCGGGAAGATCGGCCGGGGCAGGTTCATCGTGGTGATCAGCCGGGCCTGCCCGGTGAGCGCGCCGGCCGCCTCGGTCAACGCCGAACTGGCCCACATCCAGGCGAAGATCCCGGTGATCAGGAACAGCGGGTACGAGCCGGCCGCCTCGCCCAGATGCCGCCGGGTCGCCCCGGAATAGAGCACCCCGAAGACGAACCAGTAGATCAGGCCCATGCCCAGGGGTTCGATGAGCGACCAGAGGTAGCCCAGCACCGACTGCTGGTACTTCACCGCGAGATCCCGCCGGATGAGGATGCGCAGCGAGGTGCGGGCCGACCAGAGCGCCGCGACGCCGGACGTCACCGCACCATCGTCGCCTTCCTCCCCGCCGGCGCGGCGGTCGTCAGCGGGAGGTCACCCCAACGGGGTCAGCACTCGATGACGTTGACCGCGAGCCCGCCCCGCGCCGTCTCCTTGTACTTGACCTTCATGTCCGCGCCGGTCTCCCGCATGGTCTTGATGACCTTGTCGAGCGACACGTGGTGCACCCCGTCACCGCGCAACGCCAACCGGGCCGCCGTGATCGCCTTGATGCTCGCCACCGCGTTGCGCTCGATGCACGGGATCTGCACCAGCCCGCCCACCGGGTCGCAGGTGAGCCCCAGGTTGTGCTCCATGCCGATCTCGGCGGCGTTCTCCACCTGCTCCGGCGTGCCACCCAGCGCCTCGGCCAGCCCGGCCGCCGCCATCGAGCACGCCGAACCGACCTCGCCCTGGCAGCCGACCTCGGCCCCGGAGATCGAGGCGTTCTCCTTGAACAGCACCCCGATCGCGCCGGCGGCCAGCAGGAACCGGACCACCCCGTCGTCGGAGGCGCCCGGCACGAACCGCGTGTAGTAGTGCAGCACGGCCGGGATGATCCCGGCGGCGCCGTTGGTCGGCGCGGTGACCACCCGACCGCCGGCCGCGTTCTCCTCGTTGACCGCGAGCGCGAACAGCGTCACCCAGTCCATCGCGCGCAGCGGGTCGTCCGCGCCGTGCTCCGCCTCCAGGCCGCGCCGCAGCTCGGCCGCGCGGCGGCGGACCTTCAACCCACCCGGGAGTACGCCGTCGCGGGAGCAGCCGTTCGCCACGCACTCCCGCATCACCCGCCAGATGTGCAGCAACCCCGCGCGCACGTCCGCCTCGCTGCGCCAGGACAGCTCGTTGGCGAGCATCACCTCGCTGATCGACAGCCCGGTCTCCTGGGTGACCCGCAGCAGGTCCGCGCCGGTGAGGAACGGGTACCGCACCCGGGTGCTGTCCGGCTTGATCCGGTCCGCCCCGGCCGCCGCCTCGTCCACCACGAACCCGCCACCGACCGAGTAGTAGGTGCGGGACCGCACCTCGTTCCCGGTCGCGTCGAAGGCCGCGAACGTCATCCCGTTCGGGTGGTACGGCAACGAGCGTCGACGGTGCAGCACCAGGTCCCGGTCCGGGTCGAAGTCGACCTCCTGGCTGCCGAACAGGCTCAACCGCCGCTCGGCCCGGATCCGGGCGATCCGCTCACCGACCGCGTCCGTGTCGACCGTCTCCGGCGCCTCACCCTCCAGGCCCAGCAGGACCGCGCGGTCGCTGCCGTGGCCGTGCCCGGTGGCGCCGAGCGAGCCGAACAGCTCCGCCTGCACCCGGGCCACGTCGGCGAGCTGCCCGTCGGCCTTCAGGCCACCCACGAACGTCCGGGCGGCCCGCATCGGCCCGACGGTGTGCGAGCTGGACGGCCCGATACCGACGCTGAAGAGGTCGAAAACACTGATCATGGCTGCACTTTCCTCGCCGTCGTCCCCGTTGTGCGGTTCCGAGCCGGTGCGATGCCGCGCCCTCTGTCCGGGGTCGGCACGGCCGGCGCCAAGGGTGGAGGCGCCGACCGGCGAGCCTACCCGCCCAGCTCAATACCCGCCCCGACCCCGCCCCACGCCCCCCGCTCGCCTGCCCCCACCAGCCCCCTCTCGCCACCGTCCACCGCCCACGCCTCGCACCCGCCCCGTCGCCGCTCCTCGGCCCACGCCTCCGCTCACCGCCCAACGCCCGGCCCACGGCCCACGGCCCACGGCCCACGGCCCACGGCCCACGGCCCACGGCCCACGGCCCGAAAAGATCTTGGTAGAAATCGGCCCCTCCAGGGGCACTTTCCTTCCAAGATCTCCTCTTATCTCAATAAATGGAGCGTGGATCCCAAAAACACCCCCACTCACCCGATCCCGCCGCCTCCACATGCGGCATCGGGACACACACCCCACCCGCGTCGATCTTGGGGTTGTGGCACCTCCGATAAGGAGTTGGAGCCGACACACCATGGCACCACGACTCCTGGATCGACGGGATCGAGCCGATCGCGGCGGCCGGCGCGAGGACCCGGGCGCAAAGCGGGCAGGGCGGAAGGGGCGGCAACGGGGCGGAACCCCCGAGCCGAGCGAGAGCCATGCCAAGCGAGGCGAGCCGAGCCGAGCGGGGTCGAAACTTGAGCGGGGCGGAAGTAAGGGGCTGGTGGAAGCAGGTGCGGGGCGGATACGGGCGAGGCGCGAGGACGGGTGTCACGGAGACCGGAGCGTCCGACGGACGGCGGGCGGCGGGCGGATCGCTCGTCGATGTATCGGCGAATGTCGGTGGACGCGTCGGTGCGGGTGCTCCGGGGTAAGCACCTACGGGTGCCCTGGTTGCCGATCCTCCTCGGGGCCGAGGGCGCGGCGCGCACCCCTGCCTACCGTGGAATCAGCGCGGCGGATCGCCGCAGAAGTGGGAGACGACGATGAGTCGCAAACTGGTCCGGCCCCGTGAGGGGCGCATGCTCGCCGGCGTCTGTGCCGGCCTCGCCCGGCGGTTCGGCATGTCGGCCGGCATGGTCCGGCTGCTGTTCCTGCTGTCGCTGCTGCTGCCCGGCACCCAGGTGATCATCTACCTGATCCTGTGGGTGCTGATGCCGAACGAGGACCGCTACCTCGCCACCCGCTGACCCGCACGCGACGACGCGCCCGCCCTCCGAGGGCGGGCGCGTCGGGCCGGGTCAGGGCGCCGTGTAGGTGACGGTCACCTTCTGGTAGCCGAGGGAGCGCAGCAGACCCTCCAGCATCTTGCGGGTGTTCTCCTGCGCGCGGTCGGTGAGCCCGCTGTCCCGGGCGGCCGAGGTGATCCGGTCCTCGGCCAGCTTGTAGATCTGCTGCTGCCGGTTGGGGTCGCCCGCCACCAGGTCGTTGAGCCGGTTGATCAGGCCCCGCTCCTCCGCGAAGACGTAGCTCTTGTCCATGTCCAGGTCGGTCTCGCCGAGCTGCGGCGCGGGCAGCTTGATCTCGACGGACTTGCCGTCGTCGGAGACCACCACCGCCCCGTCGCCGATCTTCGCGAAGTCCACGTATGCCTCGACCCGGCCCGCGCCCACGAAGAGCGTGCGCTCGTTGAGCAGGAAGTCGGGCACGTTGCGTCGGTCCTTCTGCACGTCGACCACCACCTGGAAGTTGCCCTCCGCCGCCACGTAGCGGCTCAGGTCGCGGATCGACTTGAGCAGCGGCGGCTGGCTGCGGTCGGTCTGCTCCTTGGCGAACGGGTTGCGGAAGTCGGGCAGCAGGTTGGTCGCCTGCACGCCGAGCAGCACCACCACCGCGAGCGCGGCGGCGCCGAGCACCCAGAGCAGACCACGGGGACCACCGCCGCCGCCCGGCGCGGGGACGCCGGGCTGCGGGTCGGGCTGGTATTCCGCCCGGTCGTGCAGGGACTCGCTGGTCGGGTATTCCGGGAACTCCCTGGTGGGCTGCTGGGTGTCACCGTCGCGGGCCATCGCCCTCACCGTCCTCGTCCGACACATCGACTGACAATGACGGTACGGGCACCGTGCGACACTCGCTCGTTGAGCGCCACGATCGAGTGAAAGAGCAGGTCAGGCGAATGCGGAGAGCCCGGTCAGCCGCTGCCCGATGACGAGCTGGTGGATTTCCGAGGTGCCCTCGTAGGTGAGCACGCTCTCCAGGTTGTTGGCGTGCCGCATCACCGGATAGTCACCGGAGACGCCGTTCGCGCCGAGGATGGTGCGGCACTGCCGGGCGATGGCGAGCGCCTCCCGGACGTTGTTCAGCTTGCCCACGCTCACCTGCTCGGGGCGCAGCGCCCCGGCGTCGGCGAGGCGGCCCAGGTGCAGCGCCAGCAGCAGCCCCTTGTTCCACTCCACCGCCATGTCGGCGAGCTTCGCCTGGGTGAGCTGGAAGCCGGCCAGCGGCCGGCCGAACTGGGTGCGGGTTCGCGCGTACTCCAGCGCGGTCTCCAGGCAGTCGCGGGCCGCGCCGAGGGCACCCCAGACGATGCCGTGCCGGGCCTCGGTCAGGCAGCTCAGCGGCGCCTTCAGCCCGGCCGCCCCGGGAAGCTGCGCGTCCGCCGGCAGCCGCACGTCGTCGAGCGCGATCTCGCCGGTGAGTGAGGCACGGAGGGACATCTTCCGACGAATTTCTCGCGCGCCCACCCCGGGGGTTGCCATGGGTACCACAAAACCGCGCACGCCGGAGTCGGTGCGGGCCCAGATGACAGCGACGTCGGCGATCGGCGCGTTGGTGATCCACATCTTGCCGCCGGTGAGGATCCAGTCGTCCCCGTCGCGGCGGGCCCGGGTCGCCATCGACGCCGGGTCCGAGCCGTGGTCCGGCTCGGTCAGCCCGAAACAGCCGATCGCGTCGCCGGTCGCCATGGCCGGCAGCCAGCGCTGCTTCTGCTCCTCGCTGCCGAAGCGCCAGATCGCGTACATGGCCAGCGAGCCCTGCACCGAGACAAGCGAGCGGACGCCGGAGTCGCCGGCCTCCAGCTCCAGGCAGGCAAGCCCGTACGCGACGGCGGAAGCCCCGGCGCAGCCGTAGCCGGTCAGGTGCATGCCGAGCAGGCCCAGCTTGCCGAACTCCCGGGCCAGGTCGCGGGCCGGCACCTCGCCGTCCTCGTACCACCCGGCGACGTGCGGACGGACCCGGTCGGTGACGAGCTGGCGCACGACGGCGCGGATCTGGCGCTCCTCCTCGCTCAGCGACGCGTCGAGGTCGAGCAGGTCGAGAGGAGTCATGGCGTCACCTTAACGAAGACTCAGGGGGGCGTCACTCGCCCTGTTCGCCGAGGACCAGCACCCGGGCGTGGATCTGGTTGCGCTGCTGCAGGGCGGCGCGCAGCGCCCGGTGCAGGCCGTCCTCCAGGTAGAGCCCACCGTTCCACTGCACCACGTGCGGGAAGAGGTCGCCGTAGAAGGTGGAATCCTCCGCGAGGAGCTTGTCCAGCGCCAGTTCCCGCTTGGTGGTGATGAGTTCGGCCAACCGCAGCGGACGCGGCGGGATCTCGGCCCACTGCTTCAGCGTGTAGTTGTGCTCCGGGTAGGGACGCCCGTCCCGGACCGCCCTGAAGATCACGGCGCGCTCTCCTCCCCCAGGCCCGGCTGACGATGTGGGTGCCAGCCTAGCGGCTCAGCTCCACCGCCCCCGCCGCACCACATCATCCACCGGACGCCGCCCCCGCCGCAGCGACGGTGACCGGTGGTCGACGGCGCGGTAACCGATGGTGAGGGCACCGATCGGATGCAGCTCCGGCGGCACCCCGAACGCGTCCCGGTATTCCCCGATCCGCTGCGGCGGGATCCCGAAGAAGCAGGCGCCGAGACCCTCGTCCACGGCGGTGAGCAGCATCAGCAGCGCGGCGAAGCCGGTGTCCACGTACCAGTAGGGCACCGGCCAGCGCTCCTCGGCGCGGTCCGCCCAGCCCTTGTCCGGCTCGGCGTAGCGGTCCAGGTAGGCGTCGCGGTTGGCGTGCGGCACCACGATCAGCGGGGCCCGGCGCATCCCGGCCAGCCAGCGTTCCCGGCCGCCGCCGTCCGGCGTGGTGGCCGCCCAGAACCGTTCCCGGTCGGCCGGCTCCTCCAGCACCAGAAAGCCCCAGCCCTGCGCGAACCCGGCCGACGGGGCCCGGATCGCGTGCTCCAGCAGCCGTTCCACGGTCTCCGGCGGCACCGGCCGGTCGGGGTCGTAGTTGCGGACCATCCGGCGACGCCGGACCACGTCGGCGAACTCCACGCTCAGACCTCTGGCCGGACGCCCCACGCGCCCCGCCAGGTCTGCCCCGGGTCGAGCGTGATCAGGTCCTTGCCGGACCGGAACGCGTCCGGCGGGCAGGTCATCGGCTCCACCGCGACCGAACGGCGGTGCCGCTCCCCGCCGAGCGTGTCCCCGGTGAACACCTGCCACCAGCCGAACTCGCGGTCGGCCCAGATCCGCAGCCCGGACGCGGCGTCCGGGGCGCCGAGCGTCACCGCCGAACCGCCGTCGGCGTCCCGCGCCACGTCGCCGAAGGCCAGGTCGAGCATCAGGTCGCCGATCGGGCGGGGCGCGGTGAAGTCGTACTCGGTGCCGGTCACGTCGGTCGCCGCCACCGGCAGCAGCCGGCCGTCCGTCAGCACCCGGTTGCGCCCCGGCACCCGCAGCAGCAGGTCGTCCACCGCCACCTTGGGCAGGTGGAAGTAGGGGTGCACGGAGAAGCCGAACGGCGCCGGCTCGGCGGCCAGGTTGGTCACCTCGTGCTCGGCGCGCAGGCCGTCCGCGCCGACGCTCCAGCGGCTGCGCAGCCGCAGCGCCCAGGGGTAGCCGGGGGTGGGCGGCAGGTCGTAGCCGATCGTCACGCTCCCCGGCGACTGCTCGACCAGCTCCCACCGGACCCAGTTGACCAGGCCGTGCAGGGCGTTGTGCCGCTCCGGCTCGGTCAGGTCGAGCTGGAGCGAGCGGTCGGCGAACGTGTACTGACCGTCGCGGATCCGGTTCGGCCAGGGCGCCAGCACGTGGCCGGCCGAGCCGGGGCTGAGCTCGTCCTCGGCGTACCCGTCGAGGTAGTCCACCCCGTCGTGCCGGTAGGCCCGCAGCCCGCCGCCGACCTCCACCACGACGGCCTCGTGGCCGTCGGCGGAGATGGTCCACTGTGCCCCGGAGGGTGCCCGCACGTCTTTCCCCATTCGGCGACCCTACCGTCAGCGGCGCTCCCCGGAGGGGACGGAGGCGCGATAACGGACCAGCGCGGGGAACGCCACCACCAGCAGCGTCGCCAGCACGGCGGCGGCGATGCCACCGCCGACCATCGCGACGCCGGTGCCGAAGCCGGCGGCCGTGGCGCCGGCCCGCAGGTCGCCCAGGCGCGGCCCCCCGGCCACCACCACCGTGTTCACGCCCTGGAGCCGGCCGCGCATCCGGTCCGGCGCGTAGACCAGCAGCATCGACTGCCGCAGGGTCGCGCTGACCAGGTCGGCCGCGCCCGCCACGCCGAGCAGCAGCACCGCCAGCCAGAGCCGGCCGGCCAGCCCGGCGAGCGCGATCGCCACGCCCCAACCGACCACCGCCACGGCCAGCGCCAGCCCCTGCCGGCGGACCCGGCCGATCCAGCCGGAGGTGAGCCCGCCCAGCATCGCGCCGATGGCGATCGAGCTGTAGAGCCAGCCGACCGCCGCGCCGCCGCCGAAGCGTTCCTGCGCCAGCTCCGGGAAGAGCGCCCGCGGCATGGCCAGGATCATCGCGATCAGGTCGATGGCGAAGGAGAGCAGCAGCACCGGCGTGGTGGCCAGGTAGCGGAAGCCGTCGACGATGCTGCCCAGCCCGGCCTTGCGGACGCCGCCGCCCGGGTCCGGCTCGGGCGGCATCGCCGGCAGTCGCAGCGTGGCCCAGAGCGAGACGGTGAACAGCAGCGCGTCCAGCCCGTACGCGACGGGCAGCGCGGTGTCGACGCGCCAGGTGGCGAAGATCAGCCCGGCGGCCAGCGGGCCGAAGACGGCCGCGGCGGTGAACGTGGTGTAGTTCAGCGTGGTGGCCGCCGGCACCAGCTCGGCCGGCACCAGCCGGGGCAGGATCGCGCTGCGGGCCGGCGAGGTGATCGCGAACGCCACCGCCTGCACGCCCACCAGCAGCAGGAGCAGCACCGGGCTGCGCGCCCCGGCCAGCGACTGCACCAGCAGCCCGAGCGTCGCCGCCCAGAGCAGCGTGCCGGCCGCGAGCAGCACCCGACGCCGGTCCCGGGCGTCGGCGACCGCGCCGCCCCAGAGCCCGAAGACGAGCAGCGGCACGAACCCGGCGACGCCGAGCAGCCCGACCCAGAACGAGCCGCCGGTGAGGTCGAACATCTCCACCGGCACCGCCACGGCGGTGAACTGGAAGCCGAACATCGCCACCGCGTTGCCCAGCCACACCCGCCGGTACGCGGGCACGCCCAGCGGGCGCAGGTCGATCGCCCAGCGGCGCGGTCCCCGCGACCGGGCCTGCTCGACCTGCGTCACGGCGCGAGCCGCTCGACGACCCAGCCGCCACCGTCCGCCAGCCGGAACCGCAGCCGGTCGTGCAGTCGACCGGCCCGGCCCTGCCAGAACTCCACCGTCTCCGGGCGGACCCGGAACCCGCCCCAGTGCGGCGGCGCGGGGATCGGCTCGACGCCGGCGAAGCGCTCCGTCGCGGCCCGGTACTCCGCGTCCAGCGCGGCCCGGCCCGGCACCACCGCCGACTGGGTGCTGGCCCACGCGCCGAGCTGCGACCCGCGCGGCCGGACCGCGAAGTATGCCTCGGTCTCCGCCCGGGTGACCTGTTTCACCCGGCCGGTGACGGTCACCTGCCGCTGCATCGGGAACCACGGGAAGACCAGGCTGGCCCACGGGTTGGCGGTCAGCTCGGCGCCCTTGCGCGACAGGTGGTTGGTGTAGAGGACGAAGCCCTCCGCGTCGTAGCCCTTGAGCAGCACGGTGCGGCCGCTGGGCCGCCCCCGGTCGTCGGCGGTGCCGAGCACCATCGCGTTCGGCTCGGGCAGCGGGTGGGCCACCGCCTCGGCGAACCAGCGGGCGAACTGGGTGTGCCAGTCCGCGGCCAGGTCCGATTCGGTCAGGCCCAGGTCCGCGGCGTACTCGTTACGCATGCCGCCCGGGGCGGGTGTGTCGCCTGTCACTCTCGCCGTTCCTCTCCCGGGCACGCCCGCGTCCCCCGACGCTGGCCAGGCCCCGCCACCCAGTCTTCCCCCACCCACACCGGTGTCCACCGGCGGGGATGTCGCGTGGCGCACAGTGGCTGCGGGTCGCGCACGTGGTTACTCACCGGGCAAGATGTCACGAACCACATCCCTGAGGGTCGCCTGAGCTGCGGGGCCGGATCGGTCCCACCGGGCGCACCGAGCCGGAAGCCAGGAGACGACATGTCCGATTTCAAGCCGGGCCTGGAGGGCGTCGTAGCCTTCGAGACCCAGATCGCCGAACCCGACCGTGCGGGCGGATCGCTGCGCTACCGGGGCGTGGACATCGAGGATCTGATCGGCCAGGTCTCCTTCGGCAACGTCTGGGCGCTGCTGGTCGACGGCCGGTTCGGCCCGGGCCTGCCGCCGGCCGAGCCGTTCCCGGTGCCGGTGCACTCCGGCGACATCCGCGTCGACGTGCAGTCCGCGGTCGCCATGCTGGCCCCCTACTGGGGCCTCAGTCAGCTCCTGGACATCTCCGACGAGCAGGCCCGCGAGGACCTGGCCCGGGTGTCGGTGACCGCGCTCTCCTTCGTCGCCCAGTCGGCTCGCGGGCTGGGCCTGCCGGCCGTGCCGCAGAAGGAGATCGACAAGGCGGAGACCATCGTCGAGCGGTTCATGAAGCGCTGGCGGGGCGAGCCCGACCCGCGGCACGTCAAGGCCGTCGACGCGTACTTCATCTCGGCCGCCGAGCACGGCCTGAACGCCTCCACGTTCACCGCCCGGATCGTCGCCTCCACCGGCGCGGACGCCGCGGCCTGCATCTCCTCCGGCATCGGCGCGCTCTCCGGCCCGCTGCACGGCGGCGCCCCGTCCCGGGTGCTCACCATGCTGGAGGCGGTCGAGCGCAGCGGCGACGCCGAGGGCTACGTCAAGGGCGTGCTCGACCGGGGCGAGCGGCTGATGGGCTTCGGCCACCGGGTCTACCGGGCCGAGGACCCCCGCGCCCGCGTGCTCCGGCGCACCGCCAAGGAGCTGGGCGCGCCGCGCTTCGAGGTCGCCGAGGCGCTGGAGAAGGCCGCCCTGGCCGAACTCCAGGCCCGCCGCCCGGACCGCGTGCTCGCCACCAACGTCGAGTTCTGGTCGGCCGTGGTGCTCGACTTCGCCGAGGTGCCGGCGCACATGTTCACCTCGATGTTCACCTGCGCCCGGATGGGCGGCTGGTCCGCGCACATCCTGGAGCAGAAGAAGCTCCAGCGGCTGGTCCGCCCGTCCGCCACCTACGTCGGCCCGGGCACCCGCAAGCCGCAGCAGGTCGAGGGCTGGGACGCCATCCCACACAACGTCTGAGGTGTAAGGAGGGGCCCCCGCTTAACGCATTCCGCATAGGCGGGGGCCCCTCTTAGTGAGTGTTTGAGATTGGGGTGCGGCGGCGTGTCGGGTTGAGGTGAGGGAAGGCCCTCGGTAGGTCCGGTGGTGTCGAGCCAACCGTCTGCATACCGAGGGCCTTCTGATGACGTTGTACCCGATCACTGTCACGCCGTCCGCGTCGCCCCGCCGTTATCCGCCGCAGCGGGTGCGGCGGGAACGGGAACGGGCGACGCAGCGGCGGTATCCCGGTGAGCTGACCGATGCGCAGTGGGCGGTGATCGCGCCGCTGCTCACGCCGGCGCCGGCCGGCCGGCGGGGACGGCCGCCGGCGCATCCGATCCGGGCGATCGTCACGGCGATCTTGTACGTGACCTGCACCGGTTGCCCGTGGCGGGCCCTGCCGAGGGAGTTCCCGCCACCGGGAACGGTGTACTGGTGGTTCGCTCGATGGCGCGACGATCACACGTTGATGCGGCTGCACGACCGACTGCGGGAGCAGTGCCGCACCGCCGCCGGACGGCACCCGCATCCCACCGCCGGCGCGATCGATTCCCAGTCGGTGCGCGCCGCGGACACCGTGCCCCGATCCAGCCGCGGGTTCGACGTGGCGAAGAACGTCAACGGCCGTAAACGCCACATCGTCGTGGACACCATGGGCCTACTCCTGGCCGTCATGGTCACCGGCGCCCACGTCAACGACCGCACCATCGCCCGTGACCTGCTCTGGCGCACCCGACTGTTCCACCCCCGCCTACGCCTGATCTGGGCAGACGGCGGCTACATCGGCACCCTGAGCACCTGGGCCCGCCAAGCCCTCGACCTCACCGTGCAGTTGGTCCACAAACTCCCCGGACAACACACCTTCGTCGTGCTTCCCCGACGCTGGGTCGTCGAACGAACCTTCGCCTGGATCAGCAAGAAACGCCGCTGCGTACGCGACTACGAACGCCTACCGGTCAGCCACGCCGCCTTCGTCACCTGGGCCATGATCCACCTCATGGTCACCCGCCTAGCCCGACACACGAAACCGGCCCAGGCAACCCACACCTGAGCCGGAATCTCAAACACTCACTTAACACCTGAGCTGTGGCGTACGCCTCAACGGCCGGCGTGGGACCAGCGGCCGGGCGGGGCCGGGCGGGTGCGAGGATGGGGGCCGGCAGCGCTGCCGGCCGGGCTCGGATCCCGGCCGTCCCGTGCGTCCGGCGCACGAGCCGGTCGTCGGTCCGCGCCCGCAGGAGAAGGGCCCGCCCTCGCCCATGCGGAAGGATCGAGACAACCGTGGCTGACGCACCGACCATCCGGATTCCCGACGACCTCAAGCCCGCCGACGGCCGTTTCGGCTGCGGCCCGTCCAAGGTCCGTCCGGCGGCGGTCTCCGCGCTCGCCGACGTCGCCACCAGCTACCTGGGCACGTCGCACCGGCAGAAGACGGTCCGCGACCAGGTCGCCCGGCTGCGCCGCGGGCTCGCCGAGTTCTTCGCCCTGCCCGAGGGCTACGAGGTGGTGATCGGTAACGGCGGCACCACCGCGTTCTGGGAGGTCGCCACGTTCGGCCTGATCCGCGACCGGGCCCAGTTCGCCAGCTTCGGCGAGTTCGGCGCTAAGTTCGCCAAGTCGGTGGCCGACGCGCCGTTCCTGGGCGAGCCGACCGTCCGCAAGTCCGCGGCGGGCAGCGCGCCGTCCCTGGTCGCCGAGGCCGGCGTGGACGTCTACGCCACCCCGCACAACGAGACCTCCACCGGCGTGGCGGTGCCGATCAGCCGGGTGCCCGGCGCCGACGAGGGCTCGCTGCTGCTCGTCGACGCCACCTCCGGCGCCGGCGGGCTGGACGTGGACGTCGCCGAGACCGACGTCTACTACTTCGCCCCGCAGAAGTGCTTCGGCTCCGACGGCGGTCTCTGGCTCGCCCTGATGTCGCCGGCCGCGCTGGCCCGGGCCACCGAGGTCAAGGAGTCGGGCCGCTACGTCCCGGCCTTCCTCGACCTGGTCACCGCGATCGACAACTCGCGGCTGGAGCAGACCTACAACACTCCGGCGCTGGCCACCATCTTCCTGGCCGCCGAGCAGACCGACTGGATGAACGCACAGGGCGGGCTGGCCTGGGCGGCCAAGCGCACCGCCGAGAGCGCCGCCGCCGTGTACGGCTGGGCCGAGCGCTCCCCGTTCGCCGACCCGTTCGTGTCGGACCCGGCGCTGCGCTCCAACGTGGTCGCGACCGTCGACTTCGCCGACGAGGTGGACGCGACCGCCATCGCCAAGGTGCTGCGCGCCAACGGCATCGTCGACACCGAGCCCTACCGCAAGCTCGGCCGCAACCAACTGCGGGTGGCGCTCTTCCCGGCCGTCGAGCCGACCGACGTCGAGGCGCTCACCGCATGCATCGACCACGTGGTGGAGCGACTCTGATCACGCCGTGACGCTGGGTGGTCGCCGGGCCTCCGGCGACCACCCACCGTGACCATCGCCGCAGCTCAGTCGCGACATGCCGGGGTGTCGCTCTCCCCACCGCTGGGAAGATGAGCGTACGGTGGTTCGAGACGCCCGGGTGGCCGGCTCGTGGCGTGTGACGGCCAGCGAAGCGGGACGGAGGCAAGCCGATGCGCCCAGTACGCTTCGTCGCTCTCTCCGAGGACGGCCAGGCCCTGGTGCTCACCGACGAGGTGGGTCGCCTGCTCGCGCTGCCGATCGACGAGCGCGTGGCCTCGGTGCTGCACGCCGAGCCGGGCGCGACCCCGCTCGCGGTGGTGCCCGCCGCCACCGATCCCACGCCGTCGCTGTCCCCGCGCGACATCCAGGCCCGGATCCGGTCCGGCGAGTCCGCGGAGGACGTCGCCCGCATCGCCGGCGTCCCGGTCGACCGGGTGCTGCGCTACGCCGGCCCGGTGCTCCAGGAGCGGGCCATGCTGGCCCAGCACGCCCGCCGCACCCGGCTCAAGGGCGCCGAGAAGCCGACCCCGCTGGCCGAGGTCGTCAACGGCCGGCTGGCCCAGCACGGCATCGACACCGAGAAGATCTCCTGGGACGCCTACCGCCGCGACGACGGCACCTGGCGGATCATCGCCACCTGGCCGTCCGGCAAGGCCACCGCGCAGGCGGTGTGGGATCTCGACAAGTCCCGGCAGAACGTGATCGCGCACGACGACATGGCGCAATACCTGTGCGCCGAGCGTCCCACGCCGATTCTCGGCCAGGAGCCCGCGCCGGAGCGGGGCGGCCACGCGCTGCCCGGCCCGTCGCGCGGCGAGCCGAGCCGGGGCGGCCACGGCCTGCCGTCCGGGGTGGAGCAGGCCCGCCCGGGGCGGGACCCGATCCGCGCCGGCCGGGACGCGCTGCTCGCCTCGCTCGACCGTCCGCTCGGCGGCACGTCCGGGCGCGGGCTCGACACCCGCTCCCCGGCCGCGCTGGCCGGTTCGGACGCGCCCCGTCAGCGGGCGGTCGCCGGGGGCGCCGCCGCGCTGCTCGGCGGCGGTCAGGGCTCGGCGTTCGACGACGACTCGGACGCGCCGAAGGAGATCCCGGCGGTGCCGTCGCTGGCGGTGCTGCGGCCCCGCCGCACCGGCAACCCGCCGGCGTCCGGTGGCAACGGCACCGAGGCGGCCGAGGCCGGCGGCAAGCCCCGCAAGCGGCTGCCGAGCTGGGACGACGTCCTCTTCGGCAGCGGCCCGGCGGCGCGCGAGTCCTCCTGATCCACCGGTCCCCCCTGGCACGCTCACGTGAAGTGAGGCACTCGAAGTGCCCGCGTGCCAGGGTGGACCCATGGAGTACACGAACCTGGGACGCACCGGCCTGTCGGTGAGCCGGCTCTGCCTCGGCACCATGAACTTCGGGCCGCAGACGGACGAGCCGGACAGCTTCGCCATCATGGACCGGGCGCTGGAACACGGGATCAACTTCTTCGACACCGCGAACGTCTACGGCTGGAAGCTCGGCGAGGGCGTCACCGAGCAGATCGTCGGCCGCTGGTTCGCGCAGGGCGACGGGCGCCGCGACAAGGTCGTCCTGGCCACCAAGGTGTACGGCAAAATGAGCGAGTGGCCCAACGACCAGGGCCTGAGCGCCCGGCACATCGTCCGGGCCTGCGAGGATTCGCTGCGGCGTCTCCAGACCGACACCATCGACCTCTACCAGATGCACCACGTCTCCCGGACCACGCCGTGGGAGGAGATCTGGCAGGCGATGGAGACGCTCGTCGCGCAGGGCAAGGTGCTCTACGTCGGGTCGTCCAACTTCGCCGGCTGGCACATCGCCCAGGCCCAGGCCGCGGCCGGCAAGCGCAACTTCCTCGGTCTCGTCTCCGAGCAGTCCATCTACAACCTGCTCACCCGGCACGTCGAGCTGGAGGTGATCCCCGCCGCGCAGCACTACGGGCTGGGCATCATCCCCTGGTCGCCGCTGCACGGCGGGTTGCTCTCCGGGATCATCCGGAAGATGGCCGACGGCAGCGCGGCCCGGGGCACGTCCGGCCGCTCGGCTGACGCGTTGGCCGAGCACCGGACCACCATCGAGGCGTACGAGAAGCTCTGCGCCGACCTGGGCAGCGACCCGGCGGACGTGGCGCTGGCCTGGCTGCTCTCCCGGCCCGGGGTGACCGCCCCGATCGTCGGTCCGCGCACCATGGACCAGCTCGACCGCAACCTCGGCGCGCTCGATGTCCACCTGGACGAGCCCACCCTGACCCGCCTCGACGAGTTGTTCCCGCCGATCGGCAACGGCGGCCCCGGCCCCGAGGCCTGGGCCTGGTAGGTGTGTAAGGAGGGGCCCCCTGTTAACGCCTCAGGTATAGGAGGGGGCCCCTGTTAACCACTCGACGGCGGAGTCAGAGCGGCCAGGCGGCGAGCCGGGTGTAGCGCGCCGGGCGGCCGAGGTGACTGCGGACCAGCACCAGCTCGTCGGCCGACCACTCCGGTCCGGCGTACCCGTGCAACGTCTCCCGGTCGGCCCGCACCTCGGTGCGGGTCACCCGGTCGCCGGGACGCGCGATGGTCAGGTGGGCCCGGAACGGCTTGTCGTCGTACGGCA
This sequence comes from Micromonospora sp. WMMD980, assembly GCF_029626035.1. NCBI lineage: Bacteria > Bacillati > Actinomycetota > Actinomycetes > Micromonosporales > Micromonosporaceae > Micromonospora > Micromonospora sp. WMMD980. Next base: position 4,854,596 of record NZ_JARUBE010000003.1, read on the forward strand.
GCTCGGCCCGGCGCAACCCGTCGCGCACCAGCCCGGCGAGCGTGCCCAGCGCCTCGGTCTCACCCCCGACGTCCACCCAGAGCACGGTGGACCGGCCCTGACCGAAGCTGCCCCCGCCGCCCAGGCGCAGCCGAGGCGAGCTTCCCCGGCCGTCCCGGAACGCCTGTGCGGCCCGCCCGAGCGTGCTTTCCGCGTCGACCAGCCGGTCTTCCGGCACCTCGCCGAGGAACGCCAGCGTGAGGTGGAGGTGCGCCGGGTCGGCGAGCCGGACTCCCGGGGCCGCGGCGACCCGTAGCTCGGCGACCCGCGCGGTCAGGTCGGCGACCGCCGCCGCAGGCGGGTGGACCGCCGCGAAGAGCCGCACCCGGTCAACGGTGCCGCTGGTGGTGCGCCGCCCGGGCGGCCGGCAGGGTCAGCCCGGCGGCGTGCAGCAGCCCTTCGACGCGTACCCGTTCGATCTCCCGGTCGACGCCGTCCAGCTCGGCCAGGTGCTCGGCGATGCCGAGCGCGCGGCAGGCCGCGCGCAGCCGGTCGTCGTACGCCCCGATGACCGCGCCGTGCCAGACGACCGAGCGGTCGGCGGCGGCCAGCCGGTGGCCGCCGAGCCGGCGCAGGTCGACGGCGAGTTGCTCCAACGGGCGCCGGCCCTCCCGCTCGAACTCGGTCAGGTCGATGTCGCGGGTCAGGGCCTCGGCCTCGATGGCCCGATCGAGCCGGGCGATGGTGCGGCGCTCGCGGCGTTGCTCCCGCCACTCGGCCCAGCCGCACGCGACCCGGTCGATGATCTCGTCGGCGCAGAAGATCAGCGCGAACAGGGCGGGCAGGCAGCAGACGGCGAGGATCGCCAACGCCAGCAGAAGCCCCTGCCCCAATCCCACACATCGACGCTAAGCCCTGCCGCACCCACCCGCCACCCGTTTGCCAAAACCGACCCGGGTGTTAAGCGGGGCCCCCTGCTATGCAGAATGCGTTAACAGGGGGCCCCGCCTTTCACTCGGCCCCGGGGGACACCACGTAGAAGCGGGGCATCGGCAGCACCCGCATCCGCAGGCGCGCCCCGGAGCGGCGCAGTTGCCAGGTGAGCGCCAGCAGCGCGGCGGCCAGCGAGATCAGTCCACCGATCCAGATGCTCGCGCCGGCGCCGAACCGCTCGGCCACCCACCCGATGATCGGCGCGCCGACCGGGTTGGTGCCCAGGAACACCAGCACCCACAGCGCCATCACCCGTCCCCGGAAGGACGCGTCGACGCCGAGCTGCACCCGCTGGTTGGCGGCCTGGGCGAAGAAGACCATGAAGAAGCCGGTGGGCAGCAGGAGCGCCACCACCATCCAGTACGCGGGGGCGAGCCCGACCAGCGTGCCGAAGCTGGCACAGCCGACCGCCGCGCCGAGCACCAACCAGACCGAGGGCCGGCTGCGCCGGCCGGTGCCGGCGAGCGCGCCGACCAGCGCACCGACCGCCAGCGCGGTGCTGAACAGGCCGAACGAGGCGGCACCGGTCCGGAACACGGTCTTGGCCAGCGCGGCGAGGGTGAGCTGGAAGTTGAACAGGCTCATCCCGATCACCGACATGACGACCATGGGCAGCAGCAGGTCGGGGCGGCGGGCGACGTACCGCAGGCCGTCCACCACCCGGGCCTGGTCGCGTTCTCCGGTCGGCGGCAGGTCCTTGCGGTGCAGCTCGGCCGGACGCATCCGCACCACGTTGACCAGCGGGGCGATCGAGCTGAGCGCGGTGACCATGAAGACCGGGCCGACGTCGACGGCGGCGATGGCGAGGCCGGCGACGGCGGGGCCGACGATCCGGGCGGAGTTGAACACCGCCGCGTTGAGCGAGAGCGCGTTCGGCAGCAGCGGCACGCCGACCAGTTCGGAGACGAACGCCTGCCGCACCGGGGTCTCCACCGCGTTGGCGACGCCGAGCAGGGCGGCGAACGCGAAGACGTGCCAGAGCTGCACCAGGCCGGTGACGACGAGCAGGCTCATGCCGAGCGCCAGCACGGTCCAGAACGCGTTGGCGACGAAGAGCAGCATCCGCTTGTCGTACCGGTCGGCGAGGCGGCCGGAGAGCAGGGTGAGCAGGAGCACGGGGGTGAACTGCAACGCGGTGACCACGCCGAGCGCGGTCGCGGAGTTGTCGCTGAGCTCGAGGACGAGCCAGTCCTGGGCGATGAACATCATCCAGACGCCGATCAGTTTGATCAGCTGCCCGGTGGCGAAGAGTCGATAGTTACGGACTCGTAGGGACTGGAACATCGTGCTCAGCTTGGCCTGCACTCTAGGTGCGCCTCCTCGCGTCGGGTACGCCTCATCCACAACGGACGAAGCGGACCGCGCGACGCGGTTTCAGGCGCGGGCGATCCCCTGGAGGATGTCCGCGGCCCGCCGTAGCGTGTCGCGTTCGGACTCGGTGAGCGCGGCCAGCCGGCTGGCCAGCCATTCGTTGCGGGCCCGCTCGAACTGCTCGAGCACGGCCCGTCCCCCTTCGGTCGCCGCCAGGATGACCTGCCGTCCGTCGGTCGGGTGGGGGGTGCGCTGCACGAGGCCGCGCTCCTCCAACTTCGCGACGATCTTGGTCATCGTCGGTGGCTGCACCCGTTCGACGTCGGCCAGTTCCCGTGGCGTGAGGGCGCCCGCCAGGTTGAGGCTGGTGAGCGCCGACAGCTGGGTGACCGTGAGGTCGCCGACCGGCCGGGCCTGTCGGACCCGCCGGTTGAGCCGGGTGATCGCATCTCGCAGTTGGGGGGCCAACTGCGCCGGCGGCACGCGTCTCGCCGTCACCGTCCGCTCCGTCACACTAGTTAGCCTAACTAATGAGCCTGGCTAACGACACGCGTTATGACCAGGCTCACCAGCGTCAGAGCAGCACGGACTCGATCGGCCCGCGCAGGAAATAGAGAACGAAGAGCGCGGCCACGCCGTACAGCAGGGGGTGGACCTCCCGGGCCTTGCCCTTCGCCAGCTTCACCAGCACATAGCTGATCACGCCGGCTCCGATGCCGTTCGAGATCGAGTAGGTGAACGGCATCAGCACGATCGTCAGGAACGCCGGGATCGCGATCTCGTAGTCGGTCCAGTCGATGGTCCGGACCGCCGTCATCATCAGGAAACCGACCACCACCAGCGCCGTCGACGCGGCCTCGAACGGCACGATCGCCGACAGCGGCGCCAGGAACATGGCCAGCAGGAACAGCAGACCGGTGACCAGGTTGGCCACCCCGGTCCGGGCACCCTCGCCGACACCGGCGGCACTCTCGATGTACGACGTGTTGCTCGACACCGACGCCGCGCCACCCGCGGCGGCGGCGATCGAGTCGACCAGCAGGATCTCCTTGGCGCGCGGCGGGGTGCCCTGCTCGTCGAGCATGTCCCCCTCCTGGCCGATCGCGACCATCGTGCCCATGGTGTCGAAGAAGTCCGTGATCAGCAGCGTGAAGACGAACATCAGCGGGACCAGCCAGCCCACCCGGGTCCACGAGTCCAGCACGTTGAAGTGGCCCAGCAGCGACAGGTCCGGCAGGTCCACCACCTGCTTCGGCAGCTCGGGCACGTTGAGCGCCCAGCCCTTCGGGTTCGGCTTCCCGTCGACGAACGACGGGCCGATGTTGCCGATCGCCTCGACCACCACGGCCAGCACGGTGGAGGCCAGGATGCCGATCAGGATCGCGCCGCGCACCCGGCGGACCACCAGCACCACGGTGACCAGCAGGCCGACCACGAACACCAGCATCGGCCAACTGACGATCTTGCCGTTGATGCCGAGCCCGACCGGCACGGTGCTGTTCGCCGCGTCCGGCACCCGCCGGACGAACCCGGCGTCGACCAGGCCGATGATGGTCAGGAACAGCCCGATGCCGACGCCGATCGCGGTCTTGAGCTGCGTCGGCACCGAACGGAACACCGCGGTCCGCAGGCCGGTGAGCACCAGGATGCCGATCAGCACGCCCTCGATGACCACCAGGCCCATCGCGTCCGCCCAGGTCATCTGCGGCGCGATCTCGAACGCGACGAGCGCGTTCACCCCCAGCCCGGCGGCCAACGCGATCGGGAACCGGGCCACCACCCCCATCAGGATGGTCATCAGGCCCGCGACCAGCGCGGTCGCCGCGGCCAGCGCCGGGATGGCGAGGGTACGACCGTCCGCGTCCTCGGCGCCGCCGAGGATCAGCGGGTTCAACACCACGATGTACGCCATCGTGAAGAACGTGGCGAAGCCACCGCGGATCTCCCGCCCCGGTGTCGACCGGCGGGCGGAGATCTCGAAGTAGCGGTCGAACGCGTTGCGCGGGTGGGCGGGATCGGGCGGTGTGCCGTGTTCCGCCGGCGGAGCAATGGACATCGTGTCCTCATCTGGTTGATCGACCGGTCTCGTCGCGCGCATCGTGCCAGATCACCCGGCGGACAGGGAAGGACGATCACGTACGCTGGGCCGGTGCCCCAGGAGCAGCAGCCGCGGCCCGAGCCGCTCGACCCGCCGATGGTGCCGTTCGCCGTCGCCGGGCTGATCGCCTGGGCGGTGGCCGGCCTGGTGCTGCTGCTCTTCTTCCGCGACTGGCTCACCGCGCACGGTCATCAGAACTGGCTCTGGACCTGCCTCGCCGGTTTTCTGTGGGGCTTCCCCGGCCTGGCCACGATGATCCGGCACGACGCCAACCGGCGTCGCCGGCGGGCGCAGCGCTGATCGGTCAGGAGTGGCCGTACGGCTCCGCCGGTTCGGTCGACTCCACCGAGCCCGGCGCGCGGCTGACCGACATCGCCTCGACCGCGCTGTCGTCGTAGACCGTGGGCAGCTCGTCGACGGGCGTCTCGACCGCACCGACAAGCGTCTCCGAGTGCGCGCCGCAGCCGTGGTCGGCGCTCACCACCCGGCCGTCGTCGGGGGCGAAGAAGTTCCCGCACGCCCCGAAGGACAGCCGCAGCGAGCCGGCCAGCGGCAGGTAGAAGCCGCAGGTGCCGCAGCGGGCGGCGGCCGGCGCGGCGGTCGAGATGGCGGCGTCCGGCCCGTGGTCGCCGTCGTACCAACGCTGGGCGGTGTCGGCGCGCCCCTCCCGGGACATCACCCGGGCCCGGCCGAGGCCCAGCTCCCAGGCGGTCTCCTCCACTGCCGGGTCGTCGGAGCGCAGGTAGCCCGGGGCGAGCCGCTCGTCGTCGGCCGGGGTGGTCAGCAGGTCGCCGGGGCCCAGGTCGCCGGGCTGGAGCCGCTCCTGCCAGGGCAGCCAGCCCGGGGCGAGCAGCGCGTCGGGGCCGGGCAGCAGCACGGTCTCGCAGATGGTGACGTGCTTGCTGCGGGCCACCCGGGTCACCGTGACGGCCCAGCGCCAGCCGCGGTAGCCGGCCATCCGGCACTCGAAGTAGTGGGTGACGAGCCGATCGCCCTCGGCGACGGCCTGGAGGTGGTCGCCGATGTCGGTCGGCTCCACCTCGGTGATGGCGTCGCGGGCCACCTCGACGGCGGCGGCGCAGACCTGGTCGAGCCGGGGAGCGCGGGCGGATACGGGCCTGGTCACCATTCCATTGTTCCCCATGCCCGTAGGCGGGTTCTCGCCGGGTGAGGCGGCGCGGGCGGAGCGGATGGGCGAGGATGGGACACATGGCGCTGTCCTCCCGCTCCGGCCGCTCCTTTCTCGGGCGGACCGTCGGCACCGGCATCCGCGCCACCCGGCTGCTGCTGCGGGGGTCGCTGCACGGCGGCCGCTGGATGACCCGCCGCGCCGGCACCGCCCGGGCCCGCAGCGCCGGCAACGAGGTCGGCATGGTCCGCCTGTTCGACCTGCACGCGCTCTCGTGCGCCGGGGACACGCTGATCGCCATCGGCCTGGCCGGGACGATCTTCTTCGACGTGCCGCTGGGCGAGGCCCGCAACAAGGTCGCGCTCTACCTGCTGGTCACCATGGTCCCGTTCGCGATGCTCGCCCCGGTGGTCGGCCCGCTGCTCGACCACTTCCGCCACGGCCGCCGCTACGCGCTGGCGACCACCATGCTCGGCCGGGCCTTCCTGGCCTGGCTGATCTCCGACTACATGGGCGGCCTCGGGCTCTATCCGGCGGCGTTCGGGGTGCTCGCCCTGTCCCGCGCCTACGGCGTGGCCCGGTCGGCGGCGGTGCCCCGGCTGCTTCCCGAGGGGCTGGGGCTGTCCCAGGTCGGCGCCCGGGCCAGCGTCTACGGCACGGTGGCCGGCGCGCTGGTCGCCCCGATCGGGCTGGCCGCGTTCTGGCTGGGGCCGCAGTGGCCGCTCCGGGTCGCCTCGGTGATCTTCCTGCTCGGCATGGTGATCTCGCTGCGGCTGCCGCCGAAGGCCGACTCGGAGCCGCCGGAGCGGATGCCGCACCCGTGGCGGGCGATGCGCCGCCGCGACGGCGAGCGCCCGCTGGGCCGGGGCCGCCCGGCCGGTCGCCTGGTGATCGCCACGCTGATCGGCGCCGCGGCGCTGCGCGGGCTCTACGGCTTCCTGCTGCTGTTCCTCGCCTTCGCCATCAAGGCCGGCGACCTGACCACCGACTTCTTCGGCCGCGAGCTGGGCGCACAGGCCGCGCTGGGCCTGGTCGGCGGCGCGTTGGCGGTGGGCACGTTCCTGGCCACCGCGCTCGGCACCCGGCTGCGGATCCACCGGCCGACCGCGATCCAGTCCAGCGGCACGATCGTCGTGGCCGGCGTGGCACTGCTCGCCGCGATCAAGTTCTCGCTGCCCATGGTGGCGCTGCTCTGCCTGGTGGCGGCGCTGATGAGCGGGATCGCCAAGCTGGCGGTGGACGCCTCGATCCAGGAGCGGATCCCGGAGCGGCTGCGCGCCAGTTCCTTCGCGCACTCCGAGACCGCCCTGATGCTCGCGTTCGTGGCCGGCGGTGGGCTCGGCCTGGTGCCGTTCACCGGCCTGATCGGGGTGGCGATCGCCGCCGGCGTGGCCGCGTTGGTGGCGCTGCGCGGGGTGTTGGTCGCCGGCCGGCTGCGCGGCGAGCATCTGGCCGGCCGCCCCTTGGACGACGACGAGTTGGCCACTGGCCGGCCCCTGGGCGACGACGGGCCGACCCGCCCGGCGGACCCGACGCGCGACCCGGCGGCCGGCTCGTTCCCGGAGCCGCCCGTCACCTCGTTCGACGACCCGGCGCCCACCTCGCCGGCGCCGCAGCGCGTCGACGCGCCGCCGCCGGACGACGACGACCTCGCACCGCCCGGCTTCCACATCTACCGCCCCTCCTCGTCCGTGGGCGGTCCTGGCGCTGCCGAGGACGAGAACCGGCGCGACCCCCGAGGGCCGGTCGCGTGAGCGGTCTGCTGGTGGTCACGGCGGTGCCCGCCGAGGCCGAGGCGGTCCGCGCCGGCCTCACCGACCCGAGCGTGACGGTGCGACCGGTCGGGGTCGGCCCGGCCGTCGCCGCCGCCGCCACGGCCCGGCTGCTGGCGCTGGCCGAGGCGGCCGGCCGGCCGTACCGCGCGGTGGTCAGCGCCGGCATCGGCGGCGGCTTCGTCGGTCGGGTCGCGGTCGGCGACATCGTGCTGGCCGACCGCAGCGTCGCCGCCGACGTGGGCGCCGAGTCACCGGCCGGCTTCATCCCGGTCGAGGAGCTGGGCATGGCCCCCGAACTGCTGGGCGTCGGCCGGACGGTGCCGGCCGACCCGACGCTGCTGGTGGCCCTGCGCGCGGCGCTGCCGGCGGCCACCGTCGGCGCCGTGCTGACGGTCGGCACGGTGACCGGCACCGCCGCGAGCACCACGACCCTCGCCGACCGGCACCCGGACGCCGTGGCCGAGGCCATGGAGGGGTACGGCGTGGCCGTCGCCGCCGCCCTGGCCGACGTGCCCTTCGCCGAGCTGCGCACGATCTCCAACCCGATCGGCCCCCGCGACCGCGCGGCGTGGCGCATGCGCGAGGCGTTCGCGGCGCTCACCACCGCCGCTGCCGCACTCCGCTGACCGCCTGGTCGAACCGCATCGCCGCCGGCCGGCTCCACTCGGTCTCGAAGCCGCACGCGCGCAGGAAGTCGATGCCCGCCAGCTCGGTCAACGCCCGGACGCAGACCACGCCGCGACTTTCGGTGATCGCCGCGACCAACGCCTCGACCAGCCGCCGACCGATCCCCAACCGCCGGTACGCGGCGACGACCAGCACCCCGTCGAGCACGGTCTCCCGTTCCTCGCACAGCAGGCTGTCACCCCACCGCAGGTGCGGGCTCTCGTCGTGGGCCCGTAACTCACCGATCAGCTCGCCGCCGGGAAGCTCGGCCGCGAACCGCCAGGCCGTTGGCGGCACGGTCGGACCGGTCACCCGGCGTACCGTCACCGACCGTCGGACGCGCTCACGATCCCGGCGCTCGTCCCGGTAGTCCCGGTTCAGTCGATAGGTCGCCGACGGCACGGGCAGCGGCCACAACCGTGGCGGCAACGTGTACCACTCGGCCCACCACGCGCCCGGCCAGTCGCGGGGCTCGCGCACCTCCCAGACGTCGAGGTGGGCGGGGTAGCGGCGGCCCGCCTGGTCGCGCAGGTCGTCATGTGGCACCGGCCCCGGATCGGTCGATGTCGCCGCCCGCGTGTCGGTTCCGGGTGCGGGGCCGAGTTCGACGCGCATCCCGCCGCCGGCTGCCCGCACCAACCGTTCGACGGTGCGGTAACGCGGATTGCTGGCTCGCCCGGACTCGATCCGGGCAACCGCCGCCTGCGGAAGACCCGCTCGCCCAGCCAACTCGCGTTGGCTCAGATCGGCGCGTCGCCGCAGCCGCCGGAGCAGGTCGCCCAGGTTGATTCCCGGATCGGTCGGCGGTGTCGGATCAGTCACGACGCCATGGTCCCGAGGGCGGTCTCCGTTCTTCAACAGGTCGCACCCGCCTGTGGATAAACCTGTGGACATCGACGTTGTCGCGGATCGGGATGTGGACAGTTGAGTGCCTTTGGAGCTGAGTCGTTGGTGATGTCGCGCGGCCCGACAGACCTCCGGCGAGCGAGGCGGGCCGGGCACCCGATCGGATTGAGCAGCCGACCGAGCCGGATCCGGCCGAGCGGACCGGACACGACACGACACGACACGACACGGAACCGTACGAGGCCGAGCGGGACGAGGCGCAGCGGGAACAGGACCAGGCGCAGCGGGAACGGGACCAGGGCGGGATCGTCGGGCCGGCCGGTCATGGCGGGACCGGGACTTGGCAAGGAGTCCAGGGCCGGGCGGCAGCGGCGCGCAGCTGCGGCGGACACGCCGGGTGGTCGGCCGGGACGGGCGAGCTTGAGTCGTTTCTGACGTCAGGTCCAAAGGCATCCGACACCAGTCATCGCGCCGGCTCGGGCGGGAGGTCAGGCTCCGGCGAAGGCGGACCCGGACCGACCCACCAGCACCCACCCGCGACGACGATCACCCAGCCCGGCACACCGGCACGCCGGCACACCGGCACGCCGGCACACCGGCACGCCGGCACACCGGCACGCCGGCACACCGGCACGCCGGCACGCCGGCACGCAAGGGCTCACACCTGCCGAGTCGGGGTAGCGGGCGGAGTTACGGTGGGGGCGTGACGCTCTCCCTGGCGATCTCCCCCTGCCCCAACGACACGTTCGTCTTCGACGCCCTCGTGCACGGGCGGGTGTCCGGCGCGCCGCCGGTCGAGGTGACCTACGCGGACGTGGACGTCACCAACACGGCTGCCGAGCGGGGCGCGTTCGACCTGGTGAAGGTCAGCTACGCGGCGCTGCCGTGGCTCCTCGACGACTATCACCTGCTGCCCTGTGGGGGCGCGCTGGGCCGAGGCTGCGGCCCGCTGGTGCTGACCCGGGGCGACCGCGCCGACCTGTCCGGCGCGACCGTGGCGGTGCCCGGCGAGCGGACCACGGCGTACCTGCTGTTCCGGCTCTGGGCGGCGGACCAGGCGCCGACGCGGATCGAGGTGGTGCCGTTCCACGAGATCATGCCCGGTGTGGCCGCCGGTCGGTACGACGCCGGCCTGGTGATCCACGAGGCCCGCTTCACCTACCCGCGCCACGGGCTGACCGCCCTGGTCGACCTGGGCGAGTGGTGGGAGGGGGACACCGGGCTGCCGATCCCGCTCGGCGCGATCCTGGCCCGCCGGGGCGCGGTCGACCCGGTCGAGGCCGCCGCGTGGGTTCGCGAGTCGGTGCGGCAGGCCTGGGCCGACCCGGGGGCCAGCCGGGAGTATGTCCTCGCGCACGCGCAGGAGATGGAGCCCGACGTGGTGGACCGGCACATCGGCCTCTACGTCAACGAGTTCACCGCCGACCTGGGCGAGGCCGGCTTCGCCGCCGTGGAGGCGCTGCTGGGCCGGGCCGCCGACGCCGGGCTCGTCCCTCAGACCTCCAGCTCGCGCGCCACCGCGTGGACGAGCTGAGCGATCTTCTGCGCGGCCTTGCGGTCCGGGAAGCGACCCCGGCGCAGGTCCGGCTGCACCTTCGCCTCCAGCACCTTGATCATGTCTTCGACCAGGCCGTGCAGTTCCTCGGCCGGCCGGCGCCGCAGCTCCGCCACGGACGGCGGCGCCTCCAGCAGCTTGACGCCCATGGCCTGGGCGCCCCGCCGGCTGTCCACCACGCTGAAATCGACCCGCTGGCCACCCTTGAGGTCGGCGACACCCGCCGGTAGCGCGCCCTTCGGCAGGAACACGTCGCCACCCTCGTCGCTGGTGACGAACCCGTATCCCTTGGCCGCGTCGTACCACTTCACTCGACCCGTCGGCACCTGTCGAACCCCGCTCCACTCGAACCGTCTACCCCTCCAAGGCTAGCCCGATGATCCGGTCGACCGCCTTCGGGAATTCGGCAAGATCATTGAGCACCAGGTAGGCGCCCGCCGCACTCAACTCCGCCGCCCGACAGGGCCCGGTCGCCACTCCCACGCCCGGGATTCCTGCCGCCCGCGCCGCCGCCATGTCGGCCACGTGGTCACCCACGTAGAGCGTGGCGCCGTGCTCCCGCAACGCGGTCGCCTTCTGCTCGGCGAACAGGTCACCCGCCAGCTCGTCCACGGCCAGCCCGAGGTGGTCCAGGTGCATACGCGCCAACCGCCCGATCTTGGAGGTCACCACCATGACCCGTCCCCCACGCTCGTGCACCGCGCGCACCGCGGCCTCCGCGCCCGCCATCGGCGTCGTCGGCGTGATCGCGTACGCCGGGTACAGCTCGCGGTAGAGCGTCACCGCCTCCTCGATGCGCTCCGGCGGGAACCAGTGCGCCAGCTCGGTGCGCAGCGGCGGGCCCAGCCGGGACACGGCCAGTTCCGCGTCCACCGGAACGCCCGTGCGCTCGGTCAACGCCCGGTAGGCGGCGGCGATGCCGGGGCGGGAGTCCACCAGGGTCATGTCGAGGTCGAAGCCGACCATCAGCGGAGACATGCCGAGAACCTACCCAGCGGGCTAGCGTGGTACGACGATGACCACCTCACTCGCCGACCACCTGCGGGCCCTCCCCGACGAGTCCCTGGCCGCCCTGCTCCAACTGCGGCCGGACCTCGTCGTGCCGGTGCCGGCCGATGTGTCCGCCCTCGCCCTACGCGCCCAGTCCCGGGTCTCCGTGGCCCGCGCCCTCGACGGGCTGGACCAGTTCACCCTGCAGATCCTCGACGCCGCCCGGCTCACCCGCGGCCCCGAGGGCGGCACCTCCACCGACCAGATCCTCGCCATGGCCACCGCCGGCCCACACCCGCCCGCCCCGACCGCGGTCCGCGCCGCGATCGACCGGCTCCGGGCGCGGTTCCTGCTGTACGGCCCCGAGCACGACCTCCACGTGGTCGGCGGCGTCGACGAGGTCTCCCCGTACCCCGCCGGGCTGGGCCGGCCGGCGGCGGAGCTGGACCCCCGCGCGGCGGCCCTCTGCGCGGACCCGGCGAAGCTACGGCGGACGCTGCTCGCCGCGCCGCCCTCGGCCCGGGCGGTCCTGGACCGGCTCGCCGCCGGGCCGCCGGTCGGCACCGTGGCCCCGGGCGCGTTGGAGGCGCCCGCCACCGGCGTCGAGGACGTGCTCCCGCCCGACCTGGTCAACGGCGGCGCGCCCACCGGCTCCCCGATCCGCTGGCTGGTCGAACACCGGCTGCTGGTGCGAATGTCCGGCGGCCCCCACGGCACCGTCGAACTGCCCCGCGAGGTGGGGCTGGTGCTGCGCCGCGAAGCCGGGCCGCTCGGCCCGCTGCGCACCGGCCCGCCGGAGGTCTCCGCCCCGGCCCGCGAGATCAAGGCCGTCGACTCGGCCGGCGCCGGGCAGACCATGGAGGTGGTCCGGCACGCCGAGGCGCTGCTGGAGGCACTTGTCGTCGAACCGGCCCCGGTGTTGCGGTCCGGCGGCGTCGGCGTGCGCGACCTGCGCCGGCTCGCCCGTGGCCTCGGGCTGGACGAACCGACCACCGCGCTGATCTTCGAGGTGGCGTACGCGGCGGGGCTGACCGGTGAGCTGGAGCTGACCGGCGCGACCACCACCCGCTACGGCGGCGACCAGCAGATCCTCCCCACCGGCGGATACGAGGTGTGGCGCGCGGCTTCGCTGGCCCAGCGCTGGGAGCAGCTCGCCCGGGCGTGGCTGGCGATGCCCCGTCAGGTCGGCCTGATCGGCCAGCGCGACGACCGGGACCGGCCGATCTCGGTGCTCTCACCCGAGGCGGAACGCGCCGCGGCGCCCGCCGCCCGCCGGGCGGTCCTCGCCGTGCTGGCCGACCTGCCGCAGGCCACCGCGCCGACCCCGGACGAGGTGCTGGAGCTGCTGGACTGGCGGGCCCCCCGCCGGGCCCGGGGGCGGGAGACGGCGCACCGCGAGGTGCTGGCCGAGGCGGCCCGGCTCGGGCTGACCGGGCTGGGCGCGCTCACCTCGTACGGGCGGCTGCTGCTGGCCGAGCTGACCGACGCCGACGAGCGGGGCGACGACCCGCTGGGGCTGCGCTCCGACACCGAGTCGGGCGACCCCTCCACGGCGGTACGCGCGCTGGACGGGCTGCTCCCCGCGCCCGTCGACCACGTGCTCGTGCAGGCCGACCTGAGCGTGGTGGTGCCCGGCCCGCCCGACCCGGCGCTCGCCGCCGAGCTGGACGTGGTGGCCGAGCACGAGTCGGCGGGCGGGGCGAGCGTGCACCGGGTCACCACGGCGAGCATCCGGCGGGCCCTGGACGCCGGCTACACCGCCGACGACCTGCACGCGCTGTTCCGCCGCCGGTCCCGGACCCCGGTGCCGCAGGGGCTGAGCTACCTGGTCGACGACGTGGCCCGCAAGCACGGCGGCCTGCGGGTCGGCTCGGCCGGCGGGTACGTGCGCAGCGACGACGAGGCGCTGCTCACCGAGGTGCAGGCGGACCGGCGGCTGGAATCGTTGGCGTTCCGCCGGCTCGCCCCCACGGTGCTGGTCACGCCGTACCAGGTGAACCGGATGCTGCTCGCCCTGCGCGACGCCGGGTACGCGCCGGTGCCCGAGGACGCCAGCGGCGCGACGGTGCTGGCCCGGCCGAAGACCCGGCGGGCGCCGGCCCGGACACCGCTCACCGGTCGTGCGGTGGACCCGCTGGCCACGCCGAAGCTGCCGATGCCCCGCCTACTCGGCGTGGTGGAGCAGATCCGCCGGGGTGACGCGGCGGCCCGGGCGGCGCGGCGGGCCCCGGCGGTGGTCCGCGGCGCGGCGGCGACCGGCGGCCCGGCGCCGGTGACCGGGCACGGCGACGCGCTGGCCGTGCTCCAGCAGGCGGTACGCGACAAGGCGCTGGTCTGGGTGGGTTACGTCGACGCGCACGGGGCGACCGCGTCCCGGCTGGTCCGGCCGGTGTCGATCGGCGCCGGCTACCTGCGCGCCGAGGACGACCGCACCGAGATGCTGCACACGTTCGCGTTGCACCGGATCACGGCCGCCGTGCTGGAGGAGTGACGGCTATTCCCCGTTGCGTCGCAGCGTCCCGATCACCGAGACGGCCAGCAGCAGCGCGAACGCCGCCCCGGCGGACTCGCCGACCGAGTCGACGAAGCCCTGCCGCTGCACCAGCAGCCCGAACAGGAACCACCCGAACACGCCCACGGCGGCGACCGCGTAGCCGACCACCGCCGCCGTGGAGACCTGCTGCGGCGCCCGCTCGGCCTCTCGAAGCACGTCCTGATCGACGGTCATGCCAGCCCCTCCCCGCCCCGTGGTGGACCCGGCTTCCAGAGTGGCACCGACCGAACCGCGCGGACAGGGGTTAAAACCCTGATCCGGGCGGTCCGGTCACGGGGCGGGCGGGCTCAGGTGCCGGGACGTCGGCCGATCACCACCACGCGGGTGCCGATCGAGCCCAGTTCCCAGAGGCGTACCGCGTCGCGGTGCAGCAGGTTGACGCAGCCGTGCGAGCCGATCGCGCCGTTGTGCAGGTAGGTGGTGGTCTCGTGGAAGCCGATCCCGCCGTTGAACCGCTGCCAGTAGGGCAGCCACACCTCGTACGGGTTGGACCACTCGCGCGGGTTCCGGCCGCCGACGGAGTAGGTCCCGGCGGGGGTGGCGTAGCCGGACATGCCGGTGCGGGTGACGGTCGGGCCGAGCACCACCTTCCCGCCGCGCATCGCCCACACGGTCTGCCGGGTCAGGTCGACGCAGAACGTGAGGCGGGAACCGGCCCGGCACCGCGACACGTCCGTGCCCGCCAGTCGCTTCGCCACGTCGTACGTGGTGGGGCCGGCGCGGCCGGCGGCCGGGCTGATGCCGTAGCGGGTCTGGAACTTCTTGATCGCGGCGCAGTCGGCGGCGGACTGCGTGCCGTCCACGGTCAGCGTCCCGAAACCGCCCAGCCGGCTCAGGTAGCCCTCCACGGCCCGCTGGTGCTCGCCCTGCGGGCACCCGGCCGACCGGGACGGCTTGGGCCGGGGCTTCGGTGACGCGGTCGCCGACGGCGACCGGGAGGGTTTCGGCGTGGCCGTCCGGCTCGGCTGCGCCGACGGGGACGTCGCCGGCCGCTCGGGCGTGGGCGGCGCGCTCGCCCCCGATGCTCCCTCCGTCAGCCCGACCGGCGCGGGGGTGGTGACCCCGGCGCCCTCCGTCTGCGGATCGAGCGCGCACGCGCCGACGCCGACCAGCACGACCACCGCCAGGCCGGCGACCCGGGCGAAGAACCGGACACGCTGCATGGGCCCTCCCTGGTCAGTTGTCCCGCTTGCTAGACGTGTGGGGCGAGTATGACGTTGCCTGTCCAGCGAGACTTTTTTCCGGTGTTCCGCGCCGTGCAACACTTGATGGTCCGCCATCGGCAGGTCAGCCACCGTGCGGGCAGGGAGCCCGGGACGATGCGAGGAGGACGCGGCGTGAGCGGTGGACCACTGATCGTGCAGTCGGACAAGACGCTGCTGCTGGAGATCGACCACCCGGACGCGCATGCCTGCCGGATGGCCATCGCGCCCTTCGCCGAGCTGGAGCGCTCGCCCGAGCACGTGCACACCTACCGGCTCACCCCGTTGGGCCTGTGGAACGCGCGGGCCGCCGGCCACGACGCGGAGGGCGTGGTCGACACCCTGATCAAGTACTCGCGCTATCCGGTGCCGCACGGCCTGCTGGTGGACGTGGCCGAGACGATGGACCGGTACGGCCGCCTCCAGCTCGCCAACGATCCGGCGCACGGGCTGGTGCTGCGCGCCCTGGACCGGGTGGTGCTGATCGAGGTGGCGAAGAGCAAGAAGCTCGCCGGCATGCTCGGCGCGAAGCTCGACGACGACACCATCGCGGTGCACCCGTCCGAGCGGGGCCGGCTCAAGCAGGCGCTGCTGAAGCTGGGCTGGCCGGCCGAGGACCTGGCCGGCTACGTGGACGGCGAGGCGCACCCGATCGAGCTGGCCGAGTCCGGTAAGGACGGCGGCAAGGCGTGGACGCTGCGGTCCTACCAGCGGGAGGCGGTGGAGGCGTTCTGGGCGGGCGGCTCCGGCGTGGTGGTGCTGCCCTGCGGCGCCGGCAAGACGCTCGTCGGCGCGGCGGCGATGGCGGAGGCGAAGGCGACCACGTTGATCCTGGTCACCAACACGGTGGCGGGCCGGCAGTGGAAGCGCGAGCTGATCGCCCGCACGTCGCTGACCGAGGAGGAGATCGGTGAGTACTCGGGCGAGCGCAAGGAGATCCGCCCGGTCACCATCGCCACGTACCAGGTGCTCACCTCGCGGCGCGGCGGCGCGTTCACCCACCTGGACCTGTTCGGCGCCCGCGACTGGGGCCTGGTCGTCTACGACGAGGTGCACCTGCTGCCCGCGCCGATCTTCCGCTTCACGGCGGACCTCCAGGCCCGCCGCCGGCTCGGCCTCACCGCGACGCTGGTACGCGAGGACGGCCGGGAGGGCGACGTGTTCAGCCTGATCGGCCCGAAGCGGTACGACGCGCCGTGGAAGGACATCGAGCAGCAGGGCTGGATCGCCCCGGCCGAGTGCACCGAGGTACGGGTGACGCTCACCGACGCGGAGCGGCTGGCGTACGCGACGGCGGAGGCGGAGGAGCGCTACCGGATGGCGGCGACCGCCCGCACCAAGCTGCCGGTGGTGCGCGCGCTGGTGGAGCGCCACCCTTCCGAACAGGTCCTCGTCATCGGTGGCTTCCTCGACCAACTGCACCAGCTCGGCGACTACCTGGACGCGCCGATCGTGCAGGGCGCCACCACCAACAAGGAGCGGGAGCGGCTGTTCGACGCGTTCCGGTCGGGTGAGATCCGCACGCTGGTGATCTCGAAGGTGGGCAACTTCTCGATCGACCTGCCGGAGGCGGCGGTGGCGATCCAGGTGTCCGGCACGTTCGGGTCGCGGCAGGAGGAGGCGCAGCGGCTGGGCCGGGTGCTGCGGCCGAAGGCCGACGGCCGGCAGGCGCACTTCTACACGGTGGTGTCCCGGGACACCATCGACACCGAGTACGCCGCGCACCGCCAGCGCTTCCTCGCCGAGCAGGGGTATGCGTACACCATCGTGGACGCCGACGACGTGCTCGGCCCGCCGCTGCCGAGCGTCGACTGACCGGCGCGGACGCCGGGCGGGCCGCGTGTTCCGCGACCCGCCCGGCGTCGCGGTCAGCCCCTGCCGCTGGCGCGGAACGCGACCCAGGCGTCGCTCATCCGGTCGGCCTGGCCCGGGGTGAACATGTTCATGCAGGAGTCCTGCGTGTAGTCCATGAAGTTGTGGATCGGGTCGAGCCCGGGCGCGGTGCAGGTGTCCGCGCCGACCGGGCAGTTGAACTGCGGCGCCGCCTCACGCGGCGTGTCGGCGACGAAGTCGCCGGAGGCGGAGCAGCCGTGCGCGAACGTGTGCTCCAACATCAGCCAGTGCCCCACCTCGTGGGTGAGCGTGTCGCCCTCGGCGTACTTGCCGGCCGTGCCGCCCGGCATCGACTCGTCGAGCATCACCACGCCGTCGATGTAGTCGCGGCCGTTGTTGTAGCCCTTCGGGAAGTACGCCCAGCCGAGCAGCCCGCCGCCGATGTTCGCCGCGTAGACGTTGAGCGTGCGGGAGTCACCGGTGTAGAGCGCCTTCTTCATGTCCCGCTCGTTCTTGCCCGGCACCACCGTGTACCAGGCGCTGTTCACGGTCCACGTGGTGTCGACGAGCGAGAACCGGAACGGCGTGTCCGAGGCGTCGGCGGCGGTCCGGCCCGCGTACGAGTCGTTGAGCACGGTCATCTGCGCCGCGATGAGCGTGTTCCACCGGGCCTTCTCGGCCGCGCTCAGCTCGTGGTCGGAGACCATGTGGAAGACGGTCGGGACGGTGACGCTGCCGTTGGCCAGGCGCGGCGAGTCCTTGATCACGCCGTAGGCGTTCGCCTCGTTCTTCGAGTAGAGCTCCGGCTCCTGGGCGGTGGCGCCCGCGCCGACCCGGGCGGCGCTGTGCGTGTCGGCGCCCGGCGCGCAGGTCGCCGCCGGGGTGGCGGAGGCCGTGGCGGGCGCGCCGCCGGCGGTGAGGAACGTGGCGGCGGCAGCGGCGAGCACTGCCAGGTGGATGGTCGGTTTCCTGTGCATCGCTGCACCTTTCGAGAGGCAGGAAGGAACACCGACGCGGGGTTGTCAACGCTGCGGATCGATGACGCCGTCGTCCCGACATAAGACCACGTCAACGGCGTTCACAACACCCCCGTACGCGCGCAACGGCACTGCCTCTCGTTCCTACGAACTTGATGGCACGCATGGTTCACCGGCTACCGACCAGGAGCCCCTCCCACCCAGGAAGATTCGCGTTCCAGCTCTTGGACAGCGTGGAAATCTTGGTACGAAATGGCCCCTCCAGGGGCCGATTCCTACCAAGATCTCGCACGGTCAGCGGTGATCGGACTCGGCGACGAATACGCCTCGGCCCGGGCGGCCCACCAGCACACCCTGCTCCCGCAGCTTCGCCACAGCTCGGTGGATCGTTGCCACGGACACGTCATAGTGGTCGGACAACTGCTGGGTGGACGGAATCTGCGAGCCGGGCAGGAACTCGCCCTCCTTGATCCGCCTCAGCAGATCCTCGATCAACTCAGCCATGGTCGGCGGAATCGGCACGTGAAGGCCCCTTGCGGTCGGTTGGCCCTCCCAGTATCGAGCAACAGGTGAAACAGCGGCAACAACTGAAGTAGGAGCAGAGAGAGTCGGGCTAGCTAGATTCGATAGGTAAGGGAGCGTCGACATAGGTGATAGGTATCGGTAGCGTCGCTCTCGGTGATGCGGTGCTGTTGCGGTCGGTTGGCGCCTCTCGTACCGGTCTCGCA
This sequence comes from Micromonospora sp. WMMD980, assembly GCF_029626035.1. Classification (NCBI taxonomy): domain Bacteria; kingdom Bacillati; phylum Actinomycetota; class Actinomycetes; order Micromonosporales; family Micromonosporaceae; genus Micromonospora; species Micromonospora sp. WMMD980. The sequence continues at coordinate 4,873,232 of NZ_JARUBE010000003.1, forward strand.
TCGCCGCCGAGACCTCACCCAACGCGCCCCGCCGGTCCGGAACGGCGGAAGCCGCCTCACTGCTACCACCTTCCGAAGGGCGGTCACCTCGTGCGCAACCCGTTCCTCCCGCCCGCGCTCTGCGCCTGGCCCGGCGCACCGTCGACGCGGCACCGCCACCGATGACCGAGCGTTGGGTGATCCACCTGCCGGTGACCGCGCCGGACCTGCACCGGGCACGCATCTTCGCGCGTACGGCCGCCCGGGTGTTGGCCCAGCTCAGCGCGCGGGTGGAGCCGGGCGGGGCGACCGTGTCGGCCGAGGACGCGCAGTGTGTACGCCATTGGGTCTTCTGCGATCGACCGTTGCCGGACGGCGGCGGCCGGTGTGCGCTGCCGGTGGATCACGTATCGGCGTGCGCCCGCCGCGCACCCTGGCTTCGGCGACGGTGATCCATCCGCGCCATCAAGTTCGTAGGCGCCGGAGAGAGCACCAGCCGAGGACCCTCAGCGCTCGGTCGGCGCCGACGTCACCGGGTCGGCCCGGGGCACGGTCAGCGGCGCAGGTAGCGGGCGCGGCGACCGGCGTCGCGGAACCCGAGCCGGCGGTACAACCCCGCCGCCGGATTGTCGTCGTTGACGCAGAGCCACGCGCCGTCCGCGCCCGCCTCGGCCAGGCCCCCCAGCACGCGCGCCACCAGGTACGCGCCGATCCGCCGGCCGCGCCAGCCGGGCACCACGCCGACCTGGTCGATCCAGTTGCCGAGCACCGTGACGAAACCGGCCGTGTCACCGTTCGGCCCGCGCGCGACCAGTGACAGCTCCGGCCGGTAGTCCTCGTCGTCGCGGAGGTCGCCCAGCCACTCGTCCGCCGCCGGCTCGACGAACCCGGGCCGGTCGGCGAACGACGCGCGATAGACGCCGAACAGCTCCGGCCCGAGCGTCGCCGGCTGCACCGTCACGCCGTCCGGCGCGGCCACGTCGGGCGGCGCGTCGAGGTCGTGCCGCAGCACCCACTCCAGGAACGTCCGCTCGAAGCCGCGCGCGGTGAACAGCACCTCCGCGTCGGCGGTCCACGTCTCGGTGGTGAGCAGCAGGTTCGCGCCGGCCGCCTGCTCGTCGGCCCAGTCGAGCAGCCGGGTGCCGATCCCCCGCCCTCGCCAGGCCGGATGCACCAACCCGGTGGCGGTGGCCGGCGTGCGGTCCGCGTCGACGCTCGCGGCCGCGACCAGGTCGGCGCCGTGCCAGACGCCGAGGGTACGCGGTTGCAGCAGGCGCGCCCGCAGCAGCGGCACCGTGGTGAACAGCGGCAGCCCGCCGTCGGCGGCGAGGGCCGCCTCGACCAGCCCGGCCAGCGCCGGCAGCTCCGCCTCACCCAGCTCGTGCCAGTCCCCCTCGTCAAAAGGGGGCCCTTTCTCTACCGGAGGCGTTAACAAGGGGCCCCTCCTTGCACGCCGAGTGCGGCGAGCAGGGTGCGGAGCTGGCGTTCGCGGCGGAGCCGGCCGACGTAGAGGCCGACCTGCCAGGCAGCCGGACTGTCCACCCGCTCGTTCCAGTGTCGAGCCAGCTTGCCGGAGTCCTCGTCGGCCAGCAGCGCCGCCGCCGGCTCGGGCGGCAGGTCGAGGATCAGCAGCGGGCCACCGGGGCGGTCGCGTTCCACCCGCACGCCGGTGAGCGCGGCGATCGGCATCCGCAGGTCCCACCAGGAGGGGTCGGTCGGGTCGGCGGCGGCGACCTCGCCGGCCCACACGCCACGCAGCCGGCCCCGGACCTCCCCGTCCGCGACCGAGAGCATCGGGTGCCCGGCGCCGTAGGCGTACCAGGTGACCGCGGCGAGGGTCAGGACCGGGTACGGCAGCGCGATCCCCGCCGCCACCACGAACGCGAGGACGTAGGGCAACGCCGAGCCGCGCCGGCCCAGCGGCGCGCCGACGATGACGAGCAGCACGAACGCGACCGCGGCGAGGACGAGGAGCGGCAGCAGGATCGCCGGGCGCATCTGGTAGCCGGCGGGGACCGGGCGCAGCGCGCCGAGCACCCGCAGCAGCGGGCGACGCAGGCGCAGCTCCGCGGTCGCGCGGCTCATGACCGGCCGAGGTCGGCGCGGAGCTGTTCGAGCTTCTCCCGCTGCGCGTCGACGAGCCGCTGGTACTGGGCCACCTGTTCGCGGGCCTGGCGGACGGCGTCGCCGCCGTACACGTCGGCGCCGCCGGTCATCTGCGCGACCACCTCGGCGAGCTTCGCGGCGGCCGAGTCGGTGGCCCGGCCGGTGGCGGCCAGGATCGCCGCACGCAACTCGTACGTCTGCATCCGCCGGGTCTCCGCGGCCAGCTCGATGTCGACGAGGCGCCCGCCGGCGGCGCACGACGCCCGCACCAGCCCGGCGTCGTCGCTGCCCTCGCCGGTGAGGTCCGACATGGTGGCGGCGAACCGGTTGGCCTGCTCGGCCATGCCCTCGATGCGGCGCCGGGCGTCCGGGTCGATCATGGCGTCTCCTCTCGCACGGCTCAGGCGAAGTTCTCGCCGACGCGGAACTCGGTCAGGTCCGGAGTGCCGGCCGCGCCGTCGTCCGGCAGCGTCATCAGCTTGAGGAAGTCCTTGGCGAGACCGTTGACCAGCGCCAGGGCCAGCCCGCCGACCGCGCCGACGGCCGCCACCATCGAGGTGACCGAGCTGGCCACGGCCACCCCGGCCGCCTCGATGAGCGGTTCGAGGGCGACGGCGGCGCCGGGGATCAGCTCGGCGGCGCGCATGGCGATCAGCCAGGTCAGGAACGGCACGGTCATCGCGCCCAGGGCGATCCACAGGCCGCTGAGGGCGATCTCCAGGGAGTGCAGCGCCTCGCCGAGGATCCGGATGTACGCGCCGAGTTCGTCCAGGTGCGCCTTGAGCTTGGTGGCCATGACGACGAAGCTGTCCTTGCCCTCGCCCTTCCAGGTGCCGGTGGCGGCGGAGCAGATCTTGTCGAAGTTGGCGTTCAACGCCTTCTGGAGCTGGTCGCCGTGGCGGATCAGGTCGGCGCCGGCCTGGGCGATGCCCAGCGGGTTGGCGACGAAGAGCACGGCCCCGGCCAGGCCGATGACGAAGGTGGGGCAGAGCGCCGCGCAGGCCGCCATGCCACCGACGACCCCGCCGATCTCGGCCAGCGTGATCGTCGCGCCGACGGTGGCGGCGGCGCCGAGCGTCGCCGGGTCGGTGACGAGTTGCGCGGTGCCCGTCCGGCCGTACGCGTCGCCGTAGGAGCCCATCGGGGCCGGCGTGCCGCCGAACCCGCTCACGTGCAGGTCCTCCGCGCGCTCGTACTGGTCGGCGACGACCCCGAGCTTCGCGCCGATCTGCCGGCACACGTCGGCCGCGCCGCGCACGTCGTCGATCAGGAACCCGACGTGCTGGATGTAGAGCGCCTCGAACGGCGACAGAGCGATGCCGAACCCGGGCGGGTCGATGACGCTGTCCCGGGAGATCTCCTCCGCCCGCTGCGCGTAGTCCTCGGCGACGGTGCGGCCCAGCGTCCGCCCATGGATGCGGACGTCGTCCGGATCCACGGTGAAATCGGCCATGCTGCCCTCCCGGTGCGCTCCCCGGGCATCGTAGGCGAACCGCCGCGCCCCGGGGTGCCCGAAGATCAGCGGCTCAGAGGACGCGGGTGGCCCGGTCGGCGGCGAGGTGGGCGTCCAACCGGGAGCGGTCGAGGTGGGCGTGGACGACGACCGAGGCGCCCGCGGCGAGCGGGGCCAGCAGCCACTTCAGCGGCTGCTCGTGCTCGGCGGCGTCGACCAGCAGCCGGTCGCCGGGGCGCAGGTCGAGCTGCGTGGCGACCGCCGCGGCCAGCCGCCGCCACGCGCCGAAGCTGGTGCCGTCCGGGGTGGCCGGACCGGCCGGGTCCACGGCGGTGTAGTCCGGCGGGTCGGCGCGGTGGCGCAGCACCTCGGCCGACCAGTCCAGCCAGCCCGGCGGCACCTCGTCGAGCGGGCCCGGCCCGGTGCCGACCAGGTAGCGGTGGGTCCCCTCCGGCACGTCCTCCAGCCAGTCGTCGAGGCGTTCCGGGGTCACGAACACCGCGTCGTACGGTCGGTCCGCGCCCGGCTCCAGCACCGGCAGCCCGGCCAGCGCCCGGGGCCGGAAGGAGACCGTCAGCCCGACCGACCAGGCACCCAGCAGCAGCGCCGCGGTGCGCCAGTGCGGGGGCAGCAGCACCGCCGCCCGGTCGCCGGGGCGCAGCCCGCAGCCGTCGCGGAGCAACCCGGCGCTGCGGGCCGCCCATGCCCCCAGTTGCGCCGCGTCGAGATCGGCGTGCTCGCCGGTCGCGTCGTCGCGGTAGCTGAGGAGCGGCTCGCCGGTCGGCACGGCGGTGGGTACTGGTGCGGCCATCGGGTGCGCTCCTCCGTTGCGGTCAACTCACCCTAGCCGGGCGAACCGGTCGACCAGGAGGGCCAGCCGCCGCTCGTGTCCGGCCCGTCGCAGCCGCCCGTCGCGCATCAGCGTGACCAGGCCGTGCAGCCCGCTCCAGAAGGTCTCGGCGAACGTCTCCAGGTCGTCGTCCCCGGCGAACGGGCGCAGGGCCTCGGCCAGCCGGGCGAAGCCTCGGGCGAGGTCGACCGGCGCCGTCGACTTTGGTCGTGGATCCGATCGGCCGATGGCCGTATCGACGGGCCGGACGGTTACGGCACGGTGCGGGCATGACGACCGAACCGCTGCGCCGCCGGCTCGCCCCGGCCGTCGCGTTGCTGCTGCTCGCGCCCTGGACCGCGGAGTGCGTCTGGGGCGGCTTCACCCTCCCCGGGATGCCGTTCGTCGTGGTCCTGCTCGCCCCCATGTACGGCGGGGCGGCGCTGCTGATCCGGGAGACCGCCCGACGCCTCGGGTTGGGCTGGCCGGGGATCGTCCTGCTCGCCGCCGCCTTCGGCGTGGTCCAGGCCGGCCTGGTCGACCAGTCGCTGTTCAACCCCGACTACCTCGACGACACCCAGTTCGCCGACGCCCGCGCCACCGCCGAGGCGACGCTGGTGCCCGGCCTCCGGTTCAGCGCCCGGCAGGCGGTCGACTACGTGGGCAACCACGTGGCTCTGACCATCTGCGCGGCGATCGCGCTGGTCGAGTCGTACCTCGGTCCGGGTCGCCGGTCGCGGCCCTGGCTGGGCCGCCCGGGGCTGGCCGTGACCGCGTTGCTCTGGCTCGGCGGCAGCCTGCTGGTCTTCGCCGACGACGGCGGCCGCAAGGGCTTCCTGGCCTCGCCGGTCCAGCTCGCGGTCGCGACCGGGGTGGCACTGGCCCTGACCGCCGTCGCCCTGCTGCGGGCCCGGCGACCCGCCGACCGGTCGCGCCCCGGCCGGAGCGGCGCGGCCGATTCGCCCCTCGCCGCGCCCGGCGCGACCGACCCGGACGTCGAACCGGCGCGGCCGTCCGGCACCGGTTCGGAACCGGCAGTGGCCCGGAAGGTGCCGGCCGCGCCCTGGCCGGTCTGCCCGGGGGCGGTGGTGCTGGTCGCCTACCTGGGCGGCGGGATCGTGCCGGGGTGGCCGGGAATCGTCCTCGCGCTCGCGCTCGCGGCGGCTACCGCAGTCCTGCTCACCCGCTGGTCCCGGCGGACCGGCTGGGGACCGTCCCACCTGCTCGCCGCCGGCTCGGCCAGCGTGCTCGCGGCCGCCGCCTCCGCCTACGACGTGCCGACCTACTCCCCGTCGAGCCCGGCGGCGGACCTGGTGGGCGACGTGGCGATCAGCGTGATCGTGGTGCTCCTGGTCGGCGGGGCGTGGTGGCGGGTCAGGCGGGCAGCTCGGGACCGCCGTCGAGCAGCGGGGCCAGCAGATCACCCTGCTCCGCCACCCGCCTGAGCACCTCGGCCGCGGTGTACGGCCGGCTCGCCGGGCGCTTCCCGGCCGCGCCGGCCGCCACCTCGTCCCAGGTCAGCGGCGTGGACACGGCGGGCACCGGCTGGGCCCGCAGCGAGTAGGGCGCCACCGTCGTCTTCGCCGCGTTGTTCTGGCTCCAGTCGATGAAGACCTTTCCCGGGCGGAGGTTCTTCGCCATCTTCGACAGGATCAGCTTCGGGTGTGCCTGCTCCAGTTCCTGGGCGATCCGCCGGGCGTAGCCGGAGACCAGCTCCGCGTCCTGGGTGCCGGCGATCGGGCAGCAGAGCTGCATGCCCTTCTTCCCGGACGTCTTCGGGTAGGCGTCGATCCCGTCGTCGGCCAGCCGGTCGCGCATCAGCAGCGCCACCTGGCAGCACTGTTTCAACGCGGCCGGCGCCCCCGGGTCCAGGTCGACCACCATCAGGTCCGGGTGCGCGCCGATCTTCCACTGCGGCGTGTGCAGCTCCAACGCGGCCAGGTTGGCCAGCCAGACCAGCGTGGGCAGTTCGTCGCAGACCACGTAGTCGATCGTCTCCCGCCCCTTGCTGGACCCGGGGGCGGGCAGGTTCTCGGTGCGTACCCAACCGGGGGTCGCGGCGGGTGCGTTCTTCTCGAAGAACGAGCCGCCGTCGACGCCGTTGGGGAAACGGATCCGGGTCAACGCGCGGTCGGCCAGGTGCGGCAACAGCACCGGCGCGATCCGGGTGTAGTAGTCGATCACCTCGCCCTTGGTGAACCCGGCCTGCGGGAAGAGCACCTTGTCCAGGTTGGACAGCTCCAGCGCGCGCCCCTCGACCTCGACCTTGAACCGGTCAGCCGGCATCGTCGACCTCCTCGGGCGGCTTGTCCGGGCGCAGGCGCAGAATCCGCGGGAAGCGCAGCCGGCCGTCCGGGGTGCGCTGGCCGTACTTCACCTCCACCACCACCCGGGGGGACACCCAGATCGCCCCCCGGGCATCCTCGCGCGGCACACCCGCGGCGAACGGCGAGGCGTCGGCGCGCAGCGGCTCCAGCTCGCGCAGCAACTCCCGCTCGATCGCCGCGCCGATCCCGCCGCCGACCCGCCCCCGGTAGACCAGCCGCCCGTCCGGCCCCGGCACGCCGACCAGCAGCCCGCCGATCCGGCGCGCGCCGGGCCGCCAGCCGCCGACCACGAAATCGCCGGTGACCTCCAACTTCACCTTCACCCAGTCCGGCGAGCGCACCCCGGGCCGGTAGAGCGAGTCGGCCCGCTTCGCCATCACCCCCTCCAGCCCGTGCTCGCCGGCCGCCGCCCAGGTGGCCGGGCCGTCGGTGAAGACCGGCGGCACCGCCCAGCGGGCGGCGCCGAGCCCGAGCGACTCCAGCGCCGCCCGCCGCTCCCGCCACGGCCGGGCGGTCAGGTCAACGCCGTCGAGCCGCAACAGGTCGAAGATCATGTACGTGACGGGGGCGGTCGCCGCCAGCCGGGCCGCCTTGGCCGGGTTACGCACGTGCATCCGCTCGGCAAGCGCGGTGAACGACGGCTGCCCGTCGGTGAAGAGCACCACCTCGCCGTCGAGCAGCGCGTCGTCGACCTGCTCGGCCAGGTTGAGCAGCTCCGGGTAGGCGGTGGTCACCTCGACCCCGGACCGGGCGTACAGGTGCCGGCTGCCGTGCGAGAGGTCGGCGAGCGCGCGGATGCCGTCCCACTTGAACTCGTACGCCCACGCGGCACCGGCCGGGAGCTGCCCGGTCATCGCGAGCATCGGCTTCAGCGGGGCGCCGGGCACCTCCTGACTGTAGTTGCACGCCGAAGGGCGTGCGTCCGGTTCGATCGTTTGCGATTCTGGTCTTCAGCCGGGGAGAGGAGCACGGGGATGCGGGCCATCTGGAAGGGAGCGGTGTCGTTCGGCCTGGTGTCGATCGGGGTGAAGGTCTATTCCGCCACCGAGGAGAAGGACATCCGGTTCCACCAGGTGCACCGCGAGGACGGCGGCCGCATCCGCTACAAGCGCACCTGCTCGGTCTGCGGCGAGGAGGTGACCTACGACGACATCGCCAAGGGCTACGACATCGGCGGCGGCGAGATGGTCATCCTGACCGACGAGGACTTCGCCGACCTGCCGTTGAGCACCTCGCACGCGATCGACGTGCTGGAGTTCGTGCCGGCCGAGCAGGTCGACCCGATCCTCTACAACAAGGCCTACTTCCTGGAGCCGGAGGGCACCGCCACCAAGCCGTACGTGCTGCTGCGCGACGCGCTGACCGACTCGGAGCGGGTGGCGATCGTCAAGGTGGCGCTGCGCCAGCGGGAGCAGTTGGCCACCCTGCGGGTCCGCGAGGGGGTGCTGCTGCTCAACACCATGCTCTGGCCGGACGAGATCCGCCGGCCCGACTTCGGCTTCCTCGACGAGGACCTGAAGGTCCGCCCGCCGGAGCTGGCCATGGCCAGCTCACTGATCGACTCGATGGCCGGCGAGTTCGAGCCGGACGCGTTCACCGACGACTACCGGGCCGCGTTGCAGGAGGTCATCGACGCGAAGGTCGAGGGCCGCGAGGTGGTGCAGCCGGAGGAGGAAGAGGCCGCGCCGGCCGCCGCGGTGGACCTCATGGCGGCGCTGAAGGCGTCGGTCGAGCGGGCCCGGGCGGCCCGGGGCGAGACACCGTCCGGCGGCGGGGCCGAGCCGACGCCGATCTCGTCGGCGCGCTCGGCGAAGAAGACCACCGCGAAGAAGACGCCGGCCAAGAAGGCCGAGCCGGCGAAGAAGACCACTGCCAAGAAGACCGCCGCGAAGAAGACCACGGCCAAGAAGACCGAGCCGGCGAAGAAGGCCGCGAAGAAGGCCCCCGCCCGCAAGAAATCCGCCTGAGGTGCAAGGCGGGGCCCCCGCTTAACGTTTCCGGTATAGGAGGGGCCCCCGCTTATCAGCCGCGGCCGAGCTTCTCGGTGGGCGTGATCCGGACGATGACGCGTTCCTCGCCGGGGCGCCGCCACGGGTAGGTGTCCTGACCGAGATACTTCTTCGCCATCCGGTCGATGTGCTCGTCGGCGCCCTCGGTGACGAACTCCGCGGTGCCCTTGACCCAGAGCGTGCGGAAGTCGTCGGCCTTGTCCACCACCGACACCGCGACCACCGGGTTACGGGCCATGTTCAGGTGTTTCTGCCGGCCCTTGGCGGTGTTGAACAGGATGTGCTCGCCGTCCGTGTCCACCCAGACCGGGGTGACGTGCGGGGTGCCGTCGGACTCGACGGTGGCCACGTGCGCGAGCTGCGGCTCGCCGAGCAGGGCCAGGTCTTCTTCGGTGAGGATCGCCATGGTCGAGAACGTACCTCGATGCGTCGGCGGCCGCCGCCGGTACGGCTGAGCTGTTAACCGGGGGCCCCGCCTATACCGAATGCGTTAAGAAGGGCCCCCGCCTTTCCGCACTGCGGGGGTGTGGGCGGGTACCGTTTGCGCGCATCCACCCACCTGCAGGGAGTCGACGTGAGCGAGCGTGTGGAGAACCGGTCGGAGGACCAGGCCGCCCCGGCCACCAAGGCAGGGCGGCGGCTGGCCGCCCAGCTGGCCGAGAAGAAGGCCGCCGAGGCGCGACGGCGCAGGCAGTCGATGCTGGGCGCGGCGGCCGGTGTGCTCGCCGTGGTGGCCCTGGTCGGCGGCCTGGTCTGGTTGAACAGCGGGGACGACGACAAGCAAACCGCCTCCGCCACCTCGGCCAGCCCCAGCGCCCCGGTCGAGCCAACCGCGCCGCCCGCCCCGGAGCTGCCCGCGAACATCGACCCGGCGCTGAAGACCAAGCCGACCGTGAAGGCCGGCACCGGCGAGCTGACGAAGCTGACCGTCACCACCCTGGTCAAGGGCACCGGCCCGGCGGTAAAGGCCGGCCAGACCATCACCACGAACTACGTGGGCGTGTTCTACAAGGACGGCAAGCAGTTCGACGCGTCCTGGGACAACGGCCAGCCGGCCACCTTCCCGATCGGCGTGGGCCAGGTCATCAAGGGCTGGGACCAGGGCCTGGTCGGTGTGCCGGTCGGCAGCCGGGTGCAGCTCGACCTGCCGGCCGCGCTGGCGTACGGCGACAAGGCCGAGGGCGGTCGTCCGGCTGGCCCGCTGCGCTTCGTCGTCGACGTGCTGGCTGCGCAGTAGATCACTCCAGGCTTCCGCCCGGTCACCCACCGGCAGTAGGTTCATGGTCACCGCGGGCGGCCCGACCGCTCGCGGTGACCTGTATACCGACGCGGAGGTGCACGTGGCGGCGCTGGACGACCCCGGGGTGGCCCGGCAGATGTGGACGCTCTTCGAGCCGGTCCACGCGGTCACCTACTTCCACCCGCGGGCGCGGGCCGCGTTCGAGACGGTCGGGCTGCGCGGCTACTGGCGCGGCTACTTCGCCGGCCGGGCCGCGCCGCTCGGGCCGGCCGACGCGCCCACGGTGACCGCGGCATTCTTCAGCTTCGCGCCGGGCATGGTGGCCCGGGCGTTGCCGTCGGTGTGGCGGCTGGCCTCCCCGGAGGAGGCGTTGCGCGCCCGGCTCACCGGCGCCGTACAGGCGCTCGCCGAGTTCACCTACGAGCTGCCCGAGTCGCACCTCGTCGAGGTCGCCGGCCTGCTGGAGGAGGCGGCCGGCCGGGTCGACACGGCCGGGCGGGTGCTCGGCGCCGTCAACGCCGCCCTGCCCCGTGGCGAATACCCGCTGGCCCGGCTCTGGCAGGCCGCCGCCACGCTGCGCGAGCACCGGGGCGACGGGCACGTCGCCGCGCTGGTCGGCACCGGCCTGGACCCGGTGGAGGTGGTGGCCTGGCGGTGCCGGGTGGACCAGTTCCGCGAGTTCCACCAGCCGGCCCGGGGCTGGACCGACGAGGAGTGGTCGGCGGCCGAGGAGCGGCTGGTGGACCGGGGTTGGCTGACCGACGAGCACGGCCCGACCGCGCACTCCACCGCCGCGTTCCGGGCGGTCGAGGAGGCCACCGACCGGGCCGCGTCGGGCCCGTGGCGGGCGCTGGGCGCGGAGCGTACGGCGCGGCTGCGGGAGCTGCTCGAACCGATCGCGACCCGGTGCCGCACGATCATTCCGCCGAAGGCCCCGATCGGCCTGCCGGCGCAGCGCTCCGCCGGGGCGCCGCTTCCGGGCTGAGCCGGGCCGGCTGGGGCAGGATGGCGGCATGGTGGACGCGGTGCTCTTCGACCTGGATGGCGTGATCGTGGACTCGGAGCCGGTCTGGGAGGAGGTCCGGCGGGCGTACGTGGCCGCGCACGGGGGCACCTGGCAACCCGACACGCAGCGACGGCTGATGGGCATGAGCACCGGCGAGTGGGCCCGTTACCTCAGCGGCGAGCTGGGCGTCGACCGGTCGGCCGAGCAGGTCGCCACCGAGGTGGTGGCCGAGATGGTCGGGCGTTACGCGGAGCGCGTACCGCTGATCGACGGGGCCGACGCGGTGGTGCGCGAGGTGGCCGCGCGGTGGCCGCTGGGCCTGGCCAGCTCGTCGCCGACCCGGCTGATCGCGGCGGCGCTGGACGCGACCGGCCTGGCCGACGCGTTCGGCGCTACGATGTCGACCGAGGAGACGGCCCGGGGCAAGCCGGCGCCCGACGTGTGGCTCGCGGTGGCGGCCCGGCTGGGCGTCGACCCGGCCCGGTGTGTGGCGGTGGAGGACTCGTCCAACGGGGTCTGTTCGGCGGCGGCGGCCGGGTGCCGGGTGGTGGCGGTGCCGCACCTGTCGTACCCGTTGGATCCGGACGCCGAGGCCCTCGCGGACGTGCTGCTCCCCTCGATCGACGCCCTCACCCCCGAGCTGCTGGCCGGATTGCGGCGTTAAGCGGGGCCCCTTCCTCTACCGGAAGCGTTAAACGGGGGCCCCGCCTTTCCGCGGAGCGGCATGTTCGCGTGGGGTTCGGGTAGCGCAATCGACGACGACGGCGGAGGGACGGCGATGAGGGCGATCGTGTACGAGCGCAGTGGGGACGCCTCGGTGCTCCAGTTGGTGGAGCGGCCGGTGCCGGAGCCCGGCCCCGGCGAGGTGCTGGTGCGGATGGCCGTCTCGGGGGTGAACCCGACCGACTGGAAGGCCCGTGAGGCGTGGCCCCTGCCGGCCGGCTGGCAGATCCCGCACCAGGACGGCGCCGGGGTGGTGGAGGCGGTCGGCGAGGGTGTCGACCGGATCCTGATCGGCGAGCGGGTCTGGGTGTGGGAGGCGGCGTGGCAGCGCCCCTGGGGCACCGCCGCCGAATACACCGTGGTCCCGGTGCGGCACGCGGTGTCGCTGGGCTCGGCCTCGTTCGACCTGGGCGCGGCGCTGGGCATCCCGTTCATGACCGCGCACCGCTGCCTGACCGCCGGCGAGTTCATGCCGGAGAAGCTGCACGCCGGCGCGCTGAGCGATCACGTGGTGCTGGTGCAGGGCGGGGCGGGCGCGGTGGGCAACGCGGCGATCCAGCTCGCCCGCTGGGCCGACGCCTGCGTGATCACCACGGTGAGCACACCGGAGAAGGCGCAGCTCGCCGCCGCCGCCGGGGCCGACTTTGTGATCAACTATCGCGAGCAGGACGTGGTGGAGGAGGTCCGCAAGATCGCGCCCGACGGGGTGCACACGATCGTCGAGGTCTCCGCCGCCCGCAACGCCGCCGCGGACGTGCGGATCCTGCGGACCGGCGGCGCGGTCTGCGTCTACGCCGACGATGGCGGCGACGAGGTGACGTTGCCGATCCGGCCGCTGATGGGCCCGAACGCGCGCTGGCAGTTCGTGCTGGTCTACACCGCGCCGAAGGTGGCCAAGGCGCAGGCGGTCACCGACGTCGCGGCGGCGGTGGCGCAGGGCGCGATCCGGGTCGGCGAGGAAGCCGGGCTGCCGGTGCACCGTCACCCGCTGGCCGAGACGGCGACCGCGCAGCAGGCGGTGCGGGACGGTGCGGTGGGCAAGGTCCTGGTCGTCACCGCCGACGAGTAGCCGATTTCCCTGACATCAGGACAGAGGCGAACAAGTTTCGCAACAATGGCGGTGCGGGTCACCCCGTGACGGACGGGCGGCCCCGGCGCGGTGCGAACGCCGGGGCCGCCCTCTGGGAGGAATGTCCGTTTGAAACATGTTCCTACCCGTGTTGGCGACGGTACGCCGGAAAGTGTTACGGCGCGGTCAGTTCCCGCACCTCCAGCCCGCCGTCGGCATAGCGGGAACGCACCACCTTCTTGTCGAACTTGCCGACGCTGGTCTTCGGCACCGCGTCGATGAACGCCCAGCGCTCCGGCAACTGCCACCGCGCCACCGAGCCGGCCAGGAAGTCGCGCAGCTCCTCGGCGGTCACCGAGGCGCCCTCGCGGACCACCACGGTGGCCAGGGGCCGCTCGTCCCACCGCTCGTCCGGCACGCCCACCACGCACGCCTCCAGCACCGCCGGGTGCGCCATCAGGGCGTTCTCCAGCTCGACCGAGGAGATCCACTCCCCGCCCGACTTGATCACGTCCTTGGCGCGGTCGGTGAGCGTGATATAGCCGTCCGGCGAGAGCGTGCCGACGTCCCCGGTCCGCAGCCAGCCGTCCCGGAACTTCTCGGGGTCCGGCACGTCGTCGCCGACGTACCGGGCGGTCACCCAGGGCCCACGGACCTCCAGCTCGCCCACGGACGTCCCGTCGGCGGGCAGCGGCTCGCCCAGCGGGCCGACGATCCGCGCGGCCACCCCGGCCGGGACGCGGCCCTGGGTGTAGCGGTAGCGCCAGGCGTCGTCGCCGGTGGCGCCGGCCGGGGCGCGGGACACCGAGCCGAGCGGGGACATCTCGGTCATCCCCCAGGCGTGGATGACCTCGACGCCGTGCCGGTCGTGGAACGCGTGCATCAGCGCGGGCGGGCAGGCCGAGCCGCCGACGATCACCTCGGTCAGCGAGGAGGTGTCCACCTCGTGGCTGTCCAGGTAGGCCAACAGGTCGGTCCAGATGGTCGGCACCGCGCCGGCCAGCGTGGGCCGCTCGGCGGCGATCATCGCGGCGATCGGCTCGGCCTGGAGGAACCGGTCCGGCATGATCAGCGAGGCGCCGGAGAGGAACGCCGCGTAGGGCAGACCCCAGGACATGGCGTGGAACATCGGCACGATGGCCAGCTCCCGGTCCTTCGGGCCGAGCCCGAAGCCCTCCGGCATGCACACCTGGAGCGAGTGCAGGTAGATCGAACGGTGCGAGTAGGCCACACCCTTGGGGTTTCCGGTGGTCCCGGAGGTGTAGCAGAGCGCCGCCGCGTCCCGCTCGTCCACCTCCGGCCAGTCGAAGACATCCGGCCGGTCGGCCAGCAGCGCGTCCCAGTGGTGCACGGTGATCCGCTCGCCGGCCGCGGACACCAGCGGGGCCGGGTCGCCGCCGCCGACCACCACCACGTGGCGCACCGTGGTCAGCTCGCCGATCACGCGGGCGAGCAGCGGGATCAGCGTGCCGTCGACGAGCACCACCCGGTCCTGCGCGTGGTTGGCGATGTAGGCGACCTGGTCCGGGAAGAGCCGCAGGTTGAGCGTGTGCAGCACCGCGCCCATGCTCGGCACGGCGAAGTAGGCCACCAGGTGCTCGTTGTTGTTCCACATGAAGGTGGCGACCCGCTCGTCGCCGGTCACGCCGCACTCGTCGCGCAGCGCGTGCGCCAGCCGGGCGGCGGCGCGACCGACCTCCGCGTAGGTCATCCGGCGGGGTTCGGCGCCGGTCCAGGTGACCACCTCCGCCGCGCCGTGCACGGTGGCGCCGTGCTCGAGGATCCGGGAGACCTGGAGGGGGGCGTCCATCATCGTGCTACGCATGGGTAACAACGTAGTGTCGCCGTTCACACGAACGGAACCCCCGGAACGGCCGAGGGGGTACGGAATGCGTGCGTAGATTGTCCGGGTGAGCATCTCGTGGGCCGACTCGTACGTTGGGCAGCTCCGCGCACTGGCCGGTGATCGCACCCTGATGTTCGTCGGCGCCCGTGCCGTGGTGCGCGACAACGCCGCCCGGGTGTTGCTGATCCAACGCTCCGACAACGGCCAGTGGGCGCTGCCCGCCGGCGCCATGGAACTGGGCGAGTCGATCGCCGACTGCGCGGTCCGGGAGGTCCGCGAGGAGACCGGCCTGCGCGCGCTGCGGGTCAGCGCGTTCGCGCTCTACACCGGCCCGGACCGCACCCACACCAACATGTACGGGCACACCTACCAGGTCCTCACCACCGCGTTCCGGGTCGACGAGTGGGACGGCGAGCTGTCCCGGTTCACCGACGAGACCACCGACGCGGGCTTTTTCCACCCGGAGGAGTTCCCCGCCCCGCTCTCGTCCAGCGTGCACGAGACGCTCGCCGACCTGGACGTCTTCGAACAGACCAACCGCCTGATCCTGAAATAGGACGGCTCAGAGCATCGTCTGCGACTTCGCCTCCATCTCGGCGGCGGCCTCCTCCGTCGACTCCTTCGGCAACGGCTTGCCGCCCGGCGCGGCGGCCTTCCCGCCCAGCGGGTCGGCCCCGCCGGTGGCGCCCTGCGGGCCGGCGCCGCGCAACTGGTGATTCGGCATGAGCAGGGTGACCAGTACCGCCAGCACCGCGACCAACCCGGTGGTCAGGAAGACCAGGTGCAGCGCCTCGACGAACGAGGACTGGATCGCGGCGCGCACCGGCCCGGGCAGGGCGAGGATGGTCGCCGGATCGTTGATCGAGATGTTCTCGGTGCCACCGGCCGCCACCGCCGCCCGCTGCTGCGGCGGGAGCTGGGCGAGCGCGCCGGGCAGCCGGTCCGCCAACGCGGAACTGAGCCGCGTGGACAGCACCGCGCCCAGGATCGCCACCCCGAACGAGCCGCCCAGCGACCGGAAGAACGTGGCCGACGAGGTGCCCGCGCCGAGGTCGCGGACGTCCACCGCGTTCTGCACCGCCAGGATCAGCGACTGCATGCACAGGCCCAGCCCGACGCCGATCACCACCATGTAGCCGAACGCGACCCAGAGCGACGTCGCCACCTGGAGTTGGCGGAACAGCAGCATGCCGGTCACCAGCACCGCCGAGCCCGCCACCGGGAACCACTTGTAGCGGCCGACCCGGCTCATCGCCCGGCCGGTCAGGATCGACGTGACGATGATGCCGGCCATCATCGGCAGCATCAGCAGACCGCTGCGGGTCGGCGAGGCGCCCTTCACGATCTGGAGGTAGAGCGGGATGAAGATGATCGACCCGAACATCACCAGGCCGAGCACGAAGCCGGCGGAGTTGGCGAGCGCGAACGTGCGGCTGCGGAACAGCCGCAGCGGCAGGATCGGCTCCCGGGTCCGCGCCTCCTGGAAAAGGAACGCCACGCCCAGCACCGCACCGGCCACGAACAGCCCGACGATCACCGCGGAACCCCAGGCGTACGAGGTGCCGCCCCAGCTCAGCGCCAGCAGCAGGCAGCTCACGCCGGCCACCAGCAGCGCGGCGCCGATCCAGTCCACGGTGTGCTCGCGACGCTGGAACGGCACCAGCCGCATGACGTGCCAGCAGACCACGATGGCGAGGATCGCCAGCGGCACGTTGAGGTAGAAGATCCAGCGCCAGTTCGTCTCCGCGAAGTAGCCGCCGACGAGCGGACCGGCCACCGACGAGAGGCCGAAGACCGCGCCGAACAGGCCCTGGTAGCGGCCCCGCTCCCGGGGCGGCACCACGTCCGAGATGATGACGAACGCCAGCGTCATCAGGCCACCCGCGCCGAGGCCCTGCACGCCCCGCGTGACGATCAGCTGGGTCATGTCCCGCGACAGGCCGGCCAGCAGCGAGCCGAGCAGGAACGCGCCGATCGAGAAGAGGAAGACCGGCCGCCGCCCGTACAGGTCGGCCATCTTGCCGTAGAGCGGCGTGGAGGCGGTCGACGCCAGCAGGTAGGCGGTCACCACCCACGAGTAGTGATCGATTCCGCCCAGCTCACCGACGATGGTGGGCAACGCGGTGCCGACGATGGTCTGGTCGAGCGCGGCCAGCAGCATGCCGGTCATCAGACCGAACATCAGCAGGCGGATCTGGCGGGCGGGCAGGGCGGGTCGGGCGGCCTGGGCGGTCATCCCGCTTCCTATCCCACCGGGGGCGGATCATGCCCCCGGTGGGATGTCGAGTTTTCAGCGTGCGTCGTGCCGGCCCTCGGCGAACTCCTCCACGATCTTGGCGCAGAACGCCGGCAGGTCGTCCGGCTTGCGGCTGCTGACCAGCCCGTTGTCGGTGACGACCTCCTGGTCCACCCAGTTGGCGCCGGCGTTGGTGAGGTCGGTGCGCAGGCTCGGCCAGGAGGTGATCGTGCGGCCGCGCACCACGTCCGCCTCGACGAGCGTCCACGGCCCGTGGCAGATCACGCCGACCGGCTTGCCGGCGTCGAAGAACGACTTCACGAACCGGACCGCGTCCGGGTCCGTGCGGAGGAAGTCCGGGTTCGCCACGCCGCCGGGCAGCACCAGCCCGTCGTACGCCCCGGCGTCCGCCTCCTTGGTGGTGACGTCGACCTGGTACTGCTTGCCGTGGTCCAGGTGGTTGAACGCCTGGATCGAGCCGGACTCGATGGAGACCAGCTCGACCCGGGCACCGGCGTTCTCCACCGCCTCGCGGGGCTTGGTGTACTCGACCTCCTCGACGCCGTCGGCGGCCAGGAAGGCGATCCGCTTGCCCTGAAGTGTCGCTGCCATGCTGCTTCTCCTCTCCGGGGTGTGTCTGCACCGTTCCCCCGGCCGATGCCCCGAAACCGGACGCAACGGGTGGCCCCCGTCGCACCCTGACGGCCAGGTTTGCCGGGTCGACGCCGGGGGACCCGGAGGGGCATGGCAGGAGCAGCGGCGGAAGAGCGCCGGCTGGCCACCGTGGTGGCGAGCTGGCAGGAGCGTCCCGTGCTGGTCGTCGGCGACGCCATGCTGGACGAGTGGCGGTTCGCCGAGTCGGAGCGGCTCTGCCGGGAGGCGCCCGCGCCGGTGCTCACCCTGCGCCGCCGGATCTCCGCCGCCGGGGGCGCCGCGAACACGGCCGTCAACGTCGCCGCTCTCGGCGGCCGGGCCGCGCTGGTCGCCCCGGTCGGCGCCGACGTCGCCGGGGACGAGCTGCACGACTGCCTGGACCGGGCGGCGGTCTGGGACCGCACGGTGAGCCAGCCCGGCCGGCCCACCCCGGTCAAGCGGCGGATGCTCGCCGGCAACCAGATCCTGCTCCGGGAGGACTCCGGCGGCCCGGATGACGGTCTGGACGAGGACGGCGTGGCCCGCCTGCTGACCGCGCTGCACTGCGCCACCGAGGAGCTTCGGGCGGTGGGCGCCGGGCGACCGGTCACACTCGTGGTCTGCGACTACGGCCTGGGCGCGCTGCCCTCGACGGTACGCGCCTGGCTGGTCGCCAACCGCGACCGCTATGGCACGGTGGCCCTCGACGCGCACGACCTCGCCGACTGGCACGGTCTCAACCCGACAGTGGTGACCCCCAGCTTCGCCGAGGCGACGAGGCTGCTGGCCCGTGCCGCGGCTGGCTTCGCGCACTCCGGGCGGGGCGCCGTCCGCGGCGGCGGTGATCTGCACCTGGACCATCCGGGGGAGCCCGACGGCCCGTCCGAGCTGGTGGTCGGCACCGCGCCCGGCACGGCCGGCGAACGTGCGGCCGGTGGCCCGGCCGGCGCGACGGGCGACCCGGCCGGCGGGCGGGTCGCCGGCAGCCCGCACCCGGCGTCCGGCGCGCCGACCGGCGGGGCCGCCGGGCCGTCCACCGCCCCCGGGCCGACCGGCGAGCCGACACCCGGCGAGGAGCGGGTGGCGCTGACCGGCAACGGGCTCAGCGTCACCGGCACCGGGGTGACGGTGAGCGCGTCGGCCGGCGAGGGCGTGGACCGGGCCGTGCTCGCCGAGTCGCGCCTGTCCGAGCTGCGCGCGCACACCGGCGCCGACGTGGTGGCGGTGACCCTGGACACCGAGGGCGCGGTGGTCGGCGGCGCGGACGGCTCGCCCCGGCGCAGCCACAGCACCCCGGTCCCGGCCAGCCACGCCGTCGGCGCCGGTGACGCCTACCTGGCGGCGATGACGCTGGCGCTCGCCGCCGAGGCGGGCCTGCCGACCGCGGCACAGCTCGCCCAGCTCGCCGCCACCATCACGGTCGCCGACACCGGCACCTGCGTGTGCCGGCGGGAGGACCTGCTGGCCGCGCTCGGCACCGGCGGCGAGGAGGCCGGGCACCCGGCCCTGGTCGGCGCCGAGGAGCTGACCGCACTGGTCGCCGAGCACCGCGCGGCGGGCCGCTCAGTGGTGTTCACCAACGGCTGCTTCGACGTGCTGCACCCCGGGCACGTCCGCTACCTGACCCAGGCCCGCGCGCTCGGCGACCTGCTGATCGTGGCGGTCAACTCGGACGGCAGCGTACGCCGGCTCAAGGGCCCGGACCGGCCGGTCAACCCGGTCGAGGACCGGACCGCGCTGCTGGCGGCGCTGGCCTGCGTCGACCATGTGGTGATCTTCGAGGAGGACTCGCCGGCGCGGCTGATCGAGGTGGTCCGCCCGGACGTCTACGTCAAGGGCGGCGACTACCCGCCGGAAATGGTGCCGGAGGCTCCGCTGGTGCGCCGACTCGGCGGCCAGGTACGCACGCTCGGCTACGTGCCGGACCGCTCCACCTCGGCGATCATCGACCGGATCCGCGCCCAGTCGGCCGGTGAGGGCCGTGCGGCTCTGCCCGACGGGCACGGCCCCACCGTCGGCGAGAGCAGGCCCGCGTGACCCGACCGCTCGACCCCGGCACGCCCGAGCAGTTCCGCCACCCCCGGCGCGTGGACGTGCTGATCCCGACCCGCAACCGGCCGGCCGAGCTGGCGGTCACCCTCTCCGGGCTGGCCGCCCAGGAGGGTGTGCCCGGGTTCGGGGTGGTGGTCAGCGACCAGTCCGACGGCGAGCCCGCGTACGCGCACCCGGCGGCGGCCACCATGGTCCGGGCCCTGCGCCACCGGGGGCACCCGGTGCTGCTGACCCGGCGGCTGCCCCGGCGCGGGCTGGCCGAGCACCGCTCCTACCTGCTGGCGCAGTCGGCCGCCGACGCGGTCCTCTGCCTCGACGACGACGTGTGGCTGGAGCCGGGCAGCCTGTCCCGGCTGGTCGGCGCGCTCGACGAGCTGGGCTGCGGGTTCGTCGGCAACGCGGTGCACGGCCTCTCCTACACGGACGACGTGCGTCCCGACACGCACCGGCACTACGAGGAGTGGTCGGGCCGACCGGAGCCGGAGCGGATCCGCCCGGGCACGCCGGAGTGGCACCGGGCGTCGATCCACCCGGCGGCGAATCTGCTGCACGTCACCGAGAAGTTGGCGCTGCCGGCGGGCGCCTGGCGGGCGTACAAGGTGTCCTGGATCGGCGGCTGCGTGCTCTACGACCGAGCCAAGCTCGTCGACGCCGGCGGCTTCGACTTCTGGGAGCGGCTGCCCGAGCGGCACCAGGGCGAGGACGTGGCCGCCCAGCTCGCGGTGCTGGAGCGCCACGGCGGTGCCGGCGTGCTGCCCAGCGGGGCCTACCACCTGGAGTCGCCGACCACCGTCACCGAGCGGGACGTGGAGGCGTGGGAGGTCGTGCTCAGCGAGTCGAACGCGGAGGTGTGAGCAGGTCGCGGGCCGCCTCGACCACCTCCACGGCCGGCACGTCGCCCACGAACGACACCCGGTGCGGGCAGTCGCCGTCGCCCGGCCGGTGCGGATAGATCCCGGGCGTGCAGTCGACGCCGCAGACCGGGCACCTGGTGGTCCAGGCGGCGATCGGGCGGTGCCGGCCGCGCAGCGGCGACGCGCCGTTGATCAGGTTGCCGATCCAGAAGATACCCACCGTGGGTGTGCCCACCGCGGCGGCCAGGTGCAGCGGCCCGGTGTCGTTGGAGACCACCAGCGCGCAGTCCGCGTAGGCGGCGGCGAGTGCGCCGAGCCCCAGCGTGCCGACCTGCGGGCGGACCGGCACGCCGGCCGCCGCGACCACCGCGTCCACTGTCTCGCGCTCCACGGGGGTGCCGGTGACCAGCACCTCGTACCCGTCGTCGACGAGCGCCCGGGCGACCTCGGCGAAGCCCTCCGCCGGCCAGCGCCGCCGGGTGTCGGTGGCGCCCGGGTGCAGCGCCACCCGGGGCCGGGTGGGCGCGCCGAGCACCGAGGCGGCCTCGGCCCGGTCGGCCCCGGTCACCGCCAGCGTCGGGGTGATCGTGGTCGCCGGCGCCCCGACCAGCGCGGCCACCTCCAGGTAGCGGATCACCTCGTGCTGGTAGTAGACATAGCGCAGCCAGCGGTCCAGCGGCGGCGCGTCGTCCGCCCGCAGCCCGGCGGTGACCCGGGCGCCGAGGCCGGCGACGAACGGGTTGGAGTTGGCGCCGCCGCCGTGCACCTGCACCGCCAGGTCGAACCGTTCGGCGCGGGCGGCGGCCAGGAAGTCGGCCGGGTCGACCGGGGGCTCGTCGGGGCCGGCTTCGCGGATGCCGGGCCCCGGCGGCACCACCAGCACCCGGTCCACCGGGCCGGGCCGGTCGCGCCAGAGCGCCGCGTGCCACGGCGCGCCGAGCAGCACGATCTCCGCCGAGGGGTACGCGGCCCGCAACGCCTCCAGCGCGGGCAGCACGAAGATGAAGTCGCCGAGCGCGTTGGCCCGCAGCACGGCGATCCGCTCGACGTCCGGCACCCGCTCGCCGACCGGTCCGAGCACCGACGACGGCGACAGACGCGCCGAGCCGGAGTCGTCGGACGACGGCCCCAGGTCGCGGCGCGGCGACGGACGCGCCGAGCTGGAGCCGTCGGACGACGGCCCCAGGTCGCGGCGCGGCGACGGACGCGCCGAGCTGGAGCCGTCGGACGGGTTGGTCACGGCCGGCCTAGGGACGGTCGATCTCGTCGACCGTGGTGTCCGGGTGGTGCAGCTCCCGGTCTGCGGCCGGGTCGGCCTGGCTCGGCGTACGACCGGTGGCGGCGTGCGGGCCGGTGCGGCCGACGGTGATGGTGCGCGGCGCGGGCCTTGCCGCCCGGGGCAGCCGCACCCGCAGCAGGCCGTGGTCCATCACCGCGTCGATCCGCTCCGGGTCGACGCGGGACGGCAGGTCGACGCGGTATTCGAAGCCGCGGGTGGTGAAGCCGCCCGGGATGCCGTGGTCGGCGTTGACCTCGGCCTCCGACCGGGCCCGGACGCACAGCTCCCGGTCGTCCAGCTCGACGGCCACCTCCTCCGGCGCCACACCGGGTAACCGGACCAGCACCTCCCAGCCGTCGGCCGTCTCGGACGTCTCCACGTCGGGGGTGCCGGACCGACCGCCGACCAGGCGGCTCAGCTCGGCGCGCAGCGACTGCAGCTCGCCCATCGGGTCCCAGCCCTGCTGGCGGCCCCGCCAGCCCTTCGGCTCCGTCATCGCGCGTCTCCGATCCGCCGGGCGCCGGGGCGCAGCGAGCTGGACGCGTTGAGGTCGTGCTCCGGGTCGACGCCGACGCCGAGGCGGTCCACCAGTTCGCCGCCCAGCCAGGCGCTGATCCCGAGGATCGCCACGGCGACCACCTCGATGGCGATCAGGGCGCCACCGGCGGCCCGCGACTCGGCGTTGAGCCGGACCACCCAGACGGCCGCGAAGAGCAGGATCACCGCGATGTTCGCGGCGGCGTGGAGAAGCCCGACCCGCTTCGCCCGGGTGCCGGTCGGCAGCGCGAGCAGGTCGAACGCTCCGGCCACGGCGGCCAGCAGGCCACCGATCAGACCGACGGTGATGTTCCAGTAGGCGACCTCGCCGAGAAAGTCCGGCCCGCCCACGGTGTCGATCACATCGAAGATCACCGCGGTCACCAGGAGCGCCACCGGGAACATCACCAGCATCGGATGCACGGGATGGCCGAGCACCTTCAGTCGGCTCTCCATCTCGACCTCCAACCGTCGCGTCCGGACACGCGCTGTGATCCGGTCCCTACCCGCCGGCGTCGGGGGCAAACCCGGCGGTCGACGCGCTCCTACACTGACCATGACGGATCCCGACCCGTCGCGGGCCGGAACCGTCATCAAGGTCAACGGACGGGGGAGGACAACGTGACGACGCACGAGATCACCAGCCCGGAGGAACTACGCGACCTGCTGGGCACCCCGGCGGGCCGGGCGCTGGCCAAGGAGCGCCGGACGCTGCACCAGCGGGACCGGGAGTGGCTGGCCGCCTCACCGTTCTGCCTGGTCGCCACCGCCGCCGCGGACGGCACCTGCGACGTCTCCCCGAAGGGTGACCCGCCCGGCTTCGCGCTGGTGCTCGACGACACCACGGTCGCCATCCCGGAGCGGCCCGGCAACCGGCGCGCCGACGGCTACCGGAACATCCTGGAGAACCCGCACGTCGGGCTGATCTTCCTGATCCCGGGCCGCACCGACACGTTGCGGATCAACGGCCGGGCCCGGCTGGTCCGCGACGCGCCGTGGTTCGCCGAGATGGAGGTCGAGGGCCACCGGCCGGTGCTCGCCGTCGAGGTGGCCGTCGAGCAGATCTTCTACCACTGCGCGAAGGCGTTCCTCCGCTCCGAGCTGTGGCAGTCGGAGACCTGGCGACCGGACGTGCTGCCGTCCCGGCCCCGCCTCGTCAAGGAGGTGGAGGCCCCGGCGGAGAGCCTGGCCGACCTGGAGCGACACTACGGCCCGGACTACGCGAAGAAGCTCTACGTCTGATCGCCGGCCGGTTAGGTTGGGCGCGCCGGGGTACCGATCCCGGTGTAGACGACGGGACGACAAGGAGTGGTCATGACCAGGAAGGTCGAGAAGTCGATCGACGTCGACGTGCCGGTCAGCACCGCCTACAACCAGTGGACCCAGTTCGAGGACTTCCCGCGGTTCATGGGCGGCGTGCGGGAGGTGCGGCAGCTCGACGACCGGCGGATGCACTGGGTCGCCGAGATCGCCGGCGTGCAACGCGAGTGGGACGCCACGATCGTCGAGCAGGTGCCGGACCGGTCGGTGGCGTGGGCCGCCACCGGCGGCACCCCCAACGCCGGCCTGGTCCGGTTCGCGCCGATCGACGCCGAGCGCACCCAGGTCGAGCTGCTGCTGGAATACGAGCCGGAGGGCCTGGTCGAGCAGGCCGGCGAGAAGCTGCACATGGTGGACCGGCAGGCCGAGTCCGACCTGGAGCGGTTCAAGGAGTTCATCGAGAGCCGGCAGGTCGAGTCGGGCGGCTGGCGCGGCACCATCGTCCCCGGCGGCATCGTCGACCCGGCCGCCGAGGTCGGCGCGGCGGAGCCGGTGGCTCGACACCGCGCGGACACCGACGAGGAACCGCCGCCGCCGGAGACCGAACCCGAGTACGCGCCGGCGCCCCGGTAGACCTGCCTCCCTGCCGGAGCGAGCCCGGTGGGCGCGCCGATACGGGTCGCGCCCGCCGGGCTCCCTTCGTCACCGCGCGGAGGAGAAGCCGGATCCTTCCCACCGGGTCAGCGGCAGTCCACCTCGTGCAGGGCGGGCCAGACCGGCTGACCGACGTCGCCGTGCAGGATCAGGCTGCCGCCGTCGTCGCTCCACTTCAGCTCGTACGCGTGGTCGGTGATCGGGGTGCCGCCGTCGTCGGCGGTCCAGGAACTGACCCGCCATCCGATCCCGGTGGCCGGGACGGCGTACACCTCACCACTGCCGGCGAAGAGGAACGACATCTGCCGCGCGACCGCCCGGCAGCCGTCCGGTCCGACCGGCTCCAGCACCCGGTAGGTGACGGGAAGATCGTAGAACAGGCCGAGACCGGTTCCCGACCAGGCGAGGACCGTCAGCAGCGTGAGCACCCGGCGCATCCCCACGCTCCGGCCTTCGTCGTCCGGCACGCGCGCCCACCTGTCGACGAGACCCCAGACCGGCTTGATCACCAGCGGGGTGAGCAGCAGGGCGCCGCTCACCAACCACGTCGGGACGACCTGGCCGGCGACCACCAGCACCATGCCGCCCCAGGAGCCAACCACGACGAGCAGCGCAAGCAGCACGCAGGCCGCGGTGACGGGGACGGGCAGCGCGGTCGGGTCCTTCCCACCGGATGCTCCGCCCCGCCGGGTCGGATCGGCGGTCACCGGCCACGCACCCGTATCCCCGTCATCCACTGCATGCTAGGGCAGGGTCGCCCGCGGCGCGCTCTCCGTCGTGGCCGCCTCCGTGCTCCGGGTCGCCGCTGGCTCAGCCCGTCGTCACCATCAAGAGGTGACCGTCCGGGTCGGCGAACGTGGCGGTGAAACCCCACGGCTGCTCGGCCGGCGGCGTCACCACGCGGGCGCCCGCGGATCGGGCCCGGTCGACGATCCGCCGGACCTCGTCGGGATCTGCGGCGACCCAGCTCAGCACGCACTCGCTGTGGCCCCGCTCGGCGACCTCGTGGTCGCCGATGACCCAACCGAAGCCCCCGCTCGGCACCAGCATCAGCCGCAGGCCGTCGTTCACGGCGAACTGGAGCGGCTCGGGAATCCCGTCCGCCGCCGGCTCACCGATCGCCGTCCAGCCGAGGGCGTCGACGTAGAAGCGGTGTGACGTGACGCGGTCGGCGATCGGCAGGCTGACGGTCACGGTCGGATCGGCCATGGTGGCAACTCCAGATCTGGGCGAAGAGCAAGGTCACCGAGGTGGACCGCGCGACCGGTCCGAACTCATCGGCCGCTCCCCCCGGTGCCCACCGGTCAACCGACACCTGGTGCGAAGCCGATCCGCCAACCCGCCACGGCGAAGCTGTCGGCGATGACCGTGACGGTCACCCGCTTCCCGGTCCGGACCGGCACCTTGAACCGGGGCGGCAGGTCGTATTCGGAGGCCAACGCGGTTCCCGTCGCACACTCGCCGGACCAGTCGTAGAACGCCCGCCGCTCCACCTCCTTCCCGTCGACCAGCACGCGGATCCGGCCGGGCGCCACAGCGCAGAGGTAGATGTTCAACTGCAGCGGCATGGCCAGGTCGAGCCGGTACGACCCGTTCGGCGACGCGGCGGTGCGGGCGTCGATCTCACCGAGTTCGTTCGGGAAGGGCTCACCAGGGTTCCCCGTCGCCGACTCCGCGACGGTGTCCAGATCAACCATTTCGGCGGGCCGGGACGGCATCGGGAACTGCTCGAACGGCACCGGTGTATAGACACCGACCGCCAACGTGCCGACGAGGTGGGTCGCGGCGCCCGGCCGGGCATCCGCGTTGTCGGTCGCCAGCGGCTTGCCGATCTTGACCACGATCGTCACCGGCTTCCCCGCACGGACGCCCAGTTCACTCCAGTGGGCGTAGTGTCCGTTCATCCCGGCGTCGACAAGCGCCGGCCCCGGAAGCATCGACGAGCCGCAGTCTCCGGTGCCGACGACCTTCCTGCCGACAGTGACCTGGATCAGGTGGTCGGACCGGCCGGGAGCCGCCCCCGCACGCAGTCGGTCGTCGCAGTCGATGCCCAGTCGGAAGTCCGCGGCATCAGGCGTGAACGTCAGAGTGATGGTCGACCGCCCCGGCAGGACCACCTCGCGCGCCAGCACTCGACGATGCCCGCGTAGGTACTCGGGGAGCAACCCGCCGGCGGGAGTGGGCGCCGGACCCGGTACGACGGTCGGGGCCGGCGACGCCGAGGACGTGCTGGCCAGAGGCGACGGCGTCGAGTCGGCGGGCTGGCGCGCGACCAGGCCCACCGAGGTCGCGCTGCTGGCCAGCACCACGGCGGCGGCGACGCCGGCGGCGCGTACCCGTCGTTGCCGGGTGATGCGCCGGTGCAGCACCACCAGACGGTCCTCGCCGGACGGAACCTCCGCGCTCTGCACCGTCAGGAGACGGCGCAGGCGCTCCTCTTCGACGGTCATCCGATGAGCTCCTTCTCGTCCCGGCGATCGGCAAGTGCGGGGTGCGCGCGCAGCTTCGCCAGGCCCTTGCTGGCCTGGCTCTTGACGGTGCCGACGCTGATGCCGAGCGTCTCGGCGATCTGCGTCTCGGTGAGGTCCTCGAAGTAGCGCAGCACGAGGACCGCCCGCTACCGCCGCGGAAGCTCGGCGAGCATCCGCCACAACGCGTCCCGCTCGACGTACTGCGTGACCCGGTCGGCCGCCTCGACGCGCTCGGGCACCGCCTGCGGGATCTCCCCGGTCCAGCGACGGCGGCGCCACGACAGGTAGGTGTTGACGATGGTCCGGCGGACGTACGCCTCGGCGTCCCCGCGCACCCGGGGCCACGCGAACCAGACCTTGACCAGGGCCGTCTGCAGCAGGTCCTCGGCCGCCGCCCAGTCGCCGGTGAGCAGATAGGCGACGCGCAGCAACCGGGCCGATCGGTCGACCACGAACTGGTCGTACTCGGTGCGGTCGGCCAACCGTCCTCCTCCGTCGGGCCTGCACCTCATCTACGCGTCGACCCGACGCGATGGTTGCCCCGGCATGACCTCGACGTCGCCGCGCTACCCGGTTCCAGTCGTCGACCTGCCTTTCCAGGTCCGCGCCCTCGCCGGCGGTCCGGTGCCTCCCGCGCATTCCACGCCACGCGTCCATCATGGCCCGCCCCGCAATGATCAAGACTCCTGTCGGCCGGCGTCGGGAACTGCGGCCGATGCGGCTACCAGTACGTCAGGCGGAACACGTCTCGGGCAACCAGGCCGCCCGGCGGCCGCAACGGGTCGTAGCCGTCACCGAAATACCCCGCTCGCTGATGAGAGCGGAGCACGAGACGATGGCCGACGAGCATCAGGATGAAGCCAACGGCAGCCATCGTCGCCGCCCCCGGTGGGGACATCAGCCGCACATCCACCGCCCGGAACGGCCACGGAAAAACAGCCAAGACGATCGCCAAACGGTAGACCCAGATCCCCGCACGGTAGGTGAAAAGCCGCCGGCACGCCTCGAAACCGCTGCTGTTGATCGACACCGCGTCAGGCTAGCCCGTGCTCTGCGCTCATCGCCGACCCTGCCGTCGGCGCTGTCGTCGACCTCGGGAAACGGCGAAGCCCAGGCCGATGACCTGGGCTTCCGTGCCGAGCCGCCTGACGGAATCGAACCGTCGACCTACGCTCCCCGACCACGGCACTTGTTTTACTTGCCATCAACCGTCAGGAGCTGGCGTTGACCTGCACAAACGCCGAAGCAAAGTGATCATTATTCGTCAGCGCCCGTCAGCAGTATGCAGGGGTTTTCGGGGGGTAAACGGGGGTCTTGATCAGCACAACCACAGCTGGCTGGGGATGGGGCGCAGTTTGGCGCCCTGCCGGGACACAGTGACACGTCGCGATCTCACCCGGCTATGGGCGTGGGCTTGCCTGGAACGAGCTTGGCGGGTTCGACCACTTGCGGTACCGGCCAGTCGGATAGCTGACACGGGAGCGAGAGGGATCGATATGTCGCGATCCGGCCCATAGGCTGGGGAGCGCTTCGACCGGTCTCGAGAAGAGCCGACCGGTTCAGGGACAATTGGAGGCTTCGTGGCGGACCACCCGGAGGTTGAGGTCGAGGTTCTCGCGGACGGTGACGTCCTGCGGGGCGAGCGACTGGCTCGATCCCTGTTCCGGAGCCTGTCCGAGGCCGAAGGGCTGGCGGTGCGGTTGCCAGCGGACACCGCTGCGGTCGAGCCTGGCGCCAAGGGGATGGAAGTCGTTGCCGATGCCTCGATGTGGGTCTTCCTGACGGCGGGGGTGCAGGCCGGTTCGCGGATCCTGCTGGCCACCATTCAGGCGTGGACCCAGAGGGAAAGGCATCGCACCGTACGATTGAAGATTGGTGATCGCAGCATCGAGGTGCCGGCGGCGGCGACGCCCGGCCAGGAACGCATCGTCGAAACGTTCCTGCGCGGCGACGAGCACTAATCGTGCTCGCTACGGGCCGCAAAGCGCTGTTGATCGGAGTTGAGCGCTACGAGGACGGCCGGTTCGCCGCCTTGCCGTCGTGCCGAGCCGACGTGTCGGCGATGCACCAGGTGTTGCGCCACCCAGCAATTGGCAGCTTCGACATGGTGACCGCACTGCCCGACCCGAGCGCCGCAGAGATGCGCCGGGGCATCTACGAGTTCTTGGAGGACGCCGGCCCGGGAGATCTGGTTCTGCTGTACATCAGCGGGCACGGTACCCGGCTGCGACACAGCTCGGGAGAGTTCTTCTTCGTCGCCCGGGACACGGACCACGACCGCCTGGAGGAGACGGCAGTCTCAGCCAGCTTTGTCAACGAGCAGCTAGAGGCGTGCCGGGCACCGCAAAAGGTGACGATCATCGATGCTTGTGAGAGCGGTGGCTTCGCGGTCGGCCTGCGGACGCGGGACGCCAAGGGCTCGTCATCCGAGCAGGCGCCGCTGCAAAGTCGCGGAGTATACGTGCTGTCCTCGTCCGGCGTGGGCGAGGCTTCCTACAGCGGCCCGACGACTGACGCCGGCCCCCAGCCGTCAGTGTTCACCGGCGAGATCGTCCGGGCACTTCAGGATGGCGAAGCCGATCATGACGGCGACGGAAAGATCTCCGTCGTGGACCTGTTCCACCACGTCTCCGCACGCGTCCGCAGCCAGGAACGCGGCAGTCGACAGGTCCCGGTGTACTCGGCCATCGGGGTCAACTCCAAAATCGTCATCGCGGACGTGATCGCGGGTGGCGCCGTCCGGCTCGACGCGGCGCCGACCGACCCGGTCGCGCGCCCATCGCCCACCGCCCGCAAGAATCCCGTCCAGCCACCCACCTGGGAACGTCTCCTCGACTATTACCAGCGCTGCCTCCAAGTTGAGACGCAGGAAACTCCGCTCCTTCGGATCGGCGAGGTGGGGGACCGATTCGTGTGCCTCCCCGGCCGGGAACGCTTCCTGTCCGGCGGCTCCGCCGACAGCGATCAGCTGATTCTGGACGCCGAAACGGCCGCGTGGGTTCGGCGTGTTGCGGAGTCGGATGACGAGTTGTGGGCCGGTTATCCCGCCGTGCTGTTGTACGGGCCACCGGACCGCCCTTGGCGGGAGCCGCGGTTCGCCCCGCTCGTGGTGCGCCGGGTGGAGATCGTGGCCGACGCCACCGGGCTGCGACTGGAACCGGTCGGCCCGGCCCAACCACATCGCGGCCTGGCCCGCGAACATCTTGGCCCCGACCAGGCCCGACACCTGGCGGAGACGTACTACGCCAGCTGGCATGCCGGCGGATACGCCCAGATGGCCAAAGACATGCGCGAGCTGCTCCGCGGCGAGTTCGAGTTGCCCATGGTCGAGGAACTACGGCCAGAGCACCTGGCGGCCACGATCGATCAACGTACGCCGACCGCCGGGGCACGCAACGTCGCTGTGCTATATCGGGTGTCCCGCCGTGAGGAGGCAGTAGCCAACTTGATGAAGGACCTGGCTCACCTGCGTGGTAGAACCGCGGACTTCGGCGGTACGGCGCTGGCCGGGCTGTGGTCGCCGGAACCGGCCGACGTGCCGGGAAGTTCGGGCGAACCGCCGCTGCTGGCCGCTCCACTGGCGTGCAACGAGGCACAGCAGGAGGTCATCGTTTCGGCGCTGATGGCGCGGCTGACCGTGGCCACCGGCCCACCCGGCAGCGGCAAGAGCCAACTGGTCGCCAACGCGGTGGCCACGGCGGTCCTCCACAATCAGAAAGTCCTGGTCGCGTCCACGAATAACACCGCGGTGGACGAGGTTTGGCGCCGGTGTCAAGAGTTGGTACCCGGCCTGTTGGTACGTACGGGCAGCCGAGCCGGACAGATCAACTACGCGGAAAACGAGACCACCGAATTGATCGAGTTGGCCGGTGTTGGCCCGGCGGACCGCAACCGAGCAACTGCGCGGATGGCGCTCGTCGAAGAGGCGCACCGGGTGGCACGGATTCGCGCGCGGCTCGCCGACGTGGCGGACCGAGAGCGGGTGCTGCTGGGGTTGGCGCAAGACCGGGACCAGCTGGCCGCCGCGTTGGGCCGCCCGGTGGACGATCTCGCTGAGGACTTGGGCGACGTTTCCGACCTGCTCCGGTGGCAACGACGAGCCCGACGCTGTGCGGATGCCCGAATACTCGCGCGATGGCGGCGGACCCGATTGCTCCGAACTGCGCAGCTTTCGGGCGAGCCGAGCGCCGAGACCTGCCAGGCGCTGGCTGATTTCGCTGATGCCCAACAACGCTGGCTCGAGCTGCGCAGCACCGATCGGGAGATGCGCGACGACGCGACGCTCGCCGCCGAGGTTGCGGCGGCCGAAGTGGCCCTGCATACCGCGTCGCTTGCCGCGATCGACACCACCGTCCGAAGTAACGCCCGGAACGGTCGGCAGCAGATCCTCGCCCTGCTCCAGGCCAAACAGGCCGCCGGCAGTGACTGGCCGGAGGTCAAGCGGGCCCTGTCGGCGGTACGCGGTTGGGCCGTGAGCAGCTTGGCGGTGCGACGGTTCCCCACTGAGGCGGCGCTATTCGACCTGGTTGTCATCGACGAGGCCAGCCAATGCTCGATACCGCAGATACTGCCGCTGCTGTTCCGAGCCCGTCGCGCCCTCGTGATCGGTGATCCGATGCAGTTGCGGCACATCGCCGCGATCACTCCCGACCGGGAGGCGGAGGCCCGACGCACCGCAGGGCTGGCAGGCGATTGGCTCGACCAGCGTCATCTGGCCTACCGTCGGCACTCCGCGTTCCACGCCTTAGAGCACGCCGCGGGTGGCAGCCGGCTGCTCGACGAACACTATCGGTGTCACCCCCAGATCGCCGAGGTGGTGAACAGGCTCTTCTACGGCGGCCAGCTCACCGTCCTGACCGACACCAAGAATCGGCGCGGGCTCGATCGTGGTCCGATCATGTGGGCGCCGGTCCAGGGGGAGCCGCGGCGCCCGCGGAACGGCGGATCGTGGGTTAACCTCCTCGAGGCAGAGAAGGTTAACGACTGCGTCCGATACTTGCTTCAGCAGTTGCCGGACGAGGCGACGGTAGGAGTGGTGACCCCCTACAAGGCGCAAGCCGACCAGATCGCCCGACAGTGGATCGACGAGCCGCGGGTGCGGGTCGGCACCGTGCACACATTTCAGGGCGGCGAACGCGATGTGATCGTTCTGTCCCTGGTCGCCGGAGCCTCGATGCCTGGCGGCAGCGTCGCATGGCTGGAAGCAGAGCGGAACCTCTGGAATGTGGCGATCAGCCGGGCGCGTGCCCACCTGATCGTCGTGGGCGACCGTGCATTCTGGACGTCCCGTCAGGGCGCCGGAGCCGAACTCGCCGCGGTCAACGCCGCGGCCGACGGACCGGCTGCCGATGATGACCCGTTGCTCCAACGCCTCTACGCGCGGCTGAGCGGGATACCGGGTGCCAGCGTCGAACTCGCCGTGACCGTGCACGGGCATCCATGCGATGCCCTGGTGAAGATCGACGGCGACTCGAAGGCCGTCCTGCTCGATCGGCCCGCCCCGACTATCGATCCCGCACGACACCTCCGCCTTCAGTATCGGCGCCTCGAGCTGCTCACTCCGCCCCACAACGCCGTTCGTCTTCCGGCGTGGCAGCTGTACGACACCGCCTCGAGTCTCCTCACCCCCGGCCCCCCGGAGGTGTCGACCGTTTAGCCACGGGCGTTTCAGCGAATGCCCTGGATCGTCGCGGGCAGGGCCGTCGTGTACGAGAGGATCTCGAACTGGCGGCCGTACTGCGGATGCGAGACCACCACCCCTGCAACCGCAAACTCTCACCGGGCTGCGCCCCCAGCAGCGCGCCGACCACGGTCAGCAGATCTGAACCACGCCCGGTCGCCACCCGTGCGACGGTGTACCCGGTCTCCTCGTTGACGTACGTCAGCCGCTCCAGCACCGCCTCAAGCACATGCGGAGACGGGTGGGACGAGACAGCCCTGGGCACGGGTCAGTCGAGCAGGCTGCGGATGTCGGCGGCGGTCAGTTCGGCGGTGGCGAACTCTCCGCCGTCGAGGACGCTACTGAACAACTCGGCCTTCCTGGCTTGAAGCGCCATGACCTTCTCCTCGATGGTGTCCTTTGCGACCAGGCGGTAGACCATGACCTTGCGGGTCTGGCCGATGCGGTGAACACGGTCGACCGCTTGAGCTTCGGTCGCCGGGTTCCACCACGGGTCCAGTAGGATGCAGTAGTCGGCCTCGGTCAGGTTCAGACCGAAGCCGCCCGACTTGAGGCTGACCAGGAAGGCTGGCGCCGTCCCGTTCTTGAAGTCGGCGATGACCTCCGCCCGCCGCCGCGTCTTGCCGTCGAGATAGCAGCAGGCGACGCCGGCCTCCTCGAGGCGTTGCCGGGCGGCGGCCAGGAACCGGGTGAACTGGCTGAAGATGAGAACCCGGTGCCCCTCGGCGGCGAGGTTGGTGACCCGGTCGCAGAGCGCGTCGAGTTTCGTCGACGCGATGGCGTGGTGTTTCGGGTCGACCAGGGTCAGGTCCAGGCTGGCCTGGCGCAGCAGAGTCAGCGAGCGGAAGATTTCGAAGCGGTTCTTCTGCATGTCGCCGAGCAGGCCGAGGACCTTCTGCCGTTCCCGCTGCAGATAGGTCTGGTACATCCGGCGATGCTTGGGGTTCAGATCCAGTTCGATGACCTGTTCAAGCTTGACCGGCAGCTCGGTGACCACCTCAGCCTTGCGGCGGCGCAGCATGAGCGGGCGGATCCGGCGACGTAGCTGCGCGAGCCGCTCCTCGTCGTGGTCCTTCTCGATCGGCCGGCGGTAGTAGTCGGTGAAACGGTCGAGCCGGGGCAGCAGGCCGGGCGCGGTGATGGAGAGCAGGGCCCAGAGCTCGGCCAGGTTGTTCTCCATCGGTGTGCCGGTGATCGCGAGCTTGAAGGCGGCTGGCAACTGCTTCGCGCACCGGTACGTCTGCGACTGAGCGTTTTTGACGAACTGCGCCTCGTCGAGGATCAGTCCGGTCCACGGCAACGCCGCGTAGTCGTCGTTCTCGATCCGGAACAGGGTGTACGACGTGACCACGACGTGCGATCCGGTGACCGCTTGTTCCAGCGTGCCGGACCGACGCGCGCCGGTCTGAACGATGGGCGTGACGGTGAGATGCGGGGCGAAGCGCGCCGCCTCGTGCGTCCAGTTGCTGACGACACTGGCGGGGGCGACCACCAGGAACGGGGCACCGGCGGGCGCATGCTCGACCGCGCGGCAGATCAGGGCCAGCGCCTGCAACGTCTTACCCAGCCCCATGTCGTCGGCCAGCACCCCGCCGAGATCATGCCGGTGCAGGGTGGCGAGCCACCGGAAGCCTTCCAGCTGGTACGGCCGGAGGGTAGCGTCCAGCCCCACCGGTGGCGGATCGGCGGGACCCGCCTCGACGTCGCTGAGCGCGCGCACCGACTCCTGCCAGACCGCCGCCTGACCGGTGACCTCGCCCAACTCGGACAACTCCTGCCACAGCCCCGCCTGAAAGCGTCCGACCCGCAACACAACGGGCGGGGCATCCTCCAACTCACAGGACTCCGCTATCAGGTCGCGCAGCTGCCGGAACTCTGGCTGCTCCAACCGGAAATAGCGACCGCTGGGCAGGATCATGAACTCCTGTTCCGCGGCGAGCGCGAGGAACAGCCCTTCGAAGCCGACCTCCTCACCATCGACGGTGACCCGGACGGACAGGTCGAACCAGTCCTGCGTGCCGGCGCTGCCCCCGGTCGCGCCCGCAAACGAAACGACCGGGGCTTCCTGCGTCTCGACATACTCCGGAACGTCGTCATGCGGCTTGACGACCACGTCAACGCCGTCCATCTCGACGAGTCGGGGAAGCACGTCGCGTACGAGCCGCAGCATCGCGTCGTCGGCGACGACGGCGTGCTCCAGCAGCCGCCGTCCGGCAGGAAACGGCTCGGTCAGCCCGTACGCCGGGTCCGCCAGCAGGGCCGTGACGCGTTGCAGCGTCGCGGTCCGGTCGGAGCCGTCGTGCACACCGGCGTGCAGCGGCTCCACCTGGCGTTCCGAACCGACGACGGCGACCCACTCCCAGAACAACGACATACGGTGATCCGGTAGCGGCCGCACCGACAGCGTCAGCGTCGCCTTCCCGAGCTCAGGCAGGCCCACCGTCTCGTCGGCCGGCACCACCTCGACCTGACGAACGAGCCCCGGATAGTACTGCCGCAGGAATCGAGGCTCTTCGGCGGCGGGAACGACGATCCCTGGCGCAGCAAGCGCCTCCATGGCCCGCGAATGCAGGGGTCTCGCCAGGGGCGCGAGCCGCAGGGTACCCGGATCGGTCGAGGAACCCGGCCCCGTCGTACCCCACCAGGCAACGCCGTGCGCCGGCCGCCCGACCACGATCAGCTTCTCGGGATCGATCGTCCCCGCATCGTCGCTCAGGGCCGGACGGAGCCGCAGGCCCGCAGCGACTCGATCGGCCCGCACGGAAAATCGCACCGGCCCTGCCGAGACCTGAACCGGTGACGCAGCCCGGCCGCTCTGCACCAGCGGCAGCCCCGCCTCCCGCGCCTCGGCCAGAACGTCCCACACCCGCCGGCTACGGAACTCATCCAGATACACGACGCGCTGGCCCGAGCCGTAGTAGCGGTATGCGTACGGGTCGCTTCCTTCGTCGTCCGCCAGCGCGAGCAACTCCGTCAAGAGATTGACGTGATGCTGCGTGTGCGGTGAATCGGGAACGTACCCGAAGCCGAGGGTCCCCCACGAGACACCGCTCCGGATCCAGCCCCTCTTGCCCGGCACGACCGGCCGGAGCGCGATCCGCCACCTTCCCCGGCCGTCACCGTCCTCAAGCTCGAACTGCAACGCCAGTTCTGCAAAACCTGGTACGACGGCCGGGCTGTCCAGGCTGACCAGACCAGCCAACGCCAACTCCCACGACGACGCCAGCTCCGGTCTGGACGCCTCGGAGGTGCAGACGATCAACGCCAAGGCAGCCGGATGCGCGCACACCGGAGCTGCCGAGCACGTGCACATTCCACTGACGCTCTTGAGCGCACCGTCGGCGCCGACGACGACCGACACCGTCGCCCAACCAGATCTCTCGCCCTGTACGGCGGCCCGCCCGCGGCCGTAGCGCGGGTCCCAGCTCACCTCGGCCAGCGCGCCGCTCGCCACCAGTGAACGAGCCTGCACGAACGATCTGACCCCGACGGCCTCACACACCGCCGCCTCATCAGCCGTCAGCACCAGCCGTCCCACAAGGAACCTCCGCCAGGTCGGTGATCGGACACCCACGCTACCGAGTGACCAGACGCCACCGACGCAGGCACCATTCACCCGAGAAACCGGGACCACAGTCCGCGCCCGGCCGGGGAACCTCTGGCCCGGCTGAACGACGTGACCAACGACCCTGCCCGAACTGTGTCCGCACCTCACGCCTCGTCCGCGATGCACCGTCGCCGCCGGCCGGCCGCGCTCGCACGACGTCCCGATCTGACTCCGTCCAGCCGACACCAGAGGCCGTTTTCGGGGGGTGACTCAAATCCTCATCGATGCAAACGATGCCCTGACCAGCTTCTCCGCTGGTCAGGGCATCACACCGAGCCGCCTGACGGAATCGAACCGTCGACCTACGCATTACGAGTGCGTCGCTCTAGCCGACTGAGCTAAGGCGGCAACGATCGTCAAGTGTACGGCACGTCCTGCCGGGAGCCGAACCGGATCCCCCTCCCGGAGAAGCGGACATCGAGGCCCGGCCGGCGCGACTCGGGAGAGACTTCCCGCCCGTCGCGGACTACCCTGCGGCGGGTGAGCGACGACCACGTACCGCCGCGACAGCCCGACCCCGAGACGCGCCCCGGCGAGCGGGCCACCCGCCGGCCGCACAGCCTGGACCCGCGGGAGCTGGGGTTCACCCCGCGCCGGCCGGTCCCCTGGCTCGCGCCGCTGCTGCTGATCAGCACCGGCCTGCGAACGCTGCTGGCCATGCTGTTCGGGGCGTACCTGGACAAGCGGGAACTCCAGAACGCGTTCGGCGACGACACGTTCCGGCAGGTGGGGCCGGACGGCGGGCTCTGGTTGGACTACGTGGCCGACCTGGGCGACGGCTTCGACGCCACCTACTCGATCGCCTACCTGCTCGCCCAGCCCGAGCTGACCGTGGACGGGCACCGGCTGCCCCGGGCGCAGACGCTGGTGATGGGCGGCGACCAGGTCTACCCGTCGGCCGGCTACGAGGCGTACGAGGACCGGTGCAAGGGCCCGTACCAGGCGGCGCTCCCGGTCGCCCCGCCGGAGCGCCCGACGCTCTTCGCGGTGCCTGGCAACCACGACTGGTACGACGGCCTGACCGCGTTCCTGCGCCTGTTCGTGCGCTCCCGGGACCGTCACTTCGCCGGCTGGGGCACCGGCCAGTCCCGCTCGTACTTCGCCATCGAGCTGCCGGCCGGCTGGTGGCTGCTCGGCCTCGACGACCAGTCCGGGTCGTACCTGGACGATCCGCAGCTCACCTACTTCGACGAGGTGGCCCGGAAGCTCACCCCGCGGTCCCGGGTGATCCTGGCGGTGCCGGCGCCGACGTGGGTCAAGGCCGCGGAACACCCCAACGCGTACGACTCGGTCGACTACTTCATCCGTACCCTCGTGGCGCCCACCGGGGCGCAGGTCCGGCTGCTGGTCTCCGGCGACCTCCACCACTACGCCCGGTACGCGGGCCCGGAGCGGCAGCTCATCACGTGCGGCGGCGGTGGCGCCTACCTGTATCCCACGCACCGGCTGCCGGAGAAGCTGGAGGTGCCGCCGCGGGACACGTTGACCCGGCGCGCCAGCCGCACCCGCGAGTACGACCTGACCGCCCGCTATCCGGAGAAGGCGCGTTCCCGTCGGTACGGCTGGGGCATCTTCGGCCGGCTGCCGTTCCGCAACCCGGGTTTCACCACGCTGCTGGGCACCCTGCACACCCTGCTCATGCTGGCCATGGCCGGGGTGGCGGCGCAGCGGGCCGACTCCACCGCGCAGCGGCTGTTCAGCGTCCCGCTGGTGGCGATGCTGGTGGTGACGCTGCTGGGCGCGGCGTTGTTCGCCAAGCCGCCGAGCGCGGGCGGGAAGCGGCACGCCCGGCACTGGATCCTCGGGGTGGCGCACGGGCTGGCCCACGTGGCGCTCGCCGCCGGCGGCACCTGGCTCTGGCTGCACCTGCCGTTCTACGAGTGGCCGTGGCCGTTGCCGGCGGTCGCCGCGGTGGTGCTCTACGGCCCGGTCAGCGGGCTGGTCGCCAGCCAGTTGGTGGCGCTCTATCTGCTGGTGGCGGGCGGGTTCGGGGTGAACCTGAACGAACTCTTCGCCGCCCAGGGCATCGAGGACTCGAAGGCGTTCCTCCGGTTCCGCTTCGACCCGGACGGCACCCTCACCATCTATCCGATCGCCCTGGACCGGGTCGCCCACGCCTGGCAGCTCAACCCGGA
This sequence comes from Micromonospora sp. WMMD980, assembly GCF_029626035.1. Taxonomy (NCBI): domain Bacteria; kingdom Bacillati; phylum Actinomycetota; class Actinomycetes; order Micromonosporales; family Micromonosporaceae; genus Micromonospora; species Micromonospora sp. WMMD980. Next base: position 4,911,217 of record NZ_JARUBE010000003.1, read on the forward strand.
CGACTCCCCCACCGCCTCCTGGCTGACCCCGAAGACCCCCCTGGCCCCCCGCCTGGCCGAACCCCCCGTCACCCTCCGCTGACCGCCCGCCCCTGGTTGACCAAGGAGTTTGTGTCACACGGGCGCGACCGGTGACACGAACTCCTTGATCACCACTGGAACGGGTGGGGTCAGGAGGGGTTGTAGTGCTGGTCGTGGGACTGGCGGGGGGCGCAGACGGAGGCACGGCTGCACTGGCAGCGGGAGCCGTCGGCGTCGAGACGGACCGTGACGGCGTCGCGCGGGACGCTGTGGCCGACCACCTTGCCCTCGCCCTGAGGCGTGTCGACACGGGTGCCGACCGCCGGGGCGGACTCCTGGAACCGCTGGTAGAGCGGGTGCTCGTATTTGAGGCAGCACATCAGGCGCCCGCACGCGCCGGAGATGCGCAGCGGATTGAGCGGCAGGTCCTGGTCCTTCGCCATCCGGATCGTCACCGGCTCGAAGTCGGTGAGGAACGTGGCGCAGCACAGGTCGCGCCCGCAGGAGCCGATGCCGCCCTGCACCCGCGCCGAGTCACGGGCGGAGAGCTGCCGCAGCTCGACCCGGCAGTGCAGGGTCGCGCCCAGGTCACGGACGAGGGATCGGAAGTCCACCCGGTGCGGCGCGGTGAAGTAGATCGTGGTGCGGTCGCTGCCGCTCTCCGGCGTGGCGAGGACGTGGTCGACGGCGACCACCTTCATCGGCAGGGCGTGCTCGCGGATCAGCCGCTTGGCGGCCACCTTGGCGTCGGCCTTGCGCCGGCGCAGCACCTCGTCGCGGCGCAGGTCCTCGTCGCCGGCCGGGCCGGCCAGCTTCGGGAAACCGTCGGTGTCCTCGCTGACCCACTGCGCGGCCCAGACGCACTCGGCCACCTCGGGGCCCTCGTCGGTGGGCACCAGCACCCGGTCGCCCACCTGCGGGCGCAACTCACCCGGGTCGAGGTAGTAGAGGCGCCCGTACCGGTTGAAACTGACCGCACAGAGCATGCCCATGCGTCCACCCTACGCGGACCCGCGCGGCCCGCACGGCGCACCGGTCGCCGTCCGGTCACCCCGCGCAGCGATCCATCCCGATCGAACCGACCGAAGCGACCCCCACGCCTCGCCCGGACGGTTGAAACCTGGGCCACCCCCGGGACAAACGCCGGCCGACCGCGTTGAGTGAAGGCATACCTGCGGGGGGTGCAGGGGAAGGCCACGGCGTCGCACGCCGGTGCCCGGCCACGGCCGGATCGACGTGCGACGTCGTGGACCGTCAGTAGCCGATCCGGGTGGTGCCGCCGTAGCGCGGCGCGGTGACGGCCCGCTCCCGCCAGGTCGTCTCCGCCAGGCTCGGCCCCCACTGGCGTAGCAGCGTCTCGGCGCCGTCGTAGGCCACCCCGAGCACACCAAGCACCCGCGTGGCGATCTCCGCCGCCGCCCCGGCACCGACCGGACCGGCCTCGGCCCCGGATCGGGCGGCGGCGTGCACGGTGACCGCCTCGGCCGAGCCGATCACCTCGGCGAGCGCCCGCGCGAGCGCGGCCCGGCTGCTCTCCACCCAACCGGCCAGCGCGTCCGCGTAGCCGGCGGACGACTCCAACCGGCCGACCAGGCTCTCCGGCCCCTCGTCGAGGTGCCGGAGCAGCGCGGCGCGCGCGTCGTCGTAGGCCGCCGCGGCCGGCCCGGACCAGGCCACCTGGTCGGCGAGGACGGCACAGGCGTCGTCGTATCCCCGGACGAGCCGACGCACGGCGTGGCCGGCGCCGGTCAGCGGCGCGGGGTGCAGCTCGAGAAACTCGCGCACGGCCGCGCCGGGGAGCACCTGCATCCGGCGCAGCAGCGGCCAGAGCCGGTGCCCCTCGGGCGCGCCCGCGGCAAGCAGCGTGTCGACCCGGGTGAGCAGGTCGAGGCCCGGCTCGGCGAGGCGGTCCAGCGCGTCCATCAGGCCTCCCGGGCCAGCCGGCGCGCCACCGCGTCGTCGGCCGCCGCGTAGCGCTCGGCGGCGCCGCGCAGCGCCGCCGCGGCGGCGGCCAGCCGGTTGGCGGCGGCCTGCGCCTCGCGCGCCCGGTCGGCGGTGGCGGCGGTCCACTGCCGGTGCAGGGCCCGCCCCACCTCGCCGGGGCGACCGGCGGCGTGGGCGCCGAACGCCGGATGCGGCGGATCGGTGGCGGTCACCGTGCGGGCCAGCGTGGCGAGCGTGGCGCCGGCGTCGTCGAGGCGGGCGGCCAGCGCGCGCAGCGATTCCATGTCAGGCTCCCGCCAGCGGCCGATAGGCCGCGAACGTCTCGTTGTGCAGCTTCTCCCGGGCCCACTGCGCCGCGTCGGCGGCGGCGGTCACCGCGGCCTGCACCGAGCCGGCCACGTCGCGCTGGTGGCGCTGGTGCAGCGGCCCGAGGAAGCGGACGTCGGTGATCCGCCCGCCGGCGGTGACCACCACCTCGACCAGGCCGTCGGGTGACCGGACGGTGACCTCCACGGTGGCGACCGCCTGGTCGAACTCGGCCTGTAGGGCTTCGATGCGGCGGTAGCGCCGCACCGCCTCCTCGATCCAGGCCTCGTCGATCTCCCCCCGCGCCATCGGCGCACTCCTCCCGGCCGGTCGGCGCCGCCGGCCCCACCCCGACGCCACCCTCACTGAGCGTGCCGTCTCGGTCACCACGGCATCACCGGACCGTACCGCACGTCAATCGCGCGTGTCGATGCCCTGTGGACAGCGTGCGGGCGGCCGGTTCAGCCCCGCCAGAGGGAGAGCATCATCGCCTCGACCGCGATCCGCGGCTTGACGTTCGCCTCGATCGCCGCCCGGCACTCCAGCACCGCCTCCAGGCGGCGCAGCGCGCCCTCGGCGTCCCACTTCTGCGCACCGGCCGCGGCCGTCGTCGCGGTGTCGGTGTGCACCGGGGCGACCGGCGCCCGCAGCGCCATGGTGAGCGCGTCCCGGTAGAAGCCGGCCAGGTCGACGAGCGCGCGGTCCAGGGCGTCCCGCTGCGCGCGGGTGGCCCGCGACTTCTGCCGCCGCTCCAGTTCCTTGAGCTGACCGGCGGCGCCCCGCATCGCCCCGGCCGCGCCTCGACCGGTGCCGCCCGCACCGAGCGCGGTCTGCAACGCCGCCCGCTCCGCCTCGTCGGCCTCGGCGACCGAGGCAGCGGCCTCCGCCTCGGCGGCCTCGATCAGCGCCGAGGCGGCGTCGAACGCCGCGCCCACGCCGGTGAGCCGGCGCGGCACGGCGAGCACGGCCTCCCGCCGCTGCCGGGCCTCCGGGTCGCGCGCCAGCCGCCGGGCCCGACCGACGTGCCCCTGCGCGGCCGCCGCGGCCCACTGCGCCACGTCCGGGGCGATGCCGTCCCGGCGGACCAGCACCTCGGCCACCGCGCCGGCCGGCGGCTGGCGCAGCGGCACGACCCGGCACCGCGACCGGATGGTCACCGAGATGTCGTCCGGGTGGGTGGACGGGGCGCAGAGCAGGAAGACGGTACGCGGGGGCGGCTCCTCGACCGCCTTGAGCAACGCGTTGCCGGCGGCCTCGGTGAGCCGGTCGGCATCCTCGATGATCACGACCTGCCAGCGGCCGCCGGAGGGTGTGCTCGCCGCGCGCAGCACCAGCGCGCGCATCTCGCCGACGGAGATGGAGAGGCCCTCGGGCACCACGAGCCGCACGTCGGCGTGGGTGCCGGCCAGCGTGGTGTGACAGCCGGGGCAGTGGCCGCAGCCGGTGCCGTGCACGCACTGCAGGGCGGCGGCGAACGCGCGGGCGGCCACCGAGCGGCCGGAGCCGGGCGGCCCCGTGAAGATCCACGCGTGCGTCATCCCGGCGCCCGGTTCGGCGGCGGCCGCCTCCCCCGGCCCACCGTCGGGCGCGCCCGCGCCGGGCTCGTCGAACTCCTCGGCGAGCGCGTCGAGGTCGTCGTACCCGTCGGGCTCCCCACCACCCACGCGGACCGCCACGGGCGCGCCGGCCCGCAGCAGCGCGGCGGCCGACGCGGCGGCCCGCCGCAGCGTCGCCACCGCCTCGTCCTGCCCGACCAGGTCGGCGAAGACGTCGGTCATCTTCGGCGTTGCTCCATCGTCACCAGCTCCGATTCGGATAACTCGGGCTGGACCGAGGTGTCCGGGCCCTGCGCCGGACGCGGGTGCACGATGCCGGCCGGGTCGACGAGGAACTCGTCCACCCGACGCGCCACCGCGTCGGCGATCTCCTCGACCGGGCGCGACGCGTCGAGGACCAGGTAGCGCTTCGGGTCGCCGGCCGCCAGGTCGAGGAACGCGTAGCGGACCCGCTCGTGGAACGCCACCGACTCGGCCTCCAGCCGGTCGGCGTCCGCGCTGCGGGCCGCCACCCGGCCCAGCCCGGTGTGCGGGTCGATGTCGAGCAGGACCACCAGGTCGGGCTTGAGCCCACCGGTGGCCCAGGAGGAGAGCCAGGAGACCTCGTCGACCGGAAGCGTCCGGCCGGCGCCCTGGTAGGCCAGGGACGAGTCGACGTAGCGGTCGCTGATCACCACGGCACCGCGGACCAGCGCCGGGCGGACCACGGTGGCCACGTGGTGGGCCCGGTCGGCGGCGTAGAGCAGCGCCTCGGCGCGCGGCGACGGCGCGTCGTCGTGGGCGGTGCCCAGCACCAGCGAGCGGATCCGCTCGCCGACCCCGGTGGCGCCCGGCTCGCGGGTGACCACGACCTCCCGGCCCCCGCCGCGCAGCCGCTCGGCGAGCGCGGCGAGCTGGGTGGACTTGCCGGCGCCCTCGCCGCCCTCGAAGACCACGAACAGGCCGGCCGAGACGAACGGCTCGGCCGGCATCAGCGGGCGGCCCCGGATCGAGCCCCAGAGGTCGGCGAGGACCGGTACGCCCTTCTTGTCGTCCATCTGGCCGAAAGCGCTGATTCCGGCGAAGATGCCGGCCGCGCCGGCGGCGAGCAGCAGCAGCCGGGTCGACGAGATGGAGATGCCCAGATCGGCGATGGTGAGCTGGCGGGAGCCGCCGACGCCGACCAGGAGGCTGCTCAGCGCGATGGCCAGGATCAGCACCAGCCGGGTGCCGATCTGCACCACCGCGAAGACCCGGCCGCGCACCTCGTCGGCGACCTCGCCGCCGAGCAGCGTGGTGCCGGCCAGGAACGCCATGCCGGCGCCGGCCCCGACCAGGATCGCGCCGACGATGGCCATGGACAGGTGGATGGCGAACGCCAGCACCAGCACGGAGGCGCTGGCCAGCACGATGCTCATGCCGAACCAGCGGCGGCGGGACATGTCCCGCACGATCATCGGGCCGAGCCCGATGCCGAGCGCCAGGCCGACGAAGATCGCGCCGAAGAGCAGCGAGAAGGCGGCGTCGCCGGCACCGAGCGAGTTGGCGAAGAACTTGCCCGTGCCGACCACGATGCCGCCGCCGGCGAACGCGCCGAAGATGCCCAGCACCAGACCACGGACCAGCGGCGTCTGGCCGATGAATTTCCAGCCGTCGGCGAACTGGCGGAACATGCTCTGCTCGGCGCGCTCCGCCTCGCCGCGCTGGGCCTCGCTGATCTCCTTGATCCCGAAGGCCACCACGAGCGCGGTGGCGAGCCGGGAGAAGGCGTTGAACCAGAGCGCGAGCTGGGCCGGCTCGGCCCAGTTGGGCAGGCCGCCGCCGACCACGGCGGGCAGGCCCCGGGTCAGCACGGCCAGCGCGACGGCGGCGGCCACCGGGGTCAGGCCGTACGTGGTGATCAGCGTGAGCTGGTTGGCCGCCTCCAGCCGGGTGCGCGGGACCAGGTTGGGAACCGCGGCCTCCTTGGCCGGGATCCACAACAACGTGATCGACTCGATCAGGAAGGTGGCGATCAGCGCCCAGCCGACCACCAGGCCGCCGGCGGCGCCAGTCAGCGCGTAGAGCGGGATCGAGGCGAAGAGCACGAAGCGCAGCAGGTCGCAGATGACCATGGTCCACCGGCGGTCGAACCGGTCGGCGAAGACGCCCGCGATCGGGCCGAGCACCAGCGCCGGCAGCAGCCGGATCGCGGTCACGCCGCCGAAGGCCGCGCCCTGGGCGGTGCTGCCGGACACCTGGGAGGCGGCGAAGAGCGCGGTGGCGAGCAGGCCGAGCCAGTCGCCGAAGGAGGCCGCGCTGAGCACGATCCACAGCCGGCGGAACGGCCGGATGCGCAGCACCGCGCGGATCGCGGCGAAGCCGGACCGGTCCGCCTGTGTGCCGGGCGACGACACGCCGGACGACTCGCCGTTCTTCTGGCTTTCGATGGCCGTACCTCCACGTGCCGGCCCAGGTCTGGGCATCCCCGGTGGAACACTCTAGCCGCGCGGAGGGTACGCCCTCCCGCGACATTCGCCTGCTCGCCGAGCCTAGGCCGCCGGGGCCACCGCCCGCAGCCCGGACAGACGCGAGGGTATTTCGCATTGCCGTCCCGACAGTTAGCGTGCAGACGTGGCCATCGACCGTGCCGAACTTCGCGATCGTCTCGACCGGGCGACCGCCCACCTCGACCCGCCGTACGCGGTGGTCGACCTCTCCGCGTTCGACGCCAACGCCGAGGCGCTGGCCGCCCGGGCCGGCGGCAAGCCGCTGCGGGTGGCGAGCAAGTCCGTCCGGGTCCGCGAGCTGCTCACCCGGGCGCTCAGGCGGCCCGGCTGGCACGGCGTGATGGCCTTCACCCTGCCCGAGGCGCTCTGGCTGGCCCGCGGCGGCGTCGCCGACGACGTGCTGGTCGCCTACCCGACCGCCCACCGGGGGGCGCTCGCCGAGCTGGCCGCCGACCCGGCCGCCGCCGAGGCGGTCACCCTGATGGTCGACGACGTCGACCAGCTCGACCTGACCGACCGGGTCTGCCCGCCCGGCAGCCGGCCCGCGCTGCGCGTCTGCCTCGACCTGGACGCCTCCTGGCGACCGCTGCGGGGCCGGGTGCACGTCGGGGTGCGCCGCTCGCCGGTGCACAGCGCCCGGGCGGCCGGCGCGCTCGCCGCCGCCGTCGCCGGCCGGCCGGGCTTCCGGCTGGTCGGCCTGATGTCGTACGAGGCGCAGATCGCCGGTCTCGGCGACGCCCCGCCCGGGCAGGCGCTCGTCGGCTCCGCGATCCGGGTCGCCCAGCGCGGGTCGTACCGGGAACTGCTGGCCCGCCGCTCGGCCGCGGTCGCCGCCGTCCGCGAACACGCCGACCTGGAGTTCGTCAACGGTGGCGGCACCGGCAGCGTGGCCGCCACCAGCGCCGACCCGGCGGTCACCGAGGTCACCGCCGGGTCCGGGCTCTACGGGCCGACGCTCTTCGACGCGTACCGTGCCTGGCGGCCGACCCCGGCGGCGTTCTTCGCCTGCGCGGTGGTCCGCCGGCCGGCGCCCGGGCTGGCCACCGTGCTCGGCGGCGGCTGGATCGCCTCCGGGCCGGCGGCGGAGAGCCGGCTGCCCCGGCCGTGGCTGCCGGACGGGCTGAAGCTGCTCGGCCCGGAGGGTGCCGGCGAGGTGCAGACCCCGCTCACCGGCGACGCGGCCGACGCGCTGCGGGTCGGCGACCGGGTGTGGTTCCGCCACGCCAAGGCGGGCGAGGTGTGCGAGCACGTCAACGAGGTGCACCTGGTCGAGGGCGACGCGGTGGTCGCGACCGCGCCCACCTACCGGGGCGAGGGCCACGCGTTCCTCTGACGTGACGACGGCGGGCCCCGGCGCACTTCGGGAACCCGCCGCTCGCGTGCCGCTCAGCCCTGGTGCGCGGCCTCCACCGGGGCGTTCACCTGCCGGTGCAGGTATTCCCGGATCAGCGCCTTCGCCTCGACCAGCACCCGCTCGTCGCCGTCGGCGCGGCGGCGGAAGGCCAGCTTGATCAGGGCGTCCGCGGCCTCGACCGCGACCTCCAGGTGGAACCGCAGGTCGGGCACCCCGGCCAGGCCGAACCGCTCGGTCAGCACGCGGGCGAGCTGCTCGGCTATCACGCCGTTGTTGTCCCGCTGGTCGTCCAGCAGGTGCAGGTCGACCACGTCGCCGAAGTGCAGGGTACGGAAACCGGGGACCGTGCGGTGCATCGAGATGTACTCGTCGATCGCCGCGTCGACCCCGTCCCACCAGTGGGTCAGGTCGTCCGAGGCGAAACGCTCGTCGAGCCGCTGGAGGTAGGACTCCATCGTGCGCAGGGTCAACGCCTGCACGATCGCCCGCTTGTCCGGAAAGAACTGGTAGACCGACCCGATCGCCACCTCGGCACGCTCGGCGAGCAGGGTCGTGGTCAAGCCCTCGTACCCCACCTCGTCGACGAGCTCGGCGCAGGCGTCCAGCATCCGCTGGACACGCGCGACACTTCGACCCTGCACCGGTACCCGACGCAGCGGCCCGGTCGTGGCGGCTGGTGTGGACACTCGGCGCCACCCCCCTTCGACGGATGAACATATCTGCACGTCACGAGTCCGTGACTACCGGTACAACGAGCCGGGCTCGATTGCGGTATTTACCAGGCACAACGTTCCTGATATGAATTCAGTTCATATTCATGTCGAGGAGTTCGCCATGGCCGGTCCCCCCGCCGCCTGGTCCAACTGGGCCGGCAACCAACACAGCACGGCGCTGGTCACCGAGCGCCCCCGCACCGTCGCCGAGGTGGCCGAGGCGGTCCGTCGGGCGAACGCGGCCGGCCGGACCGTCCGCGCCGTCGGCAGCGGCCACTCCTTCACCGCCGTCGCCGTCACCGACGGCCACCGGCTCGACCTCGCCGACCTGGCGACCGACGTCACCGTCGACGTGGCGCGCCGCCTGGTCACCGTACCGGCCGGGATGACCCTGCACATGCTCAACGACCTGCTTGCCGGGCACGGGCTGGCGGTGCCCAACCTCGGCGACATCGACGCGCAGACCATCGCCGGCGCGCTCTCCACCGGCACCCACGGCACCGGCGCGAAGCTCGGCTGCCTCTCCACGTTCGTGGCCGGGCTGACCCTGGTCACCGGCACCGGTGAGGTGCTGCGCTGCTCCGCCGACGAGAACCGCGACGTCTTCGACGCGGCGCGGGTCGGCCTCGGCGCGGTCGGCGTCCTCGTCGAGGTCACCCTGAGCTGCGTGGACGCGTTCGTGCTGCGCGCACACGAGCGGCCGGCCGCGCTCGCCGAGGTGCTCGACGACCTGCCCGGCCTCTACGAGCCGCACGACCACGCCGAGTTCTACTGGTTCCCCTACACCAACCGGGTGCAGGTCAAGACCAACGACCGGGTGACCGTCGACGACCGGCCGCTGCCCCGCTGGCGCGGCTGGCTCGACGACGAGTTCCTCGCCAACACCGTCTTCGCCGGGGCCTGCCGGCTCGGCCGCGCCGTGCCCGGCCTCGCCCCCCGGATCAGCGCCGTCTCCGCCCGCGCGCTCACCGAACGCACCTACACCGGCCGCTCCGACCGGGTCTTCTGCACCCCGCGCCGGGTCCGCTTCGTGGAGATGGAGTACGGGCTGCCGCGCGACGCGCTGCCCACCGCGCTCACCGAACTGCGCCGGATCGTGGACCGGCTGCCGTTCAAGGTGCTGTTCCCGGTCGAGGTGCGGTTCACCGCCGCCGACGACATCTGGCTCTCCCACTCCTACGGGCGCGACTCCGCCTACATCGCGGTCCACCAGTACGTGGGCATGCCCTACGAGCCATACTTCCGCGCGTTCGAGCAGGTGGCGACCGAGCTGGGCGGCCGGCCGCACTGGGGCAAGCTGCACTGGCGCGACGCGGAGTCCCTCGCCACCGCGTATCCGAAGTTCGCCGCCTTCCTTGCGGTCCGCGACCGCCTCGACCCCGGCCGGATTTTCACCAACGCCTATCTCGATCAGGTTCTCGCGGACTGACTCCGACTCCCCGGCCGCCGGCACCGCCCGGTACCCTCCGGAGCAATGTCTGGCAACCGTCTGCCCCGTGGCCGAAGGGTCGTCGCCCACCTGTTGTCCACCATCCTCGCCGTCCTGCTGGCGGGCTGCGACGTCGCGAACCCGCCGGGCGCGCAGCCCTCCCCCACTCCGGTCGACCCGGCCCGCGTCGTCGAGGACTTCGTGCGGCAACTGGAGCCGACCGCGCCCTACCGTGACCCCACGGCGGCGGAGCGCCAGCACACCGCGGAGGCGGTGCGCCTGCTGATCGACGGGGACGATCTCACCCGGGCCACCGCCCTGCTCGGCGACGTCGGTTACGCCGGCCGCGTGCACGTCGACCCGGGAACCGGCCGGACCTACGCGATGTTCACCACCGAGGCCGGCGGTGACCGGCCCTGGGGGATCCTGCTGGTGGACCTGTCCCGCACACCGGAACTGGCGATCGAGGTGCCGCACCCCAACTCCGACCTGCTCACCGAGGACGTGGGCCTACGCCTGTTCCGGGCGGTGCCCGGATCGGTGTTGGTGGTCGCCGGGGCGCATCGCCGGGCCGGTCACGACCAGGCGGACGCCGCACACAACGCCGACGGCCTCTTCCAGGTCGTCGCCAACCGGTTCGCCGCCCACGGCCTCAACCAGATCCAGCTGCACGGCTTCGCCGAGGCGAGCCTGCCCCGGGAGGAGGTGGTGATCTCCAACGGCCAGCGCCGCTCCAGCGCCCCGCTGCGTCGGGCGGCGAACGCGCTCCAGGACGCCAACTTTGTCACCTGCCGGGCCTGGTCGGCCGACTGCGGTCAGTTAGAGGGCACCACCAACACGCAGGCGGATGATGCCCGCCGGCAGGGCTCGGTCTTCATCCACCTCGAGATCACCTGGGCGGTCCGCCGCGACGCCGACCGCCGGGAAGATCTGGTGCAGGCGCTCGCCGCGGTCGGCCTGTCGCGCCGCTGAGCGGCGCCGTCACCGGAGGCACGACGACCCGCCCGCCCGGGTCAGATCCGGCGCGCGGTGAGGAATCGGCCCGACCAGTAGCCGGGTCCGTCCAGAAGCGACTCACCACCGAGGTCGCCGAACGTCGGGCCGTCCGCCTTCACCCGGCTGGACATGAAGCGGTGGTGGCCCGAGTCGTCGACGCCGACGTAGATGGCGGAGTGCTGGATGGTCGGCCCGGCCTCCTCGCCGTGACTGAAAAAGATCAGATCGCCCTCCTGGAGCAGGCCGTAGTCGCGGGCCGGCCGACCCGTGTTGGGGATGAGCAGCTTGCCGGGACCGAGTGCGGCCATCGCGTACGCGCGCCGTGGCAGACCGCTGCCCTTGGTGTTCTTGCCGAGTAGGGGATACTTCATCCGGTAGCCGTAGACCATACGGATGAAGCCGGAGCAGTCGAGGCTCCGGTAATGGGCCTTGTCCGGGCGTTCGTGCTTGCCGTCGGGGGAATCCCAAGCAACGCCCATGTAGTCGTAGAAGTCTGAGTTCTCCGCGCGACCGTCCGGATCGTTGGCCGACAGCGGCCCGAACGAGGCGTCACCGCTGTAGACCACACCCTTCGCGTCCTTACGGACCGGAGCGCCGTCCGCGTATTCCATGGCGAGGGCCAAGGCGTCGGGGGTACGGTCCCGCAGTTCCTCGCTCAACCACGGTCGGAACCAGGGCTGCCGCTCGGCACCCGCCGCCCACGGCTTCGGGGCGAGCCGGATCCACCCGTCGGTGGTGACCGTCGCCGAGGTGAACCGCTCTTCTTTGAAGACCCGCTCGGGACCGGAGATCCGCACCGTACGAGCACCGTCGGTGAGCACCGCCAGCAACCGGCCGGCGCTGTCCCGCACCTGGGTCCGGGCCGGCCGGGTCAGCCGGCGGTAGGTCAACTCACCGGCGGCGTCGGCCGACCCGGGTGCGGGGTTCGCCTCCGCCGGGGCCGGAACCCGGACCGACGCTTCGTGGCGGAGCGTCACCACACCCATCACCGCCGCCAGCGCCAGCACGGCGACGACGGTCGCCCAGATCCACTTGCTGCTCTGCGACCCCATCAACGGTCCCTGCCTTCCTCTGGCCGGCTGCACGTGAACGGACTGTCAACTGACCGGCACCAGACCGGCAAGCACACCACTGACGATGATCAGGTATGAGCCGACGGAGACGGCCCCGGTGGCGAGCATCGTCGCCACCGGGGGTTGCCGCACCAACTGGTAGGCGATCAGGCCCGGCGCGACGAAGCCGAGGGTCTGGTGCGAGAAGAGCAGCGGGAAATCCTGCTGGATGACGAGGAACAGCGTCGTCTGCAACAGCACGCTCAGCAGCACGATGGCGGCGAAGAGGCGCTTGCCGTAGAGGATGACAACTCGCTGCATCGCCCTGGTCAGGGCCCAGGTCAACCCGGTCATCACCAGGATCACCAACGCCTGCCGGTACTCCTCCACCAACGTCAACGCCAACCAGCCGGGTGTGATCATGCCGCCCGGCGACAGGTTGGTGGTCAGATAGCAGGCCAGGGCGAGCACAAGCCCCACGCCCAAACAGAGCGTCGAGAGCTCGGGCGTCAGTTCTCCACTCATCACGAGGAGCTCCAGTAGCCGGACGGCCGCTGCGGCGGCTGTTCATCAGGATCGGGCGGGTCGGGCCGGCGGGCCGGCGGACGGGGTTGTCCGGGCGGGCGGCGGACGGCCGGCTGCGCCGGCACCGTCTGGTCGGGGTCGTGTCGAGCCTGCGGGGCGGCGGGTGTCCGGCCGGGCCCGTGCGGAGTGACCGGGAATGCCGCCGACGGAGCCGGCCGCTGGAACCTGGGCGGTCCGTCATGCCGGCCGTCCGAACGGCCGTCGTACGGCATCGGCGCGGCGGCTTCCGGCCGGTGCGCGGGTCGCTGCTGCGGGCGCGGTCCGGGGCCGTACGGACGGCGCGTGTCGTGGGACGCCGCGACGTGCGGTCCGCGGGCGCCGTAGGGCTCGGCCGCGGGTGGCCGGCCGTACTGCTGCGGCTCGCGGGCGGCACGGGCCGCCGGTGACGGGTGGTTTCCCGTGCGCGCCGGCGGGACATCGTGCGCCCGCGGGCGGGGCAGCGACGCGCCCGGGGACCTCGGCGCGCCGTACGGCGTCGGGCCGGGGGTGGCGGGCAGGGCGGGCGGCGCCGCCCGGTCCTGCGGTCCCGGCCGCGTGAGCCCGGCGAGCTGGGCCAGCAGGACCTCACCCTGGCCGTGGATGTTGCCGATCGCCAGCACCGAGGCGAACTGGTCGATTCCGTCGAGCACACCGTCGAGCAGCTCCCGCGCGCCGCGCTTGCCGCCCAGGTCGACGACCCGGTCCTGCCACCTGTCGTCGATCTTCAGGCGGGCGCTACGGGTCGGCTCACCAATCAAAATAATCTTGTCGGGACCGATCCGGGAGATCAAGCCACCCATCTGGCCGTTGCGCTCCACCCGGTCCGGCCGGCAGTTGATCAGGACGTGCAGCGGACGAGGTATCGAGTTCTGGTCGGCCAACTGCTGAATGTTCATGAAGGTCGACTCGGGGTCGTTCGCCGCGAAGATGTTCGCGAAGCGTAGCGACTTGGACCCGGCGCGGTACTCCTCCACGCTGAGCACGCCCGGGTCCGGCGGCGCGGTCCACATGCCGGCAAGCGCGGCTCGGCGGGGCACCCCTAGCAGCTCAGCCACCTTGAGGGCGATGGCCACGTTCTCCTTGAACGTGGTCCAGGTGAAACCCTTCATCTCGTCGTCCGTGACCGAACCCGGATCGACGGAGATCAGCTTGCAGCCGCGCTTGTCCGCCTCCTTCTCGAGGATGTGCAGCCGATCCTGCTCGGCGGTGACACAGATTCCGCCCACCGGCATGGATCGGCTCAGCGAGCGAGCCACGTCGTCGAGCGTGGGGCCCATCTCGGCGAGGTGGTCCTCCCGCACGTTGCACAGGATGCCGATGGTGGACTGGATCAGCTTGGCCTGGTTCAGCTCCTGTAACGGCGGCATGACCGCCATGCACTCGATGACCAGCACGTCCGGATAGTACGAGGCGGCCCGGCGCACGATGCCGATCTGCTCCACCACGTTCGCGATGCCGAACTTGCGATAGACCGGCTCCTCGCTGGCGTCGGGAAAGATGAACCGCGCGGCTGTGCCCGTCGTCTTCGCGACCACCACCAGCTTGCCGCCGCGCAGCGCGCCGGCGGTCAGCCGGGTGATGGAACTCTTACCGCGGATGCCATTGACCAGCACCCGGTGCGGGATGCCGTGCAGACCGCGCTGATGGTTGCGCTGCTCGATGATGCCGGCGACCAGCAACCCCAGGCAGGCCAGGAGGAACACCAGATAGAGGAAGAGCATCTCAGTCACCCCGCCGGCGGGTCTGGCCACCATGGCGCCGTTCCGGCACCTTGTTCATGATCGTCGTCGGGATGCCCTCCGTGCCGCGGAGCCGGGCCGCCCCGCCCAGCCGCTGCTCGCCGTGAAGCGCCGCCTGCCGACACACCTCCAGGCAGACCGCCACCGCGCCCACCTCGTCGTGCCAGCGCGGTGAGACCACCCGGGAGGTGTCGCCACCCATCAGCACGGTCGCCTCCCGCGCCAGATTCCGCAGCGGGCGGAGTTGGAAGAAGTAGAGCCAGCCGAACAGCAGCAGCCCCACACCCACCGCTACGACCGCGACCAGCAGGGCGCCATGGTGCATCTGGTTGCCGGGCAGCGCGAAGCCGGTCACCGGCCGCTCGGCGACCACTGTCCACTCCAACTGCGCGGCCGAGCCGTCGAGGGCGACCGGCGCGGCGAGGAGCAGGCTGCGCGCACCGTCGACATCGGTCACCTCCGCGTACGCCCGGCCGGTGAGCGCCTGGGCGTGAGCGGTCTCCACCACCGGCGTGGTGATCTGGTCGAAGGCCAGATAACCACCGGTGTCCAGAATGTCCCTGCGGTCCACGTCGAGCACCCGCAACCGCCCGTTCATCCGCTCCAGCAGCCGGGACAGGTAGCGCACATCGAACTCCGCGACCAGGGAGCGGCCGTCAGAGAGCGGATGGTACGCGTAGACGATCGGAATGCGCCCCTGCACATCGTGCAGCACCACGCCGCCCTCACCCGGCGCCGCGATCTCCGGCCGCAGCGGCTTCCGGCCGGCCCTGGTGACCACACTGCCGTTCGCGGAGAGCACATAGGCACTGCGGAACCGGTTGTTCTCGTCGAGCAGGCGAGCCAGCGCCCCGCGCATCTGGTCGGTGTCGGCGCGGCCGTTCTCCCCACCCAGCAGGACGAGCTTCCGGTAGCCACCGTCGAGCGTGTCGCCGACGGCGTCGGCCACCGCGCCCACCTGGTTCTCGCTGTCCCGGATCACCTGGCTGGGTAGGTCCCGCTCAGCCGGGATCAGAGTGGCCATGACGCCACCCGCCGCTCCGAGCACCGCGACCACAGCGAGCACGACGGCTCCTCCCGCGGGAACGCCGCCGGACGAGCGGTCACGGACCGCCGCCCGCGGGCGCTGCCCGGAGGCCAGCGCGCTGAGCGCTTCGACGATTCGGTTGACCTGCGCGTTCGGGGTGCGCGGTGGAGTGCCCGGTGAGTTGCCTGAGGCCACCGCCTTGGCGTACGCCAACAGCCGTCGGACCGGTCGGGACAGGCCGTGGTGGAGGATCAGCAGCACCGCGACGGCCGCCACCAGCAGAGCCAGCGCAGCGATCATGGGTTCCCAGGTCACTGCGGAGTCGACGACATCGGTGTAGACCAGGGAGACGATCGCGAACCCGAGCTTGCCGACGGCATCGGCGGTGATCAGTGGCGCCACCGCAGTGTTCGAGCTCCTGTCGGCCGGGGGTGCCGCCGGGCCGACCCGGCTCGCCGTCGCCTGGCGGGCCGTCCCGTCGACCGCCTGCCTGATCAACGCGTCCAGTTCCGGCTGATCCTGGACCGGCGCGCCCTGGGCCAGCGCCCTGCCACCGTCAGGAACCACGATCAGGATCGCCTGCTTGGCGCGCGGTTCCAGCCGCAGGGACCGCACGTTGAGGTCCAACTCCGCGATCAGCAACTTGCCGTCGGCGAGTGGCTCGACGAGCAGCAGGCGGGGGGCGTTTCCGTCGACCAGCGGCAGCGCGGCGCGAGTGGGAAGGGTACCGGGTGGCAGGGGGACCGGCTGACCGACGGCCGCTGACGCGGTCTGCCCGCCGGGGGCGAAGATGGCCGCGCTCCGCCACTTCGGCTGGTCCTGGGTCAGGGCGGCGAGCTGCGCGGCGGCGTGGTCCGGCCGCTTGTCGTACGCCTCGACCGTCCGGGACAGCTCGTCACGGCTGCGGGCCACCGAGTTGTTCAGACCACGAGAGATCTCGTGAACGAACTCCCGCTGGGAGTCCACCACCGCCTTCGGCACGCCGTTGGCGTCACCTTGGCTCAGGTACGCGAACGCGAAGACGGCCAGCAGCACGAGCAGCACCGAAACCACCAGAGCCGGAGTGCCGATGCCGGTCAGCATGCGGGGCCGTGGGAGCTGCTTCTCCAGGCTGATCATACGCCAGAGGGCGAGCTGGTTCCGATCGTTTCCCGGATGCCGGTTATCCGGGCGTTGCGAGATCGACGCGAGGTTCATTCCCGTACCCCGGTCAGGCCGGTGTCACGCAAGCCAGTTCCTCCCCGTTTTAGCCAGCAGGCGAGGCTAGCAAGCCCGACCCACGCCGCCTAGGCGGATCGGCCATTCGACGCACAGTATTAGCCGAGCCGCCACTCGTGCTCATCCGTCCACAGAGTCCACACTCTTCGACTCGGGCACAATCGCGACGTTGTCGTTTGCCGGCGCGGGCCCGAGCACCTTGAGGCCGGCCTCCGCCCCGCCCCCGGCGAGCAGGTGACCGCGGATCCTATCCAGCGCCGCCCGATAGATGATCTTTCGGCCCTTGGCGGTGGCGGGTTCGGCCAACGCGACCGGCAGGTCGACCAGCCGAGCGTCCGGGTTGAGGTCCATCCAGATGGGAATGGCCTGTGCCAGGGTGACTCGCCACCTGCCGGGCGCGACCTCGGTGAAGGTGAAGCGGGTCAGCACTCCCTCCCGGTTGGCGAAGATCGGTTCGGCGTGCCGGGCCACCTGGTTGCCGTGGCCGAACGCCACCCAGTCGCCACCGAACCTCCGAACCGGCTGCACCACGTGTGCGTGGTGGCCCAGGATCAGGTCGATGTTCGGCGAAGAGATCAGTGGCTTGACCCACTTCTCCTGACCGGCGTCCGGTTGGTTCATGTACTCGGTGCCCCAGTGCAGGCTCAGCACCACGATCTCGGCACCCGCCGTCCGGAGCCGCTTGGCCGCCGCCAGGATCTCCCTCGGTTCGATCAGGTTCGCCACCCAGTCCCTGCCCGCCGGCCGCTTCAAGCCGTTGAAGTGCAGGGCGTACGCGAGATGGCCGACCTTGACCCCGTTCTTGACGTAGATCGACGGGGTGAGCGCCTCACGCGCGGTCCGGGCACTGCCGGTGTGCCGGATCTTCGCGGCGTCGAGCGCGTCCAAGGTGCGCTTGATCCCCCGCTCACCCTGGTCCAGCGTGTGATTCGAAGCGGTGGAACAGGCGTCGAAGCCGGTTTCCCGGATGGCGTCCACGATCTGCGGCGGGACACTGAACCTCGGAAAGCCGACAAACGGTCCGTTCGCCGGCGCCACCGGCGTCTCCAGGTGACAGATGGCCAGGTCGGCCGCGGAGACGGTCGCCCGCACCTGGTCGAAGAGCGGATTGAAATCCAGTTCGCCCGGGTGGCCAGCGCGCTCGGCATCCCGGCGGGCCTGTGAGGTGAGTTCGGGGTGGATCAGGATGTCGCCCGCACCGAGCACGGTGAAGAGCCGACGTCCGGAGGCGTCCCGGCGGATCGCCGGCTCGGGTGGCGTGGGCGCCACCCCGGCCGGCGACGACACCCGTGCCTGCGCCGGGCCGCCACCGGGCTGGCCCTCGTCACGGTGCCGCAGCACCAGTGCAATACTGCCCACCAGCACCACCAACACCACCAGTAGGCCGGCAACAATCATCCTGCCGCGACCCCACCCTGCGCTCGCAGCTCCCCGCTTCGACACCGCGACAGACTAGGGCATCCCGAAGAATCTTTCACCTTCGGTGAGCGGTCTCACTCGGCTTTGGTGGCGGCCTTTCCCGGCGCTGCCTTTCTCGCCGGGGGCTTCGCCGCCGTCGTCTTTTTGGCCGCCGTCGTCTTCTTGGCCGCCGTCGTCTTCTTGGCCGCCGTCGTCTTCTTGGCCGCCGTCGTCTTCTTGGCGGGAGCGGCCTTCTTCTTCGGGGCCGGCCCCTTCGCCCGCTTCTCGGCGAGCATCTCCGACGCTTCTTCCAGCGTCAGCGCCTCCGGCGTCTGCGCGCGCCGCAGCGACGCGTTGAACTCCCCGTCCGTGACGTACGGACCGAAGCGCCCATCCTTGATCACCAGCGGCTTCTCGGTGAGCGGGTCGACGCCCATCTCCCGCAGCGGCGGAGCGGCGGCCCGGCGCTGGCGCGTCTTCGGCGCGGCCAGCAGCGCCAGCGCCTCGTCCAGCGTGACGGTGAACATCTTGTCTTCCGAGTCCAGCGAGCGGAACTCGTCACCGCGCTTGACGTACGGGCCGTAGCGGCCGTTGTTGGCGAACACCTCGACGCCGTCCGGCGCCACCCCCACCAGCCGGGGCAGGCTGAGCAGCCGCAACGCCTGCGCCAGGGTGAGGTCGTCCGGCGACTGCGACCGCAGCAGCGACGACTTCCGCTCGCCGCTGGCCACGTACGGGCCGAAGCGGCCGGACTTGAGCAGGATCGGCTCACCGGTCGACGGGTCGTCGCCGAGCTTGCGCTCGCCGCCGCCGCCGAGGAACAGCTCGTGCACCTTTTCCGGGGTCAGCTCGTCGGGAGCCAGGCCCTCCGGGATCGGCGCGCGGTCGCCCGGCGAGCCGCCCTCCTCACCCTCACCCGAGCCCGCAACGGCGCCCGGAACCGCCCGTTGCAGGTAGGGCCCGTACCGGCCGACCCGGACGACGACCTCGCGGCCCTCGTCGTCGGTGTGCAGCGGGATCGAGTTGACGCTGCGCGCGTCGATCTCGCTGAGGTTCTCGGTGACCAGCTTCTTCAGCCCGCCGGCGTGCGCGATGGCCTGGTCGCCGGTGCCGTTGGCGCTGCCGAAGTAGAAGGAGGTGAGGAAGTCGACGGCCGCGTGGTCGCCGCCGGCGATCTCGTCCAGCTCGTTCTCCATGCTGGCGGTGAAGTCGTAGTCGATCAGGCGCGGGTAGTGCCGCTCCATCAGCCCGATCACGGCGAACGCCAGGAACGTCGGGATCATCGCCTGACCGCGCTTGTTGACGTAGCCCCGGTCCTGGATCGTCTGCATGATCGACGCGTACGTGGAGGGACGCCCGATGCCCAGCTCTTCCAGCGCCTTGACCAGCGAGGCCTCGGTGTAGCGCGACGGCGGCTGGGTGTGGTGGCCCTGCGCGGCCAGCTCGTCGGCGGTCAGCGGCTGGTCCTTGACCAGCGTGGGCAGCCGCCGCTCGGCGTCCTCGGCCTCGGCGTTCTCGTCGTCGCTCGACTCGACGTAGGCGCGCAGGAGACCCGGGTCGGTGATGGTCTTGCCGGTGGCGCCGAAGTCGGCCTCCTCCTGCGCCGACGAGACGGCCCGGATCCGCACCGACACGCTGGAGCCGACCGCGTCGGTCATCTGCGAGGCGATGGTGCGCCGCCAGATCAGCTCGTAGAGCTTGAACTCCTCGCCGGAGAGTTCCTTGGCCACGTCGCCCGGGGTGCGGAAGTTGTCCCCGGCCGGGCGGATCGCCTCGTGCGCCTCCTGCGCGTTCTTCACCTTGCCGGTGTAGCGGCGCGGCTCCGGCGGCACGCTGCGCTCGCCGTACAGCTCGACGATCTGCCGGCGGGCCGCGGCGATCGCGGTCTCCGACAGGTTCACCGAGTCGGTACGCATGTACGTGATGTAGCCGTTCTCGTAGAGCCGCTGCGCGGTACGCATCGTCTGCTGCGACGAGAACCGCAGCTTGCGGGCCGCCTCCTGCTGGAGCGTGGAGGTGATGAACGGCGCGTACGGGCGGCGGCGGTAGGGCTTCTCCTCGACCCGGGTGACCGTGAACGGCCGGTCCGCCAGGCGGGCGGCGAGCCCTCGGGCGCCGCCCTCGTCGAGGTGCACGACGCCCGAGCCGGCGCGGACGCGCCCGGTGGTCGGCTCGAAGTCCTTGCCGGTGGCGATCCGGTCGCCGTTCAGCGCGACGAGCGTGGCGTGGAACGTGCGCGGGCCCTCGCCCGGCTTCGCCACCGCCAGGGTGGCCAGGATGTCCCAGTACTCCGCGGTGCGGAACGCCATCCGCTGGCGCTCCCGCTCGACCACGATCCGGGTCGCCACGGACTGCACCCGGCCCGCCGAGAGCTTCGGCATGACCTTCTTCCACAGCACCGGGGAGACCTCGTAGCCGTAGAGCCGGTCGAGGATGCGCCGCGCCTCCTGGGCGTCGACCAGGTCGCGGTCGATCTCCCGGGGGTTGGCCACCGCGGCCTGGATGGCCGGCTTGGTGATCTCGTGGAAGACCATCCGCTTGACCGGCACCTTGGGCTTGAGCGTCTCGACCAGGTGCCAGGCGATCGCCTCGCCCTCGCGGTCCTCATCCGTGGCCAGGAAGATCTCGTCGACCTCCTTGGCCAGCTTCACCAGCTTGTTGATCTGCTGACGGCGGTCGGCGGAGACCACGTAGAGCGCGTGGAAGCCGTTGTCGACGTCGACGCCGAGGCGCGCCCACGGCTCACCCTTGTACTTGGCCGGCACGTCGGCGGCGTTGCGGGGCAGGTCCCGGACGTGGCCGAAGCTGGCCTCCACGACGTACCCCGGGCCGAGGTAGCCCGAGATCGTCTTGGCCTTCGCCGGTGACTCGACGATGACCAGACGGGTGGTTCCAGCGTTGCTCGGCACGTCTCTCCCCGACCTCACTCCTACGCCATGCCCGCTTCGGGCCGTGTTGCAGCACCCGGACCACCGCTGGCCCGGACGGTCCAACGTAACGCGCCGTCCACGTTCCGGGTTTCGTGGGCGGCAAACGGGCCGCTCCCCGGCGACCGCCGGCCGAACCCTGCCGGACGGCGCCACCGTACACCGTGGGTAGGGCGCCGAGCGGGTCACTGTGACGATCGCACACCCCCCGGCGGAGGTGACGCCGGTCGTTTCCTGCGCGGAACCGCCGGAGCGGGTGTCCGTGATCGGACAGCCGGCGGAGTTGTGCGACCGGTCAGCCCGGCCAGTCGGCGGCCGGCGCGGCCGGGGGCCGTTCCCCCACCAGCTCGGCGAGCCGGGTCACCCGTCGCCCACCGATCCGGTACGCCGGCCCACCCTCGTCCGGCTCCACGAACGCGGCGGGCAGCCCCACCGCGGCCAGCGCGGCGCGTACCGCCGGCCAGCCCGCCTCGTCGGCCGGGCCGAGCCGGAGCCGGAACGCGCCCGGCTCGGCCGCCCCGGCCGCGGCGACCCAGAGCCGCAGCCGCCGCCCGTCCAGGTGGAACCGGGCCGGTGGCCGCTTCGCCGCGCCCCGCAGCCAGGCCCGCGCGAGCGGCGCAAGCGTGGTCGAGTACGCGGTGCGCACCCGGTGCCGGCCGTCCTCGGTCGGCTCCCAGCTCGCCGGCACCCCCCGGGCACGCAACTCCGCCACCAGCACGTGCACCCGCCAGGCCGCGTCCACCACCACCGAGAGCCGCGCCGTGCCGCCCATCCGCACCACCTCCCCCGGCCCGGCGAGCAGGCCGGCGAGATCCGCCGGCGCGGGGTCCGCCGCCTCGGTGGAGAACAGCGAAGGCTGGCGGGCCGGGTTCTTCGCCGGCGGCGTCAGCGACACTCCGGGACCTCGTCGAAGGCCTGTTTGAGCTCGGGTGAGTTGAGCCTGCCGGTGTCCAGCGCGCTCGCGTCGTACTCCTTGTTGAGCGTGTCCACGGCGGCGCGCACGCCGTCGTAGAACGGGCCGGCCTGGGCGGTGTCGAGCCCGTCGATGGTGCTCCGGGCCCGTCCGTAGGCGTCCCGCATCTTGCCCAGCGAGCCCTGGAACCCGGCCGACACCTCGGTGCCGCGCTCGACCTCGGGCACGCCCGCCTCCTCGACCTTGCGCCGAGCGGTCTCGCTGGCCTCCTCGGCGCCGGCGAAGAGCCGCACCAGGTTCTCCTTGGCCTGCGCCGGAGTGGTCTGCGCGGTCATCTGCTGCTGCGTGCTGCTGGTCAGCTTGGAGATCTCCGCGCGCCACGGGCTGAGCGCCTGGCAGACCGAGGCGGCCCAGGCGCGCGGGCTGGGGCCGCCGCAGCCCGCGACGACGAGGACCAGCGTGGCCAGGACCACCGTGAGCTTTCCGGCGGTTGCCGCCCGGCACGTACGCATGCGTTGCAGCGTACGACCTCCGGGTGGAACTGCCACCGGTCAGGTTTGGCGCGGTTCCCGGCCGGCCGGCGGCCGACCGGGAACCATCGGGTGAGATCAGGCGTTGACCGTCTCCGGGCGCTGGTCCGGAGTGCCGGCACCGGTGTCCGAGTCGTCCATCGCCACACCCTTGCGCTTGCTGAACACCACGGCCGCCACGATGATCAGCGCGGCCACCACGGCGATGGTGATCCGCAGCGGGGTGTTCCGGTCGTCGCCCACGCTCCAGGCCACCACGGCCGGCGCGATCAACAGCGAGACCAGGTTCATCACCTTGATCAGCGGGTTGATCGCCGGGCCGGCGGTGTCCTTGAACGGGTCGCCGACGGTGTCGCCGATGACGGTCGCGGAGTGCGACTCGGAGCCCTTGCCGCCGTACGCGCCGTCCTCGACCAGCTTCTTGGCGTTGTCCCAGGCGCCGCCGGAGTTGGCCAGGAAGACCGCCATCAGTGTGCCCGCGCCGATCGCGCCGGCCAGATAGGAGGCGAGCGCGCCCGGGCCGAGCCCGAAGCCGACCGCGATCGGCGCCAGGATGGCCAGCAGGCCGGGGGTCATCAGCTCACGCTGCGCGTCCCGGGTGCAGATGTCGACGACCTTGCCGTACTCGGGCCGCTGGGTGCGGTCCATGATGCCGGGCAGCTCGCGGAACTGCCGGCGTACCTCCATCACCACGGCGCCGGCCGAGCGGGAGACCGCGTTGATGGCCAGACCGGAGAAGAGGAACACCACCGCGGCACCGATGATCAGGCCGACCAGGTTGCGCGGGTTGGCCACGTTCAGCGCGTTGAGGATCTCGGTGCCGACGTCGCCCACGCCGGCGTCGGAGTACGACGAGCGCAGTGTGTCGGTGTACGAGCCGAACAGCGCGGTCGCCGCCAGCACCGCGGTGGCGATCGCGATGCCCTTGGTGATCGCCTTGGTGGTGTTGCCGACCGCGTCCAGCTCGGTGAGCGTCCGCGCGCCGTGCTCGTCGATGTCGCCGGACATCTCCGCCACGCCCTGCGCGTTGTCCGAGATCGGGCCGAACGTGTCCATCGCGACGATGACGCCGACGGTGGTGAGCAGGCCGGTACCGGCCAGCGCGACCGCGAACAGCGACAGCGTGATCGAGCTGCCGCCGAGCAGGAACGCGCCGAACACGCCGGCGCCGATCAGCAGCGCCGAGTAGACCGCCGACTCCAGGCCGATGCTGATGCCGGCCAGGATGACGGTGGCGGCGCCGGTCTGCGAGCTCTTGCCGATGTCCTGCACCGGGCGGCGGTTGGTCTCGGTGAAGTAGCCGGTGAGCGCCTGGATCGCGGCGGCCAGCACGATGCCGATCACGACCGCGCCGATGGCCACCAGCCGCGGGTTGCGGTCCACGTCGGTCAGCCCGCCCTCCAGCTCACCGAAGGTGGCCGGCAGGTAGGCGAACGCGGCGATCGCCACCAGCACCGCGGAGATCACCGCGGAGAGGTAGAAGGCCCGGTTGATCGCGGTGAGGCCGCTGCGGTCGCTGGTGCGCAGCCGGGTGATGAACACGCCGACGATCGCGACCAGCACGCCGATGGTGGAGATGATCAGCGGGAAGACCAGGCCGTCCTCGCCGAACGCGGCGCGGCCCAGGATCAGCGCGGCGACCAGCGTGACCGCGTACGACTCGAAGAGGTCGGCGGCCATGCCGGCGCAGTCACCGACGTTGTCGCCCACGTTGTCGGCGATGGTGGCGGCGTTGCGCGGGTCGTCCTCCGGGATGCCCTGCTCGACCTTGCCGACCAGGTCGGCGCCGACGTCGGCGGCCTTGGTGAAGATGCCGCCGCCGACCCGCATGAACATGGCGAGCAGCGCGGCGCCGAAGCCGAAGCCCTCCAGCACGGTCGGCGCGTCACCCTTGAACAGGATGACCACGAGCGCCGCGCCGAAGAGGCCGAGGCCGACGGTGAGGAAGCCGACCACGCCGCCGGTGCGGAAGGCGATCTTCATGGCGCCCTCGCGTCCGCCTTCGCGCTCGCGCGCGGCGGCGGCGACCCGCAGGTTGGCGCGGGTGGCCAGCCACATGCCGGCACCACCGATGAACGCGCTGAACAGCGCACCCACCACGAAGAACGCCGAGCGGCCGATCTTCACCAGCGTCTGGTTGCCGTCGGTGTCGTGCACCGGCAGCAGGAACAGCAGCACGACGGCGATCACCACGAAGATCGCCAGGGTGCGGAACTGCCGCAGCAGGTACGCCGACGCGCCCTCCTGCACCGCCCCGGAAATCTCCTGCATGTTGGTGGTTCCCGTACCGGCCGCCAGGACCGCCCTGGTGAGGGCGGCCGCGAAGACGAGGGCCACCAGCGCGATGACCGCGGCGATGACGACGTACGTCACGTTGGCTCCGGTAAGGGACAGTGCGCCGCCGTCGGCGGCCAAGGTCCCGGACATCTGTGTCCTCCTGTACCGAACACTCGCGCCGGCTCGTGGAGACGCACGGCCGACGCCTGGATGCGAACTCGCCAGCGCGCGCCATCCACCCGTTCCCGCTGGCTGCGGGCAGCGATCACGTGCTGACAACCCGGGTACTGTAGCCCTCCGGCGTGGTGAGGGTCACACCGAGGGGGCACCGTGTCTCGATGATCTTCGTAACTGTGTTATGCGAGGAAATCTGATATATAGGGCGGTCGACGCGACGAGGCCGCGCTCCCCGACGGGGAACGCGGCCTGCGGAAAAGAACGGGTCAGGCGCGGCCGGCCGGCCAGGCCATCCGGACCTCGGTGCCGACACCCTCGTCGACCGGGCGGACCTGGAGGTCCTCCACGAAACCGGCGAGCAGGGCGAAGCCCACGCCGGTGGTGAGCGCGTCCTCGCTGAGCGACTCCTTCGCCAGCTCGTCCGGGCCGAGCGCGGCCAAGCCGAGGCCCGCCTCGATCGGGGCCCGGTCCACCACCCGCACCGTGTACGGCCCGCCGTCGGACATCTCCACGTACACCGGCTCCGCCAGCCCGTACTGCCGGTGCAGCGCGACCGCCCGGGTGCACGCCTCA
The DNA here is from genome assembly GCF_029626035.1 of Micromonospora sp. WMMD980. NCBI lineage: Bacteria > Bacillati > Actinomycetota > Actinomycetes > Micromonosporales > Micromonosporaceae > Micromonospora > Micromonospora sp. WMMD980. The sequence goes on from NZ_JARUBE010000003.1 coordinate 4,936,399, forward strand.
CCGATGGCCAGGCGCACCTCGTCGAGCAGGTCCTCGCGCACCCCGGCCCGCCGGGCCACCGCGACCCCGACCAGCCGGGCGGTGCGGACGTGGACCGGGGCCGGCGAGAAGGAGAGCTTGACGGTGGCCATCACGCGCCGGTGGAGTCGGCGGCGATGGCCGCGTCGACCGTCGGGTGCAGCGGGAAGACCTGGTCCAGGGCGGTGATCCGGAAGATCTTGAGCAGCGGCTCCTTGTCGCAGACCAGGGCGAAGGAGCCGCCGGCCGACCGCAGCCGCTTGAGCGCGCCGACGAGCACGCCCAGCCCGGTCGAGTCGAGGAAGTCCACCCGGCCCAGGTCCACCACCACGTGGCGGGCCCCGCCGTCGATCAGCTCGATGAGCCGTTCCCGCAGGCGGGGGGCGGTGTAGACATCCACCTCACCGCCGACGGAGAGCACCGTGTGCTCCCCCACGGCGTGGGTCGCCAGCGACAGCTCCATCGGCCCCTCCTCGGTAAACTCTCCTGGGCATCTAACCATCCCCCGGGCGACCGCTTCGGGTCACCGGTCTGCCCTCCCCATACCCCCACCCTGCGGTTCCCAATTCCGAACACCAGTGCGAGAGTGCAGGACGTGACCGACGACAGGCCCGGCCCGAGGCGTGCGCCGGCCGAGCTGCTGCGGCGGCTGCGGCTGCGCCACACCACCGACCCGGTCACCCACGTCGAGCACGTGCCGGCCCGCGTCGGCGAGCCGGCACCGTGGCCCGACTGGACCCCCGAGGACCTCCGGGCGGCGTTCGCGCGGCGCGGCGTGGTCGCCCCGTGGCGGCACCAGGCCGAGGCCGCCGACCTGGCGTACGCGGGACAGCACGTCGTCGTGGCCACCGGCACCGCCTCCGGCAAGTCACTGGCCTACCAGCTGCCGGCGTTGAGCACCCTGCTCGCCGACCCGCGCGCCACGGTGCTCTACCTGGCGCCCACCAAGGCGCTCGCCGCCGACCAGTTCCGCGCCGTCGCCAGCCTCGAACTCGACGGGATACGCCCCGCCACCTACGACGGCGACACGCCACGCGCCGAGCGGGAGTGGATCCGCCGGCACGCCCGGTTCGTGCTGACCAACCCGGACATGCTGCACCACGGCATCCTGCCCGGGCACGCGCACTGGTCCGGCTTCCTGCGCCGCCTCGCGTACGTGGTGGTCGACGAGTGCCACACCTACCGGGGCGTGTTCGGCTCCCACGTCGCGCACGTGCTGCGGCGGCTGCGGCGGCAGTGCGCCCGCTTCGGTCGTACGCCGGTCTTCCTGCTGGCCTCGGCCACGTCGGGCGACCCGGCGACGGCGGCCGGGCGGCTCACCGGCCTGCCCGTCACCGCCGTCACCGAGGACACGTCGCCGCGCGGCGGGGTGACGTTCGCGCTCTGGGAGCCGCCGCTGCTGCCGCCCCCGGCGGAGAGCGAGGTCGCCGACCTGGTGTCGGTGCGGCGCTCCGCGCTGCGGGAGACCGCCGACCTGCTCGCCGACAGCGTGGTCGAGGGGGTCCGCACGCTCGCGTTCGTCCGGTCCCGCAAGGGCGCCGAGGTGGTCGCCGCGACCGCCCGGCGGTCGCTCGACGAGGCGGTGCCCGGGCTGGGTGGCCGGGTGGCCGCCTACCGCGCCGGCTACCTGCGCGAGGAACGCCGGGAGCTGGAACGGGCGCTGCTGCACGGCGACCTGCTCGGCCTCGCCTCCACCAACGCGCTGGAACTCGGCGTCGACCTGGTCGGGCTGGACGCGGTGTTGATCTGCGGCTGGCCGGGCACCCGGGCCTCGCTCTGGCAGCAGGCCGGGCGCGCCGGGCGCAGCGGGGACGAGGCCCTCGCGGTGCTGGTGGCCCGGGACGACCCGCTCGACACCTATCTCGTGCACCACCCGGAGGCGCTGTTCGGGCGGCCGGTCGAGGCCACCGTGCTCGACCCGGCGAACCCCTACGTGCTCGCGCCGCAGCTCGCCTGCGCCGCGCACGAGGCCCCGCTCACCGCCGCCGACCTGGACCTCTTCGGCGAGGGCGCGAAGGAGGCGGTGGACTCGCTGGTCGAGGCCGGCGCGCTGCGGCAGCGGCCCACCGGCTGGTACTGGCGGCACCGGGAGCGCCCCGAGGTCGACCTGCGCGGCTCCGGCGGCGCGCCGATCTGCGTGGTGGAGGAGTCCACCGGCCGGCTGCTCGGCACCGTCGACGGCGGCTCCGCGCACTTCCTGCTGCACACCGGCGCGGTCTACCTGCACCAGGGCGTCTCGTACGTGGTCGACTCGCTCGACCTGGCCGACGGGTGCGCGCTGGTGCACGCCGAGGAGCCGGACTGGTCCACCCACGCCCGCGACGTCACCTCACTCTCCGTGGCCTCCGTCCGCTCCTACACCGACGCCGGCCCGGTCGGGCTGTTCCTCGGTGAGGTGGACGTCACCAGCCAGGTGGTGTCGTACCAGCGGCGGAGAATCGCCACCGGCGAGGTGATCGACACCCGCCCGCTGGACCTGCCGGCGCGGGAGCTGCGCACCGTCGCGGTGTGGTTCACGCTCTCCCCCGGGTCGCTGGCGCGCGCCGGGGTGGAGGCGGCGGACGTGCCGGGGGCGCTGCACGCCGCCGAGCACGCCGCGATCGGCCTGCTGCCGTTGATGGCGACGTGCGACAGGTGGGACATCGGCGGGCTGTCCACCGCCCTGCACCCGGACACCGAGGCGCCGACGGTCTTCGTCTACGACGGTCACCCCGGCGGGGCGGGCTTCGCCGAGCGGGCGTACCGGACGGCCGCCGCCTGGCTGCGCGCCACCCGCGACGCGATCGTCGAGTGCGGGTGCGAGACCGGGTGCCCGTCCTGCGTCCAGTCCCCGAAGTGTGGCAACGGCAACAACCCGCTGGCCAAGCCGGAAGCGGTGCAGGTCCTCGACGTGGTGCTGACCCATCTCGCCGCCGCGACGGCGGGCGGTGCCCCGCCCGGTGACGCCGCGCTGCCGGGCGCGCTGCCGCGACAGGGCGATCGAACAGCCGCCCAGCCCTCGACGCCCGGCCCCGCCCCGCCGAACTGACCCCAACCCCACCTCCCCTCGATCTTGCAGCTTCGACCCCCGCCTCACCCCTTCTAACCCGACTTGCCCGCTCACCAAGTGCAAGGTCGACGAGGGCTGCCGGTTCGGCGCGCCCGCCGGGCCGGCAGGGGCGCGAGTCTGGTGGGTGGGATGGGGGCATGAGGTCGGCGGCGTTGGGGCATTGATGTATGGGAGCGCTTCCATGCATCATTTCGGTAGCGCAGACGTGACCCCCGAGACCCGTCCGCCGGAGGTGCCGCCGTGGCCGACACGATCGCCGAGACCGTCGAGCTGCTCTACACCATCGACCAGGAAAGCCTCACCCCCGACCAGCAGATCGCGCTGGGCACGGCGCTGGCGAACCTGGCCCAGGCGGAGCGGCTGGAACAGATCAACGAACGCCTGCGCGGCATCCACCAGGTGTTGAACACGTGGGCGATGAAGGCCACGGTCGACGGCGGACGCTGAACCGCCGGTCCTGCCACGCGCGGTCGCTCCGGTGCCGCCGACCGGGCCCCGTCGGCTCGCCGAAATGCGGGCCGGGGGCGACCGGGCGGGCTGCTCCCGAGGGTGGGCGCTTCGCGGGCGCACGCTGGTGGCGGCGCTGTGCGACACTCCGGCGACCCCTCGAAGGAGATCAGATGTCGCTCGACAACCTGCAGGCGCAGCACCGCTTCATCGTCCGTCAGCGGATCCGGATGATGGTCAACCAGTACGAGGTGCACGCCGCGGCACCGGACGGCTCCGAAGCCGGCCTGCTCGCGTTCGCGCAGCAGAAGCGGCTCGCTTTCAAGGAGCAGGTGACCATCTACACCGATGACACCAAGCAGCACCCCCTGCTCGGATTCAAGGCCCGCCAGCGCCTCGACCTCGGTGCCACCTACGACGTGACCGACCACGCCGGCAACCCGATCGGGCTGTTCCGCAAGGACTTCGCCCAGTCGCTGCTGCGGTCGACCTGGCACGTCGAGCAGCCCGGCCTGCCGCCGGCGACCGGGCAGGAGCGCAGCCTGCCGGTGGCGCTGCTGCGCCGCTTCGTCGACTCGCTCTCCTGGCTGCCCTACCACTTCGACTTCGTGGCCGGCGGCCAGCCGGTCTTCTCGGTCGACAAGAAGTGGGGCCTGCGCGACCGGTACGTCGTGGACATCCAGCACCCGCACATCGACCGTCGCCTGGTCATCGCCATGGCGGTGGGCCTGGACGCCCTCCAGTCCCGCTGACCCGTCGCCGGCCGGCGGAGCCCGTCACGACGGGGTTTCCGCCGGCCGACGCACGGTCGCGGATGCAACCTCGCGGACCGGACCGTCCGTGTCATCGCCTCCTGCGACGGCGGCGACGACGCCGCCACCGACGAGGGAGCGTCGGCGAGGGCGGCTCCCCGGCCTGTCGGTCCTCATCCGCGGCACACAGCTTGCCCACGATCTCGATCGCGTCCCGTCGGCGGTTCTGCCCGCCGAGGACGCCGAACAGCGTCGCGATGGAGAGGGGCGACTCAAGAAGACGGCGGATCGCTCGGTACACGAGGTAGGCCACCACCAGGGGCACCAGGGCTTCCGAAGGAAGATGGCCGATCAGTTCCGCAGGCCAGGTCGGCATGGAGTGGCTCCCAGGACGAGGGAGCGCGGACCTATCCGGCCGCCAGCTCCCGAAAGACAAGGAAGGTCGAGGTCTTTCGGGTGTTTCCAGGCGCACGGCTGCGATGACTCTCGGATGAGTGATCGACGCCGGTGTAGTGCGCGCCGTCATCGGTGGGCACCACGCTCGTGATACCGAGCCGGCGGCGTAGGCAGATCTCGATCCGCCGAAGTAGGTACCGGTATGTCCGGTCGCTGCGGATCAGCACCCGCCGCCACCCGGCGCTGACGACGGTGCGCCCGTCCTGCCCGTATGCGTCCGTCGACGACGTCGACACGCGTGCCGTCACGGACCTCGTGCGGTGAAGCCTGCGCTCGAGGGCGATGAGCCGCTTCACGAGCCGACACACGTCACCGAACCTGTGCCAGCGCAGCGGCTGCAACTCAGGTGCGACGAAGCGCCCGGCGCGCTGAACGGGCGCCTCGACGAGGCGGCCGTTGATTCGCACGGAGAAGGGCGAGGGCGCGTCGCCCGGTTCGGCAAGCAGACCCATGAGCAGACGGGCGGCGACCAGCGTCCTGCCGGAGCCCGCGGACGCCATCACGACCAAGGGCCGCTGGAGGGCGAGAGCGGCTGCCGCCTTGGCCAGGGCTCGGACCTCAGAACCGTCTCGGAACACCGCGAGGTAGTCGCGTGCGCCGATCAGGTCTGCCGACATGACGCGAAGTATAGGTCAGGCCCGCCGAGGTCCAGGGGTTGTGCTCCGTCGCGTTCAGCGGAACTCGTGCGGGCCGATCCCCCTTGTCGGACAGCCCCGCCCGGCCGCCCGCGCGGGCCTCCCGCCTGCCCGGTCCGGCTTCAGGCGTCGATCCGGGCCGGGCCGGCTCGTGATGTCGCGATGGCGACGCGGACCAGCCCGGGCAGGGGCGTGACCCGCACCTGCGCCGTGACGATCAGATCCAGCCCGTCGGCCCGGCAGCCGGCCAACCGCCCGCCGTTGACTGCCACCAGCTCGGCGGCCCGCTCACATGCGGCGTCCGGTCCGTCGAGCGCACGAGCCGCACCCGCGAGCGCCCCGAGGTCGGCCGCGATCCGCGCTTGGTGACGCGCGCACCGGGCGGCCCCGAGCCCGGCCCCGAGCAGCCCGACGAGCACGAACACCAGACCGAGCGCGAGCAGGCACACCGTCGCCCCACCACGCTCAGCCGCGACCCCGGTGGCGAACGGCCCGCGAGAAGCGCGGTTCGTGGACGGTCCGGGAAGTGCCTCGCCGGCGGCCGACCCGGAAGCGCACGGCCCGACACCGGACGGCGACGACCTCCCGGCCCTCACAGCGGAGGGCCAGAAGCGCCCGGTTCCATGGCGGCCACCGCGACGCCCGACACGGTCAACCGGGGCAGCCGCGCGCCGACCGTCCGCACCGGCGCCCGGACGGTGGCGACCACCCGATCACCGTCGACGGTCACCGTCACCTCCGCACCGGCGGGCGCGTAGCGGGCACCCGCGGGAACGCCGGGCTCGCCCCGGGAGGCGGCGAGCGCCGCCTCCCGGGCCGCGTCGACGCAGGCCGCCCGGGTGGTCACCGCGTCGACCGAGGTGAGCCCGGCGAAGAGGAGAAGCATCAGCGCCGGCAGGCCGGCCGCCAGCTCGGCGGTGAACGACCCCCGCTCCCGGCGACCGCAGGAACGACGCCGCGCGGAACCGTTCGGGTCGTCGGAGGGCGCCACCGCACCGAGCAGCGGGGCCGTCGAGACGCCGGACCGTCGGCCGGCCCGCCGGCGCCCGGTCACTTCAGGGCCCGGTCGATCACCGCGGTCAGGGCGGACTGCACGTTTCCGGAGGTCAGCACCTTCAGCAGGATGCCGGCGAAGGCGACCGCGGCGAGGGTGCCCACGGCGTACTCGGCGGTGTTCATGCCGGCGTCACCCCGTAGGCGGGCGAAGAGCTTGCGCATGTCGGACGTCCCTTCTGGATGGTTCACAACACGTCGCCGAGGACGGCGACGATCACCGGCACCAGACCGGCGAGAATGAAGGCGGGCAGGAAGCACAGCCCGAGAGGCAGCACGATGAGCACCCCCGCACGCCGGGCGGACGCCTCGGCCGCGGTCGCGCGTTCGGCCCGCAGGTCGTCGGCGAGCCGGGTGAGCGCACCGGCGAGCGCGGCGCCACTGTTCGACGATCGGATTGCGGCAGCGACCAGGCTTTCCGCTCCGGGCACCCGCCGCAGGTGCGCCCATGCCTCCGTCGGCGTACCGCCCAGGCTCAGCGTGCGGCCCACCCGGCCGAGCCGGTCGGCGAGTGGCCCGCCGAGCGCCTCCGCGACCGCGACCGCCGAGCGGTCCACGGGCGCGCCGGCCCGGAGCGCGGCGGCCAGCAGGTCGGCGGCGAGTGGCAGGTCGGCGGTCTCGCGCAGGCGCCGCTCCCGCGCGGCGCGCGGCTCGATCCGGCGGAGCAGACGGTCGGCGGCCACGCCCGCCAGCGGCCCGGCGAGAAGACCGGCCCAGCCGCCGACCACCACCGCCACGGCCACCGCGGCCAGTCCGGCGCCCAACCGGATCCGGTCCGGCCACCAGGTCGGACGGGTCCGTGCCGGGGCGGACACGAGCCGGCGTAGTCGCCGCGCCGGACGGACGACCGGCCCGGCCACGACGACGAGCGACGCGGCACCGCCGAGGCAGACGGCAGCCACCACCTGGCGGGACATCAGGCGGCCCGCCCGGGCCCGGCGCCGAGCCGCTCCGCCCAGAGCAGGCCACCGATCTGGAGGACGACCGCCGCCGAGGCGCTGCCGCCACCGACCGGCGTGTGCAGGAGCACGGCCAGCGGGTCGACCCCGATCGCGTAACCGAGACCGATCCCCCCGAGCGGCAGGGCGGCGAGCAGCCAGGCGGTCGCCCGAGCGCCGGCGGCCTGGGCGGTGGCCGCCGCCAAGCCCCGATCCGCCGCCCGGGCGTCGGCCTCGATCCGCTCCAGCAGGTCGGCCAACGGTGCTCCGGTCCGGTCGGCCAGCCGCACCGCGGCGTGGCACAGCCGGGCGATCCGGCCCGCGCCCCCGTCGAGCACCGGGCCGGCGGGCAGACCGGCGCGCAGGTCGGCGGCGGCCGCACCGAGCCGGTCGAGATCGCGACGGTGTGTCCGATCGGCCTCCCGCTGTGCGCGTCGGCGCAGTGCCGCGCGGGCGGCGAGCGTGCCGTAGGCGGCCAGCACCAGCGCGGCCACCGGGCCGCCGAGAACGGCGCCGACACCGCCACCGAGCACCGCCGCTGCCGGCAACACGCGCCGGGCCGGCCCCGTCGCGGACAGGCGGTGCGCGGCACCGAGCGATCGATCGACAAGCGCGAACCCGCTCGGCGGCCGGCCGTCGACACCGGGCCGGTGGCTCTCGGCGCCGGGGAGCCGCCCGTCGCGACCGGGCCGGTGACCATCCGAGCCGGCCCGCCGCCGGGCACGGCTCCGCCCGATGCCCGGTCGACGCCGCCGATCAGCGTCGCCGGGCGACCACCCGGGGCGAATCGGAGACGGGCGCACCGGCCCGCGGGCACCGGTGTCGGCCGTTCTCCCACGACCGAGCCGCCGGGCACCGCCTCCCGGGGCGGCTGGCACGTCGAGGACCGCCCGCCGCCGGATCCGAGCGGCGCGCTCCGGCCAGGCGACCGCCACGGCGGCGCCCGCCAGGAGCACGCACGCCAACCAGAGCTGCCCGGTCACGACGAGCCCGCCGAGCTGGGCCAGACCACCCGGAGAATCGGCGGTACGGGCACACCCCGCTCGCGCAGCAGATTGCCGAGCGGCCGGGCGGCCAGGCCGAGACCACGGCCTCGGATCCAGGCCGGGACCACGGTCACCACCCGGTCGGGCCCTTCCGGCAGGAGCAGCCCGATCGAGTCGAGCACCCGGCCCGTCCCGGTCCGGCGGAGTTGCAGGACCACCTGCAACGCGGCGGCGACCTGGGCGTGCAGCGCGACCCGGGGCAGCCCACCGAGCATGCCGAGCGCCTCCAACCGGGCGGGGACGTCCATCGGAGCGTTGGCGTGCAACGTCCCCGCCCCACCGTCGTGACCGGTGTTCAAAGCGGCCAGCAGGTCGACCACCTCGGCGCCCCGACACTCACCCACCACCAACCGGTCCGGGCGCATCCGCAACGCCTGCCGGACCAGGTCGCCGAGCCCGACCACACCGACGCCCTCGACGTTCGCGGTACGCGCCTGCAACCCGATCACGTGCGGATGCACCGGACGCAACTCGGCGGCATCCTCGACCAGCACGATCCGCTCGTTGCCGGGCACCAGCCCGAGCAGCGTGTTGAGCAGGGTGGTCTTGCCGGAACCGGTGCCACCGGTCACCAGGTAGGCGAGCCGCGCGGCCACCACCGCGTCGAGCAACGGGGCGACCGACCGGGGCACGGTGCCGTGCTCGACCAGCTCGTCGAGCCTGAACGGTCGCTGCCGGAAGGTACGCAGCGACAGGTAGGGACCGTCGGTCGCCACCGGCGGCAGCACGGCGTGCAGCCGGGTGCCGTCGGGCAACCGCGCGTCGGCGAAGGGCGAGGCGTCGTCGAGTCGGCGACCGGCGGCCGAGGTCAGCCGCTGCGCCAACCGGCGAACATCGTCGACGGTGCCGAGCGGCACGGCCACCTGGTGCAGCCCCCGCCCCCGGTCGACCCAGACCCGCACCCCGTTCACCAGCACGTCGGTCACCTCCGGGTCGGCCAGGAGCGGCGCGAGTGGACCGGCGCCGACGAGGTCGTCGTGCACCCGGTCGGCGATCCGCAGCAGAGTGGTGTCGCCCAGCACACCGGCGGCCGGCTCGGCGCGTACCGCGGACACGACCGCGGCGGACGTGACCGGCGTGGCCTCGGCGGCGAACCGGTGCCGGACGCGGGCGGCCAGGCCCTCCGGGTCGGCCGGCCCGGTCACGCCGCGCCCGCCGCGGATCGTCCGGTCAGCTCGTCGACGAGCCGCTGGCACAGCACGGCGAGCGGCCCCTTGCCGGTGGCGCCCGGCGCCTCGCCGCGTTCCAGCCCCCGGCACAGGCCGGGCTCGGGCCGGAGCGTCCCGGCGAGCGGAAGGCCGAGCGCACGCGCCACCTCGGCCGCCCGGAGCCGGCCGGGTGCCGGGCCGCGCACGATCACCGACAGGTCGGTGCAGTGCGGGGCCACGACGGCAGCCACCCGGGCCGCCGCCGCGGTGGCCCGCAGCTCCGCGGGCACCACGAGGAATGCCCGGTCGGCGGCCTGGAGCGCGATCACGGCCGCGTCGTCGAGATGCCGGGGCAGGTCGAGGACGACCAGGTCTCGCCCGCGCCGACCGGCGTCGACAGTCGCGGCCATCGCCTCGGCCGGCAGGCGCCGCAGGTCGCCCCGGTCCCACGAGAGCACGACCAGGTCACCTCGGCTGGGCAGGGCGCGGACCAGCGCGGGCGGATCGACGCGACCGTCGGCGCCGGCCAACTCGGGCCAGCGCAACCCGTCGAGCTGCTCCCAGCCGAGCACCAGGTCGAGCCCGCCGCCCAGCGGATCGGCGTCGACCAGCAGCGTGCGCAGCCGGGCGCGGGCAGCGGTGACGGCGAGCCCGCCGGCGAGCACGCTCGCCCCGGCGCCGCCGCGCCCACCGAGCACCGCCACCACCCGCGCCGGGCCCGCGCCCACCGGCCCGGCCACGCACTCGGCGAACCGGTCGACCAGCCAGGGCTCCGCCGCGGGCAGGGACGCGACGTGCTCGGCGCCGATCAGCTCGGCCAACTCCGTACCCGGATCGAGCTGACCGGAACGACCGACCAGGACCGTGCGGGGACGTCGTGGCAGGCGGGCCCGCAGGCAGGCCGCCGCCTGGTCGGCGCCGACCAGCACCAGCGGCGCCGGTGCCCACCGGGCGCGGGCGGCGGCCGGGTCGGCCGCCAGCTCGACCTCGGTGCCGCCGGCCGCCGCGAGCCGGAGCAGCTCGTCGAGCAGGTCACCGTCGGCCGTGACGAGCAGGGGCAGTCGACGGTACGGCGGGAGCGGGGTACGGGGCGGCATGGCGGCCTCCATCGGTCGGACTCGGACGTGCCACGACGCAGCCTGCCCAAGTCGCCCGACCCGGACGGGGTCGACGGACACCCGCCTGTGGACAGCGACCCCATGTGGACAGACCTCGGCGAACGAGTCGATCTGCTATGCCCCGCACCACCGGACAGGCGGGTTCTCCCCGGCGGCACGGCCGTGCCCAGCCTCCGAAGAGACGGATTCATTCGGACCCGCCGGTCGACGCGGTCGGACCGCCAGCCATTGACGGCGGGGATCATCCGTCCCGCACAATCGGATCCCTTGCCGCAGCACGGACGGCACCGGCTCGTGGAATCGAGGCCATGACCGATCCACCGCAGGGCGCCGGAACACCACCCGCCCGCCGCCACGCCAGCCCCGCTCCCCCGCCCGGCGACGCCTGGCTCCGCAACCCGTCCCCGGCCACGCTCGCCTCGGTCGCGATCGGCATCGTGGTCGTCGTACTGGTCGGCACGCTCAGCTTCTTCGCGATGCCCCGCCGACCCGACCTGCCGCCGCCGATCGGCAGCGAGGCGATCCTGGCGTCCCCGGGCAACTCCACGCCGGCCGCCGACGTGCCGACCGAGTCATACTCGCCGGCGCCCGTGTCGCTCTCCACCCGCGCCGCCCAGCCGACCCGCCGGCCCGCGCCGCCGCGCCGCACCACCCCGGCCGCGCGCCCTCCGGCGCCGAAGCCGTCGGCGAGCCGCACGACGGCGCCCGCGCCCCGGCCGGACGAACTCACCCCGCTCCCGGCCTCCCGGGAATCGACGCTGCGTTCCCGCAGCGGTGGGCCGGAGACGTTCGTCGACTTCGTCAACGCCAGGTCGGGGACCGTCGTCGTCTACTGGCTGGACTACGGCGGAGCACGCCAGCGGTACGCGGTGCTGCGGCCGGGGCAGACCCACCGGCAGCAGACGTACGTGGGGCACCCGTGGGTGGTGACCGACGACCGGGGTCGGGCACTGGTCTGTTTCGAGCCCGTGCCGCAGACCAGGCGCGCGGTGATCCGCTGACGACGGGCCGACGCGGTTGTCCAGGCGGACGGGGGCAGCCGGTCGTCGAAGGCCGCGCTGGTCGAGGCTCAGGACCAGAACAGCCACCGAGACGGCGAGGACCACGGCCGGCCCGACGATGTCCAACCGGCCCCGGGACAGGAGTGGCCAGCCGGCCAGGTCGCGGCCGCCCACCGATGAGTACGGCGGTGACGACGGTGACCGTGAGAGCGTTTCTCAACCAGCTGATCGCGGTGACTCGTCGGTCCCTTGATCTTGAAGCCGGCCAGCCGGACGGCCGGCGTGTGTCCATCAGTGCGCAAGCACCGTTTCAGAGGGCGCCGACGGCAACCAGGAGATTCCCGGGCCGAGGGTCTTCCACCTACGCCACAAAGGGACGACCCCCGTCGGGGGGAGACGGGGGTCGTCGGGTGGTTCGGCTCCGGGGGGGTCGAGCCGAACCGACTCAGCGGTCACGGGGGGTGCAACCGCCGAGGGTCTGCGGGCGACCGGACGTGAACTCCCGTCGCGAGGACAAGCATGCCGCAGCCGACCCTTATACGTCGAGTGGTGTTCACTCCACGCAAAGCTAATTTCTCGCACAGAGATGTGACCGCTGTCACTCCGCCGGGTACACCTCGCCCACCCCGACCCCGGGGTGGGCGGCCGGGAGCGCCCCGTCCGGCTAGACTTTCGCGCCGTGGGCCGCAGTGCCGCTTTCTTCGATCTCGACAAGACCGTCATCGCCAAGTCGAGCGCCCTGGCGTTCGGTCGGCCGTTCTACCGGGACGGGCTGATCACTCGGCGTGACGTGGTCAAGTCGGCGTACGCGCAGCTGATGTTCCGGCTGGGCGGCACCGACGAGCAGACCATGGCCCGCACCCGGGACTATCTGGCCACGCTCTGTAAGGGCTGGCCGGTGGAACAGGTCCGCCAGATCGTCGCGGAGACGCTGCACGAACTGATCAACCCCTATGTGTACGCCGAGGCGGCGGCCCTGATCGAGGAGCACCAGGCCGCCGGGCGGGACGTGGTGCTGGTCTCCGCCTCGGGCGAGGAGATGGTCCGGCCGATCGGCGAACTGCTCGGCGTGACCGACGTGATCGCCACCCGGATGGGGGTCGTCGACGGCCGCTACAGCGGCGAGGTCGAGTTCTACGCGGCCGGTCCGAGCAAGGTCGACGCCGTGGGCGAGCTGGCCGGTGAGCGCGACTACGACCTGGCCGATTCCTACGCGTACTCCGATTCGTACAGCGATCGGCCGTTGCTGGAGTGCGTGGGGCACCCGAGCGTGGTCAACCCGGACCGGACCCTGCGCAAGCTGGCGGCGGAGAACGGCTGGCCGGTCCTGGAGTTCCGGCACCCGATCCCGCTGGGCCGCCGGCTGCGCGAGCGGCCGGCGGTGCCGGTCGCGGCGGCGGCGCTCGGCGTCGGTGTCGGTGTCGCCATCGGCATCGCCTGGTACGGCCGGCACCGGCGCACCCGGGCCGCCGCACCCACCGCCTGACGGCCCGGCCTCAGGAGGCGGCGAGCAGTTCGTCGCCGATGAGCGTGATCTGGTCCGCGCCGATCTCCACCGCGTTCATGTAGTGCCGCAGCCAGGAGCGCAGGCCGTCCGGGGTGCCGGTGGCGAAGGCACCGGCCGCGCCGACATACTCCGGTTCCCGCTCGCGGTGTCCGACGTCCACGGCGACCAGCCCCCGGGGGTCGAAGCCGGTGGAGATCAGCACCAGCCGCGCGGCGGCCCGGGCCACCACGCCGGAGGGGCCGGGGAACGGGCGCAGGTTGAGCAGTTCGCCGTGCACCACGGCGGCCAGCACCAGCGGTGGCACCCTGGTGCCGCCGGCCACCAGGTCGGACAGGGCGTCGAGCCGGGCCGCCACCACCGGGTCGGTCACCGGCCGGCCCAGTTCCGCCTCGGTCACCACGTCGCGGGCGGCGAGCACGTGGAGGCGGGCGAGCACCTGCCGGGGGGCCTTCGGCCAGAGGTCGCTGAGGCCGGGCAGCGCGCCGGCCACCCGCAGCGCGCCCTGGAGCACCGGGTCGGTGACCGTGCCGGCGCGTACCTCCTCGCGGTCGTGGACCCGGCCTTCCAGCGCCGCGCTGGCGACCGCCGAGCGGAGGCTGACCTCGGCGGCGAGCGGGCCGCCCTGGCGGCGCAGCGCCCGGTGCCGGTGGGCCTGGTCGACCCGGTCGCGGGCGCGCTCGACGGCGGGCGCGACGTCGGCGAGCGCGAGCAGCGGGGCCAGCGGATCAGTGGTCACCCTGACACGGTACGGGGTGTTAATAAGGGGCCCCTCCTCTACCGGAGGCGTTAACAGGGGGCCCCGCCTTACACCTCAGCGCGGAGGGGGAGCCGCTGAGCGCGCGGAGCGGGGCGGGCGGTCGCGGGTGCGGTACGGCGGGGCTAACCTTCCCCGGAGTAGGGAGACGCAGGTCACGCGACGAAGGAGTCACCGTATGAGCGAGGCATTGGCCAATCTGCTGAACGAGACGCGCCAGTTCCCGCCGCCGGCCGAACTCGCCGCGAACGCCAACGTGACCGCGGCGGCGTACGACGAGGCAGCGGATGACCGGCTCGCCTTCTGGGAGCGCCAGGCCGGCCGGCTGACCTGGGCGCAGCCCTGGGAGCAGGTGCTCGACTGGTCGAACGCGCCGTTCGCGAAGTGGTTCACCGGTGGCCGGCTCAACGTGGCGTACAACTGCCTGGACCGGCACGTGGAGGCGGGGCACGGCGACAAGGTGGCGATCCACTGGGAGGGCGAGCCGGGTGACACCCGGACCGTCACCTACGCGGACCTGCACCGGCTGACCTGCCAGGCGGCGAACGCCCTGACGGAGCTGGGCGTGACCGCCGGCGACCGGGTGGCGATCTATCTGCCGATGATCCCGGAGGCCGCGGTGGCGATGCTCGCCTGCGCCCGGATCGGCGCCACGCACAGCGTGGTGTTCGGCGGCTTCTCCGCCGACGCGTTGACCAACCGGATCCAGGACGCCAGCGCCAAGGTGGTGATCACCGCGGACGGCGGGTTCCGCCGGGGCAAGCCGTCGGCGCTGAAGCCGACCGTGGACGAGGCGGTGGCGAACTGCCCCTCGGTGGAGCACGTGCTGGTGGTCCGCCGCACCGGCGAGGAGGTCGGCTGGTCGGCGAAGGACCACTGGTGGCACGACGCGGTGGAGAACGCCTCGCCGGAGCACGAGGCGCAGCCGTTCGACGCCGAGCACCCGCTGTTCATCCTCTACACCAGCGGCACCACCGCGCGGCCGAAGGGCATCCTGCACACCACCGGCGGCTACCTGACCCAGGCGTCGTACACCGCGCACGCGGTCTTCGACCTGAAGCCGGAGACGGACGTCTACTGGTGCACGGCGGACATCGGCTGGGTGACCGGACACTCCTACATCGTCTACGGACCGCTCGCCAACGGCGCCACCCAGGTCATGTACGAGGGCACCCCGGACACCCCGCACAAGGGCCGGTTCTGGGAGATCGTCGACAAGTACCGGGTGACGATCCTGTACACGGCGCCGACGCTGATCCGCACCATGATGAAGTGGGGCGAGGACGTCCCGGCCGGGTACGACCTGTCGTCGCTGCGCCTGCTCGGCAGCGTCGGCGAGCCGATCAACCCGGAGGCGTGGATCTGGTACCGGCAGTTCGTGGGCCGGGGTGAGCTGCCGGTGGTGGACACCTGGTGGCAGACCGAGACCGGCGCGATGATGATCTCGCCGCTGCCGGGCGTGACCGAGGCGAAGCCGGGTTCGGCGATGGCGCCGCTGCCCGGCATCGTGGCCGACGTGGTCGACGACCAGGGCGAGTCGGTGCCGAACGGCGGGGGCGGCTACCTGGTGCTCACCGAGCCGTGGCCGTCGATGCTGCGCACCATCTGGGGCGACGACAACCGGTTCCTGGAGACCTACTGGTCGCGGTTCGGCGCGGGCGCCAACACCGGCGACAAGTGGGTCTACTTCGCCGGCGACGGCGCCAAGAAGGACGACGACGGGCACATCTGGCTGCTCGGCCGGGTCGACGACGTGATGCTGGTGTCCGGGCACAACATCTCCACCACCGAGGTCGAGTCGGCGCTGGTCAGTCACCCGTCGGTGGCGGAGGCGGCGGTGGTCGGCGCGACCGATCCGACGACCGGGCAGGCGATCGTGGCGTTCGCGATCCCGCGCGGCAGCGCGGAGACCTCCGGGGACGCGGGCGAGCAGCTCATCGCGGAGCTGCGCAACCACGTGGCGAGGACGCTCGGCCCGATCGCCAAGCCGCGGCAGATCATGCTGGTGCCGGAGCTGCCGAAGACCCGCTCCGGCAAGATCATGCGTCGGCTGCTGCGGGACGTGGCGGAGAACCGGTCGCTCGGCGACGTGACCACGCTCCAGGACTCCTCGGTGATGGAGTTGATCTCCTCGGGGATGAGTGGCGGCAAGTCCGACGAGGACTGACCTCGGCGGAACCGGGGGGCGGGTCGCACGGCGGCCCGCCCCTTCGCGTACGCGGGGATCATGCCGGTCGATCGGCGGAGGGGCACTGGCCTGTTCACCCCTGTCTATGCCACGCCCGGTCGGCTACCTTCAGCCGCAACCGGCGGATTTCGACAGATGTCACTGGGACGGCTGGCCCTTCACCATTCCCTACGAACGGAGTGGCATGCTCCCCATTTCGCAGTCCCGGGCACGTCGGCGCCTACTCGTCGCGCTGCCCGCCATCGCCCTCGCGGCCACGTCGCTGACCGCGGCGGGCAGCGCGGCGGCCCAGCCGTCCCGGTCCGCGCCGACCACCATCGCCGCGGACGAGTACTACATCAACTACGCCGAGCCGGAGGTGCAGCCGGACACCGGCGGCAAGGAGACCAGGGGCAAGGACGGGGTCTTCTCGTCGCCGGCCGACGAGGCCCGCGCCTACGACCGCAAGTACACGGGCGGCAACCCGATCGCGGCACGCGAGCTGGCGAAGCTGGAGGCGAAGTCGATCCGGACCGGCCAGAGCCCGCGCAAGATCAAGAAGGCGAAGAACACCCAGACCGCCAAGCTGTTGACGTTGCTGGTGGAGTTCAACGACAAGGCCAACGACGACTTCACCGACGTGATGGTCCCGAAGACGGTCTTCGAGGACCGCACCTGCGTTCCCGGCACGGTGCAGAACGGGCCCCGGCACAACACCATCCCGAACCCGGCCACGCTGCCGCACAAGGACAACAACTCGATGTGGGTGCCGGACTTCTCCCCGGCCCACTACGACAAGATGCTCTACACCAAGAAGGGCATCACCGAGCGGGTCCGCAAGGACCTCAAGGGGCCGGACGGCAAGCCGGGCATCAGCCTCGCCGGGCGGACCATGCACAACATGTACCTGGAGATGTCGAAGAACGCGTACACCGTGGACGGGCAGGCCAGCCCGTGGATCACGGTCCCGCACTCGGAGGGCTGGTACGCGGCGTCGCGCTGCTTCCAGGACGAGAACGGCAACTGGGTCGCCGGGCGTGAGCAGTCGATGAACGGCCACCCGGACAACCCGCAGGGCGCGGGCCGGCTGGCCACCGACGCGATCGACGCGCTGGCCGCCGCCGACCCGAACTTCCCGTGGGCCGACTACGACATCGAGGACCAGAGCGACCGCGACGGCGACGGCAACTTCCACGAGCCGGACGGCGTGATCGACCACCTGGTGCTGGTGCACGCCAACCAGGGCAAGTCCCGCGGTGGCGGCGACATCGGCGTCTACTCGGTCTGGGCGCACTCGTCCACCGTGGCCGGCGGCTACACCATCCCCGGCACGAACCTGAAGGTGTCCAACTACATCGTGCAGCCGGAGGACGCCGGCGTCGGCGTCTTCGCGCACGAGTTCGGGCACGACCTCGGCCTGCCCGACCTCTACGACACCTCCGGCAACGCCGACTCGGACGTGGACTTCTGGGACCTGATGGCGTCCGGCTCGCACTCCGGCGAGATCTTCCAGGCGCTCCCCACCCACATGGGCCTCTGGGACAAGTGGGTGCTCGGCTGGGCCGAGCCGAAGACCTTCGGGCCGGGCGACCGGGCCAAGCTCGTCAAGCTCGGGCAGACCTCGCGTACGCCGGTCGGCACCGAGGACGGCATCAAGATCGACCTGCCGGACAAGGTGATCACGCTGGCCGAGCCGCACAGCGGTGCGAACATGTGGTATTCCGGCGCGGACCAGGCGTGGGCGGACGTCAAGCTGAGCCGCACCGTGACGGTCCCGAACGCCGCGGACGCGAAGTTCTGGCTGTGGAACGACTACGTCATCGAGGACGACTGGGACTACGGCTTCGTCGAGGTCTCCACCGACGGTGGCGCCACCTGGGCCGAGCGCAGGGTCTACGACGAATCCGGGGCGTTGGTCTCCACCGACGACGGCTACTCCGACCCGAACGGGCGGATGGTCGACTTCGGTAACAAGAAGTACGGCCTGACCGGCAGCACCGGCGGCTGGCGCCACGACTACGTGGACCTGTCGCCGTACGCCGGGCAGACCGTGCAGGTGCGGCTGCGCTACGCCACCGACGAGGCGTTCCAGGAACGCGGCTGGTTCGCCGACGACTTCTCGGTGACCGGCGGCGGCGCCACCACCTGGAGCGACGACGTCGAGGGCGGCGCGGCCGGCTGGACGCAGACCGGCGGCACGTTCACCGACACCAGTGGCGCGGGCTGGCACACCGACACCGGCACCCAGGTCAGGTCGCACTACTACCTGTCCGAGTGGCGCAACTTCGACGGCTTCGACAAGGGCCTGAAGTACGCCTACGACACCGTCTACTCGCACGAGGCGTGGAAGGTGGACCGGATCTCCTACAACGCGCCGGGCATGCTGGTCTGGTACCGGGACACCGAGCTGGGCGACGTCAACCACGTCACCGGGCAGATGACCGCGCTGCCCAGCTACGGCGCCAAGGGCGGCCTGCTGATCGTCGACTCGCACAACGACCCGCTGCGCCGCACGGGCACGGCGGCCACGAAGGACCCCTCGGTGCTGAAGAACCTGCCCAGCCGCCCGCAGTCGTCCAACGCCGCGTTCGGGTTGACGAAGACGTACCCGTTCAAGGAGTGTCTGGAGGCGGCGGACGAGCCGTACAGCGAGTACTGCACGAAGTTCGGCGCCCAGGCGCCGGTGCGGGCCTTCACCGACGCCAAGGGCTGGTACCCGGGCATCGAGATCCGCGACGGTTCGGCCTACGCGCGGGACAACGACGCCTCGGTGGTCGTCCCGTCGAAGGGCAACCAGCAGTACACCACCCGGGTGGTCAACCCGGACGGCACCCCGGCGACCGACTGGTACGGCACCGAGCTGGGTGGCGGCGCGATCGTGTTGGGCACCGGCAACCCGCGGGACGCGGGCGTCGCCTACGGCACCTCGATCGTCATCGTGAAGGCCGCCAAGGACAACGCGTACGCCACGGTGTACGTGGTCCCGCCGCGCAGTTGATCGACCGCCCGAAACCGGTACCGGAATGACCGGAAAATGGGCTGAAGGGACCGGATGAGGTAAGGGTCGGGAGCCGCAGCGCTCCCGACCCTTACTGCACATCCATCGGTGTCGTTGCGTTCGAGCGGGCAGACATCGGCCCTGGTCAGAGCCGTGGCGACGGGTCGGGGTGTGACGGGGAAAGACGTCCCCAACAAAAAGTTGCTACAAATCGACGCGCGCATCTTCACACCGGTCCCAGCAGTGTCTATGTTCACCAGGGGTCCCACTTGTGGGACGTTCCACCGGCCCGTACCCCCAAGGGGCCGGTTCCCTCACACCGGAGGTACCACGTGCGCAAAGTCGCAGTGGGTCTGCTCGGGCTTTCGCTGACCGCGACGGGGCTGATGGCAGGTACGTCCGCCAGTGCCGCGCCGACGCCGAAGCTGCCGACCACCGCCCCGTCGGTGGCCGAGCCTGCGCAGGCTGAACACGACCTGCCCAACCCGCTCGAGGACAAGCGGCGCGCGCTGCGCCAGGAGGGCCTCAGCGAGGTTCTGTCCGGCAGGGCGAAGGCCCAGAAGATCAACGGCAGCACGGTCGTCAAGGTTGGCGAGAAGGCTGCCGAGGGTGCCGCGGCGGGCAAGGCCGCCCGGAGCACCAAGGCCGGCAAGGGTCCGACCGAGGACCAGTACGTCGAGCTGTCCCGCGAGAAGACCGACAAGATCTTCGTCATCCTCGCGGAGTTCGGCGACGAGCGGCACCCGAACTACCCGGACCAGGACACCGACCCGAACGTCGCGGGTCCGACCCGGTTCGACGGGCCGCGCGTCAACCAGATCCCGCAGCCCAACCGGGCGGTGGACAACTCCACCATCTGGCAGCCGGACTACAACGCCGATCATTACCGGCAGCTGTACTTCGGCACCAACCCCGGTGACGAGTCGCTGAAGCAGTACTACGAGGCCCAGTCCTCGGGTCGGTACAGCGTCGACGGCGAGGTCACCAACTGGGTGAAGGTGAAGTACAACGAGGCTCGCTACGGCCGCTCCAACGGCTACCCGTGCGCCTCGAACGTCTGCAACAACACCTGGGCCCTGGTCCGCGACGCCGCCAACCAGTGGGTCGCCGACCAGAAGGCGCAGGGCCGCTCGGACGCGGAGATCGCCGCCGACGTCAAGTCGATGGACGAGTGGGACCGTTACGACTTCGACGGCGACGGCAACTTCAACGAGCCGGACGGTTACATCGACCACTTCCAGATCGTCCACGCCGGCGGCGACCAGGCCGACGGTGACCCGATCCAGGGTGAGGACGCCATCTGGAGCCACCGCTGGTACGCGTTCGCCAGCGACCAGGGCAACACCGGCCCGGCGAACTTCCCGGCCGGTGGTACCCAGATCGGCAACACCGGCGTCTGGATCGGCGACTACACGATCCAGCCGGAGAACGGTGGCCGGAGCGTCTTCTACCACGAGTACGGCCACGACCTCGGTCTGCCGGACGACTACAACGTCATCAGTGGTGGGGACAACAACAACGAGCACTGGACCCTGATGGCCCAGAGCCGGCTCAGCGCCAAGAACGACGGTGGCATCGGCGAGCGCGGTGGCGACCTGGGTGCCTGGAACAAGCTCCAGCTCGGCTGGCTCGACTACGAGGTGGTCGTCGCCGGTCAGAAGCGCACGCTGGCGCTGGGCCCGCAGGAGTACAACTCCACCAAGGCGCAGGGCGCCGTGGTGGTGCTGCCGCAGCGGGAGTACAGCTTCCAGAACGGCAAGCCGTTCGAGGGGACGAAGCAGTTCTTCTCCGGCAACGAAGACGACCTGAACACCACGATGACGCGGACGATCGACCTCACCGGGAAGACCAGCGCCGCGCTGTCGATGAAGGGTCGTTACAACATCGAAGAGGACTACGACTACCTCTTCTTCGAGGTCTCCACCGACGGTGGCCAGACCTGGGTCGCGCTCCCGGGCACGGTCGACGGCAAGCCGCTCAAGGAGATCTCGCCCGGGCGCTACGCCCTGGACGGCTCCAGCGACGACAAGTGGGTCGACGTCAACATCCCGATGGACGCGGTCGCGGGCAAGTCCGTGCAGTTCCGCCTGCGCTACCAGACGGACGGCGGCGTCTCCGCCGGTGGCTTCTACGGTGACGCGCTCACCGTGACCGCCGACGGGCAGACGCTGCTCAGCGACGGCGCCGAGACCGGTGCCGCCGGCTGGACGCTGGCCGGCTGGAGCATCGTCGAGGAAACCTACATCCGCAAGTTCGACAACTACTACATCGCCGGCAACCGGTCGTACACCTCGTACGACAAGTACCTCAAGACCGGCCCGTACTACTTCGGCTACGCGAACACCCGCCCGGACTACGTGGACCACTACGCGTACCAGGAGGGTCTGCTGATCTCCTACTGGAACCTCCGGTGGGCGGACAACGACACGTTCGCGCACCCGGGCGAGGGTCGCAACATGATCATCGACGCTCACCCGCGGCCGATCTACAACCTGACCGGGGCGCCCTGGCGGGCCCGCGTCCAGGTCTACGACGCGCCGTTCGGCCTGAAGAAGGCGGACTCGTTCACGCTGCACATCAACAGCCAGCCGCAGTACATCCGTGGCCAGGCCGCGCAGCCGCTGTTCGACGACACCAAGCAGTACTGGTACCCGGAGCTGCCGAACCACGGCGTCAAGGTTCCGGCCACCGGCACCAAGATCAAGGTCCTGGAGCAGAACGGCACCTCGCTGAAGGTCCGCTTCTCCTGAGCCACTGATCCACCCAACACCACGGCGAGGCCCGGGCAGGTCACCTGCCCGGGCCTCGCCCGTCGTCGGCCGGACGGGAACCGTGCCGGCCCGCCGCGCGTCCCAGGCAGGTGACCACGACCCTCGACCGCCGCCTGACCGCGGTCCTCGCACTGCCCCTGGCCCTGGCCCTGGCCGGCTGCGCCGACCGGGACGCCGACCCGCAGGAAGGAGCCGACGTGCCCGCGTCCGAACGGCCCGCCGAACCCACCGCCGCAGCCACACCCGAGCCCGCGACGACGCCACCCACCCCGGCGGCGCCCACCCCGGCCGCCTCCTCCGGCCGACCCCCGCTCTCCGCGACCGACCTGCCGACGCTCCGGCCGCCGACCGGGCCCCCACGGCACCCGACCGACCAGACGAAGCCGAACGTCCTCGCCGGGCGGATCAGCCACGGTGGCGGCGGCCCCTGCTACACGCTCGTCACCGACGACGGTCAGGAGCACGCGCTCTACGGCCGGGACAAGGGGACCTGGCCCGCCGGCACCTGGGTCCGGGTCACCGTCGGCCCGGCGCCGGCGGGCGTCGAATGCGGACCGGGCCGGCCGGCCGCTCTGGTGAGCATCGAACGCGTGGCCTGACCGGCGCTCCCCCGTCCCGGAGAAACCCCTGATCCTGCGCACCTGCGGGGCCGGCGCGCGACCCCCGGCCCTAGGCTGTGCCTCATGACCGACCAGCGCGGCGGGGCCGCCGACGAGTCCTGCGTGATGCCCGAAGGGCCGTGGACGCACCGATTCGTCGGTGCCAACGGCAGCCGGTTCCACGTCGTCGAGGCGGGCACCGGCCCGATGGTGCTCTTCCTGCACGGCTTCCCGGAATACTGGTACGCCTGGCACGAGATGCTCCCGGCGGTCGCCGACGCCGGCTTCCGCGCGGTCGCCGTCGACCTGCGCGGTTACGGCGCGAGCGACAAACCACCCCGGGGGTACGACGGCTACACGCTCGCCGCCGACGTGGCCGGGCTGATCCGGGCGCTCGGTGAACGCTCGGCCACGGTGGTCGGTACCGGCGCGGGCGGCCTCATCGGCTGGACCGCCGCCTCGTTCCACCCCACGCTTGTCCGCCGGTTGGTGGTGCTCGGCGCGCCGCACCCGCTGCGGCTGCGGACCGCCATCGTCGCCGACCCGCGCGGCCAGTTCGCCTCGGCCACGGCGACGCTGAAGTTCCAGCTCCCTCGCTACGAGCACGTGCTGACCCGGGACGACGCCGCCGAGGTGGAGCAGATGCTGCGCCGCTGGGGCGGACCACGCTGGGTGACCGGGCCGGACTTCGCCGACTACGCCCGGTGCTGCCGGGTGGCCATGCAGATCCCGCAGGCCGCGTTCTGCGCGCTGGAGGGCTACCGGTGGGCGTTCCGGTCGGTGCTGCGGCTGCACGGCTACCGGTTCGTCAAGCTGATGCAGAAGCCGCTAATCACACCGACGCTGCAACTGCACGGCGCGCTGGACGAGGCGTCGCTGCCCCGCACCGCCCAGGGTTCCGGCCGCTATGTCAGCGCGCCCTACGAGTGGCGGCTGCTCGACGACGTGGGCCACTTCCCGCACGTGGAGGCCCGGGACCTGGTCCTCGGCGAGATCCTGCGGTGGGCGAAGTCCTGACTCAGACCCGCTGCTCGCCCAGCCCGGCCACCTCGGTGGCGGGCGCCCAGCCCTGGTAGACGCCGAAGTCGAACGCCTCCAGCCCGATCGCCTCCGCCACCGGCCAGCGCCCGCCGGTGTACTCCACCCGCAACCAGCCCTCGTGCTCCGCCAACACGATGAACGGCTGCCCCTGCCAGGTGCAGATGGTTCGCACGTACGCCAGGTCGTCGACCTCGGCCGCCGGCACCACCCGGACGTACCGCCCCGGGCGGGCCTCGGTGAAGCCCTCGTCCGGTTCCGGCTGGTAGAGGCGGACGTCGTCGCCGTCCGGGCTGGCCTGGTACTCCCGGCCGCGCCAGCGGGCCACGTAGCCGTCGCGGGTCACGCCTCGTCCGCCTTCCGCCAGAGCAGCGCGTCGGTGTCCAGGACCGCGACCAGCCGGGCGTCGCCGTCGGCGCCGATCCGCCACAGCTCGGCGCCGTGCGGCAGCCGCGCGCTGTCCACCTTGAACTCGGCGACCACGTCGCTGCTCTCCCCCGGCGCGAAGCCGTTGCCGCGGAACGGTGGCCGCTCGATCACCCAGCCCTCCATCGCGCGCATCGCGGCCTCGTGCTGCCCGCCGTACGGGATCCGGTAGAGGCTCGGCCGGTAGGCCGGCCAGCGCAGCAGGTAGAGCTCCTCGTCGTCGCGGGAGAACGGGGAACCGGGGTGGCCGAGGCCGAGGGCGTCGTACAGCTCCGCCGGGGTACGCAGGTGGGCCAGCTCACCGGCCCGGTGCACGAAGCCGGAGACCCGGTCGTAGCCACGCTCCAGGTAGTAGGCGAGTTGGCTCGCCGCGATCGCCTTCTGCATGGTCACCGGCCGACTCGGCCGCGCCGCCGGCACGTCCGGCTCGGTCCGGGTCTTCGGCGCCGGCCCGGTGGCGGGCGGCTCCGGCTCGGTCTCCGGGTCGTCGCCGAGCCCCACCTCGGCGGCCCAGTTGGCAAGCGCGAGAACCTGCTCGCCCGGGTACGCCGCGCCGACCGGACTGCCCGGGTTGATGAGGAACGACCAGTTCTCGTCCGGCCAGCGCCGGATGAGCTGGACGAACTTGACCCGGATCGTGTCGACGGGGCCTTCGGCGTGCTCGGCGAGCCGTTCCGGCGAGGTGAAGACCGCCACGTACCGCACCCCGTCGACCGTCTCGGTCCGCCAGGAGAACCCCGGATCGCCGGGGCGGCTGCCCGCCGCCGAGTCGAACGCCACCGGCAGCAGCACCCGGGCCAGCAGCAGCGTGGTGAGGAAGCCGTCGGTGTTGCCGCTGCCGGCGGCGGCCAGCAACTCCTCCTCCACCTCGTTCGCCGGCTCGAAGTCCGGCTCGACCGTCGGGGCCGGCGCACCTGCGGTCACCGGCTCGGCATCGGTCCGCTCGGCGTCGTCGGGACGGTTGGCCGCCGCCGGCACCTGGCCCGCCTCGGCCGTCGTGAGCAGCGTGGTGGTCTGCTCCTCGGGCGATGCCGGGGCGAACAACGCGGTCGTCGACTCCTCCGTCGACGCGAACGACGCGGTCGTCGAGTCCGCCGCCGACCCTGGCCCGGACGACGACGCGGCCGGGGCCGCCGGTGCGAACAGCGACGCGGCCGGCTCGGCCGGGGCCGCCGGCGCGAACACCGACGTCGACTCCTCCGCCGGACCCGACCCGAACAGGGACGTCGTCGGCTCCTTGGACGACGCCGGCGCGAACAGCGAGCCGGTGGGCTCGGCCGGCGACGGCTGCGCGACGGCCGGTTCCACGCGGGAACTCGGCTCGAACAGCGAGGTCGTGGCCGCTCCGACGGAGGCCGCCGCCGGGGACGGCTCGTCGGCGGGAGTCGACTCGAACAGCGGGGTGGCCAGCGCGAACGGCGACGCCGCCGGCTCGGCCGAGGGCGCGGCCGGCCGGCGGAGTCGCACCGTCACGTCGTCCGGCCCGGCCGCTGGCGAGAGCGGCGCCGTGACCTCATCCACCGGCGCGACCAGGTCCGACAACGGTTCGCTGGCTGTCGCCCACGGCGCCGCCCCGCCGACGGCCGACCCGGTGGCGGGCGG
This sequence comes from Micromonospora sp. WMMD980, assembly GCF_029626035.1. Taxonomy (NCBI): domain Bacteria; kingdom Bacillati; phylum Actinomycetota; class Actinomycetes; order Micromonosporales; family Micromonosporaceae; genus Micromonospora; species Micromonospora sp. WMMD980. The sequence continues at coordinate 4,961,922 of NZ_JARUBE010000003.1, forward strand.
GCCGGCGGCGGTGGCGTACTCGTTCGTCGTCGGCGGTGACCAGGCGGGCACGGGATCGCTCAGGTCGCGAGCCTCGATGACGACGCCCTCGATGACGATCGGCGTGAAGTCACGACGCGGCGGCGCGGGCGGCCCGGACACCGGCTCGGCGATCGACGGCGGCAACTCCTCCGCCTCCGCCGGCCCGTCGAGGCTGCGCCGGCTCGCGGTCGCCTGGTCCGGGGCCGGCGGGGCCGGAGCGGCGTGCCGGCGGGGCAGCGCCCCGGTGGCGTCCTCGGGTGGGCGGGCCGGCTGGAACGGCGCCGCCGCCTCGGTCGGATCGGACTGCGGCGTCTCCTCCGGACCCACCCCGAACGCCCGGGTCGGCTCCTCGCGTACCGGCTCGTTGAGCGGCCGGCGCCTGGGAAACGGCTGGCCGCCGGCGAATCGGGACGGCGGCGTCGCCCGGTCGGCGGGCCGTCGGGGAGCGTCCAGCGGCGAGGACCGCCGGCCCGACCGGCCGGAGGTGGGTTCGAAGAAGGACCGGGCCGGTGGTGGTGCCGGCGCGACCGGCTTCTCGGCGGCCGGCGTGGTGCCCGCGGCGGCGAACGGATCCGGCTCGTCCGGATGGCGGCGCAGGTCGGTGAGCCAACCGTCGAGCGCATCCACGTCGGCTCCGTCACCCGACGCGGCACGACCCCGCTCGCCGGCGGCCGGCTCCGGACGGCGGGGGGCCGCGGTCGGGACGCGGCGGCCCAGGATCGGGGTGGTCCGCATCGGCACGGTGGGGGACTCGTCCGGCTCCGCCACCCGAACGCGCCGGGCCGGCGGCACCGGGGGCGGCGGCGGGGAGGCGGCGGGAACCGGGACGGTCGGGTCCTCGGTGGCACCGTCGCGGGCGGCCCGCGCGGCGCTCTGCACGCGCTCCAGGCGGGCGCGGGCGCCCATGGTCCGGCCGGGCAGCCGGACGTCGCCCCGGGCGAGCTGCGCGACGTACCAGGCGGGCAGGTAGCCCTCGACCGGCAGGCCCGGGTTGACCGCCAACCACCACTCCTGGTTGGGCCAGGTGGCGGCCAGGTCCGCGTACGGAAGGCGGCGCGTGGCGCCGGCGTTCTCGCCCAGGCTGGCACGGAGCGCGGCGACGGAGGTGAACGCCAGCACGTGGGTCCGGCCGCCGGAGGTCCAGGTGCCCCACCCCGCGGTCGACCCGCCGGCGACCGGCAGCACCAGATCGACCTGGGTCAGGACGCGGAAGTATTGTTGCTGGTCCTGGGCGCGTAGCGCGTCCCGCATCGCCACCTCGGCCTCGGTGGCCGGTTCCCATCCGGTCACGGCCACCTCTCCTTCCGTGAACAGGCCACAGGCATCGCCTACAACCTACAAGGTGGCATCAAGATCACAATGCCTGGCCATCGACGGTCGGCCGTGGCGTCGGCGAGGCGCTAACATCCCGTTCCGGAGTCGACACGTTACGGAGGTCGTCGATGGCTCGGCCCCTCGCGCGCCCGGCGCTGGCCGCCCTGGCGACCCTCCTCGTCACCGGCCTGCCCGCCGCTCCGGCGGCGGCCGGCAAGCCGTCCGGGTGCGCCACGCCGCCCGCGCCGGCCCGTCCGGTGGCCGAGCGGCCGTGGCCCCAGCAACGGTACGCGCCGGACCGGCTCGCCCCGCTCGCGACCGGCGCCGGCGTGGTGGTGGCGGTGGTCGACTCGGGCGTGGACCGGAGCCATCCACAGCTCGCGGGTCGGGTGCTGACCGGCACGGACTTCCTCGACCCGGGCGGGGACGGCACCCGCGACTGCGCTGGCCACGGCACCGGCGTGGCCAGCATCATCGCCGCCACGCCGCGCCCGGGCATCGCGTTCCGCGGGCTCGCACCGGGCGCACGCATCCTGCCGGTACGGGTCAGCGAGCAGCAGGTGGTCGACGGTCGGGAGTCGGGGCGCACGGTCGACGCGGCCGGATTCGCCCGAGCCGTCCGGTGGGCGGTGGACCACGACGCGGACGTGCTCAACCTCTCGGTGGTGCTCTACGCGGACGACCCGGCCGTACGCGCCGCCGTGGCCTACGCGGTGCGGCGGGACGTGGTGGTGGTGGCCGCCGCCGGCAACCTGCACGACAACGGTGATCCCCGGCCCTACCCGGCGGCGTACGACGGGGTGCTCGGCGTGGGCGCGATCGGGCCGGACGGGACGCGCGCCGCCTTCTCACAGACCGGCGCGTACGTCGACCTGGTCGCCCCCGGCGGCGAGGTGCTGATGGCGGCGCCTCGGCAGGGCCACCACCGGGCGGAGGGGACCAGCTATGCCACGCCCTTCGTGGCCGCCACCGCGGCGTTGCTGCGGCAGTATCGACCGGAGCTGAGCGCGGCCGAGGTCGCCGACCGGATCGTGGCCGGAACCGACCCGGCGCCGGGCCGGGACGAGGGCTACGGCGCGGGGGTGCTGAACCCGTACCGCGCGGTGACCGAGGTGCCGGGTGACACCGCCGCCCGACCTCGGGGCGGGGCGGCGCTTGCGGCCGACCGGCCGGACCCGGCGGCGCTGGCCCGCGAGTCCCGCCGGGCCTCGGCTCGGAATCGGGCGCTGCTGGTGGCCGGCGTGACGGGTGGCGCGACGACACTCGTGGCACTGCTGGCCGTGGTGCTGCCCCGGGGCGCCCGCCGACGCTGGCACCCGGCCGGCCCGGCCTGACCGGCGGAGGCGGCCCGGGTGCCGCACCCGGGCCGCGCTCGACTCAGTGGAACAGGTTGGCGTTGCGCTTCTCGGTGTCGAGGTAGTCGGCGGCGGAATCCTCCACCGCGAGCTTGATGTCACGCAGCATCGCCTGCATGTCCTGCGAGGCGGCCCGCCACCGGGACTGCCGCTGCTCGTACGCCTCGCGGGCCTCACCGTTCCAGCTCGCCACCAGCGGCGCGGCGTCGCGCTCGAGCTGCCCGAGCTGGCTCTCGAGGGTGGTCAGCGCCCGTTGGATGTCCGCGCCGGCCTGTTGCAGGGCGGCGAAGTTGACGACCAGCACACCGTGCTCCATGGGTTCGATCCCTTCCGAATGCTCTAGAGCGGCAGCTGGATGCCGCGGTTGGTGCCCGCCACCCGGCCGGCGGCCTCGGTGTCGGAGACGTCGTAGTGCCGGCCGGCGCTGCGGATCGCGGTAGCGGTCTCGCGAAGCGCGCGCTGCAGGGCCGCCTGGTCCTGCGCCCACTGCTGCTTGACCTGCGTGAACGAGCGCCCACCGGCGCCTCGCCAGGCCTGCTGCAGCACCTCCAACTCGGCCATCAGGCCGCTGAGCATGGTCTGCAGCGACTGGTCGACCTGCTCGAACTTCGCGGCGGTCTGCTGCATCACCGCGGCTTCTGCCTGGGTCTGGGACATCCCGGACGTCACCTCGTCTCCTCGGTCGTGGCTGGCCACTCGGAGTGGCCACCGTGGACTCGTCGACGCGGCGCTCGCGGCCGCCGGAGGGGAGGGGACGGCGGGCGCGCACGTGACGATTTCGTCGCTGACGGTAGCCGCCCCCGTCCGGTTCTGCTACCCCCCGGGGCCTCCCCTGTGGACAAGGACGTCACTACGATGAGCCACGGCGGCATCACCCGACGGGCCGGCGAGGAGGTGCGGTGACCGCGACCCCGACCGAGCGGACCACCGCGTCCGCCGCGGCTCCACAGTGGAGACGACACCCGCCCGCCGGGGTCCGCGCCGGCCAGGTGGTGGCCACGCAGATCGCGGCAGCCGTGCTCGTGGCCGCCGTGGGACGCGGCGTCGTGCCCACCGCCGGGGCGCTGCTGACGGCGACGCTGCTGCTGCCCGCCGCCTGGGTCCGGTTCCGGGGCCGCTGGTCGCACGAGTGGCTGACCGTCGCCGCGGCGTACCTCGCTCGTCGCCGCACCCTCGCGTCGGCGGCCGACCCGGCGGCGTTGCTGGAGCTGGTCGGGCCGGGCACCGTGGTGCACGCCGCGGAGCTGGCCGGCGGTCCGGCCGCCGTGCTGCACGACGCGGCCGGGCTGACCGCGCTGCTGGAGCTCGGCGACCCGGACGATCTGCTCGGTGACCACCCGCTGGCCCTCCCGGCACCGCTCGACCTGCTTCCCCCGGCCGGCCCGGAGAGCCCTCCGCTCCGGCTTCAACTGCTCTTCGCGGCCTCGTCCGCGCCCGCGCCGGCGGTCGCCGCCGGCCCGGCCGGGACGTCCTACCGCCAGCTCACCGACGGTCGGCTGGCCGGGCGTGCCCGCGTGGTGCTGGCGGTCCGGGTGGTGCGGGCCGACGGCTGGTCGGACGAGGAGTTGCTGCGGGCGCTCTCCGGCACGGTCCGGCGGATCGTCCGCCGACTCGGATCGCTCACCGGCCGGCCACTGGGCGTGCCGGCGGCGCTGCGGGTGATCGCCGAGCTGGCCCACCACGACGGCGGCACGCCGGCCCGGGAGTCCTGGTCGCTGCTCGCCGTGGGTGGGCTGCCGCAGGCCACCTGGCGGCTGCGCCGCTGGCCGGATCCCCGGGGTGAGGCCGCCCGTTCCCTGGTGCCCCGACTGCTGGCGGTGCCGGCCACCGCCACCACCGTCGCGCTCTGCGTCGGTCCCCGCGCCGACGCCGCCCCGACCCCGGCCGAGCTGACCGTCCGGGTGGCTGCCGGGAGCGCGGCCGAGCTGGCGGTGGCAGAACGGGCGCTGCGTCGGGTGGCCGCCGACGCGGGCGGCGAGCTGCGCCGCCTCGACGGCGAGCATCTGGTCGGGCTGGCCGCCACCCTGCCGCTGGCGGTGACCGGGGCGGGCGCGCCCCCGACCGGCGCACCGCCGGCCGCGCCGGACCTGCCGGTCGGCGGGTCCGGCCTGGTGGTGGGTGCCAACCGGCGGGGCGGCCCGCTCACCGTGCGACTGTTCCGCCCGGCGACGACCCGGGTGCTGCTGGTCGGCGGGGTGCCGACCGCGCAGGTCGTCGTGCTGCGGGCACTGGCGCTCGGCGCGCGGGTGGCGGTGCAGACCGCACGACCGCGGGTCTGGGAGGGTTTCGTCCGGGGCGTCGGCGCGCCGGTGCCGCTGCTGCCGCCCGGGCGGCCGGTCGGCGGCCCGCCCGGTTCGCCACTGCGGCCGTTGCTGCTGGTGGTCGACGCCGGCCCGGTGCCGCCTGAGGTGGGCCCGGCGGCGGCCTGGCAGTCCGTGCTGGTGGTGCGCGACGAGCTGACGCCCGCGGACGCGCCCGCGTTGGCCCGCGCCGACCTGGCGGTCCTGCAACCGCTCGATGCCTCCGAGGCCGCGCTGGCCGGCGCCGCGCTCGGCCTCGGCGCCTCCGCCGACTGGCTCACCCGGATCCGCGACGACATGGTGGCGGTGGTCAACCGACGGGCGTTGCGGTGGGCGCTGCTCTCGCCGACCCCGGTCGAGTCGCAACTGGTCGGTCGTCCGACCCGGCACTGAGCCGCCGGCACGGGTTCCGTAGGCGGAGACGGCGTGGCACGATCCCGGCCATGGATTTTCTGAAGGGTCTTCTGATCCGGGTGGCCACGACGGCGGTGGCCTTCTGGCTCGCCACGCTGCTCATCCCGGGCATCTCGCTGGACTCCGGCTCGGCCACCGAGACGGTGACCACGCTGGTGCTCGTCGCGGTGATCTTCGGCGTGGTGAACGCGGTGCTCCAGCCGATCATCAAGACCGTGGGTTGCGGCTTCTATCTGCTCACCCTCGGTCTGATCGCACTCGTGGTCAACGGCCTGCTCTTCCTGCTCACGAGCTGGATCGCCGGGGAGGCCGGGCTGCCCTTCCACGTGGACGGGTTCTGGCCGGCGGCGGTGCTGGGCGCGCTCTTCGTCGGCATCGTCACCTGGGTCCTCGGCGCTGTTCTCGACCGCGACTGACGGGTCCCGGCCGGTCGCCGCGCGCCCGGCGACCGGCCGGTCCAGCAGACGGGAAACCGTCGGAGGTACGCCCCGGCCCGGCACTACCCTCGGGCGGGTGTTCACCGTGACCCGCGCCGACGGCTACCAGCTCAGCACCGACCCCGATCGGCTCGACCTGGACCGCGTGCACACCTGGCTGGGCACCGACGCCTACTGGGCGCTCGGACGGGACCGGGAGACGGTCGAGCGGGCCTTCGCCGGCTCGATCGGCTTCGGCGTCTACCGGCCGGGCGACGACCGGCAGGTGGCGGTGGCCCGGGTGGTGACCGACCGGACCACGTTCGCCTGGCTCTGCGACGTCTACGTGGAGCGGTCCGAGCGGGGCCGCGGGCTGGGCACCTGGCTGGCCGGCGGCGTCCGCGACCACCTGGCCGAGCGGGGCGTACGCCGGATCCTGCTGGCGACGCTGGACGCCCACGGGGTGTACGAGAAGCTCGGCTTCCGGCCGGTGGCGGCGGATCGGTACATGGAGCTGGACCAGCGGGTGACACCGATCACCGGAAAGGACCAGTAGCCGACTTTGCCACTTACGGTGGAGCGGTGAACCAGCTCCGCCTCGGCTACCTCTACGGCATCGGCGCGTACCTGCTCTGGGGCTTCTTCCCGATCTATCTGAAGCTGCTCCGCCCGGCCGGGCCGGTGGAGATCCTCGCGCACCGGATCGTCTGGTCGGTGGCGTTCGTGGCGCTGGTGCTGGCCGCGATGCGGCATGTCGGCTTCCTGCGCTCGCTGGCCCGGCGACCATGGGCGCTGGCCGGCATCGCGCTCGCCGCCGCGCTGATCGCGGTCAACTGGGGCACCTACATCTACGGCGTGAACTCCGACCGCGTGGTGGAGACCGCGCTCGGCTACTTCATCAACCCGCTGGTCTCGGTGCTGCTCGGCGTCGTCGCGCTGCGGGAACGGCTGCGTCCGGCGCAGTGGGCGGCGCTCGGCGTCGGCGCGCTCGCGGTGGCGGTGCTCACCGTCGACTACGGGCGGCTGCCCTGGCTGGCGTTGACGCTGGCGTTCAGCTTCGCCGGCTACGGCCTGGTCAAGAAGCGGCTCGGCCTGCCGGCCGCCGAGGGCCTCTTCGTCGAGTCGGCGGTGCTGGCCCTGCCCGCTCTGGCCTACCTCGTTTGGTTGTCGGCGGACGGCGGGCTGACGTTCGGCCACGTCTCGGCCGGACACACCGCGCTGCTGGTGCTGGCCGGGGCCGCCACCGCGATCCCGCTGCTACTCTTCGCCGGCGCGGCGAACCGGCTGCCGCTGTCCACCGTCGGCATGCTGCAATATCTCGCGCCGATCCTCCAGCTCGGCTGCGGGGTGCTGCTGTTCCACGAGCCGATGCCGCCGGCCCGCCTGGCCGGCTTCGCCCTGGTCTGGCTGGCCCTCGTCGTCTTCACCGCCGACGCCCTACGCCAGTCCCGCCGCCGCCCCGCCCTCGCTCCCCCGTCCCCCGCCCCCAACCCTGACCCGCCCGGCCCCGGCCCCGGCCCCGGCCCCGGTCCCGGCCCCGGCCCCGGTCCCGGCCCCGGCAATGTTGCACTTACGGCCCCGGCGAAAAGGGCGTACCACCCGCACCGAGGGCCGCAAGTGCAAGATCGCGGGAGCAGGAGCAGGAGCAGGGGGAAGGAGAGGGGGTTAGCGGAGGTCATAGGCGAGGATCGGGGTTTCGTTGCCGCGGAGGAGTTCCAGGCGGACCAACTCGCCGCGGGTGAAGCGGGTGACGCCGGAGAAGCGCAGGTCGTCGCCGGGGGCGGCCAGCCAGGAGCCGATCTGCTCGGTCGCGCCGTCCGGGCCGTGGGCCACCAGCCGGAACGTGTACGCCTCGCGGTGCCCGGCCCGCCGGTCGTAGCCGCAGTGCATGGTGACCTCGGTCCCCCAGGGGGTTTCGGTCAGGCCCACCTCGGCGTGCACCGGGGCGGTGCCGGCGACCGGCCGCATCGAGGTGAGTGCCACCGGCCGGATGGCCGGCTCCGCGGGCGGCCGGACCACGGCCACCCCGACACCGGCCAGCACCGCGAGCGCGGCGGCGGCGAGCGCGGTCAGCGCGTACCGGCGACGGGAGCGGGACCGGTCGCGGCGCCGCCGCTCGCGCGCGGCGTCGAGCAGCGCGGGCACCCGCGACGCCTCCGGCCCGACCTCCAGGAACTGCTCCAGCCCGGCCGGGTCGAGCCGGCCGAGCAGCCCGGGCAGCACGGCGATCTCGGCCACCGCCTCCCGGCACTGCGCGCAGCCGGCCAGGTGCCGCTCGTAGGCGACCCGGTCGGCCGGGGCGAGGGCGCCCAGCACGTAGGCCCCGTCGTCGTGCGCGAACTCGCAGGTGGTCATCCGGTCACCCCCATCTCGGCCAGCACCAACCGCAGCGAGCGCAGCGCGTAGTGGGTGCGCGACTTCACCGTGCCCGGCGGCACGCCCAGCCGGGCGGCGGCCTCCGCCACCGACCGCCCCTGGTAGAAGCACTCGACCAGCACCTCGCGGTGGGTCGGGCTCAGCCGGTTCAGCGCCTCGGCCACCGTCCACGCCTCCACCGCGCGCTCCGTCTCGTCGACCGTCTCGGCGGTTTCGGGCAGTTCGTCGGTGTAGACCTCGCCGACCCGGGCCGAGCGGCGACGCCACGCGTCGATGGCGAGGTTCCGGGCGGTGGTGAAGAGCCAGGCGCGGACCGAGCCTCGGCGCGGGTCCAACGACTCCGGGTGCCGCCAGGCGCGCAGCAGCGTCTCCTGGACCAGGTCCTCGGCCCGCGGCCGGTCGCCGTTGACCAACCGCAGGGCGTGCGCGAAAAGCGCGTCGGCGTGCTCGTCGTGCAGCGCGCGCAGCAGTTGGGCGTCGTGGTCACTGATGGCGGTACCTCGCTTCCGGCGGCGGGGAGACCGGCGCTGCGTCCGCCCGTCCGGGCGATGCGTTCGCCCTTCCATACGTGCCGTGCCGCCGAACGGTTCAGCCGCAGGTCAAGCCGGAGCTGTTCACGCCCGGTTCAGATTCGGGCCGACCGACGCTCACCATGCCCTGGCACCGTCCGGCGGGTACGCGCCCTGGCCGACCGCCGGGCGCGCCTGCCCGACGTCCGATCAGGAGGCTCCACCTCATGAGCGACCGTCCTCGCCTGCTCCCGCTGCTGGGTGGCACCCGCCACGGCAGCCGCGATGCGATGACCTGTCTGTACCGGTGCGGCAACGCCTGCGACCACCCGGTGCCCAACCCCTCCGACAATCCGTACTTCGGCGACCTGGTCGACGCCGAGGTCTCCCGGCGCGGCGTGGTCCGGGCCGGCGCGGTCGGCGCACTCGTGCTCGGCTTCGGCGGTGCCGCCGCCGGTGCGCTCGCCGGGGCCGCGCCCGCCGCCGCCGCGCCCGCCGCCGCCGCGCCCGCCAACCCGGTCGCGCCCGGCATCGACCCGGCCGCCGCCGCTGCCGCCCGCCCGGGAAGCGGGGCGCTGACGTTCAGACCGATCCCGCCGAACAAGCTCGACACGCTCGTCGTGCCGAACGGCTACGACCACGCCGTGGTCATCAAGTGGGGCGACGAGGTGGTGCCGGGCGCGCCGGCCTTCGACGTACGCCACCAGAGCGCCGCCGCCCAGGCCAAGCAGTTCGGCTACAACAACGACTTCGTCGGTGTGCTGCCGATCGACCGCCGGCGTGCGCTGCTCGTGGTGAACCACGAGTACACCAACGAGGACCTGATGTTCCCCGGCTTCACCGGCCAGGACGCGTTGACCGTGGAGCAGGTGCGGGTGGCGATGGCCGCGCACGGCATGTCCGTGGTCGAGCTGGAACGGGTGGCGGACACCGGGCAGTGGCGGCCGGTGCGGCGCGGGCGGCGGGAGTACAACCGCCGGGTCACCGCGTTGGCCACGAAGTTCGAGTTGACCGGCCCGGCCGCCGGCTCGGCCTGGCTGCGGACCGCCGCCGACCCGAAGGGCCGGACGGTCGTCGGCACGCTGAACAACTGCGCCGGCGGGGTCACCCCGTGGGGCACCGTGCTCTCCGGCGAGGAGAACTTCAACCAGTACTTCGTCGGCGGCGACGGCGCGCCGGAGGAACTGAAGCCGAGGCTGGCCCGCTACGGCATCCCGACCGACGTGCGCTACCCGAGCGGCAGCCGCAAGTGGGACCGTGCCGACGAGCGGTTCGACCTGGCCAGGCACCCCCACGAGGCGCACCGGTTCGGCTGGGTCGTCGAGATCGACCCGTTCGACCCGGAGTCCCGGCCGCGCAAGCACACCGCGCTGGGCCGGGTGAAGCACGAGGGCGCCAACGTCATCGTGGCCCGCAGCGGGCACGTGGTCGCGTACATGGGCGACGACGAGCGCTTCGACTACCTCTACAAGTTCGTCTCGGACAAGAAGTTCATGCCGGGCAACTCCTGGGTGGCCCGCAAGCACAACCTGACGCTGCTGGAGTCGGGCACGCTCTACGTGGCCCGGATCGAGGGTGACAGCCCGGCCGCCGAGATCGACGGCACCGGCACACTCCCGGCCGACGGCGGCTTCGGCGGCCGGGGTCGGTGGATCAGGCTGGTCAGCGGCAACCGCTCGTACGTCGACGGGATGACCGCGGCCGACGTGCTCACCTTCACCCGGCTGGCCGGCGACAAGGTCGGCGCGACCAAGATGGACCGTCCCGAGGACGTCGAGCCGAGCCTGCTCACCGGCAAGGTCTACGTGGCGCTGACCAACAACACCGACCGGGGCAAGGTCGGCAAGGCGCCGGCCGACGAGGCGAACCCGCGCAACGCCAACAAGCACGGCCAGATCCTGGAGCTGGTCGAGGACCGGGGCGACAACACGGCCGAGAGCTTCGCCTGGTCGCTGCCGATCGTCTGCGGTGACCCGGCCGACGCCTCGACCTGGTTCGCCGGCTACGACAAGACCAAGGTCTCGCCGATCTCCTGCCCGGACAACGTCGCGTTCGACGCCACCGGCAACCTCTGGATCTCGACCGACGGCAACGCGCTGGGCAGCAACGACGGCCTCTTCGCCACCGCCGTCGAGGGCCCGGAGCGGGGGCACCTGAAGCAGTTCCTCACCGTGCCGCTCGGCGCCGAGACCTGCGGTCCGTTCATCACCAGGGACAACCGATCCGTCTTCGTGGCCGTGCAGCACCCGGGCGAGATCTCCGGCGCCTCGGTCGAGAACCCGGCCTCCACCTGGCCGGACGGCGACTTCGCCAAGCCCGGCGTGGTGGTCACCTGGCGCCTGGACGGTGGCGCGATCGGTAGCTGACCCTCCTCCGGGGTGGCCCGGCGCTGGGCCGCCCGCTGACGGGCCATCATCCCTCCTCGGGTGGTGGCCCGCTCAGCTCTCGGTGGCGATCCCGTCGGCGATGGTCCGCGCGGCGGCGAGCAGCTTCGCCCGGACCACCCGCGCGGAGGTCATCATCTCGCTGGCCGGCAGCGCGCAGGCCAGCACCACCCGCCGCTCGATGTCCTTGTCCGGCGCGACCAGAACCGCGGCACACGCCACGCCCTGCCGGAACTGGCCCAGCTCCAACTGCATGCCGCGCCGGTCCCCGGCGGCCAGGTCGGCCTCGAACGCCTCGACCGTGGTGAGGGTGGCGGTGGTGAACGGGCGCATGCCGTATTCGCGCAGGTAGCGGAAGCGCTGTTCGGCGGTGAGCGTGGCGAGCAGGCTCTTGCCGAGCGCGGTGGCGTGCGCTCCCTCGTCGAAGCCCGGCACCAGGTCCTCCAGGTAGGGCGAGCGAGGACCCTCGGCGCACGCGGTCACCGCCACCTGCCCGCCCACGAACCGGCCGAGGTAGTGGCTCCAGCCGGTGTCGGCCGCGGCCCGACGCAACGCCTCACCGACCGGTGCCGGCCCCCGGAACGCGGTGACCAGCTCGCGGTAGCGGTCGGCGATCTCCAACCCGACGATGTACGTCCCGTCCTCGCGCCGGATCACGTAGCCCTCGTACGCCAGCGTGCGCACCAGGTGGTAGGTGGTGGCGACGGTCAGCTCGCAGCGCCGGGCGATCTGTTTCACGGTGAGGCCCCTCGGCGCACGGCCGACCGACTCGAGCACTCGAAGCGCGCGGGAAACGCTCCGGATCAGGTCCGAAGGTTCCGCCAGGGGGTCGCGCACAGCCACCTCCGACGCCGGGGACTTACACCATATGAAAAAGAGGGCGAGTGCGAAATGCCTGTTCGGATCGAGGATGCCAGATCAGCGGACACAGAACGTGCATCGACAGACACGATCAGCAGCGAAAACGCGGCCGGCGTAGGTTGGCCGACGATGACCGAAACAATTTCGCGAACGGGCCCGCCGGCTACCCGACGCGCCGTCCGGGTCGGCGCCGGCGCCACCGTCACCACGATCGCCTGTGTCCTGCCGGTCTTCCTGGTCGGTGGTCTCGCCGTCCAACTCGGCGACGAACTGGGCTTCAGCCCGACCGGGCTGGGCTTGGCGGTCTCGGTCTACTTCGGGGTCAGCGCGCTCGCGTCGGTGCCCTCCGGCGCCCTGGTCGAGCGGTACGGCCCGGCCCCGATCGCCCGCCTGGCCATCGGGCTGTCCGCCGGCTCGCTGCTGGCCGTCGCGGGCCTGGCCCGGTCCTATCCGGTGCTGGTGGCCCTGCTGGCCCTCAGCGCCGCCGCCAACGCTCTCGGGCAGCTCGCCAGCAACGCCGCGCTTGCCGAGCACGTGCCCGCCCACCGCCAGGGGCTCTCCTTCGGCGTGAAGCAGGCCGCCATCCCGGTCTCCACACTGCTGGCCGGCGCGGCGGTACCCACCGTCGCGTTGACCGCCGGCTGGCGCTGGGCGTTCGTGGTCGCCGCCGGGGCCGCGGCGGCCGCGCTGGCTGCCGTACCCCGGGCCGGCCGCGACCGGCGGACCCGGACCCGCCCCGCCGGCCGTGGCGGCGGCACGGGCGCGCTGGTCGTGGTCGGACTGGCCGCCACGCTGGCGGCCGGCGCGGCGAACGCGCTGGCCACGTTCCTGGTCGACTCGTCGGCCGGTCGAGGGCTCCCGCCTGCCCTGGCCGGTCTCACCCTCACCCTCGGCAGCGCGGTCTGCGTGCTGGCCCGGGTGGGCGTCGGCTGGCTGGCCGACCGCCGGGCGGGCGGACACGTCGGCGTCGTCGCCGGGCTGCTGCTGGCGGGGTCCGTGGGGCTGCTCCTGCTCGCCGTGTCCGGCCCGGCGCCGCTGGTCGTGGGTGTCGTGTTCGGCTTCGGGCTCGGCTGGTCCTGGCCCGGGCTGCTGAACTTCGCGGTGGTCCGGCTCCACCCGCAGGCGCCGGCCGCCGCCACCTCGATCACCCAGACCGGCGTGTACGCGGGCGGCTGCTTCGGCCCACTAGGCCTCGGCGCGCTGGCCGGCGCCGCCGGTTATCCGGCGATGTGGCTGACCGCCGCCCTGGCGATGCTGCTGGCCGCCCTGCTCATGCTGCTGGGCGCCCACCGCCTGGCCCGCACCGCCTGATCCTCGCCCGCCCGATCCCGCCCGCGCCGTCCCTGGAGTGCCGGCGCGCCGTGCCGGACCGCGGTGCCGCTGGCGGGCACGGTCTGGTGGCGCAGCGCAGCGCGGCGCGGTGGCGGCACGCGGCGCGGTGGCGGCACGCGGCGCGGTGGCGGCACGCGGCGCGGTGGCGGCACGCGGCGCGGGAAGATGCGGTATACCTGAGAGTCATAATTATGACTCTCAGGTATACCGCTCGAATGGGAACTGTTCCCCGCCGGCGACCACGTTCGGTAGCAGTGGGCGGAGGCCGGGACGTCAGCTCGTGCGGTCGGCGATGTAATCGCAGAGGGATTCCAGCGCGCGGCGGGCCGGCCCCTCGGGGAGCGGGGCCAGGCGAGCGCGGGCGTCCTCGGCGTAGCTGCGCACCGTCTCCCGGGCCCGCTTGAGCGCCGGGGACTCGCGGAGCAGGGTGAGCGCCTCGGCGTGCAACGCGTCGTCGACCAGCGGGCCGGTGGCCAGGATCTCCCGCAGCCGCACGCTGGCGGCGTCCGCGTCGTCACCGGCCAGGGCGTAGAGCACCGGCAGGGTGGGCACGCCCTCCCGCAGGTCGGTGCCGGGCGTCTTGCCGGACTGCACCGACTCGCTGGCGATGTCCAGCAGGTCGTCGGAGAGCTGGAAGGCGACGCCGATGATCTCGCCGTACCCGGCGAGGGCCTCGATGTGCGCGGCGGACGCACCGCCGAACATGCCGCCGAAGCGGGCCGAGGTGGCGATCAGCGAACCGGTTTTCTCGGCGATGACGTGCAGGTAGTGCGCGACCGGGTCGGTGTCGCGCGGGCCGACCGTCTCGGCGATCTGGCCGTGCACCAGGCGGGCGAACGTGCGCGCCTGGAGCCGGACGGCCTCCGGGCCCAGGTCGGCCGCGATGTCCGCGGCCCGGGCGAAGAGGAAGTCGCCGACCAGGATGGCCACCGAGTTGGCCCAACGGGAGTTGGCGCTCGGCGCGCCCCGCCGGACGGCCGCCTCGTCCATCACGTCGTCGTGGTAGAGCGTCGCCAGGTGAGTGAGCTCCATCACCACGGCCGCGGGCACGACCTGCGCGGCATCCGGGTCGCCGAACTGGGCACCCAGCGCCACCAGCAGCGGGCGGAACCGCTTGCCACCGGCCTCCATCAGGTGCTTGGCCGCCTCGGTGACCAGCGGGTCGGCGCTGGTCACGCTGGCGCGCAGCTCCGCCTCGACCCGGTCGAGCACGCCCAGCACGGAGGCTTCGACGCGCGGGTCGGCGAGGTGCAGGCCGAGCGCGCCGAACTGACCTGAACGCTCGCCAGCCGGGTTCACCACGTCTTCAACCATGCCACACCCGTTCGACCTGCTCGGTGAGGGGGATACGGACCGGGGGCCGGCACGCCACGGCGTGCCGGCCCCCGGTGGAACCTCAGCTGTCATCGGACGAATTCGGCGGCACCGGTGGTCAGGTCGAGCAGGGGCCCGGGGACCACGCCGAGGACCAGCGTGGCGAGGACGCCGATGACCAGGGCCGCCGAGGTGAGCGCGCCCGGCACGGTCACCGTCGGGGTGGCCTCCCCCGGCTCGGAGAGCCACATCATCACCACGACCCGCAGGTAGGGGAACGCCAGCACCATGCTGGTGAGCACGCCGGCGATCACCAGCCAGGTCTGGTTCGCCTCCAGCGCCGGGCCGAAGACCGCGAACTTGCTGGTGAAGCCGCTGGTGAGCGGGATGCCGGCGAAGGCCAGCAGGATGAACGTGAAGATCGCCGCGAAGAACGGCGAGCGACGGCCCAGCCCGGCCCAGCGGGACAGGTGGGTGGCCTCTCCGTCGGCGTCCCGCACCAGCGTCACCACGGCGAACGCGGCGAGCACCGAGAAGCCGTAGGCGGCGAGGTAGAACATCGTGCCCGACAGCCCCTCCTTGCTCGGAGCCAGCACACCCACCAGCAGGTAGCCGGCGTTCGCGATCGACGAGTAGGCCAGCAGTCGCTTGATGTCCGTCTGGGTGACCGCCAGCACCGCGCCGACCAGCATGGTCAGCACCGCCACCACGCCGATCACCGGGGTGAAGTCCCAGGAGGCGCCGGCGAACGCGACGTGGAACACGCGCAGCAGCGCGCCGAACGCGGCGACCTTGGTGCAGGCGGCCATGAAGCCGGTCACCGGCGTCGGCGCGCCCTGGTAGACGTCGGGCGTCCACACGTGGAACGGCGCGGCGGCGGCCTTGAAGAGCAGGCCGATGGCGAGCAGCGCCATGCCGGCGAAGAGCAGCACCTGGCTGGACGACGACTCACCGACCGCGGCGTGCACGGTGGCGAAGTCGACGCCCGCACCCCGGCCCGGGATCCCGGCCGTGAAGCCGTAGATCAGGGCGACACCGAACAGGAAGAACGCCGAGGCGTACGCGCCGAGCAGGAAGTACTTCATCGCCGCCTCCTGGCTCAGCAGCCGCCGGCGGCGGGCCAGCGCGCAGAGCAGGTAGAGCGGCAGGGAGAAGACCTCGAGCGAGATGAACATGGTCAGCAGGTCGTTCGCCGCCACGAAGATCAGCATGCCGCCGATCGCGAACGTCATCAGCGGATAGACCTCGGTGGTCCCGCCGACGCCCTCGGCCTGCCTGCGGTCCTCGGGCGACTCCGCGGTGACCGCGGCGTGCGCCACGAACGCGCCCCCCCGCTCCACCGTGCGCTCGCCGACGAGCAGCAGCGCCATCACGGCCAGGACCAGGATCGAGCCCTGGAGGAAGAGCGTCGGCCCGTCCACCGCGAGCGCGCCGCCGGCGGTGATCACCCGGCTCTCCGACTTCAGGATCACCATGGTGATCGCGGCGAGCACCGCCACCAGGGCGAGCCCGAGCTGCACCGCGTTGCGCAGGCGGCGCGGCACGAACGCCTCGACCAGCACGCCCAGCAGGGCGGCGCCCAGCATGATCAGGATCGGAGCGAGCGCCGCGTAGTCGATCGACGGCAGCTTGAGCTCGGTCATTTTGCGGCCTCCTGGACGCTGCCGACCTCAGGGGCGGGATCGGACTTGCCGACGTCCTGCATGGTCGCCTGGACGGCGGGGTTGATGACATCGGTGACCGGCTTGGGATAGAAGCCGAGCAGCACGATCAGCGCGATCAGCGGCGCGACGACCACCTTCTCGCGCAGGCTGAGGTCCCGACGCATGCCCTCGGACTCGGTCAGCGCCGGGTTCAGCGTGCCCTGGGTGGTGCGCTGCACCATCCACAGCACGTACGCCGCCGCCAGGATGATGCCGAGCGTGGCGATCACCGCGACCGGCTTGTTGACCGTGAACGTGCCGATCAGCACCAGGAACTCGGAGACGAACGGCGCCGTGCCGGGCAGCGCCAGCGAGGCCAGACCGGCGAAGAACAGCACGCCGGCCAGCACCGGCACCAGCTTGCCCGCTCCGCCGAAGTCGCTGATCAGCGCCGAGCCGCGGCGGGCGATCAGCATGCCGACCACCAGGAAGAGCAGGCCGGTGGCGAGCCCGTGGTTGAGCATGTAGAGCACCGCGCCGGTGCCGGCCTGGGTGGTGAAGGCGAAGATGCCGACGCCGATGAAGCCGAAGTGCGCGATCGAGGTGTACGACACCAGCCGCTTCAGGTCGTTCTGCCCGACCGCCAGCAACGCGGCGTAGATGATGCCGATCACGCCGAGCGCCAGCGCCCACGGCGCGAACCAGCGGGACGCCTCGGGGAACAGCGGCAGGCAGTAGCGCAGGATCCCGAACGTGCCGACCTTGTCCAGCACGCCGACCAGCAGCGCGGCCGCGCCGGCCGGGGCGGCGCCACCGGCGTCCGGCAGCCAGGTGTGGAACGGGAAGAACGGCGCCTTGATCGCGAACGCGAGGAAGAAGCCGAGGAACAGCCAGCGGGCGGTGTTGGTGGCGAACTCCGCCTGGCTCAGCGTCTGCCAGTCGAAGGTCTTGCCGCCGACCACCCAGAGGCCGATCACCGCGGCCAGCATGAACAGGCCGCCGACCAGCGAGTAGAGGAAGAACTTCACCGCCGCGTACTGCCGCTGGTGGCCGCCGTAGCTGCCGATCAGGAAGTACATCGGCACGAGCATGACCTCGAAGAACACGTAGAACAGGAACACGTCGGCGGCGGCGAAGACGCCGATCATCGTGCACTCGAGGACGAGCAGCAGCGCGAAGTAGACCGGCACCGAGCGCTTCGACGACTCGGCGTCGTGCCAGGACGCCAGGATCACCAGCGGCACCAGGATCGCGATCAGCATCAGCATGACCAGCGCGATGCCGTCCACCTCGAAGGTGAACCGCACGCCCCAGTTCGGGATCCACGGGTACGACTCGCGGAACTGGAACCGGTCACCGTCGGCGGAGAAGGCGAACCACATCACCACCGAGAGCACCAGCACCAGCAGCGACCAGCCGAACGCCACCAGCTTGGCCAGGTCCGGCCGCTTACGTGGCAGCAACGCCACCACCAGGGCGCCGACCAGCGGCGCCACGGTCAGCACCGAGAGGAACGGGAAGTTGGACATTATTCGGCCTTACCTCCGTCGTGACTGCGTGGCCCGCCGGCGGGGGCGGCCGCGTTGCTGTCGATCACGCCAGCCACCCCGCCTGCACCGCCAGGAACGCGGCCACCACGAGCAGCGCGCCGGTCAGGATCGAGGTCGCGTACGACCGCACGAAGCCGGTCTGCAGCCGCCGGAGCCGGCCCGAGCCCCCGCCCACCGCGGCGGCGAGGCCGTTGACCAGCCCGTCGACGCCCCGGTTGTCGAGGAAGACCAGCGCCCGGGTGAGGAAGACGCCCGGCTTCTCGAAGACCGCCTCGTTGAAGGCGTCCGTGTAGAGGTTGCGCCGGGCGGCGGTGACCACGACACCCGCCGGCTGCGGCTCGGTCGCCGTGCCGGTGCGGAACAGGAACCAGGCCAGCCCGGCGCCGAGCACGGTGATCAGGATGGAGAGGATGGTGATCACGGTGTGCGAGAGCACGCCGTGCGCCTCGCCACCGGCCTCCTCGCCGAGCACCGGGGTCAGCCACGACACCACACCGTCGTTCAGCGTCATCAGACCGCCGGCCACCACCGAGCCGGCGGCGAGCAGGATCAGCGGGATCGTCATGAGCTTCGGCGACTCGTGCGGGTGCTCGATGTCCTCGGTCCACCGCTTCGGGCCGTGGAAGGTGAGCACGAAGAGCCGGGTCATGTAGAACGCGGTGAGCCCGGCGCCGAGCAGCGCCGCGCCGCCGAAGAGCCAGGCGGTCCAGCCCTCCCGCTCGAACGCCGAGGCGATGATCGGCTCCTTGGAGAAGTAGCCGGAGAGCGGCGGGATGCCGATGATGGCCAGCCAGCCCATCATGAAGGTGAGCCAAGTGATCTTCATGTACTTCGACAGCCCACCGAAGCGGCGGATGTCCACCTGGTCGTTCATGCCGTGCATGACCGAGCCGGCGCCGAGGAACATGTTGGCCTTGAAGAAGCCGTGCGCCAGCAGGTGGATGATGGCCAGCGCGTACGCGCCGCCACCCAGGCCGACGCCGAGGAACATGTAGCCGATCTGGCTGACCGTGGACCAGGCCAGCACCCGCTTGATGTCGTCCTTCGCGGCGCCGATGACGCAGCCCAGCAGCAGCGTGAGCGCGCCGACGCTGACCACCACGAGCTGGAGCGTCTCGTTCGCCGAGAAGATCGGGTTGGAGCGGGCGATCAGGTAGACGCCCGCGGTGACCATGGTGGCCGCGTGGATGAGCGCGGAGACCGGGGTCGGGCCCTCCATCGCGTCCGGCAGCCACGCCTGGAGCGGGAACTGGCCGGACTTGCCGGCGGCGCCCAGGAGCAGCAGCAGGCCGAGCACCAGCACCGTGGTCGAGGTCAGCGAGCCGACCCCGTTGAACACCTCGTCGTACTGCGTGGTGCCGAGCTGGGCGAAGAGGACGAAGATGCCGATGGCCAGGCCGGCGTCGCCGACCCGGTTCATCAGGAACGCCTTCTTGCCGGCGGTGGCCGCGCTCGGCCGGCCGTACCAGAAGGAGATCAGCAGGTACGACGCCAGACCGACGCCCTCCCAGCCGAAGTAGAGCATCACGTAGTTGTTGCCGAGCACCAGCAACAGCATCGCGGCGACGAAAAGGTTGAAGTACCCGAAGAACCGTCGCCGGCCCTCGTCGTGCGCCATGTACTCCACGGCGTAGAGGTGGATCAGGAAGCCCACCCCAGTGATCAGCAGGACGAACACCGCGGCCAGCGGGTCGAAGAGCAGACCGAAGTCCACCTTCAGGTCGCCGACCGTGATGAACTGCCAGAGGCTCGACTGGACCTGCTTGTTCTCCAGGCCACGAAGCTGGAAGAAGTAGGTCAGCCCGAGCACGAACGCGGCGCCGATGGCCGCCACGCCCAGCCAGTGGCCCCAGCGGTCCGCCCGCCTGCCGAGCAGCAGCAGGACCGCCGCGCTGACCAGCGGGATCGCCACCAGCAGCCAGACGCTGCCCAGCAGGCCATCCGCAGTAGCGAATTCCACAGTCTGTTCCACCGCAGACCCCTCAGTACTTCAGCAGGTTGGCGTCGTCGACGCTGGCCGAGCGCCGGGTCCGGAAGATCGCCATGATGATCGCGAGCCCGACCACGACCTCGGCCGCCGCCACCACCATCACGAAGAACGCCATGATCTGGCCGTTCAGGTCGCCGTTGATCCGGCTGAACGTGACCAGGGTCAGGTTGGCCGCGTTGAGCATCAGCTCGACGCACATGAACAGCACGATCGCGTTGCGCCGGACCAGCACGCCGACGGCGCCGATGGTGAACAGCACCGCCGCGAGGATCAGGTAGTAGTCCGGCGTCACTGTGCTGTCCTTTCGTTCGCGACTGCGGGGCTCCGCTTCGCTGCACTCCTCGCGCTCACCGATCCGTACCCTTCAGTGCGGTCTCCTCGGAGGTCAGCTCGCGCACCGGCATGATCTCCGAGATGCCGCGGTCGGTCAGCCGGCCGTCCGGCAGGCGGGCCGGCGTGGCCACGGAGGAGGAGGTGGCGAAGACGCCCGGGCCCGGCTTCGGGCCGGGGTAGTTGCCGGGACGGAACCGCGCCTTCATGGTGGCGACCTGGTTCATCCGGTCCTCCTTGCGCCGCTCCACGTGCGCCAGCACCATCGCGCCCACCGCGGCGGTGATCAGCAGCGCCGAGGTCAGCTCGAAGGCGAAGACGTACTTGGTGAAGAGCAGCCGGGCGATGCCCTGCACGTTGCCCTCGGCGTTCGCCTGCTCCAGCCCAGCCGCCCGCACGCCGTCGAGCGCCCGGTAGAGGCCGGTGCCGACCAGGCCGGCGAAGCCGAGCCCGAGCACCACGGCGGCGACCCGCTGGCCGCGCAGCGTCTCGATCAGCGAGTCGGACGCGTCCCGGCCGACGAGCATCAGCACGAACAGGAAGAGCATCATGATCGCGCCGGTGTAGACGATGATCTGCACCATGCCGATGAACGGCCCGGCCTGTAGCACGTAGAACACGCCCAGACAGAGCATGGTCAGCACCAGCCAGAGCGCGGAGTGCACCGCGTTGCGGGCCCACACCATGCCGAGCGCCCCGATCAGGGCCAGCGGGGCGAGGATCCAGAAGGTGACCTCCTCACCCCCGGACACGTCGCCCGCCGCGGCGAGCACAGTCTGCGTGGTCATACCCCTGCTCCCTTGCCCGCCTCGGACCGCTGCGCGGCCTGCTCGGCGCCGGGGAAGGTCACCCCGGGGTGCTCCTCCACCGGGTACCGGCCGCCCGCCGGCGATTGCTCGGCGCCGGCCGAGGTGCCCGGGTTGGTCAGCGCGCCGACGTAGTAGTCCTTCTCGCTGTCGCCCAGCCGCATCGGGTGCGGTGGCTGCTCCATGCCTTCGAGCAGCGGCGCGAGCAACTGCTCCTTCGTGAAGATCAGGTCCTGCCGGTTGTCCCGGGCCAGCTCGTACTCGTTGCTCATGGTGAGCGAACGGGTCGGGCAGGCCTCGATGCAGAGCCCGCAGAAGATGCACCGGGCGTAGTTGATCTGGTAGTTGCTGGCGTACCGCTCACCCGGGGAGAAGCGCTGCTCCTCGGTGTTGTCGCCACCCTCGACGAAGATCGCGTCGGCCGGGCAGGCCCAGGCACACAGCTCGCAGCCGATGCACTTCTCCAGCCCGTCCGGGTGCCGGTTGAGGATGTGCCGCCCGTGGTAGCGCGGCGCCGACACCGGCGGCTTGAACGGGTAGTCGGTGGTGACGACCTTCTTGAACATGTGCGAGAAGGTGACCCCGAAGCCCTTGAACGTTCCGGTGATCGCGCCCACGTCACACCTCCCTGGATTCGGAACCGGCGACGACGTTCGCCGGCTCCCGCTCGGCGACCACGCGCCTGGTACGCGGGCTCGGCGGAACCTGAAGATCCATCGGTGGCAGCGGGAAGCTGCCGTACGGCCGGCTGTCCGCCTGCTCCTGGGGCGACGACTTCGGCTGCTTCTTCCGGCTCGGCCAGAAGAGCGTGGCCAGCAGCAGCACGCCCGCGCCGATCGCGGTCACGAGCAGCCGGTCCTTGGTCTGCCAGTCCTCGATCGAGCGGAGCCCGGCGAGCACCAGGATCCAGACCAGGTTGATCGGCAGCAGCACCTTCCAGCCGAAGCGCATGAACTGGTCGTAGCGGAGCCGGGGCAGCGTGCCGCGGAGCCAGACGAACACGAAGACCAGCAGGATCACCTTGCCGAAGAACCACAGCATCGGCCACCAGCCGTCGTTGGCGCCCGACCAGAGCGTGATCGGCCAGGGTGCCCGCCAGCCACCGAGGAACAGCGTCGTGGTCACCGCGGACATGCTCACCATGGCCACGTACTCGGAGAGCATGAAGAGCGCGAACTTCAGCGAGCTGTACTCCGTCATGAAGCCGGCGACCAGCTCCGACTCCGCCTCCGGCAGGTCGAACGGCGCCCGGTTGGTCTCACCGACCATGGCGATGAAGAAGATGATGAAGCTGGGCAGCAGCAGGATCGCGTACCAGCCCGGGGTGGGCAGCTCGAACCCGCCGATGCTCAGCCGGGTGGCGTCGCCCTGCGCGGCGACGATCCCGCTCGTCGACATCGTGCCGGCGGTCATGAACACCGCCACGATGCTCAGCCCCATGGCGACCTCGTAGGAGATCATCTGGGCGCTGGAGCGCAGGCCGCCGAGCAGCGGGTAGGTCGAGCCGGAAGCCCAACCGCCGAGCACGATGCCGTAGACGCCCATCGAGGAGCAGGCCAGGATCACCAGCACCGCCACCGGCACGTCGGTCACCTGGAGCGGCGTCCAGTGGCCGAAGATGCTCACGCTCGGGCCGAACGGGATCACCGACAGCGCGGTGACCGCGGAGATCACCGAGATGGTCGGCGCGAAGAAGAAGACCACCTTGTCGGCGGCGCGCGGGAGGATGTCCTCCTTGAACGCCATCTTCAGGCCGTCGGCGAGCGTCTGGAGCAGACCGAACGGGCCTACCTGGTTCGGGCCGGGCCGGACCGCCATCCGGCCGACCACCCGCCGCTCGAACCAGACGCCGAGCAGCGTGGCCAGCAGGCCGAACGCGAAGGCGAAGACGATCTTCCCGAGGACCAGCCACCACGGGTCCTTGCCGAAGTCGGCGAGCGTCGGGTCCTGCGCCGCGAGGATGACGGCGTTCACTGGGATACACCCCCGGTGTTGAGGAGCGGACCCGGGCGCGCCGCGGCGTCCGCGGCGACGGGCGCCGCGGTCACCGTGACCACATGACCGGACGTCGCGCCGAGGCTGCGTCGCACGGTCGAGCCGGG
This sequence comes from Micromonospora sp. WMMD980, assembly GCF_029626035.1. Taxonomy (NCBI): domain Bacteria; kingdom Bacillati; phylum Actinomycetota; class Actinomycetes; order Micromonosporales; family Micromonosporaceae; genus Micromonospora; species Micromonospora sp. WMMD980. Next base: position 4,984,939 of record NZ_JARUBE010000003.1, read on the forward strand.
TGAGTTGGTCGGCAGCCAGACGACGCCGTCCGGCATCTCGCTGATCGCCGCCGGCAGCGTGACCGCGCCGCGGTCGGTGCCGACCGTGACCGGGTCGCCGTCGGCCACGCCGAGCGCCTCGGCGGTGCCCTTGCCCAGCCGGACGACCGGCGGGCGGGCGGTGCCGGCGAGGTGCTCGTCGCCGTCGGTCAGGCTGCCCAGGTCGACGAGTTGGTGCCAGGTCGACAGCACCGCCTCGCCCGGGCCGGGCTGCGGCACGGCGGCCGGCTCGACCGAGGGCGCGGACGGCCGGGACGTCCGGGTCGGCGGCAGCGCGCCCAGCTCGCGACGCACGCTCGCCACGTCACCGGCGCCGAGCCGCACGTCGAGCTGCGCGGCGATCGCGTCGAGCACCCGGCCGTCGGTCATCGCGCCGGTGTCCAGCACCCGCTCGAAGGTGCGCAGCCGGCCCTCCCAGTCGAGGAAGCTGCCGGCCTTCTCGACCACCGGGGCGACCGGGAAGACCACGTCGGCCCGGCGGGCCACCGCACTCATCCGCAGCTCCAGGCTGACCAGGAACGGCACCGCGTCCAGGGCCGCCTCGGCCCGGCGCGGGTCGGCCAGGTCGGCCGGGTCGACGCCGGCCACCACCAGCGCGCCGAGCGCGCCGTCGGCAGCCGCGGCGAGGATGCCGTCGGTGTCGCGACCGGCCTGGCTCGGGATCACCCCGGCCGGCAGGTCCCACGCCTCGCCCAGCTCCGCGCGGGCGGCCGGCTCGGTGACCACCCGGCCGCCGGGGAGCAGGTTGGGCAGGCAGCCCGCGTCGACCGCGCCGCGGTCGCCCGCGCGTCGCGGCACCCAGGCCAGCCGGGAGCCGGTGCGCCGGGACACGTCCGCCGCGGCGGAGAGGCCACCGGGCACCGCGCCCAGCCGCTCGCCGACGATCAGGATCGCGCCGGGCTGCCCCAGCGCCTCGGCCACGGTGGCGTGCTCGGCCAGCACGCTCGCCTCCTCGCCCGGCACCACCCGGGCCAGCTTGGCCCCGAGCTTCTCCAGGCCACGGGTGGCGAACGGCGCGATCGCGTACACCGTGAGCTTCTTCTTCAGGTACGCCTTGCGCAGCCGCAGGAAGAGGATCGGGCACTCCTCCTCCGGCTCCAGGCCGACCAGCACCACGGCGGGCGCGTTCTCCACGTCCGCGTAGGTCACGTCGGTGACCCCGGCGACGTTGCTGGCCAGGAAGTCGGCCTCCTCGCGGGAGACCGGGCGGGCCCGGAAGTCGATGTCGTTGGTGTGCAGCGCGACCCGGGCGAACTTCGCGTACGCGTAGGCGTCCTCGACGGTGACCCGGCCACCGGTCAGCACGCCCACGCCGGTCCCGCCGTCGCGGGCCGCGCGCAGCCCCTCGGCGGCCCGGGTGAACGCCTCGCTCCAGGACGCCTCGCGCAGCTCACCGGTCTTCTCGTCGCGCACCAGCGGGGTGGTGAGCCGGTCGAACGCACGGGTGTACTGGAAGCCCCAGCGACCCTTGTCGCAGTTCCACTCCTCGTTCACCGCCGGGTCGTCGCCGGCCAGCCGGCGCAGCACCTTGCCCCGCCGCCAGTCGGTGCGCTGCGCGCAACCGGCCGAGCAGTGCTCGCAGACGCTGGGCGAGGAGACCAGGTCGAACGGGCGGGAGCGGAAGCGGTACTGGGAGCCGGTCAGCGCGCCGACCGGGCAGATCTGCACGGTGTTGCCGGAGAAGTAGGAGTTGAAGGGCACGTCGCCCTCGTCGCCCTCTTCGCCGTACGCGTCGTCCCGGTAGATGTTGATCTCCTCGTGCGAGGAGCGTCCCATCAGGTCGATGAACTTGTCGCCGGCGATCTCCTCGGAGAACCGGGTGCACCGCTGGCAGAGCACGCACCGCTCGCGGTCGAGCAGCACCTGGGTGCTGATCGGCAGCGGCTTCGGGTACTCCCGCTTGTGCTCGTGGAACCGGGAGTCGGTGCGGCCGGTGGACATCGCCTGGTTCTGCAGCGGGCACTCGCCGCCCTTGTCGCACATCGGGCAGTCCAGCGGGTGGTTGAGGAGCAACAGCTCCATCACCCCCTCCTGGGCCTTCTTGGCGACCGGCGAGGTGAGCTGGGTGCGCACCACCATGCCGTCGGCGACGGTCTGGGTGCAGGAGGCGACCGGCTTGCGCTGGCCCTCCACCTCCACCAGGCACTGCCGGCAGGCGCCGGCCGGAGCCAGCAGTGGGTGGTCGCAGAAGCGCGGGATCTCGGTGCCCATCTGCTCGGCCACCCGGATCAGCAGCGTCCCCTTGGGCGCGGTGACCTCGACGCCGTCGATGGTCAGCGTGACGGTCTCGGTCTGCTTGGCTACGTCGGTCATCAGTGAGCTCCAACCAGAGACTTGTCGGAGAGCTTCGGCGCGGTACGTCCCTCGATGTAGTCGAGGTAGTCCTGCTTGAAGTACTTCAGCGACGAGGTCACCGAGCTGGTCGCACCGTCACCCAGGCCGCAGAACGAGCGGCCGAGGATGTTGTCGCAGGTGTCGAGCAGGGTGTCGAGGTCCTCGTGGGTGCCCTGGCCGGCGAGGATGCGCCGGTAGACCCGGACCATCCAGTAGTTGCCCTCCCGGCACGGGGTGCACTTGCCGCACGACTCGTGGTGATAGAACTCCAGCCACCGGTAGGTGGCGTACACCGGGCAGTCCTGGTCGGAGAAGATCTGCGTGGCAGTGGTGCCCAGGATCGAGCCGGCCGCCGCCACTCCCTCGAAGTCCAGCGGCACGTCCAGGTGCTCGGCGGTGAGCAGCGGCGTCGAGGAGCCGCCCGGGGTCCAGAACTTCAGCTCGTGCCCGGGCTTCATCCCGCCGGCCAGCTCGATCAGCTCGCGCAGCGTGATGCCCATCGAGGCCTCGTACTGCCCCGGGTTCGCGATCCGGCCGGAGAGCGAGTAGATCATCGGCCCGGACGACTTCTCCGTGCCCATGGTCTTCCACCAGTCCGCGCCACCCAGCACGATCGGCGGCACGCTGGCGATGGTGCCGACGTTGTTGACCACGGTCGGGCTGGCGTACAGGCCGTGGGTCGCCGGGAACGGCGGGCGCAGCCGGGGCTGGCCCCGGAAGCCCTCCAGCGAGTCCAGCAGCGCGGTCTCCTCGCCGCAGATGTACGCTCCGGCGCCCGAGTGCACCACCAGGTCCAGGTCGAACTTCGAGCCGAGGATGTTCCGGCCCAGGTAGCCCTTGGCGTACGCCTCGGCGACCGCGCTGCGCAGCCGGCGGGCGGCGTGCACGGCCTCGCCGCGGATGTAGATGTAGGCCCGGCTGGCCCGGATCGCGTACGACGCGATGATCACGCCCTCGACCAGCGCGTGCGGGTCGTGCGTCATCAGCGGCAGGTCCTTGCAGGTGCCCGGCTCGCCCTCGTCGGCGTTCACCACCAGGTAGTGCGGCTTGCCGTCGCCCTGCGGGATGAAGCCCCACTTCAGGCCGGTCGGGAAGCCCGCGCCGCCCCGGCCACGCAGCCCCGAGTCCTTGATGAGCTGGATCAGGTCGTCCGGGTGCGCCTTGAGCGCCTTGCGCAGGGCGGCGTAGCCGTCCAGCTTCTCGTAGGTGCCGAGCCGCCAGGCGTCCGGCGACAGCCAGCGCTTGGTGAGCACCGGCGTGAGCTTGGCCAGCGTCTCCGGCCGAGGCGTGGTCACTTGCGGACCCCCGTTCCGTTCGCGTCCGCCGGGTCGGCGCCGTCGGCGTCCGTACCGGCCTCGGCGTCCTTGAGGTTGCGCTCCTGCGCGCCGGCCGCGTCGCCGGCGGGCTTGCCGTCGCCGGCCGGCGGGTTGGCCGCCGCGCCGGCCGCCTCGGCCGCCCGCGCGTCGCGGGGCGCCGGGGCCGGGCCGTCGGTCGGGACCTTCGTGCCCGGCGCGTCCGCCACCGCGGTCCGCGCGTCCGGCTGCCGGGTCTCGGCGGTACGCACCTGCGGCGACTTGTCGTCCGGCGCCGTCACGTCCGGCGCGGTGCTGCCGCTCGCCGCCGCGGGCGTCGCCGGCTCGGCCGCGCCCGCGTTCCCGGCGGTGTCGGCCTTGGCCGGAGTGCCCGTGGCGTCGGCCTTCGCCGGCTCGGGCGCCTTCTCCGGTGTCGGGGCGGGCTTCTCGGCCTCGGCCTTCGCCTCGGCGGCGGCCCGGTCGGCCTCGGCCTTGCTGCGGATCGGCGTCTTCGGGTCGTAGCCCGGCACCGAGATGCCGTGCTGCTCGGCCAGGCGCAGGCCGCGCAGGCTCGGCTCGCCCGGCCCGCCGTCGGCCACCGCACCGTCCCGCTCGTCGGCGAAACCGGCGAGCTGGACCGCCATCTCCTTCAGGGTGCAGAGCCGGGCGCCCCGGGTCGGCATCGGCCGGCCGCCGGCCTGCAACTCCTGCACCACGCCGAGCGCGCCCTGCGGCTCGACGTTGTCGAAGAAGTCGTAGTTGACGGTCATCACCGGGCCGTAGTCGCACGCCGCCAGGCACTCGGCGTGCTCCAGGGTGATCTTCCCGTCGGCGGTGGTCTCCTCGTGCCCGACGCCCAGGTGCTCGGCGAGCGTGTCGTAGACCACCTGCCCGCCCAGCACGTCGCACATGGTGTTGGTGCAGACGCTGACCAGGTAGTCACCGGTCGGCTTGCGCTTGTACATGGTGTAGAAGGTGGCGACGGCGCCGACCTGGGCCTTGTTCAGCCCGAGCACCTCGGCGCAGAACTCGACGCCGGCCGGGGAGACGTAACCCTCCTCGGACTGGACCAGGTGCAGCAGCGGCAGCAGGGCCGAGCGGGACCGGTCCGCCGGGTAGCGGGCGATGATCTCCCGCGCCCGCAGCCGGGTCTCTTCGGTGAAAATCGTCGTCATCGGTCACAACCACCCATCACGGGGTCCAGCGAAGCGCCGCCGGCGATCACGTCGGCGATCAGGCCGCCCTCGGCCATCGCCGGGAGGGCCTGGAGGTTGACGAAGCTCGGCTCCCGGTAGTGCACCCGGTAGGGCCGGGTGCCACCGTCGGACACCGCGTGCACGCCCAGCTCGCCGCGGGGCGACTCGATGCCGACGTACACCTGGCCCGGCGGGACCCGGAAGCCCTCGGTGACGAGCTTGAAGTGGTGGATCAGCGACTCCATCGACTGACCCATGATCTTGGCGACGTGCTCCAGCGAGTTGCCCATGCCGTCCACGCCGATGGCGAGCTGCGCCGGCCAGGCGATCTTCTTGTCGGAGACCATCACCGGGCCCGGCTTCAACCGGTCGAGCGCCTGCTCGACCAGCTTCAGCGACTCGCGGATCTCCGCCAGCCGGACCAGGTAGCGGCCCCACACGTCGCCGTCGGTGTGCGTCGGCACGTCGAACTCGTACGTCTCGTAGCCGCAGTAGGGCATGGTCTTGCGCAGGTCCCAGGCGAGCCCCGCCGACCGGAGCACCGGGCCGGTGATGCCGAGCGCCACGCAGGCGGTGGTGTCGAGCACCGCCACGTTCTGGGTGCGCTCGATCCAGATCGGCTGCCCGGAGAGCAGATTCTCGTACTCCTTGAGCTTCTTCGGCATCAGCACCAGGAAGTCGCGGATCTTGCGGATCGCGTCCTCCGGCACGTCCTGCGCCACCCCGCCCGGCCGCACGTACGCGTGGTTCATCCGCAGGCCGGTGATGGTCTCGAAGATGTCGAGGATGTACTCCCGCTCGCGGAAGCCGTACAACATCATGTTGATCGCGCCCAGCTCCATGCCGGTGGTGGCCAGCCAGACCAGGTGCGAGGAGATCCGGTTCAGCTCCATCATGAGCACCCGGATGGTGGTGGCCCGCTCGGTGACGTCGTCGGTGACGCCGAGCAGCTTCTCCACCGCGAGCGCGTACGCCGTCTCGTTGAAGATCGGCGAGAGGTAGTCCATCCGGGTCACGAACGTCGAGCCCTGGACCCAGTTGCGGTATTCCAGGTTCTTCTCGATGCCGGTGTGCAGGTAGCCGACGACCGAACGGGCCTCGCGGACCGTCTCGCCCTCCAGCTCCAGGATCAGCCGGAGCACGCCGTGCGTGGACGGGTGCTGCGGGCCCATGTTGACGACGATCCGCTCGTCGTTGATCGGGTCGGTGCCGGAGACGACCTGGTCCCAGTCCCCACCGGTGACGGTGAAGACCTTGCCCTCGGTGGTCTCGCGCTCGGTCGCGTAGTTCGACGTCGTCACTGGTAGGACCTCCTCCGGTCCGGCGGGGGAATTTCCGCACCCTTGTACTCGACGGGGATACCGCCCAGCGGGTAGTCCTTGCGCTGCGGGTGCCCCTCCCAGTCGTCCGGCATGAGGATCCGGGTCAGGTTGGGGTGGCCGTCGAAGACGATGCCGAACATGTCGTACGTCTCCCGCTCCTGCCAGTCGGCGGTCGGGTAGACGGCGGTGACGCTCGGCAGGTGCGGGTCCTCGGCGGTGACCGCGGCCTCCAGCCGGACCAGCCGCCGGTAGGTCATCGAGGTGAGCTGGTAGACCACGTGCAGCCGACGCCCGTCGGCGCCCAGGTAGTCCACCCCGGACACCGAGGAGCACAGCTCGAAGCGCAGCGACATGTCGTCGCGCATCACCTGGCAGACCTCGGCGATGCGCTCGGGCCGCACGTGCAGGGTCAGCTCGCCCCGGTCGACCACGACCTTCTCGATCGCGTCGCCGAACTGCGGGTACGCCTCCTCCAGCGCGTCGCGCACCTCGTCGAAGTAGCTTCCGTAGGGCCGGGCGGCCTCCTCGATCGGTCGACGCGGGCGGACCAGGCCGCCGTAGCCGGAGACGTCGCCGCTGCCCTGGTTGCCGAACATGCCCCGGCCGGCCGGGCTGGCCGGCGGGTACTCGGCCGGCGCGGTGCCGCTGGCGCCGACCGGAGTGGTCGGCACCGGCACCCCGCCGTCGTCGTTCCTGTCGTTCGGCGAGGTCATTTCGGGCCTCCCTGCGTCTGGAGGTGGTTCTGCGCCTTCATCCAGTTCTCGATCCGCAACTGCTCCTCGCGCCCCTCGCGGACGGCCTTCGTCCACTCGGCGCGCCGGGCCTTGTCGTTGCGGTACGACGACGGCATCGAGCCGTACGGCACGACGGGCACGTCACCGCGCTCCTTGCGGGCCTCGAGCATCTTGCGGCCGTTCGGGCCCAGCGGCTCGTACATGATCTTCTCGCGCAGTTTGAGCACCGCGTCGATGAGCATCTCCGGCCGGGGCGGGCAACCGGGGAGGTACATGTCGACCGGGACGACGTGGTCGACGCCCTGCACGATGGCGTAGTTGTTGAACATGCCGCCGCTGCTGGCGCAGACGCCCATCGAGATGACCCAGCGGGGCTCGGCCATCTGGTCGTAGATCTGCCGCAGGACCGGGGCCATCTTCTGGCTGACCCGGCCGGCCACGATCATCAGGTCCGCCTGCCGGGGCGAGGCGCGGAAGACCTCCATGCCCCACCGGCCCATGTCGTAGTGCGGGCCACCCGCGGCCATCATCTCGATGGCGCAGCAGGCCAGGCCGAACGTGGCGCCCCAGACGGACGACTTCCGCGACCAGTTGACCAGCTTCTCGACGCTGGTGAGCAGGACGCCGGAGGGAAGCTTCTCCTCGATGCCCATCTGCTACCTCCTCAGTCCCAGTCCAGGCCGCCGCGCCGCCAGACGTAGGCGTAGGCGACGAAGACCGCGACGATGAACATGACCATCTCCACGAAGCCGAAGATCGGCAGGGCGTCGAAGGAGACCGCCCAGGGGTAGAGGAAGATGATCTCGATGTCGAAGACGATGAAGAGCATCGCCGTCAGGTAGAACTTGATCGGGAACCGGCCGCCGCCGACCGGCTGCGGGCTCGGCTCGATGCCACACTCGTACGCCTCGAGCTTGGCCTTGTTCAGACGCCGGGGGCCGGCGAATCGGGCGGCGGCCACGGAGAACAGCGCGAACCCCGCGGCGAGGGCGAACAGCCCGATGATGGGTGCATAAGGAGAGAGCGTCATCGTTGTCCCCTGCTCGTCCTTCCCTGACCTCGGTGGTTGGCCAAAATCACACTATTCACGTCCCTCACGACCTCGGTCGGCGGGGGTCGATCTCCGTCCGACCCGTGGGCGGTGGTCTGCTACACGGCCGGCGCCACCCTCGTCATGGCGTTGATGACCCGGTCCATCGCGTCCCCGCCGCGCGGGTCGGTCAGGTTCGCCAGCAGCTTCAGCACGAACCGCATGAGCATCGGGTGCGGCATGCCGTGCTTCGTGGCCATCCGCATCACCTCGGGTCGGCCGATCAGCTTCACGAAGATCCCGCCGAGCCGGTAGTAGCCGCCGAAACGGGCCTTCAGCTCCTGCGGATAGGCCATCAGCGCGCGCTCCCGCTCGGCGCCGGCCGGGCGGGCCAGCGCCTGCACCGCGACCTCCGCGGCCAGCTCGCCGGACTCCATCGCGTACGCGATGCCCTCGCCGTTGAACGGGTTGACCATGCCGCCGGAGTCGCCGACGAGCAGCACGCCGCGGCTGTAGTGCGGGACGCGGTTGAAGCCCATCGGCAGCGCGGCGCCGAGGATCGGCCCCTCCGCGTTGGCCTCGTCGGTCATCCCCCAGTCCTCCGGGGTGTTGGCCAACCAGTCGGTGAGCAGCCTGCGGTAGTTCGTCTTGCCGAAGGCCGAGGAGGAGTTGAGCACGCCGAGGCCGACGTTCACCCGGCCGTCGCCGAGCCCGAAGATCCAGCCGTAGCCGGGCAGCAACGCGTCGTTGCCCTTGGACCGCAGCTCCAGCCAGGACTCCAGGTAGTCGTCGTCGTGCTTGGCCGGCGAGCGGTAGTAGCGACGGACCGCGACCCCGATCGGCCGGTCCTCCCGCTTGGCCATGCCGAGGGCGAGCGGGAACCGGCCGGAGACGCCGTCGGCGGCGACCACCAGCGGCGCGTGGAAGGTGGCCGGCTCCTTGCCGGGACCGACCTCGGCCTGCACCCCGACCACCCGGTCCTCGGCGTCGAGCACCGGACCGAGGACGTTGACGCCGGTGCGCAGCTCGGCGCCGGCGGTCACGGCACGCCGGGCGAGCAGGTCGTCGAAGTCGAGCCGGGTGCGGACCAGGCCGTAGTTGGGGAAGCTGGCCAGGTCGGGCCAGTCCAGCTCCAGGCGGACCCCGCCACCGATCACTCGCAGGCCCCGGTTGTGCAGCCAGCCGGCCTCGGGTGAGGTGTCCACGCCCATCCGAATGAGCTGCCGCACGGCGCGGGGCGTGAGCCCGTCGCCGCAGACCTTCTCCCGGGGGAACTCCGTCTTCTCCAGCAACAGCACGCGTACGCCGTGCCGCGCCAGGTGGTATGCCGTGGCCGATCCTCCGGGACCGGCGCCCACGACGATGACGTCGGCGTCGTTCTCCACCGCGGTCATCCGCGCCTCCTCCCGCATGCTCGTGAAATGCTTCACAAGCCGATCGGGTTGGAGTCTATGACCGGCGTTACACTTGTATGCGACCAGGGGGGCCTAACTTCTCGGAAACCGGCCGGTAAGAGTGTGGAGATCGGTCACGGGCGAGCCGGCGCGGCCGGTCCGAGGCAGGCGTCGAGCCGGATCGTCTCGGGCAGGTGGTCGCGCAGCGCGCCACCGGCCGCGCGGTCCAGCGCCGCCAGCACCTCGGCGACCACCTGACGAACCTCGGTCGGATCCGCACCGGCCAGCTCCTTGAGCTGCGCGATCAGCTCGGCGGCGTCGTCGTCGGTGGCGGTGTGGTCGGATCCGGTCATGGCCGCGAGCCTACGGCGCGAACCACCCAGAAGTCCGACATTCACGAAATGGCCGGTGAGCCGGCCAGGCGATCAGTTCCGGACCGCACGGTGCAGCGCGACCACCCCGCCGGTCAGGTTGCGCCACGCCACCCGACCCCAGCCGGCGGCGCCGACCCGGGCGGCCAGCGCCGCCTGGTCCGGCCAGGCCCGGATCGACTCGGCGAGGTAGACGTAGGCGTCGGGGTTGCTCGACACCGCCCGGGCCACCACCGGCAACGACCGCATCAGGTACGACAGGTAGACCGTCCGGAACGCCGGGTTGACCGGGGTGCTGAACTCGCACACCACCAGCCGCCCGCCGGGCCGGGTGACCCGGGCCAGCTCGCGCAGGGCCGCGTCGGTGTCGTTCACGTTGCGCAGCGCGAAGGAGATGGTCACCGCGTCGAAGGTGGCGTCGGCGAACGGCAGCCGCAACGCGTCCCCGGCCAGCAGCGGCACCGCCGGGCGGGTGCGCTTGCCGGCGTGCAGCATGCCCAGTGACAGGTCGGCGCCGACCGCGTACGCGCCGGAGTGCGCCAACTCCTCGGTGGAGACGCCGGTGCCGGCGCCGACGTCCAGCACCCGCTCACCGGGATGCAGCCCGAGCGCCGCCCGGGTGGCCCGCCGCCAGGACCGGTCCTGCCCGAAGGCGAGCACGGTGTTGGTCAGGTCGTAGCGGGCCGCCACGCCGTCGAACATGGCGGCGACCTCGTGCGGCTGCTTCTCCAGGCTGGCGCGCCCGCCCTGCGGGGAACGACTGGTCACCCCTCCACTCTGCCAGCCCCGCCATCCCGGGCACGGCGCGGGGGCGAGGTGGTCGCCCACCTCGCCCCCGCCACGTCCGGTGCGACCGGATCAGTCCTCGGTGCGCTCCTCGGTCGGGGCGACCAGGACCACCTTGCGACGTCGGGACAGCATCAGCAGCGCCGCGCCGGCGGCGAGCACGACCGCGCCGATCCCGCCGATCAGGCCGACCTGCATGCCGGTCACCGGCAGGCCACCGTCGCCGGAGCCACCACCGCTGCCACCGCCCGCGGTCGGGGTCGGCGTCGGCACCGCCGTCGCGCTGCCGCTCGGGGTCGGCTCGGCCGTCGGCGTGGCCGTCGGGGTCGGGGTCGGGGTCGGCTCCGCGCTCGGGTCGACGAAGACGTCGAACTGCGCGGTGTTGTCGACCTCGTCGACCTCGGTGAACGTCCGCCGCTGCGCCGAGCTGGCGGCCCGCGGCGTCTCCTCGGGCGCGCCCGAGGCGGAGTCCAGGCCGGCGGCGAAGACGAAGCCGGGGCGGAGCAGCTTCTCGGTCACGTCCGCGCCGACCGTCACCCGCACACCTGCGGTGTAGTACTGGCCGGGCTTGAGCACCACGCCTCGGTCCTCGCAGTACGCCTGCGCGAAGCCGCCGAGGTCCTGCTCGACGCAGCCCTCGGGCAGCTCGGCGAAGGTCACGCCGGCCGGCAACGTGATCCCGTACGCGACGCCGGTGGCCTTCCTGCTGCCGTCGTTGAAGACGGCCCAGTCCAGCGGCGCGGTCTCGCCCGGCCGGACCGGACGGAGGTTCGCCTCACCGACCTCGTCGCCGTCGACCTGCACGTCGGCGTAGACGTCCTGCACCCAGGTGGTGAGGTCGTAGCCGGGCGCGGTGACGGTGACGTCGTGGTCGACGGTGTTGTTCTCCAGGTCGGGGTCGGCGGTGGCCGAGCTGATGGAGACCGTGAGCGTGCCGGCCGCGCCCTTGCCGCCGGTGGAGAAGAGCGGGATGCCGAAGTCCTCGGTGGTGCCGGCGGCCAGGTCGCCGAGCAGGCAGGAGAAGGCGGTGCCCGCCACCTCGCACCCGTCCGGCACGAGCACGCCGACCTTGCGGGGCTTGAGGCCCTTGGTCTCCACCGTGACCCGGACGTCCTTGGCGTCGACGGTGCCGGTGGTGTTGTCCACCTGGAACTTGAACGGCTTGGCCTTGGCCTCGTCGACGCCCTTGGCCAGCTGGTAGCTGAGCGGGATGAGCTGAAGGTCGGCCTCGCCGGCGGCGTGCGCCGGGCCGGTGACCGCGCCGAGTCCGGCGGTCGAGAGCAGGGCCACCACACCGGCGCGCGCCAGCGTGGATCGGTAACGGTTGGTCATGGTTCCCCCGGGGGTAGGGACGTGCCGATCAGGCACGGAACGAACGGACGGTACCGGAGCGGCGCGGCGTAGCGCCAGCGCTGCGCGGCTGGGATTCCCACCTTCCTCGACTAACAGCAGGGGCGGGATGGTCACCCATCCCGCCCCTGCCGCGGTGCGTTATGTGAACGGCCCTCATGGGCCGATGGAGGACAACCGTCAGACGGTCGACTTCTCGTCGCCCGGGGTCACCAGGACCACGCGGCGCCGACGGGCGGCCATGAACAGCGCGCCACCGGCGGCCAGCACGGCCACGCCGACGCCGCCGAGCAGGCCGGCCTGCGGACCGGTGACCGGCAGGCCACCGTCGTCGTCACCGTTGCCGCCGCCGGAACCACCCTGGGTGGCGGCGACCACGACAGCGTACGCGTCGGTGTTGTCGGTGGTGTCGACCTCGACGGGCGCGGCGGGCTCGGCGTTCGCCGGCAGGGCGCTGCGGCCGGCGACCCGGGCGGTCAGCGACTGGCTGCCCAGGGCCTCGACCGTGACCTTGCCGCCCGACAGGCTGCCGGCCTTGACGTCCTTGCCGACGGTGAGCAGGTGGAAGAAGCGGCCACCGGCGATCTGGTCGTCACCCGGCTTGTCCTGCGACTCCGGGATCAGGTCCAGGTTCTGGTAGGTGCAGACCCGGGAGGACTTGGCGGCGTCGTCCACGCAGCCCTCCTCGGCCTCGGCGAACGTCACGCCCTTGGGCAGCTTGACGGCGATCTTCAGGCCGGCAGCGGTGGCGTCGCCCTGGTTCCAGGTGCTGTAGATGAGCTGCGCGGTCTCGCCGGCGTGCAGGTCGCCGACCACCGCGATCTTGTCGCCCTCGACCTTGACGGCCTTGTCCACGTCGGACGCGACCACGGTCAGGTCCGGGCCGGTGCCCTCGACCTTGACCTTGACGGTCACCTCGTTGTTGGACTCGTCCGGGTCCGGGCCGTCGTGCAGGATGATCGCGCTGATCTCGCCGGCGTCGCCGACCCCGGCGCCCTTGCGCTTCAGCGGGAAGCCCCAGTCGACGTCCGCGCCGGCCTTCAGCACGTCGCCCTGGATGCCACAGAGGATGATGCCGTCCTCGCGCTTGTTGCAACCGGACTCGTCGATGTCCACCTTGGTGGTGTCCAGCTTGCTGATGTCCAGCCCGACGAGGATGCCCTTGGCGTCCACCTTGCTCTTGTTCAGCAGGGAGACGCTCGCGGTCTTGCCGGGCGCGCCCACGGCGATCGTGGTGCCGGTGGCCTCGATGGCGAGGTCGGCCGAGTTGGGCTCGGCCATCGCCGGCGCGGCGAAGAGGCCGGCGGCGAGGACCCCGGTGGCACCGGCGAGCACGCGACTACGGATAAGCATGGAAGTGGTTCCCCCCGTGGGGTGCAGGAAAGGGTACGGGCGGGGACATTAGCGGTCCGCGATCTCCCCCGCCATCCCACTCGACGGGCGTTCACCACCTGCACACCTAAGGACCGCTTAAAGGTGGTCCGAATTGATCGCTCTTGCTCCGCTGCGCCCCTCCCGGCGGCCGGACGACCGGCCCGCCGGAAGGACCCGTTAGCCCAGCGACCATCAGCCGTTCGACCGAATGCCGGTCGTCACGCGCCGTGCGGATCCACTCGCCGAGCGCTCAGTTCACCTCGACCAGCGGCAGCGACCGGCCCGCGCCGCCGCCCGGCAGGGCGATCGACGAGAAGTGCGAGACCACCCGGTCGTCGCTCGGGTCGTCGGCGGGGGTGTGGTGCACCGCGAGCCGGTGGTAGAGCGTGTCGCGCTGGGCCGGGATGCGGTCCGCCGAGCGGATCATGCCGATCAGCTCGTGCAGGTTGGACCGGTGCCGGGCGCCGGCGGAGGAGATGACGTTCTCCTCCAGCATGATCGAGCCGAGGTCGTCCACGCCCATGTGCAGGGCGAGCTGCCCGACGTCCTTCCCGGTGGTCAGCCAGGACGCCTGGAGGTGCGGCACCGTCTCGAAGAAGAGCCGGGCCACCGCGACCAGGCGCAGGTATTCCAGCGCGGTGGCCTGGGTGCGGCCCTTCAGGTGGTTGTTCTCCGGCTGGTAGGTCCACGGGATGAAGGCCCGGAAGCCGCCGGTGCGGTCCTGCACGTCCCGGATCATCCGCAGGTGCTCGATCCGCTCGGCGTTGGTCTCGCCGGTGCCCATCATCATGGTCGCGGTCGACTCCAGGCCCTGCCGGTGCGCCAACTCCATCACCTCGAGCCAGCGCGCGCCGGACTCCTTCAACGGCGCGATCGCCCGGCGCGGCCGGTCCGGCAGCATCTCGGCGCCGGCCCCGGCGATCGAGTCCAGGCCGGCGGCCTTGATCCGGGCGATGGCCTCGTCGAGGCTCACGCCCGACACCTTCGCCATGTGCAGGATCTCGCTCGGACCGATCGAGTGGATGGCGAGCTGCGGGTAGGCCCGCTTGACCGAGGAGAACAACTCCTCGTAGTAGTCCACGCCGTAGTCCGGGTGGTGCCCGCCCTGGAGCATCACCTGGGTGGCGCCCAGCTCGACCGCCTCGCCGCAGCGGCGCAGGATCTCTTCGGTCGGGTGGGTCCAGCCCTCGGCGTGCTTGGGGGCCCGGTAGAACGCGCAGAACTTGCACGCCGTCACGCAGACGTTCGTGTAGTTGATGTTGCGGTCGATCAGGTAGGTGACGACGTTGTCCGGGTAGCGGCGCCGCCGTACCGCGTCGGCCGCCTCGCCCAGCGCGTGGAAGGGCGCCTCGGTGTAGAGCAGCAGCGCCTCCTCGGGCGTGATCCGCCCGCCGTCCGCGCCACGCTGCAGGATGTCGTCGATCTCCCGGCTCACCGTCACGCCACCGAGCCTACGTCGCGGCCCCGACGGCCGACACGCCACTCCTCGGCCAGGTGACGAGGACCCCAGTCGCCGGGTCAGGCCATGCCCGGGCTCGCCACCGGCAACCCCACCGCCTTGGCCGCCTCCAGCGGTCGCCGGTCGTAGGTCAGGAAGGCCACGAACTCCGTGGTTGCTTGGCGGGCCAGGATCTCCGCGGTGGCGAGGTGGATCGCGTCGAGACTGCGCAGCATCGGCTCCGGGTAGGCACCCGCCGTCGCTCGGACCGCGGCGTCGATCTCGACCCGGTAGAGGCGGCCCAGTACCGACGGGACACCGACCAGCGCCTGCGGCGCGGCGCGGCGCAGCGCCCGCGGCACCTCCACCTCGACCAGGACCGACGAGACCAGGGCCGCGCCGGCACGGTCGTTCAGCCAGCCGAGCAGTTCCGGCGTCTCCTCCTCCCGCCGGAGCATCTTGATGACCGCCGCGGAGTCGAGATAGATCACCAGCGCTCCTCGTCGCGCGCCTCGACCAGGGCTGCCGCGACGTCCACGGTCGGATCGCCGAGCACCGGCGGCATGGGCACCGGTCCGGCCGTGGTCGGTGCCGTCGCCCGCCCTTCGGCCACCAGCCGGCCGAGCAGGGCGTCACCGGCCAGCACCGGCACCAGACGGGCGATCGGCTCGCCCCGGTCGGTCACCTCGACCGTCTCGCCCGCGCGCACCCTGGCCAACACCCGGCTGGTGTGCTGGTTCAGCTCCCGAACGGCGATCTGCTCCATGCGGCCAAGTGTAGAACGCCGCGTTCTACATGTCACGCGTCGTAGTCGACTGTCAGCTTGTCGGTGACCGGGCTGGACTGGCAGGTCAGGACGTAACCGGCGGCCAACTCGTCCGGCTCCAGGGCGTAGTTGCGCGCCATGGTCACCTCACCGTCGGTGACCCGGGCCCGGCAGGTGGAGCAGACCCCGCCCTTGCAGGCGTACGGCAGCTCGCCCCGCACCCGCAGCGCCGCGTCCAGCACCCGCTCGTCCCGGTCCATGGTGAAGCTCGACGACCGCCCGTCCAGCACCAGCGTCACCTCGGTGCCGGTTTCCACGCCGCTCCGTTCGACCGGGCGCCGGGCCGGCTCCGCCGCGGAGTCCACGTGGAACAGCTCGGTGTGCACCGCCTTGTCGGGCACCCCGCGCCCGGCCAGCACCGCCCTGGCGTCCTCCACCATCGGATACGGGCCGCAGAGGAACCATTCCTCGATCTCGTCGCCCGGCACCACGGTCTCCAGCAGCCGGGTCAGCCGGTCGGCGTCGATCCGGCCGGAGAGCAGCGGCGACTCGCCCATCTCACGGGAGAGCACGTGCACCAGGTGCAGCCGGCTCGGATAGCGGTCCTTCAGGTCGGCCAGCTCCTCGGCGAACATCACCGTGTTCGCCGTCCGGTTGCCGTACACCACGGTGAACGTGCTCTCCGGCTCGACGGCCAGCGCGGTCGCGGCCAGCCCGAGCACCGGCGTGATGCCGGAGCCGGCGACCACCGCGCCGTACCGGCGGGCCCGGTCCGGGGCGAACGCGGAGGTGAAGTGCCCGAGCGGCGGCAGCACCTCGACGGTGTCGCCCCCGCGCAGCGCCCCGCAGGCGTACGCGGAGAAGGCCCCGCCGGGAACCTCGCGCACCCCGATCCGCAACCGGCCGTGCCGGGCCAGCTCGTCCGGGGTGGAGCTGATCGAGTACGACCGCCGGGCCTCCTCGGCCTCCGGGTCGTCCGCGACCGCCGGCCGGCGGACCGTGAGATGCTGCCCGGCCCGGAACGCGAACGTCTCCCGCAACTCCTCGGGCACCGCGAAGGTGATCGACACGGAGTCGTCGGTGAGCCGGTCCACCGCGGCGACGGGCAGCGGGTGGAAGACCGGCCGGCGGCGCACTTGCCGGGTGATCGTGACAGTCACAGCGCCTTCAGGTGGTCGAAGGGTTCGGCGCAGGAGCGGCAGCGCCACAACGCCTTGCAGGCGGTGGAGCCGAACCGGCTGACCTGCGTGGTTTCCGGGGATCCGCAGCGCGGGCAGCGGACCGCCAGGGTCAGCGGCACCACCGTGTCGTCCCCGCGCGGGGCGGGCGGGGCGATGCCGGCGGCGGCCAGCTTGGCCCGCCCGGTGTCGGAGATCCAGTCGGTGCTCCAGGCCGGGTGGTAGACCGTGCGGACCTCGGACTCCGGATGCCCGGCAGCGGCGAGCGCCCGGCGGATGTCCGCGCGGATCACGTCCATGGCCGGGCAGCCGGTGTAGGTGGGGGTGATGGTCACGACGACCCGCCCGGTGCCCGGCTCCCGCTCGACCGCGCGCAGGATGCCCAGCTCGTCGATGGTGATGACCCGGATCTCCGGGTCCACCACCGCCGCCACCGCCGCCCTGGCGTCGGTCACCGTGGTCACCATGTCGCCCCGGGGTGGGCGCGGTGCAGCACCTGCATCTCGGCCAGCAGATAGGACAGGTGCTCGGTGTGCACGCCGTCCCGGCCGCCGCCGGGCGCCCAGCCCGTCTCCGGGCGGGTCAGCGTCGCCTCGTCCAGCACCGCGCTCACGGTGGCGTCGAAGTCGGCCCGCAGGGTGGCCGGGTCGACCGGCGCCGCCGGATCCGCGACGAACAGCTCGTGGACGTACGGCCACACCTGGTCGACCGCGTCCTGGGCCCGGCGGTGCGACTCGTCGGTGCCGTCGCCGAGGCGCCTCACCCAGAGCGAGGCGTGGTCCAGGTGGTACGCCGACTCCTTGCGCGCCTTCGCGCCAATGGCGGCCAGCCGCTCGTCGGCGCAGCCCGCCAGGGCGGTGTAGAGCGGCAGTTGCCAGGCGGCCAGGAAGAAGAGCTTCGCCATGGTCACCGCGAAGTCGCCGTTGGGCAGCTCGACCAGCAGGCAGTTGCGGAACTCGCGGTCGTCGCGCAGGTAGGCCAGCGCGTCCTCGTCCCGGCCCGCGCCCTCCAGCTCACCGGCGTACGTGAGCAGGAGCCGGGCCGCGCCGAGCTGGTCGAGGGCGATGTTGGCGAGCGCGATGTCCTCCTCCATCTCCGGCGCGCGGGTGGTCCACTCGCCGAGCCGCTGCGCCACGACCAGCGCGTCGTCGCCGAGGCCGAGCGTGAAGTCGAAGACCGTGGTCACAGGTGGGCCACCCCGTCCGGCACCTCGTAGAACGTCGGGTGGCGGTAGACCTTGTCGGCCGCCGGGTCGAAGAAGGCGTCCTTCTCGTCGGGGCTGGACGCGGTGATCGCGCTCGCCGGCACCACCCAGATGGAGACGCCCTCCTGGCGGCGGGTGTAGAGGTCGCGGGCGTTCCGCAGCGCCAGCTCGGCGTCGGGGGCGTGCAGGCTGCCCACGTGGGTGTGCGACAGGCCGCGCCGGGCCCGGACGAAGACCTCCCACAGGGGCGAGGACTGACCAGTCATGCCGGGCCGACCGGGCATGCCCTCACGGCCCTCGCTCCGCTCGGTGCGTTCGCTCATGCCGGGCCGACCGGGCATGCCCTCACGGCCCTCGCTCCGCTCGGTGCGTTCGCTCATGCCGGGCCGACCGGGCATGCCCTCACGGCCCTCGCTCCGCTCGGTGCGTTCGCTCATGCGGCCACCGCTTCCTTCCGCTCCGACCGCTTGGCGGCATAGGCCGCGGCGGCCTCCCGTACCCACGCGCCGTCGGTGTGGGCCCGCTGCCGGTGCGCCATCCGCTCCCGGTTGCACGGCCCGTTGCCCTTGATCACTCGCATCAGCTCGGCGTAGTCGGGCTGGGTGTAGTCGTACCCCTGGCGTTCGTCGTTCCAGCGCAGGTCCGGGTCGGGGATGGTCAGGCGGAGCACCTCCGCCTGGCCGACGCACATGTCGACGAAACGCTGGCGCAGCTCGTCGTTGGAGAACCGCTTGATCTTCCAGGCCATGGACTGGGCGCTGTGCGTGGAGTCGCCGTCCGGCGGGCCGAACATGGCCAGCGACGGATACCACCAGCGGTCGACCGCGTCCTGGGCCATCGCCTTCTGGGCCTCGGTGCCGTGGGCCAGCGTGTGCAGGATCTCGTAGCCCTGGCGCTGGTGGAACGACTCCTCCTTGCAGACCCGGATCATGGCCCGGGCGTACGGGCCGTAGGAGCAGCGGCACAGCGGCACCTGGTTGACGATCGCCGCGCCGTCCACCAGCCAGCCGATCGCGCCGACGTCGGCCCAGGTCAGCGTCGGGTAATTGAAGATCGAACTGTACTTCTGCCGGCCGTCGAGCAGCAGGTCCACCAGCTCGTCCCGGCTGATGCCGAGCGTCTCGGCCGCCGCGTAGAGATAGAGCCCGTGGCCGGCCTCGTCCTGCACCTTGGCCAGCAGGATGGCCTTGCGCTTGAGCGACGGCGCCCGGCTGATCCAATTCCCCTCCGGCTGCATGCCGATGATCTCGGAGTGCGCGTGCTGGGCGATCTGCCGGATCAGCGTCCTGCGGTACGCCTCGGGCATCCAGTCCCGGGGTTCGATCTTCTGGTCGGCGTCGATCACGTCGGTGAAGTAGGCCTCGACGTCCTCGTCCGGCGCGGGGGCGCCGCGACGGGCCCGCGCCGCCGCCTCGCGCAGCGCCGCCTCCGCGGCTTCCACCTCGCCGAGCAGGCCGCCGTCCGAGGCGTCCTCGGGTGGGGCGAAGTCATTGCCATACATGAAGCCAGTGTTACAGCTCGCGCCGAATGACACCAGAGGGTGTCACAGGATTCCGGCAGCACCTTCGGTGACCGGATCAGCGCTCGCCGTGGTCACCGCTGACCTGGGCAAATGGCTGTGACATCGACCACTTGGCAAAGATGAAACCCCCCAAGGGCGGCATAGCGTCTCAATGTCCCGCCCACCTGGCGAGTCGCCGGGTGTCGGGATCTGGCGGTTGGCCGGTCCGGAAGTAGACTTCCCCCGGCACACCGATCGGCTGCCGTTGATCGCCACCGCTCAGGCCACCGTCCCCCGGCCTTGTGACGATCGGGCCGAAGACATGCGCAAGCGCCGGTCCCCCCGGCCAGACATCTGGAGTTCACCCACTCATGCGACCTCGCGTGACCATGGTGCTCGCCGTCGTGGCGGTCCTCGTCGGCGGCGGCATGCTGGTGCCCGCCGCGTACGCGAAGCTCTCCGGCGGAGACGGCCTGAGCAGCCTCGGCGGCGTCGGTGCCGGCGCCGAGCAGGTGCCGGCGCCCACCCCCACCGCGCCGCCACCCCCGACGCTGGCCGACGCCCCGGTCTCGGTGAACTTCAAGGGCCAGTTCTTCTCCTGGGCGCTGATGGACCGGAAGACCGGCGCCGTCACCGGCGCGAAGAACATGAGCCAGACCAGCTCGACCGAGTCGATGCTCAAGACCTGGATCGTCTCCGACTACCTGCGCCAGCTCGGCGACAAGGAGCCGACCGCCGACCTGAAGAAGGCGGCGAGCGTCGCCATCCGGGACAGCGACGACGACGGGGCGAACCGGGTCTACCGGGCGGCCGGCGGGTCCTACAAGCCGCAGCCCGGCAACAAGCTGAACCCCGTGCTCCAGCGGGCCGTCAAGATCTGCGGCCTGACCGACACGAAGGCGGGCACGGTGCCCGCGTACCTGGGTTGGTGGAGCTTCACCCAGATGTCCCCCCGGGACGCGGTCCGGCTCGGCGACTGCATCGCCGACGGCAGGGCCGCCGGGCCGAAGTGGACGAAGTGGGTCCTCGACGAGATGGCCCACGTCCGGGGCAGCGTCAAGAGTCAGCAGGCGAAGTCCGGCGGCGGCAAGTGGGGCATCGTCGACGGCCTGCCCGCCTCGATCAAGTCCCAGGGCCCGGTGAGCATCAAGAACGGCTGGACCCAGCTCGTGTACGACGGCAACTGGCACGTCAACTGCCTCGCCGTCACCGACAAGTGGAGCCTCGCGGTGATGATGCGCTACCCCGGCGGCGCCGGCCTGTCCTACGGGTCGAAGGTGTGCGCGAGCGTCGCCACGCAGCTCGTCACCCCGCAGCCCGGGGCCGCCCTCAAGGTGCCGCAGCAGCCGGTCGGGAAGCTCTGATGGCCGGCGCCCGGCGCCGGCCCGGGAGTCATCACCGCCCGTTGGCGTTCACCGCGGTCGCCGTGGCCCTGGTCGGCCTGCTGGTCCTCACGCTGCGGCTGGTCCCCGGGTCGCCGCTGGAGCAGACCGCCGGGTCGCACCCCGACCCGGCCGGTGAACGCTCCACGGCCAAGCCAACCGACCGCGACAGCCGGCCCGCGCCGGCGCCGGCGCGGTCACTGGAGCCGCTGCCGTTCCAGGCCCAGGATCTCGACGACCTCGACATCGAGGGCTGGTACGCCTGGTCCGTGCTGGACAAGCGCACCGGGAAGATCATCGGCTCGAAGAACATGGGCGAGACCAGCACCACCGCATCCCTGATCAAGTCCTGGGTGGTCGCCGACTACCTGCGGCGCAGCGCCGAGGACGGCAGGACCCCGAGCGACGCGAAACTCGCCGACGCCACCCGGATCATCCGCGACAGCGACAACACCCGCGCCCAGGAGTTCTACGAGAGCGTGGGCAGCGCGGCCTCGATCAAGCGGCTGATCTCGATCTGCAAGCTGACCGACAGCAAGGTCGCCGCCGACGGCGGCTGGAGCCGTACGCTGCTGTCCCCCCGCGACACCGCGCGGCTCGGCCTCTGCATCGACGACGGGCGGGCGGCCGGGCCGAAGTGGACGAAGTGGCTGCTCAACGAGATGCGGCTGGTGCGCGGCGACGGCGACTTCGGCATCCGCAAGGCCTTCCCGGCCGCCGAGCAGAAGAAGATCGCCATCAAGAACGGCTGGATCGACCGGCAGAAGGAGAAGGAATACCACGTCAACTGCCTGGCGATCGGCGACACCTGGACGATGGGCGTGATGGTCAAGAGCCCGTTCAGCGTCGGCGGCTGGGACTACGGGATGAAGGCCTGCGAGCAGATCACCGAGGCGCTGCTGCGCCCGGCGAACTGAGCCGCGGCCCGCGCTCAGCCCCGGAAGAACTCCGGTCCGCCCGGCGGCAACGCCGGCACCTCCCCGTACGCGGCCGCCCGGCGGGCGAACTCGCGCAGCCCGGCCACCTGCCGCTCGCCGAGCGAGAAGTCGAGCGTGCGGAAGTAGGTGGCGAGCGTCTCGGCGTCGAACGGCTCCCAGCGGGCCGCCGCCTCGGCCACCTGGTCCAGCTCGGCCAGGCACAGGTCACGCGAGCGTAGGAACGCCTCGTGCACCTCCTTGACCAGGCCCGGGTGGGCGGTGGCGAAGTCGCGGCGGACCGCCCAGACGGCGAACACCATCGGCAGCCCGGTCCACTCGTGCCAGGCCTGCCCGAGGTCGGTCACCGCGAGGCCCTTGCCGGGCGCCTCGTAGAGCGCGCGCAGCGCCACGTCACCGATCAGCACCCCGGCCTCGGCCTCGAGCAGCATCTGGGTCAGGTCCGGCGGGCAGCGGAAGTATTCCGGACGCACCCCGTAGCGCTCGGCGAGCAGCACCTGGGCCAGCAGCACCCCGGTGCGTGAGGTGGAGCCCAACGCCACCCGGGCGCCGTCCAGCCCGGCCAGCGGCCGGGTGGAGACCATGTTGACCGAGAGCACCGGCCCGTCGCTGCCGACCGCCAGGTCGGGCAGGAGGAGCAGCTCGTCGGCGTGCTTCAGGAACTCCACGAGCGTGATCGGGCCGATGTCGAGGTCACCGCGGACCAGGTCGGCACTCAGCTTGTCCGGCGAGTCCTTGTGCAGGTCGACGTCGAGCAGCGCGCCGGACCGCATCAGCCCCCAGTAGATGGGCAGGCAGTTGAGGAACTGGATGTGCCCCACCCGGGGGCGGGCGATGCGGTCGGCCATGAACCGACCGTATCCCCGCAGGTGGCTCCCCGCTCCGCGGGGAGCCACCGGAGTGGCCCATCCCGCACCGGGTGGAAGGAGGGGCCCCTGGTTAACGCCTGCGGTAGAGGAAGGGGCCCCGCTTAACCGGCCACGCCCACCGGGGGCGGCGCGGTGGCGGGGACGGCGGCGCGCTCGGCGCGTACCGCGCGGCGGACCGGCCAGGCCAGTGCCGCCACGACCAGCAGCCCGACCACCCCGCAGCCGGCGACCAGCGGCCGAGGTTCGGCCACCTCCAGCAGCAGGCCGCCGACCAGGTAGCCGGCCATCCCGCCGCCCTGCACGGCCGCGCCGAACACCGCGAACGCCCGGCCCCGGGCCGCGTCGGGAACCCGGCGGGCCAGCAGCAGGTTGTCGAAGACGTTGTTGCCGCCGTTGGCCACGCCTCCGAGCAGCCAGATCGGCACGAGGATCCACGCCGCCGGCACCGCCGCCGAGACGAGCACCGCCAGGCAGCAGCCGCCGAGCAGCACCAGCCCGGCGCCGAGCAGCGCGCCGTCGTCCGCGAGTCGGCGGGCGACCCGGGCGAACAGCCACGCGCCGAGCACGATGCCGAGCGTCCAGGAGCCGGTGACCAGTCCGTACACGGTGGTGGAGCTGTCCAGCGTCGCGCGGATGAAGAAGACCTCGATCACGTTGATCGCCCCGACCGCGCCGACCACCGCGGCCACGCTGCCGACCATGACCAGCAGCAGCGGGTCGCGCCGCAGTCGCCAGAGTGGGGCGGCGGCCGCGGCGACGCCGGCCGCCGCCGGCACGCGGCCACCCCGTCGGGTACGGATGAGCAGCGCGGCCACGACCAGCGCGAGGTAGCTGACCGCGGCGACGAGCAGCGGCACCCGGGTGCCGTACTGCCCGACGAGCAGCCCGGCCAGCGCGGGCCCGGCCAGCGCGCCAAGCGTGCCGGCGGTCTGGTTGAGCGCGCCGGCCCGGGGCAGGTCCTCGGCCCGGACCATCACCGGCACCAGCGCGGCGAGCACCGGCTGGGTGATCGCCAGCCCGATCGCCAACAGCGCCACCAGCGCCATGACCAGGACCGGGTCCGTCGCGTACGCCAGCGCCACGCAGATCGCGGCCTGCCCCAGGCCGGTGGCGACCAGCAGCACCCTGCTGTCCACCCGGTCGGCCAGCCGGCCGGTCAGCGGGGCGAGCGCGACCAGCGGCAGTGTCGCGGCGAGCAGCAGCCCGGAGACGGCGAGGCCGCCCGCGCCGGCGGACTGGAGCGCCAGCGTCAGTGCGGTGGCGGCCAGGAAGTCACCGCAGCTCGACAGACCCCGGGCGGTGGTGGCGAGCCAGACGTCCGGCCAGCGCGACGCACCAGATGTGAAGGACATATTTCGAAAATAATCCTTCACACCTGGTGCGCGCAACCCACGTCAGTCAATGGGCATCGCCCGGTACTGCACCGCCACCTTGCGCGCCCCCGCCGGCGGATCGGTCCGCACCCGCTGCCGGTACGGCGACGTCAACGCCCGGACCGCCTCGTTCAGCTCGGCCAACTCCTCGGCCGTCAACAGCAGCACGCTGTCGCTGAACCAGGTCGACTCGTACCACTCCCGGGGCTCGTCCGGGGCCCGACGCATCCAGTCCCGGACCCGCTGCGCGTCCCGCACCAGATGCGCCTCCACCAGGGCCGCCTCCGCGGCGTGCGTCTCCGGATCGGCGTCCGGCCCCGCCTCGACGGAGTACGACGCGTTCACCGCCTGCCACACCCGCTCCCGCGCGTCACCCCGCCCGGCCGCCTCCCGCACCAGACCGAACTTCGCCAACTCCCGCAGGTGGTAGCTGGTGGCGCTCGGCGAGAGGCCGGCGATCTCGGCGCACTCGGTGGCGGTCGCGCCCCCCTCCCCGGCGCCAAGATGTTCCATGATCGCCATGCGGGCGGGATGGGCGAGCGCCCGCATCACCTGCGGGTCGCTGATCGTCACCCGGTGCCTCTCGGAACGCTCCTCGGTCATGCCTCCATGATTGCCGCCCGGACCTCCCCGGCGGGACGGGCCCCACCGGCGGGCGAGGTCGCGGCGACGGCCGAACGGGTTGTCGACGGGGGCGAAGCTCCGTGCCGACCGCCACGTTCGGCGGGACCGACCACCCGTTCGGCCGCGCCAACGGCACGCGCCGGTTCACGGGGCATCGTGATGCGCGGGCCGAGCCCAGAATCTGCGCGACTGCATCCATGGGGGAGGAACCTGTGGGGCGTTTCCGGATGGCACTTGTCGCGGCGATCGCGGCGATGGTCGGCGCGACCGGGCTCTCGGCGCCGGCCTCGGCCGCCGATCCACCCGTCGTCAACTGGGCCAACAGCATCGACAACGACCTGGGCCGCCTGCGGGTCTCGGTGACGTCCGACAGTGGCGTCGCCTCGATCCGCGCCCGCATCGTGTCCTACGCGACGCAGCAGGAGGTCGCGAACACCGACGGCTTCGAGATCGAGTCGAACGACGGGGCCACCAGCACCTGGTTCACCACCGACCGGTTCCAGCTGGCCCAACTGGGCGGCTACCGGGTCGACATCGAGGTCACCGACAACGACGGCCAGCGCGCGTCGCGGCCCGATGCCGGCAGTCTGGCCTACTTCGTGGCCACGTCGTTCGACCGCGTCGTCGCCAAGCCGGCGACCCTGACCTACGCCCGGCGCGAGGTCACGCTCAGCGGGCGCCTGCTCGGCCGCTGGCCCGGCGACGGCCACATCGAGCCGCTGGCCGGCTTCCCGGTCAACCTCTCGTCGTATCCCGGCGACTTCGGCGCGGCCACCACGCTTGCCGACGGCACGTTCTCGGGGCCGCTGCACCTCGACGCCGCCGGGTCCGTCTACGCCTACTACTCCTACGACAACGACCACCTCGGCTACCTGAGCGGCAACTCCGCCGAGCTGCCGGTCGGCATCTCCCCGGCCTCCGCCCGGGCCACCGTCACGGCGAGCCGGGCCAAGATCAAGGCCGGCGAGACGGTCACCCTGACCGGCCAGCTCACCTGGCGTGCGCCGGACGGCTGGCGGCCCTTCGCCAACAAGCAGTTCGGCGTGCTGTTCTGCTACGACGAGTCGACGTGCCCCTGGTCGGACTACCCGACGACCGACGCCGAAGGCCGCTACCAGATCGAGGTCGCGCCCTACCAGACCGGCTTCTACCGGGTCAGTGTGAGTTCGGAGGATCCGTTCATCGCCTCGCCGAGCGCGCAGACCGGAACCATCACGGTGCTCCAGCCGGTCTCGTTCTCGTCGTTCTCCGCCGCCCGCACCGCCGACGGCACCGGCGTCTCGGTCAGCGGGCGTATGGAGTTCAGCCCGTTCTCGCCCCAGACGGCGATGGTCGACATCCAGTACTCGCCCGACGGCAAGGCACCCTGGACGACGGTCCGCGTGGTCGAGACGGACTGGAGCTACGAGTTCGACGCCACCATCCCGTCGACGCAGTCCGGATTCTGGCGGGCGCGCTTCGCCAGCCAGCCCGACTTCTACCAGACCGCGGTGAGCACCAAGGTCAAGGTGATCTGACCAGCTTGTCAGCCGGGTACCGGGAGCGTCGTCACAGGCTCCCGGTACCCGCCTGCCGTAAATGAGGTGGACCGGCCCGCACCGGCGGGTAAAGTGGTGGGCCGCTTGACGGCCGAGGTGAGACAGGCACCGCAGCGGACGTCCCGACGCGCCGGGTTGCCCCCGGATACGCGAGCGAGCAGCAGCTGAGATTCCCTGAAGGAAATCCACGTGCCCGCACTGAAAGACGAACTCGCCGCCGAGCGAGTGCATCTGGAAGCCTCCCGCGAAGCGCTCCGGCGAATGCGGGAGCACGCCGAGCAACTGTTCTCGACCGGGGATCAGGTCGCCGGCGACGCGTACGCGGCGGAGACGCTCGGGCGGCACCTGGCCCGGCGGATCGCCGAACTGGCGGACAGCCCCGACACCCCGCTCTTCTTCGGCAGGCTCGACATCGACGAGGACAGGTTCCACGTAGGTCGGCGGCACGTCACCGACGTGGCCGGCGAGCCGATGGTGCTCGACTGGCGGGCACCCCTCTCGCGAAAGTTCTACCAGGCCAGCGTCAAGGACCCGCAGAGCGTGCGGATCCGACGGCGGTTCGGGTTCAGCGCCGGCGCGCTGACCAGTTTCGAGGACGAGCACCTCGACCGGGGCGAGGAACTCGGCACCGCCAGCCGGATCCTCACCGCCGAGATCGAACGCCCCCGCGTCGGCCCGATGCGGGACATCGTCGCCACCATCCAGCCCGAGCAGGACGAGTTGGTCCGGGCCGACCTGGCCGATTCGATCTGCGTGCAGGGCGCGCCGGGCACCGGCAAGACGGCGGTCGGCCTGCACCGCGCCGCCTACCTGCTCTACCTGCACCGGGAGCGGCTGCGCCGCTCGGGCGTGCTGATCGTCGGGCCGAACCGCGCGTTCCTGTCGTACATCGCGGCGGTGCTGCCCGCGCTCGGCGAGGTCGAGGTCGAGCAGGCGACGGTGGAGGACCTGGTCGCCCGGGTGCCGGTTCGCGCGGTCGACGAGCCGGCCGCCGCCGCGCTCAAGCACGACGTCCGGATGGCCGAGGTGCTGCGCCGGGCCGTCGACGCCCACATCGGTACGCCGACCGAGCCGATCATGGTTTCGGACGGCTCGTTCCGCTGGCGGATCGGCCTCGACCCGCTGCACCGGGTGGTCGCCGAGACCCGCGCCGAGGGCGTGCCCTACGCCACCGGCCGGGACCGGGTCCGGGCCCGGGTGGTGGGGCTGCTGCAACGCCAGGCCGAGGCCCGCCGCGCCGAGTCGCCGTCCGACGCCTGGCTGCGTCGGATGAGCCGGATCAAGCCGGTCACCGACCTGCTCGACTCGGTCTGGCCGGCGCTCACCCCGGACGGCCTGGTGCACCTCCTGCGCACCGACGCCGAGGCGCTCGCCGCGGCCGCCGACGGGTTGCTCACCGCCGAGGAGCAGGAGTTGTTCCGGGCCGGCAAGGTCGGGCGTACCCCGAAGGCGACCCGCTGGAGCGCCGCGGACGCGGTGCTCATCGACGAGGTCGCCGGGCTGCTGGAACGGCCCGGCGGCTTCGGCCACGTGGTGGTCGACGAGGCGCAGGACCTCTCTCCGATGCAGTGCCGGGCCATCGCCCGCCGCAGCGAGCACGGCTCGATCACGCTCCTCGGCGACCTGGCCCAGGGCACCGCGCCGTGGGCGGCCACGGACTGGCGCGCGTCCCTGACCCACCTCGGCAAGCCGGACGCGGCGGTGGTGCCGTTGAGCGTCGGCTTCCGGGTCCCGGCCGCCGTGGTGGCGTTCGCGAACCGGCTGCTGCCCGCGCTCGCCGTCGACGTGCCCGCGGCCCGGTCGCTGCGCCACGACGGGGCGCTCGACGTGCGTACCGCCGAGGACCTGACGGCCGCCACGGTGGCCGAGGTGCGGGCGGCGCTGGCGTACGACGGCTCGGTAGGTGTGATCGCGGCCGACGACGCGGTGGAGCGGCTCCGCGCGGCGCTCGCCGAGGCGGGCGTGGCGACCGCGACCGCCGACGACGTCGAGGCCGCGACGCGGGTCACCGTGGTGCCGGCGACGCTGGTCAAGGGCCTGGAGTACGACCACGTGGTGGTCGTCGAGCCGGCCGCGATCGTGGCCGCCGAGCCGCGCGGTCTGCACCGCCTCTACGTGGTGCTGACCCGGGCGGTCTCCCGGCTGGCGGTGCTCCACCGCGAGCCGCTGCCCGCTCCGCTCGCCGGCTGACCGGCCCCGGCCGGGCGGACGCCGGGCCGGGTGGAGCCCTGCGGCGCCGGACGGACCGGGCGGGGCGCCGAGCGGGCGTCGGTGCGAGCCGACCCGACGTCGGCCCGGGCGCGAGCGCGGTGACGGTCAGGCCAGGAGCGCGGTGGCGACGGCGCGCAGCGGCGCGCCCGACTCGGCGATCG
The DNA here is from genome assembly GCF_029626035.1 of Micromonospora sp. WMMD980. Classification (NCBI taxonomy): domain Bacteria; kingdom Bacillati; phylum Actinomycetota; class Actinomycetes; order Micromonosporales; family Micromonosporaceae; genus Micromonospora; species Micromonospora sp. WMMD980. The sequence continues at coordinate 5,013,341 of NZ_JARUBE010000003.1, forward strand.
GCACGGTGAAGGCGAGCCAGGACCCGTCGGTGAAGTCGATCCGGAGCCGCTTCGGGTTGAGCCGGTGCCAGCCGACCCGGGCGGACGCGACGTCCGCCCGGGACGCCGACCAGACCAGCCCGGTCTCGGCCAGCGCCCGCTCCTCGGCCTCCCGCCCGGCCAGCAGGGTGACCCCGCCGGTGCGGCAGACCAGCAACCGCCGGTCGGTCACCGCGAGCAGGGTTTCCCGGACCTTGAGGTCGGCCCCCGGCGGGGTCAGCGCCCGGTGCAGCCGGGACGCGGCCGAGCCGGGCGCGCCGCGACCGGCGATCCCCCACCCGACCAGGTCGACGAGGCGGTCACCGCGCTCCCAGGTGGCCAGTGGCAGGAGCACGTTCAGCAGCACCGAGCCGACGGTGCGCCGGCCCGGTTCGGCGGTCGACGCCGGCTCGGGCGGCGGTGGCGGGGTGAGGCCGCCGCCGACGTCGGCCTCGGCCTGGGCCAGCACGCGCTCGCCCGGCTCGACGAGCCGGCCGATCGCCTCGCGGTATCTGGACTCGTCCATCGGCTCAGTATCGGTCGTGGCCGTAGCCGTCGTCGGCGCGGCGCTCCGCGGCCGGTGCGTTGCCCATCACCTCGCCGACGATCTCGCGCACCCGGGCGGCCGCGGCCTCCTGTGCCCGGTTGGCCGCGGCGGTGAACTCCTCGGCCAGTGTGTAGGAGTCGAACCGCATGGCCCGCGCGTTGATGTCGGTGGAGAGGATCGTGCCGTCGGCGGCGGCCACGACGGTGACCAGGCCGGAGTCGCTCGCGCCCTCGGCGCTGCTCTGCTCCAGCTCGGCCATCCGCGCGCCGAGCTCACGCTGCCACCCGTCCAGGTTGCGGGCCAGCGCCTCGATCCGGTCCAGGGCCGGGAACGTCATGGCTGCCTCTCAGTTCACGATCGAGTCGAACACGTTCTGCACGCCCCTGGTGTAGGGGCCGAGATCCTCGCGGTAGGTGCCGTCCACCAGGTAGTTGCGATCCTTGTTGCCGTCGGAGACGTCGTGCAGGCCGACCCCGGTGTCGAGCAGCGCGCCGCCGATGCCCGGGATGTTGACCGGGGACGCCTGGTTGATGGCGAACTTCCCGGGGAACAGGATGGCGGTGCGTTTCATCTTGAACGCGAACGCCTCCTTCGTGTAGCCGGACTTGTTCCACGCCTTGTACGCCTTCTTGGCCTTGCGCAGCTCCATCACCAGCTTGCGGTAGCGGGTCAGCAGCTCGGCGACCTTCTCCAGCTTGGTGACCAGCTTGGTGAGGATCTCCGCGAAGCGCGCCACGATCTTGACCATGCGGCCGACCGTGGTGGCCAGCCGGGCCAGCACCCGCACCACGGTGGCCGCCAGGGTCACCCCGGCGCTGAGCGCGGCCGCCACCGCGGCGATGATCACCTCGGTCAGGAACCAGAGCAGGAACTCCAGGATCAGCTCGACCAGCAGGTTGAACGCCTCGACCGCGGCGTTCGCGGCGTCGACGAGCACCTCCTTGGTGCCGTCCAGCCCCGTGGCCAGCTCCTCGATCGCCTCCTCGACGGACTCCATCGAGGCGTGGAACTTCTCCGCCGCGTCGCCGTCCCAGGCGCCCCGCAGCCGGGCCCGGTCGGCGACCTGGTCACCGGCGATCTGCCGGACCGCCTCGCCGGTGGTCAACGCCAACTGGGCGGCCCGCATCAGGTCGTCCGGCTCACCGGCGACCAACTCCAGCAACTGCTCGAACGGCCACAGCACCGCGTTGGAGAGCGGCTTGAACGGATCGGGCGTGCCCGACACGATCTGCTCGAAGTAGGTCTTGTTGCGCTGGAGCGCCTCGGTGCTCATTCCGCCCCCTCAGGCGCCCGGCGTGAACATGTCGGTGGTCGCCACGTCGGTGCCGGTGTAGGCGTCGGCGGTGTCGGTCATCCCCCCGGCGATGTCGGCCATCACCTCGGCGCCCTCCTCCAGCCCCTGCAGGCAGGCCTCGAACTGCTCGGCGTAGGCGGCGGCCAGGCTGAACGACGCGGGCATCACGCCGAAGGAGTGCCGGGCCACGTGCCCGTCGCGGAACACCCGGTGCAGCTCACGGAACCGGGCGGCCCGGTCCCGGGAGGCGGCGGCGAACGCCGTCAACGCCTCCGGCTGGACGTCGAGATTCCTGCTCGGACTGGTCACGGACCCTCCCCAGTGTCCGGTCGGAAACTACCGCCGTCGTCGACGGCGTCCACAGACTAGTACGGCAGCCGCCATTCGTGATCATGGTGGGAATTCGAGGTTGAGGCGGCGGGCGTAGTGGGCTCGTTTGGCTCGTGCTTGGTGTCGGCGTCGCCATGTTGACCAGCGCAAACGGTAGGCGATGCTGCGGGTCGGCCGGATGAGCAGGATGTTGATCAGGCGGCGGATCTCGTTGACGGTCAGCTCGATCATGTCGGGTTGACCGTGACGGTCTGCTGTTCGGGCGTCGGCGGCGCAGATCGCGAGGACCGCGAGGGCTGCCAGGGCCAGGGTGGTGAACCGGTGCCAGGACGTCCAGCGGCGGACTTGGTGCTGGTCAAGACCGACCTGACCCTTTCCGGCCTGGAACGATTCCTCCACGACCCAACGAACTCCCGCTACCCGCACGAGCTGGGCGAGGGTGGCCGGGCCGGGTGTCCAGCAACGGTAGAAGGCCAGCTCACCGGTGGTGTTGTTGCGGCGGATCAGCAGACTGTGCCGGCCGTCGTCGTCCGAGTCGCCGTCGGCGCCGACGTCGGTCAGCCATGCCCAGTCGTAGAACCGTGGCCCTTTCGACCCGTCGCCGGCACTGCGCCGGGTCCACGCGGTGGCAGGCAGGTCGGCGGCCAGCCGGTCGGCGCGACAACGGGTCTTCCCGCCGTCGATCGGCACGAGATGATCGCAGGAGACCGCCAGGACGTAGCCGAGGCGCAGTTTGCGCAGTTCACCCCGCAGCCGAGTGTTGTTGCCGTAGGCCTCGTCCGCGGCGACCCATCGGGCCGGGACCAGGGCTTGAACAGCGGCGGTGATCATGTCGTCGGCCAGCTCGGATCGGGTGGCGAACGCGACGTCGTCCGGGACGCCGGCCTGCTCACACCGCTGTCGATCGTCGGTCCAGGACTTCGGTAGGTAGACCCGGCGGTCGATCAGGGTGTGGCCGTGTCTGCTCGCGTAGGCCAGGAACACGCCAACCTGCGCGTTCTCGATCCGCCCGGCGGTGCCGGTGTATTGGCGCTGGACACCGACGGTGTGCACACCTTTTTTCAGATCGCCGGTCTCGTCAACGACGAGGACCCCGTCGGGGTCGCCAAGCCGGTCGACGACGACCTGTCGCACGTCGTCACGCACCGCGTCGGCGTCCCACTTCGCCCGATACAGCAACCTCTGCATCGCGTCCGGCCGGCCATGCCCGGCCTGCTCCGCCAACTGCCAACACGTCTTGATTTCGATATTCGTGAGCAGCCCTGTCACGAACGCCGCCGCCGCCCGCCGCGGCTCCACCCGCCCGAACCGTCCCGCGAACGCATCGCACACCCCGGCCAGGACCTGCCGCCACCGGGCAGGGTCTACGCTGTGGCACGCGGCCACCGCCAGATCTGAAGTTATGTCCACAGCAGACAGACGATCACGCGGTGGCCGCACCTCGTCTACCGACCCCCACCAGCAACATCTCAAACGGCGGCTGCCGTACTAGGTGATGCGCGCACCCCGGCAGGGGGCGGTGCGAGTGGCGTCGGCACGGTAGACAGAGGAGGCACACGCCGCCGTCCGAGGAGTCCCGCCATGATCCTGGCCCGCGCCGAACAGGTCAGCCGCCGCTACGGCGAGGTGCTGGCGCTGGACGGTGTCGACCTGACCGTCCGGGCCGGGGAACTGGTCGGCCTGCTCGGCCCGAACGGCGCCGGCAAGAGCACGCTGATCAACCTGCTGGTGGGGCTGCGTCGCCCGACCGCCGGCCGGGTCGAGCTGCTCGGCGGCGACCCGCGCGACCCGGCCAGCCGGCGGCGGCTCGGGGTGACCCCGCAGGAAACCGGGCTGCCCGGCACGCTGCGCGTCGGCGAGGTGGTCGACTTCGTCGCCGCGCACCATCCCGACCCGGTGCCCCGGGGCGAACTGCTCGACCGGTTCGGCCTCGCCGACCAGGTCCGGCGACAGACCGGCGGCCTCTCCGGCGGGCAACGCCGCCGGCTGGCGGTGGCGCTGGCCTTCGTCGGCCGGCCCCGGCTGGTGGTGCTCGACGAACCGACCACCGGGCTGGACGTGGAGGCACGACACGCGCTCTGGGAGTCGATCCGCGGCTTCCACGCCGAGGGCGGCACCGTGCTGCTGAGCAGCCACTACCTGGAAGAGGTGGAGGCGTTGGCCCAACGGATCGTGGTGATCGGCCACGGCCGGGTGCTCGCCGACGACTCGGTGGCGGCGATCCGCGGCATCGTCGGCGTACGCCGGGTCAGCCTGGTCTCCGACGACCTGCCGGCGCTGCCCGGGGTGGTCGCCACCGAACGCGCGGACGGGCGGGTCCACCTGCTCACCACCGACGCCGACCAGCTCGTGCGGGACCTGGTCGCCAGCGGGGCGACGTTCCGCGACCTGGAGGTGCGCCCCACCTCGCTGGAGGAGGCGTTCCTCGCCATGACGGCCGGCGACCGGCCCGCGCCCACCCCCGCCTAGGAGACCGTCGTGCCGCTCGCCCTCGTCCACGCCCGCTACCAGCTCCTGGAGATCATCCGGATCCCGGTGGCGGTGGTCGGCAGCGCGTTCTTCCCCGCCGCCGCGATGCTCTTCTTCGTGGTGCCGTTCGCCGGCGACGACGTCACCGCGGCCACCTACGCCACCGCCGCGATGGTCACGTTCGCGACCATGAGCGCAAACATCTTCCAGTACGGCGTGGGCGTCGCCGAGGATCGCGACCAGCCCTGGAACCCGTACACCAGGACGCTGCCGGCCGGGCCCACGCCACGGCTGGCCGGGCGGATCCTGGCCGGCCTGGTCCTGACGTACCTGTCGATGGTGCCGGTGGTGGTGATCGCCGCGGTGGCCACCGCGGCGCGGGTGACCCCGGCGCAGTTCCTGCTCGGGCTCGTCGCGGTCGCCGTGATCTCCGTGCCGTTCACCCTGCTCGGCCTCGCGATCGGCTACTCCCTGCCGAGCAAGGCGGCGATCGTGGTGGCGCAGGTGCTCTTCTTCCCGCTGGCGTTCGGCGGCGGGCTGCTCTCCGCGCCGGACGACGCGCCCGGCTTCGTCAAGGCGATCGCCCCCTACCTGCCGACCCGGGGTGCCGTGGAGCTGATGTGGGCGGCGGTCGCCGGCTGGGAGCCCGACCCGAAGGCGCTGGTCATGCTGGTGGTCTGGGTGCTGGTGCTCGCCGGGGTCGCCGGCTGGGCCTACCGGCGGGACGAGGGACGCCGCTTCAGCTGACCTTTTGTCCGGTTCCGGCCCGGTGGCCGACCCGGCGGTGCCACGATGCCGGCAGGACGGGCCAGCGGGGCCGTCCCCGGCGAGAGGGGTCACCGTGAACGGCGTCGAGCCCGGCACACCCTGCTGGACCGACCTGGCCACCCCCGGCCTGGAGGACGCGAAGCGGTTCTATCCGGAGCTGTTCGGGTGGACCGGGCGGGTCTCCACCGTGCCGGACGCCGGGGGCTACACCGTCTTCTGCAAGGACGGCCGGGCCGTTGCCGGAGCGGGGCCGCCGGCCACGCCGGACCAGGTGCCGATCTGGTCCACGTACGTGGCGACCGACGACGCCGACCTGGTCGCCACCCGGGTGGAGGCGGCCGGCGGGCAGGTGCTGGTGTCCCCGTTCGACGTCAGCGGGCAGGGGCGGATGGCGGTGCTCGCCGACCCGGCCGGCGCGGTCTTCAGCGTCTGGCAGCCGATGGCGATGCGGGGTGCGGAACTGTTCAACGCGCCCGGCGCGATGTGCTGGAACGAGCTGGTCACCCCCGACCCGGAGGGGGCGCGGGAGTTCTACGCGCTGGTCTTCGGTTGGCACGCCGAGGACCGGCCGGCCGGGTCGGTGCCCTACGTCGGGTGGCGCTGCGGGGCGCGCATCATCGCCGGCATGCTGGCGCGGGCCGAGCCGCAGTCGGAGGACCTGCCCGCGTACTGGACGGTCTACTTCGCGGTGGAGGACGCCGACGCCACCGCGGCGCGGGCCGCCGAGCTGGGCGGCACCGTCCTCGTGCCGCCCCGCGACAACCCGGCCGGCCGCTCCGCCGCCCTCCGCGACCCCGATGGCGCCCTCTTCTCCATCTCCACCCTCCGCTGAGGTGTGTAAGGAGGGGCCCCCTTTTAACGCATTTGGTAGAGGCGGGGGCCCCGCTTAACACCACCTGCTAGAAGGGGCCTCCGCCTTACACGCGGCGGAGGGGAACGACGTGCGGGCCGTGCGGGCCGGGAATCACCCGGACGTGGGCGCGGTAGTGGCGGGCCAGCAACTCCTCGGTGAGCACCTCGTCGGGCGGGCCGGTGGCGGCCACCCGGCCGTCGGCGAGCAGCACCAGGCGGTCGGCGTACTCGCCGGTGATGGAGAGGTCGTGCATGGTCGCCAGCACGGTCAGGTCGTGCTCGCGGCGGAGCTGGTCGACCAGCTCCAACACCTCCTGCTGGTGCCCGATGTCGAGCGCGCTCGTCGGCTCGTCGAGCAGCAGCAGGGTGGCGCCCTGGGCCAGCGCCCGGGCCAGGAACACCCGCTGCCGCTCCCCGCCGGAGAGGGTGGCCAGCTCGCGGCGGCCGAACCCGCCCAGGTCCAGCCGATCCAGCACCTCGCGCACGGCGGCCACGTCGGTGGCGGATTCCCGGCCCAGCGGCGGCATGTAGGGGGTGCGCCCCAGCAGGACGTAGTCGAAGACCGCCATGCCGGCCGGCACCACCGGCGACTGCGCCACCGTGGCCACCACCCGGGCCCGGTCGCGCCGGCGTAGTGCGCGAATCGGCGTACCGAAGAGGGAGACGGCGTCCGGCGCGGGCAGCAGGCCGCCGACGGCGCGCAGCAGGGTCGACTTGCCGGCGCCGTTGGGGCCGATGACGGTGACCCACTCGCCCACCGCGACGGTCAGGTCGACGCCGGCCAGGACCGGGCTGCCGCCCAGTTCCACCCGCAGGTCCCGCACCTCGACGGCGGCGCTCACGCTGCTCCTCCGGCGTGCGACTGCGGGGCTCGCAACCCCGGCTCACTCCTCGCGCTCACGCTGCTCCTCCGGGCGTGCGACTGCGGGGCTCGCAAACCCGGCTCACTCCTCGCGCTCACGCGCGCATCCCGCGGGCGGTACGCAGGATCAGCACGAAGAACGGGCCGCCGAGCACCGCGGTGACCACGCCGATCGGGATCTCGGCCGGAGCGGCGGCGGTGCGGGCCACCACGTCGGTCAGCGCGAGGAACGCACCGCCGAAGAGCATGGACAGCGGCAGGATCACCCGGTGGCTGGCGCCGGCGAGCAGCCGGACGGTGTGCGGCACGATGATGCCGACGAAGCCGATCAGGCCGGAGGCGGAGACGGCGGCGGCGGTGCCCAGCGAGGCGGCGACGATCAGCAGGTAGCGGGAGCGCTGCGGGTGCAGCCCGAGGCTGGTGGCCTCGTCGTCGCCGACGGCGAGCACGTCCAGCTCGCGCCGGTGCGCCAGCACCACCACGGCGGTGAGCGCGAAGTAGGGCAGAACCAGCAGCACGTCGTGCCACCCGGCGGTGGCCAGCCGGCCGAGCAGCCAGGAGTAGACCTGCTGGATGCTGTCCGAGTGCTGTTGCAGCAAATAGGTCTGCCCGGCGGAGAAGAACGCCGAGACCGCCACCCCGGCCAGGATCAGCGCGGCCGGGGAGCGGTCCCGCCCGCCGGCGACGCCGAGCAGGTAGGTCAGCACGACCGCGCCGAGCGAGCCGACGAACGCGGCGAGCGGGATGGTGACCGGCAGGCCGGTGAGCGCCCCGCCGGCCCCGGCGCCGAGCACGATCGCCACGGTGACCGCGAACCCGGCCCCGGCGGCCACCCCGAGCAGGTACGGGTCGGCCAGCGGGTTGCGGAAGACGCCCTGGTAGCAGCCGCCGGCCAGGGCGAGCAGCGCGCCGACGAGCAGGCCGAGGACCACCCGGGGCAGGCGCAGTTCGGTGACGATGGCGACCTCCCGCTCGGTGAGCCCGCTCTCCAGGTGCACCCCGGGCAGCAGGTTGAGCAGTTCGGCCGCGACGCTGCCGGGCGGCAGGCTGACCGGGCCGAAGGAGACGCCGGCCACCAGCGCGACGAGCACCGCCACCAGGCCGGCGAACAGCCAGCGCTTGCGCAGCCCGGCGGGCCGGGCCGGGGCGTCGGCGTGGGCCGCGCCCCGACGGGGTCCGGGCAGCCGGCTGGCCGGCCGGGACGCGTCGGGCGTCCCGGCCGGCACGGGGTCCACCGGTCGTACGGTCACGGTCAGGCCGGGACCTTGGCGGTGGCGTCGACGATCACCTTGAGCAGGTCGACCACGCGCGGGCCCCAGCGCGAGGCGACGTCGTCGTCGAGCGCCACGACCTGGTTGTTCTTGACGGCGGTGACACCGGCCCAGCCGCTGCGCGCCTTGACCGTGTCGGCGCTCTGCTGGCAGCACTTGGTGTCGGCCAGGAAGACGAAGTCGGGGTTGGCCTTGACGATGACCTCCTGGGAGAGCTGCGGGTAGCCGCCGCTCTTGCCACCGGCGTCGGCCGGGTCGGCGATGTTCTCCAGCCCCGCGAGGGCGTAAATGGTGCCGATGAAGGTCTTGCTGGTGGCGCTGTACAGCTCCGGGCCCAGCTCGTGGTAGTAGGTCAGCTTCTCGGCGCGCTTGGGCAGGTCCTTGGTGATCGCCGTGATGTCGTCCTTCATCTTCCGCACCACGGCGTCCGCCTCGGCCGGGTGGCCGGTGAGCTTGCCCAGGTCGGTGAGCTGCCGGTAGGTGTCGTCGAGGGTGGCCGCGGCCGGGGCGAGCAGGACCGGGATCTTCAACGCGACGAGCTGGCTGGCGATCTTGTTGGTGTCGTTGGCGATCACCACGAGGTCGGGGCTCTTCGCGGCGATCGCCTCGGCGTTCGGCTGGTAGCCGGAGAGGTCGCTCTTCGGCGCGTCCGCCGGGTAGTTCGACTGGTCATCCACGGCGGTGACCTGCTTGCCGGCGCCGACGGCGAACAGCATCTCGGTCGAGGTGGGCGAGAGCGAGACGATCTTCTCGGGACGCTTCTCCAGGGTCAGGTTGCCGACGCTGACCGGGAAGGCGCCGCCGGAGGCGCCGGTGGCGGGGGTGTCGTTCGAGGTCTTCTCGGCGCAGCCGCCGAGAAGCAGCGCGCCGGCCGCGAGCGCGGCGGCGAAAAGCCGGGGGGTACGTCGGGTCACAGGTCCTCCTGTCGGTCGAGGAGCGTGGTGCTTCGCCGACAGGTGGAAGGCCCGTCCGCGAGGCGCCCTTCCTCGAGAGCGCATGTCGCGACCGGGCCGCAGGCGACCTGGCTCGTCCCACGTCCGTCGGTGCCGGCGGGAGGCCGACACCGCGCGTACGGGGCATCACAGTTGCGGGACAGCGCCGGTTTCGCACCGGCTTCGCTGTGGCACGGTCGGTGCCACGGTAGCGCACGACCAGCGGAGATCGCTCGGACGGGAGGGTGGGTGGGGACCCCGGCGGGGGTGGAACCGGGGTCCCCACTCCGGTGGTGAGGTCAGCAGTACTGGCTCTGCTTGTTGATCGCCCGGTAGGGGCAGTCGGCGTACTCGGACAGCAGGAGCACGGCGTCCCGGTTGCGCGAGGTCTGCGCCGGGATCACCTCGTCGGGCGGGTAGAACCCGCCGCCGGAGGCCGAGCCGGGGTACATCTCGAAGGTGTACGCCCAGATCTTGTGGGTGCCCCACATCCAGTCGATGCTGGTGCCGTCGGCGATGTAGAGGTCGCTGGACTGCTCCGGGGTGTAGCCGTTGGTCGCCGCCATCTGTCGGCCGATGGTGGCGAAGGTGTTGTACTGGTCGGTGCTCATCCCGGTCGCGGTGTTGCTGTACGTGTAGCCGTACGGCCAGAGCACCAGCTGGGAATAGGTGTGGAAGTCGATGTTCGCCTTGATCTGCTGCACCCCGCCGACGACCCGGCTGTTGACGAAGTTGCGCAGCGCGGCGGTCTCCGGGGCGGAGAAGGCGGACGGGCCACGGTAGGTGTCCGACGACTTCGAGCTGGACGAGCCGCCGCAGCAGCCCCACTGGTAGCCCCAGTTGCGGTTCAGGTCGGTGCCGACGTACGAGGAGCCGCTGTTGGGCTGCCGGTTCTTCCGCCAGGAGCGGTAGGAGCCGGTGGCGATGTCGTACTCGCTGCCGTCCGGGTTGACGGTCGGCACGATCCAGATCTCCCGGGAGTTGACGATGTTGGTGATCCGGGAGTCGCTGCCGTAGTTGTCGGTGAAGAGGTTGAGCAGGTAGATCGCCATCTCGACGGTCAGGTGCTCGCGGGCGTGCTGCTGCGCGTTGAACAGGATCTCCGGCTCGTTCTCGTCGGTGCCGACGTTGTCGGAGATCTTCACGGCCATCAGGTCCCGACCCTGGTAGGACGTGCCGATGCTGAGCTTCCGGGCGATCGACGGGTGGTCGGCGACCACCTTGTTCACCACCGCGGTCAGCTCGGCGTAGTCGTGGTAGTTGGAGTCGGCGGGCGGGAAGGCGTACGTGGTCGCGCCACCGGTCGGCGCCGGCGCGGCGTCCTTCTCCAGCCGGAAGCCGAGCCGGGTGATCGCGGTGGCCTCGGCGGTGGTCGCCGTGACGTGCAGCACACCGTGTTCGGAGTAGTCGATCGCGGCGCCGGTGCGGGCGACGGCGGTGCGGTCGGCGACGGTCCGGGGGCCGAGCACCCGGTAGGCGACGGCGGTCGGCTCACCGGCCCGGTCCGGGGCGGGGCGGGCGGCGGCCGGCGCGGCGGCGGTGACGACGAGGGTCAGGCCGACGGCGGCGACGAGCGCCAGCCGCCGGCGGGGCGGGAGCGAGCGGAGGGCCATGGACAACCTCCTCGGGGTACGGGGAGATCCCGTTGTCCGCACACTTCACCAGGAGTCACATGGTCATATCAACATTCATCTTTCTTCGAGTCCATCCCGGCCGGATCCTCACGCCGGCAATCATTTTCCAAGCCAGAACATCTGGCGAAACTTCCCGCCAAGCGCGACAGTGAACGGCAACGATGCCGTCTCCTGAGTGGAGCTGCCATGTTCGGACGATCCCTGCGTACGGCCGCCCTCGCCGGCCTGACCGCGCTCACCCTCCTCGGCACCACCGCACCCGCCCAGGCGCACGGCCACCGGCCGGGCGTCACGCACGACGAACAGATCACCTTCCAGGAGTTCTCCCGCTATCCCGACTGGCGCGGCGGCTCGCACCAGGGCACCCGCGCCCTGCCGGGCCGGCACCCCGCACTGACCATCGGCCGGCCCGCCGGCACCACCGAGTTCACCGACGAGCACACCGGCACCACCCGCACCTGGGAGTACGCCACCTGGACCTCGCCCGAGCGGCGGATCGGGTTCGACGCCACCGAACTGGTGGCGTCCTGGAACGCCAGCACCCCGGCCGGCACCTGGATCCAGGTCGAGCTGAACGGCACCTACACCACCGGGGAACACACCCCGTGGTACGTGATGGGCCGCTGGGCCTCCGGCGACCAGGACATCAAGCGGTCCACCCTGGACGGCCAGGGTGACCCGTGGTCGAGCATCTGGACCGACACGTTCTCCATCGACGACGCCGCGGCCGGGGTGCTGCTGCGCTCGTACCAGCTCCGGCTGACGCTCTACCGCGCGCCCGGCCAGGCCGCCGCGCCGCAGGTGCGGATGCTCGGCGCGATGGCCTCGAACGTGCCCGACCGGTTCACCGTCACGCCCAGCCGGGGCGGCATCGCCTGGGGCACCGAGCTGGCCGTGCCCCGCTACTCGCAGAACGTCCACACCGGCGAGTACCCGGAGTACGACGGCGGCGGCGAGGCCTGGTGCTCGCCCACGTCCACCGAGATGGTCGTCGAGTACTGGGGCCGCAAGCCCTCGACCGAGGACACCGCCTGGGTCGACCCCTCCTACGCCGACCCGACCGTCGACCACGCCGCCCGGATGACCTACGACCACGAGTACGAGGGCGCCGGCAACTGGCCGTTCAACACCGCGTACGCGGCCGGCTTCCCCGGCCTGGAGGCGCGGGTCACCCGGCTGCACTCGCTGGACGAGGCGGAGCGGTTCGTCAAGGCCGGCATCCCGGTGGTCACGTCACAGTCGTTCCTGGCCGAGGAGTTGGACGGGGCCAACTACGGCACCTCCGGGCACCTGTTCGTGATCGTCGGCTTCACCGCCGACGGTGACGTGATCGTCAACGACCCGGCGTCGTCGTCGAACGACGCGGTCCGCAACGTCTACCAGCGCGAGCAGTTCGAGCAGATCTGGTTGCGGACCAAGCGGTACCGGGCCAACGGCACGGTCGCCTCCGGCTCCGGCGGCATCACGTACCTCATCAAGCCAACCGACCGGCGGTGGCCGGTGGTCCCCGGCTCCACCAACTGGTGAAAGGAGGGGCCCCTTCTTAACGCCTGGCGTAGAGAAGGGGCCCCTTCTCACCACCTCAGCCTCGGTTCTCTCCCGGCTCGGGCTGGTCGTCGCCGGCCAGCGCGGAACGCAGCCGGTCCTTCTCCGCGCGCCGCCGTTCCGACGCCTCGGCCATCTCCCCGGCCATCTCGTCCCGCCAGCCCTTGAGCAGGAAGAACGACAGCGCTGCGGAGGCGACGAGCGCCAGCATCAGCCGGAGGAACATGTTCATCTCGACGAACCAGAGGGCCGCCAGCACACCGACGAACAGCCCCACCCGGCCCAGCGTGTACTTGACCGCCGCGCTCATGCCCGCATTCCCACTCTCTCCGTGCCTCAGCCCGTACGCCGGGCCAGCCAGTGCACGCCATGAAACCAGATCACCGCGTAGACCACGGTGAACACCGCCGCCGCCAGCGCGCCGGTGAACAGCGCCGGCAGCCCGGCGGCCAGCCCGGCCGCCAGCAGCCCGGCCAGGACGCCGACCCCGATGCCGACCAGCGCGGCCAGCACCCGGGCGGCGCCGAACTCCCAGGCCCGGAAGTCGTCCCAGAAGAGCCAGAGCGGCAGGATCACCGCCAGCCAACCGTTGGTCCGCCCGAACCCGCCGGCGCCCACGGCGGCGAACGCCCACTCGAAGAGCAGCAGCGCGAGCACCCCGATCACCAGCCCGGCGAGCGTCACGCCGAGCAGGTCGCCCAGGGTGAGGATGCGTCCCTCGGCGTCCCGCCGGGGGAAGGCGCGCTGCTGCTCCTCCGTGGCCATCGTCGGGGTCAGGCCCAGACCTGCTGCGGCTCGGAGCGACGCTCGGCCATCGACGGCGCGGCGTCGTACTCGCGGACGGTCTCGTAGCGGGTGTTCCGCTCCACCGGGCGGAAGCCCGCGTCCCAGATCAGGTGGAGCAGGTCGTCGCGGTGCATGGTGTTCGGCGTGCCGTACGAGTCGGCGTCGTGAGTGATCTTGTATTCCACGACCGAGCCGTCCAGGTCGTCCACGCCGAAGTTGAGCGAGAGCTGGGCCACCGAGAGCCCGTGCATGACCCAGAAGCACTTCACGTGCGGCACGTTGTCGAACAGCAGCCGGGAGACCGCGAACGTCTTGAGCGACTCGGCCGGCGAGGCCATGGTGGTGCGGGCCTGGATCCGGTTGCGGACCTTGCCGTCCGCCGAGTCGACGAAGTCGTGCTGGTAGCGCAGCGGGATGAAGACCTGGAAGCCGCCGGTCTCGTCCTGCAGCTCGCGCAGCCGCAGCACGTGGTCGACCCGGTGCCGGGGCTCCTCGATGTGGCCGTAGAGCATGGTCGCCGGCGTCTTCATGCCCTTGGCGTGAGCCAGCGCGTGGATCCGCGACCAGTCCTCCCAGTGGCAGGCGTGGTCGACGATGTGCTGGCGGACCTCCCAGTCGAAGATCTCCGCGCCGCCGCCGGTCAGCGACTCCAGCCCGGCATCCATCAGCTCGTCGAGGATCGCGTCGGCGCTGAGCCCGCTGATCTTCTCGAACCACTGCACCTCGGTAGCCGTGAACGCCTTGAGGTTGACCTTCGGCAGCGCGGCCTTCAGCTCGCGCAGCACCTTGGGGTAGTAGCGCCAGGGCAGCGTCGGGTGCAGGCCGTTGACGATGTGCAGCTCGGTGAGCTGCTCGTCCTCCATCTCCTTGGCCTTGCGGACCGCCTCGTCGATCCGCATCGTGTACGCGTCCTTCTCGCCCGGCTTGCGCTGGAACGAGCAGTACGCGCACGACGCGGAGCAGACGTTCGTCAGGTTGAGGTGCCGGTTGACGTTGAACATCACCCGGTCGCCGTTGATCTCGGTGCGCTTGTGGTGGGCCAGCCGGCCCAGCCAGGTCAGGTCGTCGCTCGCATAGAGCGCGACCCCGTCCTCGCGGGTCAGCCGCTCCCCCGCGTAGACCTTCGCTTCGAGCTCCCGCTTGAGTCCGGCGTCCATCCGAAAGCCACGTCCTTCCACCTGGGGGTCCCGATCGAGCGTACGTCGCGGGTCGGCGGGACCGCCGACGCGGTCGACCGCAGCGATCCAGTTCACCGCCGGTCACCCTCCGCACATCGACATCGCTGCGTCGGTGAGGTAAGACAAGAGTGGGGCGGAACACACACCAGGGCCGCCCTGTCTCATCACGCCCACGACGCGTGGCGCGCACCAGACCGGACGGGGAGCGGAATGGTCGACAGCACCAAGGCCCGGCGGCGACGAGGCCGATCACCGGTGATCTCACCGGTGCTTCGCCCGGCGCTCTGGTCCGCCCTGCTGGGGGCGGTCGCGGCCGCGGCGCTCGCCACCCCCGCCTGGGCCGATCCGCTGCCCGACACCGTGCCCAGCTCCGGCTCCCGCCCGCAGGTCACCGGCACGCTCCAGCTTCCCACCGGCGCGGGCACCGTCCCCGGCGCCACAGCCCCGGGCGGGACGGCCGGCGCCACGACCGGCGTGGCCAGCCCGACCGACGGACCGTTGATCGCGCAGATCAACCAGGTCGACGCACGTGTCGCCCAACTCGGCGACGACCTCCTGCGGATCAAGGGCGAGCGCGACGCGGCGCAGGCCGAGCTGACCGTCGCCGCCGGCCGGCTCGCGGAGGCCCAGGCCGCGCTCGCGCGGGCCCAGGAGAACGCCAAGAGCGCCGCCGCCGACGCGGTCAAGGCCGACGCCGCGCTGCCGCCCGGCGAGTTCGGCACCAGCCTGCGCCAGTTCAGCGACCTCCAGCGCATCACCCGGGGCGACAGGGCCGAGGGCGCCAGCACGTCGGTGACCGGTGAGCTGCTTCGCGCCACCGACGACGAACGGGTGGTCCGCGAGGCGCACGCCTCCGTCCAGCGGCGGGTCACCGAGAAGGCCGCCGAGTTCACCCGCGTCGGGGCGGACCTGCACAAGCAGGAGGCGGCGCTGCTCAAGCTGCGCCGGGACAACGCCGCCAGGCTGCTCGTCATCGAGCGCCGGGAGGACGCCGCCGAGCAGCAGCGCGGCAACCCGTACGTCGTCAACCAGAGCATCAACGGCCTGGTCGCCGACCCTCGGGCACTCGACGCCGTGCGCTACGCCCTGGCCCAGCTCGGCGACCCCTACCTCTGGGCGGCCGAAGGGCCGGACCGGTTCGACTGCTCGGGCCTGATGCTCGCCTCCTACCAGGCGGCCGGCTACCGGGGCCTGCCGCGCGTCTCCCGGGATCAATACTTCGCGACCCGGTCCCGCACCGTCAGCCCGAACGCGCTGCTCCCGGGCGACCTGCTCTTCTTCGCGTCGAGCGGCAACTGGAACAGCATCCACCATGTGGCCATGTACATCGGCAACGGCAAGATGGTCGAGGCGCCCCGCACCGGCGACGTGGTGAAGATCTCCGTGGTCCGCTGGTCCCGGCTCTATGCCGCGACCCGGGTGGTCGGCGCCGTGCCGGCGCCGGCCACACCCGTGGCGGCCCCCACCGTGCCGACCAACCCGCCCACGTCGAAGCCGACGCCCAAGCCGACGCCGAAGCCGACCAGGACCGGGACGCCGAAGCCCTCGGGCACGCCGAAGCCGACGCCGAGCGGGCCCAGCGCGACTCCCACGCCGACGCCGAGCACCACGCCGACGACGACGCCGAGCCCGTCCGAGTCACCCAGCCCGTCGCCGAGCCGCACGCCCGCCGCGGAGCCGAGCACGACCTCGGCGAAGCCGACCGAGAGTGCCGCGAAACCGACCGAGAGCGCCGCCGCGCCGTCGAGCAGCGCGGCGAAGCCGACCGAGAGCGCCGCGAAGCCGACCGGCAGCGCGGCCGGCGGCATCTCCGCGAGCCCGACCAGCACCGGCTGACCCAACCGTCCGCTCCGACTGTGTTCCCGGGCCGGAATGTGGCACGGTGAGATCCAGGCACTTCCGGCCGGCGCCACGGTCGGGGGCGAGCGTGGGTGCGGAGGGCGAGATGGGCGAGCACGAGGTTCCGGCGGAGACGGTCCACCCGGGATCCACGTCCGACCCCGTCGGTGACGTCGACGAGCGCCCGGCGGCGCCGGTGGCCGTGGCACGGGCCCGGGTCAGCGTGGCCGGCTCGGCCGTGCCGCCGCCGGCCGGCGCGGAGCTTCCCGGGCCGCCCGCCACCGCCACCACCTACCGGGCCGGCGCCCCGGCGGAGGCCGCGCCGCCGCTCGACCGACGGCGCCCCGGAGCGACCGTCCCGCCGTCCAGTTGGTCCGCCTTCGCGGCCGCCGACCGCCCGGTCCCGGCCGCCGACACCGACCGGCCGCCGCGCGACGCCGCCCCGGCCGCCGGCCTGACACCCGATCCCGCGCCGGCCGCCGACCTCGCGACGCACCCCGCCGCACAGAGCGCCGACGACCGGTCGACCCGCCCCGCCCACGACGCCGACCCTCCGACGCCCGGCTCGGCACCGGCGGGCGACCTCGCGGCAACCCGTCCCGCGCCCGCCGGCCTCCTGGCGTCCCCGCCGGACTCGGCCGCCCCGGGCGCCATGGCCGAGGCGAGCACCGGACCGGACACGGCCGTCCCGGGCACCGCGGTGCCCGCCCCGACCACCCCGGATGCTGCCAGCCCGCGTCCCGACACCCCGGACCCGGCCACCCCGAGCGCGGCCGACCCGGTCCCGGCGGCGTCCGCCCTCGCCGCGCCGACGTCCGCCGCACCGACGCCGACGTCCGCCGCACCGACTCCGACGTCCGCCCCACCGACTCCGACGTCCGCCGCACCGACCCCGGCGTCCGCGTCCACCGGCGACGCCACCGACCCGCCGGCCACCGGCCTCGACTCCGCCGGCGACGGCTCGCCAGTCGTCGCGCCGACGCCCCGGATCGCCGGCTCCGCCCAGGTGCCCGCGCAGCGGGTGCCGGACGATCCGTCGGCAGGCGACGCCCGGGACGACAGGTTCGCCGGACGACCCCCCTCCGCGCCGCGCACCGACCCGCCGGCGGCCCGGGCGAGCGCCTCGGTGCCGGGCCTGAGCCGGGCATCCGCCGACGAGATCGCGGCCTCGGTGGCGGCCGCTCCCGCCGCCGCGAAGGTCTATCGCGCCGGGCCGGTCAACCCGGAGCCGCCGGAGCCCGCCCAGCCGCCGGAGCCGGCGCAGCCGCCGACGCCGCACGGTCCCGAGCCCGAGCCGGCACCGACCCCGGTCCCCGGCCCGACGCCACCGTCGCCGGCCCCGCCCGGCCCCGAGCCGGAGCCACCGCTGCGCCCGACCCCGCCGGTGCCCGGACCGCCCGCACCACCGCCGGGCCCGCTGGTGCCCCCGCCGCCCGCGCCGCCGGGTCCGATGCCCGCGCCGCCGTTCCCACCGCCGCCGGCGATGGCCGGCGCCGTCGGGACGCCGCCGGCCTGGTCCGGCACGTACACGTCGCCGTCGGCGGCCGCGCCCCCGCCGCCCCTGGTGCCGGCACCGGCGCTGCCGACCTGGCCGCCGCCGGCCGCTCCGGCCCGTGGTGCCGAGGCCACCCGTCCGGTACGTCCGCAGCCGGGCAGCCAGGACCTCGCCGGCACCGCGTACGGCGGCACCGAGGGCCCGGGCTTCGCCACCGTCTCGTTCCCCCAGGGCAGCCCGACGGAGAACTCGGGTTCGCTGACCGGCCACATCCTGGCCCAGGGGTGGTCCGAGGACGCACCGACCGCCCGCGCCAGCAACACCAAGGTCATCGTCGTGCTGGCCGTCGCGCTGACGGCGCTGATCGCCATCAGTCTGCTCGTGGTCTTCCTGGCCAACGACGCGTTGAGCGGGCTGACCGGCTCGATGCTGGCGCGCTGACGGGGTGAGCCCGCCCACTACGGCCGCGCGGTGCGGTGGCCGTGTCGGCGGATCGCCGTACACTTGTCGGGATCACTGACCCGGCGCGCCGACTGCGCGCCCATGGGCGATCTTGCGGGCGATTCGACGGCGTAACGGCGCCGCGGCGGGCCATCGCGAAGATGCGCCCCGCTCGAAAGGCATTTCTTGACCACCTTCGCTGCCTCCGGCACGTCCCCGTCCGTCGACCCGACCCTCGACACCACCGACTTCACCTCGCTCGGCCTGCCCGGGCCGCTGGTCGAGGCGCTCACCCGGCAGGGCATCACCACTCCCTTCGAGATCCAGCGGGCCACCCTGCCGGACGCGCTCGCCGGACGCGACGTGCTCGGCCGGGGCCAGACCGGCTCGGGCAAGACGCTCGCCTTCGGCCTGGCGGTGCTCGGCCGGCTCGCCGAGCGCAACCGGGCCCGGCCGCTGCACCCCCGCGCCCTGATCCTGGTCCCCACACGTGAGCTGGCCATGCAGGTCAACGACGCGCTGGTGCCGCTCGGCAAGTCGATCGGCATCTTCCTGAAGACCGCGGTCGGCGGCGTGCCCTACGACCGGCAGATCGACGCGCTGCGCCGGGGTGTGGAGATCGTGGTGGCCACCCCGGGCCGGCTCGGCGACCTGATCACGCGCGGCGTCTGCCGGCTCGACGACGTCGAGGTCACGGTGCTCGACGAGGCCGACCAGATGGCCGACATGGGCTTCCTGCCCGAGGTCACCGAGCTGCTGGCGAAGACGCCCACGGACGCCCAGCGGCTGCTCTTCTCGGCCACTCTGGACAACGACGTCGACGCGCTGGTCAAGCGGTTCATGACCGATCCGGTCACCCACTCGACCGCGCCGGCCACGGCGGCGGTGTCCACCATGGACCATCACATGCTGCTGATCCCACCGCACGACAAGTTCGCGGTCACCGCGTCCATCGCCGCCCGGGACGGCCGCACGATGGTCTTCGCCCGCACGCAGCTGGGCGTCGACCGGTTGGTCGAGCAGCTCACCGCCGTCGGCGTCCGGGCCGGCGGCCTGCACGGCGGCAAGACCCAGCGGATGCGCACCAGGACGCTCGCCGAGTTCCGTGAGGGGCGGATGAACGTGCTTGTCGCCACCGACGTGGCGGCCCGCGGCATCCACGTCGACGGGGTCTCGCTGGTGCTGCACGTGGACCCGCCGAAGGACCCGAAGGACTACCTGCACCGGGCCGGCCGCACCGCCCGCGCCGGCGAGTCCGGCGCGGTCGCCACGCTGGTCCTGCCGAAGCAGCGCCGGACCACGCTCGCCATGCTGGAGAAGGCGGGCGTCGAGCCGTCCCAGGCGCGGGTCCGCGCCGGTGACGAGGCGCTGGCCGAGCTGACCG
The DNA here is from genome assembly GCF_029626035.1 of Micromonospora sp. WMMD980. Taxonomy (NCBI): domain Bacteria; kingdom Bacillati; phylum Actinomycetota; class Actinomycetes; order Micromonosporales; family Micromonosporaceae; genus Micromonospora; species Micromonospora sp. WMMD980. The sequence continues at coordinate 5,032,986 of NZ_JARUBE010000003.1, forward strand.
GCGCGCGCGAGCCGAGCGGCGTACCGGTCCGCGAGGAGCCGGAGGCCCGCCGTGCCGGCCCTCGCCGCTTCGGCGACCGGGACGGTCGTGGCTTCGACCGTGGTGGCCGGAGTTTCGACGGCCGCGGCGAGCGGAGTTTCCGCGACCGGCCCACGGGCGAGCGCGGCGGGTTCCGTGACCGGCCCGCCGGCGAGCGCGGCTTCCGGGACCGGCCGACCGGCGAGCGCGGTGGCTACGGCGACCGCCCGGCGGGTGAGCGACGCTACGGCGACCGACCCGCCGGGGAGCGGGGCCACGGCGACCGGTTCGGCGGCGAGCGGCGCTTCGAGCGGCCCGAGGCCCGCGACGACAGGCGCTTCGGCGAGCGGCGCTCCGACGACCGGGGTGACCGGTTCGGCGGTCGCCCGGCCGGCGACAGGCGTTTCGGCGAGCGCGCGGAGCACGGCCGGGCCGGCGGCGACCGGTCGTTCGACCGGAGCCGCCCGGTGGGCGAGCGCGGCTACGACCGGGACGCCCGGCGGCAGGACGACCGACCGGCCGGCGGGCGCGGTTTCGGCGACCGCCGGCACGACGACCGCCCGCAGGGCGAGCGACGCTTCGGCGACCGGGACAGCCAGAGCGAGCGGCGCTTCGGCGACCGGGACAGCCAGAGCGGGCGACGCTTCGGCGACCGGGACAGCCGGGGCGAGCGTGGGTTCGCCGACCGCGACGGCCAGGGCGAGCGGCGCTTCGGCGACCGGGACGGCCGGGGTGAGCGGCGCTTCGGCGACCGGGACGGCCGGGGTGAGCGGCGCTTCGGCGACCGGGGCGACGTCCGCCCGGCGGAGCGCCGGGGCGGGTTCCGCACCGAGGGGCGGGGGCGCGACGACCGGCCCCGCGACGACCGGCGCGGTTTCGGCGGGCGCCCGCCGGTCCGTACCCACTGATCCGGGATCGTCGGAGACCACCTGACGAACGCCGCCGTCGAGCACCCGCTCGGCGGCGGCGTTCGCGCATCCGCTGCCGGTGGCCGTCGGCTCGCGTAACGTGCGGTCCATGCCGAAGTCGCTCTTCTGGACCAGGACCGACACCGCCGGCTCCGAGCACGTGGTGCTCGACGACCGCGAGGGGCTGACCGCGCAGGGCGTGGCGCTGGCGGTCGACCCGATTCCCTACACCTGCCGCTACCGCCTGACGATCGCGCGGGACTGGTCGACCAATCGGTTGGAGGTCGACGCGGACGGCGCCGGCTGGGCGCGGAGCGTACGCCTGGAGCGCGGTCGGGACGGGTGGCGCGTGCGTACCGGTGAGGAGGGTGACCTGGACGCGGCGTTGCGCGCGGCCGGGCATCCGCCGGCGGGCCTGCCCGGCACGGACGACCCGGACCGGCTGGCCGAGGCGCTCGACGTCGACCTGGGCGGCTCCCCGCTGACCAACACGCTGCCGATCCGCCGGATCGGGCTGGGCCGGCTCCCGGCCGACCTCGCGACGAGCGTGGCGGTCGCGTGGGTGCTGCTGCCGGGCCTGTCCGTGGTGCCGGCCGAGCAGGTCTACACCTCGCTCGGCCCGGGTCGGGTCCGCTTCGCCAGCGGCACCTTCAGCGCCGACCTCCAGGTCGACCCGGACGGTTTCGTGGTGCGCTACCCGGGGCTGGCCGAGCGGGTCGAGGACCGCTGAGCGCTCAGGTCGGCCAGGCGCCGTCGGTCAGGAACCGGTCGACGGCGGCGCGGTACGGGGCGAGGTCGAGTCCCTGCGCGGCCACCCACTCGTCGGAGTAGTAGGTGTCGGCGTAGCGGTCGCCCGGGTCGCAGATCAGGGTGACCACCGAACCGGTGCGGCCGGCTTCGCGCATCTCCGCGATCAGCCCGAACGCGCCCCAGAGGTTGGTGCCGGTGGAGCCGCCCACCCGGCGGCCGAGCACCGCCGAGCCGGCCCGCATCGCGGCCAGCGACGCCGCGTCCGGCACCTGCACCATCCGGTCCACCACGCTGGGCAGGAAGGACGGTTCGACGCCGGGCCGGCCGATGCCCTCGATCCGGGAGCCACGATCGGTGCGGACCGACCAGTCACCGGCCTGCCAGGCCGGGTAGAACGCGGAGTTCTCCGGGTCGACCACGCACAGCTTGGTGGGTAGCCGGCGGTAGCGGGCGTACCGGCCGATGGTGGCGCTGGTGCCGCCGGTGCCCGCACCCACCACGACCCAGGCCGGCACCGGGTGCCGCTCCAGCGCGAGCTGGGCGTAGATCGACTCGGCGATGTTGTTGTTGCCCCGCCAGTCGGTGGCCCGCTCCGCGTAGGTGAACTGGTCCATGTAGTGCCCACCGGTGTCCTCGGCCAGCCAGCGCGCCTCGATCACCACCTTGGCCGGGTCCTCGACCAGGTGGCAGCGCCCGCCCTGGAACTCGATCTGGGCGATCTTCTCGGGCGAGGTGGAGGCGGGCATGACGGCGATGAACGGCAGCCCGAGCATCCGCGCGAAATACGCCTCACTGACCGCCGTCGACCCGGACGACGCCTCGACGACGGTGGTGTCGCGGCCGATCCAGCCGTTGCACAGGCCGTAGAGGAACAGTGATCGGGCCAGCCGGTGCTTGAGCGAGCCGGTCGGGTGCACCGACTCGTCCTTGAGGTAGAGGTCGATCCCCCACGCCCGAGGCAGCGGGAAGGGCAGCAGGTGGGTGTCGGCGGAGCGGTTGGCGTCCGCCTCGACCGTGGCGATCGCCTCGGTCAGCCAGCGCCGGCCGGCCTCGTCACACCGGTCGAGATGAGTCACGCCGGCAACGTTACAAGCGAGGTGGGCTCGCGTCCGGCCGGACCCGGCGGGCCTGCCGGCGCTGCCCGGCCCGCCCGGCGGCCCGCACCGCCGGGGTCAGGGCCAGGGCGAGCCGGGGGTACGCGTCGAGCAGCCGCACCTGCGCGCCGCGCCAACGCGGCAGGCTGACCACCGGGCGGGGGCGGCGGGCGAGGCGTACCGCCCGGGCGGCGACCCGCTCGGGCGTGAGCAGCGACCCGGTGAAGGAGGCCAACGCGCCGGGGTCGTCGAGCTTGTCGTGCAGCATCGGCGTCCAGATCCCGTCCGGGCACAGGCAAGACACGTGTACGCCCCGGACGCCGGCCATCCGCAGGTCGCTCAGCGTGCCGAGACTGAACGCCAGCAGCGCGTGCTTGCTGGCCGCGTAGACGGTCTCGCCGGGCGCGGCGATCAGCCCGGCCAGCGAGACGACGTTGAGCACGTGCCCGTGGCCCTGCTCCCGCATCACCGCCACGGCGGCCAGCGTGCCGTTCATCGCGCCGAGCGCGTTGACCTCCACCACCCGGCGTCGGGTCGGCGCGTCGTGCCCCCAGGCGGGGCCGGTGACCAGGATGCCGGCGTTGTTCACCCAGAGCCCGAGCCCGTCCGGCGCGCCGCCCGCCTCGGCGGCCACCGCGGCGCAGGCGGCCTCGTCACGAACGTCGAGGGGTCGGGACCAGCCGCCCAGCGGCCCGGCGGCGTCGGCGGCCGCCGCGGCGTCGACGTCGGTCAGCAGCACCCGCCAGCCGTCGGCGTGCAGCGCGGCGGCGAGCGCGCGGCCCAGCCCGCCGGCCGCCCCGGTCACCACGGCGGCACCCCGCCTCGAGGTCGTCATCGGCGCACGCTAACCGCCCGGACCGGGATCCGGCCAGGGTCAGGCGGTCGGGGGTTCGAGCGGCTGCGGGCGGTTCTCCCACTTGGTCGACAGGGCGATGCCGGTGCGGGTGGACGCGACCCCCGGCGTGCGGTTGAGCCGCACGATCAGCTGCTCCAGCTCGGCGATGGTGCCCACCCGCGCCTTGAGCAGGAAGGACTCGACCCCGGCCATGAAGTAGCAGGACTCGATCTCGGGGATCAGGCGGAACGCCTCCAGCACGTCGTCGGTGTCCGCGTCGGAGTCCTCCACGATGCCGATCAGCGCGGTGACGCCGAGCCCGATCGCCTCCGGCTCGATCTCGGCCCGGTAGGCGCGGATCACCCCACCGGACTCCAGCTTGCCGACCCGCTCGTGCACGGCGGGGGCGGAGAGGCCGACCTGCCGGGCCAGCTCGGCGTAGGACAGGCGGGCGTTTCCGCGCAGCAGTTCCACGAGGCTCAGGTCGATCGTGTCCACGGAGAGTGACCCTATCGGTTTGGGCGTGACCGGACGTGGTCGGCACCCGTTGAACATGACGTCACGTCGCCATTCACAAACGCGCGGTCACGGGGGTTCTACGCCGGTACCATTTACTAACTTTCCCACTGTGTGCGTTTTTCGCGTTTGGCGGACACGCCCGGTCGCTGGTGCTGTAATTGCCATACGTCCCTCATGACGGCTCTGGGCTCGCACCGGCCGGGGGCAGTGTGTTCAGCCGGGGGCTTCGTCGACGCGAGGAGGGGGCTGTGGACACTGGAGATCGCCTGCTGACACCGGGTGAGGTCGCTGCGCTGTTTCGGGTTGACCCGAAGACCGTGACCAGATGGGCAGCGGCCGGCCGGATCGGCAGCATCCGGACTCCAGGCGGGCATCGCCGGTTTCGGGAATCCGAGGTGCGGGCCCTGCTAGAGGGGGAGGGCATGCTGGACGAGGCGGAGGACATGGGAAAGGCCCGCAACGTGGGCCCTACCGCCTCGACCGGACCCGGCCCGGCGAACGCCGGCATGTACTGAAGCGATCGGGGCGCGGTCGGGCCGGTCGGCCGGGCCGCGCCCCGACCGGTCACGGGCCGTCCGGGGCGTCGGCGTCCCGGCGGGCCGCGGCCAGCTCACCCGACCAGCGCCGGAACAACGTGTGTGGGACGCCGAGCGCGTCGAGCACCTTGCCGGCCACGAAGTCGACAAGCTGCCCGGCGGAGGCCGCCGCCCCGGCGCCGTAGAAGCCCGGGCTGGCCGGCAGCACCACCGCGCCGGCGTCGTGCAAGGCGATGAGATGCTCCAGGTGGCTGCGGGTCACCGGCGTCTCCCGGGGCACCATCACGACCGGCCGACGTTCCTTGAGGTTCACCTCGGCGGCGCGTTGCAGCAGGTCCTTGGAGAGTCCGATGGCGATGCCGGCGCAGGCCGCGGTGCTGGCGGGCACGACCACCATCCCGCGCACCGGGTAGGAGCCGCTGCTGGGGCCGGCCGCCAGGTCGCCGGCGGGCCAGTGCCGCAGGTCCGCCCCGGCCAGGTCCCGGTCGAGCCAGGCGGCCAGGTCCGCGGCCCAGTGCGCGTCCCGGAACGGCCGGCCGGTCTCGTCGAGGACGGTCAGCCGGGCGGCCCGGGAGACGATCAGGTCCACCGGCTGGCCGGCGTCGAGCAGGCCGCGGACGACCGCCGCCGCGTACGGGGTTCCGGAGGCGCCGGAGACGCCGACCACCCATGGTTCGCGCATGCCGTCAAGCCTGCCAGGCCAAATGTCCGACGGGTCGACGGGGCTTCCCGGGCCGTGGGATTCTTCTGTCCGGCGATCCCCCGTTACGGAAGGGCCCCGGTGATGACGGCTGCGGTGCTGCGCGCGCTGCGCTCCGACTGCCCCGTCCCGCCCCGGCTCTCGCCGTACGCCGACGAGGCGCAGGCGTGGCTGGTCGGCCGGCTCGACCGGCTCGGCCTGCCACTGGATCCGGGCACCCGCCGCAAGCTGGCCCGGGCCGGCTTCGCCAGGTACGCCGGCCGGCTCTACCCGGACGCCACCGGGCCCGACCTGCGGGTGCTGGCCGCGCTGTTCACCTGGTTCTTCCTGGTCGACGACGCCTGCGACGGCCCGGACCGGCTGGCCCCGGCGCAGATCCGCGCGTTGCGCGACGGCGCGCTGGCGCTGCTCCGCGACGGCCCTCGGACCCGGCACCCCGGTTTCTCCGGCCCGCTGCGCCGGCTGCTGGTGCAGGCGTGGCGGGAGCCGCGCCGGCGGATGCCGGCCCGCTGGCGACTACGGTTCGCCGACGCCGTGGCCGACCACCTCGACGGCGTGGCCCGGGAGGCCGCCGCCACCTCGGCCGGCCGCCCGCCCGGCGTGGCCGAGTACGTGCGGCTGCGCCGGGCCACGTCGGCGGCGTACGTGTCGTACCCCCTGATCGAGTTCGCCTCCGGTCGGCCGCTGCCCGACGCGGTCTACCACCACCCGGCGTTGCGCCGGCACGCCGACCTCGCCAACGACCTGCTCTCCTGGTTCAACGACATCGCATCGCTGGAGCGTGACGTGGCCACCGGCGGCGGGCACAACCTGGTGCTCGCGGTGGCCGGCGAGCGGGGCGTGCCGCTACCGGTGGCGGTGGACCTGGTGGCCGGGCACTGGCGTGCCGAGATGACCCGCTTCATGGCGGTGCGCGCGGCGGTGCCGTCGTTCGGCCCGGCGCTGGACGAGGCGGTCACCGCCCACCTCGACGGGGTGGCCGCCGCGGTGCGCGGCACTGTCGACTGGACGCTGGAGAGCGCCCGCTACCCGGTCGCCGCGACGCCCTGACCGGCACGCCGCCGACCGGGCGCGGTCAGGGCCGCAGGCCGAGCCGGACCACCAGGTCGAGCAGGGCGAGCAGGAACAACGCGATGCCGACGAACCCGTTGGCGGTGAAGAACGCCCGGTTGACCTTGCTCAGGTCGGTGGGGCTGACCACCAGGTGCTGGTAGCCGAAGGCGACCGCGGTGAGCGCCAGGCCGATCCACCAGAGCCAGCCGAAGCCGACGAGCGCGCCGAACCAGATGAACAGCGCGAACGTCACCACGTGCGCGGCGGTGGAGGCGTGCAGCGCGAAGCGCCGGCCGTAGCGGGCCGGGACGCTGCGCACCCCGATCTCCCGGTCGATCTCCGAGTCCTGGCAGGCGTAGATCAGGTCGAAGCCGCCGATCCAGAGGCCGACCGCCGCGCCCAGCAACCATGCCGGCCCGGAGCCGGCGAGCGTGCCGGTGACCGCCAGCCAGGCGCCGACCGGGCCGACCGCCTGGGCGACCGCGAGGATGGCGTGCGGCCAGTCGGTGAACCGCTTGCCGTACGGATAGACCACCAGCGGCACCACGGCCAGCGGGGCGAGCGCCAGGCAGAGCGGGTTGAGCAGGGCGGCGGCGGCCAGGAAGACCACGAGCGCGACGGCCGCGCCGGTCCAGGCCGTGCGCACGCTCACCGCCCCGGTTACCAGTTCCCGGTTCGCGGTACGCGGGTTCCGGGCGTCGATCCGCCGGTCGAGGATCCGGTTGGCGGCCATCGCGAACGTCCGCGCGCCGACCATCGCCACGGTGATCAACAGCAGGTCACCCCAGCGCACCCGCCCGCCGTTCACCTGCATGGCGGTCAACGCGGACAGGTACGCGAACGGCAGCGCGAACACCGAGTGCTCGATCGCGACGAGGTTGAGGAAGGACGTGACCCGGCCGGGCCGCTCCGCCAGCGCGGTCATCGGATTCCGTACTCCTGCCAGCGCTTGTCGACCAGGGAGACCACCTCGGGGGACATCCGCATCTCCTCCGGCCAGCCTCGGGTGTAGCCCTCGGTGGGCAGTTTGCGGGTGGCGTCCACACCCGCCTTGCCGCCCCAGAACTGCTGGTACGAGGCGTGGTCCAGGTGGTCCACCGGCCCCTCGGTGAGGAGCAGGTCCCGGGCGTAGTCGACGTTGCCGAAGGCGCGGAAGGCGACCTCGTGGTAGTCGTGCACGTCGCAGTCCTCGTCGACGATCACGATCAGCTTGGTCAGCGACATCATGTGCGCGCCCCAGATCGCGTTCATCACCTTCTGGGCGTGCTTCGGGTAGCGCTTGCGGATCGAGACGATCGCGCAGTTGTGGAAGACCCCGGCGGCGGGCAGGTCGTAGTCGACGATGTCCGGGATCAGGAAACGCAGCAGCGGCGCGAAGATCCGCTCGGTGGCCTTGCCGAGGCCGTGGTCCTCCTGCGGCGGCTGGGACGTGACGATCGAGTGGTAGACCGGGTCGCGCTGCATGGTCATGGTCTCGATGTGCAGCACCGGGAACGGCTCGACCGGCGTGTAGAAGCCGGTGTGGTCGCCGAACGGCCCCTCGGGCAGCCGCTCGCCCGGCTCCAGGTAGCCCTCCAGCACGACCTGCGCGTGCGCCGGCACCTGCAACGGGACGGTGAGGCAGTCGACCATCTCGACCCGTTCACCGCGCAGGAACCCGGCGAACAGGTATTCGTCGATGTCGGCGGGGAGCGGCGCGCTGGCGGCGTAGGCGACCGCCGGGTCGGCGCCGATCGCGACCGCCACCGGCAGCCGCTGGCCGAGCCGCTCGGCGACCGCGTGGTGCGCGGTGGAGTTCTTGTGGATCTGCCAGTGCATGCCGAGCGTGTTCCGGCCGTGCTGCTGGAGCCGGTAGAGGCCGAGGTTGCGCTTGCCGGTCTCGGGGTGCTTGGTGTGGGTCAACCCGAAGTTGTGGAAGATCCCGCCGTCGCCCGGCCAGACCTGGAGCCCCGGCAGCCGGTTCAGGTCGACGTCGTCGCCGCGGTAGACCACCTGCTGGCAGGGGGCGGTCCGGACCTTCCTCGGCGGCATCGACTTGAGCTGCATGACCTTGCCGAGGCCGCCCATCATGCCGGCGAAGCCCTGCGGCAGCTCCGGCTTGAGCATCTCGCCGATCCGCTCGCCGATCTCGTCGAGCCGCTCGACGCCGAGCGCCATGGCCATCCGCTTCTCGGTGCCGAAGAGGTTGACCGCCACCGGCATCTCACCCCGGGTGGGGCGCTCGAACAGCAGGGCCGGGCCGTCGGCGCGGACGGTGCGGGTGACCACCTCGCTCATCTCCAGCGTGGGGTCGACCGGGACGCTCACCCGCCGCAGCTCACCGGCGCGTTCCAGCGCCGCGAGGAAGTCCTTGAGATCGTCGTACGGGAACCCACGCGCCATGCCCCCATCCTCCCCCACCGCTGCGCGGTGTAAGGAGGGGCCCCTTATTAACGCCTCCGGTAGAGGAGGGGCCCCCTGTTAACAACCCGCTTCGCGGGACGGAGGTCGTCCGAGGTGGTCGCCCCGGACCTGCGCGGCTTCGGTGACAGCGATGCCCCGCCCGGCGGATACCACAAGAAGACGGTCGCCACCGACCTGCACCGGCTGTTGACCGGCATCGACCTGGCCGGGCACGAAGCTGCCGATGCCAGTGCTCGCCATCGGCGCGCAGGCCAGCCTGGGCGGCCCGGTGGCCGAGCAGGTCCGGCGCACTCGGTCACCGGTGCGGTGGTCGAGGAGTGCGGCCACTGGCTGTGCGAGGAACAGCCGGCGAAGCTGGCCGCGCTGCTGCTGCCGTTCCTCAAGGGTTGACGAGCGCTCAGCGCCGGCGGGTCGACTCGACGAACGCGCGCCAGGCGGCCGGGCGGAAGGCCAGCACGCCGCCGTCGCGGTCCTTGCTGTCGCGTACGCCGACCACGCCGGCAAGGTTGTCGGCCACCTCGACGCAGTCGCCGCCGTTGGTGCTGCTCCGGGTGCTGGTGCGCCACCGGGCGCCGGTCAGGTCCGCCATGTCTCCGCCACCTCCGCTAGCAACGCCATCGACTGCCGGGGCGGCAGCGCCTCCCCCTCGATCGACTCCCAGGACGACCGGACCGCCAGCACGTCCTCGGTGTGGTCGATCACCTGCCCCTTGAGTTGGTCGTCCAGATAGGCGACATCCTCCCCGGAGGGGAGCGTAGCAAGCACGAACGCCCCGGAGACACCGGAATACGCGCCGACCGAGGCGGGCACCACCTGGAGCCGCACCCGGGGGCGCTCGGTGGCCAGCTTGACCAGCCGCAGCGCCTGCTCCCGCATCACCAGCGGGCCACCGACCGGTCGGCGCAGCACGTGCTCGTCGAGCACCGCGACGAGTTGCGGCGGCCGGTCGGCGGTCAGCACCGCCTGCCGCGCCAGCCGGGCCTCCACCCGCCGCTCCACCTCCGCCTCGTCGAACAGGCCGACGCTGCGGAACAGCGCGCGGGCGTAGGCCGACGTCTGCAACAGCCCGGGCACCACCGTGTTCTGGTACGACCGGAGCACGGTGGCCTGCCGCTCGTTGGCCTCCCACTCCCGCATCCACTGCGGTGACCCGAGGCGGGTCAGCATCCGACCGAACGCGCCGCCGGTGTCGAGCGCCACGTCGGCCCGGTCCCAGAAGTCCGGTGGCGGCTTGCGTGCCCCGGTCTCGACCATCGCCACCGTCGACGGCGAATAGCTGATCGCCTTCGCCAGATCCTCCTGGGTCATCCGCCGGGCCGCCCGCATGTGCCGCAGCTCCTCGATCAGCACCTGTAAGCGCTCGTCCATCCCGCACGCCTCCTCACCGTCGCGTCCGCGCGTCTCACCGACCTCACCGGCAGCCCGTAACGGCACACAGGGCGACCGAAAGCCTTCTGAGAGTAGCCCCGCCGTTACCAGACTGTGCACAACGGAATCGCCCGGATCCGACCCGAGAGGACGGACGAGACCGTGGCGGGGCCGGCCGGCAGGTCGGCCCCGCTTCCAGGACCTGCGACGAGGAGGGGAGCGCGCGATGACGCGACGCCACGACCCGCACCGGCCGTTGTGGCTCTGCCGGGCCTGCGGCGGCCCGTGGCCGTGCGGCGCCGCCCGGCTCACCCTCCTGTCCGAGTACGGGGACAGCCGCGTCGCGTTGTCCATCTATCTCGCCGGGATGCTCTACACCGCCGTCGAGGACCTGTACCGGCTCGACCCGGACGACGCGCCGAAGCCCGGCGCGTTGCACGAACGCTTCCTCGGCTGGGCCGCCCCACGCCGGCCCAGCGGCTAAGGAGGGGCCCCCGCTTAACGCATTCGGTAGAGGCGGGGCCCCTTCTTAACCACGCACCTCAGGCGGCCGGCGTCCAGGCGTACCCCCGGAGGGGTTCGTCGAGCGGCGCGGCGGTGAGCCGGTTCGCGAACGTCGAGATGGTGTACGTGCCGACGCCGAGCACGACGTCGAGCGCGTGCCGTGGCTGCCAGCCGGCGGCGAGCAGCGCGTCCAGCTCGGCATCCGGAACCGCGCCCCGGTGGTCGAGCACGGCGACGGTGAACCGGCGCAGCGCCTCCAGCCGGGGTTCGGGCACCGGGTCGCCGGCCCGCAGCGCGTCGATGAGCGCGGGGTCGCCGCCGAGCCGGGCGAGCGTCGCGGTGTGCATGGCCACGCAGAGGTGGCATGCGTTGCGGGTGGCGACGGTCAGCACGACCACCTCTCGGGCGACCGGGTCGAGGTCGGTGGCGTCGAACGCGGCGGTGGCGGCGAGGAAGCCCTTGAGCAGTTCCGGTGATTCGGCCATCAGGCCGACGGCGGTGGGCAGGTGGCCCAGCTTGCGGTGGACGCCGGCCATGACCGGGCGGGCGGCGGCGGGCGCGGTGTCCGGCTCGTACGCGGTGAAGCGCGACATCTCCGGCCCCTCTCGTAAGATAGTCAACGTGGTTGACCAAACCGTAAACGTGGTTGTCGAAGATGGCAACTGACCGTCCCGACTTCGCGCTGCCGCTGCTGCTGCTCGCCGGCTTCCGCACGCTCATCGACGACCTGCACGCCGAGCTGGCCCGGCACGGGCACACCGAGCTGCGCCCGGCGCACGGCTTCGTCCTCCAGGCCGTCGGCCCCGCCGGCACCACCGCCTCCGACCTCGGGCAACGCCTGGGCGTCTCCAAGCAGGCCGCCGGCAAGACGGTGGACCGGCTGGTCGCGCTCGGCTACCTGGAGCGCGTGGACGACCCCGCCGACGCGCGCCGCAAGCTGGTCCGGATGACCCCCCGCGGCCACGACGGGCTGCACCGCTCCGCGGTGGTCTTCGACGAGCTGCGCGACCGCTGGGCGGCCACACTCGGCGCCGACCGGGTCGCGGCCATCGAGGACGACCTGCGCCGGATGGTCCCCGCCGACGTGTTCCGCCTCGACGTCCCCGGCTGGTTCGGCGGCTGAGCCGGGTCGACGCTGTCACCGTGGAGAGTCACGATCGGCGGATGGACGACGCATACGTGGTGGGTGATCCCAACGGTCTCACCCCGCTCCAGACCGAGATCCGCGACGCGGTGGCCCGCGAGCTGCACGCCCAGTTCGCGCTGCGGGCCGACCGCCTCGACCTCGCGGACCTGCCCGAGGTCGCCTACCAGATCACCAGGCGCGTGGACGAGGTGTTGAGCGGGATCACCGGCGCCACACCCTCCGGATAGGTTCAGACGCCGGCGTACGAGTGCAGGCCGGTGAAGAAGAAGTTGACCCCGAACAGGTTCATCAGCATGGTCAGGAAGCCCACCACCGCGATCCAGGTGGCCACGTTGCGCCGCACGCTCGGCGTCGCCCGCGCGTGCAGATAGCCCGCGTAGACCACCCAGGAGATGAACGCCCAGGTCTCCTTCGGGTCCCAACCCCAGGCACGGCCCCAGGCGGCCTCCGCCCAGATCGCCCCCGCGATCACCGCGAACGTGAAGATCGGGAACGCGAAGGCGTGCAGCGTGAAGGTCAACCGCTCCAGCCCGGCCGCCGCCGGCAGCCGGCGGGCCAGGGTGTACGGGAAGCTGCGCCGCCCCTGCTCCCAACCGGCCCGCATCAGGTAGGCGGCAGCGGGCACCACGCCCAGCAGGAAGATGCCAGAGGAGAAGATGATCGTCGACACGTGGATGATGAACCAGTACGACTGGAGCGCCGGCATCAGCGGCACGACCTGCACATAGAGCTTCAGCTCTGCGAACGCGAGCAGCAGCACCATCACCAGGGTCAGGAACAGCCCGAGCCGGCGCAGCGACGGCTGCTTCCAGAGCACCACGAGCCACGCGGCCACCCCGATCCAGGTGACCGTCAGCACGAACTCGTACATGTTGCCCCAGGGCATCCGCTCGGCGGCGATTCCCCGGGTGACCACCGCGCCCAGGTGCAGCGCGGCGCCCAGCACGGTGAGCCAGGCGGCGATCCGCCCGGCCAGCACGGCCCGCTCGCCGGAGCGGTCGGGCCGCGGCGCCACGGCCGGGGCGACCGGCTCGTCGATCGTCCCACCGGCACCGCCGACGCCCGCGCCGACCAGCTCCCGCGCCGGGGCGGCGACCGCCACCTTCCGGGCGTTGCCCAGCGCGAACTCCACGGCATGGCTGATCATCGCGACCAGGTACGCCAGGATCGCGAACGTGACCAACTGGTCGGAGAGTGCGGACATCACTCGTCTCCTTCTCGCGCCCGCCGCCGGTCCGACGCGTCGCCGCTGACCGCGGCGACGAGCTGCGCGAACTCGTCGGCGAACCCTGGGTGCTCGGTGCGCGGCAGCCCACCGGCCTCCACCAAGCTACTACCGCTCGTCGGAGATCCACCCTCGGGGGGCGAAACCCGGAACCAGACCCGGCGGCGGCGGGCGAACAGCGAGCCCATCAGGCCCAGCAGGAGCGTGCCGCTGGCCACCAGCAGGAGCGTCTGCCCGGGCGCGTGCCGCACGGCGAGCGTGACGTACGGCCGGGTGCCGACGAACTCCAGCGTGCTGCCGTCGTCCAGGGTCCACGTCTCACCGGGCCGCAGCAACTTGGTGCCGACCTGCTTGAGCTTGCCGTTGTCGACCTGCCGCTGGTCGAGCTGGTAGACCGAGCCGGGGATGCCGGCGTCGAGCCCGAGGTTGCCCCGGTAGGCGGTCAGGTTGAGCGCCGGGTTCCGCTCGGCGGGGAACCGCGACGCGACGTACGGCGGCTGGTCCCCGGCGGTGGGCAGGTAGAGCCCGTCGAAGGCGACCTGCTGGTCCGCGGCCCGCCTGCCGGTCTTCGGGTCGACGTTCGCGTCCGGGAAGAGGGCCACGCCCTCCTCGGTGGCGTTCGGGTCGCCGGTGCGCAGGAACGGGTCGTCGCTGGTCTGGCTCTTGCCGTAGCGGTCGGTGTACTTCAGCACCGGGGCGTAGCCGTTGCCGAGCAGGTAGACGTTGGCACCGTCGAGCCGCAGCGGTGAGTTGACCGAGAAGCCGGCGGTCCGGGGCGTGCCGCCCGGCGAGTCCACGCTGACCGTGGCCCAGAAGCGGGACGCCTGCCCGGAGTCGAGATAGTCGGCCTCGAACTTCTCCAGCGTCAGGCAGAACGGCGGCAGGTCGGCGCTGTCCACCCGGGGGCCGAGCGACGCCTCGGCGTACTGCTGGCGGGTGTTGCAGAACGCGTTGTCCGCGCCGGCCACCAGGATGCGGTTGCCGTGCCAGCCGTACCAGGAACCGGCCGCGACGCCGAGCAGGACGGCGATCAGCGACGTGTGGAACAGCAGGTTGCCGGTCTCCTTGAGGTAGCCCTTCTCGGCGGAGACCTCGTTGCCGCGGACGGCGACCCGCCACCGGCGGCGGCGCAGCACTGCCGCGATCGCCGCCGGGTCGGCGGCGGCCGGGGACTCCAGCACGGCGTGCTGCGGCAGCCGCTCCAGCCGCTTCGGCGCGGCCGGCGGCCGCATTCGCAGCGCCCGGACATGGTCCCGGGTACGGGGCAGGATGCAGCCGATCAGCGAGGTGAACAGCAGCAGGTAGATCGCGGAGAACCAGACCGAGCCGAAGACCGCGAACGCGCCGATCTGGTCCAGCCGGGGCGCCAGGTCGGGGTGGTCGACGAACCACTGGTCGACCTTCTCCGGGTTGACCCCGCGCTGGGGCAGCACCGAGCCGGGGATGGCGGCGACCGCGAGCAGGAACAGCAGGATCAGCGCGGTACGCATGCTGGTGAGCTGCCGCCAGGAGTTGCGCAGCAGGGCCAGGATCGGGTTGACCCGACGCCGGGGCGCCTCGGCCGGCGGGGTGGTGGGCCGGTCGTCCACTGTCGTCATCAGATGCTCACCTCGCCCACGCCCACGTGCGTCTGCAACCAGATCACCACGTTCAGCCAGCCGCCGGTGACCAGCGCCAGGCCGATCGCGATCAGCAGAGCGCCGCCGACGCGGGTCACCCAGCGGCTGTTGCGCCGGACCGCGCGGAACACCCCGAGCAGGCGTTGGAAGCCCAGCCCGAAGACGACGAAGGGTAGCCCCAGACCCAGGCAGTACGCCACGGCCAGCACCACGGCCCGGTCGGCGCTGCCCTCGGCGGTCGCCAGACCGAGCACCGCGCCGAGCGTCGGGCCGGTGCACGGCAGCCAACTGAGCGCGAAGACCGCGCCGAGGACCGGCGCGCCGAGCAGGCCGGCCGACGGCAGCCACCGGATGCGGAATTCGCGCTGCATGCCGGGGATCACGCCGAGGTAGCCGAGCCCGAGCACCACCACCAGCACGCCGATGACGATCTCCAGCGTGCGCTCGTAGCGGAAGAAGAGCCGGCCGACGCTGGAGAAGAGGATCGCGGTGGACACGAACACGGCGGTGAAGCCGGCGATGAACAGCAGCGTGCCGGCGAGCACCCGCCCCTTCACCGCGGCGGTGGTCCGCGCGGGCGCCGCCCGCTCCGCCACGCTCACGCCGCTGCCGCTGTTAACAGGGGGCCCCGCCTCTACCGGAGGCGTTAAGCGGGGGCCCCTCCTTGCACCTTCCAGGTCGGCGCCGGCCAGGCCGGTGACGTAGGAGAGGTAGCCGGGCATCAGGGGGAGCACGCACGGGGAGAGGAAGCTGACCAGCCCGGCCAGCGCCGCCGCGCCGACCGCGAGCAGCAACGGCCCGGACGAGGCGAGTCGGGCGAACGTCTCACCCATCAGCGGGAGCCGTTCGGCGCCGGCTTCTCGGCGGCGACCTTCGCCACGATCGGCCGCAGCTCGTCCCGGGTCACCGCGCGCCGGATCACCACCGCGACCCGGCCGTCCCGGTCGAGCACCACTGTCGCCGGGGTGAAGTTCGGCGGGATGTCGAAGTTGAGCGCCTGCCGGCTCGACGGGTCGAAAAGGCTCGGATAGGTGATCCCGTAGCTCTCCTCGAACGCGGTCGCCTTGTCCTTGCTGTCCTGCACGTTGATGCCGAGGAACGTCACGCCGGCGTCCTTGGTGGCCTGGAGGGTGGCTTCCAGGTCGTCCGCCTCGGCCCGGCAGGGCGCGCACCAGGAGCCCCAGAAGTTGACCACGACGACCTGGCCACGGTCGCGTGAGATGTCGTAGCTGCCGCCGGTGAGCAGCTCACCGCTCACCTTCGGCGGCTGGGACCGCTGGTCCGGGGCACAGGTCACGGTGAGGCCGTCGGCGGCACACCGGCTCTCCGCGCCGCCGGCGCCACCGGAACCGCCGGAGGTGCAGCCGACCAGCGCCGCCCCGGCGGTGACGGCGGCGAGCAGAGCGGCGGCGAGCCTCCGGGTGAGCATCAGGCCCCCTTGGCCGTCCGGGCGGTCGGCGAGGTCGCGATCAGGTGGGCCGCCGGCTCGGAGTAGCCGATGCCGGCGATCTTGGCGCCGTCGAAGTGGAACGAGGTGAGGCTGGCCAGGCCGCACTGGCGACGGCGCGGGTCGTGCCAGAGCCGCTTGCGCTCGACGTGCCGGCGCAGCGTCCAGATCGGGAGCTGGTGCGAGACGAGCACCGCCTCGCGCCCTTCGGCCGCGACCCGGGCGGCGTGCAGCGCGGCGAACATCCGCTCGGCGATCACCTGGTAGGCCTCGCCCCAGGACGGGGTGACCGGGTCGCGCAGCACCCACCAGTTGCGCGGGTCGCGGAACGAGCCGTCACCCGGCGAGACCTTCTTGCCCTCGAACCAGTTCGCGCTCTCGATCAGCCGCTCGTCGACGCCGACGGAGAGGCCGAACTGCGCCGCGATCGGCTCGGCGGTCTGCTGGGCGCGTTCCAGCGGGCTGGCCACCACGTGCACGATTGTGCGCTCGGCGAGCGCCTGGGCGGCCGCCTTCGCCATCTGCACACCCAGCTCGGAGAGGCGGAAACCGGGCAGCCGGCCGTAGAGGATGCCGTCCGGGTTGTACACCTCGCCGTGCCGCAGCACGTGGACCACCGTCTCCGCCATCTGATTACCCCCCGTGTCCGGCCGCTGCCGCCGCCCGCGCCGCCACCGGCAGGGCGGCGGCGATCTGCTCCCACGCGGCGTCGTCGATCGCCGCCGAGACGAACCACGACTCGAACGCGCTCGGCGGCAGGTAGACGCCGGCGGCGAGCATCGCGTGGAAGAACGCCTTGAACGCCGGCACCTGCTGGGTGCGGGCGCTGTCGTAGTCGCGCACCTCGGCGTCGGTGAAGAAGACCGAGAACATGTTGCCCGCGGTGGAGAGGCGGTGCGGCACGCCGGCCGCGGCCAGCGCCTCGGTGACGAGCCTGCCCAGCGCGGCGGACGTCTCGTCGAGACGCCGGTAGAGCGCGTCGTCGGCCAGCCGCAGCGTGGCCAGCCCGGCCGCGCAGGCGAGCGGGTTCCCGGAGAGCGTGCCGGCCTGGTAGACCGGGCCGGCCGGGGCCAGCCTCGCCATGATCTCCGCGCGGCCGCCGAACGCCGCGGCGGGCAGGCCGCCACCCATGACCTTCCCGTACGTCCACAGGTCGGCGTCGGACGGGTCGAGGCCGTGCCAGCCGGCCCGGGAGACCCTGAACCCGGTCATCACCTCGTCGACGATCAGCAGCGCGCCGTGCGCGTGCGCGATCCGGGCCAGGTCGGCGTTGAAGCCGTCCCGGGGCGCGATCACGCCCATGTTGCCGGCCGCCGCCTCGGTGATGACCGCCGCGATGTGCGGGCCCTCGGCGGCGAACGCTTCCTCGACCGCGCGCAGGTCGTTGTAGGGCAGCACGATCGTGTCGCCGGCCGCCGCACCGGTCACGCCGGGCGAGTCGGGCAGGCCGAACGTGGCCACGCCGGAGCCGGCGGCGGCGAGCAGCGCGTCGGAGTGGCCGTGGTAGCAGCCGGCGAACTTGATGATCTTGGCGCGGCCGGTGAAGCCGCGGGCCAGCCGGATCGCCGACATGGTCGCCTCGGTGCCGGAGTTGACCAGGCGCACCTGCTCCAGCGGCGTCCGCGCGACGATCTCCTCGGCCAGATCGACCTCGCCCGGGGTGGGCGTGCCGAAGCTGGTGCCCAGCGCGGCGGCCTCGCGCAGCGCCTCCACCACCGCCGGGTGGGCATGGCCGAGGATCAGCGGGCCCCAGGAGCAGACCAGGTCGACGTAGCGGCGACCGTCGGCGTCGAAGAGCCAGGGGCCCTCGCCCCGGACCATGAAGCGCGGGGTGCCACCGACGGCGCGGAACGCGCGCACGGGGGAGTTCACCCCGCCGGGCACGAGTGCCTTGGCGCGGTCGAACAGGGCCTCGGAGGCCGGAGCGTCGGCCGGGTAGCGGCCGGATCCGGCGGACAGGGTCTCGGTCACGATGTCGCCATTGTGTCAGCGCCGGCCGGCCCGCCGGCAGCCACCCCGCAACGGGGGTAACCCGGCTCACCCCTCGTCGGGTGGCGGGTGCGCCGGCCACGACCCGCTCGACAGGCCCGTTCGCCGGGATCGCGATAGGCTGACCGGGTGGATCGTGCCGAACTGTCCATCACCGTGCACCGGACGGGTGACGAAGCCGTGCTTCGCCTGGCCGGTGAGATCGACATGCTCACGGCCGCCCAGCTCTCGACGGTGGTCAACGAGGTGCTGGCCGACCCGCCGCCGCGCATCGTGCTCGACCTCGGCGGCGTCACCTTCTGCGACTCCCAGGGCCTCGGCACCCTGGTGGTGCTCAGCCGTAAGGCCAGCCACATGCAGTGCGTGCTGATGCTGAGCAACGTCGGCGACTTCCTGATCCGCGTCCTCGACATCACCGGCCTCCGCAGCGCCCTGATGATCCGCTGACCCCTCCCACCCCACCTCCCCCGCCGATCTTGCACTTTCGGCCCTCGACATGGGCTCCTTGTCGCTTTTGCCGGCGCAGAAAGTGCAAGATCGACGGGGTTGGTGGTCAAAGGACGGGGATGTCGCGGCGGCGGAAGGTGAGCAGGCCGGCGACGGTCAGGGCGGCGGCCAGGGCGGTCAGCAGGAACAGCGGGGTCGCGCTCCACGCGTCGCGCAGCACCTGGGGGGTGTGCGTGAACGGGGACAGGTCCAGCAGCCACTGGTCGAGTTCCAGCACCGCGCCGAGCTGGCCGAGCAGCACGCAGACCGCCAGCACCGCCCAGGCGGCCGACGCGAACCGGGGCAGCAGGCCATGGAGCAGCACGGCGAGCCCGGCCAGCACCCAGGCGGCCGGCGCCTGGGCCAGGCCCGCGCCGAGCATCCGACCCACCTGCCGGGGCACGTCGCCCACGCTGAACCCGTAGGTCAGGCCGGTGGTCAGCCCGGTCACGGCGAGCACCACGACCGGCCCGAGCAGCGCGAATGCCGCGTGTGAGAGCAGCCAGGTCGAGCGGCGCGTACCGGTGGCGAGCACCGGCTCCGCCCGGCCGGCGGACTCCTCGGCGCGCATCCGCAGCGCGGCCTGGATGCCGTACCCGGCCACGGCCAGCCCGGCGATGCTCAGCGTGGCGCCCAGGTAGGCGTCGGCCAGCCCGGAGGCCCCGCCGATCCGGGCCATGATCTGTTCGAGCTGCGGGTTCCCCTCCACCGACCGGCCGGCCGCCTCGGCGGCGCCGCCGAGGATCAGCCCGAGCAGGCCGAACCCGACCGACCACCACAGGATCTGCCCCCGGTGCAGCCGCCAGGCCAGGCCGAACGGGCCGGACAGGGCGCCACCGGCGGTGGCCGGGCCGAGCCGGGGCGGCAGCACGCCGGCGCCCAGGTCGCGGCGGACCGAGACCGGGTACGCGAGTGCCGCGAGCAGCACCGTGGCGGCCAGCGGCAGCAGCGGCACCCACCACCGCTCCCCCTCGTAGGGCCGGACCCGGGCCGCCCAGCCCAGCGGGGAGAGCCAGCTCGGCCAGTCGTTGCCGGCGGTGTCGCCGACCAGGCGCAGCCCGAACGCGGCGCCGAGGCCGGCGATGCCGATCCCCCGCGCCCCGCCGGCGTTCTCGGTGAGCTGTGCGGCCAGCCCGCCGAGCGTGGCGAAGACCATCCCGGTCAGCGCGGCGACGAGGCCGTACGCGGACGAGCCGGCGGCCGGCAGGCCGGTGGCGTGCAGGCCAGCGGCGGTGAGCAACCCGAGCAGCGCGTCGGCCGCGTACGTGACGAGCAGCGCGGCGGTCAGCCCGGCGTACCGGCCGAGCACGCTGCCGCCGAGCAGTTCCCGCCGGCCGGCCTCCTCCTCGGTGCGGGTGTGCCGGATCACCGTGAGCAGGCTGGCCAGCGCCACGATCACCAGCAGGAATCCGCTGCGCTGGACGGTCAGCGCGCCCACGCTGTCGCCGTAGACCGGGCCCAGCAGCGCGACGATGGACGGGTTGCGGGCGGTCCCCTCGGTGTACGCGGCCCGCTCGGCGGCGGTGGGGAACAGCTCGAAGAAGCTGGCCGCGTAGGACACCGGCAGCAGGGCGAGGACGAGCACCCAGATCGGCAGCAGGACGCGGTCCCGGCGCAGGATCAACCGGATCAGGTGCCGGGTTCCGGCGAGCGTGCTCACGAGTTCGCCCCCTCGGGAACCGCCTCGTAGTGCCGCAGGAACAGCTCCTCGAGCGTCGGCGGCGTGCTGACCAGGCTGCGGACGCCCAGCTCGGTGAGGCGGCGCAGCGCGGCGTCGAGCGCGGCGGCGTCCACGTCGAAGCGGACCCGGTGCCCGTCGACCCGCAGGTCGTGCACGCCGGGCAGGTCGGCCAGCCCGTCGAGCGGCGCGGTGACCTCGGCGTCGATCGCGGTGCGGTGCAGGTGGCGCAGGTCGCCGAGGGTGCCGGACTCGACCGCCCGGCCGGCCCGGATGATCGTCACCCGGTCGCAGAGCGCCTCCACCTCGGCCAGGATGTGGCTGGAGAGCAGCACGGTGCGGCCGTCGTGGCGGGCCCGCCGGACCCAGTGCTGGAACACCTCCTCCATCAGCGGGTCGAGCCCGGAGGTCGGCTCGTCCAGGATGAGCAGCTCTACGTCGGAGGCGAGCGCGGCCACCAGGCCGACCTTCTGCCGGTTGCCCTTCGAGTAGGTGCGGCCCTTCTTGCGCGGGTCCAGCTCGAACGACTCCAGCAGTTCGGCGCGCCGTCCCGGGTCGAGCCCGCCGCGCATCCGGCCGAGCAGGTCGATCACCTCGCCGCCGCTGAGATTGGGCCAGAGCGTGACGTCGCCGGGCACGTACGCGAGCCGCCGGTGCAGGGCGACGGCGTCCCGCCAGGGGTCGCCGCCGAGCAGTCGGACGGCCCCCGCGTCCGCCCGCAGCAGGCCGAGCAGCACCCGGATGGTGGTGGACTTCCCGGAGCCGTTGGGGCCCAGGAAGCCGTGCACCTCGCCGGTGCGGGCGGTGAGGTCGAGGCCGTCGAGCGCTCGGGTGCGGCCGAACGTCTTCACCAGGCCGGACACCTCGATGGTGGTTTCCATGCTTCGGAAGCTACACTCATTTCAGAAAGTTGTGAAGACTGTAGAATCACAGGGTGACTGTCGAGGAGCCGACCATGAACGAGCCGCCCCGGCCCGACGAGGAGGAGGTCCACCTCTTCGTCGAACGGATGGCGATGGCCTTCGCCGACGTGGGCTTCCCCCGGATGGCCGCCCGGGTGCTGTTCACCGTCATGAGCGCCGACGACCCGCTCACCGCCGGCGAGATCGCCGAGCGGTTGGACGTCAGCGCGGCGGCCGTGAGCGGCGCGGTGCGCTACCTCACCCAGTTCGCGATGCTGGTCCGCGAGCCGGTCAAGGGCTCCCGGCGCGACCGCTACCGGATGCCGGACAATCCCTGGTACGAGGCCACCATCACCAAGACCACGCTCTACCGGAACTTCATCGACATCGCCGGCGGCGGGGTCGACGCACTGCGCGGCCGACACACCCCGGCCGGCGAGCGGGTCGCCGAGATGCGGGACTTCTTCTGCTTCGTACAGGAGGAGGTGGAGGCGCTCGGCGACCGCTGGCGGGCCCGACGCGCCGCGACCGGGCACGGCGGCCCGGCCGGCTGACCCTCAGCGGGTGTTGCCCCAGCGGGCCTGCTCCAACAGGTCCGCCGCCCGCTCCCGGGCCGACGGGTCGTCGTCGGCGCGCAGCAACGCGGTCGCCGCGTCCACCGCCTCGGTCAGCCGCCGCCACTGCACGTCCCGCTCCCGCACCAGGTCCGACTGGGCGGCGAGCTGCCGGGTCTTCACCCACAGCTCCACGAAGACCGACACCTTCGCCCGCAGCACCCACGGATCGAAGGGCTTGGTCAGGTAGTCGACCGCGCCCACCGCGTAGCCACGCAACGCGAGCTGGGCGTCCTTGTCCGCCGCGGTGAGGAAGATGATCGGTACGTGCCGGGTCCGCTCCCGCCGCTTGATGTGGGTGGCGGTCTCGAAGCCGTCCATGTCCGGCATCTGGGCGTCCAGCAGGATCACCGCGA
The DNA here is from genome assembly GCF_029626035.1 of Micromonospora sp. WMMD980. Taxonomy (NCBI): domain Bacteria; kingdom Bacillati; phylum Actinomycetota; class Actinomycetes; order Micromonosporales; family Micromonosporaceae; genus Micromonospora; species Micromonospora sp. WMMD980. The sequence goes on from NZ_JARUBE010000003.1 coordinate 5,055,137, forward strand.
AGTCGTCCACGAGCAACTGCTTGAGCGCGGCCTCACCGCTCTCCACCGCGACCGACTGCACCGGGAGCCCCTGGAGGATCGCCTCCAGCGCCATCAGGTTCTCCCGCCGGTCGTCCACCAGCAGCGCCTTGGCCGTCTGCGTCACGCGTTCTCCTCGCCTCTGCTGCGGCCGATCCAGGACGCCATCAGCCCGATCAGCTCGTCCAGGTCCACCGGCTTGGTGATGTAGTCGCTGCCGCCGGCCGCCAACGCCGACTCCCGGTCGCCGGGCATCGCCTTGGCGGTCAGAAACACGATCGGCAGGTCCGCGAAGCGGTGGTTGCGGCGGATCTGCGCGGTCGTCTCGTATCCGTCCTGGTCGGGCATCATGGCGTCCATCAGCACGATGTCCACCTCCGGATGCTCGGCGAGCTGGCGCACGCCGTCCGCCCCGTTGTCCGAGTACAACACGGTCATCCCGTGCAACTCCAACGCGGACGTCAGCGCGAACACGTTCCGCACGTCGTCGTCGATGATCAGGACGGTGACGCCGTCCAGCCGGCGGGTCGCCGGGGTCTCCTGCGGTCGCGGCAGCTCCATCGGCATGAGCAGCGACGACGGCAGGCCCGCGCGGCTCGGCGACGGCGGCGCCGGCGCCACCACCGCGTCCGGCGCCAACACATCGGGTACGAAGAGAGTGAACGTCGAGCCCTGACCGGGCGCGGACGACACGGTGATCGTGCCGCCGAGCAGGCGGGCCAGGTCCCGGCTGATCGACAGGCCCAGCCCGGTGCCGCCGTAGCGCCGGCTGGTCGTGCCGTCGGCCTGCTGGAACGCCTCGAAGATCAGCGACAGCTTGTCGTCCGAGACGCCGATCCCGGTGTCGATCACGGTGAACGCGATCACCCGCTGGGCGTTGGTCAGCGCCGGCACGTCGAAGACCGCGTTCTCGGCGGCCGGCCCGATGCGCAGGGTCACCGCACCGTTGTCGGTGAACTTCACCGCGTTGGAGAGCAGGTTGCGCAGAATCTGCTGCAACCGCTGGGCGTCGGTGACCAGGGCCGGCGGCAGCTCGCGGCTCACCCGGACCTGGAAGTCGAGGCCCTTCTCCTCGGCCTGCGGCGCGAACGCCTGCTCCACGTAGCCGCGGATCTCGGCGAACTGGATCTCGGTGGGCTCCACGTCCATCCGGCCCGCCTCGATCTTGGAAAGGTCGAGGATATCGTCGATCAGCGACAGGAGGTCCGAGCCGGCGCCGTGGATGGTCCGGGCGAACTCGATCTGCTTCGGGCTCAGGTTGCGCTCCGGGTTCTCGGCGAGCAGCCGGGCCAGCAGGAGCAACGAGTTCAGCGGCGTACGCAGCTCGTGGCTCATGTTCGCCAGGAACTCCGACTTGTACGCCGAAGCCCGGGTGAGCTGCTGCGCCTTCTCCTCCAGGCCGAGCCGGGCCAGCTCGATCTCCCGGTTCTGCGTCTCGATGTTGGCCTTCTGCTCCGACAGCAGCTTCGCCTTGTCCTCCAGTTCGGCGTTGGTGCGCTGCAACTCCGCCGACTGGTCCTGCATCTCGTGCGCCAGCCGCTGCGACTGCGCCAGCAGCTCCTCCGTACGCCGGTTGGCCTGAATGGTGTTGACCGCGACCCCGATGGTGAGCACCAGCCGCTCCAGGAACGCCAGGTGCAGGTCGGAGAAGGTGGTCACGCCGGCGAACTCGATCACGCCGAGCAACTCCCCCTCGAACAGCACCGGCAGCACCACCAGGTCGGCCGGGGGCGTGTCGGCCAGCCCGGAACGGACCACCAACCGACCGTTCGGCTGCGCCTTGACCCGGATCGTGCGGCGCGACAGCGCGGCCTGCCCGACCAGCCCCTCACCGGGACCGAAGGTGACGTCGTGGCCGCGGGCCACGTAGCCGTAGGACGCGGTGAGCCGCAGCCGCATGCTGCCCTCGGAGCTGTCCGCCAGGAAGAACGCGCCGAGCTGCGCGTCGACCAGCGGGGTCACCTCCATCATGATCATGCGGCAGACCTCGCCCAGATCCCGCTGGCCCTGCAACAGACCGCCGATGCGGGCCAGGTTGGAGTCGAGCCAGCCCTGCTCGGCGTTCTTCTTGGTCGTCTCCCGGAGGGTGACGATCATCTGGTTGATGTTGTCCTTCAGGTCGGCGACCTCGCCCTGCGCCTTCACGTTGATCCGCTGGGTCAGGTCACCGCGCGTCACCGAGGTGGAGACCTGCGCGATGGCGCGCAGCTGGGTGGTCAGCGTCGAGGCGAGCTGGTTGACGTTCTCGGTGAGGTCGCGCCAGGTGCCAGAGACGCCGCGCACCTGCGCCTGGCCGCCGAGCTTGCCCTCGGTGCCCACCTCACGGGCCACCCGGGTCACCTCGTCGGCGAACGACGAGAGCTGGTCCACCATCGTGTTGACGGTGTTCTTCAGCTCCAGGATCTCGCCCTGCGCGTCCACCGTGATCTTCTGCCCCAGGTCACCCCTCGCCACCGCGGTGGTGACCGAAGCGATGTTGCGGACCTGGCTGGTCAGGTTCGAGCCCATCGAGTTCACGTTGTCGGTCAGGTCCCGCCAGGTGCCGGAGACGCCCTTCACCTGGGCCTGGCCGCCGAGCTTGCCCTCGGTGCCCACCTCGCGTGCCACCCGCGTCACCTCGTCGGCGAACGACGAGAGCTGGTCCACCATCGTGTTCACCGTCGACTTCAGCTCCAGGATCTCGCCCTGCGCGTCCACCGTGATCTTCTGGCTCAGGTCGCCCTTGGCGACCGCGGTCGACACCTGGGCGATGTTCCGCACCTGGGCGGTCAGGTTCGACGCCATCGAGTTCACGTTGTCGGTGAGATCACGCCACGTGCCGGCGACGCCGCGCACCTGGGCCTGGCCGCCGAGCTTGCCCTCGGTGCCCACCTCGCGCGCCACCCGCGTCACCTCGTCGGCGAACGACGAGAGCTGGTCCACCATCGTGTTCACCGTCGACTTCAGCTCCAGGATCTCGCCCCGGGCGTCCACCGTGATCTTCTGCGACAGGTCGCCCTTCGCCACCGCCGTGGTCACCGACGCGATGTTGCGGACCTGACTGGTCAGGTTCGACGCCATCGAGTTCACGTTGTCCGTGAGATCACGCCACGTGCCGGAGACGCCCTTCACCTGGGCCTGACCGCCGAGCTTGCCCTCGGTGCCCACCTCACGCGCCACCCGGGTCACCTCGTCCGCGAACGACGAGAGCTGGTCCACCATCGTGTTGACGGTGTTCTTCAGCTCCAGGATCTCGCCCTGCGCGTCCACCGTGATCTTCTGGCCCAGGTCGCCCTTCGCCACCGCGGTGGAGACCTGCGAGATGTTGCGGACCTGGCTGGTCAGGTTGCCGGCGAGCTGGTTGACGTTCTCGGTGAGGTCGCGCCAGGTGCCGGAGACGCCGCGCACCTGCGCCTGACCGCCCAGCTTGCCCTCGATGCCCACCTCACGCGCCACCCGGGTCACCTCGTCCGCGAACGACGAGAGCTGGTCCACCATCGTGTTGACGGTGTCCTTCAGCTCCAGGATCTCGCCCTGCGCGGCCACCGTGATCTTCTGCGACAGGTCGCCCTTGGCCACCGCGGTGGACACCTGGGCGATGTTGCGGACCTGGCTGGTCAGGTTCGACGCCATCGAGTTGACGTTGTCGGTGAGGTCCTTCCAGGTGCCGGCCACGCCCGGCACCTGCGCCTGGCCACCCAGCTTGCCCTCGGTGCCCACCTCACGGGCCACCCGGGTCACCTGCTCGGCGAAGAGGCGGAGCGTGTCGGTGAGGGAGTTCATCGTGTCGGCCAGCTCGGCCACCTCGCCGCGCGCCCCGACGGTGATCTTCTGCGACAGGTCACCCTTCGCCACCGCGGTCGCCACCTGGGAGATCGACCGCACCTGGCCGGTCAGGTTCGACGCCATGGTGTTCACCGAGTCGGTGAGGTCCTTCCAGGTGCCGGCCGCGCCCCGCACGTCGGCCTGACCGCCGAGCTTGCCCTCGGTGCCCACCTCACGGGCCACCCGCGTCACCTCGTCGGCGAACGACGAGAGCTGGTCGACCATCGTGTTCACGGTCCGGCCGATGCGCAGGTATTCGCCCCGCAGCGGCCGCCCGTCGATCTCCAGCGCCATGTGCTGGGACAGGTCGCCGTCGGCCACCGCGACGATGACCCGGGCGATCTCGGTGGTCGGCCGGCCCAGGTCGTCGATCAGCGAGTTGACCGCCCGCTGCCCCTCCGCCCAGGAGCCCTCCAGGCCCTCGTCGTCGAGCCGCTCGGTGAGCCGCCCGTCCCGCCCGACGATCCGGCTGATCCGGCGCAGGTCAAGGTGCTGCCGCTCCTGGAGCGACACCACGTCGTTGAAGGCGTCGGCCACCTCGCCGTGCAGCCCCGCCCGGCGCGGCAGGCGCACCCGGAGGTCGCCCCGGGCCACCCGCTGCAGCGCCTCGACCAGCTCGCCGAGGAGCACCTCGTGGTCGGACGCGGACGGATCCGCGGTCACCGACTGTTTCGCCGTGGTCATCATTCCTCGCTCAGCTCGGGGCCCACCGGCTCGTGCCGACACGCGGCCATCCCATCATTCTGCCGCGCGATCCGTCGAGGTCACCGCCGGCTGATGGCGCGTCACGCGCGGTATCCGCCCGGATCGCCGGTTCTGCCCCCGGAGCTTTGCACCCGGGGCGGCGGCGGTGGAGGATACGAAGGTGTCAGCGGAGGTGGAGCCGGCCCACGGCGGCGGCGCGGACGAGCACGTCCGACGGGTGCGCCTTCCCGCCGACCGACGCACCCCGGCCGCGGCCCGGGCGCTGGTGCGCGCCATGCTCCTCGAAGCCGGCCTGCCCGAGCTGCTGAACGAGGCGTTGCTGCTCACCACCGAGCTGACCACCAACGCGGTCGAGCACGCGCGCACCGAACTGGACATCGAGGTCGAGGCCGACCCGGCCGGGTTCACCGTCACGGTCACCGACTTCGCCTCCGGCCCGGTCGACGAACTCGTCGTCGGGGTGCGCAACACCACATCCGACATCACCGAGGTGGCCGCGCGCGGGCGTGGTCTGCTGCTCGTCGACCACTTCGCCAGCCGGTGGGGCACCACCTACCTGCCCTCCGGCAAAGGCGTCTGGTTCCGCCTCGACCGTCCCGGCCTGCACGGGCCCGTCCGACCGGCCGCCGCACCGGCCTGGGCGACGGTCCAGACCGCCGACGAGGGCACCCCGAGCGCCGCCGCGATGAGCGAGCTGATGCAGACCGGCCCCGACCCCTACGCCGACGACCCGCTGCCCGAGTTCGCCGCCGCGCTGCTGACCCGGGTGGCCGAGATGGTGGGCGCCGCCGGCGGTACGGTCCGGCTGGACCGTGGCGACGGGCTGGGCGCCCAGGTGTTCGCCCGCCACGGCCGGCCGCCTCGCGACGACAACGAGGTGCTGCGCGTCCCGCTCGCCGTGCACCGCCCGTACGCCGGCGAGCTGGAGCTGGACGCGGCCCCCTCGACCTACGCCCGGCCGCTGGCCGTGCTCGCCGCCGAGCGGCTCTCGCTGCACCTGGAGAACGACCGGCTGCGCCGGGCCGACGTCCGCCGCTCCTCCTGGCTGACCTTCCTCGCCGAGGCGAGCGAGTTGCTCGCCCAGTCGCTCGACGTCGAGCTGACGATGGCACTCGTCCCGCAGCTCGTGGTGCCCCGGCTCGGCCAGTGGTGTGCGGTGCACACCACCGACGAGTGGGGGCGGCTGCGCCTCGCCGCGTCCAGCCACGCCGACGAGACGATGCTCCCCCACCTGCACCGGGTCCTGGCCGAGACCGGCCCGGACTCGATCCAGGCCCGGCTGCGCGAGGCGTCCCGCAGCCTGAACCAGATGCCGTTGGGCGCGCCGATGGAGGGCTTCGCCGTCCCGCTGATCGCCCGCGGGCAGCGGCTCGGCACCCTTGCGGTGGGCCGGCACCAACGGCACCGGCACGACCCGGACGAGGTGGCGGTGCTGGAGGACGTGGCCCGGCGGGCGGCGCTGGCCATCGAGAACGCCCGCATCCACGCCGAGCGCCGCCGGGTCGCGCAGACCCTCCAGCAGTCGCTGCTGCCGCCGGTGCTCCCGGTGGTCGAGGGCATCGGCCTCGCCGCGGAATACGTCCCGACCGGCGACGACGCCGAGGTCGGCGGCGACTTCTATGACGTGGTGCCGCTGCCGGACGGCCGCTGGCTGGTGGTGGTCGGTGACGTCTCCGGCAAGGGCGTGCAGGCAGCCGCCGTGACCGGCCTGGTCCGGGACGTGATCAGGGTGCTGGTGGGCGACGGCAAGCCGCTGCCCGAGGTGCTCGGCCGGCTCAACGAGACGCTCGTCGAGCGTGGCGGCGGGCGCTACTGCACGCTGGCGCTGGCCGCGGTCGCGCCCGGCGACGGCGACCAGCTCGACGTCGCCCTGCACCTGGCCGGCCACGACCGCCCCGTGCTGCTGCACGGGGGTGGCGGCGCGACGTTCGTCGGCACCGGCGGCACGGCGCTCGGCCTGCTCGACACGATCACCACCCCGACGGCGGAGCTGGCGCTCAAGCCCGGCGACGCGTTGATCTTCTATACCGACGGGGTGACCGAGCGGCGACGCGGCCGGGAGCTGTTCGGCACCGAGCGGTTGCGCGAGTCGGCGGCGCCGCTGGCCGGCTACTCGGCCGACGTGGTCGCCGCGCGGCTGCGCGCCGCCACCATCGCATTCTCCGCCGAACCCCCGCGCGACGACATCGCCGTCCTGGTCCTCCGCAACGACACCCTCTGACGCGGCCCCCGACCGGGTCAGAGGCCGCCGGGGAGGCGGCCCGGGGCCAGGCGGTGGTGCGGATCCAGATGAGCCTTGGCGCTGCGCAGGCGCGGCAGGGCGGGCAGCTCGCCCCAGAGGTCGACGACGCGGCGTACCGGCGTGGGCGCCGCCACCACCACGCACCGCCCCTGCCGGGCGATCAGCACGCTGCGGACCGCGCTCAGGATCGACGCGACCCGCTCGGGCGACAGCGCGCCGGGCAGGGCGGCGTACGCCGTGCCGACGCCGGCCGAGCCGCGCACCGGCACCGGGGCGCCGGCGGCGTCGCGCAGCGCGTAGACCGCGGCGTGCAGGTCGCCGGCCGGCACCTCGATGCGCAACGCGGTGTCGCCCGGGGCGAACGGGTAGCGCCCCCACCACTCGGGCGCGTGGTGGTTGACCACGGCCTCCGCGCCGAGCACGGCGGTCAACCGCTCGGCCCGCTCGACCACGTCGGACGGGCCGCCCTCCAGCAGCACCACCAGGCTGCCCGCCGCCGGCCGCCCGGTCACGGCCGGGTGGTCGGGGCGGCCGGCCACCGAGGGATGGCTCGCCGGGATCCGGCGGCGGGGCAACGGCACCGGCACCGGCAGGTCCAGCTCGACAGCGGCCGGGGCGACCTCGGCGGCGAGCACCGCGCGGACCAGGTCGTGCACCTCCAGCGGGGTCCAGACCGGGCGGGACACCCAGACCCGGCTCGCCGGCACGGCGTGCACCCGCATGGTCGCCGAGACCAGCACGCCCAACCCGCCCTGCGAGCCGCAGAGCAGCCGGGCCACGTCCAGCCCCGGCAGCTCGCCGCGCCCCCGGACCGCGTCGCCACCGCCGATGCCGGGGCCGCCGGAGCCGTGGCCGGCGACGGAGAGCCCGCCGGCGCGGCCCCAGCCCACGGCGGATCCCTCGCGGGCAACCGCGTCCCCGACGCCCTCGGCACGCGGGCCGAGGCCGGGGGCGGGGCCGCTCGACGGGGCCGCCGAGCCGAACCGGGCCGTGCCGGACTCGCCGATGCTGACCAGCTCGCCGTCGGCGTCGAGATAGCGCACGCCGACCAACTGGGCGCACGGGGTGCCGTGCCGGTGGCGCAGCGGGCCGGCCTCGTCGGCGGCGAGCACCCCGCCCAGCGTCGCGCCCGGCGAGGGCACGTCGACCGGCAGCCGCCGGCCGGTGCGGCCCAGCGTGGCCTGGACCGCGCGCAGCGGCGTGCCGGCGCCGATCTCGGCCACCGGGGCGGCGTGCGGCTCGTGCCAGACCCCGGCCAGCCGGCCGGTGTCGAGCATGATGTCGACCTGTGCCGGGGCGGCACCCCAGTCGATCTTCGTGCCGGCGCCGCGCGGCACCACGGTCAGGTCGTGCGCCGCGGCCAGCCGCAACACCTCGGCGGCGGCGTGCGGGCCGCCCGGCACGGCCACCCAGCGGGCGGTGCGGCCGGCCACCTCGTCGGCCGGGCCGGCGAACCGGGCGAACGGCGGACCGCAGATCTCGGTCAGCTTCCGGGTGATCTCGAGGGCTCCGGGCCGGTCGGTGGAACGCGCTGCAGCCGCCATGGCGGTCATCGTACACATGTTCGAAAACGCTGGCGGCGAGTCGCGGGGTTCGCGCGGCGCGGACGCCCGGCGGCGGCCCGGCGACCGGTAACGTGGCGCCGTGACCACGACCCCACAGCCCACGGCGAAGCGCGTTCCGGCCGAGCGGACCCACCACGGTGACACCGTCGTCGACGAGTACGCCTGGCTCGCCACCAAGGACGACCCGGAGACGATCGCCTACCTGGAGGCCGAGAACGCCTACACCGAGGCGCACACCGCGCACCTGGCCGGGCTGCGGGCCGAGCTGTTCGAGGAGACCCGCCGGCGCACCCAGGAGACCGACCTGTCGGTGCCGACCCGCAAGGACGGCCACTGGTACTACACCCGCACCGTCGAGGGCCAGCAGTACGGCGTGCACTGCCGGCGCGCCGTCCGGCCGGGCGAGACCACGCCCCCGGTCAGCGCGGACGGCGCCCCGCTCGACGGCGAGGAGGTGCTGCTCGACGGCAACCAGCTCGCCGCGGGGCACGACTTCTTCTCGCTCGGCGCGTTCGACGTCAGCCCGGACGGGCGCTGGCTGGCCTACTCGACCGACTTCTCCGGCGACGAGCGGTTCACCCTGCGGATCAAGGACCTGGCCACCGGCGAGCTGCGGCCCGACGAGGTGCCCGACACGTTCTACGGCACGGCGTGGTCCAGCGACGCCTCCACGCTGTTCTACGTGACGGTGGACGACGCCTGGCGGCCGAACCGGGTGTGGCGGCACACCGTCGGCACCGCCTCGGGCGAGGACGTGGTGGTCCACCAGGAGGACGACGAGCGGTTCTGGGTGGGCGTCGAGCTGACCCGCTCCGAGCGCTTCGTGGTGATCGACATCCACAGCAAGATCACCAGCGAGGTCCGGGTGATCCCGGCGGCCAACCCGACCGGCGAGCCGGCGATCGTCGCCCCGCGCCGGCAGGGCGTGGAATACGCGGTCGAGCACCACGGCCACCGCTTCCTGATCCTGCACAACGACGGCGCGGAGGACTTCGCGCTGGCGTACACCTCGGCGGACGTGCCGGGCGACTGGACGCCGCTGATCCCGCACACCCCGGGCACCCGGCTGGAGGCGGTCGACGCGTTCGAGAACCACCTGGTGGTCTCGCTGCGCGGCAACGGGCTGACCGGGCTGCGGGTGCTGCCGGTCGGCAGCGACGACAGCTGGGACATCGACTTCCCCGAGCCGATCTACAGCGTCGGGCTGGACGCCAACCCGGAGTACCGCACCGGCACGGTCCGGCTGCGCTACACCTCGCTCGTCACCCCGGATTCGGTCTACGACTACGACCTGACCAGCCGGGAACTGACGCTGCTGCGCCAGAAGCCGGTACGGCCCGGCCCGGACGGGCGGGCCTACGACCCGGCCGACTACGAGCAGCACCGGGACTGGGCGCTGGCCGACGACGGCACCCGGGTGCCGATCTCGCTGGTCTGCCGCCGGGACACCCCGCGCGACGGCTCCGCGCCCGCGGTCATCTACGGCTACGGGTCGTACGAGGCGAGCATGGACCCGTGGTTCTCGATCGCCCGGCTGAGCCTGCTCGACCGCGGCGTCATCTTCGCGGTAGCGCACATCCGCGGCGGCGGCGAGCTGGGCCGGCGCTGGTACGACGAGGGCAAGCTGCTGGCCAAGAAGAACACGTTCACCGACTTCGTGGCCTGCGCCCGGCACCTGGTCAAGGCCGGCTGGACGGCGAGCGACCGGCTGGTCGCCCGGGGCGCCTCGGCCGGCGGCCTGCTGATGGGCGCGGTGGCCAACCTCGCGCCGGACGCGTTCGCCGGGATCGTCGCGCAGGTGCCGTTCGTGGACGCGCTCACCTCCATCCTCGACCCGTCGCTGCCGCTGACCGTCACCGAGTGGGAGGAGTGGGGCAACCCGCTGGACGACCCCGAGGTCTACGCGTACATGAAGTCCTACACCCCGTACGAGAACGTGACCGCCGCCGACTACCCGGCCATCCTGGCGGTGACCAGCCTCAACGACACCCGGGTGCTCTACCACGAGCCGGCCAAGTGGATCGCCCGGCTGCGCGCCCTCGCCCCGCAGGGCGACTACCTGCTCAAGACCGAGATGGGCGCCGGCCACGGCGGCCCCAGCGGCCGGTACGACGCCTGGCGCGAGGAGGCGTTCGTCAACGCCTGGACGCTGGACCGCCTCGGCCGCGCCTGAGGTGTAAGGAGGGGCCCCTTGTTAACACCCGTTTGTGAGAAGGGGCCCCTTCTCTACTGGAGGCGTTAACAGGGGGCCCCTCCTTACATCCCGAGCGCGGCGGCGAGCACCGCCGCTTCGGCGTTGCCGCCGCTCACCACCGCCACCGTCCGCCCGGCCGGCAACTCGTCGCGGTGAAACAGCCGGGCGGCCGTGGCGACCGCGCCGCTCGGCTCGACCACGAGCCGCGCGTCCCGCATCAGCCGGGCGGATCGCGGCGAAGATGCCCAGCGCGGCGAGGATGAGCACGCCCGGCCACGGCCAGGGCGCCCGGGTGCGGACCCGGCGCACGACGCCGAACGGGGTGGTGGTGACCCGGCGCAGCAGCAGCACGCCGACCAGCGCGGCGACCAGGGGCAGCCCGAGCACGACGGCGGCCACGGCGGCCGGGGCCGGGTGCACGTCGGTGGGCAGCGGCAGCCGGCCGGCGGCGTCGGGCCGGTGCAGCAGGCGGCGGCCGACCTCGAACACGGCCAGGCCGGCGACGGCGCCGAGCAGGCTCGCCACCCCGGTCTCGGCGACCGCGAGCAGCCCGAGCACCGGCACGCAGAGCAACAGCAACGCGAACGCCACACCGGGGCGCAGGCCGGGTTCGCGCAGCAGCGCGTTGGTGTACTGCTCGGACTGCGTCCACGCGTCGCCGGGCGGCTTCGCCACCGCCAGCACGGTCAGCGCGGCCAGCCCGGCGAGCGTCGCCAGCGCGGCACTCAGCGCGGTCAGCGCGACCCGCGCGCCGTCGCGCCGGTGGCGCGGGCCAGGTCCCAACCGTGCACGGTGAGGTCGATCAGAGCCATCAGCCCGACCGTCTCCTGGGGCAGCCCCATGCCGGGCGAGACGCCCTCCAACGCGTCCGGGTCGGACCACGCCTCGACCAGTCGCTGCGTCTCGGTGGCGAACCGGTCCCGCCAGCCGTCGGTCAGGTGGTCGACCCCACCCGACCAGTCGACCTCCTCCCGCCGGGCCATCGCCTGGAAGTTGACCGCCACCTCGAACAGGTGGTTGAGCAGGTCGCGTACCGGATATTCGGGGCACGGGGTGGGCCGGTCGGAGGCTCCGCTAACCGGTTGGAGTCCGGCACCCGACCCGGTCGGCACCGAGGCCATGGCGCTGGTCGCGGAGATCCGCACCGACCGGAGCATGCTGCGGGTGGCCGACCTCGCCGGTCGACACGGCGTCTCCACCCGCCGGCTCCAGCGACTCTTCCTCGACCACGTCGGTGTCGGTCCGAAGTGGGTGATCCGGCGCTACCGGCTCCAAGAGGCGATCGAGCAGGCCGCCGCCGGTCCGCTGGACTGGTCGCGGGTCGCCCTCGATCTGGGGTACGCCGACCAGGCGCACCTGGTCCGCGAGTTCACCGCCGTCACCGGCGTCCCGCCCGCGGCGTACGCCCGCTCGTTGGCCGGCTCCCGCAGCGCCTGACCCGCCGGGCGCCCGGCCGCCGCGTTCGTCGGCGGTGCGGACGGCCAGCAGTATGGCACGTCGCTCTCCGTAACGACGGCCGGGGTCGCCGGGATCGACCCGCGCCGCCTTTGCTCTGCAGCCACGGGCGCACCAGGCACGCAAGGTGACCACGACGGCCCGATCACCGCCTCGGCGCCGCGACGGCCTTCCCTGCTCAGGACGGTGCTGCGTCGATGGCTGCAGAGCAAAGGCACCGACGGGTCGCGCGGCCGACCGAGCCGCCCGAACACGCCGAGTGACAACGCCGATGAATACGAAGGGTGACCGTCAGCGGCGGCGGACGGCGACCACGGCGACGTCGTCGTGGATCTCCGGCGGGGCCAGCTCGATCAACAGCCGCTGGCAGAACTGGTCGAGGTCGTCGTCCACCCGGGCGGCCACCACGCCGAGCGCCGCCATGCCGTCGTCGATGGTGGCGTCCCGCCGCTCGATCAGCCCGTCGGTGTAGAGCACCAGCGTGGCACCGGCCGGCAGCACGAACTCCAGATCCGCCGGGCGCGGCGCGCGCACCCCGAGCAGCGGCGCGGACTGCGACACGAACTCGACCCGACCGTCCCGGCTCAGCAGCGCCGGCAGGTGCCCGGCACTGGCCAACCGGATCAGCCCGCTGCCCGGGTGCAGCAGCAGCACGCAGATGGTGGCCAACTCGGTCGGCAGCAGCGTACGCATCAGCTCGTTGACCCGGTCCAGGATCACGCCCGGCTGGTGCCCCTCGACCGCGTACGCCCGCACCGCGTGCCGCAACTCCGCCATCACGGTGGCGGCGTGCAGCGAGTGCCCGGCCACGTCGCCGATCGCCACCAGCAGGTGCCCGTCGAGCATCACCAGCTCGTAAAAGTCGCCGCCCACCTCGGTCTGCGCGCTCGCCGGCTCGTAACGGACGGCCAGGTCCAGGCCGGCCACCTCGGGCAGCCGCCGGGGCAGCAGGCTGCGCTGGAGCGTCACCGCGATCCGGTGCTCCTCGTCGAAGGAGCGCTGCGCCTCCACCGCCGACGCGACGGCCTGGGCGAGCTGCACCAGCACCGGCGTACGCACGGTCTGGGTCGACGTGGGCACCACCACGTAGAGCGGGGCCCGGTCCTCCCGCAGCCGGGAGGCGGCCACCGTGACCGTGTCGCCGGCCGGCCAGTCGGTCAACGGCCAGTTGCCCGCCTGATCCACCCACACCCGGGTGCCGATCGGCACGCCGGTGTCGTCCACCACCCACGGCACGAGCCCGGCCGGCGTGTGCGGGTCGGCGGCCACCCCGGCCAGGCAGTCCCCGTCGAACGTCTCGGCGACCACCGCCGCCGGCGCCCGGAAGATCCGCGCGGCGCCGGACGCGGCGGCCTCCAGCAGCCGGACGAAGTTCGGCGACGCGTGCATCTCCACCGTGGCGTCGGCCAACGCGGCCAGTCGCTCGGCGAGCTGCTCGGCCCGCCGCCGGGCCCGGTAGTAGCGCAGCACCGCGTGCGCGGTGGCGACCAGCTCCTCCGGCTCGATCGGCTCGGTCAGGTAGGCGTCCGCGCCCCGGGTGAGCCCCTGCGCCCGGTCCACCACGTCCACCGCGTGCGCGGAGACGTGGATGACCGGGATGGACGGGTACGTCTCCTTGATCCGCTCGCACACCTCGAAGCCACTCATGTCCGGCAGCCGGACGTCGAGCACCACCAGGTCGACCGGTTCCCGGGCCACCCGTTCCAGCGCCGCCGTGCCGTTCTCGGCCTCCACGGTCGTGAACCCGGCCCGGCTGAGCCAGTTCACCAGCAGATAGCGCTTCGGGCCGCTGTCGTCGACCACCAGCACCTTCGCCGGCCCGCCGTCCACCGTCACGCTCCGCCCACGGGTAGGACCACGGTGAACGTGCTGCCCCGGCCGGCCTCGCTGGTCAGCTCCAGCGTCCCGCCGAGCAGGTTGACCAGCCGCCGCGCGTACGGCAGGCCGAGGCCGGTGCCGCCGACCCGGGTGGTGCCGGGTACCTGGTAGAACTCCTCGAAGATCCGCTCGTGCAGCTCCGCCGGGATGCCGACGCCGGTGTCGGTGACCGAGAGCACCCACACCTCGTCGCGGCGTTCGGCGCGCAACCGCACCTCGCCCCGCTCGGTGAACTTCAGGCCGTTGTGCAGCAGGTTGCGCAACACCTGGGCGAGCAGCACCTCGTCGGAGCGGACCGTGGCCGGGGTCGGCGGCTCCTCCACCACGAGCTCCACCTCGGGCCGGGCGGCCAGCGCCCGCAACGTGCCACGAAGCTGCCCGAACACCGCGCGCAGGTCGACCTCGGACCAGTCCGGCTCGATCCGGCCCGACTCGGCCTTCGCCAGGTCGAGCAGCTCGTTCACCAGAGCCAGCAGATCACCGGCGGAGGACCGGATCAACCCCACCTGACGAGCCTGCTCGCCGGTGAGCGGATCGGACGCGGAGTCGGCCAGCAGCCGCCCCAGCCCGATGATCGCGGTGACCGGAGCGCGCAGCTCGTGGCTCACGTGGGCCAGGAACCGGCTCTTCGACTCGCTGGCGGCCCGCAACTGGGCCGACTTCTCGTCCAGCTCGGCGTAGAGCGCCACCACGCCACGGTTGGTTTCCTCCAGCTCCTCGCTGAGCTGGTGGTAGAGCGCCATCACGCCCCGGTTGGTCTCGGCCAGTTCGGAGTTGAGCAAGGCCAGTTCGTCGCGCTGGGTGCGCACCTCGTCGAGCGCGGCGATGAGCTGGGCGTTCTGTGCGGCCAACTCGTCCAGCGCGGAGCCCGGAGCGCGCTCGGCCAGCTCGTCACGGAGCTTGGCGGCGCGTTCCGGCGTCAGCTCCTCGGCGTGGTCCGGTACTCGTCGGGACATCCTCACGACGGTATCGCCCTCGACCGTGATCACCCGCAACGAGTCCACCAGGCGCGCGACCGCGCCGGACCGCGGCTCGTACCGGCCGCCGGGCAACGGACGGACCGGGGCCAGATCCACCCGGAGCCGGGTCGCGCCGGCTCCGTCGTCCCGGTCCACGGCGAACGTGACGTCCGCGCCGTCCACCCCGTGCAGCAGTTCCCGGGCCACCTCGCTGAGCGCCGTCGCGATCCGCACCTGGTCCTGGTGCTCCAGCCCGACGGCCGCGGCGACCTCCCGGCCGCGCTGGCGGACCAGGAAGATGTCCTGCTCGACCCGGAGCGCCAGGTGCAGGAGCGGCTCGGTGCGTTCACTCATGGGTCACCTGGGCCACCAGGACGCAGGCGTCGTCGCGGCGGACGCCCGCGTCGCGCAGCAGCGTCGCGGCGGCCAGCAACGGCGCGCGGCCAGCCAGCCCGGGATAGTCGTCCAGGTCCCAGCGGTCCACCACGCCGTCGCTGTGCATCACGAGCGTCGCACCGGGCGGGAACGGGTAGGCGTACCCCCGGATGGTCGGGCGCTGGTGCCCGGCGATGCCGGGCAGCGAGACCAGGCCGCGCCGCCGCTCACCGGTGGCCACGATCATGGCGGCGATGTTGCCCAGACCGGCGTAGTGGAGCTGCCCGGTCGCCGGATCCGGCTCGGCGACCGCGAGCGCCGCGCCGCGGGTGTGCGAGATGGCCGCGTGCAGGTGCCGCACCACCACATCCGGCGGGCCGGCCGGCGCCGAGCGGAACGCGGCGACCGCGGCGCCGGTGGCGGCGGCGGCCAGCGGCCCGTGCCCCAGCCCGTCGCAGACCAGCACCTGCCGGCGCCCGTCGGCCATCCGCACCGCGTACCCGTCGCCGCTGTCCTGCTCGCCGGTGATCGGCCGGGCCAGCCCGCCGGCCCAGTCCGGCGCCGGCGACGGCCCGTCCCAGACCTGGACGGCCAGCACCGTGCCCCGGCCGGGCACGGAGTAGCCGTCGAACCGGCTCGCCTGCCGGGTGATCGCGCCGAGGCCGATGCCGAGCGTGCCGGAGGTCGAGTGCCCGTCGGCCGAGGAAAGCGTGAGGTCGGCCATGCCAGGGCCGGAGTCGATGGCCACCAGCTCCACCCCGGCCCGCCCGTCGCGGCGCGCCGGACGCAACAGCAGGGCGCCCTCGCGGGCGTGCTTGACCAGGTTGCTGGTGATCTCCGCGGTGACGATGGCCAGGTCCGCGACGCGCGGCGTGCTCAGTTCGAGCTGACGCCCGAGCCGCTCGGCCACCCGGCGTACGCCGCCGGCCGTCGCGCCGTTGTCGACCCGGAACCACACACCGTGGTCGGGGACCACGTCGGCGATCATCGCGACCACTTGGTGACGGTGATCGCCGTACCCTCGCCGACGGCGGTCTTGATGTCGAAGTCGTCGACGAGGCGGCGGGCGCCGCTGAGCCCGAGGCCCAGGCCGCCACCGGTGGTGTAGCCGTCGGTGAGGGCCAGGTCGAGGTCGGGGATGCCCGGCCCCTGGTCGGCGAAGACGATGCGGATGCCGCGGCGGCGACCGTCGGAGACCGTGGTCACCTCGGCGCTGCCCCCGCCGCCGTAGATCAGCGTGTTGCGGGCCAGCTCGCTGGCCGCGGTGACCAGTTTGGTCTGGTCGACCAGGGAGAGCCGGGCCGCGACGGCGGTGGTCCGCACCAGCTGCCGGACCCGGACCACGTCCTCGTCGCTACGGATCGCCTGCGTCGCCGGCATCCCCAGGTCGACGCCGGCGGTCATGGCGTCGCCGTAGCGTCGGCGTCCTCGTCGTCGCCGAGGGCCATGTCCCCGTCGTCAGCCCGGGTCGCCGCGATCAGCTCCATGCCCCGCTCGACGTTCAGCGCGGTGCGGATGCCGTTGAGCGAGAGGCCCAGCTCGACCAGGGTGATGGCGACGGCGGGACGCATCCCGACCACCACGGTCTCGGCGTCCAGCACCTTCGAGATCGACGCGATGGTGGAGAGCATCCGGCCGACGAAGGAGTCGACGATGTCCAGCGCCGTGATGTCGATGATCACGCCGTGGCACCCGGTGGCGACGATGCGCTCGGCCAGGTCCTCCTGGAGCTGGACCGCCGTCTGGTCGGACATGTCGACCTGGATCGAGACCAGCAGGATGTCGCCGATCTTGAGGATCGGCACCCGCTCCATCACGACTCCCGACGAGCGCGGCGGGCGGTGGTCTCGACGCCGGTCAGGCGGAGCACGTGGCGCAGCGCGTCGGCCAGGCTCGCCTTGGTGGCGATGTCACCGAACTCGATGCCGAGGGCGACGATCGTCTGGGCGATCTGCGGCCGGATGCCGGAGATGATGCAGTCGGCGCCCATCAGCCGGGCGGCCACCACGGTCTTGAGGATGTGCTGGGCGACCTGGGTGTCCACCGCCGGCACGCCGGTGATGTCGATGATCGCGTAGGGCGAGCCGGTGTCGACGAGCGTCTGGAGCAGCCGCTCCATCACCACCTGGGCGCGGGCCGAGTCGAGCGTGCCGACCAGCGGGACGGCCACCACGCCCTCCCAGAGCTTGACCACCGGCGTGGAGAGCTCCAGCAACTGCTCCGCCTGGTCGGCGATCAGGCTCTCCCGGGCTCGCACGAACGTCTCGAAGGTGAAGAGCCCCATCTGGTCGACGAGCGCGGAGAAGGCGACGAAGTCGCTCAGGGTGGTCTCGCCCTGCTCCTGCTCCATCAGCTCCAGCAGGGCGTCCTTGACCGCGAACACGCTGATCGCGGTCTCGGTGGCGCTGAACCCCTGCCGGGCGCGGGTGGTGGAGACCTCGGCGAGCACCGCCCGCAGCTCACCGCCGTGCTCGCCGGCCAGGTCGCCGAGGCCCTGCCGGCCGGCGTCGACCATGGCGCGGTGCAGCTCCTGCACCTGGCGGGCCAGTTCGGCCCGGCTCAACCGGCCGCGCAACGAACTGGCGACGATTTCGATCCAGCGGTTGGTCAACCGGTCCGCGTGTCGACTCAGCAGGTCGGCCAGCCGCCCACCCTGTTCCGCGCTCAATGCCACGTTGACCTCCCAGATCTGGACGGGCGGACTCTATCACCGGGGTCTGTCGCGCTACTTGCCACGGGACAAAGAAATGATCGACAGCACCTGTGCCGGCTCCCGTTCTGCGCGGCCCGCCCATCGTGGGATACCGTTTCCACCGAACACAGGAGGTCGACGAATGTCCCTGACGGTGCACACGGAACAGCGCGGCGACGTGGTCGTGGTGTCGGTCGCGGGCGAGCTGGACATGGCCACCGCACCGCAGCTCCAGGACCAGATCACGGACCTGCTGGACAAGGGGCGCAGCCGCCTCGTGTTCGACCTGGCCGAGGTGTCGTTCTGCGACTCGACCGGGCTGTCGGTGTTCGTCCGCGCCAAGAACAGCTGCGACGAGGCCGGTGGCGTGGTCCGGCTGGCCGCCCCGCAGCGCGGCGTGCTGCGCATCCTCGAGGTCAGTGGCCTGGTCGAGGTGCTGCACACCTACCCGACGGTGGAGGAAGCCGTCGCGGGCGAGCCCACCCCGGCCTCCTCCTGACCGACCCGGCTCAGCGCTCGTCCTCGATGTAGCGGGGACGAGCGATCACCATGCCCGCGGTCGTCTGCACGGCGAGCGCCAGCAGCAGGAAGCCGATCGGGGCGGTCCAGCCGCCGGTCGCGGAATACAGGATGCCGACCAGCAGCGGGCCGAGCGCGGCGATGACGTACCCGGTGCTCTGCGCGAACGCGGAGAGCGCCACGGTGCCCTCGGCGGTGCGGGCGCGCAGCCCGATCGTGGTCAGGATGAGCGGGAACGCCCCCTGGCCGAGCGCGAGCAGCAGCACCCACAGCGGCGCCAGGCCGCGCGGCGCGAGCGCCAGACCGAGGTACGCGGCGGTGGAGAACGCGGTCAGCGACAGCACCAGCGGACGCAGCGTGGCCAGCCGCCCGGCCAGTGTCGGCATCATCAGCGCCACCGGCACGCCCAGCGCGGTCACGCCGGCGAGCAGCAGGCCGGCCGCCTCGGGCCGGTAGCCGGCGTCCCGGAAGAGTTGCGCCAGCCACCCCATGATCGCGTAACCGCTGAGCGACTGCGCCCCGAAGTAGACCGCCATGGCCCAGCCCAGCCGGGTCCGGCCCGGCCGCACCCGGGCCGGGGCGCCGACCACCGCCGCCGGGGTGGCGGCCCGGTCGGCGGCCCGCCGGGCGGCGCGCGCCCGCAGCGCGAGCGGCACCCACGGGATCACGGCCAGCGCGGCCAGCCCGGCCCACACGCCGAGCCCGGCCCGCCAGGAGCCGAAGGCGTGGGCCACCGGCACGGCGGACGCGGCGGCCACCGTCGTGCCCACCGTCAGGGCCATCGTGTACGCCCCGGTGACCAGCCCGGTGCGGTGCGGGAAGTGCTGCTTGACAAGCATCGGCAGCAGGATGTTCGCCACCGCGATGCCGGCCAGCGCGAGCGCGCTGGTGAGCACGAAGACGGCCGCCGAGTCGGTGACCGCGCGCAGCACCTGCCCGACGGTCAGCGCGACCATGGCGAGCACCAGCACCCTTGGGGCCGGCCAGCGGCGGACCAGCCACGGGGTGAGCGCGCCCAGTCCGGCGAACGCGACGGTGGGCAGCGTGGTGACCACGCCGGCCATGGCGCCGGAGAGGCCCAGCCCGACCCGGATCTCGTCGAGCAGGGCGCCCAGGCTGGTCACCGAGGCCCGCAGGTTCAGCGCGACCAGCAGCATGCCGACCAGCACCAGCAGGCCGCCCCGCGCCGGGGTGAGCGCCGCCGGTCCGGTCGCCGGGGCGGGACCGGCCGCGGGCGCCGGGCCGGGCGTGACGTCGGCGGTGGGCGCGGTCGCGGTGGGCGGGGGTGGCGGGGTCATGACCTCGAACCTACAATCATGGGATGAATTTCGGCAGCAGGTGTAACCGGTGACACCCGTCGTGGATTCCGTCGCCGTGCCGCCGCGCGGCCACCGGGTCCGCCAGACGATCGCGCAGCTCCGGGCCCGCATCCTGGGCGGCGAGTGGCCGGTCGGCGGGCGCATCCCCACCGAGCCGCAGCTCGTCGCCGCGCTCGGGGTGGGGCGCAACACCGTCCGCGAGGCGGTCCGCGCGCTGGTGCACGCCGGCGTGCTGGAGTGCCGGCAGGGCTCCGGCACCTACGTGGTGTCGACCGACGAGCTGGCGCCGGTGGTGGCCCGCCGGCTCACCGACGACCGGATGGCCGAGGTCATCGAGGTCCGGCGCGCGTTCGAGGTGGAGGCCGCCCGGCTCGCCGCGCTGCGGCGTACCCCTGCCGACCTGGCGGCGCTCGACGGCGCGCTCGACGCCCGGGAGGCCGCGTGGCGCTCCGGCCGGGTCGACGAGTTCGTGGAGGCGGACGCCGCGCTGCACACGGCGGTGGTGGCCGCCGCGCACAACGCCATGCTGGCCGAGCTCTACGCGTCGGTCGGTGCCGCGCTGCGCAGCACCGTCGCCCAGGCCATGGGCCCGGCGCTGACCGACGAACGGTACGTCGACCACGGTCGACTGGTCGAGGCGATCCGGGCCGGCGACCCGGAGCGGGCAGCGATCGAGGCCGGTGCTTTTCTCGAGGGGCCGTCCGGGGCATAGGGTCTGCCGGACCGAGAATCGGACGGCACGGGAGTGCGAATGCTCAAGGGCTTCAAAGACTTCATCATGCGTGGCAACGTCGTCGACCTGGCGGTCGGCGTCGTCATCGGCGCCGCGTTCACCGGCGTGGTCACCCAGCTGACCAAGTCGTTCCTGGAACCGCTGGTGCGGGTGATCATCGTGCTGATCACCGGCAACAAGGACGGGCTCAGCGGCTCGACGCCGAGCTTCCGCGGCATCGAGTTCGACTGGGTGGCCTTCGTCAACGCGGTGATCACGTTCCTGCTCACCGCGGCGGCGCTCTACTTCCTGGTCGTCTACCCCATGAACAAGCTCGCCGAGCGGCGCAAGCGCGGCGAGGAGCCGCCGCCCTCCGCGCCCAGCGAGGAGGTCAAGCTGCTCACCGAGATCCGGGACGCGCTGGTCGCGGGCGGGCAGGGCACGCCGGCCCAGCGCGGCGCGCTGGACGACGTGCTCGGCCGCCGGCAGGAGCCGCCGGCCCCGCGCTGACGCCATAGCTCATCGGCCCCCGCGGAGATTCCGTGGGGGCCGACGAGAATCGAACACATGTTCGATAGAGTCCGGCCATGGAGCAGCGTAGGCACTGGTGGAACGGGAAATGGGGGCGGCTCGCCCGACGGGACGTCTTCCTCCGGGTGGACGGCGACCGTTGGCACGTGGAACAGCGCGCCGGCGGCGCCGAGGGGGTTTCTCGCTTCTACGAGCACGCCAGCGTCGAGGAGGCCGAGGAGACGGTCCGGTCGCTGCTGGACGGGCCGGACACCTGGCGCGAGCTGTCGCCGCGCCCGCCGGGCGGCTGGCCTCCCTCCGTTTAGCGCCCGCGCGCCCCGGGAACCGCTCCGACATGAGCCAGCAGCAGGACACCGTCTCCCGGGTCACCACAGGCATGCGGGTCGTCGACTCCACGGGCGTCGAGGTCGGCACCGTGGATCTCGTCCAGCGCGGCGACCCGGCCGCGGTGACCGTGGAGGCGCCCGCCCCGGTGGATCCGGGCAGCAGCCTCGACGAGCTGATCGAGTCGGCCGCCGTCGACGAGCCGGACGTGCCGGCCGACCTGGCCGCCCGGCTGCTGCGCGAGGGCTACCTTAAGGTCTCCACCGAGTTGGCCGACACCGGCGCCGTCTACGTACTGGCCGACCGGATCGCGGCGGTCGCCGACGGCGCGGTCCGCCTCACCGTCCCCGTCGCGGAGCTGCCCGCCGAGGAGTGACCACGTCGCCCGCGATACGCCGCTGACCCATGCCGTCGGGCCTGGTGGTGCGCCGGGCGGCAAGCCGTCAGGACGGTCGGTGGGAGACCGCCAGGTCCGCGTCCACCCCGGGCCGACCGTTGGGATCGACCGGCGCTGCAACGGCCGGCGTCGCGGAGGCGCGGCGGAAGAGCAGGAGCATCAGGCAGCCGGCGACCAGGCCCCAGAACGCGCCGCCGATGCCGAGCAGGCTGACCCCGGAGGCGGTGACCACCAGCGTGACCACGGCGGCCTCCCGGGCGTACGGCTCGGCGACCGCCGCCGACACCGCGCCGGCCAGCGCGGCGAGCAGGGCCAGCCCGGCCACCGCCTCGACCAGCACCGGCGGGGAGAGCAGCACCAGCGCGGTCGCCACGCCGGCGCCGAGGCCGAGCAGGGCCAGCCCGATCCCGGCGGTGACCGAGGCGATCCAGCGCCGGTCCGGGTCGGGATGGGCGTCGGGGCCGGCGGCGAGCGCCGCGGTGATGGCGGCGAGGTTCACCGCGTGGCCGCCGGCCGGCGCGCCGAGCACGGTGGCGAGCCCGGTGACACGCAGCGCGGAGCCGAGCGGGGCGCGGTAGCCGAAGCCGGCGAGCACGGCGGTGCCGGGCACGTTCTGCGCGGCCATGGTGACCAGGAACAGCGGCAGCGCCAAGCCGACGACCGCGGGCAGCGTCCAGGCCGGTGTGGTCAGCGCGATCACCGGGGCGACGTCCAGCCGGGCCGGGCCGGTGGTGGTGAGCGCGATCGCCACCACGGCCACGGCGAGCGCGCCGGGCACCGCCCAACGGCGGGCGAACCGGTGCAGCAGCAGCCAGACGAGCACCACCGGGCCGGCCAGCCGGGGCACCTCCACCAGGGCGCGAACCGGTGCGGTGCAGAGCGGCAGCAGCACCCCGGCGAGCATGGCGGCGGCGATCGGGGCGGGGATCGCGGCGACCGCCCGGCCGAGCGCGGGGATCAGCCCGGCCGCGACGATCAGCGCGCCGGTGAGCAGGAAGGCGCCCACCGCGGCGGGCCATCCGCCGGGAATCGGCCCGGTCGCGACCAGCAGCGCCGCGCCCGGGGTGGACCAGGCGATGGCGAGCGGCAGCCGGTGTCGCAGGCCGAGCCAGACCGCGCAGGCGCCGCTGGCCAGGCAGAGCACGAGCAGGCCGGAGGCGGCCTGGGCCGGGTCGGCGCCGACCGCGCGCAGCCCGGCCAGGACGACGGTGAACGAGCTGGCGAAGCCGACCAGGGCGGTCACCACGCCGGCCAGCACGGGTTGGAGCCGACCGGCCATGCTTCCTCCTCGGTTGTTCCGTTTACGGAACGGCACGATGTAGCACGATAGCCCCATGGACGTCGGCTCGCGGATCCGCGCCCTCCGGATGGCACGGGGGCTCTCGCTCTCCGAGCTGGCCCGGCTGGCCGGCGTCGGGAAGGCCACGCTCTCCGGCCTGGAGAACGGCGTCCGCAACCCCACCCTGGAGACGCTGTACGCGATCACCGCGCAGCTCGGCGTGCCGCTGACCGCCGTGCTGTCGGCACCCGAGGAGACGCCGACCGTGAGCGGGGTCGCGGTCGGCGCCACGCTGCTGGAGGTGTTCCACGACCGGGACGCGACGTACGAGCTGTACCGGATGCGGGTCAGCCCGGGGCCGGCCCAACTCTCCCCCGCCCACCAGGCCGGCGTGACCGAACACGTGACGGTGTTCTCCGGCACGCTCCGGGCCGGGCCGGCGGACGCCCCACTCACCGCCGGCCCGGGAGGCTACCTGCGCTGGACCTCCGACGTGCCGCACAGCTACGCCGCGGTGGGCGACGAGCAGGTCCACGCCGGTCTGCTGCTGCGCTATCCGCGACTGTCCGGTAAGGACAATTGACACATACCCAGGATGCAAGCGGATGACATTTCTTTCCGCCGACCCGGCAGCGCGTAGAGACGCGGGGGCGTTCTTCTTGGCAAGCTTGTCCCCATGACGCTCATCCTCCGCTCGGCGATCCTCAACGACGTCGGCCTCGTCCGGACCAACAACGAGGACTCCGCCCTCGCCGGTGACCGCCTGGTGGCGGTGGCCGACGGGATGGGTGGCCTGCCGGCCGGCGAGGTGGCCAGTGAGATCGTCATCCGGATCCTGGACGAGCTGACGCCGCCCACCGGCGCCGACGAGGCGGCCGACGCGCTGCGCGCCGTGGTCAGCACCGCGAACCAGCGCATCCGCGCGGCCATCACCGTGGACCCGGCCCGCGACGGCATGGGCACGACGCTGACCGCCGCCCTGCTGGCCGGCGACCGACTGGTCCTCGCCCAGGTCGGCGACTCACGGTGCTATCTGCTGCGCGACCACGAGCTGACCCAGCTCACCCGCGACGACACGTTCGTGCAGGCGCTCGTCGACCAGGGCGCGCTCTCCCGCGACCAGGCCCGCCACCACCCGCAGCGTTCGCTCGTCACCCGCGCGGTGCAGGGCTCGGACGCGCCCCCGGCGGTCGGCGCGCTCACCGTCTTCCCCGGCGACCGGCTGCTGCTGTGCAGCGACGGCCTCTCCGACTACGTGGAGGACGCCGCGATCGCCGCCGCGCTGGCCACCTACGGCGACCGCCAGCAGTGCGGCGAGCAGTTGGTGAAGCTGGCCCACCAGGCCGGCGCGCCGGACAACGTCACAGTGGTCATCTCCGACGTCACCGAGGCCTGATCCCGACCCCATTCGGGTTGCGACCCCCACCCGGGCACGTTGGGATGAACGGATGCACATTCGCCGCCTGGCTGCCGAGGACCGCCTGACCACCAGCTTCCCGCTCCAGGCGTACGCGTTCGAGGCGTCGCCGATGACAGCCGCCCGGACCGA
Organism: Micromonospora sp. WMMD980; assembly: GCF_029626035.1. NCBI lineage: Bacteria > Bacillati > Actinomycetota > Actinomycetes > Micromonosporales > Micromonosporaceae > Micromonospora > Micromonospora sp. WMMD980. The sequence continues at coordinate 5,079,654 of NZ_JARUBE010000003.1, forward strand.
CGAGTTCCGGGCCTACCTGCCCTACAACGCCGGGAACACGACGCTCGTGGTCGAGGAGGACGGCGTCACCGCGGCGGCGGCGTCCGCGATCCCGATGCGGCAGAACCTGCGCGGCGCGGTGCTGCCGATGGCCGGCGTCGCGGGCGTGGCCACCCACCCGCTGGCCCGCCGGCGCGGGCACGTGCGGACGCTGATGCACCGGCTCCTCGACGGGATGCGGGACGAGGGGCACCAGCTCAGCGCGCTGCACCCGTTCCGGGCCTCGTTCTACGAGCGCTTCGGCTACGTCGGGTTGCCCCGGCGGCGTACCGCGGTCTTCGCCCCGGCGGACCTGGCGTCGCTGCTGCCGGCCGAGTTGCCCGACGAACTGGTGTGGGAGCGGATCGGCGCCGGCTACCCGCGGTGGCGCGCCTACACCGACAGGTGCCTGCGCGAGCGGCACGGCTTCGCGGTCTTCCCCGACTTCCGGGCGGTCGGGCTGCGCGAGCGGGACGACCGCTGGCTGGTCAGCGTGGTGCGCGATGGCAGGACGGTGGGCGCGGTCACCTACCGGATCGACGACCACGCCGGCACGCTGATCGCCGACGACCTGCTCTTCGACGACGCGTACGCGCGGGCGTCGCTGCTGCAGTTCTTCGCCCGGCACGTCGACCAGGTGGCCCGGGTCAGCGTCGAGTTGCCGCCCGAGGAACTTCCCGAGCTGTGGCTCACCGACCTGGACGTGCGGGTGGAGGCGCGGGTGGCCCGACCCGACCCGACCGCGCCGATGGCCCGGCTGCTCAGCCTGGAGGCGCTCGCCGACCAGCCGGTCGGGGTCGGCCGGGTGCTCGTCGAACTGGTCGGCGACCGCTGGCTCGCCGGCCGGCACCTGCTCGACGGCACCACCGGCAAGCTGGCGGTGCTGCCGGCCGACAGCGCCGCCCAGGGCGGCGTGCCGCACGCGCGGCTCACCGCGGCCGGGCTCTCCGCCCTCGCGTACGGGGTGCTCGACCCGGCCGAGGTGGCGGTGCGCGGGCTGGGCGAGGTGTCCGTGGAGGCGGCCACCGAACTACGTCGACTCTTCCCCCGTGAGCTGCCCTACCTGTTCGCCGATTTCTGACCGGGTTGCCGGCGGCCGCGCAGGGGTAGGTTCCTGCGGGTGCCGGGATGGTTGGAAGCGGGATTCTGGGGTCTGCTCGCCGGTTCCGCCCTGTTGATCGGGGCGGCCGTCGGGTTCTTCGTGCGGGTGCCGCGCCGGGCCACCGCGTCGGTGATGGCGTTCGGGGCCGGCGTGCTGCTCTCCGCCGTCTCGTTCGAGCTGATCGACGAGGCGCACGAGCAGGGTGGCCTGGTGCCGGTGGCGATCGGCGCGGCGGCCGGCGCGCTCGCGTACACCGGGGCGAACGTGCTGCTGGCCCGGCGCGGGGCGCGGCACCGCAAGCGCTCCGGCGACGAGCAGCCCTCCGAGCAGGAGCAACCCGGTTCGGGTAACGCGATCGCGGTCGGCGCGCTGCTCGACGGCGTACCGGAGTCGGTGGTGATCGGCACGAGCCTGCTGGCCGGCGGCCCGGTCAGCTTCGTCACGGTGATCGCGGTCTTCCTCAGCAACGTGCCGGAGGGGCTGTCCAGCGCGGCCGGGATGCGGCAGGCCGGGCGGACCCGCCGTTATGTCTTCGGGCTCTGGATCGCCATCGCGTTGATCTCCGGCGCCGCGTCGCTGGCCGGGTACACGCTGCTCGGCGGCGCCCCGCCCGAGGTGTTGGCCACCATCACCGCGCTCGCCGGCGGCGCGATCCTGGCGATGATCACCGACACCATGGTCCCGGAGGCGTTCGAGGACGCGCACCTGCTGGTCGGCCTGATCACCGTGCTCGGCTTCCTGGTCGCGTTCGCCCTCTCCCACACCTGACGCCCCGGCGGGTGGCTTAGCGGCGGGTTAAGGATCGCCGGCGGAGTCGTGCCCGGGCGGTCCGGCCTCCTAGCATCGGGCGGTGCGCGTGACGTCCGCTGTCTCCCTGCTCGCCCTCGCCCTGGCCACCACCACGCTGACCGGCTGCGGCGGCGACCCGTCCGACCGGCCCGCCCCGGCGGCCGCCACCGGGACTCCAGCCGGCACCGTGTCCGCCCCGGCGGCGGACGCCCCGGCGGCCTCGCCGAGCGCCCGCGCCGGCTTCGGCAGCGCCAAGCCCAGCCCGTCTCCGACGGCTGCCGCGTTACGCGCCGGCAACCCCGCCGGGCGGGCCACCGTGCCGGCCGAGGCGCGCGCGGTGGACACGTCGCGCCCGACCCGTACCGTCGGCACCGGAACGCCCGCGAGCTGCACCTCGGCGGCGGTGGTGAAGGCGGTCGCGGCCGGCGGCGTCATCACGTTCGACTGCGGCCCGGCGCCGGTGACCATCACCATGACGGCCACCGCCAAGGTGGTGAACTCGCACGGCCCCCGCATCGTGCTGGACGGCGGCGGCAAGGTCACGCTCAGCGGCGGCGGCAGCCGGCGGATCCTCTACATGAACACCTGCGACCAGGCGCAGGGCTTCACCACCTCGCACTGCCAGAACCAGGACCACCCGCAGCTCACCGTGCAGAACCTGACGTTCACCGGCGGCAACTCCACGGGCGACCGGACCGAGGGCGGCGGGGGCGGCGCGATCTTCGTCCGGGGCGGCCGGGTCAAGGTGGTCAACTCGCGGTTCGTCGACAACCGCTGCGACCGCACCGGCCCCGACCTGGGTGGCGCCGCGATGCGGGTGCTCAGCCAGTTCGAGAACAAGCCGGTGTACGTGGTGGGCAGCACCTTCACCGGCGGGGTGTGCGCCAACGGCGCGGCGCTGAGCAGCATCGGCGTCTCCTGGGCGGTGCTGAACAGCGTCTTTCGCGACAACCGGGCGGTCGGCACCGGCGCGAACCCGGCCCGGGGCGGCACGCCCGGCGGCGGCAGCGGCGGCGCGATCTACTGCGACGGCAACGAGTTCACGGTGAATCTCGCCGGCACGGTCATCGAGGACAACAGCGCCAACGAGGGCGGCGGGGCGGTCTTCTTCGTCAGCAACAACCGCACCGGCACCATGACGATCTCCGGGTCGACCCTGCGGCGGAACCCGAGCCGTGGGTTCGAGACGAAGGGCTTCCCGGGCATCTTCTTCCTGGGCGCCCGACCCCCGTCGGTGACCTCCTCCCACCTCTCCTGAGGCTGAAGGAGGGGCCCCCTGTTAACGCCTCCGGTAGAGAAGGGGCCCCCTGTTAACGCCTCCGGTAGAGAAGGGGCCCCTTCTCTACCGGAGGCGAGCCTGCGGCCGGCGCGGCGGGGTCAGTACGGGTCGGGGCGGCCGGGGAGGGCGCCCTTTGTCAGGGCGACGGGGCGGCCGGGGAGGGTGGGGTCGGTGGACAGGGGCGGTGAGTTCGTGCCGGCCCTCGTCGCCATGCCGGTGACGAGTTCCCGCAGGGCGGTCACCGTGTCGACCCGGGGCTCCCAACCGAGTTCGGTCTCGGCCCGGTGGGTGGACATCAGCGGCACGTTCAACGCCAGGTCGACCCAGCCGGTGTCCACCGGTTGCAGGCGCGCGCGCCAGGTCACCGCCGCCGCGCCCCGCAGCACCGGCACCGCCACCGGCACGGTCCAGCCGTGGAAGTGCCGCGCCACCAACTCCGGCGTGAGGACCGGGTCGGTCGCCACGTTGAAGGCGCCGCGCGCGTCGCCGATGACCGCCCGGGCGTACGCGTCGGCCACGTCGTCGGCGTGCACCGCCTGCATCCGCAGCCGCCGATGCGTGGGCACCAGCGGGATCCGGCCGTAGCGCAGCAGCCGCACCGGCACGAGCGGGCCGAGGAAGTAGCGGCTGATCTCCGTACCGGCCTCGCGCTGGAAGATCAGCCCCGGCCGCAGCCGCACGATCCGCAGCTCCGGGTGCTCCCGCTCCACGCCGTCCAGCAGCGCCTCCACCTCCGCCTTGTCCCGGCTGTAGGAGGACGTCTCCACCCCGGTCGCCGGCCAGTTCTCGCTGACCGGGTGGTCCTTCGGGCCTGGCGCGTAGGTGCCGACCGAGGAGGCGTACACCAGGGCGGGAACGCCGGCCCGGACGGTGGCCTCGGCGACCGCACGGCTGCCGCCGACGTTGGTCCGGTAGAGCGTGCGCCGGTCGTGGCTGGGCTGGATCTGCCAGCCCAGGTGCACGACCGCCCGCGCCCCGGCGAAGATCCGCACCAGCTCGTCGGCGGCGCCGGGCGCGCCGATGTCGCAGGAGTGCCACTGGACGTCGTCGTACGGTTCGCCGGCGTCCGGCCCGGGCAGCCGGCGGGCCACCCCGACCAGTTCGGCCGCCGACTCCTGCCGCAGACGGCGGAGTACGGCGGTGCCGACGTTCCCGGTGGCCCCCACGATCACGATGCGCATGTCCGGTGCGGTACCCGCTGAACCGGCCCGCAACCGCCCAGGGGCGGGGGTTCGTGCCTCCCCACCCCTCCCACGGGACGACCACCGGCGGCGGGCGCACAGCACGGGCAGACGGGGACTGGAGATCGACAGGCGGTGGAAGCCGGAGGCCCGGGCCGGGAAGGTTTCGGTAGCCTGGGCGGGCCACTGGCTCAATGGCAGAGCTGTGGACTTCAATTTCCAGAAGCGCTTTTTGTCTCTTCTACTTACCGTAGCCTCTTTCAGTCTGGGACTCTTGCGCCCATTTCCAGGAAAATGTCGCCAGGTATCAGCAGGTCAGCGTTGGACTTCCCGCACGCCGTGCAAGCGCTGCGGATCCGGCGTCGCCGACTGAATGCGACCACCGGCCGCTGGTCCACCGTCACCGTCGACGCGATCACCAACCTGAACGACCTGAACGCCGGCCAGGCCAGCCCCACCGACCTGGCCGACGCCCTACGCGGGCACTGGGCCATCGAGATCCTGCACCACATCCGCGACACCACCTACGCCGAAGACGCCAGCCGCCAACGCACCCCGCGTCATGGCCACCCGGCGCAACACCGCGATCAGCCTGCTCCGCCTTGCCTGCGCCCTGCCCGGGACTCCGCTCGAACTGGCGTCTCGTCTCAGCCATGAACCTCTATCCCTCAAGCTCTGGCCCCCACGCTACGAGGGGAAGGGCACCTATCGAACAGCGACGGCCCGCAGAGTCCTCGAACCCTCGCCATCCACGCCACGACCGCCCTCGTCCTGCACGACCTCGGCCACTGCCACGCCGCCCGGACCCTGCTCACCAACACCATCGCCACCCACCGCCAGCAACATCCCGGCCACCCCGCAGCCACCCGCATGACCCGGCAGCTGACCCGCATCCACGACGACTGCGTCGCCAGGGGCCATCAGCACGACACCTGACAATCACCCGAACAGGGCCAAACCTGGCGTGGATTACCCGCCGCTCGGGCCTGGGTTTCCCGCTCCGACGTAGCGTCCAGACGATGATGCGGCGGGCCGCCGCGCGGCCGGCGGTTCTCCCGGTGCCGGCCGCCCGCGCAGGCTGGGCGGACCTCAACCCCGCAGCCGGTGATCGGGTAGCCTGATGGCCCAACGGGCCGTTAGCTCAATTGGCAGAGCTGAGGACTTTTAATCCATAGTTGTCATTGCATTCCATCGTCACCTATGAAAGTGACGAGCCGGTTCACCTGCCCCGTTTTGCCCATTAACGCGATGGCTGGCGTCCTATGCGGACGCGGGTGGCTCGCGGGGTGCTCGACCGCTCAGGATGCGGTTGGGCAGCGGGCGTCTGCGTAGGTGGGCCGTGCGGACCGCCGGCAGGGACGAGCGCTTGACGTCTCCTTCAACCCGGGCGGGCCGCCAACCGGATGTCGGTTCGGGCGATGGAGGTTGTCCCGTTGCAGATGCTGCGCCGAGGAGTGGCGACGAACAGCGGCAGATGGCGTGATCGAGGGGCCATGCCCTCGATCGGCGATCCGGGTTCCAACGGCAAAACGGATCGATCAGCGCCGTGACCGAAGACGACGCCTCGACGCGCGGCGGCGTACCCGGGTTGCGAGCCGGGGCGCGCCGCTATTGGGGCAGGCGGTGGACCTCGGCGGCGGACTGCGAAAGTCCGCGCCTTCGTCGACAACAAGCCACAGCAGGCTCGGGACACCCTGGCTCTCCGGTTGCGCGAACAGCTTGCCGAGACCACCGATGCGAAATTCACCGCTGCGCTGACCGCGTGGAGGACGATAGTGGACTTGGAGAGGGCCTACGAGGTCATCGCAGCTGGCCGCCACTGAAGGATGAACGCCGGGCATGAGGTCCTGACGCCCGGCCCAGTCAGGGTTCTCGAACGTCACAAGTCAGCGAAGAAGTCCTTCTCGACGGTCACGTCCTCTACGACGCGCGTGGCCGTCCGTACACCCAGCTCATACTCCTTCAGCAGATCGCATAGGCGCCGTCCGTCGATCAGGTCTACCGGCGGGGCGCCGTCACGAGTCGCCTCGGCCTTAGCCTCCGCAGTGAAGGTTCCGGTGGTGATCAGCAGGCCCTTGTCTCCTCGGCCCGCCATAGCACCACGAAAATCCCGGACAGCACCGGATCCAACGCTGCCTCGATACCGCTTGGACTGAAAGAAGACCGGAAACGACACGAGTGACATGCGGTATATCCCAAGCCCATCGATGCCGCCGTCACCCGTTCGTCCTGTCACCGTCGCACTGATGAAGCCTGCCTCGCGCAGCAGACGCTGGGCCAGCCGCTCGAACGCATCCGGAGGCACGGACATCAGAACGTCTAGCAACTGTTCCCGCCAGTCCTGCTCGTCGTCTATCTGCTGCTCGTCGCTGCCTGTCACTTCTTGGGCCTGCTGCGCGTTGCGCTTGGCTCGCTGTTCATCGCGGAGCTGCGCGACGACCTGAGCGCGAAGACGAGGTATGTCGTCGCGCTGAACCAAACGGCCCCGCTCAGTCAGCGCCCAGACGCCGCGGCGGCTGTTGACCAAGAGGTTCATGCGCTTCAAGTAGGTACGAGCCCAAGCTAGCCGATACTCGAGCTCGGTTCGGGGCCCATCCCCGTGAAGAACCTGCTGCTGTTCCTCCGTGAAGTCTTGGCGCTCAAGCACTGCCTCGACGATCTCATCGATGGAGCCGGAACCCCCTAGGGCTTGGACTGCCGCGACCGTCGGCCACAGCAGTTGGGAGTAGTCCGGTACCAATGCGCGTGCCATGCGCCAAGTCTGCCGTATGACCGGAGCCCAGACGTTACTGCCGATCACCGAATTCCACGGATGGTGTGGCGGGACTGCCGCCCGGGAGCTCGCAAGCAGCAGCCAGGCCAACCATGGGGTTCCCAAGGTCGGAAACACGACAGCCCGCAGTGCAGTCGCACGACACCGACGACCTACGACCATGAACATGCCGGACTGGCAGGCACGCGAGGGGCGACAGGCCGCGGACGGGTCCGCTGCCGAGTCGGGGCACGTGTCGTAACGCGTCTCTATACTGACCGGCGTCGAAGATCGAGGTGATCGAAGTTTTGGCGATCCCCCGCGGCCAACACCTGGCAGGGCTGCGGGTGCCCGAGAAGTCGGTGCATGAGGGGGCAACGGATGAGGCGCGAAGAGATCATTCCGAGTGCGGCGAGGTTGACGAACTCGCTTCGTGACCTCGGATACGAATTCTCGAACGCGGTCGCGGACCTGATCGACAACAGTGTCACCGCGGGCGCCGGCAAGGTCGGGATCACCTTCCACTTCGACGGCCCTGAATCCTGGATCCGGATCGTGGACGACGGTAGCGGCATGACCGGCGCGAGCGTGTCCGAGGCCATGCGGCTGGGAACTGCGCAGGACTATGGCGAGGGTGACCTCGGCAAGTTCGGCCTCGGTCTCAAGACAGCGAGCCTGTCCCAGTGCAGGGCCCCGGCAAAGTCGTAACGGTGTCCGACTTGTGAGGCTTGGGGTAGAAGCGCCGTTGGTGGTGGCAGCAAGGCGGGCATGACCGGCTCAGAAGATCATCAAGGTTCTCTACGCCATGCTGATCGCCCGAAGTGAGTCATGCCCGCGCTGCCATCATCGCTGATCTCGTCCCTGTCCTGCGCACCGGCTCTGACCGTTGCCGAAACCGCTGGTGGGCTGCCCGAAGCGCTCGCTGGTCTGCCTGATCCACGGGCCCGGCGAGGTGTCCGGCATCGGCTGACGGTCGTGGTCACCGCAGCCGTGTGTGCTGTGGTCGCCGGCTACCGCTCGTACGCCGCGATCGCCGAATGGGTCGCCGACGTGCCGGCCACGACGGCTCTCGCCCTGGGCATGCCTGCCGACCGGCGCCCGTCGGAGGCGATGATCCGCCGGCTGTTACAGGCCATGGACCCGCAGCTACTGACCGCGGCGATCAGTGTCTGGCTCGCCGGCCGGGCCACCGCCACCACCTCAACGGCCGGCCGGGCGATCGCCGTCGACGGCAAGACCCTGCGCGGCTCCCGCACCACCGACACCCCTGCCCGGCACGTGATGACCGCCTGCGACCAGGCCACCGGTGTGGTCCTGGCCAGCATCGACGTCGACGGCAAGACCAACGAGATCACCCGGTTCGCGCCGCTGCTCGACCAGATCAGCGACCTGCGCGACACGGTGATCACCGCCGACGCCCTGCACTGCCAACGCGAGCATGTCGACTACCTCGCCGAGCGCGGCGCGCACTGGATCCTGACCGTCAAAGGCAACCAACCCCACCTGCACGCCCAGCTCACCGCACTGCCCTGGCGGGCAGTCCCCGACGCCACCCGCGACACCGACCGCGGACACGGCCGCCGCGAGATCCGCAGCTGCAAGATCCTGACGATCTCCACCGGCATCGACTTCCCGCACGCCGCCCAAGCCATCCAGATCCGCCGCCGCAGACGCCGCCTCGACCAGCCGAAACGCTTCACCACCGAGACCGTCTACGCCATCACCGACCTCCGCGTCCACCAGGCAAAACCAGCACAACTGGCAGCGTGGACCCGCGAGCACTGGTCGATCGAGAACAAGGTCCACTGGGTCCGCGACGTCACCTACGACGAGGACCGCAGCCAGATCCGCACCGGCACCGGACCCGAGGTCATGGCCGCTCTACGCAACGCCGCGATCGGCGCACTCCGCACCGCTGGCGTCACCAACATCGCCGCCGCCAACCGGCATCACGCCCGCGACAGCATCCGCCCGCTGGCACTGCTCGGCATCACCTGACGACTTTGCCGGGGCCCTGTGTCCCAGTGCCGGCGTATCAGCGTGGCCAGCCGTACCGATCCGAACCGCCGCACGATCGAGGTGCGGCGGCTCGATCTGGACCACGTGACGGCGACCGACCGTTGGGAGATTCTGCACCTCACCGGCGCCGAGCGGCCGGAGCCGCTGATCGCGCCGCTCAGGGAGTCGACGGGGACCGTTGTGATGTGGGAGGACCTAGTACGGCAGCCGCCGTTTGAGATGTTGCTGGTGGGGGTCGGTAGACGAGGTGCGGCCACCGCGTGATCGTCTGTCTGCTGTGGACATAACTTCAGATCTGGCGGTGGCCGCGTGCCACAGCGTAGACCCTGCCCGGTGGCGGCAGGTCCTGGCCGGGGTGTGCGATGCGTTCGCGGGACGGTTCGGGCGGGTGGAGCCGCGGCGGGCGGCGGCGGCGTTCGTGACAGGGCTGCTCACGAATATCGAAATCAAGACGTGTTGGCAGTTGGCGGAGCAGGCCGGGCATGGCCGGCCGGACGCGATGCAGAGGTTGCTGTATCGGGCGAAGTGGGACGCCGACGCGGTGCGTGACGACGTGCGACAGGTCGTCGTCGACCGGCTTGGCGACCCCGACGGGGTCCTCGTCGTTGACGAGACCGGCGATCTGAAAAAAGGTGTGCACACCGTCGGTGTCCAGCGCCAATACACCGGCACCGCCGGGCGGATCGAGAACGCGCAGGTTGGCGTGTTCCTGGCCTACGCGAGCAGACACGGCCACACCCTGATCGACCGCCGGGTCTACCTACCGAAGTCCTGGACCGACGATCGACAGCGGTGTGAGCAGGCCGGCGTCCCGGACGACGTCGCGTTCGCCACCCGATCCGAGCTGGCCGACGACATGATCACCGCCGCTGTTCAAGCCCTGGTCCCGGCCCGATGGGTCGCTGCGGACGAGGCCTACGGCAACAACACTCGGCTGCGGGGTGAACTGCGCAAACTGCGCCTCGGCTACGTCCTGGCGGTCTCCTGCGATCATCTCGTGCCGATCGACGGCGGGAAGACCCGTTGTCGCGCCGACCGGCTGGCCGCCGACCTGCCTGCCACCGCGTGGACCCGGCGCAGTGCCGGCGACGGGTCGAAAGGGCCACGGTTCTACGACTGGGCATGGCTGACCGACGTCGGCGCCGACGGCGACTCGGACGACGACGGCCGGCACAGTCTGCTGATCCGCCGCAACAACACCACCGGTGAGCTGGCCTTCTACCGTTGCTGGACACCCGGCCCGGCCACCCTCGCCCAGCTCGTGCGGGTAGCGGGAGTTCGTTGGGTCGTGGAGGAATCGTTCCAGGCCGGAAAGGGTCAGGTCGGTCTTGACCAGCACCAAGTCCGCCGCTGGACGTCCTGGCACCGGTTCACCACCCTGGCCCTGGCAGCCCTCGCGGTCCTCGCGATCTGCGCCGCCGACGCCCGAACAGCAGACCGTCACGGTCAACCCGACATGATCGAGCTGACCGTCAACGAGATCCGCCGCCTGATCAACATCCTGCTCATCCGGCCGACCCGCAGCATCGCCTACCGTTTGCGCTGGTCAACATGGCGACGCCGACACCAAGCACGAGCCAAACGAGCCCACTACGCCCGCCGCCTCAACCTCGAATTCCCACCATGATCACGAATGGCGGCTGCCGTACTAGACCGCATACTCAGTTTTCGTGACCCGTGGGGAGGGTGGGCGCAGAAGTATCTGATGGCCCTTGCCGAACAGCTCGACCGTCATCTCGGGATGGTCTTCGGGCGCTTCATCTCCGGCCTGGCTCGGCGGCGTAAGAAGCTCCACATCACTATCAACGGAACGCCGGTCGAGGCGTGGGATCCGTTCGTCCGAGCGGAACCCCGGGTCGAGTCGCTTCCGGTGGGGGAGTTCCCGGTGGCAGGCGGACTGGTGAGGTTCAGTCCATTTGTCGTTCCGGCACAGCGTGAGTTCAGTAGCGATGCCGCGTGGCGGCGGGCCAGCGGCCCACAGAACTGGAACCGCCAGCAGGGCTTCTACGTCTACCGCGCTGACCGCATGATCCAGTCCGGTGGATGGTCACGGATGCGCACACAGGACGAACACACGAAACTGGCACGGGCGTCCCTGGAGTTCTGGCCGGACCTGGACGACGCCTTCGAGATCAACATCTCGAAGATGCGGGTACGGCTGCCGGAGGAACTCAAGGAGCAGCTGAACCGGCCTGTCGCCGATCTGCTCAAGCGGGCGCAGGAACGCTACCGCGGCGGCGACAAGAAAAGGTCCCCTCGCCCTCGGCCGCCCTCGGAACCCCCGTCACCGTCCCCCAACGGTGGTGCAACCCCGCCCTCGACAGGTGGGGAGCGGCGAGGTGCCGAGCCTGTGGCAAAGCCGTCCACGACCGGCACGCACGGGGGTGGCGGCAGTATCGGCAACGGCGTCGTGGGCCCGCCTGCGAGCAGGTCCGGCGGTTCGGGACCTCGCGTGTCGGCGCCACCGGCCGTGGCTACAGCCCTGCATCGGGCGGCCGAACGCGCCGGGCAGTCGGACGCGCTGGGTCTCATCCTCGACGAGCTGCGACGAGAAGACCCGGAGGTGGCCCGTGAGTTCGGCCTCTGAACCGGTGGACCAACACGCGCCGGAAACGTACCTGCGAGCCGTCCGCGCCGTCATGAGCACCGGGCTGACTCTGGAGCAGGCGTTGGCCGGCTTCGTGCCGGAGGAACTACGGGACGAGGTCGCCCGGCGGTGGAACGCCGACCGCGTGACCCTCGAACCGGTTGCTGTGCTGTCCAGGGGTGGGCCGCGAGCGTGGTTCGACAGCTACGACCCTGCCGGCGGCTACTACTGGCCGCGGCTGCGAGAATGGCTGCTGGTCGAAAAGGGGCGCACCGAGAGCGCCATCGACGCGATCGACACGGCCACCGACAGAATTTTGTCGATGCTTGAAGACCCCCGGCCCGCCGGTCCCAGCGGCTTCCAGGTTCGGGGTCTGGTCGTCGGCTACGTGCAGAGCGGAAAGACCGCCAACTTCACCGCACTGATCGCTAAGGCGTACGACGCGGGCTATCGCATCGTCATCGTGCTCTCCGGAATCCACAATTCGCTACGTCGACAGACGCAGCTGCGGCTCGAGGACGAACTGGGCCTCGCCCCGGACGAGGTCGGCCGCCGAGGTGTCGGCGCTCCCGAGCAGGGGCGCCAGATCATCCGCATGACCGGCGCGGAGGTCTGGCAGGACTTCCATCCCGGCACGGCCGACGCCAGTCTCCTGCAGGGCAACGTTCCCCTGATCTTCGTGATCAAGAAGAACGCGAGTGTGCTGCGTCGTCTGGTTGGCTGGCTCGAGGATCGGCAACCGGTCAGCACACCCGTGCTCGTCATCGACGACGAGGCCGACCAGGCAAGCATCAACACCGGCGGAAACAGACAGCTCCTCGATGAGGTCGTCGACTTGGTCGCTGACGACGTCGACGCCGCCGCTGACGGCCTGGACCGGGTGTCGGACCACACCCAGGCAGAGGAGATCAACCCCTCGGTCATCAACGGGCTCGTTCGGCGGCTGCTGCACCGCCTCAGGCGCGCCAGCTACGTCGGATACACTGCCACCCCGTTCGCCAACGTCCTCATCAACCACGAGGCGATGGACCGGGAGGTCGCCGAGGACCTGTATCCGCGGGATTTCATCGCTTCGCTCCCCCCGCCCCACGGCTACTACGGACCGGAACGCCTCTTCGGCCGTGAGGCGCTGGCCGGTGAGGGCGGCGAGAACGTCCAGGAGATCGATGTTATCCGTCAGGTGCGCGACCATGAGGCCCGCCTGCTCACGCCAGCCCGGGGGGCGCCTGCGGTGAACGCCCTTCCGCAGAGTCTCGACCACGCACTCGCAGATTTCATACTCGCCACGGCCGCCCGCGACACCCGCACTGGCGGCTCACCGGCGAGCGCGATGCTTATCCACGGATCCCAGTACACCTACCAGCAGGACGCCATTGCGGCGCTGGTCCGCGAACGGCTGTCCGTGCTGCGGCAGCGTTGGCGCTACGACAACGAGCACGCCTCACCCGAGTTCCAACGCCGTTGGGAGGAGAAGTTCGTCCCTGTCACCGACGCCATCGCGCCGGACCGACGCGTCGACTTTTCCGAGATCGAGCCGGCGGTCGCCCGTCTGTTCCGCGGAGAACTTCCCGTTCTCGTCCTGCACAACAGGTCCGCGGACGAGCTGGACTACGAGCGCAACCCCGACCTGCGGGCGGTGGTCGTCGGCGGCAACAAACTGTCGCGCGGTCTGACGATCGAGGGTCTCCTCGTCTCGTACTACGTCCGTAACGCCAACTATTTCGACACCCTGCTGCAGATGGGCCGGTGGTTCGGCTACCGCGAGGACTATGTCGACCTGACCCGGCTGTGGACCACCGCGGACCTCAACCAGCGCTTCCGGGACCTGGCAACCGCGGAGGAGGATCTCAGGCGCGAGATCCGGCTGTACGAGGTACTCGGAAAGACCCCTCGCGACTTCGCCCCCCGGATCCGGGCCCATGAGACGATGCGCATCACCGCCCCGAACAGGATGGGCAGCGCACAGGAGATCAGTTACGACTTCTCGGGCACATTGTTTCAAACCATCCTGTTCCGCCTCGACGACCGGGACTGGCTGCGGTACAACCTCGACGCGACCCGCCGATTCCTGAGCAGACTCGGCCCACCGAACGCGACAGGCGCCGACGGTCTGCCCGCGTGGAGCGACGTGGACTGGCGCGATGTCGAGGAGTTCCTCGGCGACGCGGGGTACCGGACAGCGCCCGGCTCCCAACGCTCGAGTCTGGCCCTGCGCGAGTACATTGCGACGCAGGCCAAGCACCGTGAACTGGCGCGGTGGAGGGTGGCTGTCCGCGGCCGGCAGAACATCGACACGGGCCTGGGCAGCGAGGACCTGCACATTCAGGGATGCGGACCCGTGGCCTGTATCAGCCGCGCCCGCCACGGGCTCTCCGAAACCAGCATTGGCTCGCTCGTCAACCCGGTCAGCCGCGGCAATCCGGGTGCCGGCGACGAGGACATCGGCCTCGGCGACGAGGACCGCAAGTGGGCGGCGGAGGTCGCGGAGAACAGCGACGTTAGCTACCCCGTCGCGCTGCGCCACCGGCGGACGCCCACGGAGGGGTTGCTCCTGCTCTACCCGATCAGCGCCTACAGCAGACCCAAGGAGCCGGCGTTGTCCGGCGAACCCAAGGGACAACCCAGGCAACCGCTGTTCGACAATCCCGACGAGCAGGGCGAGACAGTCATTGGGATGGCGATCAGCTTCCCGGCCTCGGAGAGCCCGGGAACCATCCGCTACGTCGTCGGGTCGCCCGGCCCGGTCACGGCATGACCGACGCCGACGAGCAGCGCCTGAGTGATCCGGAGGCTCTGGAGATCCTGTGGCGCTCGCTGCCGACCCCGACCGGCCTGCAGTTGGAGGCGCAGCGCGTCGCAGACTGGCCCGGTGGACCGGTGCTGGCCGCGGTCGACGCCACCGGACGACGGCACCTGCTGATCCCTCTGCCAGCATCCACGGGCTTTCGCGCACCACGACAGAGTCGAGGTCTATACGCCGAGGTCCGCCGACTGAGGGTCCACCGAACGGACGAGGACGAGAACTACTGGGTAGACCTCAGCTGCCCCGAGCCCGCTCTGCAGAGACTGTTCACGTCCTTCGCGCAGGAAGTTGTCAACGCGTTGTCCGCCAGCTCGTCGGCCGACCCAGCTGCCATCACTGACACGGCGGAGCGGTGGCGCAAGTTCTGGTCTGTTCCGGCCGAGGGCCTCGGCGTCGGCGCCCAACTCGGACTGATCGGCGAACTCTGGCTGCTCACCCGCTGGTTGCCGTCTCTCACCCGGTACGCGGTCAGGTCGTGGCAGGGACCGTTGGGCGGAAGGCACGACTTCACCAGCACCCGGCTGTCGGTCGAGGTGAAGACGAGCGGCTCCTCTACCGGACCCACAGTCCACCGGATCGGCTCGCTCGATCAGCTGGCTACGCCCGTGTCCGGCGTCCTGTACCTGATGTCGCTGCGGCTGACGGCCGATCCTCTGGGCGAGATCACTCTCGACGACCTGATCCGGGAGGCTCGCACATCGGTCCGACACGACGATCTTCTCGCCGACGATTTCGACAAGCGCCTCGCCTCAGCCGGCTGGACTCCGGCCGACCTGGGTAGGTACGACGGATCGTGGCGGCTGCTCCACCAGTCGCTCTACGAGGTTGGCGAGGGCTTCCCACGCTTGACGTCCGCGACGTTCCCTACAGGCCTACCGACCGGGATCACCGATGTCGGATACACGCTCGACACTACGGCCTGCCGCGACTGGCTCGTCGCGGATGATCCACGGGCAACTACCGCGCTGTCCGCCCTCGCCTCCGTTCGGTGACCGGGGTGACCGGGCCTTCTGACACCTCGGCCGGTCGCCGGTGGGCGGATCACCGTCCCATCGGGGTCATCGACCCGAACACGTTGGTCATCGCCGTACGCAGCCTGGTCTGGCAAGCGATGAACCACTCGACATACTCCTGCCAGTCCTCGGTCAACCCGATCTGACCAGTGCGGTAGTCCGCGATCCGGCACCCCTTCTTGCCGATGAGCGGATCGAACCGCAGAGGTCCGCCGTAGGTGCCCTCGATGGTCTCCCGCTTCGCCTCGGCGGCCGCGAAGCGGGCGTCGTTCAGGGCAGGCTCGGGACTCTCGAAGAAGATCTCGCTGCATAGACCCGCTCGGCCGAACGAGCACCTGAAGGTAATCCCGGTGGTTCCAGACGGCAGGGCGAGCCAGTTCTGCACAAGCCCCTTGCCCGACCGCGTCCAGTCGAGTTGGCGACCGGACAGCTCGGCCAACATCTGCGTCCAGAACCTCTGGTACGCCTGGCCCTTCGACGAACCGCCCTCCGCCTGGGCCTTCGCCCTGACCGACTTACCCCAGTCGTTGGGCTGAGCGACGAGCCGCAGCAGAGGAGCTGGCGGGGAAGCCGCGATGCGGACGACGCCGACCTCGACGCCGAAGAACCTCGTCGCCTCGTCGGTGCGGGTATTGAGCCAGTCGAGGGCGGCACGGTGCTCCTCACGGAATCGCGTCGCGATCCAGACCACGTTTACCGCGTCGGTGCCGCCGGCGTAGGTCAACAGCTGGCCGAGATTGGTGTGGTCCGTCGGCGCGAGCTGGTTCTCAACGATCACCAACTCGCCGGTTGCCTGGTCCACGCCGATGAGATCAAGGGCGAACGTGCCCACCGGATGCTCGGCAGCGGAAAGCTCGAGATCCATGCCCAGCACGTCGCCGAGGGCCCCGGCATTCGCCAACAGCCACGGTGTGAAGTCGTGGGCCTCGTGCGGCCAGACCTCCCGCGCGTCGACCACCTCCAGCCTTCCCAACTGGAGCCACCCCGCCGTCGGGCCCTCCTCCGCCGAAGGCGTGCCCGCGCCTCGGGGCGCATCAGCGTGCATCGACTACCAGCGCTCTCGGGTTCGCCCTGTCCAAGGTCACCCAGTGCATCAGTTTCCCGCCGGCCGGCGCGGCGGTTAGGGGAGTGACTAAATGGAATCCGATGGTGATCTTCTCGGAGGAGATGACCTCATTCTGGTTGCCGTCAAGGTTGTCCCTCTCGACGGTCGGGTAGAGGATGACCGATCCGGTGGCCTCGCCCCTGAGCGCATCGGCCCCCGGATCCGGAATCGAGGTGTCGACCCCGGCGATTCTCGTGGCCGCGTTGCGGTGTCGATCCTCGCTGAAGACCCGGAACGAGGCGCCGGACGAGGTGCGTTGGCGCTCGAAGACGCTGAACGGCCCGTGCCCGGCGACGACGCGTCGGGTGGTGGACCTGGTCTGTTGGGGTATGAGCACGACCCACCGTGCGAGTTGATCGGGACGCAGTTGGCGTAGCCACGCAAGTTCCGGTTGGAAGGTGTCGTCGGCCAGCCACTTGATGTTGCCGAGGACGGTCAGGAGTGTTGCGTGACTGACAACTGCCACTCCCGCCTCGTAGGTGGTCTTGGCTCCCGGGACTGCGAACTCGACAGTCCGTTGGGTTGCGGCAGCGAGCAGTGGCTTCCACTGCTCGAGGTTGTGCTTGATCTTTGTCGTGGACGTCGGGAAGGCCACGGGTTCCATGGGCTTGCCCGGTGAGCTCTTCATGACGAGCTTGGCGTTCCACATCTTGTTGCGACCGGTCGGGCGCAGATCCGGGCGGTGTTGGGCGATCAGGGGTGGGATCTGTCGAGGGGTCAGCTGCGGCGTACCGTCGGCCGGGTCCGCGTACTGGCGCAGTTCGCGACGGAGGAAGTCCTCGTCGCGGCAGGCGGCCTCGAACATGTCGTGCAGGTCTGGGGTGGTGTAGAGGCGGACCAGGTCTCGGTAGCCGGGTCGGAAGCCGAACCAGCGGCCCATCTGCATGAGGGTGTCGACCTGAGCCGTGGCGCGCCGGTAGTAGGTGACGGTAAGCCCTTCGACGGTGAAACCACGAGCGAGCTTGTTGCCGCCGACGAGGATGCGCCAGATCTCCCGCTGGTCGAAGTCGAGGCTCTCCTGCTGCCTCTCAAGGTCGGTGTCGCTGTTCACGACGATGACCGGGCTGCCGTTACGGTCGGCGGGGCTAATGAGTCTGAGCGCCTCGCCGATGTCGTCGCGCAGGTCGTCGAAATCGGCCGGTGCAAGCAGTGTGGGTGCCTGCGCGCGAGATACGGGCAGGACGTCGGTGATGTACAGGTCGCGTAGCCGCGCCAATCCGCTAGGCCGGTAGTAGCCGGCGGTGTTCCACAGGTGGCCGATCAGCTCGGCTGTCTGCCGGTGGGAGTCTTTGCCCATTGCCTCGTGAACGAGCATGGTGTGGTGCCGGTAGGACGTTCCGTGCCGTTGTCGGTACAACTTGAGGGCACCGGTGAGGACGAACATGTCCACGGCGTGGCGCAGTTCGCCGTCGTCGGGTTCGTCGGCGAGGTACCGGACGTGGGCCCGCTCCTTCGAGGTTTCGAGGGGACGCTGTTCGAGGGCTAGTTCGGCGTCGAAGTCGTGGAAGTCCTCTGCGCCCATGTAGCCAGCGGGACGCGGCAGGGAGATGAGGAAGTCGCGGGGGAAGATGTCCTCGACGTCGGAGGGGTCGATGAACACGTTGGCGTACGGGGTGGCGGTGTAGCCGACGTACTGGGCGCGGGGCATCATTCGCAGCAGTTGCCCGATGAGCCGGTTGATCGCGGTGCGTTTTCTGCTGTCCTCCTTCCACTTCTTCGGGCTGACGGTGTTGACCGACGCCTGGTCAGACTCGTCGTCGATGATGAGGACGGGCACCTCGCCGAGACGCTCACTGATGCGACCCAGGTCCGCCACCAGTGCTTCGAGGACGGAGGCGTTCTTCTTGGCGACAACGAGACGGGCGTCGCTGGTGTGAAGATTCGCTGGGTCAAAAAACTTCCGGTTACGCTCGCGCCCCCTGAACTCGAGGGCGGAGAAACCCATCTTGAGCCGCTTGTAGTCGCCGGCATGGTTGCTCAAGCGGTGGATGTCGGGGTATCCGGCGTCGGAGGGTCGCCCCCCATGTCGGACGAAGCAGTCGCCCTTCCAGTCGGGGTCGTTCTGGTACTCGTGGACCTTCTGGTCGTGGGGGGAGATCTCCCGTTCGATGTTCTCCCGACCGCACAGTTCGATGTCGAGACGCCGCTGGGTCTGTGCGCGCAGCATGTTCGTGGTGCCGGTGAGGACGATGACGAGCCGGTACCCGGCGTCAACGGCCTTGGCCACGACGCCGGTGAAATTGGCGGTCTTGCCGCTCTGGACGTATCCAACGACGAGGCCCTTGGCCTGGTACGCAACGGGTCGAGTCGGGTCGGACAGACGCCGGACGACCTCCTCGGTGGCCCTGTCGAGGTCAGCGACAGCGTCGGGGTTTCGCCACTTGTCGAGCAGGTAACGGTGATAGTGCGCCCAATAGAAGGTGCGCTCGGTGCGGCGTTGCGGGGTGCGCCACTCCTCCCAGTCGTCGGCGATGACGATGACCCCGTCTGCGACGGCGTAGGGGAACAGGTCGGCGATTAGGTCCGCCGTCGGGTCGTCGACGGCGAGCGCGGCCATCACCGCCGCGCGCCGTTCGGCGGTGTTGTGGCTGGTGCCATCGGTCCAAGGGGCGCTGCTCTGCTCATGGTCCCACCCGGCCAGCGTGTGTGCGATCTGCTGGCGTAGGGCATCTTCAGGTCCGGCGTCGCGCAGGTGGGTCAGAAGCGCGGAGCCGTTGGCAATGTCGGGGGCGTCAGCGCCCAGCATGGCGGCCAAGGCGTGCAGACGCTTGGGGCCCGTGCGCTGCATGGCGGCAAGCGCCGCACTGTATGCGGTGGTGACGATGTCGCTCATGGCAGTTCCCGTTGTCCCCTCGCGAGTACGTCGGTCAGGATTTGCGGCGTCTCATCGTCGCTGAGCCCGGTCAGGTCCAGCCGGTAGCGGATGTCGGTCACACGGGTGCCGTCGACACCGGCCTGAGTAAGCAGCTGCGTTGTTAGGCGGGGAAACGCTTCGGTAACCGCAAATGCCTGAGGACGGGTTCGTAGTCGCCAGCGACGCTGGCAGGTGGCCGTGTACCGGTCACGCCAGCCCGAGGCTTGCAACAGGCCGTCGAATTCGGTGTGCCGGGTCGTGGTGGGCAGAAGGGCACGGGCTCTACTGAGCCATTTCCAAGCTGATTTGGCAGCTCAGGGCGGGTGCGGCGGTCCCGGTGATCGATGGGTGCGAGGCTCCAGGTAGGACAGCTGTCGACCAAGACTCGAAGCCCTAACCGGGAGCCTCGCCATGCTGTCCTACCCCGCCACGATTCCGTTGTCCAGCCGCACCCTGAACCACCTCGCCGAACGCATCCGCGGCCACCGCAAGCAGCACCGATCCCGGTGGCGGCGCCTCACACCCGGCCGGCAGGCGCTGCTGGCTCTGGCCCATCTGCGCAACGGCGACACCTACACCCGACTCGCGGCCGGCTTCGAGATCGGCGTCGCCACCGCCTGGCGCTACGTCCAGGAGGCGATAGCCCTGCTCAGCTCGGCAGCCGACGACCTGGACACCGCGATGCGACGCATCCGGCTACTGGCGTACGCGATCCTGGACGGCACGCTGATCCCGATCGACCGAGTCGCCGAGCAGAAGCCCTACTACAGCGGCAAACACAAACGCCACGGCGTGAACGTGCAGGTCATCGCGGACGCCGCCGGCCGGCTCGTGTGGGCATCACCGGCACTGCCCGGTTCGGCACACGACCTGAGCGCCGCCCGCCATCACGGCATCATCGATGCCCTGACCAGCGCGGACGTGATGACCTTCGCCGACAAGGGCTACCAGGGCGCCCACGGTAGTGTCCGCACCCCGTTCAAGCGGCGCCGCTTCCGACCGAAGCTGTCACGCAGGCAGAAGGCCGTGAACCGGGCCCACGCGAAGATCCGCGCCCGCGGAGAACGAGCGATCGCCACACTCAAGACCTGGAAGATCCTGGTCAAGCTGCGATCCTGCCCACGCCGAGCCACCGCGATCGTCCAAGCCATTCTCGTCCTGCACCACGTCGAAGCGAACCGCTACGCAGGATGAAAATGGCTCACTGATAAGTTCCGGGAGGGAACAACCGCCGCTGCCCGCCGCGGTGATCTGCAGGGACACCAGCCAGAGCGGCCGGTCGCCGGTCGCGACCATCTGGGTCAGCGAGGAGATCCAGTGCGCGCGTCGCTCCGACGTCGTGGTCTTGACCTCGACGTCGTGCTCGTCCAGCCCGAAGTCGTGTTCCTCGGCCTGCCCGCCGCGCCATGCCGTCAGTGCGGCGTCCGGCCCGACGACGTGCACGAGGCCTGCGAGGAACAGCAGTTCTCCGACAAGCCCGGTTTCCCTTTCCTGCGACAGGACATCCTCCGTCTGCAGGAGGTGGCCCAAGCGACGCAGGGTCTCGGCGAGCGCGGCAGTCAATGTCTGCTGATCTAGCTGGACTCGATCGGCTACAGCGCACAGCAGCGGGTAGGCGTCAACGAAAAGCCGCGGATCGGTGACGGCGATCTCGATCATGCGTTGTCCGTCGTGGTGGACGGTGTGCGCGGTGAGGTGTTCGAGGCCGGCTGGTGGAACCTCGTGGGGCGTGGCAGGCCCGCGTAGCCCGATGCGGGAGGCGTGAGGGTCGACGAAGAGCACGAGCCGCGGCGATCCCGGGATGGGATGGTCGATCGGGGCCCGGGTGCGCAGGTAGGCGTTGAAGCTGTCGGTGCTGAGGTGACGGTCTGCTGCTGTGGTCACTGGCGGGCCTCGAAGGTCGACTTCTCTGCCTTGGCCGCCGCGGTCAGGATCTCCTGCCAGAGCTCGATGTTGT
Organism: Micromonospora sp. WMMD980; assembly: GCF_029626035.1. Lineage (NCBI taxonomy): Bacteria > Bacillati > Actinomycetota > Actinomycetes > Micromonosporales > Micromonosporaceae > Micromonospora > Micromonospora sp. WMMD980. Next base: position 5,101,113 of record NZ_JARUBE010000003.1, read on the forward strand.
CCTTGTCGCGCGCACCGAAGTGTGAACCCTCGAAGACGTTGCCGGCGAGAAGGAACAGCGCGGCCTTCAGCACCGGTAGATCGTTGCTTCCGCCGCGACGTCCACCGAGTAGAGCCTGCCGGTATGTCCGGTTGAGCCACAGAGTCCTGGTGTCGCGGTCAAACTCGAGGAACGCGTCCGTGGTGAACCGCTTCCACTGGATGTTTACGGGGTCCTCGTGCAGCAGGGGTAACTCGTCGCGGATCTCGCGGGTGACCTTCGGATGGAAACCCTTGCCGGGTGGTATCGCGGCACTGCGTCGTGCGGTCCTGCGGCGGTTGGCGGTGGCCCACGCCGCCTCGGCCACCTGGAGGTAGTCGGTGATCGTGGTTCCGTCGTCGGCCTGGGCAGTGGCAACAGCGGGGGCGAAGCGGGGGCCGGCGGACACCCGCGACTTCTCGGGGTTCATCACGAACATTCCCGCTGTGTCACCGTCGATATCGATGCGAACGCGAGCGAGCTGGAGCCGAGTGTCAGGCGCGTGAATGCCCTCCCACCCTCCGGCGTGCAGGAGCCGACCCCGGCGGTAGAAGTAGAGGCCCTGCCGCGTCTCCGCCCCGCCGGGGAGTCGGTACTCAGGCGTGTTGGAGCGGCGCGACCAGATGTGACAGTCAAGGACAATCTTCGCCCCCTCGATCGGCGCCTTGAGCTGTTTCGGCCAGCCGGGCAGGGTCTCGGCGTAGGCGAAGGGGTCGATCGGCGCGACCGGGTGACGTACCCCGGCGCCGAGGTCGGCGTCCTCCACGTCGATGACGATTCGCACGCCACGGTCGACGAGGATGCGATGGAAGGTCAGGCCGAGGTGCCCCTGCAGATGCGAGATCGTGCGACTCAGGAACTCGTCGACCTGCTCCGGGTCATCTGTCGAGGGGAATCCATTGACGCTGTCCCACCGCACGACGGTGCCCGACTGGCCGGTCGGGAGCTGCCAGTCGCGGTCAATTTCGGCGGCGGCGAACGCCTCCGGAACAATGTCGCATCCGAAGGTCTGGCGACCGGCGTCGAGCTGCCAGCGCCGTCCGACCGGTTCCGACCCGGCGGCACGCGAGAGCACGCTGAGACTGGCCGCCTGACTGAACGATGCCGCCTTCAACCCGAGGCCGAAGTGGCCGAGATCCGCTCCCGTGTAGCGGCGTTGCCCGCCGATCGTCATCGCGTCGTCGATGCTCTCGGGTGTGATGCCACGACCGTTGTCGACGACGTAGAGGCCGACCAAGCGGGCGTTGCGTTGGACGAACCGGACGAGAATGTCGGTCGCGCCGGCGTCGATGGAGTTGTCCACCAGGTCGGCCAGGGCGGTCTCCAACGAGTGGTTACGGCCGAGAGCATCCAAGGCTCGTGGATCGGGTGGCAGCTCCACCGATCCCTCGGTGGGAACCTCCTGGAACCAGACGGACATCTACCGCTCCCGAGTCGTTGACCGGCGGCGCCGGCGAAACCTTCAGAATCCGCTGACTGGACGGAACCCGTTACGTCGGCCGCGACGCATGGCCTCCAGTCCGGTGGCTACGTGTTTGCCGGCGGGGTCCCACCCCTGGTCAATGGCTTGGGCGATCTCCGCTGCGGATCTGCGGTGCTCGGCGTCGAGGTGCCCGGTCTCGACGCCCCATGCGACGAGGTCGGCCCAGTCGGTCCCGGTGGTGCCCCTGATCAGGTCCATGTCCGGGGCGTAGGTGTCGATATCGGCGAGTTCCGCCGCGAGCGGCGGCGGCGTGGCCCAGTCGAGATCCTGCACGGCAGTCCAGCACTCCGGCCTCTTGGTCCACTCGCCGACGTTGGTGCGGCCCTCGGGCGGGGACGTGATGACCTTGTGCACGAGCAGGGAGAGGTCGGCGACGGCGTCCTGCAGCGCGAGGGTGAGGTCCTGTGTCCGCCAGATGCGGTCCAGGTCGATTCTTCCCCCGGTCCCTTGGACCAGTTTCGCGATGGTGTAGGTGACGATGTTCGCCTTGTAGCCGCCGAAGTTCTGCCTGGCGACGAGCTTGTCGATCTTCCGGAACAGGATCGCCTTGGCCACCAGGTGCCGGCAGTACTGCTTGTCCACGGCGGGCGGCTGCTCTTCAAGGCGTTGCGAGAACAGGGTGAAGTTCTTTTCGGCACCCAGGCTGACCAGGTGTGGTTCCTTTGCCCAGGAGTGTTCGAACTTGGCGAGGTCCGACTTGGTGAACTTCTGGGCGGGCGGGTTGGCTGCCTTGAAAACCTTCTGCCGGGCAGGCGTGCCCTCACGGGTCAGTGCGTTGGCGTACTGGCCCCGGGCGCGCTCGTAGAACCAGTGGGTGTCGTGAGGGTGCGATGCACTGGGTGGCGCCCACAGGGTCCGCATGATGCGTTCGACGTCCACGTGGAACGCACTGTTCGCCTTCAGATCCGAGGCGGTGACACGGTTCTGGGTGTTGGAGTAGGCCGAGATCTGCGGAACGATGTCGTCGAGGCGGTCCGGCGATACAACTGTCAGCTTCATCTGCACGTACGCCACGTCGACGTCCACCTTGTTGCGGTGGGCGTGGTGGATGGTCGCGGTGGTTTGCCCGCCGTTAACGATCTGAAGATTGTGGATGCGACGGATCACCCGCTGCCCCGATGGGGCATCCTCGAAGTCCACCTTCGACGCGGTGGCCGAGATGCCGTTGTTGTAGGCGAGAAACCGCTCCGGGTTATCTCTGAGGGTGTCGAGGATTCCTCGGTTGACCGCCCCACGCACTTGCAGGAACGAGCGGACGTTCAGCTCCAGGAGCCTGGCTCCGTGTGTGGAGTACAGGTCGGCGAGGCCGCGGGCCGGCACGATGGCGAGGAGGACCGAGTAGTCCTCGTCCGTTCGCGGGGTGGCCAGGCAGGGTAGACCTGCGGGAAACTCCGCCACGATCGGTTCGGCCTTGTTGCCGGACGCCGACCAGTTCGCCAGCCGGCGCAGGTCCCACAACTCCCGGGTGACGTGCCGGCCCTCGAACAACATCGGCGGAACGCCTTCACGCGCGACGCTGCGTGCATTGGTAATCAGCACCAGACGGACCGACTCGACCCTGCCGAACTTCTCCGCGACGGCTTCACACATGCCGGCCACCTCGGAGGACCGCTCCCGCCTTGCCACGGTGCCTCTCACGCAGCGGGACAGGAAGTTCTCCAAGCGCCGGAACGCCGCCTCGACGTCGGCACGCCCGATCTTGTGGTCGTCATCGGCCCGAGGACTGTAGTAGGTGAGGAACAGGTCCAGCGACCGGTCATCGGACGCTGCGCCGTAGCCGCTGACCTCGACGCCGTGGTCCTTGAAGTGCGCAGCTACGGCATCCTCGGTGTGCCCGTCGGCGGCCAACTGGTCGAGCATCAGCTGGGTGAAGGCCTCCGGGAGGTCGCAACCCTCGATCTCAGCCTGGGCCCTGACGTCCTCAATGAGGCCGTGCGCGTAGGCACCGACGTCCGGTTCAGCCACGCGACACCCTCTGCCGCGGGACGCAGGCACAGTGCAGCGGGCCACACGTCCCGGGCGGATTGGTGAGGGGCATGCAGTTCTCCGGAGGATCGTTCGGCATGTGCGGTGACAGTAAGCGCCGACTCGGTCGCTGATGGCACCAACTCTCCACGATATGGACAGGACCGACAAGACCCACTGGGCCGAGGCACGGTCACCGCATTGGTCCTGTTCCGGGTCAGCCGAACCAACCACCTCAGGCGCGATCGGAGGCCGAGGAATCTTGTGGTCTCGTCAGGGTCGACGAGCCTGTGGCGACAACGCGGAGCGGCCGGACGCGTGGCGTCGGACCGCGGAGGTAACCTGCGCAGTGCGTTCTTGCCGATCGGGAGGTGACACGGGTGACGGACGATGCCGTCGAACGACGTCGGGCGGGCTATGGGGTCAAGCTCGTACGTGGCCCGTTCGTGCGCCTGACACCACACCCTCAGGCATGCAGGGACGACGACGAGTTCCTCCGCTTCGCGGCGACGTGCCGTGATCGAGGCGACCGGCTGGCGGCGGACCTGTTCAGCGGTGCCGGTGGTCTAAGTCTGGGTCTCTCCGAGGCTGGGTTCCGCGTGGTCCTGTCAGCCGACCGCGACCCTGAGTCCGTCGAGACGCACCGGCACCACAACCCCGGCCTCACCCTCGACTGCGACCTCGGCGAATCCGCCAATGTCAGACGGATCGCCGCCTTGGTCAAGGAGGCGGGGATCGAGCTGCTCGCCGGTGGTCCGCCGTGTCAGCCCTTCTCCCGGGCGGGCCGCTCACTGATCCGTCACCAAGTCCGCCACGGCCTTCGCCCGGCGCACGACGAACGCCGGGACCTCTGGCGTTCGTTCCTGGAAGTGATCCAGCTGGCAAGACCCGCCGCCGTGATCATGGAAAACGTCCCCGACATGGCACTCGACCGGGAGATGTTCATCCTCCGCACCATGGTCCACGAGCTGGAGTCCATCGGTTACGCGGTCGAGGAACGAGTCGTCGACACCCTGCGCTACGGCGTACCGCAGTTCCGCCAGCGGCTGATCTTGGTCGCACTGCGAGACGGGATCGCCTTCGACTGGCCGGAGGAGGTACCGGACCGGGTGTCGGTATGGAACGCGATCAGCGACCTACCCGAGGTAGAGGGCGGCTGGAGGCCCGAGGGCGGGGCGGACGGCTGGACTGATTACACCGGTCCGATGTTTGCCTTTCAGAAGCACATGCGCAGGGGTGTCGCACCGTCGGACGCGGGCAAGGTCTTCGACCACATCACCCGACCCGTACGCGAGGACGACCTGCGCGCCTTCGACATGATGGACGCTGGCACCAGATACTCGGACCTGCCGGACGACGTCAAGCGCTACCGCGACGATATCTTCGACGACAAGTACAAACGCCTGAGCGAGGATACCTACTCCCGCACCATCACCGCGCACATTGCCAAGGACGGCTACTGGTACATCCATCCCCGTCAGGACCGCACACTGACTGTGCGTGAGGCCGCGCGGCTGCAGACCTTTCCCGACTGGTTCCGCTTCGCCGGCCCGCCGTCGGCGGCGTTCCGCCAGATCGGCAACGCCGTACCCCCAGCGCTCGGCACCCAGCTCGGACGAGCCGTCATGACAGCGCTGGACGCCCTGAGGCCAGCCCTATACCGCAGCCACGACATCGCCCAGGCCCTCGCCACCTGGTTCGACGGCCTAGGCGAGCCGACACTTCCGTGGCTGCGCGCCCGGACGCGGTGGCAGGTCATCTCGGCCGAGATGCTCCTCGACCGGGCGGCACCCGAGCAGATCCGAATCCTCTGGTCACTGCTCGAACGATGGGAGCAGCCGCAGGACACCGTTGACGCCGGCGACGAACTTCTCGAGATCGGGCGGTGGGTCAACCGCGCGCACCGAGCCGAGCGGCTGCTCGAACTGGCGCGCACGCTCAGGTCGCTACCCGACCCGCTCGACGACGACAAGATTCATAGTCTCCGCGGGGTCGACGCTTCGGTAATCGACCTCGCCGTCCTCGCGATCCCGACCCGCGGCGAGGACGACGCGGAGGAGCCTGTTCTGATCACCAAGGGCACCCACCGCGTCGCTGCCCGCTTCACCGGCGAGCACGTCGAACGAAGCCACAGGATGACCGCTGGGCGTCTGGCCGTCGCCCGGATGATCGGCGATGACACCAACGCACGGCGAGCGCACCTGGGACTCATCGAGCTGGCAACCTCCGTATGCCGCCCCACCGACCCCGCCTGTCCCCGCTGCCCGTTGAACAAGACGTGCAGCGAAGCCCCCAAATGGGGCAGTCGGACCGCGCGGCAGCGGGTGATCAGTCCCTGAAGCCGAGCGCGGCGGCGACGTCAGGTGCCTCAGCCCGCAACATCTCCCCGATACGCTGCAGGGCCGCATACTCGCCGGCACGCATTGCTGCGGCGCGCAGCGCCAAACCGACAACTGGCATGGGCGGCGCCGCCCCAGACGCCTCACCGCGAGACAAGGCGGCCAATTGCTCGGAGCCTGCCTTCGAGCCCTCGGCGGCACTGCGCGAGTTCTTGCGGTAGGCGTCGTCCGCACGCATGCACAGCTCGTGAACGGGACGTTCGATCAGCTGACGCAGCTGCGGCGGCATCGCCACCCTGATCTTCGCCACGTTGATGTTGAACACCACGTCAAGGTCCGTGTCGAAGTCCAGTGCTACCCGCGCGAGCTTCGTGTGCTCGTCGATGCCCCGCATCCCGTTCCAGCCGCCCCACTGGACCAACCGCTGGGCGCGGTAGATGTATAGGCCCTGCTGACGGTTCCAGTTCAGCGGGCCCGACAGCCGCTCGAACTCCGCCTGGGACGTGAACTGATCGCGAGACGGCAGGACGTATCGCTGTAGTGCCACCGTGCCGGCGGCTTCACCGACTGTGACCTCGAAGCGCAGCGGTGGAAGCACCTCGCGGGCGGGCTCGTCTGGAGCAAATGGGTTCCACGGCCGGACCTTCTCGCCGTTGATCGTGATCACGAGACCACCGCCAACCTCACCCTCGAGGAAACGGTGGAAAACCGTACCCAAATGGTCTGCCGTCCTGCCTGCCAGCGCCTCCAGTCGGCGACGCGCCCAGCCGCCCTCAGGCTTACGTTCCGGCAGAACGCGGTCGAGACCGCGCCAGAGCACAGCGGTCCCTCCCGTGTCCGCCACCGCCTTGCGGGCTCGGGTGACCTGATCGTCGTCTGCCGGTTCGGCGATGACCCAGTCGTCCACCTCGGCGATCAGGTCAAGATCGATCATTCGCGAGACGGTGCGGGCCGTGGCCGCTCTCCTGCGGCTGACCACCGTCAGGGACCGGCACTGCGACAGAGAGGCAGTCTTCAACCCCAGCCCGTACCGACCGAGATCACCGCGACCGTAGTCGCGTCGGCTGCCGTAACGCATCGCTTCCAACAGTCCGTTGGCACTCATCCCCTCGCCGTCGTCGGCGATCATCACCCATGAGTCGGAACCATCGAACACGACGTCAATCTCGACCCGACTCGCGCCCGCAGCAACGCTGTTGTCCACCACGTCAGCCACCGCAGTCGGAAAGTCGTAACCGATGTCACGCAGCGAGTCGGTCAACCGCGCAGCAGACGGCGCCACGCTGTACAGGTTTCGCACGCCCACGACGCTTCCTCCGTTCGATAACGACGACGGGGACCAGGATGTCATACTCCTGCGCGACCCACCTCATGGGACGCACAGCGATGCGCCTGAAGCCCAACTTTTGACACGGAAGGCCGGGCGGTCGAGCGGTCGCTTGCGCGCGAACTGGGATGAGATTCCGGTGAACTTTGCCTGCCCTCGGCAGAGTGGATCAAAGCTTCCCGATGCATGACGGCACCTCCCCTCGACACGCGCGCCAGATTAGAACATGGGTACGACCAGAGTGCTCGACTGGGACCAGTCGGACGGACCGCGGTGGATGTGACGATCGGCGGATCGGACCCCATCCGGCTAGCCACCCGTGGGTGGAACAGGTGCGCAGCTTCCGGAACGCAGGAGGCAGACCAGTCACCCAGCGGCGAGGTTCTGACTTGCGGCCGTCCGGGCGACCGGACTCGCGGGGGTGGTGTCCGCGCATGACGGGCCACGCACCTCGACAAAAACTCGACGCGCCGGCTCTTCAACCCCTCGACGAACCTCGCACTCCCACACCCTGACCACTCGCCAACCGGCCTCGATCAACTCGTTGTCGACCCGCTGATCACGGGCCCTGTTCGTGGCGATCTTCGTCCTCCACCTCTCGGCGCGTTGGGACCACGGAATCTGGAGGGTCCGTGCTGCGGACAACCGTGCCAGAAGCACCCGTTCACGAACACCGCGACGCGCGGACCCCCTCCCTGTCACGCTGATGTGAGACAGCCCGTCTACCAGGGGATACTCTTCCTGGACGGTCCTGAGGAGAGATCATTAGCATAACGTCGAAGCCCCACGAGAGCCTGGATCCGGACGCCCGGCCCCAGCGGCGGACATTCACCGCAGAGTTCAAGGCGCGGATCCTGGACGAGTACGACGCGGCGCCGGACGCGGCGGCTCGCGGGGCGATTCTGCGCCGGGAACGGTTGTACGGGTCACACATTCTCGACTGGCGCAAGGCCCGAGACGCCGGAGCGTCGGCCGGCTTGACGGACCGGCGGCAATCGGCCGCGCGGGCAGCGAAGAAGGCCGAGAGCGCCGAACTTGCCCGTCTTCAGCGGGAGAACGCCCGCTTGCAGGCCAAGCTGGCCAAGACTGAGACCGCGTTGCAGATCATGGGAAAAGCGCACGCGCTCTTGGAACTGCTCTCCGAGAGCGCGGATTCCGCGCCGATGCCGAACCCGTCCTCGCCGAGGCACAGCAGGCGCTGACCCCGGCGTGGGGCATCGCCGGGGCCTGCCGGCTGACCGGTGTTTCCCGCGCGACGCTCTACCGGCACCGCGTACCACCGCTAATCTCACGGCCGCGGACCGCGCGCAGGCCACCGCCGTCGGCGTTGTCCGAGGCGGAACGTGAGCAGGTGCTGCAACTGCTAAACCGGCCCGAGTACCAAGATCTGGCGCCGGCGCAGGTGTGGGCCCGCGAGCTCGACGAGGGCCGCTGGTGGTGCTCGGAGTCCACGATGTACCGGATCTTGCGGGCTGCCGGGCAGAGCGGCGAACGCCGCAGCCAGGCCAGCCATCCGGCCCGCACCAAACCCGAACTCGTGGCCGACGCGGCGAACCAGGTCTGGTCCTGGGACATCACCAAGCTGCGCGGCCCGCAGAAGGGCGTCTGGTTCCACCTCTACACCGTGATCGACATCTGGTCCCGTTACGTCGTCGGGCACCTGGTCGCCGCGCACGAGGACGGCCAGCTCGCCGAGGCGCTGATCGCTGACGCGGCCGCCCGCGAACGCGTCGATGCCGATCAGTTGACCGTGCACGCCGACCGTGGCGCCGCGATGACCAGCAAGACCGTCACCCAGCTGCTGACCGATCTGAAGATCGGCCGTAGCCACAGCCGTCCGAAGACATCGAACGACAATCCGTACATCGAGGCGAGCTTCAAGACGTTGAAGTACGACCCGACGTTTCCCGAGCGGTTCGGGTCGATCCAGCACGCCCGGCAGCACTGCGAGGCGTTCTACACCTACTACAACCACGAGCACCGGCACTCCGGGGTCGGCCTGCACACCCCGGCATCGGTGCATCACGGCACCGCCGGGCAGATCCGTGAACAGCGGCAACAGACCCTCGACGCGGCCTGGGCAGCGCACCCGCAACGGTTCGGCCGCCGCCGTCCACGCCCGCCCCGCCTCCCGGACCGGGCATGGATCAACAAACCCGACAACAGCGACCCCGAACAGACCACCGCCTCGCCCGTGCCCAACCAACCAGCAGCACAAAGCTAAACAAAATCAAGAAAATGTCTCAGTTGACTTGACAGGCTCCGACCGGGGAACACGAGGTCCGGCCGGCAACGGTTGAACAGGGTCCGCCCCAGGCGAAATCGGAGACCCAGTGCGTGTACGGCGCGGCGCAACGCCATTTCGGGTGCGGTGTCTCGTGTACGCCGTCCTCGCAAATGAGATCCCTGGGCTGTGGCCACCCAGGCTCGAGACCCTTCCCGAGACGGCGGGGCGCCGCCGTCGGCACTCGTCATCACAATCGCCTCCTCGGTATCTCGGTAGAGGGCCACCCGGGTTCCCAGCCAACTTTCACCCTGTTTACCAGTACCCATTGGGCTCGACCGACGTCGACGGACGGCCCGAATGCAGCTCACTTCGAGGGCATACCTGGCGATCCCCCTGCGGTCGAGGCCCTCGGCTGCAGGGGAGACGACGCTGCGTGAGCCCTGGCTCGCCGCCTATCCCAACGATGACGCGGGCGCAGGTCGACGGCCAGGTATTCTCGGCGCCGTCGCACGGGCGGTCCGGCGCTGGCCCGACGCTGAGGAGACGACGATTGATCAGGCCAGGTCCACGGCCCGGTCCTATATGCGGGCAATCGCTGGCGGATCTTGCGGGTCAGGTCGGGCGTCGTCCTATGCAACCGTCGGTGCCGAAAAGGAGGGCTGAGGAGATCGCTGCGGGAGCCTGCCCGCCGCTGGTTGTGCAGGCGAGGTGGTGAACCAGCCACGAAATGGCAGCGGCCGGAGGGCGGCCACAGTCGCGCGCCGGTGCGGTCGCCGGCTCGTGGGCGGGGTGGCGGATGGCCCTGCTGGCCGGGCGAGGTTCATGGCTCGGCGGGCGGTGCGGGCGGCGGCGCACATGCCGCGCTGGCCGGCGCACTGCAGGTTGCGGCAGTTGCCGTGGCTGTCGGGTTGGTGGGCGGCGGTGACATCAAGGGCGAGCCGCCACAGGAGTGGGTCGGTCACATCGCCGTGGATCACGGCGAGCAGGCTGAGGCGTTCACGAGGCATGGCGAAGTCCCTTTCGTCGACGGTTACGTCGTCCGGGACGGACTACCGGACGGACGGTGGACACGATCGACGCTCACCTTCGCCCGGAGATCAAGCCGTCCGGTCTCTTCGGCTTTCCGGCCGGCGGCGCGAAGGTTGTTGTGACCGATCAGCTGCAACTGTCACTTTTCGGCGATAGTTAGCACTGCGGCTGATCCGCCGCTCCGGGCGGTGGTAGGAATTCGTTGAAGATTGATCGCTGGGTTCCGCCGGCCGGAGTCGGCGGCGGGTCGCGTGAAGACGTTCGCCACTCACAGGAACTCACAGCGGCGTGCCGCCGTGTGAGTGCGGGCGCGGGCGCTGTGGCCGGACAGCGTGGCTGACAGACTCTGACAGCTTCCGGTCGGGCGCAGTTCGCTTCCGGTCGCCTCGGTGCGTGCCCGTAGGGCGGGTGACGGTTACCGGACCGGCGAGCTGGCGGATGGGGGTGGGTTCGGCGGCGTGTGCGGCCGGCATGCACCGCACGGGGCCGTGTGTTCCGATCCCCTCATTAGGCGGCCCGCTCGTCGGGGGTGGGCTGGTGGTGGGTGGGGTATCGGTCGTCGTGATCGGTGTCGGTGTAGGGCAGGTCGATGAGTCGGTGACGGCCGGTACGGCCGCGTACTTGCCAGATCTGGTTGGCGGGGCTGGCGGCGAGTGCAGTGCGCAGTTCGGCGGTGGTGGTGGCGATGACCGTCTCCAGGCTGATCCCGGCGAGGCGGTGGTGCAGGTTCGCCTCGCGTCGTGCAGAGGGGAGGTGAAACAGCACCGGCCACGCCCAGGTGCTCATGGTGTACAGCCGCTCGTACTTGATGACTTTGTCCATGAGGACCTGCAGGTTTTCCCCGCTGGTGTCGTACTCGAGGAAGAACGGCACGGACCGCCCGTGCTCGGCCCACACCCCGGCGCCGTCCGGCCGGGGGAAGCCGGTCGGTCCGGCGAGGATGAACTGCGGGTCGTCGCCTTTGCGGTAGAGGGTGCCGGGTTCGTGGTAGGCCGATGCGGGCTGCCAGCGGACCAGCTCGGTGTCGGGGTGGGTGCGGGCGTGGGCGGCGAGGTCGATGAAGACCTGGTTGCCGCCGAGCAGGTGCGGCAGGTCCGGCCGGCGGGTGAGTGATTGTTTGCGGCGGCGGGCTTGGTCCCGGCGGCCTCGTGGGAGTCCGCGTTGGGCGTGGACGTGGTCGTAGCCGAGTTGGTCCAGGACGTAGTGGTAGGGGTAGGAGCCGCCGTCGGCTTTGTTGGGTCGGAACCGGTCCGCCGCCCGCAGCAGGGTGAGGCGGCGTAGGCGGCGTTGGGTGAAGTCCAGGGACGGGAATAGGGCGGCGGCGATCTGGTCGGTGGTGAGCACGCCGTGGTCGTAGAGCCAGCCGAGGAGGCGGTCGTCGCGGGCGGTGATGCTGGCCTGCAGCCGCAGTAGCGGATCCGCTGCTGGTAGGTGTCTACCCATCGGCACAAACCCCTGGGGAGAGACCCGAGACTGGAGGGTCTTTCTGGAGCGGTCCCAGACTCCTGACAGCGGGGCTGGCCTGGGGTGTGAGCGGCCGTGAGGGGTCAGGTTGGGGGTCAGGATCAAGACGGACGGTAGAACGGAGGTCGGCACTGACTGCTGAAGCGCCGGGCACAGCGGGTCTCGTGTGACCGTGCGGTGCGAGTGGGTGTGAGTCGGGCCGGTGACGCTGGTGAGGTTCGCGGTGCGAGGTGATCATCGTTGTTGCTCCAAGGTCGCAGGTGCGAGTGGGTGAGAGGTTAGGGCGTTCCGCGGCCGCAGCCGGCGGGAGCAACCGGAGCTCCGCAGTCGCGGTACGGAGGCCTGGTTGGAGATGGCAGCCTCCCTGGTCTCGCGCGTTTGGCCGAGTTTCGGGGACAGGGACATGCCAGTCGCCTGCCGGTCGAAATTGGTCACAACGGCTGCGGCCTGCGGTGTGAGAGCCGCCAGCGACACCGTTTCGGGTTCGAATCAAACGGCAACCTCCGTAGTCCCCCTGGCAGCGAGCGGGTAGGCGCTTCGTGGGGCCGCCCTGGTCTGCTCCTCGACCGGCCCGGATGACGCGGTCGAGGAGCAGCGGTCGGTTGGTCAGGGGCGCGGCGGGTAGTGGTACTCGCCGTTGGCGACGGATTCGTCGTAGGGGCGCTCGGGGTCGTAGATGGGGTGTGGGGCTCGGGGCCGTACCTCCTTGAGGGTCACGGTGGCGGGCGGCCACTGCTCGGGGGTGTGGGGAAGGTCGGTCAGGGCGAGGCGGTGTGTCTCGCCGATCGGCTGCCAGACCGGCTCGGCGGGGTGGCCGTGCTCGGGGTTGGTGGTGACGACGGTGAGGTGCCGCGTGTTGCGGCGCTCGAGGTGGCGGCGCAGTTCCTGCTCGCGCTGCGGGTCGGCGGCGTGGAACAGCAGGGTCGCCAGGCCGGTCTGTTCGGCCAGCCGCCGGTAGCCGTGGACGCGGTCGGCGAAGTCGGTGGGGCGGATCTGGCCGGGGTCGGGCTGGTACCAGAACGCGTGGCGGTCGCGGTCGTGGATGTACTCGCCGTGCCACGCCGCATGTCGTGCGCCGGTGACGTATCGGCAGGTGCGCGGTGACCACCAGGTGCGCAGGTCGCTCCCGGGGTTGGTGAGCGAGTGGGTGGCCAGGTCGACGAAGAACTCGTTGGCCTGCAGCAGGCCGGGCAGGCCGGCATGCTCGCGGAGCCGGTCGCGGGCGCGGTACACCTGCGCCGGTGTGACGTCGCGGTCTTCGGCGAGTGGGGTGAGTTGGGTGCCGATCGGGCCAAGGCACCACGAGGTGTCGGCGGTGGCCGCGGCGTCGGTGTTCCAGAGGCGGTCGATCCAGCCGCGGCGGGCGAGGATCGCCAGACGTCGGGTGGCTGACGCCGTGGTGGTGGCGAAGCCGAGTGCGGTGAGTTGCGCGGTGGTCAGGACGCGGTGCTCGGCGAGCATCTCGACGGCCCACCAGTCGGGCAGGCGCAGGCGGCTGCTCTCGGCCAGGAGCAGTTCCGCGGGGATCGGTCGGGTGGACGGGGCAGTGAACTGGGGATGGTAGGTGGTCGCCATGACCGGTACCTCCAAGGTGGTGCCATCCCCGGCTTCGGGGGTGGCAGGGGTGGATGAATGCCTGTGCGACCGCATCGGTACGGCCCACGGGTGCGGATTACGCCACCGCGGCGACTGCGTCGCGGCGGGTGACAGTGCGCGCCGGCTCGCCGGTTGGTGCCCGCAAGCGCCGCCCGGCCGGTCAGCGCGGCCGGCTCGACGGCTGAGGCATGCGGCACGGCGTGAAGCCGAGCGCACCGCGGTCTCCGGCGCCGTCATCAAGAAACCGCCGTTTGTGTGCTCTGGCGAACGCCTGTCCCACTCACAACCGCTCACAGCCACTCACAGCGGGCGGCTTTCTCAGTCGAGGTCATCCGGGTCAGCAGCTTCAGCTGGGAGGGTGACGGCGCCGCGAGACGGGGTTCGGGGGACATCGGATCTACGCCGCTGCCGTCGACGTGGTGGTGGGGAGGCGACGGCGGCTGGCGGCGCGCAGGCTGGCCCGGCGTTCGGCTCGTGCCGCCAACGCCTCGGCGGCCTGCGGGGATACCGCGCCGGTCAGGATTCCTGAGGCGAGGGCTTCGGCGAGGCGGGTGTCGATACGGCCCAGCCGCATGCGCAGGGCGTCGGTGCTGATGCCCATGCGAGCCGCGATCGGGTCCATGGCCCGCCGTCCCAGCCGCACGTCGATGTAGGCCTGCTCGTCGTCGGCGTCGAGGATCCCCAGGCGCACCGCGCGGCGTACCAGTACGTCCGGATGCCCGTAGGGCACCCGCGGGGTCCGCGGACCCGTGACGCGCTCCACGTCCTCAACCGTGAGGTACTCGCGGGCCTGCTGACGCAACGCGTAGCCCGCGCGCCATCCGGCCCGGCACAACGACGCGTACGGTGCCCGGCTGGCCACATCCACGTGGTCACGCAGCGCCGCCAGGAAACCCGCGAGGATCTCCGCGCCGATGTCGTCGGGATCATCGCGGTAGCCGTCGGACAACCGCCTCGCGTAGCGGCGCAGCGCCGGCATCGCCATGCCGGCCGCGGCGATGACCCACTGCGGTCCGTCCAGGCGGGCGCGACGGATCAACTCCCGCCACACCGCGTCCCGGGCGCAGTAGGCACGCGGGTTCGCCAACAGCCACTCCCGCAGCGCCGGCAACGCCACGACACCCGCCGGTAGACCGTCGACCGGACCGACCACGTCAAGGTCGATGGACAGGGGCGCGGGTTCGCCGCTCAACGCGGCGAACGCGGCCTCGACGGCGTCCAGAGGCGCGGTGGGCCAGATCGTGTCGGACACACTCATGATCAGTACTCCCGGGTCAGCAAGACCATCAGGCGCCGCCGCGTCCCGGCGGCGCTGGAACGCCGATTACGCCACGACCCACTCACAGCCGCTCACAACGCAGGTCAACGCCGGTATGCCACCGCTACTCGCCCTGTCACCCCCCGCCCGCAACGACCGCGTCCACGGCCATTCGGCGACAGCGAATACGCCTCTGACCAGGACTGTGAGCGGCTAGCCAGCCAGGAACGCACCCCGTCGCAGCACACAACCGTCTACAGCCGATTCCCCATGCATATGCCGCTCACAGCGACTCACGGAAACTCACAGCGGCTCACAGCGGACGGCCCACACTCGCTCCCGGCGGCGTCCGCCCTGTCCGTTGCCAGCGAAGTTGAACTCCTTGCCATCGAATCTGGTTCGGATGGATTTTCTGCCACTACAGTTGGCCCACCCCGGTGATCGAGTCTGGAGTGGATGGTGGGATTGGCTCGGTCTGTGGCGGTGGAGCCCGGCCAGCAGGAGGTGGTGCTGGAGTTCGTCGGTGCCGCCGGGCGGCAGCGTGAGCCGTTGCTGGCGTGCCGGGCGATGGCGTTCGAGGACGTTGAGCCGGTGCGGCGTTTCCGCTGGTCGAGGGGTCGGCGGGATTTCGCCGGGTGGTGGTGGTCGGCCACGACGGGCCGGCACGTGGGCTACGAGTCCTGGCTCGAACGTGACCATGTGATGTTGCTGGACTTCGACCAGGAGGTGGTGGGTGTCGCGTCGCAGCCGTTCTGGTTGCACTGGTCGGACGGGACGCGGTCGCGTCGGCACGCGCCCGACTACTTCGCGCGGAGCGTGGACGGGACCGGCGTGGTGATCGATGTGCGGCCGGACGAGCGAGTCGCACCTGCTGACGAAGAGGCGTTCGCCGTGACGGCGTGGGCTTGCGCGCAGGTGGGGTGGGAGTTCCGCCGGGTTGGGGTGCTACCTGGTGTGTTGCTGAGTAACGTGCGGTGGTTGTCGCGGTATCGGCATCCCCGGTGCGGCCAGGACATCGATCTGGCGGACCGGTTGGGTGAGGTGTGTCAGCGGCCGAGGCCGTTGTTCGAGGCCGCCGCGGAGGTCGGTGACCGGCTCGCGGTGCTGCCGGTGCTGTTCCACCTGCTGTGGTGGCGGGTGCTTCGGGTTGATCTGGAGATCGAGTTGTTGCATCCGGGCAGCCTGGTGAGCGTCGCCGCCCAGGGCGGGGCCCTGCGGTGACCGGGCGGGGAAGGTTGGGGCCTGGTGATCGGGTCCGGGTCGACGGGGCGGTGTTGACGGTGGTCGGTGTCGCGGGGCCGGCGGTCCGGCTGGCCGATGCGATGGGCGTGGTCAGCACGGTGCCGTTGGCGGTGTTGCAGGCGTCACCGGGTTTCGCCGTGGTCGGCGCGGGAGCGCCGGCGGTGGTGCCGGCGGCTGGCCAGTTGGAGGATGTCCCGGCTGCCGTGCTCGAGCAGGCGCTCTGGTGGGAGCAGCACATTCTGGAAGTGCTGCATGGCCGCCGTCGTGACGGTGACGTCGGCGAGGGGCCGCGTCCGGAGTATGACCCGGTGGTGCAGTCGCTGGCCCGCAGGGAGCGGGCGAAGGTGGCCGAGCTGAACGCCGCTGGTTGCCCGGCGGCGATTAGTACGGTGCGTCGGTATCGGCTGCGTTATCAGGCGCAGGGGTTGTTCGGGCTGGTTGATCAGCGGGCGGCGCGGCGCACGCCGGTGTTCGGGCGGGTGGACGAGGCGGTGGTGGAAGCGATGCGCGCGGCGATCGCCGAGACCACGGACGCGTCCTCACGCACGGCCGGTTTCGTGCTCTGGCGCACCGAGCAGCTGCTCGCCGCCCGCGGTGATGCGGTGGTGGTGCCGTCGCAGCGCACGCTCTACCGGCTGTTCGACAAGCTCGCCGCGGGCAAGCACGTGACCGGGGCTGCGCGCACCCGCCGGTCGTTGGCCAACCGCCCGGACGGGCCGTTCGGGCAGGTGACGGTTTCCGCACCGGGTGAGCTGATGCAGATCGACTCGACCCCACTGGACGTGCTGGTCCTGCTCGATGACGGGGTGGTCGGCCGGGTGGAGCTGACCGGCATGATCGATGTCGCGACCCGCACGGTCACCGCCGCGGTGTTGCGTCCGACGACGAAGGCGGTGGACGCGTCGGTGCTGCTGGCGCGCACGGTGACGCCCGAGCCGATGCGTCCGGGGTGGGTCGACGCGCTGCGGATGTCCCGTTCGGTGCTGCCGCACCAGCGGCTGCTGAGCATCGATGAGCGGCTGGAACACGCCGCTGCCCGTCCGGTGATCGTTCCGGAGACGATCGTGTGTGATCACGGCAAGGTGTTCGTGTCGCACAACTTCCGGGCGTCCTGCCGGTTCCTGGGGATCAACTTCCAGCCGGCGCATAAGGCAACGCCGACCGACAAACCCCACATCGAGCGGATGCTGGCGTCGGTCGCGACCGGGTTCACGCAGTTCGTCGCCGGTTACACGGGCGCGAACGCCGAACGTCGCGGACGCAAGGTCGAGGACGGACCGTTGTGGTCGCTGCTTGAGCTGCAGGAACTACTCGACGAGTGGATCGTCGCGGCATGGCAGAACCGGCCGCATGACGGCCTGCGGGATCCGGTCAGCCCGGGGCGGGCGTTCACCCCGAACGAGAAGTACGCGGCGCTGATCGAAGCGGCCGGCTACGTCCCGGTGGCGCTGTCCGGCGCCGACTACATCGAGCTGCTACCGGCCCGCTGGCAGGCGATCAACGCCTACGGCATCCGAATCAACTACCGCACCTACGACGCCGAGGCGCTCAACCCGCTGCGCGGGCAGCCCTCCGGGGTGACGGCCAAGAACGACCGGTGGGAGATTCACTACGACCCTTACGACGTGTCCCGGGTCTGGGTGCGTGACCCGGCCGGCGGCTGGATCCGGGCGGGCTGGAAACACCTGGACAGGGTCATCAGTCCGTTCGGGGAACTCGCCTGGGACCACGTCCGCAAGGGCCTGCCGGAGGCCACCGAGGCCGAGCTCGCCGACGCGGTCAACGCCCTGCTGCAACGCGCGCATCGCGGACCGCCTGAGTCTTCCGCTGCTGCCGCGCCCTCGCGGCGAGACAGGCGGGTCGTCGCCCGCACCCGCGCCGCGACCCCTGCCGTCCCTCTGCCGTCGCCGCCCTTCGACGGCGCTCAGGACGAGGCGGACGGCGAGGACACCGGCCCGATCGCCCCGGTGATCCCGCTGGGAGTGTTCGACGCTCACGAGGAAGCGAAGAAACGCTGGTGACCGCCCGGCCCCAAAACTCCGACGACGGCACGCACCGGCAGCTGACCACCCTGGCCGGCTGGCGGGCGTTCGTGCAGGAGGCCCCGGTCGCGTCGAAGTTGCTCCCTGAGCGGGACTGGAACCAGCTGTCCGACCACGATCGCCTGACTTACGACGAGCGGCGCCTGAACTATCACGCCTACCTGCTGGTGGTGGCCACACCCACGATCCGGCAGGTCATCACCGAGGGACGCCGCCTTACCTACCTCAACCGCAACGCCCACTCCGGCCGCAGCGGACTGATCCTGTCCGGGGCCGCCCGCACCGGCAAGACCACCGCCCTGACGCAACTGGGCAAAACCCTCGACGTCATCCACCGGGGACGCCGCCCTGAATCCGCCGGTGACATTCCGACCGTCTACATCACCGTCCCACCGGCCGCGACGGCGAAGATGATCGCGATCGAGTTCGCCCGGTTCCTCGGCCTGCCCACGGCCCCACGAGCGAACATCACCGACATCATCGAGGCCGTCTGCGGGGTCTGCATCGACGCGCGCACCGCTCTGATGGCCGTCGACGAGATACACAACCTCGCCCTGGCCACCCGCACCGGCGCCGAGGCCTCCGACATGCTCAAGTACTTCTCCGAACGCATCCCCGCCACATTCGTCTACGCCGGCATCGACGTCGAACGCGCCGGTCTGCTGGCCGGCACCCGCGGCGAGCAGATCGCCGGACGCTTCAGCATGATCCGCACCGAGGCGTTCGCACCCGGCGAGCACTGGACCGGGCTCATCGCCGTCCTGGAAGACAGCCTCCGCCTGCACCGCCACCACCCCGACACCCTCACCGGCCTGGGCGACTACCTGCACCAACGCACAAGCGGCATGATCGGCAGCCTGCTGAGGCTCATCCGCGGCGCCGCGGTCCAAGCCGTCCTCGACGGCACCGAACGCATCACCCGCCGCAGCCTGGACTCCATCCAGATCGACATCGCCGCGCAGACCGCCGCCAGCAGGGCCACCCGCAGACCCCGCCAGCCCGCGAGCAGGCAAACCGCCCCGATCCCATGAGCCGCGACACCACGCCCGACCGTCCGCAGCGGCTACCCCGGCACGTTGCGCTGAGCCCAGGGGAAAGCCCAGAGTCGTTCCTGCGGCGTCTAGCCACCGCCAACCACCTGCGCCCCAGCTACCTGCGCACCTATCTCAGTTCCACGCCGGGAACCGTTGGTGGTCTCCAGGTCTCACGCCTGGCGGCCGTGACAGGCCGCACGACCGACGAGCTCACCCGGGTGATGCCCGCCCTCCGACCGGCAGCGCCCGGCCCCCCACTGCGCACACCGCGGCCAACCGACGCGACGCCCGTCACGCGGGAACCCCACGATCCGGCGGGCCTGCCCTCGGCCCTGCGCCGCGCAGCCGGCGCAGACGAAACCGTCAACCGACTGAGCAGGCAATTCGCGGTCCCGCGACGCACGATCATCCGAGCGCTAACGAACCAGACCGGGCCCCGCCACCACAACCGCAGCCCATGGAACAACCCCGTGCTGAACCACGTCGCCGGCCACCTCGACCACCTCATCGCCCAGAACCCGACGGCGACGATCTGGTCGATCTGGCAGCAGCTGCAAGCCGAGCAGGCCCTGACGGTCTCCTACTGGACCGTCCGCAACTACGTCAACCGCGCCCGCGCTGACCCCGCCGACACCGCATCCGCCCAATTCCTACTCAGCAGAGCCGAACTGTTCACCGCGATTCGCGCACACGCAGCCGGCCACGACCTCATCACCGCACTGGCCAGCCAGTTCCTCACCGACCCCGCAGTCGTCGAGCAAGCCCTCACCGGCCGGGCACCGGAACCAGCCACACCAAAAGCGCAGAGCACCTACAGCAACCCCATCCTGGATCGGCTCCGCCCCCACATCGACCAGATGATCACCACCGAACCAGACATCACGATCGTGTCCATCTGGCAGCGCCTCGTCGACGACCACCACGCCGAGACCTCGTATCACACCGTCCGTGACTACGTCTCCCGCGAACACCGCCAGCACTCCATCGGCAGCCGAACCCGTCAACGACCGAACCCGAACGCTCCCTAACCCGGTCGCAGCGCGACGGCCAACACCACGATCAGGTTCAGATTCGGTGGCACAGATCTCAAGCCCGACGGCCACATCTGAGCACGCGAACCAACTTCTTTGCCATCGAAGATGAACCGTCCCTGGTCACGACGACCAACACGGTTCAACTTCGCTGTCAACGGACACGCCCTGACTGAAGCCGCAGCCGTCACCGCACTCGGCCAGCCGTCTCCGCCCCGCCACTCGACGACGACAGCGCGTCTGAGCAGGACTGTGAGCAGCGAACTGCTGACGCCCGCACGGTCACGGCAGCGCTCGCAGAAACCCGCGGCCATCGACTCCCGCCACTCACACCCCTTGCCGGAGGCCGTCCGCCTGTCGGCCGCAGCGGTGCGCGGCAGGCCCCGGTCGGCGGGCCGCCAACGCGCCATCCCGCCGGCAGGCGACCGATCGCCGCGCGCGGCCCGGACACCGATGACGATCGGACGCCTGCGGCGATGACATTTCGGCGTCGTCGACGGAGTGAGCCGCAGTCGGCCGTGAGGTGCGCACGGTCGCGGCGACACCGGCGGCCGCCGCCGACGCCCCGGCCGCCGCCGAGATCGCCGACAGTCGTGCGCTGGCCGGGAGGTGTCACCGATGCCGGGTGCGCACTGGTGGCGCGATGACCGTCCCAACGATGTTTGTCGATTTAGGTGGACACGGCGGCAATGCCGGCGGCCATGACAGCGGTACCGCCGTGGACGTGTCATCGAGACCACCGGCGCCGTGTCCCGATGACAGTGACAGCGACCGGACGCCTATGCCTGCGGACATGTCGGCGGTCGCGATGACCGTGTCGCCGCGAGGGGCCGCCGGATGGCATCTCACGCCGCGCTGTGACGATCCGGCATCCACACACGTCGTTGACGTGCTGTCCGAGCAGCTCGCTGAGCTGCACTTTGACATCTCGGGCGGCCACGCCGTGCCCGTGACCGGCGCGCCGCAGTCACATCGTCAAGACCGGCGCCGGGCACGACGGGCGTCACAGTCACGCCGCCCGCGCAGTCATTGCGCTGCGGCAGGTCGGTCACGCCGGCGGGTGGTGTCATGACATCAGCGCATGTCCCGCGCGGACGCGGCGAGACAACCATGACATCCACTCTGGTGGATGACACGTGACATGCCAGTGGCCGCCCTTCTGGTGTCCGCGGCGGTCGCCCCGCCACCGGTGGCCATGCTGCCGCGCGGATCGGATCCGCGAGAGCGACGGCATAGACCGGTGGTTCCTTCCCCAGGCCGTTGTGCCCCGCGTGGCCCGGGCTGAACGTCAAGCGTCTGTGTCTGGACAGCCCTGCGCACGACGGCCTCGGGCAGTTTGTGTCGTCGAGCCCCGGGCGCGAGTGGGCGTCTCCCTCCGACGACCCGGTCCTCGTCGCACCGGCGGACGCGTCGCCCCGGCTGGGCTGAGGTGTCGCCGGCCTCGCTGCGGCACCTCGACCCCGGGAAGCCCGCGTCCGGAGCCTCTGTGAGCGCGAATGATCAGGTCAACGCCGTCGGAGCCAGCCGGCCGGGTGTGCGCTGTGAGTTTTCGTGAGCGAGGCAGGCGTTCGCCAGAGCACACAAACGCGGCCTTTTAGGTGTCAGCGCACACCACGCCCGCACCGCAGCCCGCAGCACCACGGCGCCCGTTCAACTCGCCGGGTCGTCCCAGCCTCCACCCATCCCCGTGCCGGTTCGGCGTCGTCGATGATCCGCCGTCGTCCGGGCGACGGCGCGGGGATGGCCTGGTGGCGGCCTGCGAGCCACTGCACCGGCTGGCCGCCCAGAGGCGGCACGGCCGCCTCTGCTGTCTCCATCACCGGAAGGACCGCCCGCACGATGAGCACCCCTGACCAGCACGCCACCCACACGACCCCTACCCACTCCACCGGCGACGGCTCGCGCGAGACGTGGACCGCGGCGCGGATCCGCGCCCTGGGCGCGGTCACCGATCTGGGCACCGCCGCCAGGATCTTCGGGCTGTCCCGATCCGTCGCCTACGACCTGGCCAAACGCGACCGGTTCCCCGTACCGGTGCTGCGCTTCGGCAGCCGCTACCGCGTACCGGTCGCGGCGATCCTGACCGCCCTGCACCTGCCCACCACCGACAACCCCGGGCCTCCGACAGGGCCGACCGAGGGCGACTTGACCCCGGGTGGAAGTCACGCGTCGATCACCCCGTACCGAATCCGCAGCCCCCGGCTGCCGCACACCCCGACCGAAGGGAACACCTGATCATGGCGGACGGATCCGTCTTCAAACGCTGCTCCTGCCGCGACCGCGACGGCCGTAAAATCGGCAACCGCTGCCCCCAGCTACGCCGCCCCAGCGGGGCGTGGAGCCCCACCCACGGCCGGTGGGCCTACCAACTCGAACTGCCCACCCACCCCGGCAAACCCCGCCGGCAACTACGCCGCAGCACCTTCGACACCCGCGACGCCGCCACCGCCGACCGCGACCACGCCAAAGCGCTCCTCGCACTCGCCGCCGACGACCCGGCCGTCGCCGCCGAGATCGCCGACCTGCTGCTCACCGTCACCTCCGGCGCCCCGCTGCCGGACCGCGACACCATCGCCCGCCGCGTCCGCGCCGGACTACCGGCCACCGTCACCACCACCGTCGGCGAGTACCTCGAGTCGTGGCTGGCGTCGCGCCGCAACCTGCGCAGCGTCCAACCCAACACCCTGCTCGCCTACGAGTCCCACATCCGCACCCACCTGATCCCCCACCTCGGCGCCATCCCGCTGGTCAAGCTACGGGTGGAGCACATCGAGGCCATGTTCACCGCGATCGCCGACCGCTCCACCGCCATCGAGATCGCCCGGCAGAGCGACAAGCCGTGGATCCGCGCCACGGTCCGCGGCCGACGCACCACCAGACCGGCCAGCATGCACCGCATCCGCGCCACCCTGCGCAAGGCGCTCAACGACGCCATCCGCCGCGGCAACCACCGGCTCATCGACTTCAACCCCGCCGCCCACATCGAGCTGCCCTCCGGCGTACGCCCCAAAGCCCGCGTCTGGACCGCCAACGCCGTCCAACGCTGGCGCGACACCGGCGAGCGGCCCAGCCCCGTCATGGTGTGGACACCGCAGCAGGCCGGCGAGTTCCTCGACCACGCCGAAGAACACGACCCCGTCCTCTACCCGCTGTTCACGCTGATCCTGCACCGGGGCCTGCGCCGAGGCGAAGCCGTCGGACTCACCGACACCGCCGTCGACCTCGACAACTCCCTGATCCACGTCACCCAACAGATGGCCACCCACGGCTACACCCCCGTGATCAAGAAGGTCAAGTCCGAGTCCGGTAACCGGATCATGGCCCTGGCCAGCATCACCCGGGCCGTCCTGCGCGCCCACCACACCCGGCGCGCCCAATGGAAACTCGCCGCCGGCCCGGCCTGGCCCGACACCGGGCTGTTCTTCGTCCAACCCGACGGGCAGCCCTGGCACCCCAACGCCGTCACCGACCGCTTCGAGAACCTCGTCCGCGACGCCGGCCTACCCCCGATCCGGCTGCACGACCTGCGCCACTGCGCCGCCACCTACCTCAAAGCCGCCGGCGCCGACCTCAAAGACATCCAGGAACTCCTCGGCCACTCCTCCGCCGCCATGACCGACGTCTACACCTCCGTCATCGCCGAACTCGACGTCGAACGCGCCAAAGCCGAAGCCGCCGCCAAACTCCTCCCCCGCCGGCGCAGACGCGCAGCCTAGGGAAGTTCCGTGCCAAGGTCGGGCGGCAGCCACGGCTCCCGCCCGGCTCTCGTCCTCGAAGACCGGCCGCAACGAGGACATCCCACCCATCTGCGGCGGCGGCCCGCCCGAATCTCGGCCGGGATCCTGGACACACATCACCATCGCGCAGGAACGGCGGCGACCCTCAAAGCCGATCGCGAAGCTGCCACCAAGTTCGAGACCATGGACCACGGCGGGGCTCGGCGAAGTCATCGCCTCCCCCGCGCCGCTGGACATCGGCGTCAACCGCGGCCACGTCATGTTCACCCACAACGCCGCCGTCGGATGAGCGGCGCAGTGAGCGGCTCCGGCAGCTCCACAACGAGCCGTCGAAGCAGAGGAGACAGGATCAAGAGCAACAAGGATGGACTTCTGCCATCGACCCTCCCCGCCCGGGAAGCGCGCCAGCCGCTCCGGCCTGTGCAATACGTCTACTCACCCAAGTCCTGGACGCCCGCCCGCCAGTTCCCGTGATGACCTGGAGAAGCGATGACAGTTCCGCACAGCAACAGCATCCGCAACCACTGGTACTGGCGGCCGGGCTGGGGCGTCGGCTCCCGCTTCTACGCCTGGCACATCACCTTCGACGGGCAACCCGAGGTCGCCGAGCTCGCCGACCGGCACCGCCCACTACTCTCCCCGCACCCCAGCCTCGACGTGATCCCGAGCCGGTGGCTTCACCTCACCATGCAGGGCCTCGGCTTCGTCCAGGACGTCGCCGCCGCCGACGTCAACGCCATCGTCGCCGCCGCACGGGACCGCTGCGGACAGCTCGCGCCCTTCGCGCTCACCATCGGCGCGCCTCACGTCGACCCCGAGTCCATCCAGATCGCCGTCGCCCCGGTCGAACCCGTGCGGCAGCTACGCGCCGCGATCCGCGCCGTGATCGCCGATGTCTGGGGAGCCGACCGGGTTCCGGAGGCCGTCGAGCCGTACCACCCGCACCTCAGCCTGGCGTACACCAACACCGACGCTTCCGCGGTGCCGCTGATCGAGACTCTGAAGGACGCACCGAAGATCCACGCCGACGCCGTCATCGACTCATGCCAGCTCATCGTCCTCCATCGCGACGAAGGCATGTATGTCTGGGAGCCCTACGCCACCGTGAAGCTCGGATCGTGACATCGGCCGCGGCAGCGGGCGGTGGAACAGAGCTGAAGCTAAGGCGTGCGCACCACAAGATCATGGCGTGGGGCTGTGAACTGGTTTTCCGCCAGCACGTGAGCATCCATGGAGCCGGTCGCGGGGCGAGCCCTGTTGCGCAGGGGTGCACCCAGAACAGTTGACGATCATGTAGGTCAGGACCGAGACGACTTCAGCTCGCTCGCCACGCCGCAGGCCGCAAACTCTGGCCCGGTCCTTGTGCAAGAACGGGCAGCGGCGAACGGCCGGGACGACGTCTCTGCGATAGCGCTGGGACACGCCAGCTCAAGAGGCTTCGGCCTAACAGTGCAGGGTGAATGGTGATCGGAGCCGATCTCGCTGCGCGCTGACTCGTTCTCGACACTCGGACGCCGCGGGGTTCGCGGCTATGAGCGTGTGTCGGCTTATCCGGCTGGTGAAGTCCACCCTGCGGTAAGGGCGATGATGTGAGCGGTCACCAATTCAGGGTCGATGAGTTGATGAAGGTGTCCGCCGGGCGCCTCCGCGATGCTCCAGCCCCGTGTCCGTGACTCCTGCGCCATGCGGTCGTACGGCGGCCCGAACAGCAGGTAGGCGCATGGCCGGTGGTCCCAGCCCGGGGGCACCGGGATTTGCTGCTCGTAGTAGCTCACCGGGAGCCGGGGCTGCTCGGCCGCGACCAGTGCTCTGGTCCGAGGGTCAGGAAACAGTGATGCGACGGTCTCCTCTTCCCACCATTTCGTCCATTGCGGCAGCCGGCCCTCCGCGGCGATCGACCGCAGGTAGGCCAGGCGCTCGGGTGACGCGGCAGGCGTCGGCCCGCAACGCGAGGGCAGACTGGCATCGACGAACACGCACCCCACGACCGGCCGGCCGACCGCCGCTACGACAGGTGGAACCACAACGCCGGCGTTGCTGTGGGCAACCAGCACGATCGGCTGGTCCTGCGGCAGGTCGGAGACGCTGTCTTTGACCACGGCGCCGATCTGTGGCCAGAACGGCGGGTCGTCGACATCGGTCACGTGGACCATCGACGGGACCACCGTAGCCACGCCCAGTGCCCTCAGCTTGGCCGCCACCGGAGCCCAGGTCAGGGGCCCCAGCAACAGGCTGTGCAGAAGTACAAGCGTGGGCTTCACACATCCACCCTCCACGACGGCGCCGGGCGACCGCCACCCACATGGCAGGGCCCCGGCAAAGTCGTCAGGTGATGCCGAGCAGTGCCAGCGGGCGGATGCTGTCGCGGGCGTGATGCCGGTTGGCGGCGGCGATGTTGGTGACGCCAGCGGTGCGGAGTGCGCCGATCGCGGCGTTGCGTAGAGCGGCCATGACCTCGGGTCCGGTGCCGGTGCGGATCTGGCTGCGGTCCTCGTCGTAGGTGACGTCGCGGACCCAGTGGACCTTGTTCTCGATCGACCAGTGCTCGCGGGTCCACGCTGCCAGTTGTGCTGGTTTTGCCTGGTGGACGCGGAGGTCGGTGATGGCGTAGACGGTCTCGGTGGTGAAGCGTTTCGGCTGGTCGAGGCGGCGTCTGCGGCGGCGGATCTGGATGGCTTGGGCGGCGTGCGGGAAGTCGATGCCGGTGGAGATCGTCAGGATCTTGCAGCTGCGGATCTCGCGGCGGCCGTGTCCGCGGTCGGTGTCGCGGGTGGCGTCGGGGACTGCCCGCCAGGGCAGTGCGGTGAGCTGGGCGTGCAGGTGGGGTTGGTTGCCTTTGACGGTCAGGATCCAGTGCGCGCCGCGCTCGGCGAGGTAGTCGACATGCTCGCGTTGGCAGTGCAGGGCGTCGGCGGTGATCACCGTGTCGCGCAGGTCGCTGATCTGGTCGAGCAGCGGCGCGAACCGGGTGATCTCGTTGGTCTTGCCGTCGACGTCGATGCTGGCCAGGACCACACCGGTGGCCTGGTCGCAGGCGGTCATCACGTGCCGGGCAGGGGTGTCGGTGGTGCGGGAGCCGCGCAGGGTCTTGCCGTCGACGGCGATCGCCCGGCCGGCCGTTGAGGTGGTGGCGGTGGCCCGGCCGGCGAGCCAGACACTGATCGCCGCGGTCAGTAGCTGCGGGTCCATGGCCTGTAACAGCCGGCGGATCATCGCCTCCGACGGGCGCCGGTCGGCAGGCATGCCCAGGGCGAGAGCCGTCGTGGCCGGCACGTCGGCGACCCATTCGGCGATCGCGGCGTACGAGCGGTAGCCGGCGACCACAGCACACACGGCTGCGGTGACCACGACCGTCAGCCGATGCCGGACACCTCGCCGGGCCCGTGGATCAGGCAGACCAGCGAGCGCTTCGGGCAGCCCACCAGCGGTTTCGGCAACGGTCAGAGCCGGTGCGCAGGACAGGGACGAGATCAGCGATGATGGCAGCGCGGGCATGACTCACTTCGGGCGATCAGCATGGCGTAGAGAACCTTGATGATCTTCTGAGCCGGTCATGCCCGCCTTGCTGCCACCACCAACGGCGCTTCTACCCCAAGCCTCACAAGTCGGACACCGTTACGACTTTGCCGGGGCCCTGACCCACATGGGCGGCGTCCGATAATTTCACCTATCACACCCCCGCCCGACCTGCGGCAGATGTGCGCGCCGCTGCGCCAGGGTCGAATGCCGAAGTACACTTCAGGGACCGCTTCCAGTTGAACGTGAACGAGTTCGGCGGTGGAAATCTGACAAGCATTCCACGGGGCCGCCGGGTCCTCAGTGATCCGGTGATCGATGCTTGGCAGTACGCATGTCGAGGCACCACACCACTTAACCGCCCTACCCGAGACACGTAAGAAAACCGGTTGTTGCCCGACAACGAAAGAACTAGGGTCCGCTCAGCATCGAAGCACCAACGAGCGGAGTCGCATTTCATGTTCGACGACCTCCTCCGCGCCAGCGCGGCACTACTCCATGAGATCAGCGTGCAGGTTCAGGACGTGCGCCACAACGAGCCCGCCCCCGGCTCGGTGTGGCGTCTTGAGACGGCGCTGGATGCGACAGTTGGCGACGAGGGTTTCCCAGTGCCTTACAGCTTCGCCCATCACGTGCACCGCACGCTCAACTACGCTGCTGCCGAACGCCTCGAAACTCTTTCGTGGTGTGTGCAGCCCGGCTTCCCGCAAATCCTCAGCGCCATCGACTTGGCACGCGCCGCAGCAGAAACAGCGAGTTTGGCGGCGTGGCTGGGTCGTCCGGAAGCGGACGGCGAGGCCCGGCTTCGTCGTCTGATGTACATGGTGCAACGGGCGGATGGGGAGCAACGTGGATTGCAGACAGCGCTGGGCGTAAAGCTGTCATCGAGTTCGAAGGCGATCCTCGACTGGGCTGGCCGCAGGAGGCTGCGTGCCGAGCGATACCCGTCTCGTGAGGCGCTGCTAGCTGCCGTCGATGAGGATGCCGGCTCCATACATTACAAGCGGCTGAGTTCGTTTACTCACGGCAACCTCGACGCCATGATGGCCCTCTACATCGAGATTGAGAAGGCTCAGAAGGGCGATAGCCGGCTCCTTGAGGTGCATGCCCTGTCGGTTGCGACTGTGGCAGCGAGTTACATGCTCGGGGGGTTAGCCTCGCTGGTCCGAATTACTGGTATCGGGCAGCCGGAGCTGGCGGCTCTCGACGAGAGGGCCGAGGAGATGGAGGAGGCTTTGGAGTGGGCTGCGGAACAGGTGCCCGACTTGGCGTAGTAATTGGCGCCCGGTCCTCCATCTCTCTACGGCAGAAGTGGCTGATCACCAATATTGGGTCCGATTCGCAGCACACGCACCACGGCAGATCCGGGCGTCCGGCGATGGGTGTTGCAGCGTGATGCTTGGTCACCCCGGGGGGCTGGCGAGGTGGACGGCTTGCCTTGCCGAGTGTGTCGCCCCGTGTGATGGAATGACTGCATGACGATCTTCTCTGTCGCACCCCGAACGGATCCGTCACCGGCCGGCCATAGAGACAGTCACTTCCAATTCCTCGATCGCGTGTCTGGGTCGTATTGGGACCAGGTCCGCGACCTGGTCGAAGACTGGTTCTCCCGCCTATGCTCCGACGCGCAAGCCGACGTTCAGGGCCGTCTACGGTCCAAGGCGACCGCCAGTTCAGGGGAGCTTTCTTTGAGCTGTACCTTCACGAGTGCCTACTCCGGATGGGCTACTCCGTAACCTGCCACCCGCAACTTGAGGGGACGAGCAGGCGGCCGGACTTCCTTGCCCAGAAGGACGGTCGGTCCGTCTATATCGAAGCTCGGTCGGCCTCACCCAGCGACGTCGTGGTCGGCAAGTCGGCCCGGGTAAACGCGGTATACGAGTCGCTCGACAAGTTGGTTAGCCCAAACTTCTTCCTCTGGATCAACGTTGCTATGCACGGTGAAGCCCCGCTCCGCGTGCGGCCGCTGCGGGGCCGTTTGGAGAAGTGGCTTGGCGGGTTGGACCCGGACGACCACACCCTGGAGGGCAAGCATCGCGACGACCTTCCTGGGTTCATCCACGAGGACGCGGGTTGGAAAATCGACTTCCGTGCGATCCCCAAGTCGCCCAAGGCCCGCGGCAGGAAGGGTGCAAGGCCGCTCGGCATCTTCGGGGGTGGCGAGGCCCAATGGGTACAAGACGAAGAGGGGATCCGAGGCGCGTTGGCCGACAAGGGCTCGGCCTACGGCTCGCTCGATGCGCCGTTCGTCGTCGCAGTCGCCTCGAGCAGCATCTCTCTGGATGACTACGACGTGATCAACGCCCTGTACGGCACCGAGGTCGTCGAGATCCGCACCTACGCCGACGGTACGCAGTCAACCGCAATGGCCCGCAAGCCCGACGGTTACTGGTACAGGGGCAACCGCTGGGATCACCGTGGTGTGTCAGGGGTCCTCGTGGTCAAGAATCTTCACCCCGCCTTCGTCGGCAAGCAGCAGCATACGATCTGGGAGCACCCTAGCCCAGAGCAAGCCGTTGATGCGTTGCCGATGTGGCGGCGTGCTGTCCCGGGTGCGGACGGGGACATGACGTTCGTCGAGCCCGAGCGCTCGCAAGCTTATTGGTTCGGCGTTGGCGACCCGTGGCCCGTGGGCGAGCCCTTTCCGACAGAGTGAGCGCTCGCGGACGCCCGGCGGCTTCAGCATCTTCAACACGGTTCCCGCGACACGGACCGGAGCGGGCAGAGTACCCGAGGTCGACTTACTCACATCGGCCATGAGCGGATATCCACTGCGTTCGTGGGCTCAGGCTGCAGCAGAGGGGGGTCAGCGCCGAGATGGCCGCTCCCTCCAGGTACCCAACCGATCTGCCATCGGTCGCGAGACCATCACGGCTGAAAGGTCCGCACGCACCAAGCCGCAACGCGCACGGACCGGCTACAGGCGCCCGCTGGAGCCGGGCGGGCAAATCAGGCATATGTGGGCCGCCTGGGACTCGAACCCAGAACCTAAGGATTAAAAGACCACAGCTTTGTCGTAATTACATCTACGGCCAACGATATAAAACCCGCCTTGACCAGCGCATTAGCTAAGGATCTTGGTGCTGGCGTCGGGGCTGGGTGATCCCCGGGTGATCGTCCGTCTGGTGCGGTCCCGATCCGGCCACCACTGGTCAGTCCGGGCCCGTGTGCATCAGTCCGGCCGCGAGATGCCCTTGCACTAGGGCGCGACGGTGGATCCGGGCCGACCTCCGCAACGCGTTCGAGGGTCGCCTCGGAGAGGGCGTCGTGCGCCTCGGCCGCCTCTCTTTGACCAAGCTCCCCCGAGTCTGCGTCAGAAGCGGAAGCCAAAAAGTCCACCTTCATCAAAGCTGTCGGTGAGCCGTTGTTCGAGGACGTGGCCGGCCGGATCGAAGCCGCGGCGTACGGCTTTGTCAAGTTCGTCGGAGTTCAGCGTGACGATGTACTGGAGCCCTTCCTGACGACTCACTTCGGCTGCGAGGGTGAGGGCGCGGGCGAGCTGGCGCTCGTCGACGCCGTCATAGAGGTGGCTGTCGTGGACGAAGAAGTCCGGTGCTCGCCCGCTTCGGTGCGCTAGGACGGCGACGGTCAGGTCGAAGCAGAAGATGACCATATTGCCGATGCCGCCGCTGTTGTCGCTCGCGATGTGTGTCTCGATCTTTAGGCTGGTTTCGCCTGGACCGATACGGAGGTACGCCTCGCGGTTGGCGCCGTAGAGGGCCTGGGCGTACTGAGCGAACAGGACGACCGCATCGTTGACGATGGGTCGCCGCTCTTCGATGTCGGTCTCCATCTCCTGTTGGAGACTGACGCGCTGTTGTTTGATCTCGCGACGGTTCGATTCGAGCGCCTGTGCTGCGTCGAAGCGGTGTCGTAGGGCTCCGAGTTGTGCCTGTTCCTGGGCGAGGATCTGTTGAAGGGTGGTCAGTGCGTCGAGCGCGCCGCCTTCGTTAAGGGTGCGCAAGGTTGCAGCGAGTCGGTCACCGAGTTGTTCTCGCTCGGCTTCGCGTTCCTGGAGCCGTGATCTGATCGCCGAGGCCTCTTCGTCCAGGTACTGGCGCCGGTTGCGGACAACGGATCCGTGGAACGCCCGGACGTCGTCGAAACTTCGGCGCACCTGGTCGCCGAGCACCACGCCGAGCTCTGCGTAGGCCGTTTCGAGGTAAGCGAGATCGGGATCTATGGTTTCGTCGACGGCCCGTTCCAGGTCGGCGAGGTTGCGCCGGTCGATGACGTCGTCGTTGCGGAGCTGGCGGATTCGCTGGTCGGTCTGGTCGGCTTGGGCGCGGAGGTTGTCGTACTCCGGAACCACTCGGAAGTTCTCGATCCGTCGTTGAATCTCCGCAACGCGGTGTTCTGCGATGGCGATCTGGCCTCGGAGCTCTGCGGTCTGACCGATGATTCGTCCGAGAACCGGGTCGGAAGCGGCTTTACGGAGCTGCTTGCTGACGGCTTCGCGGGCCTGTAGCTCGCGGTAGCGATCGGCAAGCCGCCAGTCCAGTCCGAGTAGGTATGCCAGCGACGTGGCCGCTTCAGCATTCGCTTGGCGGGCGAAGCTGCGGGTGGCCTCGTTGAAGGCGTGCGATCCGACTCTCCGCATGAGGAAGCTAAAGAGGCTGCGGCCGGTGATGCCCGGGTGGTCGGCAGGAAGGTTGAAAAGATCCCTTTCGATAAGTGTTTGCCACTCAGGCAGCGTGACCTGACCGTCGCCGAAATCAAGTTGGTCCGAGCCGACACCCGAAGGCAAGGGCCGTAGGCGGATGGCGCCGGCATTCGCTCCAGTGCGTTCGACGGTCAGCTCTTCGAGCAGGCCGGGCCAGTCCAGGCTCAGCGCGAACGTTGTCTGCCGAAGCCTCGGGTGAGCCGGTAATGAGTTCTTGTCTGCGCCGCTGCCCAGCAGGAAGTGCAACAGTTCGATCATGCTGGACTTGCCGGCACTGTTACGGCTGTCGGTCTCGGCCGAAGCGCCGGTGGTATCCGCGACCAGGATGTTTAGGCCAGGGTGAAAAGTCAGGGCCTTGAAACGTGGATCATCCGCGGTCAAGTGCCGCAGCATCTGCCCTCCTCCTGACCAGGAGTTCGTTGTCCAGCTCGACAACTCCGAGGGCATACAATAGATCAAGAGCTAGCACAAACCACCAGAAAGGTACAGGGGCATGGTGATTATGACTGCGACGCCATTGCTGCAGTCTCGCCCATGCCTGGCTCACCGTGAGCGGCCCGTCAATGATCTCCAGGATCTGGGCGCCCACGGCGATGAGCGAACGCTGCGGCGTGATGCCCTTGGTTGGGATGATCATGTCAGCGAAGGTTCCCGGGCTGGCGGGGTCCAACCGGTTGGCGGCTCCGCGAGGATGTCGCAGGTCTCGAAGAAGTAGGCCAAGACAACGGAGAGGGCTCTCGCACTCGCGCGGTCGAGGTGGCGGTTGCCCGCTACGTACTTTTCAAGCTCGTAGATTACGTCGGCCGCCGCCGGGTAGACCGTCGCGATCTCGCGGTAGTAGGCGTTGAAGTCGGCTGCAACCTCGTCTCGCTCGGTGACGTCCGTAAGCCCCTGGTAGTACTCCTCCACGAGGTGGGTGTGGAGCATCCCGCGGCGGAGCATCTCCCGATCATCCTCGTCGAGCTGGTTATAGTCCATCTTCAGCGCAGACACCTCCCGCGGCGACTGCTGTCCGTTGGCCTGCCGCCGGCGTTCGACGAGATGGTCCAGGAGGGGCTTGAGGTCTTCCAAGCCCACGCCGTAGACGACGTCCTCTACCGGGATGGGAGCGGCGAAGACCTCTTCGATCTGATACTTCACCAGCCGAAACAGCTCGCCAAGCAGCTGACGCGGCCCTAGGGTTTCGAACGCCAGCGGGGCGTGACTGCGGCGCGCTTGCGCCAGCAGTTGGGTGATCTCCGGGTGCAGTCCGCGCCGCGGGTCGTTATAGACAAAGACGAACGTCTGGAACTCACCCGCTCGTTTGGCCAGCGCGCCGGTCAGGTCTCCGGTGAACTTCTTCTTCACGTCTCGGGCGCTGTCCGCGTCGAAGGTTTCGGGCGCATAGCAGGCGTACAACTTGCCGTCGTGAAGGCGCAGGCCGTCCGACGAGAGATCGCCGATGTTCCCGTGGGTCCGAACCTCGACGAAGTCGCTGTAGCGGGCGGTCATGATGCGGATGAAGAAGTCCTCGAACGCGGATCCGTTCAGGTCCGCCATCCGATCGCGGAACATGGTCTTTACGAACATGCGTTCCGTGAAGCTGAGGACCTCCACGAACACCTCCAACCCGACAGCGAGTACCGAACGTATCCGGTCAGTGTGGATGGGTAAATGACCAGAACGGCCAATGGCTCCCAAGCAGTGTCGCGTCGGGCGCGCGCATGACCGACGTCGGCGGACATGGTGTGGTCTGTTACCCAATCTCGGTGCGGCTCGCCGCGTTCCTCGGCTATACCCGCGATCGACACCTTGTTCGCCCTGTGGTGGCTGATCGTTCGATGTGGCCTGCCGCTACGAGTCCACGAAGGCCCACTGAAGGCTGCCATCAATCGCCGCACCATCGCCCGGGATCGACCCCACCGTATGGATCCTGCGTCTGGGCAGGTTCGCCTCTACCTTGTGGGCGGAGTCCTGTCGCTGCCGTTGTCGCGTGCGGCCTCCTCAAGCTGAAGGAACTCGTCAATGATCTTTGCCAGGCTGCGGCGCGCTCCGGGAGTTTGCAGTCTGTCGAAGGAACGGGCCATTACGCGGGCTTCACGACTGGCGGTATCGGGTTCGTCGTCGCCAAGGAGGTAGCCGGCGGGCACGCCGAAGAAGGCAGCGAGAGCGCGCAGGGTGGTGGCGGTGGGGTTGATGCGGGGCGCGACGAGGAGTTTGCGGAGACCTTCAGCAGTCACGCGGTGACCGCGGGTCGCCATCTCGCGGGCGATCTCGGTGTAGGGCGGCGTGCCCCGATACCGCTCCTCGAAGAGTTCGCGCAGTCGGGCCTGGATCACGCGCGAGGCGACCTGTTCCGCCCGGTCGTCAGCCTGATCAGCCATCCGACGCTCCCAACTCTGGTTGCTCCTTCGCCAACCATGGTTGACGTAGTGAAGGTTCCGTGCTTAGCTCTGCACATCGCTGCGGCAACTGTGGTTCGGTGTAATCGAACTGAAGTTGTTTGCAGCGTAGCGGATCGGGGCTGTTGTGCGCGAGCGAGTACCCCCGGTCTGTCGGTGTCGACGTCTGAGGGGGACCCGTCGTCGCCGTTGACGCGCCTCACCTCCCATCCGGCGAGGTCTGTATAGACATCGCAGGCTGGCCAACCAGACGAGGCGGGTCAGCTAGACGCCGGCCTCATCCCGCCCGGGGTGCGGCGGCGAGCAGGGACCGGCGTGCGGGAGAGGGCCGGCGCCGGTCCCTTGCCCCCGATGAACGACGTCACATCACGTCCTGGCAGCGCCTCAAGAATCCGGCCTCGTGTCAGGCCGACCGAGCAACTGCCGGTACACCAGTGGAGGGAGATGTCTCGTGATCAGACACCGGCAGGTAAGCGCAGACGCCTCGGGCGCAGGCCACCACAGGCGTCGGGTCATCCGACGTCGCCTGGGTGGTCCAAGCGTCGCGCTCGGCAAACCAGTCGACGCAGTCACCAGCGATCTCCGGCAGCTACGACGTGACATCGATGTACTTATGGACGCCCGGGGCGAGCCGCTCTCAGATCCGCTGCGCCACGGCCCGGGTGTGCTGGTCCTGCCGGCGGTAGCGGTGGATGTAGCGGGGCCAGCCTCGCTGCTTGCCTGGGCGGCGCTGCTGTGCGTGTCTGCGCTGATCGCGACCTCGTTCGCGGCGTTGGGCAGCCACTACCCGGACTCGGGTGGGGTGTCGTCGTTCGTCGGGCGAGCGTTCGGTGATAGCGCGGCGACGGTCGTGGGGTGGTGGCTCGTGGCGGCGGTGCCCGCGGGTGTGGTCGCGGGAGCGGTCACCGCCGCTGGCTATCTGGGCGCCGTGTTCCACGCCACCCGCCCAGCTCTCATCGGCATCGCGGTCAGCGTGCTGGGCGCGGTGTACGGGGCGAACCTGCTGCGGTTGCGCGTGTCGGCCCGGGCCCAGGTCGTGCTGACCGCCTTAGTGGTGGCGATGCTCGTCATGGTCCTCGTCGTGTCAGCGCCGCACGTGGACCCGGACAACGCCACCCCGTTTGCACCACACGGCCTGGCCGGTGTCGGCAGCGCCGCCGCAGTCCTGTTCACCTGCGTCTGCGGGTGGGAGGCCACGGCCAATCTGTCCGCCGATTTCACTAGCGCACGGCAGGTACGCCGCACGGCCTTGGTGAGCGTCGTGGTCGTCGTCGTTCTCTACGCAGGCTTGGCCGTCTGTACTGTCGGCGTCCTCGGCGCACAGGCCGGCCGCGCCCCGGCGCCGCTCATGCGGCTACTCGGCTCAACTGAGAGCGCCTGGACGGCCGGCGCGGTCTCCATGACCGCCGTACTGCTCACGGTCGCAGCTAGCGTCACCTTCGTCGCAGCCAGCGCGCGGACCGCGTTGTCCGTCGCCCGGCGTCGCCACCCAACTCTACTGATGGCCACGCACCACAGCGCCCTGCAGCGCTCGGTGACCCGGCAGAGCGCCGCCGCTGCCGTCGTCGCCGCAGCCGTCGCCCTCACGCCGAGCCTGGTGACCGTGGAGACCTTGATGCGCATCTTCGCGGTGCTGCTGGCATGCGTCACTCTGGCCGGCCTCGCCGCCGCGGTACGGCTCCTCCCGACTGTCCGCCACCGTGGATGCGCCGTTACCGCGGCACTCGCGGTCGGGGCCGTCACCGTGTTCGCCGGCCTGTTCCTCCTCGCTCCCGCAGCGGTCGCGACAGCAGCGATGCTGGCTCGCCGCAGACGATCGCCTGAACCGTCCTCACCACCACTGCAGGAAAAGGGTTCCCGGATTGACGACGCGACCAGTCTCTACGCGGCATCCATGAAAGCACAGATCCGATGACGACCGCGACCTCCACGTCACTAGCGCTACCTACGGCGTGGCCCCGAGCAGCGGGTTGGCGGCTGGCGGCCCTTTACGGGCCGGGCGTCTACGGCGTTACCGCCGCAGCAGTCGCTCTCCCCGCGGCTGCCGGCCCGCTGCGCAGCGGTGGGGCGGGAATCGCCTGGATCTTGACCGCCTACGCCGCTGGCATGGGCGTCGGAGCCGTCACTGCGGGCCGCCTTATTGACCTGAAGGGTGATCGTGATGTTCTTGTTGTCACGGTTTTGATCCTCATCGCCGGCGCGATGCTCTGCCTGATGGCGCCGAGCCTGCCTGTTCTCGTCGCCGGACGCGTCGTGCTGGCAATCGGCTCAGGCGCAGCTAAAGCAATCGCCCTGGCCGGCATCGCCCGGTTGCCGCCGGCGAGGCGTCCAGCCGGGCTAACTGCCTTCGGAGTCTGTCTCGCAATGTTCTGCGCCACCGCCCCCCTCGCGGGTGCTGTAGCTGCACATCTGAGCTGGCGAGCACCACTAATCCTGCCTGTACTCTCCATCGCCGTCGCCCCGGTGGGCTGGTCACTGACGACCAGACTGGCCACGCCAAGACCGATCGATTGGAAGGGAGCTGGTCTGTGTGCCGTCACTGCTGCTGGACTGCTATTGGCCGTGCAAACTCTCTCTTATCAAACACACGCGGTACCTGCTACTGCTGCCGCTCTGACCGCAGCCACCGGCATCGCCCTCGCCGCGCGCTCCCGGCACAGCCAACTGCATCAGTTCGTCCCGGGCGAAGTCATACGCGCGGGCTGGTTCTGGTGGGCAGCCGCCACGGGTGCCGGAGCTTACGCCGGCTTGTTCGCCATCTGCTACGCCGGCCCGTCCCTACTCCACCAGCACGGCTTTACCACGATGGGCATAGGCGTACTCCTGCTGCCCAGTGCCGCGATCGCCGCAGGCTTGACCCGCACCGTAGGTCGCCTCGCCCGCCGTGTGTCAGCTCGACGGCTGCTAACAACTACGAGCGTCCTACTTGCCGTCGCACTCAGTTGCACCGCTGCCGCACCCCATCCCATCACCATCGTCTGCTGCGCAGCCGTCGCATTCACGGCGTCAGCTTCCGCACAGATGCTGCTCAACGTGCATGTAAGCGGGCACAGCCACGACGCGGCACGCAGCGCTGCGGTCGGGCTGCTCGCGCTCACCCTCTTCCTCGGTGGCGGCTGCGGCACCGCAATCCTTGTGGCCATTTGGCAACTGCATGGGCTCGTAGCAGCAATGGCCGCCGTAGCGGGCCTGGCGCTCATCGGCGCCGTTGCCGCCCGTCAGCTACGTGACTGAAGAGCAAATTCGGTGAGCTAACCGACCACGAACCCGCGGAGCGAACACGACGCCGCCGCGCCGCCGGGAGCACCATTGTCCAGCCGGACCAGCGTGCGGATCTGGGCGGGCTGCAGCCCAGTGAACGGAAATATCCAAGCCGAGCGAGCTGCCGAGATCACCTGCACCCCCGGCATCCTGCCCCACCCTCCTCAACAGACAGATTCCTGGGGCTGCGAGGTGTCGCTTCGCAGAGTTTCGTCTGTCCGGTCTCAGGGGGTCACTTCACAGTCAGTCAGTCAGTCAGCGCCTGCGCCGGCCCGCCTTGCATAGCCGCATACGTCGTGCACCCAGTAGTCCAGATACCTGGCCACGGCCTCGCGATCGGCAAGGTCCAGCGATAGCCACTCCCGCGCCGCCCGGGCCATCTCAGCTGCGGCCTGCTCATGCTCATCAGGCTTGAGCTCCACCCAGTCGGTAAGTTCGCCCCAGATGAGGTACACGTAGCCAGCCGGATCCACCTCGATCGACGCATGCGCAGACACCCCATGGATGTAGACGCCGAGCGATGGTCTGGGCTGTTCGACGAGCTGATGGACGTGGTGGGTTACGTTTCGGCCGGCCGGAGCCGCGCCGGCGGGTACGGGACTTCATGACCGGGCTGCTGGCGCCGTTGCCGGCCGAAACCATTGAAGTAGCGCGGCGATGGTGACGGTGACGGCTTGGTACGAGGTGGCGGTCTTGTTGAAGCGGGTGGCGACGCTGCGGAACTGCTTTAGCCGGTTGAAGCACCGTCGACGACGTTGCGCCGCTTGTAGAGCTGTTTGTCGTACATCGGCGGCCGGCCGTCGTGACGGCGGTCATGTGCGCCACCACCAGGGGCACGGTGGTGCCGGTGCCGGTGCCGGTGCCGGTGCCGGTGCCGTCGCCGGAGGACAGGTCGACGTCGAGCCGGGAACCCACCTCCGAACGGGCGAGCACGAGGACCGGCCCCGGCGGCATCGGCTGACTCACGGAGCCGTATCCAGGTCATCCTCCTCGGGCAGATCCGCATCCGTCAGCTCGCCGTACATCAGCTCGATCGCTCTTGCTCTGGTGATTCGGCTGGCTCGCCATGCCTCGATGACCGCCTTCGCATAGCCGGGCGATACGCGCACCGAGGCAAGATCCGGCTGCGGCGCCCAGGCCAGGGCTTCCATGAACTCCGCCCGGGTGGGCCGACGGAAGCTCCAGGCCTGGCGTGTCGCGGCATCGATCAGCCCGGCCCGCTCAGCCTGTCGCAGCGCCAACACCCAGGAGGTGCGGTAGCGAGCTGCGTAGGAAATCAGGCGTTCCCGACTCGCGTGCCCACCGCGCCGGGCCCCGGTCATCGCATCGACCGGTAGCAGCAACTCCGCGGCGAATGCGTCGATCACCCCTTCGCGTTCCGCGCGAGACGTGCTGACTCCAAGGTCACTAGAATATTCGTCGCCTACAACCAGATGGCCCAGCTCATGTGCGACGGTGGCTCGCCGGCTAGCAGGATCGGCTTCCGTGCTCACCACCGCGACGGCCAGATCTCCCTCGACGAGGGACGCGCCATCGCCCGGCAGGTCGGTCACCAGCACCCACTGACCTGTGCGCTCGCAGAGATCCATCACGCTGCCGACCGGCTCACTGCCGAGACCGATCTGCTGTCGTAGCCACCGGGCCGCTTGCCTCGCGTCAGCCTCGGATGCCACCGTACCGGGGTATCGTAGTAGCGGAGCTGTCCGCAACGCGCCGACGGCTACGAGTTGCTGCACGTTACGCAGCCACTCGACCAGGGCGATCTCCATTCGCTCCGAGGATCGTGCGGCCGTCGTGTCGGTCTCTTCGGTCAACATCGCGGCCCGTCGGGACAGCACCGCCGGCCGCGGCTCGATCAGGTACTCCATCGACACCCTGAGCGCACGGGACAGACGTGCCAACTCCACCCCGTCGAGACGCCTGCTGCCCGCCTCAACCTTGGCCAGCATGGTTCGGTCGAGCCCCACGCGGTCGGCGAGATCCTGCTGCGACATGCCCACTGACAGACGCGCCTGTCGCACCTGCTCTCCGATGCGGCGCCAGTCCTGCTGCTCCCCGGCCATGGTGCGATAATCGCACAACTTGAGCACGGAATGGGTCAACGCAAAGTCTGAGATTGCGACCAGGGGCAGGGGCCACACGCGGACAGCCACCACGCCGCCAGTTCGGGTGATGAGCTCAGCGCCCACCGGGGCCCCCGCCTAGCGCTAGGCGGGGGCCCCGGTGAGGGCGTGACCTTCATTTTGAGCTCGCCGGCCTACCAATCGCCTACGGCGGTGTAGCCGTAGTACTCGCCCATGTCGATCCGGATCCAGATGTAGAACCTGGTGCCGTCGGCGACATTGGTGGCGATGTTGCGCCATTGGCCGGCCGGGACGCGGGTCCAGCCGTTGCAGGTTGCGCGTCCGTAGAAGTTGACGCAGGCGTCGAAGGGACCGAAGTCGTCGTTGTCTCCGGTGTTGCGGACCTGGATGTCGCGGCACTGGCTGGTGGTGCGGTAGTAGCTGGGGTACGACGGGTAGCTGAAGACCTCCGGTCCGTTGTACTGCTGGTAATAGTCGGCGGCGCCGAGTTTCGCGCTGTACGGGGCGGTGCGGCAGCCGGCGGCCTGCGCGGGAGCGTTGACGGCGACGAGGCCGGCGGTGACTGTCGTTAGGGTGAGCGTGGCCGCCGCAAGAAGCCGGGTTAGACGTCGCCGTGGCGGTGTGGTGGTGCGTGCGGACATGTGTCCTCCCTGGGTTGGTGACGGGTGGCGTCAGTGGCCGGGGGGACGTCGGCGTGCTGACGTGGTGAGGGTCGGTGGCCGGGCGGCGCCGCGGCTGTGAGGGTGACGCTGTACGGGTCTGGACGTAGGGCTGGGCTGGGCTGGCGGCGGTCGTAGTAGCGGCTCCAGGAAGGGTCCTGGGGAGTCATGGGGTAGGAGTTGAGCCAGCTCCAATCGCCCGTGACGGCACGGCCAGCGGCCTCTTCGTGCTCGACGAAATGGGCGAAGGAGCGGCTTTCCCGGTGGTGGTCGGTGACGGAGATTCCTGCGACGTCGAAGCTGTGAAGTACGGCCTCGTAGAGGGTCAGCAGTGCCTTGTCCGCGCGTAGCCGGTCGCGCTCGGGCAGGCCGAGGCCAGCGACGATGACCGGAAGTTGGTGGTAGCGCTGCCGGTCGGCGAGATTGCGGGTGGCGATCTCGCTGGCCATGAATGTGCCGCTGAACGGGGCAGGGAATCTCAGCCCGCCGAGGTGCAGCGTCATGTTGCTGATCACAGGTATGGCGGGCCAGCGCAGTCCGAGGTCGCCGATCCAGGGGTGGTCGGGGTGGATGATTGGTACTTCCCGGATCCGATCGTGTGCCGAGGGCAGCAGGTGGAGTCGGCCGTCGGCAGTGGCGGCAATCCAGGGCAGGAGGTCGAATCCACTGCGGCGGGTGGGACCAGGCCAGCCGAGGCGGGTGGCCAGTGCGGTCAGGGGGCCGTTGGCGGCGTCGCCGATGGTTCCGACGTCGTCGGTCCAAGCCGCATAACGGGCCAGTTGCGGGCTGACGATGCGCCAAGGCGGCGCGGTTGTGCTGGTGGCGGGTGCGAGAACGGTGAGCACCGGGCGGACATGGCCGCCGCCGGTTGCCTCGTCGAGGTGCCCGGCCAGCGCGCCGCGGAGGCCCTCGAGAGTGATGATGTGGCGGTGGTCGCGGACGGTGAGGCTGGACCACCGGGACCGGCCGATGCAACGGTCGGAGTTGCGCCAGGCCACCTGCGCTCCGAAGTTCAGCTCGTCACGTGTCGGCTGCCAGGTGCCGGTAGCCGCGATGTCGGCGCGCACGGCCCGCCATCGATCAACGAACCCGGTCTCGGCGGTCTCGTCATGTCGCTGTCGGAGAAAGGCATGCGCCTCAAGAAGTAGAAGGTCCACGCCGACATCAGCGGCAGCAATCCGTCCCGCATTGGTCATCGAAAACCTCCGCGAGGGCTGGAACCGGGGTCCTCGAATACGGCGCTGTCGCGGCCGTGTAGGAGGTAAGGGGTGCCCGGTGTGGCACCAGTGCCGCGCTGCCGCGTACCGAGCATCCGAACCGCAAGGCGGTAGTGGGTACGCCGCCACTGGTGCACCGCGCCCGTGAACTGGCGCATCCCGTCGGCGAGGACCGGCGCTTCGGCCAGGACGTTCCGGTCGACCTGCAGGGCAGTGAGGGCGTCGACGACGCTGACCTGCCCGTCGTGGATGCGGGCGCCCACGTCCGGCACAGATCGGTATGCCGGCGAGAGCAGACGCTCCGCCTCGGGGATTCGGCACAGCGATTCGACCAGTTTGTAGGCGCGGGACTGGATCGCGCTGGCGCCGTCGGTATGGATCCGGAAGCGGTGAAAGGCGTCGGGCTGCATGGTCGCCAGCAAGGACCATAAAGGCGCGGTCTCGCGTAGCAGGGTGGCGGCCAGGGTTAGCCGCACCCCCGCCGAGGTCAGTCGGTCGTGTTGCACGGCGCTGATGGCGGCGGTGAGGTCGACGGACAGTAGCCCGAAGGTCACCTCGAATGCTTGCAGGGTGCGGATGAACAGCAACTCGTCGTGAACCGTCGACACCGGCAGCAGGCTCGTGCGCAGCGTCAGCCCCTCGGCGGGGGTGCGGTCGATGCAGACCATCGTGACGAGCCGGCGCGCCAGCGCCACCGGGTCGTCGACGTCTCGGATCGGGACGCTGAGCCGGCGTAGGGCGGCAGCGGCAGCCCGCACAGCGTGGTGCAGCCGTTTACGCGCCAAGAGCGGCGAAGGAGGAAGATCACGCGTTGGCTGGGGTGGACCTTCGAGGGCACGCAGCTCGGCGGCGACAAGATCACTGATTAGTAGGACGTGGAGCCGGTCCCGGCGGGCCAGCAACCGGTCCGCCGGTTCCGTGGCCGTGTCTGGGTCCGGCACGGCCAGTAGGCGCAGGGCCAGGTAGGTGCGGTAGTCGAAGCGGTGGTCTGTTCTGTCAAGCGCAGTGTCCAGGAACGTGGCCAGGAAGTCTGTGGGCCCGGCGTACTCGGGCAGTCGTTCTCGGGTGCGACTGAGCAGCGAGGTCCACTCCTGCGGCACGAAGCGCTTGCCGTGGTGGTGATAGGCGTCGACCACTCGGTCGTAAGGGAAGTGGGCGGCGCGGGGCGTGCCCTGCGCAAGCCAGTGCCGAAGCGGCGCCGGATCCATCATCGCCCTCCGCTCTGGTTACGGTGGTGACGCCGGTAGCTGACGACCGACGCGCACGCTGCGTCGATGTCGTCGTCAGTGGTGTAGGCGTGCGTGGCCAGTCGCAGCACCCGACCACGTGGGGCGGCGAGAATTCCACGGTCACCGAGCCAGGCTGCGATCGCGTCGGCGTCGGGGTCGAACAGGGCCACGTGCGCGCCTTGCGCGTCAGGGTGCGCCGCCGTTCGTAGGACCTCGCCGTGGGCGGACAGTCGTCGGGTGGCTGCGGTGATCAGTTGCTGGGTGTGGCGGCGGACCTGCCAGAGGTCGAGGCCGTTGACCAGGGTCAGGCCGGCGACAGCGGCGTACATCGCCGCTGCGGCTGGGGTGCCGGTCTCGTAGCGGCGGGCGTGCGTGGGAAAGTCCACGACGGTGGCCCGGAAGTCGAAGGGCCGTACGCGGCCGAGCCAGCCGGTCAACGTCGGTGGCGGACCATCCGGATCGCGGACGTAGAGGAATGCCAGTCCGGGGAGTCCCAGGAGGTACTTGCCGGTGCCAGCGACGAGGTAGTCGCAGCGCAGCCCATCGACGGTCAGGGGCATCACGCCGGCCGCCTGGTAGGCGTCGACGAAGACCGTCGCACCCACGCTGTGGGCGGCGTCGGCGATGCGCGCGACATTGAGGTGAACCGCGTCCCGGTAGGTGACCGCG
Organism: Micromonospora sp. WMMD980; assembly: GCF_029626035.1. NCBI lineage: Bacteria > Bacillati > Actinomycetota > Actinomycetes > Micromonosporales > Micromonosporaceae > Micromonospora > Micromonospora sp. WMMD980. The sequence continues at coordinate 5,144,584 of NZ_JARUBE010000003.1, forward strand.
GGAACCGACACCATGCCGATGCGGGGGGTGATCTGCGGCAGGTAGTCGTCCGTCTGCGCGACACCGTCGCAGGAACCGACCCACCGCACCCGGGCCTGCAGCCGGTTCAGCCAGGTGTGCGCGATGCCGGGGAACTCGGCAGTCGAGGCGAGCAACTCTCGGCGGCGCCGCCACCGGCGGCTGCTTGCCACCTGATAGGCCGCGACGCTGGCGTTGGGCAGGATCGCGATCTGGTCGGGGTGGGCGCCGATGAGCTGCGCGAACAATCGCCGAGCCTGGTCGGCCTGCTCTTCGCATGCCCGCCAGAAACCCGGTCGGGCCAGATCATCGAACATCCGGCAGAGAGCTTGCTCGACCTCGATGGTGCGAGGCGCAATGCTGCATGCCGCCAGGTGCGACGCCCCGTCGGCGGTAATTAGCCGCTGGCGCAGCGCTGCGGAGCTGGTCAGGGTTGCCGGCTTCATTGCGGCTGCCGCTGCGGGCAGGAGTCGGCGGGCGCCTGCGTCAGCGTCGACCGTGCTTCCCATAGGGTCGGGAATCGCCGGTGGCTGATCAGGGCGGGCAGGCTGTCGATCGGGGTGTGGCGGGTGCCCAGCACGCCCTGGCCGATGACGCGGGTGGCGATGCTGTAGTGCTCGGTACGCCAGAGCGCGATCCGCTCGTCCAAGTCCACCAGCGCTTCGGCCAGCCGGTACAGCGGATCCCACGCCGCTGCCTGGTACACCTCGACCGTGGTGAGGCGACGCGCGGACAGCAGGCGGCTGAACGCGATGTCCAGTTCCGTCGTGGCCGTGCGCAGTAGCCGCCACCCGGGGGACTCAAATCCCGATCCGGTGCCCAATGCGGGTCTGATCGTCGCGAAGTGCGCGGGCGGCAGGGACCGCAGGATGCGCAGATGTTCGGTGATCAGCCGCAGCGCCTCCGACGCGCGGTCGATGAGCAGCTCCGCCGCGCTGACCTGGCCGGCGCCGAGGTGCGCCAGTGCACGGGACAGGTGAGATCGGGTGAGCTTGAGCCACAGCTCGCTGCTTTGGTGCACGATCTGGAACAGCAGCTCATCCGGGTGGACCCACTGCGCCGGCTCCTTCTGCAACGCCAGCAGCTCATCGGTACGCATGTAGCGGGCGTAATCAGTGGGAGCGGCACCCGGCAGCACCGCGTCCAGCGGTGATACGGACATAGTCGGGCCTCCAATGGTGTTAGTAGGAAAGGATGGCTTCGCTCATGCGCGCAACGCGTCTAGCGCGGATGCCGCGGCAGCAGTCAGCCCGGCGTTCAGGCCTTGCGGTGGATCGGCACCGGGCCGCAGCGGCACCGCGCTCACCGTGAGGTACAGGTTGGCGTCGTAGGTCACGACCGTGACGCCGGTCAACGCATCGGTGTAGGTGTAGGCGGCGGATCCCAAACCCGCTATGTCGACGACTGGGCCGGCGCTTTGCTGCACCTGCCGCAACCCCTCGTACATCACCTGGCCCGAGTCCGTGTCCCCGAGATCGGCGCGCACCGTCACGACCAGACCGTCAGGTGCCCGCCCGAGCGTGATCGAGCAGGCCACATTGGCACGGCCCGTTCCGGCGGGGACGTCCCGCCGGTCATCGTTCGGTGCCACGCGGGCGGCGAGGTCGCGGACGTCCAGGCGAGCGCACAGTGAGCTGACCGACCGGTAGGTTGATCCAGGCCGAGCCTTCGTGGGCTGACCACCGGCGGACGGCGCGACTCCGGGCGCGGATGACGACCTGCCGGGGGTTGAGGATGGCCCACTTCCGTCGGCCCCGGCGCATCCTGTGGCGAGGGCGCCGACCAGGCCGAGAGCCGCCAGCCTTAGCACAAGCGGCCGGCCATTCGGCGCGCTCTGCGGAAGTGACGGTGCTATCTGTTGGTGTGCGATCATGCTCTGAACAGGCATCGTGGCGGCTCCAGGACATGCGCCATCAGCCCATCGCAGATGCTGCGGCCGGGCCGATGAAGTCGGATTGTCTGGCGATGGCGGATGGTGCCGCCAACGACATCTAATCGACCATGGGAGGGCCCGCGCCGTCCAGGATTGCTGCTAGCCCTAGCAGCTTTCTCAGTCTGCGGGCACCCCGGCGACGGAAGGCTGAACTGCTGTAAGAGCTGCTCTGGCTGGCGGCCGGCTTCATGCCGACATGCGCTTCCTCAGCCCAGAGCACGAGGCGGTTCGGTCGCTCTCTTCGATATGTGGCGGGACTGTCCGTTCAGGTCCCGCATCCGGCTGAGTTCCCCCCGCTTTGATGGAGCGGTGGTTACCTGCTGCCGGCTGGCGCAGGGGTGGCGGTAGTTGGCTCGGCTGGCTGCGTCTGGCGGGTGTGCCAGGCGGTCTCGTATTCGTTCGGGCTGAGGTAGCCCAGCTCGCGTTGGATGCGGCGGGTGTTGTACCAGCCGTCGATGTAGGCGAAGATCGCGTTCTCGGCCTCGTCGCGGGTCCGCCATGAGGTGCGGTAGACGAGTTCGATCTTCAGCGTGGACCAGAAGTTCTCCATCAGGGCGTTGTCGTAGGAGTCGCCGACGGAGCCCATCGAGGGCAGGATCCCGTTGTCTTGTAAGCGTTCGGAGAAGCGGAACGACGTGTAGTTCGACCCGCGGTCCGAGTGGTGGATCAACTGGCCGTCGCGGACATCGCGGGACCAGATGCCGTATTCGAGGGCGGCGAGGATCAGGTCGGTGTCGCAGCGGTCAGACGTCTTCCACCCCACGATCCGGCGGGAGAAAACGTCGCGGACGGCGGCGAGCCAGAACACGCCCTCGCCGCACGGGATGCGGGTGGCGTCGGCGACCCAGAGCCGGTTCGGCCCATTGGCGGTGAACTGCCGGTTCACCAGATCCGGCGCCGGCGTGTGCCGCGGGTCCTGCTTCGTGGAGCCGCCGCGCCAGCCTCGACGCAGGAACGCCCCCTGCCAGCCGTGGGCGGCCATCAGCCGCTCTACCCGTTTGCGGCCCACGTAGATGCCGTCGCGGCGTAGCTGCCGGTGGACCCGGTCCGCGCCGTAGGTGCGCCCGGAGGTCTCCCAGATCTCGTGGATGTTGGAGATCAGCCCCAGGTCGACCACGTTCCGGTCACAGGGCAGCTCGGCCTGCTTGACCCACGCGTAGTAGGTCGAGGCGCCGATGTTGAGGACCCGTAGCAGGAGCGCGACCGCGAACTGGTCACGGTGTTCGTGGATGAACCTCATGACCGTCGCCGGGTCGGGTCGAGCTCCGCCGCGAAATACGCGCTCGCAGCCTTCAAGATCTCGTTCGCCCGTCGAAGCTCGGCGTTCTCCTTCACCAGCCGCCGATTCTCCTCCAGCATCTCGCTGGTCGGCCGGTCAGTGCGCTCGCCCGCATCGGCCTCGGCCTGACGGATCCAGTTCCTGAGCGCCTCGTGATGAACACCGAGCTGCTCGGCCAGGCGCCGGATCACGGGCTTCGGGTCCGACTCGCGATACAGGCGCACAGCGCGCTGACGTAGCTCATCGGGGTACTTCTTCGGTGCTGCCACGGACGACTTCCTCCCCCACGGCCATCAGACCATGGTCAAGAAGCTCCATGAAAACGGGGGTGGCTCAGGCGCAAGGCGTCGTTGACTACGACGGGCGCCAAGTTTGACCGCCATCAAGCGGACAAGTTCCGGGCAAGGGAGCGCCGACAGGGAGGCTCATCGAGCCGCCATGGACAGTGGCTTGCGTCGCGCGCACCTCTGGCTCTATGCAGCGGTCCTGCAAGAGCGACGCGCATCAGTAGCCGCAAGTTCCCGATACGCAGATCTATCGATCGCCCGACGACCGAGGGTCAGCCGCCGCACGGCAACGGGATACCTCGAGCTGGCCTCGCGTGCGAAGCGTGGTGGCAGCGGTGACTAGCGGCGGAACGCCACGGCACCGCGCATCGGCGAGGGCATCGATGCGGCTACGAAAGGGTCGGGTGCGCTGAGTTGGGGTCGCCAGCGGTCCAGCGGCACCAGGCCGGGATCGATCATCTCGAAGTCGCTGAACAGCGCCCTGAGCTGGTCGTCTGTGCGGAAGTGAATGTCGGTAGCGGCCTGTGTGCGGAAGACGTCGGTCGCCTGGTGCACGGTCGATTCGCCCCAGCGGTCGGGAACGTCGACGCCTACATGACTGATGACCATGGCGCTGCCCGGTACGAGCCTGTCCCGGATCGGCCCGATGACCGCTTCGATCTGGTCGTCGGGGATCAGCTGCAGCACGGAGCAGTAGAGCGCCACGACCGGCTCGTCGAAGTCGATGATCGACGCGACGTCGCTGTCGTCAAGCGCATCGAGGATGACGTCGGGGCGGGTGAGGTCGGCCTCGATCGCCCGGCAGGTCAGGTTGCCGTCGAGGATCTGGTTCGACGCCACCACCGCGACGGGGTCGATGTCGACGTAGAGAACGCGGATCGCGGGATCGACGGCTTGGGCGATCTCGTGGACGTTGCCCTGGGTGGGGATACCGGAGCCGAGGTCGAGGAACTGCCGCATACCTGCCTGGGCCAGGGTGTGCACGGCGCGGCGCAGGAAAAGTCGGTTGGACAGGGCGAGATTCGCCGCGGCGGGTACCTTGCTCAGGATGTCCAGCGCGGCGCGACGGTCGGCCTCAAAATTCTGGTTGCCGCCGAGAAGGTAGTCATAGATTCGAGCGACGGTGGCTCGGGGATGCTGGGCGTTCGGCGTGTCTGCCTGCTGGTTGGTCACCACTGCTCCCGCCGGCCGGTGAGATCGTCTGTGGTGCGGCAGCTTAGCTGAGTGATGTCCTCTGTGGTGCCCCGGACGGTGCGCAGGCGTTTACACAGCGACAGATGCAGCTACACTCTGACCTTCAATTCGGCGCTGACGACGGTGTCGGGAGGTCGGGATGCTGCTGGCTCGGGCGCGCCTTCGGCGGCGCTTGGCGAGAGCGAGAATCCCCTGTCCGCGCCCGCCGTACACCGTCGACGCCTGGTGTACGGCGATCGGTCTTTCCCGTGGCCGTGAGCTTGTGATTGGCGACGTCGCTCTGGAGCCTGGCCACCCGTCGGGCCTGCTCATCACGGACCGGCCGCAGCGCGACTTCATCCTGGTCGATCGCTCGCTGCCGACGGTGACCCGGACGCAGACGGTGCTGCACGAAGTCGCACACCTTGTCCTCGAACATCCCGGCGACATCCGGCACGACGACATTGATCGGACGATCGAGGCTGAGGCCGAACTCGCCGCGGATCTGCTCTATCAGCAACTTACCGAGGCCGCCGGGCAGGCCGTACCCGACGAGAACGACGGGAAGGACCGCCAGCGTTGGCTACCCCGTGAGACGACGAGCTGGTGGGCCGATCGCCGCTCGGACTGGCACCTGCTGCACCTGTGGATGACGCTGCGTCGCAGTATGCCGGACCTCGACATCATCACCACTAGTACCGCCATCCCGGTGCCTACCGAGATTCGCGGCAGTCGACAGCGTCACCGCACCGTCGTCGAGATACACGAAGCGCTACGAGCACTGCGACCCTGGTGTAGCCCGCAGGTGCACGCCAGCGCGACCGTGCGCTCACGACGCCACCGCCTCGATGTGGCTGCGACGGCCGCCGTAGCCGAGGCGGCAACGATCGCCGTGGCCCTGCGGCACCGGCAGACGGCGATGGCATCACATGCCCCAAGCTCGCCACTGCCACTGCCACTGCCACTGCCACTGCCACTGCCACTGCCAACGCCACGTCACGACCGACACGATGTACGAGCTGAGGCGCGGCACCTGGCCCGCGTGGAAAGAGCGATGCGTGACTCGCCCATCGTCGCTGCAGAGGTCGCGAGGTGGGCGCCGGTAGGCCCCGCCGCGACGGGTGGCTCACGATCGACGCCGCCGTTCGGCGATATTCCTGTTGTCCCACTACCGGCGGGCCTGGCTCCGGCTCGGTCAGCCCGCCCGGTATAGCCGACGCTGTCGAGGCGCCGGGCCGACCGGCTGCGGATTCCACTGTTGCGCGTGCGCGCGAATCTGACTTGGGAACATCTCACCCCCGAACAACTCGCCGCTTCCAAGGGCGCACCCCAGGGCGGCCAGTTCCTGGCGCTGGTCCTGGGTGCTGATGCCCGCAGCGACGGCTACGAGATCGAGGTCCGCCGCGAGGTCCACAGCCGCGCGGATGACTGACCGAGCCGGACGCCATCCCGAGTCGAGCGAGTAGGCAGGATGCAGGCGGAGGAAGCTCCAGTCGACGGCGTTAAGTGCCGCAAGATCTGTGTGTCTGCTGCCGTAGTTGTCCAGGAGCAGACGCACTCCCATCTTGGTCAATTGCTCGGCGGCGCCACGGTCGCCATCGCCCTCGGTGTTCCGGTTGGAGGAGTCACGGGTCGACGTCGCTGGTGGCCTGGTGAGCGCCAGCACCAGATGCGACTCCGGCAGTCCGTAGGTGTGCAGGAGATCTCGCACCGTTGTGGCGAGCTGCATGGTCACGGCCGCGGCGGGCACCGGTACGGCGAGCGCTGCCCCTGGTAGAGCGTCGCGCCATGAGGCTGCTGCGGCCATCGAACGCACCAGTACCTGAGTAGCCAACGCCTGCAAGCCTTCAATATCGTCAATGTGCTGGTACACGTAGTCATCCGCGGCGAGCAGGTCGTTGCGTGAATACAACCAACGGGGAACCGTATGCACCATTGTGATCCTCCCGCTGATGAGATCCACCACAGGCTCGTAGGAGATCGACATCCGGGCCTGGGTCAGCTCGCGGGCCAACGACCATTCACCGACTGTGCCTGACTTGTAGGACACGAGCCTGTCCTCACCCCGACGCAAGGCCCGCCACAGCACCCGCTCGGCGGCATCAAGTACCGCCGGCCCTGGCGCGCCCGACGCCATGCCTGCGCTGGCCCGCAGATCGATACGGCGACCGGCGACGTCAATGCTGTGACGCAGCGTTGCCACCGCCCTGCAGGCCCGCTGATACGCTAGATCATCGGCCAACCCACGTAGGACGAGGGCGAAGGTGGCGTCACCGACGCGAGCCGCGACAGCCGTGCGGTCCGCCGACAGGTGACGCAGCCGATCCGCTACCTGAGCGAGGACCGCTCGCGCCCGTTCCTGCCCCATGGTGTCGGCCAAGAAGTGCAGGTTCTCTACATGCACCGCCAGGATGTGGCACGACACGTCGGGGATGGCAGTGCACCACTGCGACAACCCGAGTCGATTCGGTAGCCCAGTGTCCTTGTCGTGAGTTGCTTCGCGCGCGAGCAAGCCGTAGGCATGGGCTAGGTCGACACTTGACGAGAGCGCCGCGACGAACGCACGCAACGTCGCGCGCTCGCGCACCGACGGCGCGTCTTGCGAACCGCTTAGCCGTAGGCGGACCTCGCCGCGTACGCCCGTCGTTTGGTCGCCGAAATCGTGGTTGAGTACCGCTGGCCAATCTGCGCCGGGCGGAACGGCGTCGGGATCTCCGTCATACTCGATCAGCGCCACATCGCCCCGCAGGACGGCGCGCACCACGCGCCGCTCCCGGGTGATCTCGATATCGGCCGACTGTGCGCCGAACAGCTCCACCGCACCGGCGGCAGCGGTGTGAAGCACTTCGTCGAGGTTCCTCGCGGACAGCGCATCGCTCAAAACGGTCAAGCGCTCCCAGACGCGTCGCTCCTCGCGGATCCGCAGTCGATGACTGACGGCGAAGTACAGGGCCATCATCGTCGAGGGCAAGGCGATGAGGACTCTTGGCTCAACCATGAGGGCGACGGCGATCGTCACAGCGGCAATCACCTCTCCGATGGCGACTGCGAGCCGTGTACGCCAGAGGAATCGCAGGGTCATCACGAGCGGCTGTCCGGTTGACCATGTCACCGCAGCGGCTGTCACCAGCTCTTCGAACAGCAGGGCCACCACTGCTGCGGCGAGGAACGCGACAACCACCCAAGCTGGCTGAAGCTCCCCACTGCTCGACTCGCCGGCCCCCGGCCGGAACCCGACCCTGGACATGACCATCGCCGCTACGGAGGCGGTGACGATGTCCACGCTGGTGTTGTGGATGAGCTTGTGTGCGCCCACCTTTCGCGCGGGCTGCCGCGCGGCACGACCGATCGAGACTCCGACGGCGGTGCAGATCACTACCCAATGCGCGGGTAGCACCGCGACGCACACGATGCACGCCGTCGGGATGAGGGTGATCCTGATCGGCATCCGGGAGGGCAGCGGCATGGGTAGAACCGCGCCCATCGCCATCAACGCCACGCCCGTCAGTGCGTACACCCAGGATGTGGCCGGCGCCGGCTTGTCCAGCTGGGCCACCGCCCAGGCCAGGCAGGCCAGCGCCGCTATAGCGATGGTTCCCGTGAGCAGACCCAGCGCCCACCGTCCACGCTGGATCGAGATCAATTACGCCTCCGTGGGCTCACACCGCCATGTCAACGAAGTCCCACGCTAACCGGCTGTGCCAATTCAGTTCCACTCGACGCCTTTGTGCATGACCTACACCCCCTTCAATGTAGCGACAATTCAAAAGGTATGGCTGCGCATCATCCGCAATCAACACCTAGGAGTCTTTTTGGTCATCCACCGTGGAACCAGGCGGGCTGGCGTCACAATCCGTGCGCTACCTGATGGCAAATCTTAACCCTCGGTGTTGATGTCTCTTGCCATCGGGCATCGCTTGCCCAAGGTGGCAACCGCAAGTGATTGTCGCAAACACGCGGCGTCAGATGCCGCTGGTTCGAGGTTGGCGGCCAGTCGGTGGCTGTATCGGGGCCGGTCGCGGTTTCGTCGGCTCGCCTTCACGATCGAGGGGAGCATGTCACGGCACGATCTTTGCGCGGCGAGCCGGCGAGCGCGTCGTCCGCCAGAACCGCCAAGGTAAAGACGCTCAGGACCACGCATTGCACCTGCCTGGGAGTCGTGCGTGCGTCGGGGCGTCGTGGGAGGGGTTTGTGGGGGAGGCCGGGGCGCGCCGTTCCCGCGCGAGGGCTCGTGGCCCGGGGTGAATCCTGGGCGTCGCCCCGGCTCCCGGCTCACGTCCCGTTCTCGGCCATTCCAGGCGTCGTGGATCGGGCAAAGGCAAGTTCATCGCGGTAGTGGACGTGGTGACGCAGGCAGTAGTGCAGGCTGCCGAGGAAGTGAGCGTAGAGCCTGCGCAGGGCTGCGGGGTGGCGGTCGCCAGCAGCGCGGCGTCGGTCGTAGAGCGCTCGGGCGCCCGGCGAGCGGGTCAGTGCGGCAAAGGCCCACAGGTGACCGGTCTCGGCCAGGATGGGATTGGTCTTACGGCGGTGACTGACCCTGCGGGAGGTGCCGCTGGCCCAGGTGATCGGAGTCGCCGCGCAGAACGCCCGCAGATTGCGTGAGGTGGGGAAGCGGCGGGGGTCGTCGCCGAGTTCGGCGAGCAGTCGGGCGGCGAGCAGTGGACCCATACCGGGAAAGCTTCGGTAGATCTCAGTCTGTGGGTGCTGGTCCGCCAAGACCTCGACCTCGACCCACAGGTTCTGCGCGGAGGTGATCGTCGCGTCGAGTTGGGTGAGTAGGGCAGCAGCGCGATGCCCCATTGCGGCTTCGATGCCCGCTGGCTGACGTAGCGCGGGAGTGTGAAACAGCTCGTGCAGGCGGGCGGCTTCGGTGCCGATGAGTCGAGTGCGGCCGGCAGCGGTGAGCAGCGTCTCCAAGCGGCGACGGGTGAGTCGGGCGGCGCGGGTCGGAGTGGGGGCGGCGGCGAGGACGATGCGGGCTTCGGGCCTGGTGAGGCCAGCGGGCAGGTGCGCCCAAGCGGTCGCCGCGCTGGGGTAGTAGTCCCTGAGCACGGACCGAAGTCGGCGGGCAAGCAAGCCGGAGCTGTGAAGCGCTTGCCGGTGCGCGCGGGTCAACTCTCGCAGCGCAGCGGCGTTGGTGCTTACCGCAGGTGTGCTGCGGTGAGCGTCGCCGTCGACGCGCAGTACGTGCGCGAGCAGACGGGCGTCACCGCGGTCGGACTTCTTTTTCTGAGCGGCAAGCCGGCTGCGGTAGTTTGCCACCTGGGTCGGGTTGAGCACGACCACGGGCTGGCCCGCCTTGAGCAGGCCGGCGACCATCAAGCCCCGGCCGGTCTCGATGCCGATCGGAATCGACCGGCGGTTTCGCCGGACCGTGGTGAGGGTGGCAAGGAGTTGCGCCAGGCCCTCGTGGTTGTCGGGTAGACGGGTGTGGGTGACGAGCTGACCGTGGTCATCGACTACGGCCAGATCGTGGTGGCTTTCGCCCCAGTCCAGGCCGGCGAAGTACTTCACGCGTGTCCAGTTCCGGTAGGTAGCTAGGGGCTGGTCGGGCCGCGCGGTCTCACGTCAGAGCTCACGGCTCAGGATCGCAAAGGGCATGGCCCGACCAGCGGCGATCACTGATCGCCGGGAACGGACACTAGGTCAACTATCGGCAGGGATCGAGTCGCTGGGGCCGCGTAGACCTCGGCGCTCGTGCTGCCTGGAAAGCCGAGGTGCGGAAGTGCGCTCGGGATCTGATCGCGTGAGGGCGACAGGGCTGAGGCAACAGCGGCGACGAACTGCCCGGCAATCGTCACCCGCGCGGCGGTACTACCCGCCGTGGGACATCTCCCCTTTCATAGCCCGCCACCTTGCGGAGTTCGCGCTGTTCCGACCTCAACGAGCAGCCGCTGGTCGACCCGCAGGCTGAAAACTTTTAGTAGTGAGTTCTATGCGCTGCGTTCACATTGGCGGGGGTGGGGAGCGGCTTGAGGGCGTCGGGTGCAAGGCGCGGCTTCCCATCCGCCACCGCTCGCGTTGGTTCCGGCACTGACCGATGACAATTTCTCGGTATTGGCGACGCGTGATTGTTCCGGACTGGCTATTGCGCCTGTGTGGCACACAGGCATCCCGCTTCCCTAAAACGGCACCAGGGGTTACTGTTCGGCTCACACTCTTCTGATTGGACTGATGACGCGATGGCTAAGCAGATCATCCATAAGCTGGTCGACGATTTAGACGGCGGCGACGCCGACGAGACGGTGACGTTTGCGCTCGACGGGGTGCAGTACGAGATCGATCTGTCGGCCTCCAATGCCGACCAGTTGCGGGACGTCTTCGCGCCCTACACCAGCAGCGGCGCGAAGGTGGGACGCGGAGGTATCACCGCTAGCACGCGGGCGTTCCGAGGTGTCGCCGGTCCGAGCGGCTCGCGACGTGCCCGCGGTGAGCCCGGCGTTGATCGTGTGCAGAACAAGGCGATCCGAGACTGGGCGAAGCGGACCGGCAAGGCGATCTCCGATCGAGGTCGGATCCCGCAAGAGATCGTGGCCGAGTACCACGCGAGCGCGGGCCGTCAACCCGGCGCGTAGAGTCAGCGCGCCGGTCTGGCCCAGCCGATTCCTCGACTCTGGGCGCCGTCTCGTTCGCTATTGGCATGGCGGCGCTCACTGTCCTTCACGAGTTGGGGTTACCGTGTCGACGCGATGGGGTGTCACGGTCGCTGGACTGAGCCGCATCGGGAAGGGAGCCGCTCTGCTGCTCCCTCCATTGCCCCGACGTACTGGCTCGCAGGAGGCGATCGACCATCGCCGTGGCGTCGTCGAGAGAGTCGTAGCTCCAGCCCAGCAGGTTGCCAGTCTCGGTGTCGCCGGCGCGCGCGACAACCCTCCATCGGGTCTGGCGGACAAGCCACACATCGCGTCGGGTCAGTCGTCCCCAACTGCCGTTCCACCAACGCTTGGTGACCTCCTCCACGCCCACATCGTACAGGTGTTCTAAGTTTCGGTCAGGGTGATGTGGCAGGTCACTCGCAACGGTCGTCGCTACCCCGTCCCCGGGGCTCGCAGCAATCACTGCGGTGCCGGTAGACCCGCAGGCTCGGTCCGCTGCGCTGGTGCCCATGCTCGCCGGTGATCTCGTACAGGCAGGCCCGCCAGAGCACGGTCTCACCGCCGCCGGGCACGACCTGACCGTCGCCCGGGCCGCCCCGCAACAGCACGTCCATCCGTCGACGGTACGCATCGGCTTTCGATCGGGGCATTGCGATGCCCGATCGGGACGCCGTGGCGGGGCAGGAACCGTTCTCGCACGTGTCGTTCGGACCGCCGGCCAGCGCTGTCGCGGCGGTGAGGTTAAAGGGCTACCCGCCAGACCCCTGACGTTCGGTGGTCATCCGCGTCTGACGCTGGCCCCAGGTGGGCCGTCGCAACTCTCGCCGTCGCCTGTCCAAGCGTCGGGCTGGGCCGGCGTTTGAACCCGCGAGCATTTAGAAGTTGACGATGACGACCGCGAGGAGGGCGCCGGCGAGCAGGTATGGGCCGAAGGCGAGGTCGGGTTTGCGTGACAGGAGCCTGGCCAGCGCCTCGGGCAAAGCGACTGCGTAGGGCAGGCATGCGCCCCACATCACCTCGGACCACCCGAGCGCTCCCAGGGCCGCGCCGAGCAGTGCAGCCATCCGCACGTCTCCGAGACCTGTCGTGCTGGGACCGGCGACGGCCAGGATCAGGTGACCACCGCCGAGTGCGATGGCGGCTAGCAGTGCCGTGGTCAGGGTGTGAGCCTGTCGGGTCGCTGCGGCGTCGGCCAAGAGAGCCGCTCCTGTTGCGAGCGAGGCGACGCTGATCAGGGGTGTGGGGAGCCGGCGGGTGGCGATGTCGACGACGGCCAGCAGAATTCCTGAGTACAGCACGATAAGCCACACCCCAACCATCAGCGCGCCGCTCGGCCGGTCACCGAGTAGCCGTGCGATCGCCGCCGACGCGGTCGACGTGCCGAGAATGCTTATGCCGAGCGTGGCCGAGCGGCCGAACTGCCACCGAGCCCGACGGGCTCCCACCGTCATGCCGGCCCTCGACCAGCGAAGGGCACTGTCACGATGCGCCTGAAGGTGGGCGACTGTGTGGGCGCAAGCTGAGGGTAGGACGCTCCCCGCCACCGCGCCGCACAGCACGCTGCCCCAGTAGAGCGCATGGGTCACGGCTTGCCGCCGCTGGCCGGCCGCGTCGCTGTCGCGGGCTGACAGGCGAAGGCCCAACCTACGCGTCCGCGCCGCGGCCACGTGGGGCGTTCATGTGGAGCAGCCATCGGCTGCGCGGCAGGTGGTTGCAGCAATACGCCCATTGTCGAAAACCGGGGCACCCATGACATGTCCGCAACCTTAGTTGGATGAGGCCCAACTGTGGTTGACGACGGGTGCTCGAATGTGCTTAGCTCGCCATCGCAACCCTCAACTGTGGTTCGGATCTAGGCAACCATGGTTGTTGGCGACGGTCGTGGCCCCGCAGGCGGGGTAGCTGCTGTACCGCATACGGATGTCGCCGCCGACCGGCTGTCCGAGGCTGCGGGGTGAGGGCCGGAAAGCCCAGGACCGCGAGGCCCCGTCGTCTCGCCAACGCACGGAAACGAGATCACAGATGACGCCACAGATCATCGCGAAGCGCCGCCGCGTCGACCGACCGGCCACCTGGCTACGCCTAGCCACGGTCCCCCTCGGCCTGTGCCTCGCGGCCATGATCGGCGCCTGCGACGGCGGTGACGCCGACAACGAGTCGCCACCGCCAACGCCTACGCCTGCGAGACAGTCGGACGGCTCACCGGACGCAAGCCGCGAGGAGGCGGCGCTAGCCGCCTATCGGGGGATGTGGCAGGCCTACGCGAAGGCTGGGCGCACCGCTGATCCGAACGAGCCGGAACTCGTCCGATTCGCCGGCGGCGATGCGCTGGCGACGCTCAAGAAGGGGCTGTCGTCCTACCGCAGCAAGGGCCAGATCCTCAAGGGCAGGTACTCATCGGAACCTCGAATAGCACAAAAGTCACTAACGTCGTCACCGCTGAGCGTGACGGTGACGGACTGCGTCGACGACACCCACTTCCTCGTCTACACGGCATCCGGAAAGCCGATCAACGATGTGCCCGGTGGCCGTCGGGCGACTCGGGCGACGGTCACCGACCTCGGTGCGCAGGGCTGGAAGGTCGCCACCTTCGCCGTGCAGGGCGTCGGCACATGCTGAGGCGCCGCCGGGCTCTGGGGTTGAGCATCGTCATCGGCGTCACCGCCGTCCTGGCCTGTGCGGGGGTGGCAGAGGCCGACGGTGGTTTCGGTGACGTCGATTGTGCCCAAAATCCTTCAGCCGCAGGCTGCGACATCATCGCCGTTCATCCCGGTAAGCCTGACCGCCCACCTGGTCGCCCTGGTGACGGCGGCTCAGCTGGCGAGGACGCAGACGGCGACCGCAGTTGCTATTGGGCTCCCGTTGTCAGTGACCGGCCGCCGCCGGCAGGCAGCGATCTGCGAGGTGGGTGGTACGCGCGGACCTGCAACATCGACGGCATCGGTTCGCAGGGCACGCCGGAGTGGCTGGATCAGCCGCCTGGGGTGGATGTGGGCGCGTTGGCGCTGACTGCGCGGTCGCGGTTGCGGTTGCCCCTTCCGGAGATTCGCACGAACCCTGACGGAGCGCCGTTCGTGTTGGTGCGAGTGCCGGTGTGGTTGTGGGTGGATTCGGTGACCTGGGGAATCCGGTCGGCGTCGGCGTCGGTGCCGGGGGTGACGGTGACCGCCACGGCGACGCCGACCAGGGTGCGGTGGTCGTTCTCCGACGGCACCTCTGACGTGACCTGCGCGGGTCCGGGCCGACCGTGGACGTCAGGCACGGACCCGCTGGCGGTGTCGTCGTGTGGGCACACCTACACCCGATCGTCTTCTGCCGTGCCTGGAGCGGCGTTCATCTTGCGGGCGACCGTCACGTGGACGGTGACGTGGTCAGGGCCGGGTGGCGGGGGCACCTTGGCACCGTTGACGACGACGGCGGCCAGGGCAGTGCGGGTCGCGCAGTCGCAGGCGATCGTCGGGAGCGCCAGATGAGCACCGCTCCCGTCCGCCCGCAGCCGGCGACCACCGCGCCAGCGGCGCGTTCGCGGGCGGGGCGGCCCAACGGGCGGCGGGTGGCCGCCGGACTGCTGCTGGTTGTCGCGACAGTGATGACGTTCTGGCAGGTCGACCTGCGCCGGCATGCCGGGGAGCAGTTCCTGGCGGTGGCACGGCCGGTGCCCGCCGGCGTCGTCATTGCCGAGGCGGATGTGCGGGTAGTGCGGGTGGCTAACCCTTCGGACCTTGACCTACTCGCCGCGGATCGACGCGACGAGGTCGTGGGGCGCGCGGCGGCGGTCCCGTTGGCCGCCGGGACCCTGCTGGCCCCGGCGCAGGTAGGGCCGTCGGCATGGCCTCCGACGGGGCAGGCGGTGATCGCGGTAGCGGTCAAGACCGGCCGTGCACCAGCCGGGCTCGCTGCGGGCGCGCGGGTGGTGGTGCTCGTCGGGCTTCCTGCCAGCGTCGATCAGGCCGGGGGCGGCAGCCCGCCCGCGGGCCAGGCAGCACAGACCCGGCGGGCGATGGCCAGCGTGGTGTCCGCGAGTGAGGCGGAGCAGGGCGGGCAGGTGGTGACGCTGCTGCTGAGCGTTCAGGAGGCTGAGACGGTGGCCTCGGCATCGGGTGACGTGGCGCTGGTGCAGCTCAGGCCAGACCAATGAACGAGGGGGAAGCGACATGTTGGTGATGCTCGCGTCGGTGTCCGGCGCGCCCGGGGTGTCGACCGCCGCGCTGGGCTTGGCCGCTCTCTGGCCGGGCAGGCCGGGTTTGGTAGCGGAGGTCGACCCGTGCGGCGGGGTGCTCGGCGCGCGGTTCGGGGTGCCGCAGGAGCCGGGCCTGGCGGGGTTGGCAGCCGCGTCGCGTCACGGCCTGCCCTCAGGTGGGCTGGCACGGTTCGTGCAGCCGTTGCCACTAGGCGTACACGCGATGGTGGGGCCCGGTGCGGCCGACACCTGCGCGCAGGCGGTTTCCGTGCTGAGCGCCCGACCGGACGTGGTGGCGGGGCTGGCGCCGGTGGTGATCCTCGACGCTGGCCGCCTCTACTCGGGCAGCCCCGCCCACGGGCTGC
Organism: Micromonospora sp. WMMD980; assembly: GCF_029626035.1. Lineage (NCBI taxonomy): Bacteria > Bacillati > Actinomycetota > Actinomycetes > Micromonosporales > Micromonosporaceae > Micromonospora > Micromonospora sp. WMMD980. Next base: position 5,160,415 of record NZ_JARUBE010000003.1, read on the forward strand.
TGCCCAGGGTGGATGCGCTGGTGGTCGTGACGGCCGGTGACACCGAGCACCTAGACCACGTCGATACTCGGCTTCCGGCTATACGCGCGGCGATGCGTACTTCGCGTCTCGGTGTGGTGGTGTCGGGCAAGGGCGTCTACGAACCGCGGGAAATCAGTGGGCGGCTTGGCGTGCCGGTGTGGGCGTATCTGCCCACGGACCGGTGGGGCGCGGCCGTGTTGACCGGCCGGTTGGCCGGGCCGGCGTGGACGCGGACTCGGTTGGCGCTGGCGCTGCGCGGCCTGGGCGTCGCCCTCTCCGCGCCGCCGCCGCCGCAGCCCGGCGCGACGCGCGCCGCGTTGGAGGTCGTGCGGTGAGCGCACCGGTGACCGCGGTCGCGCCGGAGCTGGTGGCGGTGCTGCGCGCCCGGGTCAGCGACCGTCTCGCCGCGCACGGCGCGCAGCTTCCCGAGGCGCAGCGGCGGCCGGTCATCGCCGGCTACATCGCCGAGGAGCTGCTCACCTACGCCGGGGAGATCATCACCGCTGGTCGCAGCCCGTTATCGCGGCAGGTCGAGGCGGCGCTGGCGCGTGCCGTGCGCGACAGCTTCCTCGGCTTGGGCGGTCTGCAGCCGCTGCTCGACGACGAACGGGTGGAGGACATCTTCGCCAATGGCTGCGACAACGTGTGGATCCGCACTGCCGACGGGCAGGTGTCGCAGGTGCCGCCGGTCGCGGCCACCGACGACGAGCTGGTCGACCTGGTACGGACCGCGGCGGCGCGCAGCGGTCAGGAGGAGCGGCGTTTCGACCGCGGGTCGCCGGGCCTGTCGCTGCGCCTGCCGGGCGGGCAACGGCTGTTCGCGGTGATGGCTGTGTCGAAAAGGCCGTCGGTGTCGATCCGCCGCAACGTCCTGCGCCGGGTCACCCTCGACGATCTCGTCGACCGGGGAGAGTTGACGCCCGGGCTGCGTGACCTGATCCGGGCGCTGGTGCGGGCCCGCAAGAATCTGGTGATCTGCGGTGGGACGGGCGCGGGGAAGACGACTCTGCTGCGCGCCGCCGCAACCGCGATCAGTCCGTCCGAGCGGATCGTCACCGTGGAGGACGCGTTCGAGCTGGGCCTGGATGAGGACACCGACGCGCATCCGAATACCACGGCGCTGCAACAGCGCGAGCCGAACCTGGAGGGCGTCGGCGGGATCGACATGGCCACGATGGTGACGTGGGGGCTACGGATGCGCCCGGACCGGGTCATCGTCGGGGAGTCCCGCGGCGCCGAAGCGGTGCCGATGCTCCTGGCGATGTCGCAGGGCAACGACGGATCGATGTGCACCGTGCACGCCTCGTCCAGCAAGCAGGCCCTGACCCGGCTGGCGATGTACGTGATGCAGGCCCCCGAGAAACTCAGCTTCGACGCGGCGAACGTGCTCATCGGTCAGGCAGTCGACTTCGTGCTGCACCTCGACGTCGCCACCGACGGCACCCGCGTCCTGTCCTCGGTGCGGCAGGTTCTGGAGACCGACGGCACACAGGTGCCGTCCAACGAGATCTTCCGACCCGGCCCCGACCGGCGGGCGGTGCCGGCCGCGCCGCTGCGCGCCGACACCCTCGACGACCTGATCGCCGCTGGCCTCAACGTCGGCATACTCGACGGGAAAAGGTGGGGACGGTGAGTCTGCTGCCGATCCTGCTCGGCCTGGGCTGCGCCGCCGGCCTGACCCTCATCGTCGACGGGCTGCGCCGTCGACCGCTCGTGAACCTAACGCGACGACGGCGTCGAGGGTGGGCCGGCATCGAGCGGGCCCGGTTTCTGGCCGTCCTCGGCGGGGGCGCTGCCGCTGCGATGGTGACCCGGTGGCCGGTGGCGGCGCCGCTGGCCGGCGTCGCCGTGTGGGCGCTGCCGCGCGTGCTCGGCCCGGACCGCGAGCACAACCGGGCCGTGGCCCGTATCGAGGCGATCGCGACCTGGGCGGAGTTGCTGCGCGACACCCTGTCGTCCGCCGCCGGGCTGGAACAGGCGATCACCGCAACCGCCCCGGTCACCCCGCAGCCGATCCGCCCCCAGGTGCAGGCCCTCGCTGCGGCGGTGCGCGCCGGCGCCCGCCTGCCGGACGCGCTGCGGGTGCTCGCCGACGACCTCGCCGATGCGACTGCCGACCTCGTGGTCGCGGCGTTGACGCAGGCCGCCGGCTACCACGGCGGGCAACTGTCGCAGTGCCTGACCAGCCTCGCCGTCACCGCGCGGGAGCTGGCCGGGATCAGGATGCGGGTGGCCACGAAACGGGCCGCGACCCGTACCGCCGCGCGCGTCATCACCGGCACCGCCGCAGCGATGGTCGCCGGGCTGATCGTTCTCAACCGCGGCTTCCTCGCCCCCTACCACGGTGTGACCGGACAGCTGGTGCTCCTCGTCGTCGGCGCCGTGTTCACCGCCGGATTCTGGTGGCTGGCCCGCGTCTCCCGCCTCCCCGAACCCCCGAGAGTCCTTGCCAAAGCCGGGATCGCGGCCGGCCAGGGGCGGTCGTCGTGATCGTGCTCGCGTGCGGCCTGCTCACCGGCCTCGGCCTGCTCCTCGCCGCGTCTGGTCTCGTTCCGGCGCGACCCGCCCTCGCCGACGCCCTCGACGCGCTGCGCCGTGCACCCGCCGCGCCCGAGCAACCGACGTCGGCGCGGGTGCGGCTGATGGCCGCGCCGCTTCGCGCGCTCGGTCTGCCGCGGCGGCGGACGCGCGCCGACCTGGCCGTGCTCGAACGGCCCGCCGCGCTGCACCTGGCCGATCAGACCCTCGCCGTGCTCGCCGGCCTAGTCCTGCCGCCGACGGTGATGGCCGCCCTCACCGCCGGTGGGGTCACCTTCGCCGCCGGCACGCCCGCCTGGGTGTCCCTGGCCGGCGCCGCCGGCGGCTGGTGGCTCGCCGAGTCCACGGTGCGCGCCGAAGCCGGACGGCGCCGCGACGAGCTGCGCTACACCCTGTCCGCCGTGCTTGACCTCGTCGTGATCTCCCTCGCCGGTGGCGCGGGTCTCGAACAAGCCCTCGACGACGCCTGCGCAGACAACGCCGGTTGGGCATCGCAACGGCTGCGCCGGGCGGTGGACACCGCCCGGCTGCTACGGATACCGCCCTGGCAGGCCCTCGATGAGCTCGGGGCGGACACCGGCGTCGTCGAGCTGCGGGAGCTGGCCGCCACGATGAGCCTCGCCGGCAACGAAGGCGCCCGCATCCGCGACTCGCTGAGCATCCGCGCCGCGACCCTGCGCGCCCACCAGGCCGCCGCCCTGGAAGCCCGCGCCAACGCCGCCACCGAACGCATGTCCATGCCAGTCATGCTCCTCGCCGCCGCCTACCTGCTGTTCCTGCTCTACCCCGCCGTCAGCACCGTCGATGCATTCTGAGGAGGTCAACCATGCGGCTCAGCTGGCTCCTGACCCAGCTCACCCTGCTGCGCGCGAGCGCAGCCAACCGGATCCGCCGGCTGCGCGCCGACGGCGACCGGGGCAGCGAGACCACCGAGAAAGTTATGTGGATCGCCCTGCTGGTCACCCTCGTCCTGGCCGTCTACGGCATCTTCCGCTCCAAGATCCTGTCGAAGATCAACGGGATCAGCCTGTGAACCGGCGCGCCGCCAGAGGCCATCCTCGGCGCGCGTGGCGAGGCGGCGACCGCGGGTCGGTGACCACCGAGGTGGTGCTGTACGCGCCGCTGCTGTTCCTTCTCGTCCTGCTCGGTGTGCAACTGGCGCTGTGGGCGCTGGCGCAGCTCGGCGTGCAACACGCCGCCAACCACGCCCTGCAGACCACCCGGGTGGCCGGCGGCACCGCCGCCGCCGGGCACACCGACGCCACCGCCGTGCTCGAGCAGGTCGCCGGTCGCGTCGTAACCGACGCCCGGGTGGCCGTGCAGCGCGACGCCGACACCGCCACCGTCGCGGTCCTCGGCCGCGCGCCCACGGTGATCCCGGGCCTGCGCCTACCGGTGCACACCCGGGTCAGCGCACCCGTCGAAAGATTCCGTCCCTGAGGGCCCCACGAGAGCACTGCCGCCTGACAAGGAGCTCCGACCATGCGACACCCCTTCCTCCGCTGCGCGCGACACAGCATGCGACGGCGCTCCGGTCCGGCCGCCGCCGAACGAGGCTCGGTGAGCGTGGAGCTCGCGCTGGGTTACGTCCCGCTGATGATCCTGGCGATCCTCGCCATCGTGGCCTGCCTACGGCTGGCCTCCGCGGCGATCGACGTGCGCTCCGCCGCCGCTGCCGCCTCCCGACAAGCCTCTCTGGCCGACACCCCCGCTCACGCCCGACGCAGCGGCGCCGGCGCGGCCTCGACCGCGCTGGCCGGCCGAGGACTGACCTGCCAGCCGTCCACCGTCACCATCGACCCCGGCGCGTTCACCCCCGGTGGGCAGGTCAGCGCCACGGTGACCTGCGGTGTTCGGCTGCAAGACCTCGTCGGGCTGGGACTGCCCGGCGCGGTGAACATCTCCGCGACCTCCCACCAACCCCTCGACCCGTTCGGCGCGCGGCCGTGACCGGCCGCTTACGCGGCGACCGGGGACAGATCACCCCGTGGACGGTGGTCGCCACGCTCATCGTGCTCATCCTCGCCGGCCTCGTGTTCGACTTCGGGACTGCCATGGCCACCAAGGTGTCCGCCTACGACACCGCGCAGGCCGCCGCCCGCGCCGGCGCCGGCCAACTCGACCTGACCGCCCACCGCCTCACCGGCGCTGCCCAACTCGATCCCGCTGCGGCCAGCGCCGCCGCCAATACCTTCCTCGTGCAGGCCGGTCAGTCCGGCGCGGTGTCCGCTACCACCACCGAGGTCACCGTCACCATCACCACCCGTCACCGCACCCAGCTGCTGCACCTGGTCGGCGTCACCAGCGTCGACGTGACCGCCACCGCGACAGCCACACCCGAAACCGGCGTCACCGCCCCCGAATAGCCCATCCACCGGAGCGAGGAGGTGTCACGGTGATCACCACGCTGAGCACCGTCGTCCGCCGCATCGCCGCAGCCGCCTTCTCGCTGCTGCTGCTCATCGGGCCGCCCGGCCTGCTGCTGCGCTTCACCGAATCGCCGCTGCCCGAGCGGGCGCCCACCTGGAGCACCGTCGTCGCCACCCTGACCGGCCGCCTGAGCGACGACATGATCCTCACCGCGCTCACCGCCCTGTTGTGGGCGGCGTGGGCGTCGTTCGTCTGGTCGCTGCTCGCCGAAATCGCCACCGCCCTCACCGGCCGACGCCTGCCTCAGCCCCGGGCGCTGACTCCCGCCCGCGGTCTGGCCACCCTCCTCGTCACCATGATCACCGGCAGCGTCCTCGCCACCGCGGCGCACGCCGCCACCGCGTCTCCCGCCGCCCACGCCCGGCCCGCCGCCGCTGCCACGGCGACCCCCATGACCGACGCCCACGTCTCGGCCGCGAGAGCCGACACCGCACGAACCCCGTCGTCGACGCTCACCGCTGCAGGAGAGGTCCTCGGGGACGTGCCGATCACCATGGTCAGCAACGGCCGCCAGTACACGCACACCGTCAAGCGCGGGGACACCCTGTCGAAGATCGCCGAGCAGCGTCTCGGCGACGCCGACCGATGGCCGGAGATTTTCGCCCTCAACCGGGGCAACCACTACCCGCACGTCGGCGGCACCCTGCGCGACCCGAACATCATCCACCCGGGCTGGACCCTGGAGCTGCCCCACGACGCCACCCCATCCACCAGCCGCCATCGCCACCGACCGGCGCCCCCGCCCGCGGCGGTGCCCACGCCGACACCCACTGCCCCGACGCCGAGCAACCCGCCGCAGACCAGCGCCGCCGCTCCCACCGCCAGCAACCCGGCTCCCGCCGAGAGCACCCCGACCGACGACAGCAGCCGGCCATCGAGAGCCAACCGGGGAGTGTCACTACCGACCGGAAGCTGGATCGACGTCGGACTCGCCACGGCCATCATCGCCGCGGTCACCCTCGTCTGGGCGCACCGTCAGCGCCGCTACCGCCCGCGCACTCCCACCGCAGCGCGACCCGCGCCCCAGCCCGCCGCGGCGCCGATCCCCCGAGTCATACGACAGATCCGAGCCGGCCTGCGCCACGACGCCACCGCCACACACCTTCCACAGGTGCGACCAGCGGGAAAGGTAAGCGACGCCGGGACCAGCGACGCCGCGCCTCACGCAGGGCGCGGCAGCGACGACACCTCCCGCACCGCACCGGTCAACGCCGTCGGCCCGACTCCGCCCACCGACCTCGCCGGTCTCGATGACGCACCCGTGGCGCCGACCCTGGCCCATCCACTGTCCACGGTATGGCCCCCCGCGGGGCTGGGCCTCACCGGCCCCGGCGCGGACGCCGCCGCCCGCGGCTTCCTCACCGCCGCGCTTGCCACCACCGGCGACGGGCCCCCCGCCGCCCGCCCTACCGTCGTCATCCCCGCCAGCACCGCCGCGACCCTCCTGGGCGCCGCCGCCATCGACCTACCCCGCACCCCACGGCTCACCGTCACCGCCGACCTCGACGACGCCTTGGCCACCTTGGAACACCAGGCCCTACGACGCAGCCGGCTGGTCTACGACCACGAAGTCGACACCGTCAACGACATGCGCGCCGCCGACCCAGGCGAAGAACCCCTCGCACCCATCATGCTGCTCGCCGATGCCAGCAGCCGCCACGGACGCACCCGCATCTCCGCGCTACTCGCGCAAGGCCAACGCCTGGACATCCACGGCGTGTTCCTCGGCGCCTGGCCCGACGGCGACACCGCCATCGTCGCCACCGACGGCACCGTCGACCGCGCACCCACCGACGCCCGCCACGGACCCCACCCCGCCGACGTCGGACGCCTGGCCGTACTCAACCCCGCCGAGACCGTCGATCTGCTCGCCACCCTCGCCGAAACCCACACCGGGCAACCACCGGCCCCCGCACCAGTCGAGATCGCCCCCTCACCACCCGAGGCGTCACACGACCCGCCTCTCGACACCACCGCAACACCCCGCCCCGACGAGAGCGACACCCACAGTCCTCAACCGCACGCGCTCGCCGATGACCCCGACGCGTCGAGCACCGCCGCCGACCCCCTGCCCGGCGGCCCCGCGACAGACGTCATGGACCAACCCCACAGCCTCGACACCGACCACCACCACCACCGCCCGCGGATGCAAATTGAATCTGCCGAACGCGAAACACCTATCGGCGCCGACGAATTGCCGCCCGGCGCGTCCGACACCCATGACAAGCCCACCGGCCGCGCAGAACCAGACGTGGACGACCCGCCACACCACGACCTATCACCGTGGCGGACGGACGGAAACGCCGCCGACGGAACACCTACCGCGGCGCACGTCGAGCGAGTGACGGTGACGGTGCTCGGCCGTCCCACCCTGGTCGACGCCAGCCAGCCGCGCACCCTACGCACCAAGTCACTGGAACTACTCGTCTACCTCGCCGCCCGCGACGGGACCGCATCCACGGAGGAAATCCTCGAAGACCTGCTCCCCGAGGCGCCCAGCAGCAGAGCCCTGCACCGCCTGCACACCTACGTCTCCGACCTACGCGCCGTGCTGCGCCAGCACGCCGGACCCGGCAGCTACCTGACCAACCCGCACCAGAGCTACCGCCTCAACCCCGACCGCTTCGACATCGACCTGTGGCGACTACGCGCCGCCCTGCGCAAACCCGGCAACGACCCCACCCGGGTGCCCGCCCTGCGCCGCGCCGTCGAGCACTACCGGCCTCTCGCCGAGGACTGCGACTACGAATGGCTCGACGCCTACCGACACAGCGCGCAACGCGAGTCCCTCGACGCCGTCACCGCGCTGCTCGACGCCTACGCCGACAGCCCGAGCGAACAAGCCGCCGTCTGCGCCGTCGCCCTGCCCCACCACCCCTACAACGAAATGCTCCATCAACAGGCCATGCGCGCCCACGCCGCGCTCGGCGACCTCGACGCCGTCCGCGCGCTGCGCCGCTCCCTCACCCAACGGCTGCGGGAGATCGACGCCGAACCGACCGAGGAGACTCTGCACCTCGCCCACCAGCTCATCGACGACGCCCGGCCCCAGCGCCGCCCGCGGCCCTCCGGCGGCCAACCGGCATGACCAGCACCGCCCCGCAGGCAAGCTCCGTGCTACCCGCCACCACCCATGACACCGGGCGGCTGGGCGCTCTGCGGTGGGCCGTACGCCTCACCCTGACCCTCGGCGTCGCCGCGTCGGTCGCCGCGAACATCCTGCACGCCCGACCGAACCCGATCAGCCAGATCATCGCCGCATGGCCACCCCTGGCGCTCCTGCTCACCGTCGAGCTCATCTCCCGCGTCCCGCACCACCGCTGGCAGCTCGGCGCGATCCGCGTCACCGCCGCCACCTGCATCGCGGCGATCGCCGCGTGGTGGGGTCGGGTCAGGGCGCGGTGCCGGCCTTTCGGTCCGGTCGTCTCCCTGACCCGCCCGCCCGAACCGGACGTGCGCGTCTCCGCGCATCCGGCTCTCCACGAGCACATGCCGTCAGGTCAGGTGCTGGTTGTGGCCGCCGGTTGATGCCATCTGTCCCACGGGGTGGGGATCTTCGTCCCGCGGTAGCGGTAGCGGTTGATCGCCACTTTCTGCGGGTCGAACAGGGTGATCCCCTCGTGCGTCGGTTTCCATCCAGGCAGGTACCGACGGATCAGGTGCTTCCACGGCACTCCGTCGTGGCGTTTGCGTATCCACCCGAGCACTCGCCGCCAGGCGTAGCGCGACAGGTAGCCGAAGGTGGCATTGGAGACGCCGTGACGGAAGTAGTTGCACCAGCCGGCAAGCGTCGGGTTCAACGCTTGCAGCAGGTCGGACAGATGCGCGTGTGCTGTTCGTCGGGTGATCGTCCGCACCTTGCCGACGATCGAGGCCAGGGCCTTCTTCGCCGGGTAGGTGTAGACGTACCGTTTGTTCGACCCCTGCTGTCGCCGGCGCTGGATGTGCCAGCCGAGGAAGTCGAACCCCTCGTCCAGGTGGACCACCTGCGTCTTCGGCCCGGACAGGCGAAGCCCGATCCGCGCCAACACCGCAGCGACTGTCTCCCGAAGCTCCTCGGCGTGCTCACGCCCGCCGGCCACCATGACGACGAAGTCGTCTGCGTAGCGCACCAGCCGCCAGTTGCAGCGGCCGGTGCGGAGCCGGTTGTGCCGCCGCCACGGGCTGCCCATCTCGTCCTGCCACGCCGCGACGAACCAGTCGTCGAGAGCGGACAGGGCGATGTTGGCCAGCAGCGGTGACAGGATGCCCCCTTGCGGCGTGCCAGTGCTCGTCTCCTGGTAGCCGGTATCGGCGCTGAGCACCCCGGCTTTCAGGAACGCCTTGACCAACGCCAGCACCCGCTTGTCTGCGACCCGTCGACGCACCCGGTCCATCAAGGCCGCGTGGTCGATCGAATCGAAGCACGCCTCGATGTCCGCTTCCAGCACCCACTCGTAGCCCTTGGCGCCGAAGTGGCGGATCTCAGCGATAGCGTCGTGCGTGCGCCGTCGAGGCCGGAACCCGTACGAGCACGGGCGGAACCCGGCCTCGAAGACCGGCTCCAGCACCAGCTTCAGGGCGGCCTGGACCACCCTGTCCCGCACGGTCGGGATCCCCAGCCGGCGCAGCCTGCCGCCGGACTTGGGGATCATCCGCTCCCGCACGGGCAACGGGGTGAACGCACCGGCCTTGACGTCGGCGCGCAGCTCGGCGAGAAACTCATCCTCGCCACGCAGCACCCGAATGTAGTGGGCGGTCTGCCCGTCCACTCCGGCGGTGCGGGCACCCTTGTTCGTCCGCACCCGCTCCCACGCGACCATCAGGAACGCGGGATCGGTGACAAGGCCGAACAGATCATCGAACCGGCGGGCCTCATCCTCGCCCGCCCATCGGTGCAGCTTCGCCTGGATCTCCAGTACCCGCCGCTCCGCCTGACCCAACTCGGGCCACCCGGACGGCGGCGCGCCAGTATTCACCGGCGACCTCCTGGCATTCCAGCATCTCCGCTGCGTACTCGCTGTCGCCCTTCGCCCCGTGGTCGGCTTTCCCGACCTCCGACTACTACGGCGACTCCGCCCCCAGCCGGAACCGTCAGCTGACGGTGCGCCTGCCCCACCGGCACGGCCTGGCTGGCCGACAGGCGGGGCGGTCCCGGACGGGTTCCCACGTTCACCACACGATCGTTCATCGGGTTAGGTGCCCAGCTCTGCCCCTGCGACCTCGCCACGGCTACGCCGCAGACCTTCACCGTGGCCTCCCCGCCAGCCAATACCAAACCAGCCAAGGAGTTACCCGACACCGAACCGGTGCCGGGATACGCGCCGCAACCCAGCCCACATCCGCCAGATTCGAGCTGGTGCCTAGTCTTGAGAGGCTTTACACGCTGGTTCCTCACGTACACCTTCCCAACTTGCTTGCCGGACCCGAGCCGTCTGGCAGTGCCAGCCCGTCCCGGCGTTGTCAGGGCCGCTTCCCACCCACACCCGGCACCTCCCGGAGCAGGCTGCCCTCAGCTACACCGCCCTGCTGCGACAGGAACGGCGGTGGCGGTCTTTCACCTCCACTCGATCGTGCAGCGCCTCGTGGCGCACGGTGAGTTACTGGCACCTCGTCGGCGTCGCCTCCCGCTACGGAGAGAACAGCTACGGCGCCGCCTACCTCCTACCCCTCTCCGTCGACGGCCTCGTCATCGTCGCCAGCATCAGCCTCGTCGAGATCAGCGCCCGCATCCGCGCCGCAAGCACCGCCAATGACACCGCGTCTGCGCCGGCCCTGAGGTCGCCGATTATCGAGTCCTCGACCGAGGACGAGAGACCCCCGAGTGGCGCACCGCCGCAACAACTTCCGCTTGCCACCGAATTGGACACCTCCACCAACGCCGACGACGCCATCGAAGCCGTGCCGTCTCGCGCCGAGCCGCACAAGCCGCTCAGCTTAGACAGGGCTACCGACGACGAGCCGGCCGAGCCCACACAGGCGGCCGAAGGCAAAGACGACGATCAGGTCGGGCCCACGCTGGTGACCGACGGCAAACACGCCACCTCCAAGGCAACGCCCGAGATCGCGACGAGCCGCGAGCCGGAAGAAGCCGGTGATCAACGCCCGGCTGGTGCCGAAGAGCGTCGCGAGGCACTCCCCGCAGACGCCACGACCGCCTCTGCCGTGGCCTACTGGCAGCACCACGATCCGCAACTGCAACCCGCCGACATCGCCGCACGCATCGGCAGGTCAGAGCGGACCGTACGTCGCCACTGGCAACCACGAGCAGGCAACCGCACCACACGCGCCGGTGGGCATCCCACCGGCAAGCGGCGCCGCTGATCCCTGCCGGTCCCGGCCCGACAGCGGCCTCGATGGGCCGCAACGACAATGGACCGGGCTCACGCTCTGCGGGGCGGCGGTGGCTTGAACGAAGGCACGCGTCGAGCCCGCGATTGAGCCTCGGCCCGATGGTGGGCTGAACCGGGGCGACCCGCCCAGCCCACCGCCGACCCTGCGGCCTTGCCGTCCGGATGCCATAACGACCGTGGTCTCCCCGCGCGGCGATCAGTGCAGCGACACTGGCGCGCCATCAATCGCCCGTCGCCCGAGCGAGGCTCCGTGCGTCCGTGTGCTTCCCCTGGTGTCGTGACCGGCAGGGGCGTCGGACGGCCGGTTGCGCCGACGGCGGGTAGGCGTAGCCAGGGTGCCAGGGGAAGCGGCCATGCCGGTCGGGCCACACGATCTGCCGCAAACGCACCTACCAGCCGTATCGGGCGACCGCAGCACCGGGGTATAGCTGTTCGGTAGAAGCCCCGCTGATGACGACGGTGTCGTAGCCGGCGGCGAGACCGCTGATGCGTTGACCGTGGGTGAACCGCGCGGCCCGGTCGTACACGCGGGCGGCGAGGTCGTTGAGCAGGTGCTGTGCGATGGCGGGATCGAGCCCGGCGATCAGCAGCTCGGGATAGTTTGTGGGCGCTGAGCCCGACGGTGTAGGCAAACGGGGCGCTGTCCTCGGCGTCGACCGCGTCGGGTGCACGAGCGTCACCGCCCAGCCAACCCGGTCGATGATCTCACTCTGGCGGCGCAAGAAGTCCTCGATCGGGGCCACGGACGACCTCCTTCCGCGCCGTCGTCGCCCTTGGTCAGCGAGGGGGGATCGACTTCGACGAAACCCCACAGCCGCTCCATGAGCCGCAGCGCCTGGGTGTGATAGCGGTCGGCGAATCCCCGGCAGATCGCCGGCTCGGCGTCGGTGTACAGGTAATGCGGCAGCGTGCTGTGGCAGATGATGAATGACTCTCGTCGGCGGGTTTCGGCGACGAGGTCGCGGAGCCGCCCGGCCGCGAGGTGCATCTTGTCGCCGGGGGCGAAGATGCAGGTGTCGCACTGTCGCGACAGCAGCCGTGATTTTCCCAGGACCGGATCGCCGACGCTGAGGGATTTGTCGAGGCTGGGCTCAGCGGGATCGCCGCACGGATGGGACATGTCTTCCATGACGTCTGCTTTCTCAACGGGCAGGGGCGCCGCCTGTCGGCGACGCCCCTGCTGCCGGACGCTGTAGTCGTGCTCATCGGGTGGTCGAGGCGCGATTACTGCCTCGCGATCGGCGCGTGGACGGCGAGTAGGAGCCGGTCGGCCGGTGGCCAACCGTCGGCGGCGGGATGCCAGGCGTCGGCTGCGTCGATGGTGGGAAACGGCCCGATGACGGCGACGGTGGCGTTGGCGCGGTCGAGCAAAGCCAGGGCCACGCTGCCGCCGTCGAGGGTGGTGATGCTGGCGGCGTGCGCGATGTCTGTCGGTAGGGAGGTCCACTCGTCGTCGCGAAGGCGTGGATTGTCGGGTCGATGCAGGGAGATCGGGGTGGTGGCGGTGATGTGAGGGTTGTGCATGGCCAGGTGGGGCGCGTAGTCGGCTGCGGCGGCCCGTCCGGGGATCGGCCCGTGCAGGGCCAGGGTGTGGGTGGTGGCGTAGGCGAGTAGGGCGTGGGGTTGGTGGTCTTCTGCGGTGTCGAGCAGGGCGAGGCTGAACGCGTCCCGGCTACCGATGTCGATCAGGGTGACCAGCCTGGCTTGTCCGGTGGCGGTGCCGCGCCAGTCGACGATCTCGAAGTGGTCGCTGGCGAGGGCGAGGAAGCACTGGTAGGCGCGGTTGCTGGGATTGAAGGTGTATCCGTTGTCGCTCACTGGTTCTCCTGGTCCTGGGGTGGTGAGGTGCACCGGACGGCGCGCGAGTTGTGAGATAGCCAGAAGGCGGTTCGGGGCGAGGCGGCGGCGGGTGAGGGCAACGTCGTGTCTTCGGCTGCGCGAGCACCGCGATGGCTTGACCGACCAGCGTGACCGATGGGCAGGCGACCACCAGGAGCCCGCCGGGCGTACACAGCGCGGCGGCCCGCGTGAGCGGCGGTGATGGTCTTGCCGGTACCGCAGGCGGCGTGAATTTGACCGCGGCCACCCCGCGCAGGGCCGCGACAGCGGCGGCAATCGCCGCGTGTTGCCACCCGCGCGGTTCGGGCAACCCGTCAGCGGTTCGGTGAGTCATCGCCGCCCCTACCTCCCTCGGTTGGTGTCGCAGCGGACGGGAAGGGGTCAGGCGGCGTGGCGAAGGGGGCGGGCGGGCCGGAACCAAGAGGCGAGGACGGAGCTGACTCGGGCGCGGCCTCGTGCCCGTACGCGGGGTGCGGGTGCGATGGCGGCCTGTTGGGCGCGGTGGGCGTCGCGTGCGGGAGGGCAGGGGTACGCCTGGCCGGTGCAGCGCAGGTTGGCGCATCGGTCGGGGTGGGCGGGAAGGGGATGGTGCGCGGCGGCGACGTCGCTGGCCAGGAGCCAGAGCAGAACGTCGGTGACCGTGTGGGGGATCGCGTGGCGGTGACGGGCCATTGGGGTGTCCTTGCGTCGTCGTTAGTGGGTTGCTCGCCCACCGCCCATGGCTGGCGTCCTGGAGTCGGACGTCATCGGGTTTGCCATGGACGGTGGCGGCGCAATGCAGTGACGCTCGACTTTCCGGATTGATCAAGTCGTGCTGACCGCAGCGGAATGCCGTCCGCATGCCGTCGACTCACGGTTGGGAGCGGTCGTTGCGCCACTGGGGATTGCTGCGCGGCGGGCGGTGATCGCGTCGCCCGCCTTGGGGGGCGAGCAGTAGCGGTACCCGTCGGCGCGATCACGCTCGACTTGCGGTCGCGATCAAAGTCGTCGCGTACGTGGTGGGATGTCGCCTGCCCCGCGTGCGAGCGGGGCAGGCGACATGGTCGTGTCGTACGGGGGTGTGTCGCCGCCTGAAGTGCCCCGCCGGTTCTCGGCGATGCGACGCAGGATGAGCGAGCGGTGGCGAGGTCAGGTGAGGTTGAGGCGGCGCCGTTCGACGCTCAGGAGGGTGCGGGCGGGCTGGTGCCAGGTGTCGTCGTCGAGCGGCGCGGCGGTCGAACCGTCGGCGAGGGCCTGGAGCGCGGGGACCTGCTCGGCGTAGACGCCGCCGAGCGCGGTCAGGTCCGTGCAGGCGCGGGTGATCGCGGTGCGGGTCTTGCCGGTCCAGGGTCCGGGGCGGCCCCAGGTTTCACGTCGTCGTCCGCGGATGGGGCCTTCGCAGAGGTGGTAGCCCAGCCACACCACGGGCGGGTGCAGGCCGGCGGCTTCGGCGAGCAGTGCGACGTTGTCGTAGTCGCCCGCCTGGTCGCCGCGGACCGGGCGGTAGCCGACGGGGCGGGGGTTGGTGAGCAGCCGCCAGTAGCCGGGGTAGACGGCGGTGGAGGCGACGAGGTCTTTGGCGTCGCGGAAGCCGCCGGCGGCCAGTGCGTGCGGGAGTTGGTCGAGGAGTAGGTGGGCCAGGTCGCGGCGGACGGCGGGCACGCTCGGGTCGTCGGCGCGCCAGTTGCGGCCTCGTCTGGCCGGAGTCTTGGTAGTCGAGGCGCCGTCTTGACCGTCGGTGCTGGTGGTGTCGAGGGCTGGTAGGCCGTTGCCGTCGGCGAGCAGGGCGAGCAGGCGGGCGGCGAATTCGCAGAGCATGTGTTCGAAGCCGCGGCTGCGGTCGTAGTAGTCCTGTACGGGTGTGAAGGGGCCGCCGCCGCGGTGGGCGACGCGGTGCGCGGCTTCGTGCAGGAGCACCAGCCGGGTGCGGTGCCGGTTGGTGAGCGCGTCGCGGTGGATGGCGATGTCTCCGGTCAGGGGACGGTAGAAGCCCTCGGCGCAGGGCGCCTCGTCGCTGTGGTCGTACACCTTCACCCGGTCGAGGGCGAACGGGCCGATCGCGCGGCGCACCAGGTCGTAGCTCTCGCGCAGCACCTCGCGCTCTGGGCCGGTCAGCTTCTTGAGCGTGACCCAGGTGGTGCGGTTGCGGTTGCGGGTGTGGTGGCGTTGCTGGCGGGCTCTGGCCATTTCCACGCCGAGCAGCCCCATCACTGCGGCCTGCTGGTGTCCGGGCAGGCCGGCGGTGGCCAGTTCGGTGTGGCCGTTGTCCTTGAGGTCCAGTGCCGCTTCCTCGCCGCCGGGGATCGCGTAGTAGGTGTTGTCGGGAAGGTTGGCGCGTCCCCAGTTGCGCCACGTGGCGCGGGGACGGGGCAGGTTCACGGCGGTGAAGAACTGCTCCTGTTCGCGTAGTTTCCCGCCGTCGAGGACGTGCCGGGCGAACAGGCCGATGAGGGACGGGTCGTCGCTGGTAGCGAGGATGTCGCGCACGGCGGTGCGCAGCGCGGCGGCTTCCACGACGGTGCGGTCGCGGTTCTGCAGCGCCTTGTGGTCGAGGGACAGGTCGTAGGAGGCGAGGAAGCCGGGCATGCGGGTGACGAGCACCCCGCCGATCCACACCCGTCCCGGGTCGCCGTCGCGCACGCACACCCCGGGCGACGCGGGTGGCTGGTAGCCGGGCTCGGCCAGGGCGCGGAACCGTCCGATGGCCTCCTGCGCCAGCTCGCGCCGGCATTCGATGGTGAACGTGGTGCCGCTGGTGCGGGTGTTGGGGTGGAAGTGGTAGACGAGGACTTCGCTGCCCTGCTGGGTGCGTGACGGAATGAGTCCGCCGAGCAGCTTGCGGCGCTCGACGGTGGGCACGAAGCCGTAGGACACGGTCTCGCAGCGCACGGCGCCGATCTCGGGGCTGCGGGCGAGCACGAGGCAGGCGAGTTTCTTGCCCTCGCCGAACTGCCCGATCTGCTTGTCGGTCTTGCTGGACATGCCGAGGATGAGGCCCTCCTCGGGGATGCCCGGGCCGCCGTCGGTGATGGTCAGGATCCCGTCGGCCCAGCTGACCGCCGCGTGCCGGTCCTCGTCGAGGGCGTTGGCGATCAGTTCGGAGATCGCCCGTACGGGCGTCCACGACTTCACGTACTCCGGTGAGATGGGGTAGGCCAGGCTGTCGCCATCCGTCGTGGTCCCGGTCGAGGGCGCTGCTGTCATGCCTGGGGTGCTGGTGGCGTGGGTGGAGTCGGACACGGAATTTCCTCCGTAGAAATGCAGAGATCCGCGACCTGAATCGGTCGCGGATCAGCGAAGTGGGAAGGCTGCTGTGGTCGATAGGGATCGACGGTGCGGCGGTGTCGGTCGGCCCCGCCGCTGCTGGCGGCGGGGCCGACGGCGGGTTGGTCAGGCGAGGCGGGGTGTGCGGGTGAACCGGTGGGTGAAGGTGTCGGCCTCAACCATCAGGTCGAGCCACTGGTAGCCGACGGTGTGGGCGCGGCGCAGCTGCCCGATCAGCGGGTCGGGTTCCGCGGTGAGGTGCAGGTGCTCGACGAAGTCGTCACCGCCGAGGTCGGGGTCGCTGCGGTGCGCGTCGAGGCGGGGGTTCCAGCCGTGGGCGTAGACGGTGAGGTTGGAGCCGGGCCGCTGCGGGTCGGCCAGTCGGGGTAGGCCGTTGGACATCAGGTACACGCCGTCGTCGTGGACCCACTCCAGCGCCCCTGGGCAGGCGACGCCGTCCTCCCGTTCGGTGTAGCTGGCGACGTGTTCGGCAGCCGCAACGGCGTGTTCGGCCAGCCGCAGCGTCTCGGGCAGCGGGAAGTACAGGTGCAGTGCCATCGAAGGGCTCCTGTTTCGGTGTGGTGGTCAGGATCCGGTGCCGAGGTGGGCGCCGAGGAGTGGTCCTTGCCGCACGGCGGTGACGGCGGCGGGGAGTTGGCGGCGTTGCCAGCCGTCGAGGGCGGTGGCGAGGTCGGCGCCCCACCGGTGGTGTTGGGTCAGGGCGACGGTGAGGGCGGCGGCCTGCTCGATGCCGTTGTTGGCGCCCCTGCCGGTGTGGGGTCGCACGGGGGCGAGGGCGTCACCGATGAGCGCCGCCCAGCCGGCGCCGATGGGCCAGGCCATGCGGGTGGGCGCGTCGATGTCCATCACCGGCGCGGCCATCCGCACGGTGGTGGCGTGCACGGTCGCGGCGTGCGCCGCGGGCAGGACGAGGGCGGCGTGGGCGTCGACCAGGGCGCGGGCGGTGTCGGAGACGTGGCGGGGCAGGGCGAATGTGCGCCGGTGCGGCGGGGCGCCGAAGTAGTGGGTGTAGTCGGCGGCGGCGCAGGTGAGGTACAGCGTCCAGTCCAGGCCGCCGGGGATGGGAGCGACGTTGTACTGGCATCCGGGCCCGGGTTCCAGGCGCAGGAAGTCCCGCAGGTGCGGGGACGCGTGGTCGGTGTGTCCGCGGTGGGCGACGTAGCCGGCGTAGCGCAGCCGCCGGGCGGGGTCGAGTAGCCGCCGTCCGGTGGAGGTGCGGCCGTCGGCGAACACCACCAGGTCCGCGGCCGCGTGGCGATGGTTGGCGAACAGCAGGTGCGGGCGCCCGCCGTGCGCGGTGAGACCGGTGACGCGGTGTCCTGGCCGCAGGACGCCGTCGGGTAGGCGGCGGGTCAGGGCGTGGTGCAGCAGCGACCAGGTGGTGTTGCGTCCCGGGTACTGGTGCCGGGCGGTGTGGATGGGCTGCCGGTCGCGGAGGGTGACCTCCCGGACCGTTTCGGAGGGGTGGGCGAGGATCTCCTGCTGGCCGATGCCGAGGCGGTCGAGGACGTCGAGGGCGGGGTGTTCCAGGCCGATGAGCCCGCCGCCGCGTGGCGCCGCGGCGGGCGCGGCCTCGTAGACGGTGACCGGGAAGCCGGCGCGCAGCAGGAGCAGAGCGCAGGTGGCGCCGGTCAGGGAGCCACCGACCACGGCGACGCGGGTCTGAGACGCTTGCGGCGCTGCGAGCGCCTCGGTGGGCGTCGTCGCGGGGATCCGATCGTGCGGCTGTGTCATGCGGGTTCCTTCCAATCGAGGGAAGCCCGGGCACGGCCGTACGGCCGTGCCCGGGCGGGTGCGCGTGGTGCGCGCGGTGGCCGGGCATCGGCCGTGTGTGCTGCGGTTCGGGTCAGGTCAGCGCCTCGGTGGCGCGCCTCTCAGCGCGTGCGGGGCGGGTGGCCTGACGGGGTGCGGAGGTGCGGTATCTGGTGCGGTGAAGGGCCCGCTCAGGTGTTGGGGTGCAGCAGCTGCGCCAGTGTGAGCAGCAGGTCGAGCACGTCGTCCGTGCCGGCCTGCGGGTCGTCGTCGATGGCGATGAGACCCTGTGGTTGGTCGCGCAAGCGGGTGAGGACGTAGGAGGCGCCCTCGTCATCTACCGCGTGGACGTAGCGGATCAGTTGGGGTGGGTCCAGTGCGTCGGTGACGGCGGCGTGCATGAACACCCAGGCCACGATGCGGACCGGGCCGGTGGCCGTGACGAGGCTGGCCTGCACGGCCGGGTGGTGCAGGTCGTCGACAGCGCGGCGCAGCACCGCGACGGGGTCGTCGGTGTGTGCCGTCTGCGGGGCGACGCTGGGCGCGGTCGCCACGCCGATGTGCCGGGCGGTCGGGTCGGGATGCCCGGGAACCGGAGCTTCCCGCAGCACCGCCAGCAACGTCGGACCGGGCCACGGATAGGCCCGCTCAGCGTGCTGGTCGATGCCGTTCAGGCAGTACGAGATGGCTTGTTGCCGTGGGGTAGGCACTCATTTCTCCGTTCCTGGTGAGGCGATCTGTGAGTCATCTGGTGAGGCGTCGGCGGCTGGCGGGGTGGGCCGCGGCTCCGTGTGGCCGGTCGCGGCCGGCGATGCGCCTCGGCGCCGTCTGGGGCCGGTGTCATCGACGTCCGTCGTCGAATGGGAGTCTGCTGTTTAAGGGGTTATGCCTGTTCGAGGGCGGTGACGGCGGCGTCGGCGATGGCGTCGACGGCCTGGATCGGGTTGTCGACGTGCAGGGTGGTGGTGTGGTTGAAGGTGTGTCCGGCCAGGTCGGCGGGTCGTAGCCACAGCACCGCGCACCCGGCGCGGTGCAGGGTGGTGATGAGTCGTTGCGCCGGCTCGAGGTCGGGCAGGTCGCCGTCGGAGACGACGGCGAGCATCCGGACTCGGCCGGGTTGGCGCAGGTTCAGCAGCTGGTCGGCGATTTTGACCGCGTCGAGGAACGCGGTGGTGCCGCCGAGCGCGGACATCTGCAGGACCTGGGTCGGCTGCTGCCGCGGTGGCACGAGGACGGTGGCGCGCTCGCCGAAGCCGATCATGGTGGTGGCCGAGCGGTTGGTGGCGGCGGCGTGGGCGAGGATCCACCCGGCGGAGGACATGGGTGCTGCGTAGGAGCGCATGGAGCCGGAGGTGTCGACGAGGACGCCCAGGTGCAGGGTGGGTTTCGGTGGCGGCGTCTGGGTGCGGCGCTGCCAGGGCGTGGCGGTGGGGATGCTCCCGGCGGCGATCTGCGCCTTCGCGGTGATGGCGTGGCGGGTACGTAGCCGCCCGGGCGGCACCGCGCTGGGACGCAGGTCGGGTTCGGGGATGTGGGTGCGGGCCCGCCGCAGTCGCGCGGCGAGCAGGCGGGCGGCGGCCCGCTCCGCGTCGGTGGGTGCGCGGCGGGTCCAGGACGTCGGCGCGCCGTGCGCGGATGCGATTTGCTGCTCGGCGTACTGGGCCGGGGTGAGGCCGAGGTCGTGGGCGAGGTAGTCGATCAGGGCCTGGGCGAGACGGCCGGCGAACTCGCCGAGATCGGGCCGCGGTGGTTGCGGCTGGCGGTGAGGGTCGATGCCCAGGACGCGGCACCACCGCCACGCGAGGTCGATCATCGTGGCGGCGTCGGTGTCGTCGACGGTGTGGGCGTGGCGCCAGATGTCGCGCAGTTGCCGCAGGGTGGCGCGGCCGAGGACCGTGGTGACGGCGGAGCGGACCCCTTTGATGTCCTTGGCGGTGACGATGCGGGCGTCGATCCGCGCCAGGAGCAGACCGGCGAGGTGGGCGGCGTGCCAGGCGTCGTCGACGGGGGCGTCGCCGGGATGGACCAGGGCGGTGACGGTGTGGCGCAGCCACCGGCGGTCGCCGCGGCGGCGGGCGCGTTGCCGGTTCTCGGCGCGGGACTCCTCGAGCATGTCAGCGACGCCGGCGACGACCGGTGGGGTACCCGCAGGGGTGTCCCACCGGCTGTGCGCGGCGTGCGCGGCTTCGTGCACGAGCAGCCCGTAGGCAGTGGGAACGGCCTTCTTGTGACCGGCCTTGAACGGGTCGGTGATTTCGGGCGCGCCGATGTACGTGGCGTCGACCTCGACCCGGTAGGCCCGGGGCAGGAAGCGGGCCGGGGCACCGCCGCCCGCGCCGGGGGCGACGTGGACGGTGAGGTCGTGACGGCCGGTCAGTGTGGGTAGGTGCCGGGTCCAGGCGTCGCTCCACGTCAACCAGCCGGGGTCGCTGATCGGTGCGCCGCCAGCTGCGGTGCTGCGGTGAGCTGAGGGATGAGGCATGAGAGGGTTCCTTTCGTGGGGAGGGGGTTAGCGCTGTTTGCCGAGGGTCAGCGGAGTGACGTCCGCGCCGAAGCGCGCCTTGAGGGCGGCCACAACGTGCTCGCGGTCCTCGGCGGGGGCGCGCCCGGCGAGGTTTCCCACTGCGGCGGCGACGCCGAGGGTCTTGCTGACGCGGGTGAAGCCGAGCAGTTCGCGTAGCTGCGGCGCCCAGCTGACCCGTCCGGCGGCGAGATCGCTGTTGAGGGCAATCGCGGTCTCGACGGCGGGCCGGGGGACGCCAAGGTGGCGGGCGAGGTCCCAGTCGGTGGTGACCTCGATGTGCACGTCGAAGCGCGACGCGAGGGCTTCGGTGAGGATGGCCCCGTGCACGCCGGGGTTGTGACCGGCGACGACGTAGAACCCGTCGGCGGCCTCGACGCGTTCGTTGCGGTAGCCCGCGATGGTGATCACCCGCCGGCCGTCCATGGCCGGGTAGAGCACGGCGAGGACTTTCGGCGCGATGAGGGTGGCGTCGTCGACGAGCAGCGCCCGGCCCTGGCGCATCGCGGTGACGAGGGGCCCGTAGACGAATTCGAAGCCGCCGTCGGGCAGCGGGATGAAGTTGCCGAGGAAATCCTCGACCACGGTGTCGCCGGTGCCGGCGACGGTGAGCAGGTCGGGGTAGGCGGCCTCGATCAGCGCGGTCTTGCCGGTGCCGGGCGGGCCGTAGAGCAGCACCGGGATACGCTTGTCGCGCAGCCGCTGCAACACGTCCACATCGGTGGCCCCCGCCAGCTTGCGGGGGAAGTACAACTCGCCGTTGGGTCGGCTGACCGGCTGCCGTCGACCCGTCCCGCGTCGTCCTTGGCGGGGTGTGCGCGGGGCGGGCGGCGGCATCGTCCCGGCGGCGTCGATCCCGGCTTGGGTGACCTGGTAGCGGTGCGGGCCGCTCAGGTGGGTGGCGTACCCGGCTTTGGCCATCTTCTTCAACGCCTCGTACACCGCCCCCGTCGAGGGCACGTCGAGGACTTTCGTGAGCTCACCGACGGTGAAGATCTGGTCGGGGTGAGCGGCCAGGTGCGCGGCGACCATGCGGTACAGGTAGCCGGGACGCCGGTCACCGGTCGTCGCGGCCGAGGTCGTGCTGGTAGTCGGATTCATGCGGGTCCTTCCGGGAGGAGGGCCCGCGCACCCGTCTCCGGGGGTGCGCGGGCAGGGCAAAGTCCGCGCAGCGGAGACGGAGATCGGATAGAGCGCAGAGCGGGGAAGCCAGCCGGTTCTAGGGCTTCGAGGAACCGGTCGTCTGCTGCTCAGGTGGGTTAGCGAGGTGGCGTGTTGTCACAGGGTTCGAGCGAGATCCACCAGCCGGTCCAGGCCGGCCACGATGCGGCCTTCAGCGGTTGCAGAGGGTGGACGCTGCGCCCGATCGACGGTGGCGGCCCGCGCGCCGCGGACCCGCTCGATCTGGTAGCGGTGACGATCAAGGTCGACAGCGGCGACGATGCGCGTCTCGAATCGCTCCGACGGTGGCGCCTTGGCGAGGTCACCGTGGCGGTATCCCGACCGGATCGGGGCTGCCCACACCTCGACGACCAGGGCGAAGCCGATACAGCGTCGCCCGTCGCGGTAAAGCCGCGACCGCATCGCGTCGCGCGCGGGCGGGCTGCCGGCGATGTCGGCCAGGCTGTGCAGGACCACGGCAGGCGGCAGACTCGCGTCTCCTCCCGCGAGGGTCAGGTTGTGCCAGACACTCGGATCGAACAGGTCGGCGTCGAGGGTCACCGCGTGCGCTTCGGCGGCAAGCGGCCGGTCGAACAGGCCGATCAGCGTCGGGAGGAGATCCCATCCGCGGCGCTCATGCAGGGTCTCGACGTCGAGCAGTGCGCGGGTCAGCGCGTCTCGGGTACGGGGGTGGAGCATGCATCCTCCTTCAGGAATACGTGATGTCGTCAGTGGGGTCCGGTCGCCGTAGGACCGTCGGCTGCCAGCGCGTGACTCGCCGGTGGTGCCGGTGCTCGGTTTGGCTGCAGGAATGAGCCCGCGCAGCGGTAGTCAGGAACAGTGGAAACGGACGTCAGCAGCGAGGCGGCGGGTGTGCGCAGCGATCTGCTGACGGTCGCGATCGCTGCCAACTGGGAGCCGGTGGGGGTGTCAGGCTCCGGGATGGCCGACCACCCGGTCGCAGCGCCGAGGATCGACCGGTATCCAGGGCAACCCCCAGCCGATCCGGTAGCGCCCGTGCACGGGCCGCGCGAGGTGAACACCGCCGCCGAGCGACAGCGGTCGCGCGACGGTGAGAACGTCACCGTCGAAGTCGACGGTGCGCCAGTCACCCCCGACGGTCTCGGCCAGCTCGGCGAACGTGTCCGCGAGCGCCCGGGCGGCGTCGGCGTCGACGCTGATCTCGCACGCCCCGTTCCACCAGCCGATCAGCGTGGCGGCGTAACCCTCGTGGTAGCGGTGCGAGTGGCGACTCGTCGGGTAGCGCAGCCACGGCCCGGAAAACACCGCGGCGCTGCCGCGAGCCGGCTGGTAGTCAGGCGTGGGCATCGACAACCGCCACCGACCAGTCCGCCGCGCGGAACGCCACCGGTGCCCGCCGCAGGCGCCCAGGCCCCCGGGCGGGCAGGACCCGACCGGCGACGGTGCCCCTGGGCGCCGCCGTCGGCGCCATCGGATCCGGGTTGCGGCGTCCGCTGACGAGGTCTCGGAAGACCATCCCCAGACGTGCAGGAACTTGGCCGCTGTCGCTGACGGCGTCGTAGGCTGCGTCGGTGTCGAGCCACACGACGCCGGCCAGGTCGACCCAGGCCACCGGGGTGCGCCCCGGCGGGAACCGCCAGCCCGGGTGCAGCAGCCTGGGCAGCGCCACGATGTCACCCGGATACGGCGCCCACTCGGTGTAGCTCCAGGGCACCACGGTGCCGGGCCGGCGGCCGGCTTGTGTGGCGTCGGCGCAGGCGGGGCAGGCGGCCCCGTCGATGTGGGTAGCGCCGTGGCAGGCGTCGCAGGTGTGCCAGTTGCGCGGGTCGGCGTCGGGGTCGTAGCGCGGGTCCCACGCTCCGGTGACCTGTCCCCCGAGCCGGTAGCCATCGATGCGGTGCTCGCGGCTTACGAGCCGCATCGGCGTGTCCAGGTGCGCGTCGATGCTGACGACGGTCGCGCCGGCGCGTACCAGCACGGCGAAGAGGTGGTGTGCCATCAGCGCCTCTCCTGACCGTGCGTGCGGGCCGTAGCGGTGCGGTAGGCCTCGTAGACCTCCGCGGGGATCGGGCCGTGCCGGTGGTACGGGGGAAGGTGCAGCTGTTGTTCGTGGGCGGCCCAGAAGGCGCGGACGTCGGCCGGCTGGCCGGTGGGGACGCTCGGCCCCGGTCGCCGGCCGGTGGGCCGCTTGGGCAGCCGGCGGGCTGCTGCGAGGTAGGTGTCCTTGAACTGCCGCAGGTTGTGCGGGGCGAGGTCGATCTCGTACTCGACACCGTCGAGGGCGATGCGGTGGGTGCGGACGTCCTGCGTGCTGTGGTCCAGGTCGTCGGTGAGCACCACAATGATTCTGGTTGACATCAGGCTGCTTTCTGTCCGTGGACATGACGAAGCCCCGCCACCAATGGAGGTGGCGGGGCGGTGCTGACGATGTGATCGGCGCCGGCACTGCAGGGCCGGTGCCGGCGCCGAGGTTGCTGTCAGCCGGCGATATAGGCGACGTCGCCGTCGTTGCCGGCGTCGGTGACGCGCACGATGTGACGCGGCGCCGTGGGAATCAGGTCCTCGCGGTTGACGTTGGGCCACTGATAGCCGTCACCGCCGAGGCGGGCGATGGTATAGCGGGGGTCGTCGAAGCCATCGATAACGACGTACAGGTACGGGCCCATCTGCCCCATCAGCGCTGGCGCGACGGTGACGATCTCGCCGGCATCCAGCGTCCGCTGGTCTTGGCGTGCCGGCTGCTCAGACATCGGCTCGCCCCTGGGGGCGGAGGTTCTGCGCGGTGTCGTCGTTCGTGGGTGGGTCGGGGATGGCGCCGACGATGCGGTCGCAGTCGTAGGGATGCACCGGACGCCAGGGCCACGAGCGGCCCATCACTACGTAGCGGCCGTCCGCGTCCGGGCTGATTCGGTCGATCGCCTCCGGGTCGTCGGCCAGGCGGGTGGCGTCGGCGACGATGATGTCGCCGTCGAAGGACAGCCGCGCCATCGATTGATCCACCGCACGGTCGAGGTCTGCCTCGGCGATGCCGTTGTGCGCCAGGGACTGGCGCAGGTTGTCGCGGGCGGCCTGCTGGTCGGCGACGATCGCCTGCGCGACGTCGCGGGTGCAGGTGAACACAGCCCAGCCGTTCCACAGGTCGACCAGGGTGCCGGCGAAGCCGACCGGGATGCGCATCTGCCCGTCGGCGTTGGGCTGCCAGGCCCAGTCGCCGGCGAACACACCTGTTCCGCCCAGGCGCACATGGTCGGGGTGGACATGGGTGAGGTCGCGGTCGTCGCCGTCGGGGTGCAGGATTATGCGGCACTGACGTTCGGCCTCGGCGTGTGCGGCGTCGTCGTAGCCGCCGCACCAGGCCCACCGCGCCTGGTCGCGTTGTTGCGCGCTCAGATCCTGCCAGCCTGGCGAGTTGGGCGGGGCGTGCTCGGTGTAGCGCTCAGCGTCCTCGGCGAAGAGGTACCGGTTGGCTGTCGGGAGCCCGTCGAGGATCAGCGGGACGACGTCCTCGATACCGGACAGGACCTGTCGGGCGATGTCGGTGACGTCGCCGCGCGCCTGGCCTGCCAGGGTGTGTTGCGCCCACCAGGCGGCGGCGTCGCGGCCGGCAGCCGCCCCGGCGGCACGCAACGCCTCACGCACCTGCCGCCCGAGATCGGCGGGGTGTGGGGCGGGGAGCCGACGAACGCGGTCGGACTCGCCCAACAGAAGCGACAGGGTGGAGCCGTTGTCCCAGGCCACGTCGAGGACCTGGCCATGTGGTTCGTAGCGGCGGATGGTTCCCTCGTCACCGGGACGCAGCCGGGTGTGGGGGTCGCTGGTGTGCGCCAGCACGACCCGGTCGCCGCGGCGGTACGTAGCCGATGTGGGCTGGTCGTCCGGCTGGCTGTGGCTGGTAGGGCTTGTCATCGCAGGTGTCCTTCTCGGTGTGGTGTCGTGCGTACGGCCATCGGCGATGGCGGCCTGGAAATGCGGTGTCCTCGTCTGTGGGCCCGCGCCGGGAGGCGTTGCAGGGCGGTCATCCTTCGAGGCGGATCTGGTGCGGCCAGAGGGCGGTGGCGATGCCGGGCCGAGGGCCGCGGGTGCAGTAGGCGGTCAGGGTGCGCGGGTTGGTCGCGCCGTAGACGAGCCGGTTGTCGACGCGCACGAGCACCCGTTGCCCGGCGGGGAAGTCCACTGGCGCGGCGGGGTCATTGCGCCAATGGATCTCGGCCACGACGCGGCCGAACACCCAGTCGGCGAAAGATGCCGTCGTGTACTGGGGGTATCTGCCGTAGTCGGAGGCGATGTCGGTGATGACCTGACGGGCCTGCTCCAGGCTCAGCCCTTCGAGGAGTTCGTCGGGCACCGGTGGGTGCGCGGCGACGCTGACGACCTCGACGTCGATGCCCGCCACCGTGCGGGTGGTGTCGCCCTCGCCGGTGATGGTGATCTGGCCGTTGTGGTGCTCGACGGCGGTGACCCGCCATCGGGTGGCTTCGCCAACTGCTCGGACCAGGTCGCCGACGGCGATGGCATTGCCGGGATGGCCGCGGCCGGTCAGGCGGTTTTCGACGGCGGCGCGGTCGAGGACCGGGCTGCCCGGGTCGTGGACGTAGGCGTCGAGATCTAGCGGCGCTGCCGGCGGCAGGTGTGGCAGTCGCAGGATGTAGCCGCCGGGTTCGTGCGAGCTCGGCTCGGACGTCATGCGGGGTCCTTCCGATTGAGGGGTGGACGCGTGCCGGCCGCGGCCCCTGGTGGGGGTCGCGGCCGGCGATGAGCGTGGTGGTGTGTGGTCGGCGGGGGTTACTCCTCGCAGCACCACCTGCAGCCGTCGGGACTGCAGGGCTGGCCGGCGGCCATGCGGGTGAAGGCCGTCCGCCCGTCGGGGTCCTGCGCGCTGCTGTGCAGCGGCCAGCTGAGCCCTTCGGCGAACACGGCGATCTTCGGTGCCCCGTACCTCGGGTAAGGGGCGGCGGTCACAGCGGCGACCACGTCGTCGCGGCCGAGCAGCCAAGCCAGTTCGGTGAGCTTGTCGACCGCGCGTGACGCGGATCCGCTGCGGTGATTGACGACCTTGTGCACGGCGAACCACAAGTACTCGCGGCCGTACGCCTCGGCGTCGGCGTAACCGTCCCACCGGCTTCGGTTCCACTGCTGCGCGGTGACGCCGGGTTGCAGGAATGGGCGAGCGTGGTCGATGTCGAGGGCGTTGATCAGCAGATCTTGGCGGAAGCCGAACAGGTCGTCACTGCCGGCGATGTGGTTGATGCGAGACAGGATGTCCTCCTGCGTGCGCGCGATCATGAGCTTTCCCTTCGGTTGTGGAAGCGGTCGGTGGGTGGGGGGTGTATTCAGTGCGTGCTGCCCGACGTGCCGCCGGTGGCGGGTTGCGGCGGCGGCCAGGGCTTGCGGATCAGTCGGTCACCGAAGAACGGGTTCGTGGCGATCAGGGAGCCGCAGCGGTTGCAGGACGTGGTGATGTCGTAGCCGTAGCCGGCCATGGACGGCACCTCGACGTGATCGATGTCGTCGGTTGCGCCGCACACGGTGCACACCGTCACGTCCGGGCCGCTGTCGTTGAGGGCGGGTTCGGTGACGAACAGGTCCTCGGCCGGGTCGAGGTGGTGGGCGCTGTGCCGTAGCCAGCGGCCGTGGACTGTGGTCTGGTATGCGACCAGCCGCCGTTGGTCGAGGTCCAGCAGGTACAGCCATTCCAGTGGCCCGTCGACGCTTTCGCGCAACGAGCCCCGCCACAGGGCGTCGTGGCCGGTCGCGGCGGGGTAACCCACGCCCGGCACCGGCGGATGCTGGTCCCATCGGCGTGGTTTCGGATTGAGGGCGAGTTGCACCCAGGGGCGGGCCAGCAGGGCGACGGACATCGCGGGGGTGTCGCGGTCGAACGTGTTGGTCCAGATCCGGCGCAGCAGCGGTACCAGAACCTTCGGTGCTTCCCCGAGTTGGATGTGGCGGGCGACGTAGGTGCCGCGGTACGCGGTCTCGCCGATCAGCGCGGGTGCGCTCACGGGTCGTGGTCCTCCTTCGATTGAGGGGTGGATGTCGACGGCGGTCGTGGTGCCGCCGCGAGGTGACAGGCGCCCGGACATCGCTTTGGGGTGTGCTGCGGTGTCGCTGGCGCGCGTGCGCGATACCAGCCGCCGCGATGTCGCGCGCCGTGCCGCTTGCAGCCATGTCAGGGGGTGAGTCGCTGCCCGGCGTCAGGGTTGCGCGACGATGCGGCGCACGGCGGCGAGTTGGCCGGCCCAGGCGGACAGGCGGCTGATCTTGACGACGTCGCCGGTGTGGGGGGCTTGCACGATGAGCCCTTGGCCGAGGTACATGCCGACGTGGCCTGGACGCTGCGCGCTGCCGCGGCTGCCGGGGATGAACAGCAGGTCACCGGGACGCAGGTCCCGGTAGTCACTGACCGCGCTGCCAGCGTGGACCTGGTCGGCGGTGGTGCGGGGAATGCCGATGCCTGCGTTGCGGTAGGCCTGCTGCATCAGCGATGAGCAGTCGCACTGGCGCCGGGAGATGCCGGAGTGCGGGTCGGTGCAGTCCCCGCCGAACGTGTAGGGCGAGCCGAGTTGCTTCAGGGCCCATCCGATGGCGGTGGCCACCTGCGGCGGGGTGCCCGGTGGCAGGGTGAATCCGTCCGGCAGGGGTGCCTGGTCGGCGCCGGGTTGGCCGTCGCCGCCGTCGAACAGGCACAGCGGGTTGCTCATCGCCTGTTCCAGGTCGACGGTCACCGGTCCGGCGGGGGTGCCGCCGGCGAGGACGCGGACCAGGGCGATCGCGTCGTCTTCCCAAGTGGCGTAAGCGCCGGGGTAGGCGGAGCGCTGCACGGCCTGCGCCGCGTCGGTGAGCGCCATCGCCTGCCACCCGTCGACCGCGAACAGGGCGGTGTAGAACTTCCCGGCCGCGTACGCGGGGTCCTGCAACTGCGCGGCGGTGCCCCAGCCTTGAGAGGGGCGTTGTTGGAACAGTCCGACGGAGTCGCGGTCGCCGCCGGGCAGGTTGCGCAGGGTGGATTCCTGCATCGCGGTGGCCAGGGCGACGACCCAGCCTCTCGGTGGCACCTTCAGCCGTTCCCCGACGGCGACGATCGCCGCGGCGTTGCCGGTCTGCTCGCGGTCCCACCCGCCAACCCCGGCGGCGGGCGGGGATGTGGCCAGGGTGGGCAGCAGCGGCTGCCCGTCCGGGCCGAGGGCCGTGTAGCAGCCGGCTGAGGCGCTGCCGCCTCCGGTGAACAGGGCGCCGATCCCGCCCGCGCAGAGCACCAGCACGACGATCACCGCGGCGGCGACCATGCCGAGCGCGCGGGTGCTCATCGTAGTGCCGATGCTGGTGGTGGCGGCTCGCTGCCGCTGATCCTGCCCGCGGTGGCGTCGTCGGTGCTCAGGCAGCTGACCAGCGGGTAGACAGCGGTGGGGGTTCCGTCGCCGGTGTGCACGATGATGGTGTCGGTGACGGCGTCGATGAGGTAGATCCATTCGACGTCGAGGTGCGCGGCGTGGCACAGCGGGAACACGGTGACCGGCTCCGGCGGGTCTACCGTCACGCCGTCGCTGGTGGAGGCCAAGGTGACGCCGACTCCTGGCACCGGCTGCTGGCCGGCGAAGTGGGAGCTGGTGGCCGCGGTGGTGTCCTCGTCGAGATGCTCCCAATCGTTGGCGAGGATCGTGGTGATCAGCGCGGCGGTGTCGTGGTGGGCGTGGGTGGCCCAGATCGCGGCGAGGGTCGGCAGGATGTTGGATGGGTATCCGTCGTAGTGCACGATTCTCGCGTGCACGAGGGTGGGGTTGTCAGGGTGGATGGCGCCGATGCAGCAGGTCGTACTCACGGACAGGCTCCTTCGCAGGCAGGTGAGGACTTGGTGGCGTTTTGACATGGGGCAGGGTTCGCGGCAGGCGGGAGGCTGGGCCAGGTGCGCAAGCCGTAGACGGGTTCGGTGGTTTCGCTCGATCCGCGGCGCAAGCAGCAGGGCGCAGAGTTTCCGCCGCAGGCGGCCATCGGTATCGGTGGTTTTGTGACAATGGCCTCGCGCACGGCGCAGCGGACCTGGCACCTGATGGATCCGCCGGCGGGTCCGCGTCGGCTGAAGGTTGGTTCGGTCCGAATCGCCTTGCCGGCGCCGATGAGTTTGTCGGCGCGGAGCTGCTCCCAGTCGTGGGCGGATGAGCGCGGCGGTGTGGTGGGCCCAGATAACGGTTAGGGCCGGCAGGGTGGCGTCCGGATGGCCGTCGGCCGGATACGTAGCGGACTCGCAGTGGGCGCCGGCGTGCACGCGACCGCCGCCTTTGGTGGTTGGCGGTGGCCGCGTCGAGGGCGTCGCGGTGGTGGCGGCGGATGGACGTGTCGTGGGGCGGAGGTGGTCAGCACCGATCACCGCACCTCGCAGAGGGCCCTGACGGCTGCTGTCCGGTGGAGCCGACGGTGGCGGTTAGCAGCGCGACCAGGCCGGTGCGGGTGGCGGGGGTGTCGGCTGGGCCGGGAGTGTCGTCGACGAGGATGAAGGGGCGGTCGTCGTCGAGCGGGTGGGTGAGTTGGTAGCCGCGCTGATCGATGTCGACGGCGTCGACCCGTCGTACCAGTGCGGGGCGGCCGTCGCGCAGGTCGATGTCGTGGTAGCAGACGGCCCAGGCCAGCAGCCGCACGTCCGGGGCGGTGGCGCGGGCCCGGGCGAGCATCGTCTGCAGGATTTTCTGGTACGGGGTGACGGTGCCCGGGTCGCGCAACTGCTCGGCCAGGCGGTGTAGCAGCGCCGGGAGGCCAGCGGGATGCGCGAGCAGGTCTTCGGGGTGCAGGGGGAACTCCAGGCTGCGCATCTTGCGCCGTCGTGGCAGGGCTGGGTTGAGGGGCCAGTCGTGGATGAGTAGCAGGGTCGCGGTGTCGCCCCAGCCGAGGTGCGCGGCGTCGGCGTCGGCGTCTTCGAGGCAGGCGGTGAGGGTGCGGACAGCGTTGTCGGACAGCACGGTGGTCTCCCATCTGGAGGGGTAGCAGTGAAGGGACCCCGCGGCCTGGGCGGCTGCGGGGTCCCTTCACGGGTCGGGGCTCGGAGAGGGAGGGCGGTCAGTGCTGCTGGCGAGCGCGGCTGCGCACGGTCGGGGTGCGGTGGGGCAGGTACTCGCGTACCCGGCCGGTGGTGACCTTGGCTTCGTACATGGCGCTGTCGGCCTGACTGAGCAACTGGCGGGGGCCGACGGCCGAGTGATGGCTGTGAGTGTGGGTATGGCCGACCGAGGCAGTCACGTGGAGGTCGCCGTTGACGACGCGGATCGAGTGGGCGGCGATGGCCTGCCAGGCGGCGTGAGCGGCGGCTTCGGTGGCCGCGCGGTCACCGGTGACGAGCAGCGCGAACTCGTCGCCGGACAGCCGGGCTGCGAGGATCGGACCGGCCAGGCTCGACAGCCGGCGACCGACGTGATTGAGCACGTCGTTGCCGGTTTCGTGATTGAGGGTGTCGTTGACGGTCTTGAAGTCGTTGAGGTCGAGCAGCACGACCCCGGTCGGGATGTTGTCGTTGAGGGCGGCGCGGAGGCGGTCGAGGAACAGCCGCCGGTTCGGCAGGCCGGTGACGTCGTCGTGGTGGGCCATCCAGCGGACCTTGGTCAGGATCCGCTGTTGCCGTGCGAGCACGGGGATGGCGAGGGCGAGGCCGGCGAGCACACCGCCGAGGGCGGTGGCGAGGTGGTGCATCATGGAAGACGCTCCTTTCGTGAGAAGGAGCACCGGGGGCGGGCGGGTCAGCCGTCAAACTTCTCCGCCCGCCTCCGGGCTACCTCGAGGCAGGGCTGGTTACGGGGTGGTGGCGAGTTGGAAGGTGGCGTACTTGTCGTCGGTGCGGATGGCCTTGCCGGCGATGACGAGCTTGTCGGCGGCGTTGGCGACCGCCCCAGGGCTGGCCTTGCGGGCGTCGGTGCCGGCGTTCGCGGCATCGATGAGCCTGCACAGCTCACCGGTCTTGAATGCCTGGTCGGGGCGCGCTTCGAGGACGTCGAGGACCGCGGCCCGCAGTGACCCCTTCGCCCGGCGAGGATGCCCGCCCGAGGCGTTGCTGGGCTGTGTGTCCGCCTCGGGTGGGGCGGCGGGGTCGGTCGCCGGTGTCTGATCGTCGGTGTCTCCCGCCGGGTCGGTGGCGATCCTCGACGCGCCGGGCGCAGGCTCCTCCTCGTCAGGCGCGGGCGGGCGGTCGACGGTGGGCGGCGGATCAGCCGGTGGAGCCGGCGGCGTGAGCGAGGTGTCGTCCACGTCGGCGTGCTCGACCTCGCCGGCCAGCGGCGTCTCGCGGGGCGCGCTGTCGGCGGAGGCATCCGCTCCAGTGGCATCGGTGGGCCTGTCGGCCGGGGACGGGGTGTCGCTGTCGCGGGTTGGTGGCGGCGCCGCGGAGGCGGCGCCGACGGTGGCGTGTCCGGCGTCGGTGAGCCGCCATACAGCGCGCTTGCTGTCGGTGTGCACCCGTTCGGCCTGCCCGGTCGTCTCCCAGGCACGCAGTTTCGCGGTGGCGGTGGAGTAGGCCAGTCCGGCTTTATCGGCGACGGCGGCGGCGGTGTCCTCACCGAGTTCGGCGAGCGCGGCGAGGACCTTGAACATCGCGTGCGGTGCGGTTGGCTCCGGTGCGTCGGTCATGGACGGTGTCCCTTCTGTGAGATGGGGGTCAGCACTGATCCACGCTTCGTTCGCGCCGTGGATCAAGTGCGATTCACGGTTTCGTGGAATCAGTGCGCCGCGTGTCGGCGCGGACGCGGCGGCCAGGTCGCGATCGGCGGCCCGGCTGGAGTTCGTAGGCTCTGATCGGACGGCGCGCGCCGGGTTAGCGGCGGCGGGGGCGCACACGGCCGTGCAGGGTGGTGAGGTGCAGCCGCAGTCGGTCGTGAAGCGGCATGGCGACGGCGGGGACTATGTGCCAGTGCCACCGGTCGATGCCAAGGGGGTAGCAGCCGTCGTGGTCGGGGTGGCAGCGGTCGTCGACCGCAACGCGAGGGTGGCCGCCGCTGTCGGTGTCTTCGAGCAGCACGGCGGTGGCGCCGTAGAAGCGGACGAGTGGGTGCTCTCCGGGCATGGTTGCCGCGCGCCAGGGGGCGGTGAGGTCGGCGGTGAGGTGCCGCACGGTGCGCGGGTGCAGCCGGCAGATCAGGAGGCCGTCCTCACCCAGGACGTGGTCCCGCGCGATCAGCGCCGGATAGCAGCGGGCGTTCAGTCGTGCAGCGGTGACCATCGCCGGCCGCCACCGCGCATGCGGTCCGAGGGTGTCGGCGTGGTGGTCGTAGGCCTCGATGTGGCTGGTGTCGAGGACGGCGCCGGGCCAGGTGTCGGTGTCGATGGCCAGCCAGTGATGGTCCAGGGCGGCGGCGGCGCGGAGCACGTCGATGGGTCGACGCCCGTCGCAGCCGGGGTGACGCAGCGGCAGGTACAGGTCTTCTGCGGGGTCGGGGGCCTCGTCGACGTGCCGCACGGCGCGGCCGTGGGCGGCATGCTCGTCCCCGTCGTCGGTGTGCCAGGTCGGCACTCCGTTGGAGCGCAGGTGTCCGTCGGCGCCGACGCGGCGCAGGGTCAGGGCGGGGGTGTTGTGCTCGCCGGCCATGAGTTGGGCGCGGGTGAGGTGGTGGGTGGTGCAGGCGAGGGCGTGCTCGGCCAGGGGCAGCACGTCTTCGACACGGAACCACAGACGCTGAGACATGGTGAGGGAACCTCCTTGAGAGGGGAAGGGGGTGGGAAGAGGAACAGCGCGGCCTGTTTCAGGCCAGGAGGTGGCGGCGCCCCATGCCCGGGGCGCCCGGCCGGTGGTGGGACGCCGGTTCGCGCGCCTCGCCGGAGGGTGAGACGCGATGGGCACGACCTGGAATGAGGGCCAGGTCGAGCGCTGGAGGCTGCGCTTGATGCCGGGACGGCACGACAGCTGCGTCCGACGCGCCGTCCGGGTTGGTGACGACGTCACAGTGCTTGCGTGCAGGCGGTGTCGCCGGCCCGGGCGGCAGCACCTGGTCTCGCGGTTGCTCGGGGGTAGGTGACGTGGCCTCGACCAGGTGAGGTCGTTGCCGGCTTGGGTGGTCAGCCCCGGTGCGGACGGGCGAGCTTGCGGACGCCGATGATGCAGCCGTTCAGGTCGCGGACGGTGTCGTGGCAGACCAGCAGGTCCTCGCGGCTGGTCGCGGCAAGTCCGACGACCAGGGACACCAGGTAGTAGGTGCCCGGGAGCGGCGGTGGCAGTGGCGGAAAGTCGTGGTGGGCCGCGCCGTAGGCGACGCGCTCGACGGGGACGTCGAGGTCGAGGTGCTCGGGTCCGAGGACGTGTTGTCCCAACCGGGCCGGCTGGTGTGCCGTGCTGGTGGGGACCACGCGTAGTGGGGTGACGCTGCCCGGCTCGATGCGATCCGGGGTGTCCTCGGGGAAGACGCGCACCGGGTGCGGCGTCAGGTTGACGATCTCCGTCATGGGCAGGTGCCTCCTGTCGTGGTTGCGGTTGGCTGACGAGGTCCCATGGTGGGCAGGATCGCGTCAGTGCAGCGGGGTCGGCGGCAGGTCGCGAGAAACCCTTCGCGGCCTCGGCTTGTGCGCTCGTGGCGGGCGGCGACCCTGCGCTCAGGTGCGGGCCGCGGTGAGCAGGCGTCGTAGGTTCACCGCGATGGAGCCGGCCGATGCCCGGACGTGGGGATCATCGGCCGTGGTGTGGACGGTCTGCGCTCCGCGTAGGCGCAGCAGTTGGTAGAAGCGGCCGTCGATGTCGTAGGCGCTGATCGCCCGTACCGGGACGCCGTCGGGGTCGACGGGCAGGCCGCGGGCGGTGGCGGTGCGGTGGGCGGCGTCGCTGGTGTCGAATCCTTCGGCGAGGAACGCCATCGCGATCACGGGGCCGATCTGCGCGCGGGTCCAGTCCCGCAGTTGTGGGGCTCTGACGGTGGTCAGGGTGTCGGTGACGGCTTCCAACCCGATCCAGTACGGCAGGGTGATGCGGCTGCCGGGGACGGCGAGCAGCCGCCACACGTCCTCGTCGATCGGAAGTTCCTCGACGTCGACGCTGCCGACGTTGGTGTGGGCGGTGGCGTCGATGAGGGCGAGCACCTCGGGGAAGTTGCCCCAGCCGCGTGTTTCGGCGAGGGCTTCGACGGCGGTGAGCGCCTTGACGACGAGGGTGCCGCGGTGCTCGGGCTGCATGGGCTTCCTCCAGGTCTGTTCAGGGATGGGTGGGAGACTGCTTGCGCTGGCATGCGTTGGCGCCGCAGCGGCACGCCCGTTGTCCCTCGGGATGGAGAGGGGTGGGCGTGCCGTGCGATCGCGGGGGTGGTGTCAGGTGCGGGAGCGCAGGTGACGCTGGCGGCCGACGCCGGCGGTGAGCGTGTGCGGGTCGACCACGAACACGGTGGCGCCGTCGGTGTGGCCGGCTCTGATGAGGTCGATCAGCTGCGCCTCGCTGTCGTGCAGCAGCGGCAGGCCCCACGCATCCGCTCTGTCGGGCAGGCGGACGCCGGGCGCGGTCAGTGACCTGCGCGCCAGGGCCATCGAGGGCATCGGGTCGTGCAGGGCGTCGCCGCCGTTGCTGGCCAGCCACGCCATGCCGCGGAGGCGGAACAGTCGCAGCGCCGGTTCGGCGCTGCCGTTGTCGCTGGCCCCGTGGCGGGTGTGAATGTTCCAGTCGCAGAGGACGGCGTGTTGGGCGTGGGCGGCGACGGCGGGCAGGTCGAAGTACAGGAAGCGGGACATGCTGCTCCTTCCACTAGGTGCGGGGTGGGCCGGCGGGCAGCACACCTGCCTCAGGTATCGAGGTGAGGTGTGCTGACCCGTCCGGTTGATCTGCCGCGGGGTGCGGGCAGATCGTGTGGTCCCCCGGGGTTGCCGGGGGTTGGTGGCCGTGCGAGGTTGCGGCTACGGCGTTTGCAGGTCGATGGCGAAGATCTGCTGGGTGTGGTGCAGGTTCTGCAGGTGCCGGTACGCCTGGTGCAGGTAGGTGATCCGGTCGGCGAGGTACGCGCTGGCCGGGGTCAGCTGGGTGCCGTCCTCGGTGAGGAGGGCGTCGGTGCACAGCGCCCAGAGGGCGCGGTAGTTGGCGTAGGCGGCGGCGCCGGCCTGGAACATCTCCAGGTCGTCGGTGGTGAGCTGCCCGGCGGTGGTGGCCGCGGCGTTGTGCAGGCGCATGGCGTGCACGCGCGGCTGGCGGTGGAACTCGGCGCTGGCGACGTCGAGTGGGTAGTCCGACGGGTCGCTGAGGTGTCGTTGCAGGAACACCGGCCACGGCGTGGCGGGGCGGGTGCCGGCGACGACGTGGTTCCACTGTTGGTGGCGCAGCATGGCGCTGACGTGCGCGCCTTCGCGCATGCCGGTGAGGTCGAGCAGGCGGATGGGGCCGCCGGCGCAGCACTGCGGGCCGGTCTTGGCCTTCTGCGCGTCGATGAGCTGGCGGCGTTGCCACGCCCAGATAGCCGGGGACGCCCAGAGGCGGCGGCAGCTGGTGCCGGAGACGCCGAAGTGGCGCTCCAGGTTGCGCACGCCGGTGTGCAGGGTCGCGGCGAGGTCGTCGCTGACGCAGACGATCATCTGGCGGATGAGAGCCTGCGGCACGACCTGGGGCCGCGGGGTGCTCTGCTGGGGCGTGTTGGCCCGGGCGGTGAGTCGTTGCACGCGGCTGCCGTGGCGGGTCAGCGCGGTGCCGTTGTTGTTGGACATGGAGCCTCCTTCAGGGTTGGCGTCGTGGGGGCACGACGGTGGCCCGGCCCACCGGGTACGTGGGTCGGGTGATCGACGGAGCAGGGATGTGCGGGATTGACCGTGTCCACCGGGTGCGTGGAGCGGGTCGGGAGGTGGTGCGGTGGCGCGGGGTGGTTGGTGCGACCTCGGGGGTCGCCGCGCGGTGTGCTGCCGACCGGCGTGAGCGGGTGGGCGGGGCGCACCGGGTGGGTGCGGCGATGATCCTGGGAGGTGGGACCGAACCGGGTGAAGCGATATATGGGGTTGTGTTAGTGCCGAAACGGTAGCCCTTCGCACTCACAACGCCAGCAGGCGCCGTTCACGCCGGATTTGCGGGTTGACCTGCGGTGTGAGAGATCAACTGTCGGTGAGGGCGGCGCGGTGTGGGTCGGTGTGAGTCGTTGTGAGTGGCGGGCCCG
This sequence comes from Micromonospora sp. WMMD980, assembly GCF_029626035.1. Lineage (NCBI taxonomy): Bacteria > Bacillati > Actinomycetota > Actinomycetes > Micromonosporales > Micromonosporaceae > Micromonospora > Micromonospora sp. WMMD980. The sequence goes on from NZ_JARUBE010000003.1 coordinate 5,197,332, forward strand.
CCCACACCCGCCCGGCCTGCGGCCGTCCCCGCCCTGGCCGTGGTGGTGGCGGGCGGGCGGGGTGACCTGCGGTGTGAGCGGTTGTGAGCGAGCCGGCGGGCGGTCAGCCGTCGTCGGGGTCGGTGAAGTGGTGGGGGTTGGTGGCGGTGTCGGGGCCGTGGTCGCTGGGCAGCTCGTGCAGCCAGCGGCGTGAGCCGGGGTCGGAGGCGAGGGTCCAGGCGGGCCCGGCGGGGTGTTCGTGGTGCAGGCCGGTGGCTACCGGCATGACGGTGGGCACGCCGGCGAGGGCGTCGAGGAGGTTGGCTTCGCGTCGGCGGTTGGGCACGCGCAGCAGGACCGGGTAGCGGGGTCCGAACTGGGCGAGGCGTTCGTAGGCGCGCAGCTTGCCCAGCACGGTGCGCAGCGGCTCGGTGTTGTTGTCGTGTTCGAGGAAGAAGCCGACGGTGCGGCCGGCGGCGCGCCAGATGCCGTGGCCGTCGGGTCGCACGCCGGCGATGGCGTAGGCGGCGGAGGCGTGCTGCTCGGACCACCAGCGCAGGAGTGTGGCGTCGGGGTCGGCGCGGGTGTAGGCGTGCAGGTCGATGAAGAGTTGGTTGGTACCGAGCAGGTGGTTCATTCGGCCGCTGCCGATGATGCGGTGGGCGCGTTCCACGCTGGTGCGGGGGGCGGGGGCATCAGGCCGCAGCGGGTCACTGTAGGCGCGGGGGTGCACGTCGACGCCGAGCGGGCCGAGGGTGTAGAGGTACTGGTCGGTGCCGGTTCGGAGGTCCCCGAAGCGGTGCACGGCCTCGTAGCGGTGTAGGGCGGCCAGGCGCAGCAGCGCGGAGCGTTTCGAGGGGAACAGGGCGGCGGCGATCTGGTCGGCGGAGAGCAGGTAGTGCTCGGCGAGCCAGTCCAGCAGGTCGTGGTCGCGCAGGGTCAGCAGCCGCAGGCGGGCCAGCCGCTCGTCCTTGCTGAGCCGGCGAGGAGGTGGGGTGGGTCGAGGGTCGGACGGGTCGGGTTCGGGAGTGGGTGAGTGGCGGGACATGGGAGTTCTCCTCAGGGAGAGTAGAGAGGAATCCCCCTCCTTTCAGGAGGGAGTCTGGAACTGTCACCGCCGCTGAGCGGCGGTGGTCACCGGCGGCGTGCTGCGGTGACGGGCCGACCGGCTGGCGCGATCAGCGGCGACGGCGGTTAGGGGTGGTGAAGGCGCGGCGAAGACCGCAGCGAAGGTGCTACCGAAGCCCTCACCTGGGCGAGGGTGTCGCCGGAGCGAGGGTGTGACTCGGTCGAGTGGTAGCAGGGTCAGCGGCGTTGCCGGCGAGCCCGCTCCGCGTCGGACGCACCGCCCCCACGGGCGTCGGCGGCGTCTTTCTTCGGACGGGAGTACTGCTCGACGAGGGCGTCGATGGCACTCTTGTCCTGGGGCAGGACCTTCTCCGCGGCCACCTCCCGAATAGCGGTGGCCTCGCCGACGACGGGCTTCGGGGCGCGGGTACGCATGGTGAATGCGGGTGTCTGGCGGCCGTCGGCGACCAGGCGGGTCGCGGTGGTGTAGGCGTCGAGGTGGGTGAGGTCGTGCTCGTCGAGTTCGGGAAGGGTGTGCCGGGACAGGACGCGGGCGTCCTCGGGAGCGCAGGAGAAGTACACCTTGTTGCGGGCGTTGGCCGACGCGGCGGCGAGGAGGTCTTTCGGGAACTGGGCGAGGTCCTGGTGCGACAGGACCAGTGATAGCCGGTACTTGCGGGCCTCGGCGAGCATCGTGTCGAGGCTGTTGGCGAGGGTGAGGAAGTTCTGCGCCTCGTCGATGATCAGGGTGGCGTCGCGGCGCTGATCGGGGTTGAGGCGGGCGCGGGCGGTGGCAGCCTGCCACACCTGCGCCAGGATCAGCGACCCGAGCAGTTTGCTGGTGTCCTCCCCGAGTTGACCTTTGGGGATGCGCACGAGCAGGGCGCCGCCGTCGAGGACATTGCCCATGTCGAAGCTCGACTTGGGGTATTGCATGGTGCGTTTGACGAAGTCGCGCAGCAGGAAGGAGCGCAGCCGGGCGAGGACCGGGCCGATGACCTGGGAGCGCAGGGCGGGGTTGAGCTCGTCATACCACTGCCAGAAGCCGTGCAGGCCGGCCGGGTCGTCGAGGTTGACGGTCATCGCGGAGCGGAACTGCGCCGAGTTGAGCAGCGGCGGGATGTGTTGCAGGGTGACGTTGGCGTGGCGCAGCAGGGTCAGGCAGGCCACCCGCATGACGTCGTCCATGCGGGGCCCCCACGCCTTGGCGAAGATGTTGCCGAAGATCGACACGAGGTTGTCGACGACGAGGTCGTGGTCGTCGCCCTCGAGGGGGTTGATGGTGGGCGGGTTGGGCTGGTCGGGGTCGAACAGCACGACCCGGTCGGCGACGTCGGCGGGTAGCCGGTCGAGGATGTCCAGGACGAGGTCGCCGTGCGGGTCGATGACGACGGTGCCGCGGCGGGCTTTGATGTCGTCGACGGCCATGTTCACCAACAGGGTCGTCTTGCCGGAGCCGGTGGAGCCGATCACATGCAGGTGATACCTCGAATCCGGCACGGACAGGCCGACGGTGTGCCCGCCCATCTGCGCGTCGCCGAGGACCTTCGCTGCGCGTCCGCCGGTGGTGACGGCGACCGGGGCGGGCATGGACTTGGCGCGTGCCCGGTCCAGGCCCGGCACCGCGAGGTCTTGGGGTAGCGCGGCGAGCGCGGCCAGCTCGGGGGCGCTGGTGAGGAACCCGGCGCCGAGGTGCCGCTGTGCCAGCACCGCGACCGGGTGGGGCATGCGGGCGCGGTGGGTGAGTCGGTTGCGGGCGGAGTACACGGCGAACGCGGAGGCAATCGTGTCGGCGAGGCCGCGCAGCCGGGGCCGCTGGTCGGTGTTGGCGCGGCCGGTGTCCTTGGCGACGGCGTAGCGCACGGCGGTCTCCCACAGCGGGTGGGCGCTCTTGTCGAGGATGGCGCGCACATCGCGTTCCACGCTCGGGTCCCGCCGTGCCGCCGGCGTTGCGCGACTGGTGCCGGAGGGGCGCCCGGGTAGGAACGCCTCGATGAGCCACAGCAGCGGCGCGGCCGGATTGATGGTGGGCAGGGGGGTCTTGCCGTCGCGTAGCCGTCTGGCGGCGCGGCGGGCCCGTGCGGCGCGGCGTGCGGCGGCGGGGCGGGCGAGGATCTGCACGCAGGCGTGCTCGTCGGCGCGTAGGCTCGACCCGGCCGACATCAGCGCGCGCAGCGGGTCGGTGTCGTGGTCGTCGCGCAGCGGCAGCCACTCGGCGGCGACGGGCAGCAGGTGCCCGCCCACGGCGGCCGTGTCGGCGGAGATCGGCGGGCCGGGGTCGTCATCGGTGGTGCAGGCCGCGCCGGGCCACGCGGCGCGCACGGCGGCCTCCACGGCGCCGGGTGGCACGGTGCCGGGCACCCACACGCTGATCAGCAGCCGCCGCCCGGTCCACGTGTACTGCCACACCACGTGCGGGCAGCCGTACAGGATTCGGCGGCGCCGCGAGGGTGTGAGGGTGCCGGCGAGGTTGGCCCATAGGGCGGCGCTGCTGCGCGGGTCGACCTCTGGGGGCGGTGCGATGGTGATCAGGCGGGCGCCGTCGGCGTGACGGCGGTGCCGCCATGACGCGTGCAGGTTGCGGGCGGCGATGGAGCCGATGAGCGCGCCGGCGGCGACGGCGAGCAGCCACGGCCGCGCCGCCGCCCATCCGGCGGCGTCGAGGACCCATCGGGTGAGCCCGGCGGGCGGCGCGATGCCGGGCACGCTCGGCGTCGGGCCGGAGCTGGGGGTGGGCAGGTGCGTGAGGGACGGGGTCACAGCTCCTCCTCGTCGGTGAGCGCGGCGAGGTCCTGCGGACGGGTGGTCGCCAGGCGGTGTTCGGTGTCGGAGGCGATCGCCTCGAAACGTGTCCGGTTCGCGCCGGCGATGAGCAGGCCGGTGCCGACGCGGGCGGCGAGGAGCAGCCGCCGTTCCCCGGCGGTGAGTCCGAACGCGTCGCCGACGGCGTCGATGGCCTGGGGGGCTTGTTTGAGCAGCACCTGGGTGGCGGCATTGGCGACGACGGCCTGCCCGAGGTCGGTGCCCAGGACGTCGGCGACGTCCTGGGTGACCACCGCGAGCCCGGCGTGGCGTTTACGGGCGGCCTTCGACATGCGGAACAGGAACTTCGCGCCTTCGCCGTCGCGCATGAGCAGCCACGCCTCGTCGACCACGACCAGCCGGCGCGTCGCCGCCTGGCCGGGGGCGTCGACGCGCCGCCAGATCGCGTCGAGGGCCAGCAGGGTGCCGACGGTGCGCAGCTCGTCGGGAAGCTGCCGCAGTGACCACACGACCAGGTGCCCGTCGAGGCGGATGGTGGAGGGTGCGTCGAACAGCTGAGAGAACGAGCCGTGCACCCACGGGGCGAGGCGGGCGGCGAGCTGCCCCGACGCCGGGTCGGTGTCGGCGTCGAGGCAGGCGGTGAGGTCGCGTAGCAGCGGGGCGGGCCGGTGGTGGGTGGCGGGGTCCGCGGTGATTCCGGCGTTGCGGTAGACGGCCAGGATCGCCCGGTCCAGGGCGGCGCGTTCGGCCGGCGGTGGCTGCTGGCCGAGCAGCACACCGATGAGGGTGTGTAGGAACAGCCCGCGGCGGGTCAGCACGTCGGGACGGCGGTCCCCGGCCGGCAGGTCGAGGGGGTTGATCTTCACGCCGGGTGCGCCGAGGCGTACGACGGAGCCGCCGACGGCGTCGGCCAACCGGAGGTATTCGTCTTCGGGGTCGATGACGGCGACCTGCACCTGCTGGTAGAGGTTGCGCAGGATCTCCAGCTTCACGAAGTAGGACTTCCCGGCGCCGGAGCGGGCGAGCACGATGCTGTTGTGGTTCTCCTGCGCCCAGCGGTCCCACCACACGATGCCCTGGGAGTCGGGGTTGACGCCGTAGAGCACGCCGCCTTCGGCAGCTGGGTCGCCGGGCAGGGGCGCGGGTAGGTCGGCAGAGGCGAGGGGAAACGCGGCGGCCAGTGCCTGGGTGTCCATTGTGCGGCGCATCTGCAGGCTATCGGTCGCCAGCGGCAGGGTGGTGGTCCAGCCGGCGAGGTGCCGCCAGGTCGCGGGTTGCACCTCGATCAGCGTGGACGCGGCGGCTGCTTTCACCTGGGCGCAGGCGGTGAGGAGTTCGTCTTCGGTGCGGGCGTGCACGGTCAGGTACAGGCCGACGCGGAACAGTTTGGCCTGCCCGCGGGCGAGGCGCCCGGCGAGGTCGGCGGCGTCTTCGGCTGCGGCGTCGGTGCTCGGGTCGGTGAGTTTGCCGGCGGCGTGGTCAGAGCGGCGGCTGGACTCGAAGCGGGCACGCTGATTGCGTAGCCGGGTCGCTGCGATCGGGGCGGGTAGCGGGTCGATGTGCAGCGCCAGGTCGAGGCGGCCCGGCCACGACAGCAGCGGCTCCAGCCAGGCGTGGCCCACCTCGGCGGGGTAGCCGGTGACCACGAGGGTCGCGGCGTAGCCGTCGCCGACGCGCAGCATCCGCGGCGTCACCTCCACGGCGGCGGGAGCGACGGTGCCCGCCAGCGACGAACGCTGGCGGGCACCGGTGTCGGCGCGGGATCGGCTGCGGAGTCTCATCGGGAGCCCTTCCCTGGTCGTGGCGTGGTGGGGCCGGTGATAACGGCGTCCGGGGCGGCGAGGCCGCCGGGGCGCGAGGGCCGGTAGGGGTCGGCCGCGGCGGCGATCGCCGCGGTGACCGCCGCCGCATCCAGCGCGCGGGTGGTGACCCCGAGACCGGACAGGGTGCGGGCGGTGTCGTCCGCGCTCCGCCGGGCCGCGTGCTCGCCCCGCTCGCCGGCGGTGGCGCGCGAGACGATGAGGACCTGGCGGCGCAGCGGGTCGCGGCGGGTGGCCAGGTCGTCGAGGAAGCGGGCGTGGTCGGCCGCGGCGTCTGCCAGAGCTGGATGCGCCATCTGCTCCACGGCCTGCGTGACAGCGTGGGCGGCGGAGCGTAGATCGACCGGCTGCGCCGACACGACGATCTGCGTCGGGGTGGACAGGCTGTTGAGCCAGCGGCCGAACACCTCGACCAGCGCTGCCTGCTCACCGGCGGTGCGCAGCGCCAGGTTGACGCTAGTCGCGGCGACCACCGCCGCTCGCGTGCCGCCCAGGTGGATCTCCCCGCCGTCGTCGATGGCGTCCGCGGGCAGCCTCAGCGGCGCCGGCACCATCACCCGGCTCGCCGGCGTCTGCACCCAGTCCGGCGTCATCGACGCCGTGTCCGTCGTTGACAGGGCGCGAGGGGCGCGGGCGTGCCGGACGGCTGCGAGCAGCCACACGTCCAGCGGCAGGCCGTCACGGCGGCCGACGGCGACGCCGAACACGAGACCGCCGACGATCACCGCGGCACCGAGGAGCACCGGCGCCGGCACGATGGTGTGCAGGCCCCGCCACGCGCCGTAGAGGCCGAGGGCGGCGACGGCGAGGATCGCGAGCTGACGGAAGGTCAACCCGTAAGCGACCTTGTCGGGCGCGTCGACGTCGGCGGGCATCCGCGCCCGCCCCGCCTCGTTCGCTTGGGTGTCGGCGTTCATCGGGTCACCGCCCGCACACCGCGTCGGAGGCCGGGCACCGCCCGGGTGGCCTGCTGCACGACGATCACCCGCACCGCGGCGCCGATCATGCTGGCCCCGCCGCCGCTGTTGCCGGCGCTGACGTAGCGGCGCATCATGTGCGGCACCCGCAGGGTGGTCCAGAGCATGACCATGACGACGAACAGGTTCAGCACTCCGCCGGGCTCGACGGGCAGGCCGAGAACGGGCAGCAGGTGCGCCGGGTCGGTGAGCATCCACTGCCCGGCGTAGAGGGTGAAGCCCTGCACCACCGGCACCGCCAGGACACCGGCGTAGGAGCGCCACCACATTCGCGCCAGCGGGTCGGTCTGCGGCAATGCGTGGCAGGCGAGCGCCAGGGGCGCGGCGGCGGTCAGGACCAGCACGACGGCGAAGCGGACGATCATGCTGAACGCGGTGCCGGCGAGCAGCACGGCGATGATCGCCACGCAGATCACGAACAGCAGCGCCGCGGTCTTGTCCTGCCCCGCGGCGATGTGGGTTTTGACCGCCCGCAGCGCGCCGTCGTGGTCGCCGCTGCCGGTGGTCAGCGCCGCGGTGAGAGCGTTGGCCAGCTCGATGAGCATGCCGCACCACAGTTGGGAGAAGTGGGCGGCGACGAACGCCACGATCAGGCGGGGCAGCAGGTCTTTGATCGTGTAGCGGGAGCGTTCGTCGCCGCCGGAGGTCATGGTGAGCACGCCGGCGGCGACGAAGGCCAGGACGAACACGGTGTCCACGACCCACACGGAACGTCCGGTGAGGGCCTGCACCTGCGGCAGGCCGGTGACGTTCGGGGTGATCAGCAGCGCGCTGCTGATCACCCCGAGCAGGGCGTCGAAGGTCGCGAGGATCGCGGTGGTGAGCCAGTCGAGGATCTGGCCGAGGACGAAGCTCACGGTCAGCCTCCGACGATGCCCTGGACGACTTCCAGCAGGACCGGGGCGAGCACGGCGAGGCCGTACCCGATCAGCGCGTTGCGCAGGGCGCCTCGGGCGCGGTCGACCTGCGCCGGGTCCCCGCCGGCGGTGGCCCAGTAGACGCCGGCGAGAACGAGAAACAGGGTGGCGAGCGCGGCGAGGATGCCGACCAGCCACAGCCGCAGGTTGGCGATCACCACCGGTAGGGAGTTCACTGCCAACGCGGGCACGCCCGTGTCGGCGTTCGCGGCGGTGGGCACGGACAGGAATAGCAGCGCCGAACCGGTCACCGCGGCGACGCGGCCGACCCGACGCAGGCTCAGACAGTGGATGAGGGCACGCGCGTGTGCCAGGACGCGGAACATGAAACGGTCACCTCCGGCCCCGCGGAGTGCGGGGCGGTCATCGGGTGGACGGGGTGGACCGCCGCCGCAGAACGGGTGTGGACGACGTCACGACGCACCGGTCGTCCCCAGGAGGAGCACGTCCTCCCTTGTCGGGTAGCGGTGTAGTCGATGAGGTGTCAGCGCACCGATCTGCGCGGCACCCGGGAACGTCCGTAGCGTCAGGCGCGACCGACCCATCGAAGGGCCCCCGTCCTGCGGCGGCGGGCGGAACCCTCCGCCGACGCCGGTCGGCGTGCGCAAAGGTCTCGCACTTATAAAGCCGCATTTGTGTGCTCCAGCGAACACCTGCCCCACTCACGGCAACTCACGTCCGCTCACGGCTCGCGCCGGCCGTCCAATTCTTTACCGCCGATGACCTGCGGATACGCGCTCACACGGGCACGGGCGGTGGCCTTACTAACGGCGGCAGGCCCGCGCGAGCCGACGCCACCCGCCGCGGCGGGGCCAGCGCCGTCGGCGGGGTACTCCCACGACCGTCCGCTGCACTCCTGGCAACTCACCACGCCGCCCCGCCCCGGCTTTCACACACCCGCTGAGCTGAGCATCTGCGCTCACAAGCACGCAGGCGGCGGCCGTTGCTGGTGGCATCGCGGCGCCTGAAGAGGGCGCTGACCTCGCCTGATCGCTGGGACGACGGATCCACCCTCATCGGTGAGAGGCCACCCTCGCCGTCGCGGTCGTGTCAGGCCAGACAATCGAACTCGGCCGGCCTGCGCGGGCGAAGGCGTCGAGACCCGCCCAGGTGTCCCCGGCCGGACCGCCGGGGTGCGAGGATCCGCGCGACTGCCCGGCGCCGTGACGATCAAGGGCCGATGCGAGCGGCGCCACGACCGCCAGCGGCGGGCTCCCGCACGAGTGTCACTGGCACGCCGTGCCCGGCATCATCGGCACCTGCCGCGACGGCCATCCCCGTGCACCCGGCATCCACATCCCGGACCCGCCGCACCCTGTCACAGGCATCCGTCATTTTCGATGTCATGGGATGGTGGCGCCGTGTCCAGGTCGCGTCGGCGACGGCAGTCCGGACACCGTCCACTGGCGCGTCCGGGCGGACGTGGTGCGCCCGTCCGGACGGCGTGACCGGCGCGCCGCCGTCGGGCTCCGTGGACACGTCGTGACGCCACCGCCTCGGCGGGGAGGGCACGCGGCCAAGAATGTCAAAGCCCAACTCAGGTGCCCTGCCGCGAAGAAACGTCATCAATGTGCGCGGATGCGGCGCTGTCGCTGCGTGACGTGCCGGCCTGACCGGCGAAGGTCAGCACGCGGGCAGCGCGGCGCCGCCGCCGCGCGACCGGTGAAAGTGGGCAGCGGCATGCACGCCCGTCATCGCCTGTGACACGGTGAGCAGGCCCTGGTGTCAGTCGACCGATGGCCACCTTCGCCGGCCGACCGCACACCACCGGCATCGACGTGTCTCGCTGACATGGACATCGGGTCACGGACGTGGCTTGCCGACTGGCGGCGGGATCTACGGCGGGTGCGACCGCGGCGAGCTGAGCGCCATCGGCGGGAGGCAGCCCGCTCAGGCGGCTGTCTGGTCGTGATGTCGCTCGGCGCGGCGAGGCGGGCGGTGCGCTGGTCGATCGGCTGCCGGTGACGCGAACCATTCCCGGCTGCCCCGCGTGCCCCTCATGGTCCTTATCAGGGCGCAGCCGTCGACATACGTCGGCAGCGGGCGAGGCGGCTGGGCGCACGCGGATCGTGGGTGGCCGCCGACGCGCTCGACGCCGGCCGCTGTGCGCGACGTGCGGTCGCGCGTGAGTCATTGTGAGTCGGTGTGAGTGTCGGTGAGTGGCGCGGCAACGGACGGCGGCCCAGGGGTGGCGGCTTGCGCGCAGCGGACACAACCAGCGACGGCGTGGCGCTCACATCCCTGCTCAGATGCTCTGTCGAGGTCGTCGAGGGCCGTGTCGTGACCGTCGGTCGGCGGTAGCGAGCCGCGCCTTTCGGTCGAAGCCTGCTGTCCGTTGACAGCGAAGTTGAACCGTGTTGGTCGTCGTGACCAGGGACGGTTCATCTTCGATGGCAAAGAAGTTGGTTCGCGTGCTCAGATGTGGCCGTCGGGCTTGAGATCTGTGCCACCGAATCTGAACCTGATCGTGGTGTTGGCCGTCGCGCTGCGACCGGGTTAGGGAGCGTTCGGGTTCGGTCGTTGACGGGTTCGGCTGCCGATGGAGTGCTGGCGGTGTTCGCGGGAGACGTAGTCACGGACGGTGTGATACGAGGTCTCGGCGTGGTGGTCGTCGACGAGGCGCTGCCAGATGGACACGATCGTGATGTCTGGTTCGGTGGTGATCATCTGGTCGATGTGGGGGCGGAGCCGATCCAGGATGGGGTTGCTGTAGGTGCTCTGCGCTTTTGGTGTGGCTGGTTCCGGTGCCCGGCCGGTGAGGGCTTGCTCGACGACTGCGGGGTCGGTGAGGAACTGGCTGGCCAGTGCGGTGATGAGGTCGTGGCCGGCTGCGTGTGCGCGAATCGCGGTGAACAGTTCGGCTCTGCTGAGTAGGAATTGGGCGGATGCGGTGTCGGCGGGGTCAGCGCGGGCGCGGTTGACGTAGTTGCGGACGGTCCAGTAGGAGACCGTCAGGGCCTGCTCGGCTTGCAGCTGCTGCCAGATCGACCAGATCGTCGCCGTCGGGTTCTGGGCGATGAGGTGGTCGAGGTGGCCGGCGACGTGGTTCAGCACGGGGTTGTTCCATGGGCTGCGGTTGTGGTGGCGGGGCCCGGTCTGGTTCGTTAGCGCTCGGATGATCGTGCGTCGCGGGACCGCGAATTGCCTGCTCAGTCGGTTGACGGTTTCGTCTGCGCCGGCTGCGCGGCGCAGGGCCGAGGGCAGGCCCGCCGGATCGTGGGGTTCCCGCGTGACGGGCGTCGCGTCGGTTGGCCGCGGTGTGCGCAGTGGGGGGCCGGGCGCTGCCGGTCGGAGGGCGGGCATCACCCGGGTGAGCTCGTCGGTCGTGCGGCCTGTCACGGCCGCCAGGCGTGAGACCTGGAGACCACCAACGGTTCCCGGCGTGGAACTGAGATAGGTGCGCAGGTAGCTGGGGCGCAGGTGGTTGGCGGTGGCTAGACGCCGCAGGAACGACTCTGGGCTTTCCCCTGGGCTCAGCGCAACGTGCCGGGGTAGCCGCTGCGGACGGTCGGGCGTGGTGTCGCGGCTCATGGGATCGGGGCGGTTTGCCTGCTCGCGGGCTGGCGGGGTCTGCGGGTGGCCCTGCTGGCGGCGGTCTGCGCGGCGATGTCGATCTGGATGGAGTCCAGGCTGCGGCGGGTGATGCGTTCGGTGCCGTCGAGGACGGCTTGGACCGCGGCGCCGCGGATGAGCCTCAGCAGGCTGCCGATCATGCCGCTTGTGCGTTGGTGCAGGTAGTCGCCCAGGCCGGTGAGGGTGTCGGGGTGGTGGCGGTGCAGGCGGAGGCTGTCTTCCAGGACGGCGATGAGCCCGGTCCAGTGCTCGCCGGGTGCGAACGCCTCGGTGCGGATCATGCTGAAGCGTCCGGCGATCTGCTCGCCGCGGGTGCCGGCCAGCAGACCGGCGCGTTCGACGTCGATGCCGGCGTAGACGAATGTGGCGGGGATGCGTTCGGAGAAGTACTTGAGCATGTCGGAGGCCTCGGCGCCGGTGCGGGTGGCCAGGGCGAGGTTGTGTATCTCGTCGACGGCCATCAGAGCGGTGCGCGCGTCGATGCAGACCCCGCAGACGGCCTCGATGATGTCGGTGATGTTCGCTCGTGGGGCCGTGGGCAGGCCGAGGAACCGGGCGAACTCGATCGCGATCATCTTCGCCGTCGCGGCCGGTGGGACGGTGATGTAGACGGTCGGAATGTCACCGGCGGATTCAGGGCGGCGTCCCCGGTGGATGACGTCGAGGGTTTTGCCCAGTTGCGTCAGGGCGGTGGTCTTGCCGGTGCGGGCGGCCCCGGACAGGATCAGTCCGCTGCGGCCGGAGTGGGCGTTGCGGTTGAGGTAGGTAAGGCGGCGTCCCTCGGTGATGACCTGCCGGATCGTGGGTGTGGCCACCACCAGCAGGTAGGCGTGATAGTTCAGGCGCCGCTCGTCGTAAGTCAGGCGATCGTGGTCGGACAGCTGGTTCCAGTCCCGCTCAGGGAGCAACTTCGACGCGACCGGGGCCTCCTGCACGAACGCCCGCCAGCCGGCCAGGGTGGTCAGCTGCCGGTGCGTGCCGTCGTCGGAGTTTTGGGGCCGGGCGGTCACCAGCGTTTCTTCGCTTCCTCGTGAGCGTCGAACACTCCCAGCGGGATCACCGGGGCGATCGGGCCGGTGTCCTCGCCGTCCGCCTCGTCCTGAGCGCCGTCGAAGGGCGGCGACGGCAGAGGGACGGCAGGGGTCGCGGCGCGGGTGCGGGCGACGACCCGCCTGTCTCGCCGCGAGGGCGCGGCAGCAGCGGAAGACTCAGGCGGTCCGCGATGCGCGCGTTGCAGCAGGGCGTTGACCGCGTCGGCGAGCTCGGCCTCGGTGGCCTCCGGCAGGCCCTTGCGGACGTGGTCCCAGGCGAGTTCCCCGAACGGACTGATGACCCTGTCCAGGTGTTTCCAGCCCGCCCGGATCCAGCCGCCGGCCGGGTCACGCACCCAGACCCGGGACACGTCGTAAGGGTCGTAGTGAATCTCCCACCGGTCGTTCTTGGCCGTCACCCCGGAGGGCTGCCCGCGCAGCGGGTTGAGCGCCTCGGCGTCGTAGGTGCGGTAGTTGATTCGGATGCCGTAGGCGTTGATCGCCTGCCAGCGGGCCGGTAGCAGCTCGATGTAGTCGGCGCCGGACAGCGCCACCGGGACGTAGCCGGCCGCTTCGATCAGCGCCGCGTACTTCTCGTTCGGGGTGAACGCCCGCCCCGGGCTGACCGGATCCCGCAGGCCGTCATGCGGCCGGTTCTGCCATGCCGCGACGATCCACTCGTCGAGTAGTTCCTGCAGCTCAAGCAGCGACCACAACGGTCCGTCCTCGACCTTGCGTCCGCGACGTTCGGCGTTCGCGCCCGTGTAACCGGCGACGAACTGCGTGAACCCGGTCGCGACCGACGCCAGCATCCGCTCGATGTGGGGTTTGTCGGTCGGCGTTGCCTTATGCGCCGGCTGGAAGTTGATCCCCAGGAACCGGCAGGACGCCCGGAAGTTGTGCGACACGAACACCTTGCCGTGATCACACACGATCGTCTCCGGAACGATCACCGGACGGGCAGCGGCGTGTTCCAGCCGCTCATCGATGCTCAGCAGCCGCTGGTGCGGCAGCACCGAACGGGACATCCGCAGCGCGTCGACCCACCCCGGACGCATCGGCTCGGGCGTCACCGTGCGCGCCAGCAGCACCGACGCGTCCACCGCCTTCGTCGTCGGACGCAACACCGCGGCGGTGACCGTGCGGGTCGCGACATCGATCATGCCGGTCAGCTCCACCCGGCCGACCACCCCGTCATCGAGCAGGACCAGCACGTCCAGTGGGGTCGAGTCGATCTGCATCAGCTCACCCGGTGCGGAAACCGTCACCTGCCCGAACGGCCCGTCCGGGCGGTTGGCCAACGACCGGCGGGTGCGCGCAGCCCCGGTCACGTGCTTGCCCGCGGCGAGCTTGTCGAACAGCCGGTAGAGCGTGCGCTGCGACGGCACCACCACCGCATCACCGCGGGCGGCGAGCAGCTGCTCGGTGCGCCAGAGCACGAAACCGGCCGTGCGTGAGGACGCGTCCGTGGTCTCGGCGATCGCCGCGCGCATCGCTTCCACCACCGCCTCGTCCACCCGCCCGAACACCGGCGTGCGCCGCGCCGCCCGCTGATCAACCAGCCCGAACAACCCCTGCGCCTGATAACGCAGCCGATACCGACGCACCGTACTAATCGCCGCCGGGCAACCAGCGGCGTTCAGCTCGGCCACCTTCGCCCGCTCCCTGCGGGCCAGCGACTGCACCACCGGGTCATACTCCGGACGCGGCCCCTCGCCGACGTCACCGTCACGACGGCGGCCATGCAGCACTTCCAGAATGTGCTGCTCCCACCAGAGCGCCTGCTCGAGCACGGCAGCCGGGACATCCTCCAACTGGCCAGCCGCCGGCACCACCGCCGGCGCTCCCGCGCCGACCACGGCGAAACCCGGTGACGCCTGCAACACCGCCAACGGCACCGTGCTGACCACGCCCATCGCATCGGCCAGCCGGACCGCCGGCCCCGCGACACCGACCACCGTCAACACCGCCCCGTCGACCCGGACCCGATCACCAGGCCCCAACCTTCCCCGCCCGGTCACCGCAGGGCCCCGCCCTGGGCGGCGACGCTCACCAGGCTGCCCGGATGCAACAACTCGATCTCCAGATCAACCCGAAGCACCCGCCACCACAGCAGGTGGAACAGCACCGGCAGCACCGCGAGCCGGTCACCGACCTCCGCGGCGGCCTCGAACAACGGCCTCGGCCGCTGACACACCTCACCCAACCGGTCCGCCAGATCGATGTCCTGGCCGCACCGGGGATGCCGATACCGCGACAACCACCGCACGTTACTCAGCAACACACCAGGTAGCACCCCAACCCGGCGGAACTCCCACCCCACCTGCGCGCAAGCCCACGCCGTCACGGCGAACGCCTCTTCGTCAGCAGGTGCGACTCGCTCGTCCGGCCGCACATCGATCACCACGCCGGTCCCGTCCACGCTCCGCGCGAAGTAGTCGGGCGCGTGCCGACGCGACCGCGTCCCGTCCGACCAGTGCAACCAGAACGGCTGCGACGCGACACCCACCACCTCCTGGTCGAAGTCCAGCAACATCACATGGTCACGTTCGAGCCAGGACTCGTAGCCCACGTGCCGGCCCGTCGTGGCCGACCACCACCACCCGGCGAAATCCCGCCGACCCCTCGACCAGCGGAAACGCCGCACCGGCTCAACGTCCTCGAACGCCATCGCCCGGCACGCCAGCAACGGCTCACGCTGCCGCCCGGCGGCACCGACGAACTCCAGCACCACCTCCTGCTGGCCGGGCTCCACCGCCACAGACCGAGCCAATCCCACCATCCACTCCAGACTCGATCACCGGGGTGGGCCAACTGTAGTGGCAGAAAATCCATCCGAACCAGATTCGATGGCAAGGAGTTCAACTTCGCTGGCAACGGACACCTGCGCAGGGGGTATTCGGGGGCTGAGCTGCGGTGTGAGCCGGTGTGAGCGGTCGGGGGGCTAATGGGTGCCTCGCCGTCGCCGAAAGCGGCGGCGGTCACCGACTCGTGAGGAGTACCTCGTCATGACCGCGACCCCTACCGATTGGCCGGACTCGCCGTTGAACGCCGCTCAGGTGGCGTTCGAGGCGCTGACCGGCGACCCCGACCCGCTGACCATCGACTGCGACCTGGTCAATCCCGACGGCGACCTCAACGTGCCGGCGGGTGTGCTACCGCTGACGCAGGTGCGGGATTGGCTGCTGGAGCACCCGCGCGACGTGCAGGCACGCGACGCCGTGTGGGCGGAGCTCATCCGCCAGGCCCGCCTGGACGGTCCCGAGTGGGTCATCGCCGCGGTCGGCATGGCGATGCCCGTGCTGCGCCGCTACACCCGCCAGCTCGCCGCCAGCTACGGCGGTGACCTCGACGACCTCGAGGCGGAGATCCTCGCGGGATTCCTGGCCGCGCTACGCGACCGGGTGGACCTCGCCCAACCTGCTCCCTACGCGGCGTTGTGCCGGTTCGGGTGGCGGGCCGGGTTCACGCTGCGCCAGCAGGCCTCGGAGTACACCACGGTCGACGACGTCGAGCACGTCACCGGCCCGCGCACACCGCGGATGCCCTACGGGCATCCGGACGTGCTGGTCAACCGGGCGGTGCGGCTTGGGGTGATCGACGCCGAGGACGAATTCCCGTGGATTGAGGTGCGCCTGGGCCGCAAATCGGTCGAGAAGGTTGCCGCTGGTCTGGGTATTACCGCTGCGGCGATGCGGATGCGGCACGGTCGCATCGACACCCGCATCGCCGAGGCCCTCGCCAGCGGCGTGCTCACCGGCGTGGCATCCCCGCAAGCAGCCCAGAACCTCGCCGCGCAGGCCAGCCGGCGCGCGAACCTGCGCGCGGCCCGGCAGCACCGCCGCAACCCGGGCCGCCCGACGAGCGGGGCTGCCGGGCAGGGGGCAGCCGCCGCCTGAGCGCGCCATGGTAGCGCCCGATGGCGCCCGCACCGGCCAGTCCGGTGCGGGCGCCGCTGCCGCTCCGCCACCCCGCCAAAGCCCGACCGGCGGGCGGCGCGAGGGGGCGGCCCGCAGCCGCGATCCTTGCCGGGCATCAGCGAGCCGCGACACCTCGCACGCGACTGGAGCCTCCCGCCGTCGGGCGGACGCTGTGAGCGCGTACCCGCAGGTCGGATGCGGTGGCGGGTGAACTGTCGGCGGTGGCGGTGAGTGCGTGTGAGTCGCGGTGAGCGGGTCAGGCGTTCGCTGGAGCACACAAACGCGGCTTTATAAGAGTCAGCGCACTGCATGCGCGGCGCGGAGCCGACACCTGATGAGCGAGCACACGCCGCAGCACCACACCGTCCCCGTCCACCCGCTCGGCCCGCCCGTGGCCGACCCGACCCTGATCGACGTAGTCGCCGGCGAACCGCCGGTACCGGTCACCGTGTGGCGCACCGCCGAGGACCCGACCGACACCGGCCGCAGCGTCGGCGCACGACTGGCCTACCGGCTCGTGGCCGCCTACACCCGTCCCGGTGAGGCCGTCGTCGACCTCACCACCGACCACGCACTCACCGACGTCAGCGCGGCCGGAGGGCGCCGCCACCACCCGGCCTGGTTCACCGAGGTGTCGAGCGTGATCATCGGACCGGTCACCCCAACCGCCCCCCGCGACCCCGCCGCGGTCGACGACGACGGCGACGCGGTGCCCGACATCGCCGCGTGGTTCGGTGACGACCTCACCGACGCCCCGCCCACCGACCTCGTCGAGGCGGGACGCACGTCCGTGGCGGGGAGGACGAGCCTGGTCGTGGCGACCTGGCCGCTGGACCACGACGACGCGGTCAACCGGGTCCGCCTGGCATGGCTCCTGACCGTCTGCGCGCGGCTGCTGCGCCCCGGCGGCTGCCTCGTCCTCGTCGTCACCGGCCCCACCACGACGCCCGCTCCGGAAGACTTCAGCCCCGTCGCCACCGCCGCCGCCCAGGCCGGGCTGGGCTACCTGCAGCACATCGTCGCCGTCACCGCCGACACCGACAGCGACCAGTTCGCCTACTACGCCACCGACGAGGAACTGCTCACCCTCACCCACCCGCGGTGGTTGGCGCACCTGCGGGTCCACGCGGACCTGCTCGTGTTCTCCCCCGTACCGGGCGCACGTCGCCGCGACGGAGGTGAACAGCGTGACTGACCACCCCACCCGCGACCCGGACCAGCCGGACCCCGACGGCGTGCCGCAGGACCGGCAGAGCCACCCCACACCGCCGGAAGGGCTGTCGGTGTGGGCGACCGCGCAGCGCACCGGACCGGTGCAGCGACGAGGCCGCTACGTGCCCGAGTCGGTCAAGCACCCCGCGCGGATGCTCCCGGCAATCGCCGCGCACGCGGTGCACGCCTACACCCAGCCCGGGGACCTCGTCCTGGACCCGATGTGCGGGATCGGCACCACCCTCGTCGAGGCCATCCACGCCGGCCGCGACGCCATCGGCGTCGAGTACGAGCCGCGCTGGTCCAACATCGCCGACGCCAACATCACCCACGCCCACCACCACGGCGCCACCGGCCGCGCATCGGTCATCCGCGGCGACGCCACCCGCCTGTCCGCGCTCCTGCCCGCCGCCCTCACCGGCCAGGTCACGCTGGTGGTCACCTCCCCGCCGTACGGGCCGACCGTGCACGGCCTGGTCCGACCCGGCGAGCACGGGGTGGGCAAGTTCGACAACGCCTACAACGACGGCGCCGACCGCGGCAACCTCGCCTACCGCGACCTCACCGGACTCACCGACGGCTTCGAGCAGATCCTGCGCGGCTGCGCCACGCTGCTGCGACCCGGCGGCACCGTCGTGGTCACCGCCCGACCGTGGCGCAAACAGGGACAGTTGATCGACCTACCCTCGGCCGTCATCGCCGCCGGCATCCGCGCCGGCCTGACCCCCACCGAGCGGTGCGTCGCGCTGCTCGCGGCGGTCCGCGACGGACAACTCATCGCCCGCCCGTCCTTCTTCCAACTGCAGCAAATCCGCAAGGCCCGCTCGCGAGGCACCCCGCTGCACCTGATCACGCACGAGGACGTGCTGATCTTCCGCCAGCCGCCGGACCACTCGGGTTCAGAAATCCTGAACCCCGGCGATGGCGGGGTGATCGCGTGAGCGCACCCATCCACCGCTACCTGAGCCTCGGAGCCGGCGTGCAGAGCTCCACCCTGCTGCTGCTCGCAGCCCGCGGACAGGTCCCGACCTTCGACGCGGCGATCTTCGCCGACACCGGATGGGAACCCGCTCCCGTCTACGCCCACCTGCGTCGCCTGGAGCAACTCGCTGCCGGGGCAGGCATCCCGGTCGTGCGGGTGGCGGCAGGCGACATCCGCCGCGACGCCCTCGACCCGGCCCACCGGTTCGCCAGCATGCCGCTGTTCACCCTCGGTCCCAACGGTGAAAGAGGGGTGGCCCGGCGCCAATGCACGGGCGAGTACAAGATCAAACCGATCAAGGCGGAGGTGCGGCGCCGCCTCGGCTACCCACACCCCGCCCGAGTTCCCGCCGGTGTGATCGCCGAGATGGCGATCGGGATCAGCCTCGACGAGATCGGGCGTGCCCGTGACTCCGACGTCGCCTACATGCGCAACACCTTCCCCCTCCTCGACCTCAGATGGCGGCGCAAGGACTGCCTCGCCTACCTCACCGATCACGGGTTGGCGGACACCCCGCGCAGCGCCTGCGTCGGATGCCCGTTTCGCACCGACGCCGAATGGGCACGGCTGCGCCGCGACGACCCAGCCGGGTGGGACGACGCCATCGCGTTCGACGCCGCGATCCGACACGGCTCGGCGCGTGCCAACGCCGCCGGGCAGACGCTGCGCGGCCAGTTCTTCCTGCACCGCCAGCGCGTCCCCCTCGACCAGGTCACCCTCCGCCCGCGCACCGAGACCGCAACGGACGTGCCGGGCTGCGGGCCGTGGACCTGCCCGCAGCTCGACCCGCCGACGCAGGCGGGCAACGACGCGGTGGCCACGCCGGGACCGGAGGTGCGCCATTGAGCAGCACCTCCCACCCCGGATCGGATCACTGTGCACCGGCTACGGCGGCCTCGACATGGCCGTCGAGCTGGTGCTCGGCGGCCAGCTCACCTGGTACGCCGAAACCGACCGACACGCCGCCGCCGTCTGCGCCCACCACCGGCCCGGCGTGCCCA
This sequence comes from Micromonospora sp. WMMD980, assembly GCF_029626035.1. Lineage (NCBI taxonomy): Bacteria > Bacillati > Actinomycetota > Actinomycetes > Micromonosporales > Micromonosporaceae > Micromonospora > Micromonospora sp. WMMD980. Next base: position 5,216,575 of record NZ_JARUBE010000003.1, read on the forward strand.
ACCTCGGCGACATCCGCGCCGTCGACTGGAGCGGCGTCGAGCCCATCGACATCCTCACCGCCGGATTCCCCTGCCAGGACATCTCCAACGCCGGCAAACGCGCCGGGATCTCCGGAGAGCACTCCAGCCTGTGGAGCGCCGTCGCCGACGCCATTCGCGCGCTTCGACCGCCGCTCGTGTTCGTGGAAAACGTCGCCGCGCTCCTGCGGCGGGGATTCGACGTCGTCGAAGCCGACCTGGCCGCGATCGGGTACGACACGAGCTGGACGTGCCTACGCGCATCCGACATCGGCGCCGCCCACCGCCGCGACCGGCTGTTCCTGCTCGCCGTACCCGCCGACCAGCTTCGAGGGGGTGCGGACGCTGCCAACACCATGCGCCCGTGACGGCAAAGGACCCGGCCACCAACACGGCCTACCCGACCTGATCGAACCGTCCGGCTCCACCCACGGACTCCTGCCCACACCCACCGCAGCGGGAAGCGGGTCCAACAGATCGCTGTCCGCCGGCGCGACCCGCCGACCGGGCCTGGCCGGCATCGCTCGGCAGCTACTGCCCACGCCAACCGCGGGAGGCGGCACCGGCTACATGAGCGGAACCAACCGCGACACCTGGCGACCGACGCTCGAATCAGCCGTCCGCGGCTACCAACCACACCCCGGAGGCAAGCCATCTGAGCCGCGCCTTCTGCTCCCCACCCCGCGAGCCAGCGACACCGGCACCCCCGGACGCAAAGCGGGAGCCGGGTTCCGGCCGCCGCTGTCACAGGTTCTGCTACCCACGCCCCGCGCCACCGACGGAACGAAAGGCTGCCCCGGGCAGCGCGGCTCGCACGGCGACCTCACGCTGCCCTCGGCGGCGGTGCGGGTGCCCGCGCGTACCCTGCCGACCCCGCGCGCGTCCGACGCCCGAGGGCCTGGCCGGCATGGCGACGGCGGCGCGGACCTGCGCACCACCGTCGCAGGCCTCGGCGATCTCGACACCAACCGGTGGGGCGACTACGCCGCCGCCGTCGCCCGCTGGGAACTGCTCGTCGGCCGCCCAGCCCCCGACGCGACCCAGGCCGGACAACACGGCAAACCCGTGCTCGCCCCACCGTTCGTGGAGTGGCTCATGGGCCTCAACCAGCACTGGGTGACCGCACCGGAACTGGCGTTGCCGCGTACCGGCGCGCTGCGGGTCCTGGGCAACGGCGTCGTCCCGCAACAGGCCGCAGCCGCGCTGCGGCTGCTGCTGTGCCCGCACCGCTGGCAGGTGCCCTCATGACCGAAGAGCGATTCCGTACGGCCGAGGGCCTGCGCCGCTACGAGTACCACCAGGAAGGGCCGGTCACCCTCTACCTCGGCGACACCCAGAGGGTGCTGGCCACGATGCCCGATGCGTCCGTGGACTGCGTCGTCACGTCACCGCCGTTCTGGGGCCTACGCGACTACGGCACCGGCCGCTGGAGCGGCGGCAACCCCGATTGCCCGCACAACGCCCGCCGTCGGGTAGATGGCGCAACCTGCCGGCGATGCCCCGCCCGATGGTCCGACCCGCAGTACGGACTCGAACCCACCCTCGACGAATACGTCGACCGACTGGTCGACGTATTCCGCCAGGTGCGGCGCGTGCTCATACCTACCAGCACGTGCTGGCTCAACCTCGGCGACAGCTACAGCAGCGCCTCCGGCGGAGCACCCCAAGCAGGCAGGCCACAACCCGGAGGCCGGCGCCCACCACGCCCCCGCGCGCAGGACAGCATCGCGTCCAAGAACCTCCTCGGCGTGCCCTGGCGGGTCGCGTTCGCATTACAAGCCGACGGCTGGTGGCTGCGCAACGCGATCATCTGGTCCAAGACCAACCCGATGCCCGAGTCCGTCCGTGACCGCCTGTCCACCACCTACGAACTGCTGTTCCTGCTCACCCCGTCACCCACCTACTTCTTCGACCTCGACCCCATCCGGATACCCCTGATCCACCCGACGGCAGCCGACGGATCCCGAGTCATCGGCGGTGCCCGCAAGGGCTCCACCGGTGGGATCGGCGCGACCGCCCGCCGCCGAGGCGCCACCGCCTACGGCAGCAAGTACACCGCCACCGACACCACCGAGCCGCGCGCCGCGGCGGGCAACCTCAAACCGCTCGGACACGCCCACACCGCCACGCACGTCCGGGGCCGCAACCCCGGGGACGTGTGGCGCATCGCCACCCGCCCCTACCGCGGCTCCCACATCGCCCCATTCCCCATCGACCTACCACTACGGGCGATCGCCGCCGGCTGCCCCGCCGGCGGCGTGGTCCTCGACCCGTTCTCCGGCGCCGCCAGCACCGGCCTGGCCGCGATGCACCTCGGCCGGCGCTACCTCGGCATCGACATCGCCGAGCAGTTCCACCGCGAGGCCATCACCCGCCTCCGCCCGTATCTGGCCCAGGACACGAGGTGAGTCTGCGCCTCGTGCCGGTCACCTTCGCCCAGGCCGGCCAGTTCATCACCGACTGGCACCGCCACCACCGCCCGCCCCGAGGACACAAATTCTCGATCGGCATCGCCCAGGACGACGTTCTCGTCGGGGTGGCGGTGGTCGGCCGGCCCGTCGCGCGGATGCTCGACGACGGCCACACCCTCGAAGTCACCCGCGTCGCCGTCGCCGACAGCTTTCCCAACGGGTGCAGCATGCTCTACGGCGCCGCTTGGAGAGCCGCGAAAGCCCTCGGCTACCGACGCCTGGTCACCTACACCCAGCAGGGCGAGTCCGGGGCCAGCCTGCGGGCGGCTGGGTGGCGTGTCATCGCCGCCCGGCCGCCCACGCCCGGCTGGTCCCGCGCTGCCCGACCCCGCAGCGACCACGGCGTCGACCACATCGCCCGACTCCGCTGGCAGCCGCCGCCCTGACCTCGCCACCAGCCGCCCCAACGCCTCGACGGGCGCCCACCCGGGGTGGGCGCCCGTCGAGTTTGCGACGAGGCGCCCACCCGCTGCTGCCACGCAACCCCACCTCCACCATCGAAGGAACGTCCGTTGTCATCCTTGATCTCTGCCATTTCCACTCATCACCTGCTGACGCGGCGTGGTCCCGCCGTGGGAGCGGCGATCGCCACGATCGTCACCGCGAACCTGCTGACCGCCCGCTACGGTCTGGTGCCCGTAGGTTTCGGTTTCACCGCGACCGCCGGCACCGCCAGCGCCTGACTGACCCTGCTGCTGCGCGACGCGGTCCACCAGATCGCCGGCCGCGCGGTCACGCTGCTGTGCATCGCCGCCGGAGCGGCTCTGTGCGCGCAGCTCGCCTCCCCTTGTCTCGCGCTGGCCTCAGCCTGCGTGTTCCTCGATGACGGACCTGTTGGTCTACCAGCGGCTGCGCGCCTACGGCTGGATGTGGGCCGCCCTCGCCTCCACCTGCGTCGGCGCGCCCGTCGACTCCGTGCCGTTCCTCGCCCTCGCCGGACTGCCGATATGGGTCGCGATGCCCGGGCAGGTCTGGGTCAAGACCGTCGCCTGCGCCACCAGCCTCGCCGCCGTCGCCGCCACTCGTCCGCTACTACGCCACCGCCCCCGGCCCTCGTGTCGGTGAGGCCATCCACGCCTGCCACCCCGCGATGATCGCCGCCCCCTCCTCGGGAAACGTCCTGCATGCAGAGCTGGGTTGGTGCACCGACAACGGATGCTTCAACCCCGACCGCTACCCCGGAGACGCCGCGTACCTGCGGTGGCTGTCCCGACGGGCCGACCGCGCCAACCGCTGCGCGTTCGTGTCCGCGCCCGATGTCGTCGCAGACGCCGCCTCCACGCTCCGCTGCAGCGAACCGATGCTCGGCAAGATTCGCGCGGCCGGCTAACCGGCAGCGCTCGTCGCCGAAGACGGCCTAAAGGCACACGCGGTGCCCTGGCACGCCATCGACGCCTTGTTCATCGGCGGTACCACCGCCTGGAAGCTCGGCCCCGACGCCGCGCATCTAGCCGGGCAGGCCCGCCGACGCGGCTTGTGGGTGCACATGGGCCGAGTCAACAGCCTGTGGCGCCTACGCCACGCCACCGCCATCGATGCTCACCGAGGAGAACAAGTGTCTGACTCCTATCGACCCGACAGCCTGCCGCCGACGACCGGTGCGTCGGCGCGTCGCGCCTCGCACAACCCGCGCCAGCAGGACAACCTCACCTGGCCAGTCGTCACCGTACGACCGGCGACGACCCACCTTGCCACCACGACGGTCGCCCAACGACAACGACGGCGGGCAGCGAGTCAACTCGCCGCCGGGCTGACCAACGCCGCCCGGGCCGACCGCCCAGGTTTCTTCCCAGTGCTGGTCCTGACCGCACCGGTAGACGAGATTCCCCAGGCAGCCACGATCATCGACGAGGCCGTACAACTTGTCGCCGCGCCACCGCCCGCTGCTCTACAGGTAGGCCGGAACCTGCGCGGCGACCCCGTTGCTGTCGCACTTCACAGCGACCGGTGGAGCCTCGTCATAGAGACCCACCCAGCGGCGGCGCGCCAACCGGCGGTCAGCTACGCCTTCATCGACGGCTCCGGCGGGCAGGTTCTCGCACTCTGCTTCGACGACCAATGCACCGCACTCGGTGTCGCCTGGGACGAGATGACCCACCACGTCCTGGCGATGACAACCTAACCACCCCGGCCGGCCACACCGAAACCTGTCCGTCCTGCCCGCCACCGGCTACAGCGCAGACCCACGGACAGACCCCCGCGAAGCCGGGCGCGCGGAGCGGGCGCCACGGACACCCGCGCTCTAGGGCGCACCGAGCATCCTGGCCGTGAAGGGGACGCATTCCCGGCATTCTCGGCGTCACCCGAAGCTCCACCCTGCCATTAACTGCCGCGACCCCTGTGCCGGCCCGAGCAGCCCAACCATCTCGGCGCCACCCGCCTCAATGGGTAGGCCCATCACCCACGCGGGCCTACCGCACATCCGCGCACCATGCCACACCGCAGCCGCCCAATTCAGGTCGGCGGCGAGCTTCACCCCTCGTCCTTGAAAGGAAGCATGCCATGACCACGCCCGATCACATCGGCGCCGACCACTCCAGCACGGAAAGCAGGCGACCCGACGGCGCCCTCTGGACCGTCGAACGGATCCACGACCTAGGGCTGATCACCGACATCGCCACTGCGGCGCAAATCTTTGGTCTGTCCCGCGCCACCGCCTATGAACTCGCCAAGCACGACCGGTTCCCGGTCGCGGTGCTGCGGTTCGGCAGCCGGTACCGCGTACCGGTCGCGGCGATCTTGCACGCTCTGCAGCTACCCGCGAGCGATGACCAACCGCCCGATCCGCCTGCGACTTGACCGACCGCCGAAGTCACGCGTCGATCACCCGTACGGAAGTCCGCAGCCACCGGCTGCCCCACAACCCCCAAGGAGCCACAGCACCATGGCGGAAGGATCCATCCACAAGATCTGCACCTGCCGCGACCTCAACGGCAAGAAACTCGGCACACGATGCCCGCAGCTCCGCCGTGCCGGCGGCAATTGGAACTCGCACCACGGCAAGTGGGGATACCAACTCGAACTGCCGAAAAGGACCGACGGGACCCGTCGGTCCCCGCTCCGCCGCCACACCTTCGACGGCCGCGACGACGCCGCGCGAGACCGCAGTCAGGCCATCGCTCTGCTGGCTCTCGCCGGCGACGATACCGCTCTCGCGACCGAGATCGCCGACCTCCTCCAGCAGGTCAAAGCCGGAGCCCCGATGCCTGACCGCGACACCATCACCAAGCGGGTCAACGCCGGCCTTCCCGCCAGCGTCGACATGACCGTCGGCGAATACCTGCGACAGTGGCTGGAATCGCGGCGCAGAATCGAGCCGAGCACGAAGCGCGCCTACGACTGCCAGATCCGAGTGCACCTGATCCCGCACCTCGGCGCGGTCCCCCTGGTGAAGCTACGGGTCGAACACATCTCAGCGATGTTCACCGCGATCACCGACCGCAACACAGCCATAGAGATCGCCCGGCACAGCGAAGACCCGCAGATCCGCGCAACCGTCCGAGGGGTACGGACCACCGGACCGGCGACCATGCAACGCATCCGCGCCGTCCTGCGCAAGGCACTCAACGACGCGATGGCGCGGTCCAACAACCGGCTCATCGGCTTCAACCCAGCCAAGCACGTCGAACTGCCCTCGGGAAAGCAACCCAAACCCCGCGTCTGGACCGCCAAAGCCGTCGCACGGTGGCGCGAGACCGGGGAAAAACCCAGCCCCGTCATGGTGTGGACCCCCGAGCAAGCCGGCATCTTCCTCGACTACGCCCAAGATCACGACATCGCCCTCTATCCGGTGTTCGTGGGCATCATGCACCGAGGGATGCGCCGCGGCGAGGCACTCGGCCTGCGTGACACCACCGTCGACCTGGACGACGCGTTGGTAACCGTCGACCTGCAGCGCACGACCGTCGGCTACGAAGCGGTCGACAAGAAAGTCAAGTCCGAGTCCGGCAACCGCACGTTCGCGCTCGATAGCTTCACCGCCGCCGCGTGGCGCGCCTACCTCGCCCGCCGAGCCCGCTGGCGGCTCGTCTCGGGCAGCAAGTGGCCGGACACCGGATTCTTCTTTGTGCAGCCAAACGGCGAGAAGTGGCACCCGGACACCGTCAGCAAGCGCTTCGACAGCCTGGTACGCGATGCCGGCCTGCCACCGGTCCGACTGCACGACCTGCGGCACTGCGCCGCGACCTACCTGAAAGCCTCCGGCGCCGACCTCACCGACGTCAAAGAACTACTCGGGCACTCCACCATCACGATCACCAGCGACACCTACACCTCCGTCATCGTCGAACTCGAAGTCGAACGCGATAAAGCCGAAGCCGCCGCCGCGCTGGTTCCCCGCCGCCCACGGGCCGCCTGACCGATACGACCAACCCAGACAGGACATCCCGCTCCGCGACACGGTCACCGCACATCTAACGGCGGGGCCCGCCCGCACCACACCACGCGGCCAGACTGGGTTGACCAAGGACAGCGTCGGATGCGGCCGGCCACCCTAGGGCCGGCCGCATCCGGATCGCCACCTTCGCGGAAGCTGGGCCATACCTACCGCCAACCCACGATCACCCGCCTCATCCCGTGCAGCCCACAAGATTGGCTCAGGGCCGTCCTTGGGTTACGGCTGGTGACAAGACCGACACTGCTCATCCGGCCACGCTCCTGCGCCTGCGCGGCGAGCACCAGCAGCCCGCAAGTGATCACTCATATTCGTCAGGCTAGGCGATACCCACGGAGGGATCGAAGTTCTCACGGCTGACAGACGGTGACTTAGCGCGATCCGCCGCGACGCAAAGCGACTACATCTACACTCATCAAGAAGATGTCTGGCTATATGCGCAGGTAAAAGGCGCTTTTTGGGTGGGCCGCCGGGGGCTCGAACCCCGAACCTACTGATTAAAAGTCAGCAGCTCTACCGATTGAGCTAGCGGCCCCTCACGCCACAAGGCTACCTGAGGCTCTGCCAGGAAGGCGCACGGCTTATCCGGGGGACGTCGAGCAGGTCGGGGTGGCTGTACCACTGGCGCATCTGCTCGGCGGTGATCGGGATGTTCAAGGCCGGGCGAGGTGGCGGCGGACGGTTTCGTCGTCGGACACCTCGAGGTAGAGCACGGCGGTCGCCCGGGGTGGTTGTCGATGAGGTGGTGCAGGGCGTCGGCCCCTGGGTTATGCGGCGGCGCGCAGGATTTCGGTGACGACTTGGCCGGCGGCGTCTGGGCGGCCTTGCGCGGCTGCGGCGTGGGCCATGGCGGTGCGGTGTTCGGGGTTGGTTAGGAGGTGGGTGAGGGTGTGGGTGAGGTGTTCGGGGGTGGCTTGGTCGCCGTCGAGCATGACTGCGGCACCGGTGTTGGTGAGGTGTCGGGCGGTGATGCGTTGCTCGTCGCCTGCGGAGTGGGGGTAGGGGATGAGGATGCTGGGTTTGCCGAGGGCGGTGAGTTCGGCGACGGTGCCGGCGCCGCTGCGGGCGACGACGACGGTGGCGGCGGCGAGGAGGTCGGGCATGTCGTCGTGGATGAAGTCGATGACGCGGTAGCGGGATGCGAGTGGTGGAGGTAGGTCGCGGGCGGCCTGCTGCATCTCGGCGTGGTTGAGGCTGCCGCATTGGTGCACGATCTGGCAGTGGGCGAGGAGGTGCGGTAGCGCCTGGGCGACCAGTCTGTTGATCTGTTGGGCGCCGGAAGCGCCGCCGGTGACCAGGACGAGGGGTACGTCGGGGTTCAGGTCGTAGGCGGTGAGGGCCTTCGCGGGATTGCCGCGGAGGACGGCGGGCCGGATGGGGTTACCGGTGACGACGGCGCGTTGGCGGGCGCGGGGGGCCAGGTGGTCTAGGGATGCTTCGTGGCTGAGCAGGATGCGGGTGGCGACGCGGGCGAGGATGCGGTTGGCCAGGCCGAGGATGAGTGTTTGTTCGTGTAGTAGGTAGGGGACGCCGAAGAGCCTCGCGGCGAGGCCGATGGGGACGGAGACGTAGCCGCCGGTGCTGAGGATGACGGCGGGGCGGGTGCGGGCGACGGTGAGGGCGGCTTGCGCGATGCCGATGGGGATGCGGAAGGCGTCGACGATGTTGCGGCCGAGTTCGCGGGGGTTGGGTGAGCGTCGCAGTTTCCCGGTGGTGATCGCCTTGAACGGGATGTGGTGGCGTTGGGCGATGGTGGCTTCGAGACCGTCGGCGACGCCGACCCAGAGGAGTTCGGGGGTCGCGTGGGCTTCGGCGAGCCGTTCTTGGAGTGTGACGATGGCGGTCAGCGCCGGGTAGGTGTGTCCGCCGGTGCCGCCGCCGGTGACGAGCAGGCGTAGGCGGCGTAGGCGTTGGGCGCTGTAGAGGGCCATGCGGGTTACCACTCCGGGGGTTCGGTGCCGGACGCGATCGAGGCAGTTTAGCGGGTGGTATGCGCGTGTTGCGGGTGTCTCGTGGCTATCGGAGGTGGTAGTCGGCCGCCTGCTCGATCATGGCGGCGCAGGCGGTGAACTCGGCGGAGGATGCTCCCCAGGGGTCGGGTACTTCGGCGCCGGGTACGTCGCCGGCAGGACGCGTACCTCACTAGCACGCCGGTGACGGTGTACGCGCTGCTGCTCGGCAGCGACGCAGCCCGGAATCCAAAGGACTTGAAGATGGGCGTCCGGGGGCGACTCGCCGGCGGCGACATGTTGCGCAACCACCTGCACGTGCCGGACTCTCCGGGTGACGCGCTCTGTGACGTCGTGCACCTGATCAGGAAGAACTTGCGACTACCTGTACGGGAGGTAGGACCGTGCCGCAGCCGAACAATGCATTGCTCAATACCGGGATCGTCTGGACATCGGGTAGCGCCAACCTGGCGCTCGCGGCCGCGGACGGCACGACCCGCCACCAGCCGCTCGCGGTCGGGCAGCTCGTCGGCTGGCACCTGCACGGACCTCGCCGATGCATCGGCATCTGGAACCGCGAGACCCGCCGACAGCAGCTGTGCCCGCATCGTCACCACATCGAGTTGGATGCCGCCGGTAGCCAGTGCCCGCCGTGCCAGGCCGCGGACCCGGGCCGCCGGTTCGCCCGCGGAGATGAGCTCACCGACCCTCGCACGTTCGGGCTGTACCTCGCCTGGTTCGCACCCGGGCTGATCAAGGTGGGGCTCACTGCCCTGGAGCGCGGCAACGACCGGCTCACCGAACAGGCTGCCATCACCTTCGCCTGGCTCGCCGAGGGACCGCTACCAGCGGTGCGGCGCGCGGAACGGCTGATCAGTGGGCTCGGCGAGTGCAGAGAGTCGATCCGCCGAGACCGCAAGGTCAGCGCGTGGTGGCACCTCGGCGACCCAGAGCAGCGCGTGGAGCAGCTCCGCGACGCGTGGCACCGCGCCGTTTCGCACATCGGCGGAGATGCCCGGCTCACCATTCGGCAGCCGCGCATCCACGACCTCGCCGCGACCTACGGCCTGACCACGCCGCCACTTGCGTCCGCTCGGGAGATCGCGGCGCTGCGCGACGGCGTCACGCTTGTCGGTCGGATCAGCGTCGTGGCCGGCAGCGACCTGATCCTCGACACGATCACCGGGCCGGGCCTGCTGAACACGCGCACCCTCGCCGGCTGGATCCTCACCCGCGCGGACGTCCGCGGCGCCGCTGCGCCTCCGATGCGCCCCCTCAACCCGGCAGCAGCCCATGACCAGCAGCACGTCCCCGAAGCGCTCTTCTAGCCCTCACCTCCGGGCGGGCAGACTCGTCGTCCTGGAAGGCATGCCCGGCTCCGGGAAGACCACCACGGCGGACACTCTCGCCTACGGCCGCTGGTGTACGGCTGGGACGGCCACTGGAAGCAGGCGCCGGAGCGGCGGGCAGCGCCCGCACCGTGACCCGGGCCCGACGCCCAACCAGCCCAGCACACCCCGCCACGACGACCAGGAACACTCCGGCTGCAGCGAACGCACCCGCAGGGGCCGCGTCGATCGCGAAAGGCAGCACGAGCATCCCCGCGGTGCCCGCCGTACGGATCACGGTCTGGTCCACCGTCAGCAACCGCAGCCGCACTGCTAGCGCGATCCGGGACAGCCGGGTCCCCAGCGTCACCGCCATCTTCGGGAGCTGCTAAAACGTTAGATCAGGCGAGTGCGGCTGGAGGACCAGCGGCGGGGCGGCGCCCTGCTTTGTGTGCCAGTCAACCAGTCGTGCCGGTCTGGCAGCGGTAGGCCGCCCACTGCGACGTCCAAGCTGCGAGGTCGTGCATCCAAGCCGTGGTCGATCCCGCCGATTTCGACGCCCATTTCTGCGCGTTCTTCGTCGCGAAGTAGTCCAACGCGTCTGAATCGGTCAGCCTCCAGGAGGGGTGTCGCGCTAGCCACCGTTCAGCCTGGTGCGGCGTGTGCCCGGCGCTGATCAACCATTGGGTGAGCATGGCCAGCTCAACCCATGGTGCGGCCTTGGTCGCCATCGCCCAATCGACGATCTGCAGGCCGCGTGGGGCCACGATCAGGTTGGCCGGGCCGAGGTCGGTGTGAACGAGGGTGTGGCCGTGCATGGCTGGGTGTGCGAACCCGAGCCGTGCGGTCGGACTGAAAAGCGGCACATCGGGTGCTTGTGTCTTGCCGAGAATCGTCAGCGCGTCACTGAGAAGATCCAGATCGGCGCTTCCGGGCGACAGGTCGGCGTGTCGGCCGTCGCAGTGCTCGAAGCCCACCACCAACCAGCCAGCCGTCTCGAAGTGCCACTCGACGGCGGGTGAGTGAGACCAGCTGACGGCCTCACTCACCCGCAGTTCGAAGCGCAGTGAACGGACACCGAAGTCGGTGTGGGCGGCTTTGACGAACACCGTCCCGTTCGTTCCGGTGACGGTCGCGGCGATCTCCGCGTGGTCACCGGTCGTAGCGGGGGTGATGTGCGTGTCGCCGACCCGGTCGGCTATCCCTTTCGTGACGGCCTCGGGTAGCACACTCCAGTCACTGCGCATCGGTTAGTAGCCCTCTCAGATCCCCGGGTTCGGCGGGCAGCACGACTTCGCCTCGCCGTCCCAGAACTCCGGGTCGATGTGGTAGCCGGTCGCCGCCAGGGCTTGGCGGGTGTACGCGATGGAGGAGCCGTCCGCCATGCCCTCGGTCAGGATCGGCACGTGGTGTACGAAGTTACCCGCGATCTGCTGGCAGGCGGCGGCGTACGGCTCGGTGTGTTGCAACGACACGTGCCAGGCCGCGTCGACGGGCTCGGTCGGGACGACGCGGTACGACCGGCCGTCGGGCAGCAGCCGGCCGAAGTCCGGGTCGTGCTGCGAGTCGGCGTGCGCCCTCAGCATGAGCAGCATCTGCCCGATCGCCCGCCGGGCATAGGCATTGGTGACCTGTTGCACGGCGGCGAAGTGCACGGCGAGCTTGTCGAAGGTCTCCGGGTCGACGAGGGTCTGGGGGTCCTGGTCGGCCTGGACCGGCAGTGCGGTCGTGACGGTCACGACTCCTCCTTGGGTGTATGGATCGCCGGCGCCCGGTGCGCCGGAGAAGTCCCGAATCAACGGGCCGATGGGTGGCGGCCGGTGGAGCGAGGTGGCGGTGCGTCAGAGACGTAGTCCGCGTTCGGCTCGGTGCGTGCCGCCTGCAGCAGAGCGGCGGCCAGGGCGTCGACATCGGCGCCGGCCAGCCACTGCGTGAGCAAGTCTCGTGCTCTGGCGACCTGAACGGCGAAGGCGGCGGCGTCTACAACACCGGCGGGTGGGATTGCCTGCCGCAGCGGCGTCGAAGTGAGCGCGGCCTGGGTCAGCTTCCCGGCGATCCAAAAGCCGGTGAGTTCGCGGGCCACGAACGTCACGTGGACGCTGTCCTGCGTCTGGCCCCGAGCGTGCGGGTTGTGCATCCAGCCGCGCGGCAGCACCAAGACCTGACCGGGGCCGAGGTCGAACTCGAAGTCGGGACGCCTCGATTTCAAGCGGTCGATGACATCGCTGCCCGGTGAGGTGTTGGACGCGAAGTGCGTATCGTGAGGTTCCTCGACCTCGGGCTGCCAGATCTGCCAGGTCTTGTGACCGGCCATCTGGTAAATCAGGCCCAGGTTCTGGTCCCAGTGGTGATACAACCCCTGCCCCCCGCCGGGGGTAACGAAGCCGCTCGCGTAGCAGCCGTACCCCGTCTCGTCCTGGATCGCCCAGCAGATCGCATGCACCGCTGGACACCAGCGGTTCAGGTTGCGCAGCTGGACGGTGTAACCGCGGCCGCGCCACTTCGCGATCTTGTCCGGGTCGGCGTAGCCGTTCGTGGTGTACGCCCGGGTGTGCAGCGCCGCCCCGCCCTTGATCACGATGAGCTGTTCTGCTGGCGCCGTGCCGGTGTGGAGGTAGCCGTTGATCAGGTCTGCGTTGATGGTGCGAAGGACGCAGCTGTCGTCGGGCAACTGATGAAGCGCCGGCGTGGTCGGCCAGGTGGTCATCATCTCGCCAACCGTGACCTTGTCGAAGAACATCGTGAGGGACATTTCGCTCCTCCGGAACGAGCCGGTCGTCTGTCCGATGCACCCAGCGTCGTCGCCGGGCCGGCGGTTGAGAAGTGGACCAGTGTTGCGGCAACATCGGCGGCACTGGATCGGAGGCTCCCCTGCATGGAGGCAGACAGCGACGCCGTACGCCACGTATTCGGCGTGGTCCTGCACCACCTGCGCACGGAGGCGGGCATGAGTTTGCGGGCCCTCGCCGCGCGGGCCCGCTACGACTACAGCCGACTGTGCCGCGTCGAGCACGGCGAGCATCTGCCCGCCACCGAGTGGGTCGAAGGCATCGACACCGCACTGAATGCCGGCGGCCTGCTGATGCTGTTGCGCTCCCTGGCCCCGGCCGGCGCAGCGTCGGCGAGAAGACGCACGACCATTCCGCTGGCCGGCCTGCACCCCGATGACGGTCAAGGCGATAGCGTGACCTTGCAGTTGCGGACGCCGGACGGGAGGACGGTTTTGGTGAAGCTGTCTCGACGCCAGCTCGGCGAGCTCATGGCCAGCGGCCTGCTCCGCACAATCCTGCCAGCCGGCGTCACCGACCCCGATCAAGCCGACCGCGTCGCGAAGGTACTCGCCGGCGACAAGGCGGTGGATCCACAGGCGCTCGACTACTTCGGGCGGCTGCTGACCGAGCACTTCACCGCGGACAAGATGCTCGGTCCCCGCCAGTTGATCGGAACCACCGTTGCCCAGATCAGAGTCCTCGACCAGCTCCGACGTACCGCCCCACCCGGCAGCACCGCGCCCGTGCTGCGGCTGCTCGCACAGTACGGCGAGTTCGCCGGCTGGCTGCACCAAGACCTCGGCGACACCACCGCAGCCCGATACTGGTCCGACCGCGCCGGACAGTGGGCCCAGGCCACCGGCGACTACGCCACGGTGGCATACCTAATGATCCGCAAAGCGAACATCGCGCTGCTCGACAACGATGCCCGCGACGTCATTGAACTCGCTGCCGCCGCAGGCAAGGTACCCGGCGCGACGAGCCCTCGCCTGCAGGCGCTGGCTACGCAGCAGGAAGCCCGCGGTTGGGCCCTCTACGGCGACGCCACCCGATTCCAGCGGAAACTCGAACACGCGCGCACGCTACTGCGCGACTACCCCACCGAAGTCGAGCCCGACGCGCCGGTCTACCTGCACCAATACAGCCTGGGCGAGCTGGATGAACAATCCGCTGTCGGCTACCGGGCCTGCGGGCAGGCAGCCACGGCCGTCCGCATCCTCGAAGCCAAGATCAAGGCAACAGGCGAGCACCTCCGTCGGGATCGAGGCCACCTGCTGGCCAAACTCGCCAACACCGTCCTGGCAACGACAGACCCAGAACCCGAGCGGGCCATCGCACTCGGAATGCGCAGCGCCTCAGCAGCACAGCTCACAGGCTCCGCCCGCATCTGTGAGGAACTTCGCGCACTCGACAGCGCCCTAACAGCGCGTTTCCCGACCACACCAGGGTGCCGCGAGCTACACGAGGTGATCGCCACGCTCGGTCGCAACGTCGAGGGGCAGCGGTGACCAGCCGCCAGCGGCAGGGGTGAGTCCCGCATGACCAGGTCGCCGAGATGGAGCAGCTCTACGCGGAGCTTTCGCAGTCCCAGTGCAATGGCCCGGCACCCGCACCGCAGCGGCGGGCAGCGCCCGCACCGTCACCCGGGCCCGACGCCCAACCAGCCCAGCACACCCCGCCATGACGACCAGGAACACTCCGGCCCCAGCGAACGCACCCGCCGGGGCCGCGTCGATCGCGAAAGGCAGCACGAGCATCCCCGCGGTGCCCGCCGTACGGATCAAGGTCTGGTCCACCGTCAGCAACCGCAGCCGCACCGCTGGTGTGAACCGGGACAGCCGGGTCCGCAACGTCACCGCGGCGAACGGCGACGCCAGCCCAGACAGCACCCCACATGCCATGACCAGCGGCAGCGACCGAGCAACGCTGATCCCGACCAGCGCCACTCCGGTCACCGCCCAAGCCCCGCAGTAAACCCGAAGCCACCGCCGCGCGCGCAGATTCCCCACTACGACGTTGCCGGCCAGAGCGCCCGCACCAATCGCTGCCAGGACCAACCCGTAACCGCCGGCCCCCTGTCCCAGCCGAGCCACCAGGACCGCCGGGATCCCGAGCGCCGTCACCGCCGCCACGAAAAACCCGGCGCCGTGCAGGGCAATAGCCACCGCGACACCCGGATACGCGCGCAGCACCGGCCACGCCGCCGGAGCCTCCGCCCGTGCCCGCCCGGCCCCCGACGGACCGACGACCGCACGCGTCGAGGTCGCGCGGCGCGTGTGCGCCCCGAGCCAGCACAGCGCCAACGCCGACACGGCGAAGGTGACCCCATCGAGCACGAACAGCTGCGGCTCAGAGACGACCAGGAGGATCAGACCCACACAACCCGGCCCGACGATCGCCGCGAGCCGCGTGGTCAAATCAACGAGCGCAGTGACCTGCCGGACCTGCCCCTCCCCAACGATCTCCGGCGTCAACGCCCCGAGCGCCGGGTCGAACAGGGCACCCAGCGCGCCGAGAACCGCGACCAGGGCGAGCAGCACGACCATCCCGCCACGGTCTGATGTCGAGAGCAGCGGGATCGCGCAGGTAACCAGCGCCCGGCCAGCATCCAAGACCGCCAGGCGCCCGAACGAGGCACACCGGGCCACCAACCGCCGACCCACCGTGCCGAGCACGATGTAGGGCACCGACTCAACCACCGCAACCAGGCCCATCAGCGAAGCCGAACCGGTCGCCGCATAGACCACCCACATCACGGCAAGCCCGTACAACCGATTACCCAGCGCGCTCAGCGCACCCGAACTCCACAGGACCAGAACACGCCGATCCCCGAGCAGTCGCAGATAGCCCACCGCTCCACCCCCGAAAGATCAGGAATCGGTCCATCGACCAGAAGCCCGCAGCCCAGACCCAAGAGCCGACCGGAGGCCACCGCGGCACCCTAAACCTGGTCAGCACCGCCTGCGGGGACACCACGCCCTCCGACCGGTGGCGCCCACGAGGTTGGCACAAATGACGACACAGATCCGCACCTGCGACCACCATCATGCTGGGCCCCCGCCCTACCCTGATTAGGGGCGCCGTCAACCCGCTCGGGACTGCCGCCCGGGAGCCCGGGGTGTCCTGCACGATCGATCGCTATGGGAGTGTGATGGGTATGGCGGGAGGCCAAAGGGTGGCTCATCACAGCGCGGAGGGGCACGCCGGGGCGGTTGCGGAACCGGCGAGGCGGTCAGATTCCCTCGGTCTTGAGCCGGCCGCTGGCGTACGGCTGGGACGGCCGCTGGAAGCAGGCGCCCGACACCCGTGACTCCACAGTGCGGACATGACGGAAGCCTTGCCGCCGGTAGTAATCGTGCAACCGGTGGTTCGTCGTCCACGAGTCCAGCCGCAGCCATGTCAGGCCGGCCTCGTAGGCCCGGCCGCCGGCCCAGTCCAGCATCTCGCCGCCCAGGTTCTCGCCGGCGTAGCGCAGCGGGATCATCATTTTCGCTGCGTACAGGGCGTCGGCTGGATCGTCCTCTGGGTACCACAGGGCCTCGGGGTCGCGGTCGGGCTTCCACAGGTTGTCGACGTCCACGTACGCGGTCAGGGTGATCGTGGCGATTGGGTCATCGTTCTCCCAGACCATCCACGTCTGTCCGGCCGAGACTGTCGATGCCACGGCGGAGCGCGGCAGCGGGATTGACCACTGCTCCTCGCCCCTGGCGGCGAGCCAGGCGACGCGCTCGCGCCGCCAGCTCATGATGATGTCGACGTCGCTCAGCCGGGCGGGCGTGATGATCATTGTGTGGATTCCTCCGGCCGGAACGAGGCGATGACGCTGGCGTCGCCGTGGGTGCTGACGATCCGGTTCCGGTCACCGGCGAACACATTGATGGACACCCGGACCGGCCGCTTCACGGTGTAGCCGGTGCGGATGTGCAGCAGGACCGTCGTGCCGGGCTGCAACCCGAGCAGCGTCGCTTCCTCGGGCGTCGGCATGCGCGAGACGTACTCGTCGTAGTAGCCGGTCTGCGAGTAGCCGCGCTCGGCGAGCAGGCGGGTGGTCCCCTGTGGGATGTCCTTTGGTGAGAGCAGCTCCTGCACCTCGTTGGCCAGGTCCATCGGGTAGTAGGTGTCCTGCACCGAGGACGGCTCGCCGTTGACGTAGCGGACGCATCGGCGCAGCACTGCCGACGACTCGGGCGCGACGTGTAGGCGTTCGGCCAGCTCCGCTGGAAGCACCTCGATCGTGAGCCGGAAGTCCTGCGAGGCCTTGTAGCCCTGGTGTTCGACCTCGGAGCGCCAGGCGTCGGTCTCGGCAGTTGGACCGGGCATCTCCGCGCGGTGGGCGTGGAAGGTCAGGGTGACCTTCTTGCGCACCACCATGCCGCCGCTGCGACCCGGCACGGACTCGACCAGGCCCTCGTTGACGAGCAGCGCGGTGGCGTCACGGACGGTGTTGCGCGACACACCGTACTGCTCCTGGAGCTGCGGCTCGGTCGGAAGCCGGTCCCCCACACGAAGAGCGCCCGAGACGATCTGCTCCCGGAGTTCGGCGGCGATTTGGCGGTACTTCGGCTGCTGGGCCACGCCCACACCTTCCCTCATGTCGTCCCAACCAATTTAACGGGATGGGCTTGACTGTGTCGCACTCCACTGCAATGGTTGGTATGAATCCAACGTTACCGAGCGTCGGGCATTGACCACCAGGGGGCGCCGATGAGTGTTGAGGCAGGCGAGGCGGCGCGGGAGATGGAGCGCGTCAACCGCGCCTTGGACGCCGCCCGCATCCACCTAGCCGCTCTAGACCGAGCTGCCGATCTACATGAGTTGCGCGAGAAACAGACCAACTCGCCCCTGCTCACTCTCATCGAGCACGCCGGGAATTCAGCTGCCCGGGTGACGCAGTTCCTGCGGGAGCAGTCAGGCACATGAGCTGGGTGCAGGGCTCGCCTAGGCCCCCAGCCCGGGCGGTTCCTGCACCCATCGGACCCAGGAGCGCGGTGGGCGTCGGGGAAGGATCCGGCCGCGCTACCTGCACACGAATGTGGTGGCTGTCCGCACTACTTCCAACCCGTCGGTGGGATCACACCACCGGGCGGGTCGCCCCCTCACATCCTCGATCAGTTGGAGGCATCCCTCATGCTGTCCGCGATTCCCCGCTTCCGCGCAAGGGCGTCCTTACGGCGTCGTCGTGCACGGCCGTGGCTGAGAACTCGGCGTCGGTCTCGTGGGTTTGGCGCTGCCGTCACGGTCGCGGGAGACGTGACGTCGGCCGGGCTCGGTCTGGGCGTCGCGGTGCGCCTGCAGTGGCCCGACGGACGGCACGACCTGTTCGGCCACACCCACGACGTCGAGGCCGCCATAAGAGCTCTGGAGGGTCAGCGCCGCTACTGGCGGCGCGGCCCGGTCAGGCCGACGGCGCTGTACCTGGTGGCGGTGTCGGAGCAGGCGGTCAAGGATCACCCGACGTCCGGCTGCCGCTCCGCGTCGTGCCCCGGCTATCCGATCGGGGAAATCCGGTGAGGTCGGCGTACGCGCCGGTGGCGTTGCAGCGTGGTACGGCGACCCCGATGGGGTTGCGGGTGGTGGGCGCCGCGGCGTCGGCGCCGTTGGTGGTGCTCGTCGGCGGCATCGTGACCACGTTCGCGGCCACGGGTGTGGTGGCCTTGCCGCTGGTGTTCGTGGCGGTGACCGTCGTCGTCGGCTTGCTCGCGGTGGGGTACGCGGCGATGGCCGTGCGGGTGGGGCATCCGGCTGCGTACTACGGGATCCTCGCGGCAGGGTTGGGCCGGCGGTGGGGTGTGGCAGGCGGCCTAGTCGCTCTGTTGGCGTACAACGGGATCCAGATCAGCTTGTACGGCCTGCTCGGGTCGGTGGCCGCCGCCACCGTGGGCGGGGTGTGGTGGGTGTGGGCGCTGGCCGCGCTGGTCGTGGTGGGGTGGCTCGGGGTCCACACGATCGTGACGTCTACCCGGGTGGTGGCGGCGGTGCTGCTGCTGTCGCTGCTGGTGGTGGTTGCGTTCGTGGTGGCGGGCCTCGGTGCGCCGGCGTCGGGCGGCGGGTCGCCGTGGGCGGGGTTCTCGGTGTCGCAGCTGACGGTGGGTGGTGTCGGCGGTGCGTGCGCGTTGTGTGTGGCGGCGCTGATGGGTGTAGATGTTCCGGGGTCGCTGGGTGAGGAGGCCACCGATCGCGGCGCGATCTACCGGGCAACGGTCGGTGGGGTGTTCCTGCTGGGCGGGGTGTACGTGGTGGTGTCGTGGGCGATGGGCGTGGCTGTCGGCCCCCAGGTGGTCGCCGCGGTCGCGGCGGACCCCGACGGTGGTCTGCCGTTCTCGGTGCTCGGCCGCCTCGGCGGGTGGTGCGTGTTGCTGGCGGAGGTGCTGCTGATCGCGGCGATCGTCACCTCGATGCTGGTGTTCCACCACACGGTCGCGAGGTATGCGTTCGCGATGGGCCGCGAGCAGGTGCTGCCCGCATGGTTGGCGCAGTCCTCGACCGGCCGGCAGGTAGCAGCGCCGCGGGAGGCGTCACTGGCCCAGTCGACCCTCGCCGCTGTGGTGGTCGCCAGCTTCGCCCTCGCGGGGCTGGACCCGGTGCGGGTGATGTTCTCGTGGTTGTCGGCGTTGGGCGCGATGGGGCTGCTGTGCCTGCTGCTGGCCGCGTCGATGGCCGCACTGAAGGCCCCGGCCCGGGTGCGTGGCGAGGGCTGGAGTTGGTGGCGGTGGCGGATCGCGCCGACACTCGGCGTGCTCGGCGGCCTGGTGGTGCTGGCGGTCATGGTCGTCAACGCGGACTCCCTGTTGGGCGCCGCCCCCGGGTCGCTGTATCCGCTGCTGCTGCCGGCGTCCCTGGCGGTCACCGCTGCGGTGGGCGCGGCGTGGGGCGCCCGGTTGCAGCGGTCGAGGCCGGAGATCTCGGCCGGGATCGGCCAGGGCCAGCCCCGCCGCAACCAGGTGCCGGACAACATCTCCGAGTCGATCTGAGGCCCCGGCGATGCGACCGAACCCCGACACCGTGCACGCCTACGATCGTCAGGGCGGCCACTACGGCGAGCCCGTCCGAGACGCACCGTCCTACGGGCCGCCGCCGCAGCGGCAGCACCCGGTGCACCGACACCCCGCCGCGCCGTACGCGGCCCCGCAATCCCCGGCGCGTCACCATCCCACGCCGGCTGACCCATCACCGGCGGGCCCGCCGCCGGTGGGCGCAGGCGGGCCGCCCGATGCCGGATGGCCGGGGCACTACGGTCAACCGCCTGCGGCTCATCTGACAGCGCCACCGTTGCCACCGGCCCAGGAACGCGCCCCGGTGTTCGAGCCGCATGAAGCAAACGGTCCGGTCGTGGCGGACGACCAGCAGTCCGCCAAGCCGCGCTTCGGATACGAGACGGTGGACGCGAGGACGCTGGCGTCACTGCGGTGGCAGGTCGGATCTCGGCTCAAGATCGCCAACACCAAGCACCTCTCGTCCGCGAGTCGGCGCTTCGGCACCCGGGCGGCGCTGGGCCCGCACGCGGTCCTGCTCCTCTTCGTCGCTGACGCGCCCCACGAGCCGGGCGGCCTGCGGCTGCATACGGCGAGTCGCCTGTTCCCGGCCGGTCCGGACGCCGGGCATCTGCCGACCGTGCTCGACGACCTGATCATCGCCGCCCAGGGGCACATCGCCAACGCCGGACCGCAGTGGCACCCGCTGGACGGGGTCCGCTCACTGGTCAACGGGGAGCAGGTGCACCTGCCGGTCGGGGCGCGGTATCTGGGTGTGGGTGTGAGCACGCTCGACACCGACCAGGGCCGCTGGTCCGACATCGCCGCGTCCCTGCACGAGACCCTAGCTGCGGGCATCTTCGGGGCGTCGCAGCAGATCTCTGGCCGCTGTTACGCCCGGCTGGTGGACCACACCGCGATGCAGGTCGACCGCGACGCGTATCCCGCGCTCGGGGACAACGGCATCCGCTGCACCCAACCGGTCGACATCGATCACTACGACTCCTACCGGCGGTACGCGGACCTGACCAGCCGCGGGGATCACGACCACCAGCAGATGTGGCAGCGACTCACCGCCCTGCACGATCTGCTGACCGCTCACCTGAACCCCGGACGTGACGTGTGACGGCGGCCGAGGTGATGGACCTAGCCGCCGCCGCCGACCTCAGCCAGGACCACATCGATGTCACAGCCGTCCTCGATCAGCTCGTAAGCGGTGCGGACGCGTCGGCGGCGACCACGATCGGCTACCCGGGCGCCGTCGACGTGAATTACGACGCGGTGTTGAGCCGGCTTGGGAGCCGGCTCTGGAACAACATCGGGGATCCGAGTGATGCCGGCGGCATCGCCCACACCCGGGTTCTGGAGCGGGCCGTGGTCGCCTGGATGGCGGACCTGTTCGCCATGCCACCCGGCGACCGGTGGGGGTACGTGACCACCGGCGGCACCGAAGGTAACCTCGCCGCGCTCTACGCCGCCGGACGCCGCTACGCCACCGCCCGCATCTTCTATTCCAGGGCCGCGCACTACTCGATCCCCAAGCTCGTGCGCGTCCTCGGCGCTCACGGCGTGCCGGTGGCGGCCGACGAGCGCGGGGAAATGGACTACCACGACCTGGCCACGCAGCTGCACCGCCGTAAGCGCTACCCCGCGATCGTGGTCGCCACCGCCGGCACGACGCTGACCGAGGCCGTCGACGACACCGCCCGGATACGGGATCTCCTGGCGGCGCACCCGGGCGGGGGGCACCTGCACGTCGACGCCGCCCTGTCCGGCATTCCGCTGGGGTTGGACGGGCGGTTGCGTCTTGATGATGCCGCCGGCATCGGCAGCATCGCCGTCTCGGGTCACAAGGTCTTCGGCACGCCGGTGCCGTGCGGGGTGGTCCTGGTCGGGGACACCGTCCGCGCCCCCGGCCAGCCGGTCGCCTACACCGGCACGTCCGACACGACGATCAGCGGCTCCCGGTGCGGGCTGGCCGCGGCGCTGCTGTGGCATGCCATCGCGGTGCAGGGACGGGAGGGGCACCGCTGGCGGGTCGTGCACGCCCGCGAGCTGGCTACCTACGCCGTCGCGCGGATCACTGCGATCGGCTGGCATGCGTGGCGGCACGACCACGCGATGACCGTGGTCCTCGACACCCCGCCCGCCGAGGTGCGGACGCGGTGGGTGTTGGCCACGGAGGGTCCCGTGAGTCACCTGATCTGCATGCCCGGCATCACCCGCACGCAGATCGATGCGTTCGTCGCCGATCTGGCCGCCGCCATACCTCGCCCGACCGCACCGCGGCCCCGCACACCCGCCGACAGCATCGGCCTGATCACCACCACCCACTGATGAAGGAGAGGCCACCATGGCGACCGGCTTCATGACCCACACGTTGTTCTTCTGGCACGACACCGGCACCGCCGCTCTCATGCTGCCGGCCGACCCGATGGCGGGCATCCAGCCCGACGCGCACGTCGAGAGCGGCCACACCAAACGGCGAGGCTACGAACTGCTCGACGTCACCGGTCTGCTGGACACGATGCACAGGGTGCCCGCTCGCCCCGCCAGGATCGGCGAGCTGCTGCGCGTGCACACCGACGCGTACGTGCAGCGGGTCGCGGACGCGAGCGCCCGACCGCGGGGAGGCGACGCCGGGGACGGTTTCACCCCGCTGGGCCACGGCAGCGCCGAGATCGCCCGCCTCGCCGCCGGCGGGGTCCTGGAACTCGTCAGCGCCGTCGCGTCCGGCAACCTCACCAACGGCTACGCCCTGGTGAGACCCCCCGGCCATCACGCCACCGCCGACACGGGCATGGGCTTCTGCGTGTTCAACAACGGGGCGCTCGCCGCCCGACACGCCCAGATCCAGCTCGGACTGCGCCGGGTCGCGATCGTCGACCTGGACACACACCACGGCAACGGCGGGCAGTCCATCTTCTGGACCGATCCAAACGTCCTGCACGTCAGCATCCACGAGGCCGGGTCCTTCCCACCCGACTCCGGATGGATCGAAGAGACCGGCGCCGACGCCGGCGAGGGATACACCATCAACGTTCCGCTACCCCTGGGCAGCGGCCACGCCGCCTGGATCTACGCCATGCGCCAGGTCGTGCTCCCCGCACTGCACCGCTTCCAACCCGAACTGATCATCGTCCCGATCGGGTACGACGGCGGCTGCTTCGAACCGCTGGCCCGCCAAGCCCTGGTCGTGGACTCGTACCGGCAGATGGCCTCGCTGCTGACCCGCGCGGCCGACCGGCTGTGCGACGGCCGGCTGGTCGCGATCAGCGAGGGCGGCTACAGCTCCGGCATGGCCCCCTGGTGCGGGGTCGGCTTCGTCGAGGGACTGACCGGACGCAACGGCAACCTCAGCGATCCCTACGCCGGTATCACCGCCGGATACGCCGCCGCGCCGATGCTGCCGCACCAGCAAGACGTGATCGAGCGAGCCGCCCGCCTGGTACCCCGCATCCCCGCGACCGTCTCGGCCGGCTGACCGACGCGCATGATCCCGCACTCGTCCATCGCTGCCGTGACCGCTGCGACCCTGATCGGCGCCGTTGCCGCGGTGAGTAGCCTGCCGCCGCCACCCGCGCTGCCGGCCGCCGTGTACGTCGGCGCCGCAGACGACTGCGCAGTGCCTTCGCCGTCACCGCACCGCCGTGCCGCACCCGGGTCCGCGGGGGTGCGGCTGCGTCCCGGCGGCCCGGCGCGCACCGTGCTGCTGAACCTGGCCGGGCGTATTGCCGCCGAGGCATGCGACGCGACGACCGGCAAGTTCGCCGTGGTGCGCCATCACCTGTGGCGCTACGACGCGGGCGGCGTGCAGGAGAGCGATGTGGTGCGCTGGTACGCCGCCGACGAATCCGGCGCGGAGCTGGCAGTGCGACACCCCCGTCAGCAGGTGGCACCCGACTGGTGGGGCCCGGGAGGCAGCCGGGCGCCGCGACTGGCGGACTCCTACGCCAGCGGTGAGTCGCTGATTAGCGGGGCGCAGTTCGACGGGTGGCGGGTCGACCCGCCGGCGCTGGTGGACGTCCTGGCGAGGCTGGCGATGTGGCACAGCCCCGGCCGGGCGCAGCGGCAACTCGCGGCGCAGGTTCTGGCCGACGCCGCTGGCCTCACCGCGCACCCCGCGACGACGGACCGCGCCGGCCGGGTCGGCGTCGGCATCGCCGCGTTCAGCGAGCGCGGCCGTACCCGACACCTGCTCATCCTGGACGCCCACAGCGGGCAGGTCCTCGCCTACGAAGCCGCGACGCTCACCGCGTCCGGGTGGCGTTCCCAGGTGTACCTACTTCTCCTCACCCGCACCCACGCCCCACGACGCTGGTGGGAGCCGCCGACCGGACGCGAGCCCGTCGCCGCCCTGTCGGCATACCTGGAGCCCCACCGCAGCGCCGCTTGGTTCATCCACTCAGACCAGCCCTGCAACACCGACCGCGACCGCGCCTGAACGCTGGAGGGAAGACGATGGCAATCACACACGCCGCTGGGATGTCCGCACCGTTGCGGGAACTGCTCGATCCGACCATCACTCACCAGATCAACCAGCTCGACCTCAACCCCGGGTCCCGGGTGTTGGAGATCGGCGCCGGAACCGGTCACGTCACCGCCCTCCTCGCCCGCGCCGTCGGACCGCTGGGTCGTGTCGTCGCGGTCGATGACGACACCACCTACCTGAAGCCGAGCGCCGTGGTGGACGTCTACGGCCGCGACGTCGCCGTCAACCCCGACGCGGTACCCGGCGACGCGGAGAGCATCGACCTGGTCGTCGCGCGGTGGCCGCACCACCGGCTGGTCGACCCGGCCGCGCTGATCGACCGCATGCTCGCCCGCCTGCGCCCGGGTGGATGGCTCGTCCTCGCCGATGTCACCGACACCCGCCCGCGTGTGCACCGCGCTGACACCTCGGGCGACGAGGACCTGATCAATCGGGTCGTACGCAGGCTTTACGACACGACCCTCGGCGCCGGTGGCACCGGCCGCTGGCCCGGCGACGTCGAAGGACTGCTGCACGGCCGGGGCATGGAACGGGTGTGCCTGAGCGCCGCGTCGGAGACGTGGACCGGCGGCGGTCCCGGCTGCGGCGTCCTCGCCGGCATCGTCGACCACGCCCGGACCACCCTCCGGGCCCTCGGCGTCCACGTCGACGACATCGACTACTTCCAGACGGTCATGGCTGATCCTCACGTTCTACTGCGGTCGATCGAGCGCCGCGGCCTGCACGCTCGCAAACCCGCCTAACGGCCCGAGCGGTGCCGCTGGGGGATCGGCAACCTCCAGCGTCACGTCCGGTGATCATCGCGATGTGGTCACCGGAAGGCAGTGACCGGCTCCCAGGGCCCGGCACTGTCAGGACGACCACGCCGGGATGAGGGCCCGACGGGTCGGCCAGGCCGGCGGCAGAACACCCCGAACCTGCCGCCGGCCACCCACCACCACACCCAGTAGCCGGCACGCGAAGTGATGCCGCCGGCATCACCACCACCCGCAACCTCGCCGCCTGACATCACTGCACCTGCATCAGCGAACGGACATTCCCATGCATCTGGACGCGTCCCCGTGACCCGACGCCCCGTCACCGTCCACCGGACGCCAGCGTTCATCGCCGGCGTGATCGCGCAGGTGACCGCCGCACACGACCGCCCCGGACCAGGTCGCCTCACCGCAGTCGTCGACCGGGTCGCCCGCGCGCACGGGCTGTCCGCCGCCACCGTCCGCGCGTGGCTGACCGAGGCACGGTACTCACCGCAGACACCGCTGCCCTACGGTCTGCTGCACTGCGGCCTGTGCGGCGCACCGTTCGCGAGCATCGCCCGCGCCGAGGAGCCGCCAGTGTTCCTGTGCACCCCGCCGTGCGGGCGTGAGCCCATCGCCGCCGACGCGGTGTCACAGGCGGTCGGCGTGATCGTGCTTCGACGCGCGCCCCGGCTGGTCCCTGCGGGATTCGCGGCCGACGCGGCCTCCTACGCCGCAGCGGTGATCCTGCGCATCATCGTCGGTGCCACCCTCAACGACCTGAGGGTCACCTGGCGCACCGCCCCACCACACACCCACATCGCCCAACGTCTGCACACCGCACGCCGCCACGCCTACCGCCGCGACTACCGCCAAGCCGTGCGGCTGCTGCGCGGCGCCCTGCACCACATCGACCCGCTGCGCCACCTACCCACCACTGACCTGATCACCGCCCGCGCCGCCGCCCTGCTCGCCGACACGGCCCTCACCGCCCGCGCCGTCGGCGCCCGCGAGTGGGCTGCCTTCGCCCACCGCAGCCTGGCCCGGCGCTACGACGACCCCACGCACCCGGAGGTCCGCGACGCCCTCGCGGTCCTCGCCGCCGCCACCTCCACCGCCGGCGACCACGCCAACGCGTGTCACCTCTACCGCGACTTGGTCCGCCACCACAGCGACGCCGAAGGACCCGCCGCGCTGCCCACTCTCACCGCTCAGGCGCTGCTCACGGTCGCCCTGCACGCCACCGGCCAGTTCGAACAGGCCGCGTCCCTCCTGCGCCGCACCGCCGCCGCAATGAACTCCAGCCCACGCCATGACCAGGCCGCCGTGCGGCTGGCCAAGCAACTCGCCACCATGCACGACACCGCCCGCCCCACGCTCCCAGCGGGGACGATCGCGCGCAGCTCCCACGGCCACCTGCCCGGCCACCTCGAACCGCCACCGTCCCCACGCCCGTACATGGGGAGCGCTGGCGGTGGGCCCGGAGCAGGTTCGCGGACACCAGCACGGGGTCCGCAGTCCGTCCCATTACCGCCGGCCACGGAGCAGCGGGCATGCCGCCCCGGCCGCTGACGGCCAATCGTCGGCGCATCATCATCGCCCTGCTGCGTCATCCGGACCGGACGTGGACGGTGCGCGAGTTGGCCGACACCGTGCCGGATGTGCCAGCGAGCGCGGTCCGCGACACGATCAACCAGTTCCTCGCCGAGAACATCCTGCGGCAGGTCTCTGGCCGTGGTGCGCTGACCGTCGCGCTCACCGAGCCGGGACATCACCTGCTCCGTCGTCGCGTCCCGCGCTCGGCCGGGGCGCCACGGGGCCCGCCGCCCGCGACGCGACCCCGGCCATCACCCCGCAACGCAATGACAGGAATCGAAGCCCGCCTTCACTCCTGGCCGTTATCCATCCCTACGCGATCCGACCCGGTCACTGCGACTCCAAAGTGGTGCCCCCACCGTGGAGTTCCGGGGCCGCGGCCGGCTCGACTGTAGTGATGACCATCAGTGCCACTGGGCTGCGCCGGCCCCGGGGCGACGAGCCCCGGCGACGCGCGATCCACCACCCGAAGGAGTACCAACATGCTCACGTCACCTGCGCCGCTCGACGTCACCGACGGATCCGCGACCGGGCCCATGGGCGACCTGGCCATGGCCTTCGCCCTGGACGTCTCGGTCATCGAGCAGGGCGACCTCGGCGGACTCGTCCAGCTGACCGACGACGGGTGCGGCAGCACCTGCACGGCCTGCACCACCGGCTGATCTATCCGCTGTAGCCGGGGCCGGCCAGCGACACCTGCGTCGCTGGCCGGCACCCGGTCGGTCGAACTGGAGGTTCACGTGCGGATGTCAGTGCCGTCTACGGAGTTCGCCGTGGCGGGTCCCGCCATGGTCAGGGCCTGCGCTCATCCGCAGGTGCCGCTGCCGCCATGGCCAACGGCTGGACCGCCTGGGCAGGAGGTGGCGTCCGGGCGGACCTGGCTGCGTCGGGTGTGGTCGCTGCCGGCGGTCGCTGAGGCCATCAGCCACGCCAGCCCCGCCCTGGCGCAGGTGGTCCGCGACTGCTGCGGCGACGGGTGCGACGACGCGCGCAAGGTGCGCCGCGCGATGCTGGCGGTGCTGCGCTACGTGCTGCGGATGACCGGCCGGCCGACACCGTTCGGGCTGCTCGCCGGCGTGGCGCCCGCGAGGTTCGCCGATCAACCCGCGGTGACGTGGGGACCGGCGCACCGGGCGGTAGCGGCGCCCGCCGCCGGATGGCTCGCTGCACTCATCGCCGCTCTCGAAGGTGATCCGCTGGTGTCGCGCCGCATGCGCGTGGTGTCCAACTCCGCGGCGGCTGTGCGCGGGGAGCAGCTTGTGGTTCCGCACCAGCCGGTGGCGGATCAGCGCGGCGTGCTGCCCACTGAGGTCACCATCCGGCTGACCCCGGCGCTGCGGCTGGTCCTCGACGCCGCGCAGACGCCCGTGCCCGTCGCCGACCTGGTGGCGAAGCTGCACGCCGAGTTCCCCGACGCGCCGGTGGCGCCGATCGAGGCGATGGTTTCGACCCTGGTGTCCCGGAGGGCGCTGCTCACCAACCTGCACGCGCCGTCCACGGACCCCGACGCCCTCGGCCACCTCATCCGGGCTCTCACCGATGCCGCCGGCATCGGAGTGACCGACGACCGCGACGACGCCGCGCGTGTCAGCCTGATCGGGCGGCTGCGCGCGGTCGCGGCGTTGCTGGCCGAGCACAACGACGCTGCGGCGGCCGGACAGCCGGCGATCCGCGACCGTCTCACCGCGGCGATGCTTCGGATACAGCCATGGGTGGGGCATCCCCTCGCGCTTGACCTGCGCCTCGATGCCGCATTCGTACTGCCGGCGTCCGTGGGTGACGAGGTGCGGCGCGCGGCGCTGGTCTTCGCAAGGCTGAGCGAGTACCCCTACGGCACCCCGGCCTGGCGGGACTATCACCGGCTGTTCTACGAGCGCTACGGCCTCGGGTCGCTGGTGCCGCTGCTGGAGCTCGTCGATCCAGACAGCGGGATCGGGTTTCCCGCCGGCTATCCGGGCACGCTGGTGGACCCGCCGCCGGCGAGGTTGAAGCCGCGCGACGAGCTGCTGCTGGCGCTGGTGCAGGACGCGGTGCTCGACGGCCGCGACGAGATCGTGCTCGACGAGGCGCTGATCAACCGGCTCGACGCCGGTCCCGCGCCCGCGCGGCTGCCGTCACACCTGGAGATGGCGGTGCGGGTCAACGCCCCCAGCCCGCAGGACCTGCGCCAGGGCAGCTACACCCTGGAAGCGGTGCAGATCTCCCGCAACGTCGGCGGGTTGACCGGCCGGTTCCTGCCCGTGCTCGAACCCGAACACGCGCACGGGCACCGGGAAGCGTTGGCCGCGCTGCCCGGCAGCGACGCGGACACCATCGCAGTGCAGGTGTCCTACCCGCCGCTGGATCCCGCGACCGCGCACGTGACCCGGGCGCCGCAGGCCCTGCCGATGGTGCTCAGCATCGCCGAGCACCGGCCGGCGACCGAGCAGGCGCTCACGGTGCGCGACATCGCGGTCGGATGCGACGGGCGGAGGCTGTTTTTGGCCGTGCCCCGGCTGGGCCGCCGCATCGAGGTGAGCGCCCTACACAGCTTGAACCTGCGCACCCACACCCCAGGGTTGGCCCGGTTCCTGATCGAGGTCACCCGGGCGCAGTGCGCGCAGGTCACCGGGTTCCGCTGGGGCGCGGCGGCGCACCTGCCCTACCGGCCCCGTCTGTGCTACGGCCGCGTCGTCCTGTCCCCGGCGGCGTGGCGCATCGACGCGGACGAGCTTCCCGAGCGGCGCAGCCCGGAGGCGGTATGGGAGGCCGGGCTGGTGGCGTGGCGGCAGCGGCGGCGGATGCCGAACCAGGTGCGGCTTGTCGTGGACGACAAGCGGCTGCTGCTGGATCTCGCCGAGCCAGGCCATCGGGCGGTGCTGCGCCGGCACCTGGACGTCACGGGCCACGCGGTGCTCACCGAAGTGGTGGACCCGGCCGGGACCGACTGGTGCGACGGCCGGCCACACGAGGTCATCGTGCCGTTGCGGGCCAGTGCGCCGCCGCCGTGGCCACGGCTTCCCGTTCCCACGGCGACGCGCCTGCTCGGCCGCGATCACGGGGACGTGCCGGGAGCCTCCACGATCCTGTACGCACAGCTGTTCGGTGACCTGCGCCGCCAGGACGTGATCCTCGCCGAGCACCTTCCGCGGCTGCTGGGCGCCTTCGACGCCGAGCCGGACTGGTGGTTCATCCGCTACCGCGACGCGGACCGCTTCGACCCGCACCTGCGCCTGCGGATCCGCCTTCCCCACGCCGAGGCGTTCGGGGACGCCGTGACCCGGGTCAGCAGGTGGGCGGCGGCGCTGCACCGCGACGGGCTGCTGCGCGAGATCCGCTATCCGACGTCGTACTCGGAGCCCGGCCGGTGGGGCGCGGGACCGGTGCTCCGCGCTGCCGAGCAGGTGTTCACCGCTGACTCGCGCGCCGTGCTCGCCCAGCTCCAACAGCCGAACCGGCCGCCCCGCCAGGCGCTGATCGCCGCCCACACCGTCGCCATCGCCAGCGCCTACCTCGGCAACACCTCGGCGGGCATGCGGTGGCTGGTCGAGCGTCTGCCCGCCACCGCCCCGAGCCAGTCGACGCCTCGGCCGGTCTACCGCGCGGCCGTGCGCCTCGCCGACCCGACTGGCGACTGGGCGGCGCTGCGCGACACCTCCGTCGGCCCGGCGATTATCGACGCGTGGGCCGCCCGCGACGTCGCCCTCACCGACTGGCGGCGACAGCTCCTCAGCGGCGGCCCGGACACCGACGGCGTCGACGCCGACGACGCGCTGCGGCACATCCTGCACGGCCACTACATTCGCGCCCACGGCATCGACTTCGATGACGAACCGCATTGCCTGCACCTCGCCCGGGCCGCCGCGCTCGCCTGGTTGGCCCGACACCGCGAGCAGTGCCCATGACCGACAACCAGCAGCAGTTCCTGGCTGTCGCCGAGGCGGTCGCGGCGCAGCTGGCCGATCCTGCCATCGCGTCCGCCCTGGCAGCCGGACGGACGTGGTGGCCGCACCACCTGGCCCACGGCGCACCCGGCATCGTGCTCCTGCACGCCGAACTCGCCGCCGCCGGCACCGCGCCGTGGAGCCGCGTGCAGCACTGGCTCGCCTACGCCGCCGGCCACACCGTGACCTCGGGGGCGGACAGCCACCTCAACTACGGCGCTCCCGCTCTCGCCGTGGCGATGGCCACCGTCGCCGAGCAGATCCCCGGCGCCTACCAGACGAGCTTGAACGTCCTGGACGCCACCATCGCCGACGACACCCTTCGTCGAGTCGCCGTGATCACCGGCCGGCTGGAACCCGGCCAGCGGCCCCTGCTGGCCGACTTCGACGTGGTCCGCGGGGTCACCGGCGTCGGTGGATACCTGCTGCGCCGCCGGCCCGGCGATCCCGCCGTCACCGCGGTGCTGTCCTACCTGGTCCGGCTGACCCGCCCCGTCATCCACCGGGGGCAGCGGGTGCCGGGGTGGTGGACGCCCGTCAGCCCGCACGGCGACCGCGACGACCGCTATCCGGGCGGGCACGCCAACCTCGGCGTGGCCCACGGCATCGCCGGCCCACTCACCCTGCTCGCCCTGGCCACCCGCGCCGGCGTGACCGTGCCCGGCCAGAGCGAGGCCATCGCCACCATCTGCGCCTGGCTCGACCAATGGCGCACCGGCACCGACACCACCCCGACCTGGCCGTACTGGATCACCTGGGACGAGCACCGCGCCGGCCGCCCAAGCGAACCGGCGCACCCCCGCCGCCCGTCGTGGTGCTACGGCACCGCCGGGCTGGCCCGCGCCCAGCAACTCGCCGCGCTCGCCCTGCACGACCCCGGCCGCCAGCACGCCTCCGAGCAGGCCCTGCTGTTCGCCCTGACCGACCCCGGCCACCGCGCCGCCGTCACCGACGCGTCGCTGTGCCACGGCTGGGCCGGCATGGCCCACATCGCCGCCCGCGCCGCCACCGACGCCACACCGGCCACCGCCGCCGCGCTGCGGGACACCGCCGCGCGCCTCCTCGACGTCGTGCACCAACCGGGCACCGACCCGCGCGACACCGCAGCCGCCCTGCTCGCGCCCGACGGCGGCGGACCCGGCCTGCTCGACGGCGCGGCCGGCACCGCCCTAGCCAGCCTCACCGCCGCCGGCCTGACACCGCGCACGCGCTGGGACGCGTGCCTGCTCATCACCTGACCGAAGCCGTCTGACAACCCCCGGGAGAGATCCACGTCCATGACCGCACCCACCTGGCACCAGAGGACCATCAACGCCGACACCCACCGGCAGGCCGTCGCCGCGCACGTCGCCCCCGAACTGGACCGCCTCACCCGCCTCGGCGTGCTGACCGGCTGGTGGTACATCCGCAAGCACCAGTGGCGGCTACGGCTGCACACCGATGCCGCCGGCATCACGCAGGTCACCGAGCTGCTCGACAACCTGACCGCCGACGAGCAGATCACCGGCTGGCGCCCCGGGGTATATGAGCCGGAAACCCTCGCCTTCGGCGGCGCTGACGGCATGGCGAGCGCGCATCGGCTCTTCCACGCCGACAGCAGCAACCAACTCGCCTGGGACCGGGCCACCGCACACACGCCACCGGCGCTCGGCCAACGGGAAATGACCGCCCTGCTGTGCGGAGTCCTGCTGCGCAGCGCCGGCCTCGACCGCTACGAGCAGGCCGACACCTGGGCGAAGGTCGCCGTCGAACGACCCCTCAGCCACGCCGACCCGGCGCTGCACGACGCCCAGCAACGCGCCCCGCTGGTGCAGGCCATGACGAAGCTGCTCACCGTCAACCCGGCCAGCCTCAGCGCTCCGCCGGACGGCCCGCTCACCGCCTGGACGCCCTGGATCGCCGCGTTCGAGACCGCCGGCCAGGAACTACTGACCCTCGCCCGCGACGGCCGACTGCGCCGCGGCCTACGCGCGGCGCTCGCCCACCACATCATCTTCCACGCCAACCGAGCCGCGATCAGCGTCCCGGACCTGTCCACCATGGCGGCGCTGGCGATGACCGACACCCTCGGCTTCACCGCCGTGGTGTCGTTCGCCGCCGACCCGTCACTGAACCCTAGGGTTGACCAAGTGACCACTGTCAGCGATCACGACTCCGATACGCCCGACGACCTGCGCGCCATCATGACCCAGCGGCTGACCGACGAGAAGGTCATCCGCACCCCCGCCGTCCGCGACGCGTTCGACACCGTCCCCCGGCACCTGTTCGTCCCCGGCGTCACCCCGAAGGCCGCCTACCTCGACGACGCGGTCTACACCAAGTACGCCGCCGACGGCACCAAGATCAGCGCCGCGAGTCAACCCCGCATCGTCGCCATGATGCTCGAACAACTCGACCTGCACCCCGGCCACAACGTCCTGGAAGCCGGCGCCGGCACCGGCTACAACGCCGCCCTCATGGGCCACATCGTCGGGCGGAACGGGGACGTTCACACCATCGACGTCGACGCGGACCTCGTCGAAGGCGCCGTCGCCCACCTCGCCGCCGCCGGCGCCGACAACGTGGGCGTGCTCCTCGGTGACGGCGCGCGGGGGCACGGCGAGTGCGCCCCCTACGACCGGATCATCGCCACCGTCGGCGTGTGGGACGTCCCCGCGGCCTGGCTCCGGCAGCTTGCCCCGACCGGGCGGATGGTGGTGCCGCTGCGCCTGCGCGGCGCGACGTCGCGCTCCATCGCCTTCACCCGCACCCCCGACGGCCTCGTCAGCGTCGACAGTCAGCTCGCCGTGTTCATGCCCCTGCGCGGCAGCCTCGACGACGCCCGCCGCATTGTCGCGATCAACGAGGAGCGCGACGTCACCCTGGCCGTCAACAAGGACCAGACCGTCGATGCCGCGCTGCTCACCGGCGTCCTCGACACGCCCGCGCATACCCGCTGGACCGGTGTGATCTTCCCGCCGATGGTGCCGTACGAGTGGATCGAGCTGTGGCTCGCCCTGCGGTTGCCGAACTCGATCCTGCGGATGAACACCGACCGCCTCGCCGTCGACCGCGGCCAGGTCACCCCGATGCACCCGCAGTGGGGCGCCATGGCCACCGTCGAAGGACCCGACCTCGCCTACCTCACCCTGCGCCCCACCGAACCCGTGGACGGGCGCAAGCGCTACGAAATCGGCGTCATCGGCCACGGCCCCGACGGCGCCACCCTGGCCGACATCGTCGCGGCCGAGGCCGCACAGTGGGACCGCGAGTACCGCTCCCGCAGCGTGCGCTTCGAAATCCCGACCGGCCACGCCGGCGAGCACGCGCCGGACAAGGGCCGATTCGTCATCGACCGCCCACACCACCCAGTCACCGTCATCTGGGAATAGACGATGATCGCCGGGACGACAGCTCGCCGCTTTCCCCTCGTCGCCCGGTCACGGCCGCTGTGCACCGCCCTGCCCGCGAGGATCGGCGCCCTCGCCGACCTCGCGGCCAAGGCGCACCACCACAGCGACCTGACCGCCGCCGCACGCGTCTACAACCAGGCCGCTCTCATCGCCTCCGACTGCGGCCAACCCGACCTCGCTCGCCAGTGGTGCCACCGCCACGCCCGAGCATGGCTCAACCGCCGAAACCTCAGCACCACCCCGGGCCGCCACGTCATCGAACCCCTGGTCAACCTCGCCCGCCTGCACATTCGAGCCGGCGAACACGACGATGGCCTCGCGCTCCTCACCGAGCTCTACCACGCCGTCGCCCACCGCACCGACACCACCATCGACGGCATCCACCTTCCCACCGCCGCGCTGACCCCCACCCACGAGACCCACCGCAACCTCACTCAATGGCTTTGGACGGTCCACCTGGCAGAGGGCGCCCGCGTGCTCACCAGCGCCGGCCGCTGGGACGAAGCCGAAGCACACCTCCAGCACCACCACGGCATCGGCAACCGCATGCTCGACGGCCGCCAAGTCGCCATCATCGCCCGCATCCAGCGCGGTCAACACGAGGGCGCTCTGCGGATTATCGATCAGACCCAGAATGGCGAGGCATGGGAAGCCGCCGTAGGGGCCTGCCTCACAGCGATGTGCCGCGTGGGCGGACCACGAGCAGTGGATATCGGTCTGATGGCGGCGCGCTATCAGGAGATGAGCGCGGACCCTCCGCTGATCGTGTTCCGCACCCGCCTCGCGCTGTCCATGATCGAACTAGCCGGCGGCCCTTCCGGCCATGGTGTGAAGGTTCTCGCACGCCGCACCATCGACGCAGCGGTCACGGCCATGGACGGGTACGCCGCCCGGGACATACTAAGCTGCTCCGGGTGGGCAACGACTGAGCCCGACGCACGGCAAGCGCTCCTTAACGTGCTCGCCGAGAGCGGACTCGACCGTCCTCTGCCAGCACCGCTGCTGGGGCGGCTGACGGCCGTGCTCGCGCAAACTGATGCCGTAATCTCTAACGCCGAGCCTATTTCAGCTAGCGAGTCCGATAGGGCGACTCCCTCTCCTGATGCCGGCGGCATCACGCGGCTCCGTCAATGGCAACATCCTGCGGCCGAACCTCAACGGCGTAACGCTGAGAAACCAGACGATCGTCTTCTGCCTGTACTTCCGAAATTGATGCCGCCGCCTGCCGCCGGCCCACCCCACGCGTGACTTACCCGGCCGCGCCGGTGATACCGCCTCGGCCGTTGCCATCGGCAACAGCGCTTCATCCGTTCTGACCCGAGGAAGAGGAAGCAGCGAATGAGCCAGACCGACACGGACGTCGCCGACCGCGCTGCCGAGCTGCGCGCCGCGCTCGTGAGCGACCTGCGAGCCCGAGGCAACATCACCTCGGAGGCGGTGGAGGCGGCGGTGCGCAGGGTGCCACGCGAGCGGTTCATGCCCGCCGGCACCGACCTGAACGTCGCCTACGCCGTCGACAACTCGGTGGTGACCAAGCGCAACGAACACGGGGTGGCGATCTCGTCGGTGTCCGCGGCCTACATCCAGGCGCGGATGCTGGAGCAGGCCGAACTCGCGCCGGGTATGACGGTGTTGGAGGTCGGCTCCGGTGGTCTGAACGCCGCGTACCTCGCCGAGATCGTCGGCCCCGGTGGTCGCGTCGTGAGCGTGGACATCGACCCCGACGTCACCGACCGGGCCGCGGCGCTGCTCGAAGTCAACGGCTACGGCAGCCGCGTGCGGGTCCTCGTCGCCGACGCGGAGCACGGTGTGCCCGACGAGGGGCCGTTCGACGCGATCATCGTCACCGTCGGGGCCTGGGACATCGCCCCCGCGTTGCTCGACCAACTGGCCGAAGGCGGCGTGATCGTCCTGCCGCTGATCATGAACGCGGTCACGAGGACGGTCGGCTTTCGCCGCGATGGCGACCACCTGATCAGCAACTCGGTGGAGGTCGCCGGGTTCGTGCCGATGCAGGGCGACGGCGCGCACCCCGACCGGGTGTTCCTCCTGCCCGACGGCAACGGCCGGCACGTGCGGCTGCTGTTCGACTCCGACGTGCCCGATCACCTGGACCGTCTCGACGGCGTCCTCGCCGGCGAACGCTGCGAGGTGTGGTCCGGCGTGACCGTCGCGAGCGGGGTGTCGTTCGCCGACCTGCATCTGTGGTTCGCGTGGTTCCTGCCCGGCTTCTGCCGCGTCGCCGCCGACGACGGAACCGACCTGGCCGCCGAGCGCCTCTGGTTCCCGTACGGCGTCGTCTACGGCGCGGGCTTCGCCTATCTGGCGTTGCAGCCCGTACCCGAGGGGGAGGGTTTCGAGTTCGGGGCCCGCGCCTTCGGCCCGGACGGCGAACGCGCCGCCGCCGCGATGGTCGAGCAGATCCGGGCCTGGGACCGCGCCGGGCGGGACGTCGAGCCCCGCTTTTGCTACTGGCCCGCCGACAGCGACCACGCCCGCATTCCCGCCGACGCCGCCGTCATGGACAAGACCCACGGCGTCATCTCAATTTCCTGGTCCTGATCCCGCCGCAGATTTGGCGAGGTTGCGGCTCGGCAGTGAGCCGGCCGCCGGTGCTTCCGCAGTCGGTGCGGGCCGTACGCGCAGACTTGACAGGGTGAGGCCGTCAGCACCAGCGACACCGTCGGCGGACGGAGCAGGCGAGACGCCTGGAGCCGGCGCCGGCCGACGCACCCCGGGGTGCGACTCCGGTGCCCATTGGAACGTCTCACTAGCTGCGGCCGGCGCTGGGTGCTCACCCGACAACCCACCGGAGCCCGAGCTAACGAGTGGTGTCATGACGGTGCTCACGTCCGACGCATCGAAGAACTATCCCGACACGCGACCGTGCCTACAGGTCGGGGGACCATGGCGTGTCGTACCGTCACCTCCATGCATCATTCATTTAGGCGATGCATGCGCCCATAATGGGCATGAAGGAGGGGCGGGAAGCAACGCCTCCCGCCCCGGTGGACGTCAGCGACGCTCGCGTCCGCAAAACATGACCGTCGCCAACTGTCCCAACACCGCGAGGACCTTTGCCACCACGGCGAGGTCCTCGCGCTGTAGACAGGCCGCGACGAGCGTGGCCAGCTCCAGCGTGGACCTCACAACCGGCCAGACCTGCGCTGAACGCGAGTCAGGCCGTGATGGCTCCGGCTCCTGCTTCTTGACCACCAAACCCTCCAATCCGGTGCCCACATCCGGAGCACCCGGGTGGCGCCGGCAAGGCGTTAAGCCCGGCCTGGAGGTCGTGCGGTTGCAGCAGTGCTAGGCAGTGACGGTACGGATTGACGCGGGTAAGCTCCGGACGACACGCCCGAGCCGGGATCGCCGACCTACG
This sequence comes from Micromonospora sp. WMMD980, assembly GCF_029626035.1. Lineage (NCBI taxonomy): Bacteria > Bacillati > Actinomycetota > Actinomycetes > Micromonosporales > Micromonosporaceae > Micromonospora > Micromonospora sp. WMMD980. The sequence continues at coordinate 5,253,998 of NZ_JARUBE010000003.1, forward strand.
TTGGCCGGCCCAGCCTCCAGGACGGCAGGCGGGTCACCGTCGCTGCCGTCGATGATCTGGTTGAACAGAGGCCACGATCGAGTCCGTCGCGACGAAGCCGGCCACCGCTCCGCGCCGCGTCGAGATCGCCGGCATGCACCCTTCGATCTCGGCGGCCTCCGGAGCTTTGTTCGCCGACCAGCACTACAGCCGGGCCGTATTCGCCGCCTTCCAGGCTGTCGAGCACCGCGTTCGACAGAACAGCGGCCTGCAAGAATCCGGCGTTCTCCTGATGAACCGCGCCTTTGGCACGAACCCGAGAATCGACCTCGCCCGACACTCCGGTCGCAACGCCGAGGACGAACGCATGGGCTTCCGCTTCCTGTTCGCCAGCGCCATGCAGGCCATCCGTAACCCCCGCGTCGACTTCACCGACGCCACCGAGGCCGTCGAAGTCGTTCTGCTCGCAGATCTCCTGCTCCGGCTCATCAAGAAGATCCCCGAGTAACAATCGTCGTCGTGAAGTAGGCGGTGGTTACTTGACGGAATTGCCGTCGTCGACGCTGCGGACCGGGCCGACCCGGCCGACCGGTGCGGCCGGGTCGGGTGGGCCAGTAAGTGCCGCTGCGCGATGCCGTAGCGGTACCGACTGTCGACGACGACGGCGTCCGGTACGCCCGCTGGCACCCAGGGTGCCTACACAGCGAACAACGCGAACGGAGGATCCGGCGGTAGTCCTGTCTGGCATACGGATCCCACCTGACTCTCTGCGCCGGAGGTAGGACTGGTCGGCGAGGCTGATGATCTTTGAAGTTCGGCGGGCTTTCAGGTATTGATGACCTCGGTGGGGAGCCAACGGTGGCCGCCCCAGAGTCGGCGACCGTCGTAGACGATTCGGCCATCGGCGACCAGGCGGTGAACCGCAGCCTGGACGTCGTCCTTGGAAAAGCCGGTGGCGGCGGCCATGGCGGTAATGGTGGCCGCGCCCCCGCGAACGGCGGATAGCACCCGGTTGGTTACGACGATCACCTGCGCCGCTCGCTGCTCCCGCGCCGCCGTCTCCCGCTGGGCCTGTCGCTCGGCGTCAGCGGCTCTGGCGGTAAGAACTCTCTTCCACGCTATCGACCCGGCTGGTGTGGTGATGTACCGCAACACCATCGGGCGCTCGCCGAACTGAAATGGTGAACTGGTGCGCGGGTAGTGGTGCCCCTGCGTGATGTGATACTCAGGGTCCTCGGCTGGGTCCGTGTTCTTGCAGATCACCAGCCGGCCTGCGTCGACGTGCTCGCTGATGACATCGCCGAACTTCTCCCACGCGACTCCCTGGGTGGGCCACCAGGCTGCGACGCGGGACCTGGTCGACTGAAACGACAGGCCGTGGTTCACCTGTACATCCCAGTCCACGTACAGCTCCTCGACGAGAACAGGCCTGTCCGCGCCATCGGCGAAGCGTAGGGCGCGGCGCGAAAGCGCGGCTTGGGGGGAATCAGGAGTTGTCACGCCCTGCATGATGACGTATGGCTGCCGTCTGACAACAGTGGGTAGTTGGGCTGAATGTGGCGGATACAGGGCTACGCCGCCCGGAGACGTCCTGGCCTGCCCCGCATGGGTATCCCTAGGCTAGGATCGAGGCACCGCAAGCGCTGCTCGATGCTGGCGGACTCGGTCGCCCTGCGCCATCAACGCTGCTGGGACGGCTCACGGCCGCGCTCGCACGATGTGATGCGATGATCTTTAACGCCGACGCTGCTTCAGTAAAGGCAATCGGGTAGCGCGACGCCGGCATCAGATAGCACCTCTAGCGGCAACGTAGTGCTGCCCAACGACAACGGTCGAGCGCTGAGGAACCATCCCAGCAGGCCATGATGAAACACAGTCGAATCCGCGCACAGGTGGATCCCAGCTGCGGGCGAAAGGATGGATGGCGGCCGTGACTTACGAGCAACTGCCGGAAGTGCTTCGACGATTCGACCGCAAGCCCAGCGCGATCGTCGCCGAAGCGATCCCGACCCAGGTCCTGTGGATCTGTCTACTGTATCTGCCCAGCCTGGGCGGCCGGCTGGGACTGATCGGCGTCAACGAATGGCGCTTGGGGGGCCACGGCATGGGTGACATCAGCGGACGTGACGCCGACGACAAGATCGTCGCTCACATAGAGTTAAAGTCTGCCACCGCCAAGGCGAACGTGGGATCCAGGTGCTTCGACGGATGCGGACAAGAGCTGTATCAGCTTGAACACATGGCCCACCGACCCTACGCGCAGATCGCCCTGGTCACGCACACCGCCCGCTTTCACGTGGCGCAGAAGATGGCTCAGCGGGCTGGACTCGGGGAGCGGGTGCAGATCAAGTCGTTCGCTGAGGTCGCAGACGCGATCGACCTCTCGCTGGCCCAGGATGGCACGCCACGTGACGACTTGCTTGAGAGCCTCTTCGACGTGGAGACTGCGCCGCCGTCGTAGAGGCGCACCGGTCAGGCGGATTGAGCCGGCGTCGCATGTCGTGGGCGGCGTTCGACTCGAGCATGCCGCTGAGTTTGCCAGAGCGGAATTGCGCTTTGATGCTGCCAGCCATTCACCCAGCGAGGGATCGTCGGCGGTGTCCTCGAAGCCGAGAAACTGCCCGAGAACGACGGCGTGCAACCCGTCGAGCGCCTTCGAGCGGGTGAGTTCGCGAACGGTCCGTGCAAGCTGGCCAACCCGGCTCGCGTCCAGAGGGCGAGGTGGAGATGGCTGATATCGCTGAAGCCGACCAGCGGCTTGGGGTCTTGCCGAGCTGCCACGAAGTCCAGGTCATCAACAATGCGGTAGGCGCCCTTGCCGCCGCGGGCGGTGACGATCGCGCGGACTCCCGGATCGTGGAAGGCATCATTCAGGTCGGCGGCGCGGTCCTCGTCGCGTCCGGCCATGTAGCCCCACCGGTCGAACACGTGGGCTCCGACCTCGACCTGGAGACCCCACGACGTCAACAGTTGCACGCCGCGGGCCACGTCCTCGCGGATCGGAGGGCTGGCCGGAGCGACGACGCGCACCCGATCGCCTTGGCACAGGCGGGGCGCACGAGCACCGATAGGCAGGTCGCGGTCGGGCGGGGCTAGGCAGGAATCGCTCGGTCCTTTACCTTCTGAGTCATGGTGGCTACTCCTGGTGATGGAGATCCGTTCTTCGATGCCGTCCGGCTGTTACTACTCCTGGAGGTCGCCGCCACGGAGCCGGAATCGCGGACGTTGGAGGTGGTGCCCGCGGGCGCGGTAGGCGTCGTCCGTGGCCAGATGTTGTTGCAAAAGCTGGACTTCTGGCTGCGTTACCCGGACTACCTCGCTGATGAGCTCCTCACCGAGTACGAACGCAGCGGCGAGGCGGTCCTGCTGGACATCGCCGCCGAGATTCTCGACTCGGACGAGCCTGAGCTGCGTCAGATTCCGATGCTCCGGTACAAGTTCGGCGCCTACGAGCCGTTGGACATGCCCATGAGTGTGCTGTCGGTCGCCGGGCTGGCGGTGGTTCGGTGGTCACGAACCGAGCAGCGGGTCCGGCACTACGACTACTACCTGACCGCGCAGGGCCGCGCCACCGCGCGATCCTGTGTGGCGGACTTCCCGGAGTTGGCGTGGTACGGAGAACGAACTCGTTTGGTGGTGGCGCTGGCGCAGGGCACCGGGATGACCGGCACCGCCCTGGGTAAGCGGCAGTACCTGCAGCGTGATTACGCCGGCACGGGTCTGAACGAGGAGATCGCCTCTATCGCCAAACGGGCTCGTCGGCGCTTACACGTGTTGAGGGCGGCGGAAGTGAGCGCGTCATGACTGACCGCTTGCCGAACGAGGGCGAACTGATGGCTCGTATCGCTGCCGAGGCGGGTGTGTCGGACGAGACGGTGAAGGCGGTGCTGGTAGAGGCGGGGATCAGTCTCAGCCGTCCACTGCCGGCCCAGCGCAGCCTGCTTGCCCACCGTCTGTATGTGCGCGGTGTGAAGGCCGGCACGACGGCCGGCAGCGACGGCCCGTTCGAAGTGGACGTGGTCCTCGGGCCGGGAGCCTGGGCGATCGCCAGCAACATCAACTTCGCTGGGAAGTCGACGATGTTGTGGGCCTTGACCTGGCCGCTGCGTGGAGAGCCCGACGACACTTACCAGCGCTCCGACACGCGCCGATGGTTCGAGTACATCCGGGTGGATGCTGAGGTCGCCGGGGTGCCGGTGTCGATGCGGATCCGGTTGGTCGGCGGGGTGGTGCGTCAGGGTGTCCTATTAACGGCTGATTCGGTCGAACAGCTCACCGCGTTGGTGGCTGATGCCGAAGCCGGTCCTGGGATTCGCGTGGTAGACACCGCGGACACTCAGGACGCATTCGCTGCCCTGGTCGGCCGGTTCATGCTGCAGCGCCTGGCGCTGCCGCCGCTGCAGGTGTTCACGGCGCACGCCGGTGCGCCGGATGAGGAGGGTGGCGCTCGCGACGGTGCCGTCACCACACATGGTTGGCCGGCGTACTTCTCGGTCATCGCAGTTGCCTCGGGCAGCGATTCGGTCCTGTTCGGAAGCACCGCGGTGGGGCAACTGCCGACCCGGTACATGCAGGTGTTCCTCGACGTGCCGTTCGCGGCTGACATCATGGGCGCCGATGCCTCGGCGAAGGACGCCAAGCAGGTCAGCCGGCACTCCGCGCGCCGGGCAAGCGCCGATGCGGCGGCGCGGGCACAGCAGTGGCAGCCGTTGCACGACGAATTGGCTCGGGCAAAGGACCGGCTGGCGGCAGTACGCGCAGCACGGCCCGATCTGCCCGCGCGGCTGCTTCAGGCGCAGGATGCCACGCGGGCGCTGTTACCGCTGCAGTCACAGATGGCCCGGGCCCAAGCCGCGTACGAGCGGGCACGGCATGCTCGCATCCAGGACGATCGCGCCGTGCGCCGGGCGTCGGAATCAACAGCGGCACGAACTCTGTTCGCCGCGCTGGACCCGCACGCATGTCCCCGCTGTGAGACGGGCATCAGCCAGGATCGGCGTGAGCGGGAAGCCCAGCAGCACCAGTGCGCCGTGTGCGCAGCCCCACTGGCCGTCGCCGATGTCGATGACGAAGACCGCGAGGCGCTACTCGACGGACTCAGGCACCGGCTGGCCGCGTCACGAGCCGCTGAACGCGCTGCCGATGACGCAGTGAAAGCGACCGAACGGAGCCTTGCTCAGGCCAAATCGGCTGCTGACCGAGCAGTACAGGCCGCTGAACACGAACAGGGGCACGCTGACTACCTCGCCGACCTTCGAACCGCCGAGACCGAGGTAGCCCGGCTTGAGGGCGCGCTGGAAGTCGTTTCCAAACTGGGCAGCGCTGACCCGGTCGACGACCAGACCGAGCGGATCCTCACCGCCGCCAAGCAGATCCTCGGCGCGCTGGCCGCCGATGTCACCCGGGAGCTGTTCGCCGAACTCAACGCCGAGATCGTCACATTGGCTCAGCAGCTGGGCATCACCAACCTGAAATCCGTATCGCTGGACCTGGCCGGCCGAGTCAACGCGCTCAAGTCTGACAACACCCGACCCACACCGTTCAAGAAACTCGGCCCGGGCGAGCGGCTGCGGTTGCGTATCGCCGTCGTGGTCAGCCTCATCCGTGTGGGCCGCCGGCGAGGAATCCACTCCCACCCGGGGATGGTGGTCATCGACTCCCCGGCCGATGTCGAGATCGTGCCCGGCGATGTAAAGATCCTCATGGACCACCTTCGCCGACTCGGTGACGACGAAGGGCTCCAAGTCGTTATCGCCACGGCACATCCGGAGGTCTGGGCAGCGTTCCCCGAAGAGCGAATACTGGCAGGACCCGACGGGCAACACCTGTTCTGAGGTAATCCGGGCAAGCGGGCACTGAGGGGGATGCGGCATGAAGGAACTTTTCGCCGCGACGCTTCAGACTTGGGCCCAACAGGCAAGCCCCGAGCAGCTACGCGCGGGGCCTCGCCCAGCAGACTTGGGCGGCAGAAACGTCGTGGCAGCCGCCGCTGATGACCTCGCGTCAAGCCCGCTCTTCGCCTATCTCATCGACCTCGCCGGCACCGATGAGACCGACCCCAGCGACCCGCAACGCGCCCAGCTCGACCAAGCGGTTCTGCGCGGCATCGCCGAACACGACAGATATACCTCCTACACCAGCGCCGTCTCCCGCCTGCTGACCTATCCGACGCTCACCAAACGCCTTGGCCGGGCTCTCGAACGCGCACTGCAGAAGCGCGCCGAAGCCGGCATCAATGCCCACGCCACACCCGCGGTCGCCGCGATTGGTGCCACGGCCACCGAAGCATGGCTGCACCTCTGCGCCACTGGCGTCCTGCGAGAACATCGTCTCCTTGGTTTCCTCACCGACCTTCCCGAGAGCGCCGCGGACGTGGCGCTGGAGATGGCTAAACGGCTGCCCCGCATCGTCGGGCTGGTACACGAACACTTCCACGACGACGACCTCCTCACGCTGCTGCAACGCCTCGCCGACATCCCCGAAGCCGAAGCCGACGCCGGCTTCGAACTCGCATTGGCTGATCTCCGTCGAGCACTCGACGCCGACAACCAAGACGAGCTGATACCCGCGCTCGCGCAAGCCCGTAGCGGCTTCGCCGCCGTCGAGGCGTGTGACGAGGCCCGACACGATGCCCAGGCGTACGCCGCCGCCCTCGACGCCATCATGGCATTCGGATGGTCCGACCCGACTCCGTTGCACGATGCGGTCACCCGCCTTGAGGCTGCCGTCCATCAGCACCGGGCATGGCTTTCCGGTGGCTACCAGCCACCATGGAACTGGGCACGCGTCCACGCTGAAACAGCCTGGCTGCAGCTGTCGATGACCTTGACCGCTGCTGCCGAGCCGTTACACGACGCCTGCTGGTACCACCCCAGCCAGGCCCTCGCCGCACTCCTCGACGCCTACCAGGCTGGCCGGTCCTTCGCCGCTCACACGAACGGCGGCGGCCCCGCGCGGCGTTGAGGTGCTGATCCGGCCAGCGATCGAAGGGACCTTCCTGCGCGACGCCAACCGACTCGCCCTGCTCGACCGCGCCCTCGCCCACGATCCTTCCCTCGCCGACGACGACGCCGCGCAGCAGCTCCACGCCGCCATCCACGCTGCAATCAACACCGTCAACACAGCCAGCCGCGCCACCACCCCGCCTAGCGCCGGCGGTGACCGCCTGGGAAAAGAGCTCAGCCGCCTCACGGCGGTGCTGCACCACTTCGGCATTGAGGACGCAGCGAGCCTCGTCAAGCGCGCACCACCTCATCTGCAAGAGGTTATGGAGTCGCTGCTGTGGAACGACGAGATTGCACAAGCCGAGACCGGCAATATCAAGGTCGAACGTAAGCTTAAGGAACTACAACGCGAACTGGCCGGATCCCCCGACTGGTCCGGGCCGATGGGTGGACCATTCACGATCTTGCTGCGCCAGACCATGCTCTTCCTGGCCAGTCGCTACAACATTGGCGCGACCATGGGCGGCCAACGCACCGCCTATCTACGCAGCAGTGGTGGCACCGCGCCCTTGGAGAAGCCCCTCCACCAAGACTATTTCGAGTGGCTCAGTCAGGGCCCGCTCTACAACACCCTGCAGGCCGAGCCGATCAATCGCGGTCGTGGACGGGCCGATGTCCTCGTCCGCTTCCGTAACGCCAGCTTTTGTGTCGAGTGCAAACGAGAACAGGCCGACGCGACCCGCGACGGACTGCGAACCTACGCCGGGCAAGCGGCTGTCTACACAGACACCGACGCCGCCTTCGGAATCCTCCTCGCACTGGACCTAACCACCCCCACATCGGGTAGCCCGGACTTGTTCTCCAGCATCTGGGTAGAGCGCGTACAGCGAGAACGCGAAGACGACCCCCGCTACATCGTGATCGCACGACTCCCCGGCAACAAGCCCCACCCATCAGCAACCACAACCCCGCCGAGGCGGCCGTAGCGGTGCCCCACAACAGGTCGCGGAGGGCCCCGCCGCCGATCTACGCCTCCACCAGTCCCGAATCACCACACTGCGGACGCTTCGGCTCGAGACCCTCTACGCGATTCCGGCCATCGACGTAGCTGACAGGAGAAGCTTCAATGACTCTCGACCAGCACAGCGTCCGGCTGGCGGTCCTCATCGACGCCGACAACGCACAGCCGGCGCTTATCGCACCACTGCTGGCCGAGGTCGCTAAGTACGGCACCGCGCACGTCAAACGCGCATACGGCGACTGGACCGGCACCGGTCTCCGCGGCTGGAAGGAACGCCTGCTGTCCCAATCCATTCAGCCTATACAGCAGTTCGCCTACACCAATGGCAAGAATGCTACCGATGCCGCCCTGATCATCGACGCGATGGACCTGCTTTACACGGACCGGTTCGACGGCTTCTGCATCGTCTCCAGTGACAGCGACTTCACCCGCCTCGCGTCGCGCATCCGCGAATCCGGACTCACCGTCTACGGCTTCGGCGAACGCAAGACTCCCCAACCGTTCGTCCACGCCTGCGACAAGTTCGTCTACACCGAAAACCTTGCCCGCGAGCATCCCGGGAGACCGACGCAGGTAGTCGCCAGCATGAAGTCCATGGCGCATGCCCCCCTCGCTCAACTCGTCCAAGACACCGCGCTCGTGGACCTGCTACAGCGCACTGTCGATGCGGCCTCCGGTGACGACGGCTGGGCCCACCTCGCCGCGGTCGGGAACATTTTGACCAAGCAGCGCCCAGACTTCGACTCCCGCACCTACGGATATGCCAAGCTCACCGATCTCGTCACCGCCACCGAACTGTTCGACGTCGACCGCCGTCTCCCTGGCGGTGGTAGGCCCGCTGTCGTCTACGTCCGCGACCGTCGACACCCATGACTCTGAGCCCTCTACATCAACCGCCAAATTGCTCAAGGACTACTAATCGGCATCGCCGCCATGCCGCCTCGCTGGCAACCCGGGGACACACGTCGCCTCAGCTAACTTCTACGTCCGCACCACCGACCTCCCGGTTGGCGATGAGTCGGGCCACGTCAGCCCCGCGACCTCGCCATTGCCAAGCAGCCGCAGGTTACGATCCAACCCGGCGCGCGCCAGTCGGGTTAGTGGCGCACCGGACGTGGGTGTTCCGTGGGTGGTCGGATGCCAACGACCGTGGACGGATTCCACGCCTAGAGCCTGGATTTCGGTCACAGAGAATTTGCAGCCGGCCGACCACTGCGCGTAAACGCCGCCCTGACCTGCCGATACTGTGCCGTCTTTATCCGGACCAACGGGCGCGAAGCTGGACGCGTAGCCTTCAGGTTAACTAGCCCAAGGCATTCAGCATGACTGATGATTAAAAGTCCTCAGCTCTGCCAATTGAGCTAACGGCCCGTCGGGCCATCAGGCTACCCGATCACCGGCCGCGGGGTTGAGGTCCGCCCAGCCTGCGCGGGCGGCCGGCACCGGGAGAACTGCCGGCCGCGCGGCGGCCCGCCGCATCATCGTCTCGACGCTTAGTCGGAGCGGGAACCCCAGGCCCGAGCAGCGGATAATCCTCGCCAGGTTTGGCCCTGTTCGGGTGATTGTCAGGCGTCGTGCTGATGGCCCCTGGCGACGCAGTCGTCGTGGATGCGGGTCAGGTGCCGGGTCATGCGGGTGGCTGTGGGATGGCCGGGGTGCTGCTGGCGGTGGGTGGCGATGGTGTCGGTAAGCAGGGTCCGGGCGGCGTGGCAGTGGCCGAGGTCGTGCAGGACGAGGGCGGTCGTGGCGTGGATGGCGAGGGTCCGGGGACTCTGCGGGCCGTCGCTGACAGCGAGGTGCTCGCCGAACTGCCGGTAGAGGTGGTAGGCGCGTTGGTGGTGCCCGGCGTGCCGTTGGGCGGCGGCGTGCAGGTGCAGGGCGCGCAGGCTGTCGGCGTGGCTGTGTCCATGGAGGTGGACCGAGCTTCGGTGGGCGTAGGCGGCCCAGATGGTGGCGTCGGCGGCGCGGCCGTGGCGTAGGTGCAGTTCGGCGAGGAAGGCTGCGGCGTCGGCGTGTAGGGGGTGGGCTGGTGCGGTGATCGGGTCGACGCCGGCGAGGATCTGATGGAGAAGTTGCCGGGCGCGGAGCGGTTGGCGTCGAGCGATGTCGCGGGCACCGGTGACGCGTCGGGCGGGGTTCTCGTCGGTGTGGTCCGGTGGGAGGGCTGGTCGCCAGGTCAGGGCGATGTCGCTGGCGGTGGCGCCGACGGTCACGCGGGCGAGGACGCGGTGGGCGTGGGCGGCGGCGAGGCACGGCGGTAGTGGCGCGTTGGTGGTGGGCAGGATCCGTGCGGCGTGGCGGAGGATGACCCGGCCGACGGTGTCGGTGATGGCTGCGGAGTCGAGGGGCTGTCGGCGGCATCCGGGTTGGCAGTGGTAGGTCGCTGGGGCGCCGGGTGGGGTGGTGCGGTTCATCGGCTGTCGGCACCTCCCGCAGTGCAGCAGCCCTGGTGCCAGCGGGACCTCCCGGCCGTCGGTGAGATCCCGGTTCTGCGGCTGGGGTGGGGTGGTGGCTCGGGTGACCCATTTCTGCACGCGGCGGGGGTCGAGGTTCAGCTGGCGGGCGACGGTGGTGACCGCGCCGTACGCCTTGACAGTGCGGGTGTCGGCCACGCGTCGGACGGTGGCGTCGATGAATTCGGGCGGATAGGTGCGAGGGAAGGCCATCAGATGGAGTCCGTCGGGGCAGCGCTGCGGGCGAGGGTTAGGAATTCAGGACCTGCCACCGCCCTTCGGCGGGATGGGCCGCGTTCGTGGGAACGGTGCCGCGCTGGTCGGGGTTGCGGCGCATGGGTTGCAGGGTCGGTCCGTTGGGCAGCGTGATTGCCGGCCGGGGGGTGTAGCCGTGGCGGGTGTAGAGGGTGTGGGCGGCGGTGGTGGTGTCGCTCCAGGAGGGCAGGTCGATGCGGTCGAGGCGGGCGCGGTGGTGGGCGAGCATCGCCGTGCCGAGGCCTCGCCGTTGGGCGGTGGGGGCGACGGCGAGGAACGCCAGGTGGTAGTGCGGTTCGGTGGGCCGGCGGGCGGTGAGGAGCCGGTCGAGGGTGTCGAAGCGTTGCGTGTGTTCGCCGGCGGCGTCGGTGAGCCGGTGGTGGTAGTTGGCCGGTGGTGGGATGGGTCGGTAGCGGTGGAAGCCGACGGTGGCGGCGTTGAGGTCGTGGGTGAGGTGGATGTCGCCGTAGAACATGGCGTGCTCGACCCAGATCGCGGCCACCTGGGTGAGGACGCGGCGCCGGTGGGGTGGCTCGGGGATCAGCCAGGCGACGAGGGGGTCGGGGTGCAGGGCGTCGGCGATGAGTGCGGCGACGTGGTCCTTGTCGGTCCAGCGGGCGGCGCGGACACGAGCGGCGGCCTCCATGAGGTTCCTTTCGGCTTGACGGGAGCGGGTGATGGTGCCGGACGGGGCGGTGTCAGGGCGTGTGGGTGGCGCTGGTGGTGCGGGTGTGGGCGATGAACAGCAGGTAGTCCTCGACCTGGCCGGTGGGCCTGCGGTCGCCCTGCGATGGTGGGAAGTGGGCGCGTTCGTAGGCGAGGATCTCGCCGGTGGCGGGGTGCAGGATGAGCAGTCCGCGTAGCGCGCCGTGGTCGCTGGTGGCGCTGATGCCGACGCCGACGCGTCCGGCGCGGTCGCGTACGGCGGGGTGGTAGGTGAGTCGTGGGGTGTGGCGCAGGAGGGTGAGGATCGCGGTGCGGGCGTCGCGGTCGGGGGTGCGCCATCGGGTGAGGCTGGCGATGGCGTCCAGGACCGCGGGCGTGCCGAGGAACGGCGGGCTGATGCTGGTGATCTGCGCGGTGAGGGCGGCAGGGGTGCCGGCGATCGGGCCGATCGGGCCGTCGAGGGTGCCGGGCGGGTACGTGTCGTCGGTGGTGGGGTGCGGGTCGGGCGGGTAGCGCAGGCTGGTCTCGCGGCCGGAGCCGTCGTCGGCGCGCCAGTGCCGCTGCTCGAACACCACGATGCGGCGGGTGCCGTGCCCGCCCTGGATGCGGGTGTCGGCGGCCCACTGCCGTAGCCGCACGAACGCGAACCGGCCCGGCACGTCGCAGCCCGCCTCGGCGGCGACGGTGGGAAGCACCTGGGCGGCGGGCCGCGGCGCGGGCAGGACGGTCGGCGGTGTCGCGGCGGTCCGGGCGGCGAGAACCCGCAACTGGGCTGCGGTCAGCGGCGCCGGGATGTCGCACGGCGCGGTTCTCGCGTGAACCGGCGGCATGACGTTGCGGCCACTGCCCGTGTCGGGCGTCGCGGTGTGGGTGGCGGCCCAGGCGGGAGCGAGGGCAGCCATGCCGAGCAGGCCCAGCACGGCCAACACCGCGGCGATCCTGACGGCAGGCCGTTGATGTCGGGTGGGCGAATCCGTGGGTGGGTGGGGTGGGTGGGTCACGGTCGTTGGCTCCGGGAGTGTGATCGGGTCAGCGGTAGGTGGCGGTGGCGAGGTCACCGACGGCGGCGTCGACGGCGGCGGTGATGTCGCGTACCGGTCGGTGGTGCTGGGCGGCGATGGCGCGTAGGTGGGCGGTCAGGGTGGTGATGTCCTCGCCGAGGTAGAGGTGCTCGGTGAGGCCGAGCACGGCGACGAGGCCGGCGAGGGCGGCGGTGTGGTTGTCGGGCTGGTCGCGGCCGGCGGCGAGGTAGCGCAGGCGGGCGCGGGCGACGACGGCCCACTTGGTGTCGGTGGCGAGGTAGGTCTCGGTGCGGGCGAGGCCGGCGAGGCGGCGGCGGGTGGCGCGGTGCAGGATCCCGCCGGCGTGCAGGCCGGCGCGGGTGCGCTCGTACAGGTCGTCGGCGAACCAGGCCAGCCACCCCCGCACCGTCGGAACCGGGTCGGCGTAGCGGAGCGAGGTGAGGGCGGCGTCGGCGATCAGGTCACCGACCGGCCGGTCGAGGTGTGGCCGGATCCGCTGCCCACCCGCCGGCCCGGCGTCCCCGGTGGTGTCGGTGAGGGCGATCCGCCCGGCCAGGAACAGGTCGATCAGGACCGCCCCGGCTAGCCCGAGCGCGAGAGCCCGCCGATGGATGTGGGGTTGCCCGGTGTCGTCGTTGTGGCCGAGCAGGAACAACTCGTCGCGCAACGGCAGCAGCGGAACCGTGTTCATCGCGGCGGCTCCTCCCGCAGCCCGGCCACCTGCTGCCGCAGCCGGGCGTGCACCCCCGCGTAGGCGGCGGCCGGGGCAGGAAGCAGCGCCTTGTCCACGGCGGCCAGGACCGTGTAGTTCGGGTCGCAAACGTTGCCGATCGGCGCCCTGGCGGCCTGCGACACGAGTTGGTAGGCGTCGAGCTCGTTCAGCCCGGTCAGGGCGCTGGCCCAGGCAACCAGATCACGGTGGGCGATGCGGTAGGCGTCCTCCAGCGGCCGGGCGCAGCCGACCGACATCACCTCACCGTCGGTCTCCAGCCGAGGCCACACCGTGGGGACAGCCTTGATGACCTCGATGGCCATGGTGGTGGTCGTGGCGATCTCCACCCCGACCCCGCAGGCCTCGCCCTCGCCCTGGCGGGCGTGTCCGTCGCCGAGGGCGAGCATCGCTCCGTGCACGTTCACCCCCAGAAACAGGGTCGATCCGGCGCGCAGCCGTGGGGTGTCGAGGTTCCCGCCATGGGAGTCGGGGACGATCGTGGAGCGGGCCTCGAACCCGCCGGGAGCGACCCCGATAGTGCCAATCATCGGCTCCAGCGGCAGGTCGACGGTGTGTTCGCTGCCGGTGGCGTGGAAGCGGACCGTGCCGGCCCGCCGGTCGATGTCGTACACCCACACCCGCTCCTCAAGCGGCGGCTGCAGCGTCGCGGTGTGCGCCGTGCCGGTCAACGCGCCGAAGTGCGGGAACGTCGACGACACACCCCAGTCCCGGGCCGGGACGATCGACGCGAGGTGGACGGCGAGGGTGTCGCCGGGCTCGGCGTCCTCGACGAAGAACGGCCCGGACACCGGGTTCAGGTACGGCATCGCACACACCCGCGACGGCAGATCCGCCGGCCCGCGGACCAGGCCGCCGAAGCAGTCCTCGGTGTGCACCCGCAGCACGTCGCCGGAGCGGACGTGAGCCACCGGCATCCGACCACCGAACGTGTAGGCCAGTTCGTCGCGCGCCGGCCGGTAGGTGATCACGTCCATGCCAGTCACACCCGCTCCACGTGGCGAGCCTGCGGCTGCGCCGGCGCCAGTCCCGACAGGGCGGGCCGGCGACCGGACAGGTACAGGCCGGCGAGCACGACCATGCCCAGGGCGAGCCAGGCCAGGCCGAGGCGCTGCGCGGCGATGTTCGCGTTCACCACCACGTAGGCGAGGATCACGAACCCGATCCCCGGCATGACCAGATGCGCCCACCAGTTCCCGCTACGCCGCCGGATCAGGTGGTGCACGACCACGGAGACGTGCAGGACCAGGAACGCCACCATCGCCCCGAAGTTGATCAGCGACGACAGCAGCGTGATCCCGTCCGCCCGGGTCGCCATGTAAAGACCCAGCGCGAGGGACACCGCGCCGGTGAGCAGGGTCGCGTTGATCGGCACGTTCCGGCGTACCGACACCTTCGCCAGAAAGCCCGGGAGCTGCCGGTCGCGGGCCATCGCATACAGCAGCCGGGACGTCGCGACCTGCGCGACCATCGAGTTCGGCAGACCCCACGCGATCGCCGTTGCCACCGCGCACAGCGTCGCCAGCCAGCCGCCGCCGGCCACCGCGGCGGCGTCGTAGAAGGCGGTGCCGTTCGGATCACCCTGCGCCAGGAGCGCGCCCGGGTTGGGCAGGAGCATCGCGGCCAGCCACGTCTGCGCGATGAACAGCACCCCGGCCAGGACGAGGACGGCGGCCATCGCCCGGCCGATCTGCCGGGAACCGCCCCGGGTCTCCTCGGCCAGCATGCTGATGCCGTCGAAGCCCAGGAAGCTGAGGACGGCGATCGACACCGCTCCCGCGACCACCGCCCAGGTGAAGGTGTCGGCGTTGTAGAACGCGTCCCAGCTGAACCGGCCCCTACCCGAGGCGAGGGCCCAGCCGGCGACGGCCAGGAAGATCGCCAGCACGATCAGCTCGCTGACGAGCATCACCCGGGTCACCACGGCGGTCATCCGGATCCCGACCGAGTTGACGATCGTGTTAACCGCGACGAACCCCAGCAGCCACAACCACACCGGCACCGCCGGCACGCTCGCGTGCATCGCCACCGACGCCACCAGATACAGCAGCCCCGGCACCAGCACGTAGTCCAGCAGGATCACCCAACCGGCCAGAAAACCGACCGGCGCGCTGATCCCCCGACCCGCGTAGTTGTAGACACTGCCCGACATCGGGAACGCCTGCACCATCTGCGCGTACGAGAACGCGGTGAACACCAGGGCCACCACACCGACCGCGTACGCCAGGGCCACCATCCCGCCGGAGCCGGCGTACACGCTGCCGAAAATCGCCATCGGCGCGATCGGCACCATGTACACCAGGCCGTAGGCCAAGAGGTCCCGGAACCGCAGCCTCCGAGCCAACTCCTGGCGATAGCCGTAACGGGCCAAGTCGTTCTGTTCAAACATTCGACGCCCTCCTCCTGCATCGGCACTTGGATGAGGGCGCATGCGGAGGATTGCCTCTCGTAACTCACGCGCCCTACGAGTGCCTGCGCCCCGGTGATCCGTTCTGCACCCCTGGCAGCGCAGGACGAATGAACGATTACGTTATCACGGCAGGTGGGACAGCCCACGGTGAGGGGCCACCGTGGGACCCCACCGTGAGGTGTCCCGGTCAACACCCTCAACGCCAGAGTTGACATCGGTATCCGTCGAAATGATGTCGGCGGCCGAGCGTGGGGAGGTGGGACCGGTGCGTGTGTCAGCGATGACGTCGGACCCGGCGCCGTGGGAGTGGGAGTTCGACTGGCACCTGACGAACCGCTGCAACTTCTTCTGCGAGTACTGCCATCCGCAGATTCGTCACGTGTTGAACAAGAAGCACCTGAACGAGCCCGACGCCGACCTGGTGGTGCGGCGCTTCGAGGATCTCGACCGCACGAGTCTCGTGCACATGTCGGGCGGAGAGCCGTTCCTGTTTCCCGGGTTCGTCGAACTTTGCGCCGGGCTGACCCGCCGCAACTGGATCAGCATCAACACCAACCTGGCGTCGCCCGAGCTGGTCACCCGCTTCGCCAACGAGGTGGACCCGACGCGGGTGGCCAAGATCGTGGCGGCCCTGCACGTACCGGAGCGGGAACGCCTCGGGTTGCCGATGACGGAGTACGCCGAGTCGTTCCGGATCCTGCGCGGGGCCGGCTTCGACGTGGTGGCACTCTACGTGCTCTTCCCGCCGCTGCTCCCGCGGCTACGCGACGACTTGGCGTCGCTGGCGGCTCTCGGAGTGGATCCGCTGCGGGCCAAGGTGTTCAAGGGCGTCTACGACGGTCGCCGGTACCCCGAGGCGTACACCGACGCGCAGCGTGAGCTGATCCTGGAGAACTCCGGCGAGTACACCTTCAACCGGCCGTACCTCGACGGGATGCTCGCCTTCCGCGGCCAGCCCTGCACGGCGGGGATGACCTCCTTCAAGGTGACCGTGACCGGTGAGGTTCGGCGGTGTGCTTCTGTGCCGACCAGCTACGGGAACCTCTACGACGGGACCTTCCGGCCCGCCTCCGCACCGGAGCCGTGCCCGGCGAAGCGTGTCCTGGTCCTGTCGCAGTGCATGGCGTACCTCGTCGATCCGCCACAGCCCGCATCCGCCGTCGCTGCCCCGTCGCGTTCGTGAGGAGAGGAGAAAGCGCCATGCAGGTCATCACCAGCCTCGGAGCGGTACACCCCGACCAGTCACCGTTCGATGTCGCGGAGCGCAAGGGCATCGGCCACCCTGACAGCCTCGCGGACCTGGTCGCCGATAGCTTCTCCCGCCGCTACTCCGCAACCTGCCAGGAGCGCTTCGGTGCGGTGCCGAACCACTGGGTCGACAAGGTGACGCTGGTGGGCGCAGCCGCTGACGTCCGGTTCGGCGGGTACGACATCCGCAAGCCGGTCGACTGCTACCTCTTCGGCAAGGTCACCGAGCGGATCGACGGCAACGATGTATCCGTCGCCAAACTGTTCGACGACACGGTCCGCGCTGTTCTCACCAGCACGTTGGACGACCCGGCAATCCTTGGGCACCTGCGCATTCACGTGAACAACACCGCCGGCACCGGGGTCGATCACGACAGGGAGTTCTACCAGCCTCGGACGGCTGCCGGGATCACGAAGGTGCTCGCCAGTGAGTCCGTCGCCAACGACACCGTCGTGTGCGCCGGGACGAGCCTTCGTGGCATCGCGGCGCGGACGGCGGTCCGACTGGAGACGCTGCTGACCGGCGCCGCCTTCCGAACTCGCTACCAAACCGGCACCGACGTCAAGGTCATGGTGGTCCGCGACCGTGGCCAACTGGACGTGACCGCGGCAGTGCCCTTCCATCCCGCCAGCGTTCACGGCTGGTCGGAGTATCGGACGGCGCTGGACGCCATCCGCGACGAGATCGAGGGTGAGCTCAAGCGGGTGCTCGACGAGACACCGACGGCAGCTGGGGCACGGCTGTCGCTGAACACCAAGGACGTGCCCGGTCGTGGCTACCTCGCGCCCTTCGGCACCTCACTGGGCAAGGGAGACTGTGGCGCTGTCGGGCGGGGCAACCGGTACAACGGGGCGATCGAGCCCCTTCGTCCGGCGAGCGGCGAGGCGCCCGCAGGCAAGAACCCGCTTCACCACGTCGGGAAGATCTACACGGCCGTAGCCGACGAACTCGCACGACGCATCATGGCCGAGCTCGAGACGTACGCCGAGGTGGTCATCGCGGCACGCAACGGCGGCCAGTTGGACGATCCCGCGTACGTGCTCATCCGGTCCGAGGCGCCCATCGGGGCCGCCGGCGAGGCACTCGCTCGGGCAGCGATGCGGACGGCACCGGGGTACATCCAGCGGTTCCTGGAGACCGACCCGGTGAGTCGCTTCCGCGCGCAGGAGCCGTGCTGATGCCGCCGGCGTTGGACGAGGTTCATCTCCGTCATCTCCGCGAGTTGTGCGCCCGCCCGGCCATGATCGACGACGAAGGCCTCCGCCTCGGAGGCACGTACGTGATGTTCTTCGCCGAGTCCGTCCTGATGGCTGAGCACGCCGCCGCGCTACTCGCAGATCAACACGGAGCGCATGTGCTGGAAATCGGCCTCGGCCTGGGTGTCTTCGCCCAGCAGATCGCGCCGCTGCGACCCGCCCGTTACACCGCCGTCGAACCGCATCCGAAGGTCGTGGACCTGGTCGCGCCGAGAGTCCGCGAGCAGCTGTCCTGCCCCGTCGTGGTTGTCGTCGAACCATGGCAGGTGCTCGACCTTGAGCCGGACAGCATCGACGCGATCATGTACGACACCTGGCCGCCCGACGGGCACGCCGACGCCGATTTCGCCAGCTTCGTGGAACGGGTAGCGATCCCTGTCCTGCGGCCCGGAGGTCGCTTCAGCTTCTTCCACAGCGGCACACAGTTGCCCGAAGCGCGCGTCGAAGTGCTGGACCACTTCTTCCCGGGCTGGAGCGCAACGAAAGTGACCATCCCTGCGAATCAACTGCCGAGCGGCTGGACGAAGCCCACGGGTGACTTCCTCGTGTCGTGCGCCCGGAAAGGGGTCCAATGATGCGAGCGACCGGCGACGACCTCCGGCGCCGCTTCCGTCAGGACGGCTACCTCGCCATCGAGGGATTCCTGGAGCGCGAGACGTTGTCCCAGTTGCGCGTCGCCGCCGACCTGGCATTCGAGCAGATCATCGGCCAGACCATGTCCCTGCGGACGGCGCATCCTCGCCTCACCTGGTGGCGCCTGCCGGATGGCCGACCGTACGTCTTCAAGATCAAACCTGTCGTCGATCTCGCACCGGCCTTCGTGGGCATGGCGGCGAGCGAAGATATCGGATTCCTCGCCTCGTCGATGCTCTCCGCCAAGGCGACATTGATGGAGGACAAGGTCACCTACAAGGCGGCACTCGCCGACCCCGCCGATTGGGCCGACCTGCCGGTTCTCGGCGAGGACGTCCGCAAACACTCCGACGCCTCGTACTTCGCGGCGCGCGGCTACGACCGGGTGATCACGGTGGCGCTGTGTCTCGATGACTGCCCCGCAGCCGCAGGGGCGCTGCAGGTCTGGCCCGGCAGTCACCGACGCCCTGTGCGACACGAGCCGACACCAGCCCAGGGGCCGGTCGTCCCGGACGATGACGCGCCCGACGATCAGGCGGTGACGCTGGAGGCATCAGCGGGATCACTGCTGGCCTGGGATGCCGCGCTCGTGCACGCCAGCGGGCCGAACAGCACCGACAGACCGCGGCGACTGCTGGTTCTCGGTTACTCGGCGAGCGGCTCATGACCGCCGCACCGAATCCGCCGGACCGAGCGACCATCGGCGCCTCTCAGCCTCCCAACAGCGCCTTCGACCCGCCGTACACCCAACCGCACCCGTACTTCGGTCAGTGGGGCGAGGACCGCTGGCTCGTCGAACACCTGGCCGTTCCGGCGCGGGGAGTCTTCGTCGATGTCGGGGCAGGCGACGGGGTACGGGGTAGCAACACCCTCTACTTCGAGAGGCGGGGATGGACGGGGTTGTGCGTCGATCCTGATCCGCGGAACCGCGCACCCTTGACGAGACGCCACTGCGTGGTACGCCACTGCGCCATCTCGAACACCGCCGGCGAGCAGACCTTCAGCCAGTACGACGCCAAGCCCTCCTGGTCCGGCCTGGGTGACCGGGGCCGCGGCTACACCGTGGGTACCGTTTCCTGTCTTCGGCTCGGAGACCTGCTCCACGATCTCCGAATCGAGCGGGTCGACCTCCTGAATATCGATGTCGAAGGCACAGAGCTGGACGTCTGGTCGTCCTTCGACCCGGCCGAGCACTGCCCGGGGATCGTCATCATCGAGTACGACTCCCGAGACTCTGACCGCGGTGAGGAGCGGATCATCCGCGCTCTCGGGGCTGATCGCTTCGAGCTCATACATCGAACTCCAGCCAACCTCGTCCTGCGAGGGCTGGATCCGGTGAGCCAGCGACGGTGGCGCCATGCGAGATGATTCTCTCCTCGAAGCGCTCGCCACCGCGATCTGGCCAGAGGTGACCGGTGAGAGGGCGGTGGTCTTCTGTTCCCACAGCGCGGACGAGCCTCACTGGCGAAATCTGCTGGCGGCTGCGGGCGCGGCCGACGTCCTGGTCCTGGCCTTCGACGGCAATCTCCTCGCCTCCTTGCCCAGCCCGCCCGGCACCCGCAGCGCAGCCCAACTGCTCGCGGACCGGCACGCTCTCCTCGCCACCCTCGCGACGGACTCGCCGCTGAGCGCACTCGTGGATCGTTTCGATCCCGACAGGCGAGCAGCGCTTTTCGTCACCGACCCTCTGGAGCCGCTGGTGACAGGCAGCCGGCCGCTCATCGGCGCCAAGCACCCGAGCTGGAGCCTCTTCGAACACAAGAGCGTGGTGGATGTGCTGTGGGACTCCATCGGCCTGCCGCGCGCGGAATCAGTGGTGTACGACGAGCCAGCATCGCTGTGGCAGCCTGTCAGCCCGCCGGGGACCGAAATCGTCACCGCGAGGCAGACGTGCGGGGCCGAGCCCTCGGCCGGCGGTGGAGACATCCGATGGTCGAGCGCGGGCACACCCAGCCCGCGGGTGGAGTCGGCAGCGCAACGGCGGATCCGCGTCATGCCGATGCTCCCCGGCGTGCCCTGCCGCCTGCACGGATTGGTGCTCGTCGAGTCGACTGTCGCGTTCACCCCATTGGAGCTTCTCGTACCGCGGCGGCCCGCCGACGGGACCTTCCTCTGCGCGGGCACCGCACCCATGCCCGTGGCCCGACAGCGAGGCCTGATCGAGCTGACCCGGTGGATGGGCGAGGCCCTGCGCCGCCGGCTGGGCTACCGCGGCGGGTTCTCCGTCGACGGAATCCTCACCCGGAGCGGGTTCCGCCCCACCGACCTCAACACCAGGGTGACCTCGGCCTTCGAGGCCGCACCACCACCTCTGCGGGTTGGCGTCCACGCGAGCGCGCTCCTCGCCAGGGAGGGCCTGCACGGCGTCGACGCGGCCGGACCCGGGCTTACGGAGAGCGTGCATCGCGCCCTGAACGACACCACCGACCTCAACCTGCTCGCGATGATCGGGCAACCGGTCCCGTTGGCGAGGCGACACGTTCGCTGGCGCGATCGCGGGCTTGAAGCGTGCCGGCCCGACGAGGCGCACGGCTCGCTCGAGGTCATCAACGGACCGCGGGGGACAGCGCTTCGGGCTCAACTCGCGCGGAAGCACCTGCCCGTGGGCGTCTCGCCGCAGGAGAGCGTCGTGGTAGCTCTCCGAATGGCTGACGAGCTCCTCGGCACCGGAATCGGCGACCTGCAACTGCCACCCGTAGGGAGCGGCGCCGCCCCCACTCAGAGAAGCGGCACCACCTAGACCTACGAGAGCCGGTCGATCGCACTCCTGATCCTCGTGGCAGTGAGGCTCCGGCCGAGCACCTCCAACGACTCGAACAGGGGCAGCCCGACGGTACGGCCGGTCACGGCAACCCGGACCGGTGCCTGGGCCTTACCCAGCTTCAGCCCGCGAGCTGCCCCCAACTCCTCGACCGTGCGCTTGAGCGACTCGGCATTCCACTCCACCTTTTCGAAAGCGGTAGCCACCTCGGTGAGTAGCGCCAGAGCCTCCCCGGTCATGGCCTTCTTCCAAGCCGCCTCGTCGATCGACGGGAACGGCAGGAACAGGAAGTCGACCATGGCGACGATCTCGCTGAGCACCGCGACCCGGGTCTGCGCCAAGGGCGCGACAGCGGCGAAGGCGACGTCGTCGTAGTGCTCAGCCCGCCACGGGGCGTACTCACCGCGCAGCCACGGCTGACACGCCGAGATGAACTGCTCTGTGCTCAACGCGCGGATGTAGTCGCCGTTGAAGGCCCGCAGCTTCTTGACGTCGAAGAACGCCGGCGACGGATTGACGTCGGCCATCCGGAACTCCGTCACGATGTCGTCCCAGGGGACGATCTCCCGGTCACCGGAGGGGGCCCAGCCGAGCAGCATCAGGTAGTTGCGCATCGCATCGGGCAGGTACCCCTCGGCCCGGAAGTCCTCCAGCGCGACCCGATCCCGGCGCTTGGACAGTTTCTGCCGCTTCTCGTTGACCAGGATCGGCGCGTGGGCCCACACCGGCGGTTCGTGCCCGAGCGCCACCCACAACAACTGCTGCTTGGGCGTGTTCGGCAGGTGCTCCTCGGCGCGGATGACATGGGTAATGCCCATGACCATGTCGTCGACGACATTCGCGAGAAGGAACACCGGGGAGCCGTCACCACGTGCGATGACGAAATCCTCGATCGTGGCGTTGTCGAACGTGGGCTCGCCGCGCACCAGATCCCGCACGACTGTCTGACCTTCGTCCGGCGTCCGGAAACGCACCGCGCTGCCGGGGGCCGCGGCTAGCCCGCGGTCGCGGCAGTAACCGTCGTAACCCTTGTGTTCGCTGCCGGTTCGCTCCACGACCTGCGTACGCACGCAGTCGCAGTAGTAGGCCTGACCTGCCGCGAGCAGCTTCGCGATGGCGTCGCGGTGGTGCTGGACGTAGGCGGACTGGAACAGGGGGCCCTCGTACTCATCGGGGCCGGCGCCGAGCCACGCCATGGCGTCGATGGTGCCCTGCACCCACTCCGGCTTACTGCGTTCGGCGTCCGTGTCCTCGATCCGCAGCACCATCGTGCCGCCGGACTGCTTGGCCAGCACCCAGTTGTAGAGCAGCGAGCGGGCGTTACCCACGTGGAACATGCCTGTCGGCGATGGGGCAAATCGAACGCGCACGGGGGAGTTTGGCGATGCCATGCACGCAGCGTACCGATATGAGGCGGTCGCTTAACCGCATATCCCGGCCCGGAGTTAGACGTTTACTGCGCACCAGGTTGGAGCGCCGGTCGGCCTGTCAGAGGATCTGCCAGCGACGCAGCTCGGTGCTCTTCTCGTTGCGAAGGCCGTCAAGCCGGCGATGCACCTCGGCGGCTGCCGACGTGCCGGGTCGGGACTTGCGCGCGTTGGTGGCGATCATCTGGAGTTCACGCAATCGGCAGAGCTCTTCGAAGCCCGACCAGGTGGTGGCGTCCCAGCCGTACCTGGCGGTGAAGTCCGCGAAGGCCTGCCGGCCGCCGCCGAATCGCCGACAGTGAACCGCGACGGTGGCGATGTCCCACTCTCGCGGCCCGATCGCGATACCGTCCCAGTCAGCCAGGACCGGGGTGCCGTCGAACCGCCGTAGAGCGTTGCGGGTCTGGGGGTCGGATTGGATCAGGCTGTCTCCCAGCGGGGACGCCATCGACGACCAGGCCGCCCTGAGAACCTCGAGCCGGTTCAGCAACAGGTCGCGGTCCAAATCGTCGATGAGGTGGGCGTTGTCCACGGATCTGCGGACGCTCTCGGCTGGTTGAAGCCTTGGCAGCTCCACCGGCGGCATCGGAAAGCCGTGCAGTTCCCGAAGGAGTTGCCCGAGCTCTGCGGTGGTGACAGGGTTGTCGTCCGCCGGGTCCAAACGCTGCCACACCGTGACGGCGTGTCCGTCGACCACGAGCGGTTGATCCGGCACCTGGGCGCACAGACCCACGGTCGGGAAGCCCTTGGCTGACAGCCAGTCAACGACCGCCACCACCGTCCGTGAGCGGTCTAGTCCGAACTCCAGCGGCGCGATCTTGATTACTACGTCGCCCACGGCGTACACCGCGTTGGTGTGATGCCGAAGCAACTGCGCCTCGGCAGTTGAGCAGCCCAGCTTCCGACACACCTCGGCGAGCATCGGACGCGTTCGTGCCTCGACGAACATGTGGCCCCTAGGGTTCGAGCACAGCAGTTCCGGCTGCAAGGGTACGGCTCCGCTCGCGGCACGCCCGCACGTACTCCGCCAACTCGATCACCTCCCTGCCCTGTGCGGGTTGCGGGATCGCCGATACGACCTGAGCCGCCTTGGACAGGACGATCTCCGTGCGCTGTAGCTCGGGCAGCCCGGCGACGGCGGCGCAAGCGGCTACTGCCGCCTCAGCGAACCGAAGGTCGCGTACAAGGCAGAGGGCACGGTCCAGGGCGATAAGAGCAGGATCAATCGGCACCCTCGGCCTGGGGCCGTACAAGCTCAGCGCTTCGTCCTGGATCCGGTACGCCTCTTTCGTGTCGCCAAGCCTGCGTTCCGCAGCTCGGCGTCGATATAGGCGGCGGATCTGGGCTGTGAGCTGGGCAAACACCGGTAGGCCCGGTGACATGGCGTGTCACTAGGCGGCTGTGTTGTTGCAGGTCAGGCGGTTGCGGGTGTGGCGTGGAAGATCCGGGGCGGTTCGGTGATCTTCAGCTTGGTGAGCAGGGCCTTCTGGGGTTGGGACAGTTCGGTGCGCTGGGCGAAGGTGCCGGCGGGGCCGGTGAACACGCCCAGGTGTAGCCGGTCGATCTCGGTGTGGATCGCGGTCCAGGTGCGGCCGGTCTCGGTTTCGGCGACCCGGATGAGCAGCAGGGCCAGCCAGCAGAGCAGGATGTGGGCGCGGATGCGGTCCTCGCGGCGGTGGAACACCGGGCGCAGGTCGAGGGTGGTCTTCATGTCGCGCCAGCCGCGTTCGACTTCGAGGAGCTGCTTGTAGCCCAGGGCGATGTCCTCGGCTGACAGTGTCGGGTCGGAGCAGCGCAGCAGGTACTTGCCGTCGAGGCGCTGTTCGGCCTTGACCTTGCCTTGGTCGAGGCGTAGCAGGCCCTTGGGGGTGACGCGCAGGAACCGGTTCAGGCCGGGTTTGGTGGAGATCACGCCGCGTAGCTCGGCGCGTTTGGTGGCCGGCAGCCGGTCGGTGTCGTCGATCAGGTCGGTGAGCTGGGCGATCAGCCGTTGGCGCACGGCGGCGTCGCGGTCGGCGGCTTCTGGGTTGTAGCAGATGACGAACCGGTCGTCGGTGTCGATGTTGACTTCCTTGACCTGCAGGTTGCCCGCGACGGTCGCGTAGCGGCCCTGTCTGGCGAGGGCGGCGTCGGCTTCGCTGGTGCCGGCGCGTAGCTTCTCGCCGAGGATGTAGTGCCCGCCGCCCTGTTGCAGGAAGCGGCGGTTCTCGGCGGAGGCGAACCCGCGGTCGGCGACCCAGACCACCCGGGCCAGGCTCCACTCGCGCATGTCGGTCTTGACCTGCCGGATCAGGGCGGAGTCGCTGGTGTTGCCGGGCCAGCACCACACCCGCACGGGAATGCCGGTGCGAGTGACGGCCATCCCGACCACGACCTGAGGCAGGTCGTCGCGGGAGTCCTTGCTCTTGCCATGGGTGCGGAACCCGGCCTGCTTGACCGCCGCCGGATCGTCCTCGGACACGACCCGGCCCTGCTGGTCACGCCACAGCGGTTCGTCGGCCTCGTCGAGTTCGAAGTAGGTGCTGGTGGTGTCGAAGAACAGCAGGTCGACCTCAAGGTTGAGCAGGTCGGCGATCTGGTCGTAGACCCCGCGGGTCAACGCGGGCTCGACCTCGATCAACTGGTCCATCGCCCGGTAGCAGGCGTCGTCGGTGACATGCGGCAGGCCGGGCAGGTGCACGTCCTGGCAGACCCAGTCGGCGGCGGCCAGCTTGCTCGACGGGGCCAGGGCCCGGTTGGCGACCAGCGCGAACAGCACCCGCTCGACGTCGACCTCCCGGCGGGACGAGCCGACCAGCGGCCGCAGGACCGTGTCGACGCGCAGCCGGCGCCACAACCCGTCGAGCAACCACGCCCCACCCAGCGGACGGGACTCCAGGAACGACAAGCCTGCCGGCGCCGCCGCGGCCAGGGCGTCAGCCGGGCCGAGCAACCGCGACAACGCGTCGACCAGGCGGCGGATACCGGCCACGTCGAGCTGATCCTCGCGGCCGAACGAGTACAACACCCGCGTCTTGGACGCCTTCGCGGCCGGGTCCCACTCGTTGTGGGCCAACTGCAGGTAGCGGATCCTCTGCCCGTCACGGGTCTTGCGGGTCGACGCTTTCACGTACACGAGGCACGACCGTACACCGACTATGGATCAACGCATAGATCGGCAGCTCAGCAAAGTCATCCACAGGCAGGCGTGTCACTAGGAGTTTTCGCCGTTCCCGCCAGACCGCAACACCCTGACCTGCACCTCCACACCACGACGCCGACTATATCGACACCGAGCTGCGGAACGCAGGCCAAGCCATGTCCTTGCCCCGGACAGGTAGAACAGCAGTCGCTTTGCGGGAAAGCGGAACGCCGCGTCGCTGTCGTCGTCACCTGCCTCGTCGAACATGCGGTGCGCCTGCTCAATCCCCGCTCTCGCCTGGTCAGCAGCCCCGAGCCGGGCCAATGCCCTCGCGCGTCCGGCGGCTGCCAGCGCGCCGGACGGCGACGCCGAAGCCGTGATGGCGAGCGCTTGATCCGCCATCGCCACCGTCTGGTGCGGGTCACCGAAGTAGTAGGGCAGCATCGCCGCCTGGGCGCGCGCCAACACCTGGAGCCGCGGGTCCGCGCTGTCGTCCGCGGCGTGGATCGCCGTCCGGTACCACAACCGCGCCTCACTGGCGTTGCCCAGTCGCATGAGCGCGTCGGCACACATCGTCGCCAGCAGAGCTGCGGCGCCCGACAGGCGGGCCTGAACCGTCGCGGGTTGCCGCCGGCGCGACAGTACCTGCACCTCGGCACACTCACCCGCAAGTCTCGACAGCATGACGGTCGGGGCCGCCGAGGGATAGACCCGCATGTGCTCGCTCGTCGACTCTTCCACCAACTCGAGGTGCCGAGGCGACACGGTGGAGGACGACAGTGCCTCGTCCAGCTCCGCGCGTAGGCGCGCGAGACCGCCCACGTCAGCGGATGGAGGCTCGTTCATCACTTGCGGTAGATGCTGGACGCCCGAGGGTACCTGCGCGCGTACTGACTGAACACTTCCAACGGCTGGTACGTCCTGCTCACGGCCGAGACCCATGGCAGCTCGCGGGATGTTCAGACCTAGGGTGATCCGTTCCAGCACCTCGTAAGCCGTTACCTGCCGCGTTCCCTTGGCGATTTCGGCGGCGCGGTTGGCGGAGACATCGACAAGCGCGGCGATCGCCCCGTATGACACGCCGCGAGCATGCAGGAACCTGAAGATCACCGCGACGTCCCGCTTTTCCAGGAACTCCCTGATCGGCCGCCCTTCCCAGGTGCCCGACGTCCACCAAGCCGGGTCGATCCGGGCAACCATGATCACCTCCAGCATCCGCACACGACCGATAAGCATCCCGCCACGACGAGGCGTTACACGGCTCGTGGTGCGACCAAGCTACCCGCTGTCCCGCCAAGACTCCATAGCGTAAACATGCACGCTCACCGATCCCATCGGCACCGCAGGCGCACACTGTACGTTCATCTATCCAGATCACCTCAAAGCGGAGCGCGTCCCGCAGGAGGCATGACAAACCCGGGAGCGCTTCGGGCAAGCTTCTGCGAGCATCTCGATTGTGCGCGTCATGCTGGACACCAATCTTTGGTCCTCGATTGGCGACGAGGGCACCGCCCGCTCCTTCGATGCCTTGATGAAGGCGCGCGACCTTGAGGTCGTCGTGGCACCGAGCACGCTGATGGAAGTCGTTCGGCTTCCAGCGCCCGAGGCCCGGCAGCGAATCATCAGCGCCATGGGAACCGGCCCACGTCGGCGCTTAGCGACGGAAGCGGAGTCGGAGTCGGCGGAGGTCGTCGCGGAGATCCGCCGAGTCAGGCCGCAGTGGTTGCGCTCGATGCCCGACACCGCCCGAGTGGCATCCCTGAACACCTTCTGGACCAAGCAGGTGTGGCGGCAGGCGCTGCACGATCCGCAACCGTTCCACGACTACGAGATGCGTCACCGGGCGCAGTCCGACCACCTCGTGCGGCTCCAGCAAAGTCAGCGCCGGGCGATGCTACAGATCAACTTTGAGATCCGACCTCTCACCGCCATGACCGCGGCGCCTCTGCCTGAGGCACCCGAGTGGTATCGCGCCGGCTGGTCGGGTGAACCGGTAGAAATGTGGCGCGTCGAGTGTCGCGACCTCTACTGGCACCAACTCAAGGTGATCGCGGGTCGGGCGGTCCTGAGCGGCGAGGATTCGACCTTGGCTGACTGGATCGGCGCCTACGTAGACCTGTCCAGGTTGCGGTCCAGCCGCGATGCCTTTACCCGCTTCTGGTTCTCCGAGGTCACCGTTGGGGCGATGCGGCGCAACTGGGTCCGATGGGCAGCCCGCCTCGCCCAGAGCACCTTCAAGGTCACCAGCGGGAATCCCTCGGACGAGCAGCACAGCTCGTATCTACTCGACTGTGACCTTTTCCTGTCCGCCGACGCCCGGTTCGTGTCCGTCCTCGAACTCGTACGCGCCGAGGCGCCCTTCCCAATCGCCGAATCACTCCTGGTCAACGGAGACCGCACTCTGCCTGTCCTGGACCGGATTTCTGCGGCCCTGCAAGAACGACGAGGCTCTGCGCCACGCCCCTCAGCAGTCAGGTGAGACGACCTGCACCAGCCACCGCCGGCGTTCCATGGTTGCGCGGGGTTGTCTCCACCGGCACGGTTATCTGATGCAGCGCTGGGATCGGCTTAACGAGCGCCAGGTGGCCCTACTGCGTCAGATTGCGGACGGGGACAACCTCAGCACACCCGAGGGCGCCCCACATCGAACGTCCGCGCGGGCGCTGCAGACCCGGCGCTTGATAGACATCACGCGCAAGGGCGGATTGTGGCGAGCGACCGTCACGGAAGCGGGCCGCTATTACCTCGAGCACGGTTCTCACCCCGAGGACCCCGCCCACCTGGCCAGACCGACGCCGAGCAGGCCGAAAGCGGAAAGCGTCCCACCAAAGCGATCGGCAGCGGCCAGCACCGATGGCACGGGCTCGGCCACCCTTGCCTTGGCCCAGCAACTCGTCGACCAGCTGAAACGCGGCGACGGTGTCCTCCGCGTCGAGGAACCCGATGAGCAGACCCGGGCACGATACCGGCGGGCCATCCATGCTGCGAAGCAGCAGAACCTCCTCCCGGACGGATACGAGCTTCGGCACACCGGCCGGGACCGTGGCGACATCGTGGTCAGGCTCTACAACAAGGCGAATGGCGCCAGCAGGGGGTGGGACCCCTTCCGGATCGCCTCGCGCCACCAAACCACGATCGATGAGGAAATCATCGCGTTGCAGAAGAACCCCTCAGCGCTCACCGTCTCGACGGAGCTCCTGCCTCGGGCGTTGGAGTTGGTGCGCCTGCTCGCCGCAGCGGCCCGCAGCCGCGGGCACCGTCTGGTCGTCAACACCAAGGGTGCCCGGCCCACTCTGTCGCTACGGCTGGAGAAGGCAAAACGCGCGGTCAGGATGACCGAGGAGTACGACAAGGTTCCGCATGTACTTACCGACGACGAACGGTGGCGCCAGAGGAGGCAGCCCTGGATCTCCTTGCCCGAGTTCGACCGGGTGCCGAGCGGCCGTCTTGTCCTTGAGGTAAACCGCGCCGACTACGGCAAGTCGGACACCTGGACCGACGACAAGCGCACCATGCTGGAAACCCGCGTCCACAAGATCATAAGAGGGGTAGAGACGGGGTACCTCGCCGACCAACGCCTGCGTTCCGCAGCTCGGTGTCGATATAGTCGGCGTCGTGGTGTGGAGGTGCAGGTCAGGGTGTTGCGGTCTGGCGGGAACGGCGAAAACTCCTAGTGACACGCCTGCCTGTGGATGACTTTGCTGAGCTGCCGATCTATGCGTTGATCCATAGTCGGTGTACGGTCGTGCCTCGTGTACGTGAAAGCGTCGACCCGCAAGACCCGTGACGGGCAGAGGATCCGCTACCTGCAGTTGGCCCACAACGAGTGGGACCCGGCCGCGAAGGCGTCCAAGACGCGGGTGTTGTACTCGTTCGGCCGCGAGGATCAGCTCGACGTGGCCGGTATCCGCCGCCTGGTCGACGCGTTGTCGCGGTTGCTCGGCCCGGCTGACGCCCTGGCCGCGGCGGCGCCGGCAGGCTTGTCGTTCCTGGAGTCCCGTCCGCTGGGTGGGGCGTGGTTGCTCGACGGGTTGTGGCGCCGGCTGCGCGTCGACACGGTCCTGCGGCCGCTGGTCGGCTCGTCCCGCCGGGAGGTCGACGTCGAGCGGGTGCTGTTCGCGCTGGTCGCCAACCGGGCCCTGGCCCCGTCGAGCAAGCTGGCCGCCGCCGACTGGGTCTGCCAGGACGTGCACCTGCCCGGCCTGCCGCATGTCACCGACGACGCCTGCTACCGGGCGATGGACCAGTTGATCGAGGTCGAGCCCGCGTTGACCCGCGGGGTCTACGACCAGATCGCCGACCTGCTCAACCTTGAGGTCGACCTGCTGTTCTTCGACACCACCAGCACCTACTTCGAACTCGACGAGGCCGACGAACCGCTGTGGCGTGACCAGCAGGGCCGGGTCGTGTCCGAGGACGATCCGGCGGCGGTCAAGCAGGCCGGGTTCCGCACCCATGGCAAGAGCAAGGACTCCCGCGACGACCTGCCTCAGGTCGTGGTCGGGATGGCCGTCACTCGCACCGGCATTCCCGTGCGGGTGTGGTGCTGGCCCGGCAACACCAGCGACTCCGCCCTGATCCGGCAGGTCAAGACCGACATGCGCGAGTGGAGCCTGGCCCGGGTGGTCTGGGTCGCCGACCGCGGGTTCGCCTCCGCCGAGAACCGCCGCTTCCTGCAACAGGGCGGCGGGCACTACATCCTCGGCGAGAAGCTACGCGCCGGCACCAGCGAAGCCGACGCCGCCCTCGCCAGACAGGGCCGCTACGCGACCGTCGCGGGCAACCTGCAGGTCAAGGAAGTCAACATCGACACCGACGACCGGTTCGTCATCTGCTACAACCCAGAAGCCGCCGACCGCGACGCCGCCGTGCGCCAACGGCTGATCGCCCAGCTCACCGACCTGATCGACGACACCGACCGGCTGCCGGCCACCAAACGCGCCGAGCTACGCGGCGTGATCTCCACCAAACCCGGCCTGAACCGGTTCCTGCGCGTCACCCCCAAGGGCCTGCTACGCCTCGACCAAGGCAAGGTCAAGGCCGAACAGCGCCTCGACGGCAAGTACCTGCTGCGCTGCTCCGACCCGACACTGTCAGCCGAGGACATCGCCCTGGGCTACAAGCAGCTCCTCGAAGTCGAACGCGGCTGGCGCGACATGAAGACCACCCTCGACCTGCGCCCGGTGTTCCACCGCCGCGAGGACCGCATCCGCGCCCACATCCTGCTCTGCTGGCTGGCCCTGCTGCTCATCCGGGTCGCCGAAACCGAGACCGGCCGCACCTGGACCGCGATCCACACCGAGATCGACCGGCTACACCTGGGCGTGTTCACCGGCCCCGCCGGCACCTTCGCCCAGCGCACCGAACTGTCCCAACCCCAGAAGGCCCTGCTCACCAAGCTGAAGATCACCGAACCGCCCCGGATCTTCCACGCCACACCCGCAACCGCCTGACCTGCAACAACACAGCCGCCTAGTGACACGCCATGTCACCGGGCCTACCGGTGTTTGCCCAGCTCACAGCCCAGATCCGCCGCCTATATCGACGCCGAGCTGCGGAACGCAGGCAACGCGAGCACGAGGAGTGGGAACGCGCCCGCCGGGAGCAGGAAGAGCGCTGGGAGCGGCGAAAGGCCGAAGAACGAGCGCAGTGGGAGCAAGTCAAAGCCAGCGCCACCGTCCAGGCCACAGACAAGCTGCGCACAGACCGGTTCCGGGCCGCTTTCGACAGCTAAGTGGCTGCGGACTCCATCCGGAGCTTCTGCACAGCCCTCGAAGCCTCCGCCTCATCGAACGATGCCGCAGGCCAGAACCTTGAACAATGGGTGGCCTGGGCGAGAGAGAAGGCTGATGGACTCGATCCCACCGTCAACCTGACGGTGCTCGCGGAGGTGGACTTCGACATCAAACCGCGCCCCAGGGATCTGGAGCCGTTCATAGGCGAGTGGAGCGCGGGGGCGCAGGTTCCATTGGCGGGAGGCGGAGCCAGCGGAACGGCAGGCGGCGGTTGCGGCGGTCGCCGAACTCGAGGCTGTCCACCACGTTGTGCTGGGAGCAGGTCTGGACAACCAGCGCCAGGAGCGTGGCCGGCGCGAGTGCCTGCAGCGGTTGCTCTGGGAGCTAGGCGCCCTTGGTGTCGTAGAGGCTTGGCTCGACGCACGCCGTGAGGCCCAAAACAAGCTAGACGTCCGGCTCGTTGACACCATGCGCGTTCGCGGCGTCATGCCGGATTCACTACGGGTCGATCCCGTGTCGTCCCGCGCCGAGCCGCTGATCTGTCTGGCTGACATTGTCGCGGGCGCGGTCACTGCCGAGTGGGCCAAGGGCGCCGAGGAGTACGTAGCACCGCTTGCGAAGGTGCTGCAGAGGCACAAGATCAATCTGTCGTAGCCCCAAAATGCGCTGAGCCGAGGGCCGGGTCTGCCCCCGGAGCCTCGGCTCTACGACTTCCAGCCCATGGGCCATGGGTGGCAGGTGTTGCTGAATACAGCTTACCCCGACCGGCCAGGGAACACCGAGCACTGGTTGATCCACGGCACCGTGGGTGGAGGGACCGGGGCTTGCTCACGACCTCTATGGGTCCCCATGCAGCCGTGTGACGTCACGCCCGTACCCGACAAGATGCTCACCGCCGAGATCACCAAGCGGGCCAGACAAGCCATGGAACGGGAGTTCTTTCGGCTGGTCTCTCCGACCTCGACTCCGGCCGTGTGGCGCGCCCACTAGAGGGGTATTTGTGAGTTATGGCACTCTTTGGGGAAACGCCCTCCACGCGTGAGACTGTGCTCGAACAAGCGTTCGACCATCCTCTGTTCCTATACCTGCCGCGCTACTAGACTGGAAGCAATGACTAAGCCCGTGCACCCGAAGAACGCCTCGGCACGTACCGCCGCGGCGTACCTCGCTGTTCTCGGACTGGCCCGCACTCTGGGTTACGTCATCACACGCCTCAAGATCGCCAAGCTGCTGTACCTGGCAGACCTGCGAGCCATCGAGGCTGGTGACGACCCAGTATCCGGCATTCAGTGGAAGTGGCTCAACTACGGACCGTACAACAACAGTCTCCTCTTCCTGGAAGACGAGCTAGTAGAGGCCGGCGTAGTCCGCCGGGAGCCTGAGCCGTACTACGGCGGGCAGTGGCTACGCCTGATCGACGAAGCGAGCGTCGGCTACGACATGGAGCCTGAGGAGATGGCGGTCCTCTCCTCGGTGGTGGCAGAGTTCGGCGACCTGCTAGCCACGAGCTTGAAGGACCTTAGCTACCAGACAGCACCAATGCGAGACGCCCAGGGGCGTGGTCGCGGCACCACACTTGACCTCTCCCTCGCACGGCCGCGGCCGCGGCTCACTGGCCTGGCTGCCAGGATGCAAGGGATCATCAATCGACTGCCTGAGCAGGAGAATGATCCGGGCGTATTCGAGGATATGATCATCGAGTCAGCCGCCTTGGCCGCCCCGCGCAGGCGTGCAACGAGGGAACTGCTGGGTGATGACGAGTAGTCCCGTCGTCCAGGGCGGGATCTACTGGGTCACCGACACCGACATCAGCCTGCCCCCGAACCATGACCGCAAGACCCACCCACGACGTCCAGTGGTGGTTCTGACAGGGCCCGACACCAACAGCCACGCGGGCTGGCGGTTCGTGCTGGTGGCCCCGATATCGTCCGAGTCCACTCGCAAAACCGTGTACTGCGTCAAGTTGAGCGCAGGCGAGGGCAACGTCGCCAGCAAATGCTGGGTCCGGGTGCCAGCCGTTCAGCCGCTCATGAAGGACCAGTTGACGGACATGATCGGGATCCTGCCCGCGCAGCGGCTTGAGGAAATTCAGGCTCGGCTGTGGCAGTACCTCGGCCTAGTCGACCTGGATGAGCCCACACAGTAGGTGTCGCGGCCGACCACCGAGCCCAATCAGTACCCAGAAGCCAGGGTCGACAGCCCGCGTCAACGCCGGCGCACGGCGGGTGCTCCACGGATGCTCCGATGTTCCGATGCCGGGCGGACTCACGGCGCGACCCCTGGATTCGCGCCCCCGCCGACCACTCATCCCCGTGCCAGCCAACGGAGGCATCGCGCGGACCAGCACCAACGCGGCCGGACGATGCGTCCAGAATTCGGACGGCGGACAAATGGTGGCACTCCGTCTACTTCTGGCCACTTTTAATCCTTAGGTTCTGGGTTCGAGTCCCAGGCGGCCCACAACCTGCTGACCTGTGAATCCGTGCAGGTCAGATGGAGCATTGCACGAACTGTTTGTTGTTTAGCGCGAGCGCCGCGCCGCGGGCGGCGCCAGCGGGTTCCTGCTCACGTAGGTCGCCCCGGCTGACCTGCTGCGCGCCGTCACTGTCGTCGCCCGCGGCAAGGCGCTGCTTCCCCCGGTGGTCATCCCACGCTGATCAGCGAGTTCGTCACCGCGCCCGCCCCGCCCAACCTGGCGGTCGACCGGGACCTTCTGGCCGTCCGCGAGTAGGAGATCGTCCGAGCTGGCGGCCCGAGGGCTGAGCAACGACGAGATCGTCGCGAGCATGTCATCAGCTCGCTGACCGCCATGACTCACGGCAAAACCGCGCGATGACCAGGCTGCACTGCCGTGACCCTGCCCAGCTGATGGTGTGGGCCTACGAGCCCAGGGCCCCGGAGTAGTCCGCGAATGTCCTCTTTGGCCTGACGTTGTCCTGAGGGCCGTGCCCGGATGAGGAGCGAGCACGACACCTGTGGATCATGAAGTTGTCTACGCTTCAAGACTCACCAAGGGTGTCGTGCTCGCTGTGTCATCATCGCTCATCGCCGGGGCGGGTCACGCCGCGGCTGCTGCTATCGGTGCCGATTCACCGTCTGCGGGCTTGCTGGACCGGTTGGGGCAGGTCGCCGACCCTCGTGATCCTCGTGGTGTGCGGTACCGGTTGGCTACCTTGCTGGCGATCGGGGTGTGCGCGATGAGCGCGGCCGGCCACAACTCGCTGACCGCGATCGCGGAGTGGGTCCGACGCTGTGGACAGCGGGAACTGGCCCGGCTGGGTTGCCCGTTCAACCCGGTGACCGGCCGGTACCGGGTTCCTGACGAGCGGACCCTGCGTGACGCCTACGCCAGGGTTGATCCGGGCGTGCTGACCGGCGTCGGGTACGGGCACCTGGCCGCGCTGGCCCGGTCCGCGACCGACGTGGTGACTCCGGATGGTGTGCCCGAGCGGGAACAGCGTCGCGCTCACCGTGCCGCCCCCGCTGACCGGCCGCGCCGCGAAGCCGTCGCGGTCGACGGTAAATGTCTCCGCGGGGCCATACGCCCCGACGGCAGTCGCGCGTTCATCCTTCCGCCGTGCGTCATGCCGACGCGGTCACCCTCGCCGCCCGCGAGATCGCCGCGAAGACCAACGAAATCGGTGAGTTCGCGCCCGTGCTGGACCAGATCGCCGCGGCGGACCTGACCGACACGGTGATCACCGCCGATGCCATGCACGCGCAACGCGCCCACGCCGTCTACCTCGTGCAACAGCGCCACGCCCACTACCTGTTCACCGTCAAAGACAATCAGCCCACGCTCGCCGCGCAGCTGCGGCGCCTGCCCTGGAAGCAGGTGCCGGTCCTGCATCGCCAGAGCAGTCGCGGCCACGGCCGCGCCTTCGAAGCCAAGGCGGCCCCAGCCGCAGGTTTGGGGCGGATGAGTAGACCGCCGAGGAGGGCGGCGGTCATGAACAGACTGGTGGTGGTCGCGAGCAGTTCTTGATCTCCGTCGGTGTGGTAGATCGATCTCTGGCGGTAGGCGATGTCCCCGGCGGCGAGGGTGAGCACGTCGAGGATGTTGCCGCCGAGGACGGTGGCGATGGCGAGGGTGACCGCGCCGCGGCGTACGGCGGCGATGGCGGTGACGGTTTCCGGAAGCGCGTTGACCACGCCCATCAGGACGGCGCCGACGAATCCGGCGGAGAGTCCGGTGGTCTCGACGACGCTATCGGCGGCGAGGGCGACGAGCCAACCGCCGGCGGCGACGAGGAAGCCGACGACGGCGAAGTTGGTCCACAGCCACGCCGGTGGGCGCTGGTTGAGCGCGTTGTCGTTGTGCGGGACATCGGGGCGGGTTTCGGCGGTGGCGATGGCCTGCCACATCGGTTGCGCGCCGGCGCGGCGGATGAGCACGAGCCCACCGATGTAGGTGGCGACGAGCACGGCGGACATCGGGTTGACGCCGGCGATGCTCGTTTCGGGGATGTAGCTGGCGAGCAGGGCCAGGGCGAGCAGGGCGATGAGCAGGCAGCCCGACAGCAGGTTCGACAGCGATGCGGCGGTGTGTTCGAGGTTGGCGCGGCGGTGGAAGGCGACGGCACGGCGGCGGCGCCCACCTGCGATCCCGGGGCATCCGCGCGTGCATCCTGCAATGGTTGTGAACCTTCGGAGACTGTACGTTCAAGGCGTGGTCGCATCCTATGTGGTCCGAACGGCACACGCATTTGATGGCGAGCGTTTTCTTCCCGGTGGGGCGCAGGTCCAGGTCGATGGCGGTCGGATCGTCGCGGTTCGACCGGCGCACGCGCCGATTGACGCCGGCCAGCGGGTGTTCGACCGCGCCGATGCGACGGTGCTGCCCGGGTTGATCGATACTCATGTCCATCTGGTGGCTGGTGGTGAGCCGAACGCCCTGGGGTTGGACGCGGGGCGCAGCGCCGCGGAGCGTGAGCAGGTCATCCGCCGATCTTTGGTGGCACAGGTCGGTGCGGGTGTGACGACGGTGCGGGATCTGGGCGATAACCGGTTCGTCGTGGTGGAGCGGGCGGTACGCGATGACGAGCCGTCGGTTGTCGGGGCGGGACCGCCGATCACGTCGGTGAATGGGCACTGCGCCGCACTCGGTGGACAGGCCAGCGGCAGCAAGGCGCTGCGGTCGGCAGTCGCCGAACGGCACGATCGCGGGGCCAAGATCGTAAAGATCGTTGTCAGCGGTGGCGCCATGACAGCCGGTTCGGACCTGCTGCGACTGCAGTTCGAGCTGGCCGACGTCCGGGTCGTGGTGGAGGAGGCCCACCGTCGTGGGCTGCCGGTCACGGCGCATGCCCACCCGGTGGTCGCCGTCGAGTTATGTCTGGCCGCCGGCGTCGACGGCATCGAGCATTGCACCTGCCTGACCCCGACGGGGATTCACACTCCGGCCTCGGTGGTTGACGGGCTGGCCGCGCACCAGGTCCAGGTGTGCCCGACGTTCGGGCGGCTGCCCGCACTTCCACCATCGCCGGAGGCGGTCGAGGTCATGCGGCGCACGGGAATGACGCTGACGGCCCGCTTCGCTCAGGTCAGCCGCCTGCACGCCGCCGGGGTGCCGCTGCTGGCCGGTTCAGACGCCGGTATTCACCCGGCAAAACCACACGGCGTCCTCGCCTATGCGGTGGCCGAGCTGGTCCGGTCCGGCCTGCCAGTCGACGCGGCACTGCGAGCGGCGACATCCGGTGCCGCCGAGGCGTGCGGGCTGGGCGCCACGGTCGGCAGGCTGCGGCCAGGCACGGTCGCCGACCTGCTCATCGTCGAGGGTGACCTGGCACATGACGTTCTTGCCCTGACCCGCGTGCGCGGAGTGATACTGCGCGGACGGCCGGTCATCGTCAATGACGCCGGGCCACGATCACCGAGTTGACCACCTCGCCGTAGGGATGCAGGACGACGTCGAGGACCAGCCCGGCATCGTGCACGTCACCGAGGTCAACCGTCGGGTAGAGCAGCGCCCGCAACCGGTCCGCGGTACGAATGACCACGTACGTTCCCGGTGCGATCGAGGTACCGATGGCCCGTAACGCGGCCAGCTTCTCCGCCCGCGTCGTACCCACCAGGGCCGCGACGACAACGACGTCGCAACCGGCGGTGACGCGGGCCATGTCCGGCGCCGACGTCGCGTCGGACACGACAACCGTGATCTGTTCCGCTTCGGCGAGCCGGTCGACGAATCGGCGGGAGAGCTTCACGGCTTCGACGTCGCGATCCACCACCGTGGTGTGGGCTCTGGTCGCCTGGCTCAGCAGCATGGCGCTCAGGGGTAACGAACCTCCGCCGATGAAACAGACTCCGCGGGTGGCCTCCAGCCGATGACCGGCTGCCGCCAAGGCGTGCAACTCCAGTCGAGTCAACTGCTCATAGTTGCCAAGATAGGGAAACGCGGCCGCCTGGGCATGCGGGTCGGCGGCGGTGAGCACCTGGTGCGCCCACGCGTTCTCCAGCAGCGACTCGCCCTCCGCGCATAGCCGGATCAGGTCCGATCGCACCCTGATGATCCGCGGATCCGCCAGGGCCGACTCGACGTCACGCGCATCGGCGTGGACACAGACCCGCACCAGATCGGCGAACAACGCGTTGACTTCCGGTGACGGGGCACGACTGTGCTGGGCGCGTAGCTGCTCATACAGGCTGATGATGTGATCGGCTCGACCGACACCCTGCACTGGCGCAGCGGCCACGCTCAGCATTGCGATGTTCGCAGCATGATGTCGGCGTCGATCTCGAAGTGCACTGTGCTGAACGGATCAGGCCGTTCATCGTAGATCTCGCGTGTCGGCAGGGATCGCCAGAACGCCTCCGCGCCTGAGACGCTCGCGTCGGTGTGCAGGTACACGCGCCGGTAGCCGCCGGGGCCGACACTCCAGGCCACCGCCCGCTCGGTAAGGGCCCGACCGACGCCACAGCGCCGTGCCCGGGAGACCACCCACACGCGCACCAGTTGGCAGACGTCGGGCTGGTTGTACTCCTGCGCCAGCCAATCCGGATTCGGAGGACTCGCCAACCGACACGGCCGTACGGCCGCCGTGCCGACGACGCCGGTCACGTCTCGGGCCACCAGCAGCACACTTCCCGGTGTACGCAGGTAGGTCGCTTCGAGGTCGTCAATGTCGTGGTGCCACTGCGGGAGGTATCCCCCCAGGTCGGTGTGCAGCACCTCACGCATGATCGCCTCCGCCGCCTGCAGATCAGCTGGGGCGGCAGGCGTGACGACCAGGTCAGAGACTTTGCTTTGACCTGTTTTCTGATGGCTTGGCATGTTACTACTCTCCCGCCCTGCGTCTAAGGAGATCTTGGAGTGTCGCGGCGTTCGGACGTTGACCCGCACGACGGCGCCACCGGCAGGTGGCGATCCCGTCCGGCGACATCGGCCCAACCTATCTGCTAATGACAACCGTTTCTAACTCGATTGGTGACGGCTTCGACGACGAAGGGGCGGATCACCAGCCGCCGTGGATCGTCTCGGACGAGTTGTGGGCCAAGGTTGCGCCGATGCCGCCAGCCCGCCCGCCGCGCAATTTACCGCTATCCCAGACGCAAGCCCTTTGAGGGACTGCACAAATCCTACGTCCGGTCTGGTCGTTCAGTGCCGCGGTCATCACGGCACCCTCCTCACCAGGCACAACGCCCGGCAGGTCAGGCCGGAAACACCAACTTGTTGGATTGGTGGCATGCAGCCGTTTGCCGTCCGGAGCCAGCCCGACCGCGTGGTAACCCTTTTTCCGACGTCCAAGCCGAGGTAGACGCCGTATCCGTCGTTCGCCGCAGCCG
The DNA here is from genome assembly GCF_029626035.1 of Micromonospora sp. WMMD980. Classification (NCBI taxonomy): domain Bacteria; kingdom Bacillati; phylum Actinomycetota; class Actinomycetes; order Micromonosporales; family Micromonosporaceae; genus Micromonospora; species Micromonospora sp. WMMD980. Next base: position 5,293,445 of record NZ_JARUBE010000003.1, read on the forward strand.
CCTCCACGCATCGATCGGTGGCCTCGGCCGCTGGCCTGAGCGTCGGACTGCCGGCAGCCACGTTACGAAGAGACCTACCCCGAACACGGGTGGCCGTGTCCCTATCAGCGGTCCGCCGACGCCACCCGACCCGGCGACAACACCCCCCGGATCATCACAACGACAGGGGCAGGAAGTCATACCGGGCCGGGCGACCGAGGGTCCCCGGCTGGGGACGATCAAAAAGGTAACGGGGGCTGATCTCGGCGATGCTGCGGCTGATCGTCGAGCGGTGCACAGCGAACCAGGCCGCGATCACGTCGTGGGTGAGCCCGTGACGGAGATGGACCAGCATGGCCAGCCGCCGATCCACGGCCCCGAACCGGTGCCTGGCGCCTGCTCCGATCCGGCGACGGCGTATCCGCGAGGCGAGCCGGTCACGGTGCCGTGCCCGCCACCGCGGCCTCAACTCGCTGACCAGGTCCTCAATCACCGAGCGGGACAGGCCCGTCATACCCCGGTTGGTCATGATCGCAGCGCCCACCACGACGCAAAAAACGATCATCGATGCTCAAGGATTCGCTACCGTGCACGGGGCCGTGAGTGGCGCGACAGCAATGGTGAGAAGGCTGTCGCGCCACCACAGGGAGCGCCGTCGCCGGAGGTACCAGCACCGACCAACGTTCCGATGCGATGTTAACGGACTTGATTTCTGTTTGCACCAAAGGCAGGTAGCCCGCTCCGCCGCATGGCGCCGCCGCAAGAGGCCGGCCGACGTCCGACCCTTACAGGACGACGCGCCGGCCGGGTCCGCCTCACCTGAGGTACCCCCTACCTCGCGGACAGCTTCACGATAATGAATTCCGCTTCGGATGTCACCGATCATTTGATCCGTTGCGAGGACCTCAGCGGGAGCTCAGCGGCAGCGGTCGAGGAGTTGGGGTCCTCCACCGCCGACTTCGCCGACAATCTCATGCAACCGCCCACCGAGACCGATCGTGGTCAGCTGTTGCGGGCGCTGGCCAGCGGTGCGCTCCGCTCCGGTCTGGAGCGCCACTTCGGCCTTAAGCTGGCCTTGAGAAGGACTCTCACCGGATGGCGGCGTTCCGGTCGAGCGCCGTCGACTCCGACTTCTACCGCAGGTTCGTCTCGACCCGCGGGCAGTTGCTCAAACAGTCACCCGAGCTGCCTGACTGTTGACCACCACACTGCAGGACGTCCCGGCGGGCAGGTTCAGGCTCACCTGTTCCTGCGCGCCGGGCATCGGTCTGGCGGAGTAGGACGCCGGCCGCCGAGCGGCCCACGCTTTCCGAGCCGGCTGGCGCAAATAGCGGCCCGGCTCAGACGACCCGTCCGAGCTGGTCGGCATCCGGGCCGGCCTTGCGGTGGGGGCGAGCGCATCCATCGCAGGACGGTGTTCAGGCGGCGCAGGCGCCGCAGACTCCGAAGATCTCCATGGTGTGACCGACGTCGGTGAAGCCGTGCTGGCTGGCGACCTGGTCGGCCCACCGCTCCACGGCCGGCCCGGCGACCTCGACCGTCCGACCGCACCCACGGCACACCAGGTGGTGGTGGTGGCGGCTCTGGCTGCACCTCCGATACAGCTGCTCTCCGCCCGGCAGCTTGGTGGAGTCGAGTTCACCGGTGTCGACCAGCAGCTGTAGTGTCCGGTAGACGGTGGTCAGGCCGACCCGCGCCTGGCGATCCAGCAGCATCTGGTGCAGCTGTTGCGCGCTGTGGAAGCCGTCAACTTCGCGCAGCAGCGCCAGCACCTCGGCACGCTGGCGGGTGTTGCGGGTCATGCCGGTCGGCGCCTCGCTCACCGTTCGCTGTCTCCCTTCGCTCCGTGGCCGGCCCGCTGCAGGTTGGTCGGCGGCGTGGTCTCGAGTTTTCGACATCAGCACCCATTATGCGTTGCGCATATGTGCAATGGTCTGGCCGACTGTATCAGTGCCGCATCGATGCGAGCCGAGCCTCCACCGAGGCTTGGGCTGGCATCCCGCTTACCTGCCGCGCCGTTATTCCAGCGCCTTTGTGACGCCGGAACGCAGCTTGGTCACAGACTGGTCACAACGTCTTGTGCACTTAGTGACAATGGCTTTCGTTGAGCGGATGATCCCCTTCAGTCGCGCCCGTCACCGGGCGCTCGCTCTGGGAGGAATCCGCCCGTGAGACATCCATCCCTGTGGGGTAGGCGGGGCTTCGCCGCCCTGCTCGCCTCCACCGTCGCCACCAGCGCGGTCGCGCTGACTGGTGCAAACCCGGCGGCGGCCGAGCCGGCGGCACCGCCGGCACCTGCGCCGGAGGTGCCGAAGGAAGCGCCGGCCGAGGCGCTGGGCAGCCACGACGCCGGGCTGCTCGCCGATGCACAGGCGCAGCGCAAGCCGGCGGTCACGGTCATCGTCGCCACCGACAAGGGCAAGGCCGGCGAGGTCACCGCCGAGATCCGCAAGCTCGGTGGCACGGTCACCCACCGGGTCGACCAGGTCGGTTATGTGTTGGCACAGGTCCCGACGGACAAGGTCGTCAAGGCCGCCAAGCTACCCGGTGTCTCGGCGCTGGATCTGAACGAGTCGATCACGCTGCCCGACCCGCGCGCGGAGTCGCTGCCTGGCCGGCGGGTCGCCGCGCAGGCCGCTCCGTCGGGTCCGGGAGCGGCGACTCCGGCGGACAACCCCTACATGCCGACCGGGGAGACCGGCGCGGTGGCGTTCAAGAAGGCGCACCCGACGTGGGACGGCCGCGGCGTGACCATCGGCATCATGGACTCCGGCGTCGACCTGGACAATCCCGCTCTGCAGACCACCTCGACGGGCGAGCGGAAGATCGTCGACTGGGTGACCGCCACCGACCCGCTGCTGGAGGGTGACCTGACCTGGCGGGCCATGCGCACGCAGGTCACCGGCCCGTCGTTCACCGCGGCCGGGCGCCAGTGGACCGCGCCGGCGGGCACCTGGCTGTTCAACGTGTTCAACGAGAAGATCACCGAGGGCAGTGAGCCCGGTGGTGACGTCAACCGCGACGGCGACACCTCGGACAGCTTCGGCATCCTCTACGACCCGTCCAGCCACGACATCCGGGTGGACTCCGACCAGGACGGTGACTTCACCGACAACCCGGTGATGCGCCCCTACAAGGAGCGCTTCGACGTCGGGCACTTCGGCGCCGACGATCCCGCCACCGCGGTGCGTGAGCAGATGCCGTTCGTGGTCGAGTACCGCGAGGACGTCGACCTCGCACCGGCGGGCCTGCCCGGTCAGACCGCGGACTTCGTCAACATCGGCATCATCGAGGACGCGCACGGGTCGCACGTCGCGGGCATCACCGCGGCCAACGACATGCTCGGCAACACCCGCTTCGACGGGGCCGCGCCGGGCGCGAAGCTGGTCTCCTCCCGGGCCTGCACCTGGGGCGGAGGCTGCACCGCGGCGGCGTTGACCACCGGCATGGTGGACCTCGTGGTCAACCGCAAGGTGGATGTGGTGAACATGTCCATCGGCGGCCTGCCGGCGCTCAACGACGCCAACAATGCCCGCGCCGAATTGTACGACCGGCTGATCACCGACTACGGCGTGCAGATGTTCATCTCCGCCGGCAACTCCGGCCCGGGCGTGAACACCGTGGGTGACCCGTCCGTCGCCGACAATGTGGTCAGCGTCGCCTCGAGCATCAGCCGGGAGACCTGGCTGGCGAACTACGGCTCGGTCACCCGCCGGCCGTACCAGCTGCACCCGTTCTCCTCGCGTGGGCCGCGTGAGGACGGTGGCTTCAAGCCGACCATCAGCGCGCCCGGCTCGGCGATCTCCACCATCCCGCTGTGGCAGGCCGGCTCGCCTGCCGCTGAGGCCGGTTACTCGCTGCCGCCGGGCTACGCCATGTTCAACGGCACCTCGATGGCCTCTCCGCAGGCCACCGGCGGCGCGGCGTTGCTGCTGTCGGCCGCGAGGGCGACCGACATCGGGGTCACCCCGGCGGCGTTGCGTCGGGCCGTGGTCAGCTCGGCCTCGTGGATCAGGGGCGAGCCGGCGTACGCGCAGGGTAACGGCCTGCTCGACGTGCCGGGTGCCTGGAAGCTGCTGGCCAAGCCCGTCACCCCGCGCGGCTACACCGCGAGCGCGCCGGTGTGCACGCCGATCTCCGACTTCCTCGCCACCCCCGACCGGGGCACCGGCGTCTACAACCGCTGCGCCCCCGGGCAGGGCGGCCAGAAGGCCGGTCAGGCGCGCACCTACCAGGTCAAGGTCACCCGCACCAGCGGTCCGGCCGGCGTGATCCGCCACAAGCTGCAGTGGCGGGGCAACGACGGGACGTTCCGCGCCCCGACGTCGGTGGACCTGCCGCTGAACAAGGCCGTCTCCATCCCGGTGACGGCCACCCCGAAGGCCGGCGCTCACGGAGCCATCCTGCGCATCGACGACCCGAGGACCAAGGTGGTCGACTTCGAGGTCCTGAACACCGTCGTCGCCGCCACCCGGCCCACCAGGCCGGCGTACGCGTTCTCCGGCTCGGGCAGCGTGGACCGTAACTCGACGACCAGCTTCTTCGTCTCGGTCCCCGAGGGGGCGGCGGCACTGCAGGTGAACCTGTCCGGCATCGCCACCGGTTCGCAGACCCGGTTCATCGCCGTCAACCCCTGGGGTGTGCCGGTGGAGAGCACCGCCAGCACCGCCTGCTACACCAACTACTCCGACGCGGCGGCGTGCAAGCCGCAGGAGCGGGACTACGCCAACCCGATGCCCGGAATCTGGGAGATCGAGGTGGAGGCACGGCGCACCTCGCCGTCGCTGAACAACCCGTTCCAGCTCACCGCGCGGGTGCAGGGCGTCAAGGTGGAGCCGGCCGTGGTGACGCTGCCGAGCGTGACCGCCGGTGAGTCCACGCCGGTCACCTGGACGGTCACGAACATGTTCGGCCCGGTGGTGATCACGGGTCAGGGCGGTCCGTTGGGCAGCTCGGCCTCCTCCCGCGACAGCATCGCCGACGGTGCGCGCAAGACCTACACCGTCGAGGTGCCCGCGGGCGCCACCCGGCTGGACGTCGCCATCGGCAACACCAGCGACCTGGCCGCCGACCTGGACCTGACCGTCCTGCGCGACGGCGTCGAGGTCGGCCAGTCCGCCGACGGCGACTCCGAGGAGTCGGTCTCGATCCCGAACCCCCAGCCCGGCACCTACACGGTGCAGGTCGACGGGTACGCGGTGCCGGCCGGCACCACGCAATTCGACTACCGGGACGTGTTCTACTCCCCCGCCCTGGGCCAGGTCACCGCACCCGGCACCACGGTGTCCCTGCCCAACGGCGCCAGCGCCACCATCACCGGCGCCGTGACCGTCAACGCGGCTCCGGCCGAGGGTCGGCAGCTGTTCGGTGAGCTGAACCTGGTCACCGACGAGGGCGCGGTCGTCGGCCGCGGCGCGGTGTCCATCGGCACCGTGAACTGACCGATGCGCGCGATGCCCGTCCCCGTCGCCGACGAGGGCGGGCATCGCCGCACCATAAGCGCAATGCAATCGGGCGATCACTGTAGGATACGGCCGTTGAAACTGGGAGGTGATTCGCCTGAGCACCACCGATCCTGCCGCGCCCGTGCGGTCCGAGCCGCAGGCTCCCACCGCGCCGGCCGCCGAACCGGCGGCGCCCGACCGCGAGCGGTGGGTCGGCTCGACCGAGGTGCTGTGCTTCCTGCTCATCCTCGTCGGCGTGCTGCACCGGCAGATCGGGACGCTGGTCACCGATCCGCGCTTGCAGACCTGGCTGACCGTCTTCGTGTCGGTGATGGTGCAGGCGGCGCCGTTCCTCGTCTTCGGCGTGGTGCTCTCCGCCGTCATCGCGGTGTTCGTGCCCCGCTCCTTCTGGGCGCGGGCCCTGCCCCGTCACCCCGCGCTCGCGGTGCCGGTGGCCGGCATGGCCGGAGTGGTGCTGCCGGGCTGCGAATGCGGGTCGGTGCCGATCGCCGGGTCGCTGATCCGCCGCGGCGTCACCCCCGCCGCGGCGCTGGCGTTCCTGCTCGCCGCGCCGGCGATCAACCCGATCGTGCTCACCGCCACCGCCGTCGCGTTCCCGCGCAACCCGGAGATGGTCGCCGCCCGCGGCGGCGCCAGCCTCCTGGTCGCCCTGCTGATGGGCTGGATGTGGCTGCGACTGGGCCGCACCGACTGGATCCGCCTGCCGCACCGCGCCCACCTCGACGGGCTGCCCCGGATGGCCGCGTTCTGGACCGCCTGCCGACACGACGTCATCCACGCCGGCGGGTTCCTCGTCGTCGGGGCAATGGCCGCGGCGACGATCAACGTAGTCGTACCTCAACAGTTCCTGCACGACCTCGCGGCCCGGCCGGTGCTGTCGGTCCTCGCCCTCGCCACTTTGGCGGTGCTGCTGTCCATCTGCTCCGAGGCCGACGCGTTCGTCGCCGCCTCGCTGTCCCAGTTCTCCCTGACCGCCCGACTGGCCTTCCTCGTGGTCGGTCCGATGGTCGACCTCAAGCTGATATCCATGCAGGCCGGCATCTTCGGCCGGCGGTTCGCCGTCCGGTTCGCCCCGGCCACCTTCGCCCTCGCCGTGCTCGTCGCGGCCGGACTCGGGACGGTGATCTGGTGAGTCGCGGAACGCAGGCGGTGGTGCTGGTCTTCCTCGGCGGCGCGATCCTGCGCGCCAGCCTCACCGACCTCTACCTGCGCTACGTCAAACAGGGACTGCGCCCGTTCCTCATCGCCGCCGGCCTGCTGCTGGTCATCACCGCGCTGGTGGCGCTCGTGCAGGAGCTACGCCACCTCAACCGGCCCGAGGACCAGCCGGACGACGACGGACACGACCACGGCCGTTCCGGTCCCGCCGTCGGCTGGTTGCTGCTGCTCCCCGCGCTCGCCCTGCTCTTCGTCGTCCCGCCGGCGCTCGGCGCCGACACCGCGGCCCGCGCCGGCTCCGCCCTCACCGACAACCGGGACGTCGCCTACCCACCCCTGCCACCCGGCGACCCGACCGAACTGACCCTCCTCGAGTACGGCTACCGCGCCGTCTACGACCACGGCCGCACGTTGCAGGGCCGACGCATCCAGCTCACCGGCTTCCTCGCCCCCGGCCCAGACGGCGAACCGATGCTCGCCCGCATCATGCTGTCCTGCTGCGCCGCCGACGGCATCCCCGTCAAGGTCGGCCTGCGCGGCGACGTTCCCGAAGGCCCGGCGAACACCTGGGTACGCTCCACCGGCCGGTGGATCCCGCACACCGCCAAGGACCCCGTCAACGACGCCGACCTCCCCTACTTCCAGGTGGAGACCTGGGAGAAGATCCCCGCGCCCGCCGAGCCGTACGAGTAGGACGCGGGTCGGCCCGCCGGCCTCCGGCCGGGTTCCCTGCGGACCCACCGTCGCGCGCGGCCGGTAGTTTCCCGATCCGTCGAGGAGTGTCCGTGTCCCACGTCCACGCCGGCCGAGCGGCATCCCCGGTGCGGCACCGGCTGACCTTGCTGTTCCTGATCCCCGCGGTGCTGCTGACCGCCCTGGGCATGCTGCTGCTCTGGCCGCACCAGGCGGCGCCGGTAGAGGCCACCGACGAGCCACCCCGGGTTTTTGGACAGGTCCGTGCGGTCACGCAGCGACCCTGCGCACAGGCAGCGGGAGAAAGCGACGAAGCCGCGGGGCCGACCACCAGCTGCGGATCGGTCAGCGCCACCCTCACCAGCGGTCGGGATGCCGGGACCACCGTCAGCACCGACATTCCCACCGGTCCCGGCGCGCCCCGACTGCGCATCGGAGACGAGGTCACCCTTCTCCTGCTCGACGATCCGACCGGCGACGGCAAGAGCTACGTCGTCGTCGACTTCCAACGTTCCCGACAACTGTGGCTGCTCGGCGCCGCCTTCGCCCTCGCCGTCATCGCGTTCGCCCGTTGGCGCGGGGTAACCGCGTTGGCCGGCCTCGCCGTGACCTTCGCCGTCCTGCTGCTGTTCATCATCCCCGCCATTCTCGACGGCCGGTCACCGGTGCTGGTCGCCGTCGTCGGCTCTGCCGCCATCGTGCTCACCGTGCTCTACCTGACCCACGGCTTCGCCACGACCACCTCCGTGGCCGTCGCCGGGACCCTGGTCAGCCTCACCATCACCGCCGTGTTGTCCGCGGTGGCGGCTCTCGGGCTTACCTCGGGGGGATGTGGCAACTGCCGCAGCGGCGGCACCACCTATTTCCAACCCGTCGTCGAGGCACTGAACCGGTACAACGTCAGCGTCTACTGACCACACCGGGACCCCCGCCGGATCACGCGGACCACCCCGCCCGCCCCAGGGTGGCGACCACGATGCCGGCGTGTGCTGTGCGCCTGCGCCTGCGCCTGCGCCTGCGCCTGCGCCTGACTGTGCCGAGCCCTGACCTGGGTGTGGTCGTCGGGCGGCAGACGCGGTGCGGTGCTCTGGACATTAGATCCACAGACTTGTCCGCAGCCACGAGTTCGATGCACTAGCATCGATATGCTGAACCGCTTCCGGTCCGTTTCGATACGAGGGGTGTCATGATTCGTCGTGCGATCGTCGTAGCTGCCATTGCCGTGTTCGTCTCCGTTGTCGTGCCGGGATCGCCGGCTCAGGCGCGGGCCTGCAAGATCGACCACCAATGTACGACCTACTACTATTCGGACTCATCGCACAGCACGCAGGTGGGCAGCCTCTACGAGGAGTGCGACGGATCCCGCTACAGCTCGGGCCGTCGGACGGGCTACCTCACCTTCTCGGAGATCCCGTGCCGGAGCAGCCGGTGAGCTGAGGCGCACGAGTTCGGCCGCCGAACGGCGGTGGCCGTCGGTCGCCGACGTCGGTCGACGTCCGGGACGGCGAGATTGCCGATGCTGTGCGCGAGATGCGACCACGAGGGCCGCACGCGTCGACGGCCGCTCCGCCTGCCGACGTTCAGCGCGGATGTGAGGTGATCGGGGAACCATCCGCAAAGGATGGTTCCCCGATCGGTCTCCGCGTCAGAAGCCGGAGTTGCCGGCCCCGCGGTAGATGGTGAAGGTGCTGCCGGGGTTGCTGAGACCGCCGGACGGTGTGCCGGAGACCCTCGTGTTGCTGAAGGTCGCGCTGCCGGTGACATTGTCGATGACAATGCCGTACGTGCCGGTGTTCTCGATGGTGACCCGGTCGAACGTGGTGCCGGTGATGGTTCTACCCCAGCTCATCAGGACACCCGCGTACGTGCTGTCCCTGATGGTCGTGTCGGTGATCTGGATCGGGGCGGTGATGTCGGCGGTGTCGGCGTAGACCCAGAGGGCTCCGAGTTGGGCGTTCCAGTTCGGTTCGAGGCCGCCGGTGCGGGTAAGGGTGTTGCGGGCGATGACCGTGGTGCCGGAGAGCGGAACCGGCGCGAAGCGGGTGCCGACCGCGATGCCGGCGGAGGCGACCACGGTGTCGGACATCAGGTTGTCGGTGACGCGGTTGCTGGTGCCGCCGTAGACGCCCACGGTGTTGGCCAGCATCGGTAGCTGCAGCGTGTTGAAGGTGAACGCCGAGTTCGTGACCGGACTCCCCTCGGACCACATGGCCAGCGCGTCGTCGCCGGTGTTGCGGACCGAGGACTGGTCGATGCGGGTGTTCCTGACGCTGCCGTTCAGGTTGACCCCATCGGCGTAGGTGTCCCGGATCCGCATACCGATGACGTAGAGGCCGTCGGTGCCGTCGTCGGCCCACAGGCCGACCTTGGAGTGGAAGACGAGGATGTTCTGCAACATCGAGCCGGCGCCGAAGTTGCCCTCGAAGGCGGCGTCGTCCCCGCCGTCGTTGCGGACGGTAGAGTCGCCGGAGATCGCCAGGTCGAAGATCTGGACGTTGCCGCCGGTGGCGAAGAAGCCGCCCTTCCCGTTCGTGCCCATGAGGGTGGTGTGCCACGGGCCGGCGCCGCGGATCGTCACGCCCTGCACATTGATCCTTGACGAGATCCGGTAGGTGCCGGTCGGGATCCACAGGCCCTTGCCGGCGGATTTCGCCGAGTTGAGCGCGTTGGTGAGCGCGGCGGTGTCGTCGCCGCCGCCGGGCGGCGGCGCGGAGGTGTAACCGCTGGGCGCGGTTCCCGCGACGGCCTGCTCCGTGTCGATCAGGTCGATCGTGTAAGTGGAAGCGGTGTCTCCGGCGTCCTTCTGCAAGGTGAGCACGGTGCCGGCCGGCCAGTCGCCGATCAGGGTGCGGCTCTCGTCGTAGAAGCGGTGCGCGTTGCCGTCGGCGGGGTTGTTGTTGTACGGGTAGTCGCCGTAGACCCAGGCGTGTCGCGAGCTGAGGTTGAGGTCGCGCAGGTGACTGCCGTTGGCGTACAGCGAGAGGGTGGCGTTGGTGTTGTCCGGCACCGAATACCGCACGGTGAGCGCGTTCGCCGGCTTGGTCAGGGTGAACCGGACGTACTGTCCGGTGGCCCTGAGCTGCACGGCACGCCGGCCGGATGACTCCGAGGCGATGGTCTTGTAGGTGCGGTCGGCGGCCAGCACGGTGCCGTTGGTGGCACCGTTCTCGGCCTCGAACTCGGTGTAGGGCAGCGTCGCGCCCCGCTCGGCGAGCGCCTGCGCGCCGGTCACGTTGATCCGGTCGATCGCCACGTCGCCGCTGTCGCTGGCGTCGCGCCGCAGGGTGACGGTGTTGAGCCCGGCGCGGAGCGTCAGGTTCGTGGTGACGGTCTGCCACCCCGCACCCGCGGGAAGGGTGAGCTGCCCGGCCCTCACCCCGTTGGCGTAGACGGAGAGCGTACGGGTCGAGCCGGTGGTGTTGCTGAACCGGACCGTGGTGGCCCTGGTGCCGGCGGACGGCAGGTTCGGGGTGAGGACGACCCGCGCGCCGGTGGTGCTGAAACCGGTCAGGTGTCCGGCTCCGGAGTATCCGCCGACCGAGGTGGCGACGGACGGCCCACCGGAGTAGAAGCTGCTCTCGGCCTCGAAGGCCAGGCCGCCGGTGCCGGGCGGCGGCGTGGTGGGCGGGGTGGTCGGAGTGGTGGTCGTGCCGACGGCGAGGTGGTCCAGGTTGACGTTGCCGGTGTCGGCGGCGTCGAACGTGATCGCGACGGTGTTGGCGCCGCTGTTCAGAGCGGCCGTGACGGTTTGCGTGCCCCAGGTGTCCCAGTTCGCGGTGGCGGGCAGGGTGATCTGCTGGACCATGGCGCCGTTGACGTGCAGTGACAGGGTCTTGGTCGACCCGGTGCCGTTGGCGTAGCGCAGGGTCAGCGGGGTGTTGCCGGCGGTGGCCGCGGTCACCCGGAAGGTGGTGGCGGCGCTGCCCCTGTTGCCGTCGGTGTACCCGCCGACGAAACCGGCACCGGTGTAGCCGGGGTGGTCGGCCTCGATCCGGGTGCCGCCGCTGAGCGTCGCCGACTCGGCTTCCAGTCGTCCGGCCGGCGCCGCGGGGATGGGCGCGACGCTGAGTTCGTCCAGGTTGACGTTGCCGGAGTCGGAGGCGTCGAAGGCGTACGCGATGGTGTTGGTGCCGGCGACCAGCGTCGCGGTCGTGCCGGCGGTCTGCCAGCTGTCCCAGTTCGCGGTGGCGGCCAGCGAGAGCTGTTGGGCCCGGGTGCCGTTGATGTAGAGCGACAAGGTCTTCGCCGAGCCGGTGCCGTTGGCGTAGCGGATCGACAGGGTGTGCTGGCCGGCGGTGGGGTTCGCGACCGAGAAGCTGGTCCTGGCGCTGCCCTTGTTGCCGTCGGTGAAGCCGCCGACGAAGCCGGATCCGCGGTACCCGGCGTGGTCGGTCGCCACCGTCGCACCGCCGGTCAAGGTGCCGTTCTCGGCCTGTAGGGTGGCGGTGGCGGCCAGGGTGGGTGCTGCGAGCAGGGCGGCGAGGACTGTGCCTGCGAAGATCGCGGCTGCCGCGATGGGGGCGCCGCGGCGGAGATGCCTCATGAGGACTCCAATGTGGGAGGGGATTGGGGCCGGACGTTAATCCCCGTCACATCGGCGTAGCAAGAACGAAATTTTCCTCGGGTAAACCAGCGCCGGAACCCTGTCAGGAAACAACAGAAATCTGAGCGCCGCGCTGACCTGCGGATAGACGCGCGCCGCGGTGGACCTCACGCTTGCAAGATCGGCAAGTGGACGGTGCGGAGCCTCCAGAACTTTCGTGGTTTCCGCGCCTCAGGTGGTGGGTGTCGGTGCCGGTCCGGTGGAGCCGCGGACCACCAGTTCCGGCTCGTGCAGCAACTCCTTGGGTGCGGTCACCGTCGTGCGCCCGCCGATCTGGTTGACCAGCAGGGTGACCGCCGCCCGGGCCATCGACTCGATCGGCTGTCGCAGTGTGGTGAGCGGCGGGTCGGCGTAGTTCATCAACGCCGAGTCGTCGAATCCGACCACCGACACGTCGTTCGGCACGTTCTTGCCGACCCGGCGGGCGGCCCGGGTCGCGCCCAGGGCCAGCACGTCACTGCCGCAGATCAGCCCGGTGGCGCCGGCGTCGATCAGGTCGGCCGCCGCCGCCTGGCCGCCCTCGAACGAGAACATGGCGTGCGAGATGAGGCCGGACACGGTGTCGGCGGAGCGGCTGGTCAGGTCACGGAAAGCGGCCACCTTGCGGTGCGACGGCTCGTGGCCCTCGGGACCGATCAGCAGCCCGATCCGCCGGTGGCCCAGTGAGGTCAGATGCCGGTGCGCCATCTGCACCGCGGCGACATCGTCGGTGGAGACTCGCGGGAACCCGGGGTACGGGTTGGCCGCGTTCAACATCACCACCGGCACGCCGCGACTGAGCAGCTGATCGTGCTCCTTCTCGGTCAAACCCCCGCAGAACACGACGCCGGAGACCTGTTGGTCGAGCAGCATCGTGGCGTACTCGGCCTCGGTCAGGCCGCCGACGGTGCGGGTGCAGATGACCGGGGTGAAGCCGAGCTGCACCAGCGATCCGCCGACCGCCTCGGCCAGCGCCGGAAAGATCGGGTTCTGTAGCTCCGGCAGGACCATGCCGACCAGGCGGGCGCGGACCCCCCGGAGCTTGGTCGGCCGCTCGTAACCCAGCACGTCGAGCGCGGTGAGCACCGCCTGGCGGGTGGCTGCCGAGACACCGGGCTTGCCGTTGAGCACGCGGCTCACGGTGGCCTCGCTGACGCCGACTCTCACCGCGACCTCTGCGATCTTGCGAGTCATGGCCAGGAGCGTAACCACTAACGTCAGCGCAACGAAGTTTACGGTCTTTCTTGCGCTCGATTCGATGATTTTTGCAGGTGTTTGCCGCCCTATTGCGTCCGCATTGCGGCCCGCCGTACTTTGTGGCCCACACCACCCGCAGCACGGCCCACCCCACCCGCAGCACGGCGCTGACCTGCCCGACGGGTGCCACCAACCCTTCAAGAACTCGGAGCAGCGATGATCACACGGAACAGGCGCCGCCTTCTTACCTCCCTTGCGCTCACCTGCAGCGTCGCCCTCGCGCTCACCGCATGCGACGGCGGCGGCGAGCCGGATGCCGGCGGTACCGCTTCCGGGCCGGTGACGATCACGGTCAACAACATGCCGCCGGAGACCGAGCGGATCCCTCGGGAGACCTTCCTCGCGGACGTCGCCGCGTTCGAGAAAGCCAACCCGAACATCAAGATCGACCCCAGGGAAGGGAAGATGGACCCGGCCACCTTCTCCGCCAAGCTGGCCGGTGGGCAGCTGGAGAACGCCTTCTACGTCTACTTCACCGATCCCGCCGGCCTGATCGCCCGCCGTCAGGCCGCCGACATCACGCCGTACCTGAAGGACTTTCCCGACATCGAGCAGATCAAGCCGAACCTGCTGAAGGTGTTCGGCGACGGCCAGGGCAGGACCTTCGGCCTGCCCGAGGGCAACTACACGATGGGCCTCGTCTACAACCGCGTCCTGTTCGAGCGGGCCGGCCTCGATCCCAACAAGCCGCCGGCGACGTGGGACGAGCTGCGCGAGTACGCGAAGAAGATCGCCGCTCTCGGTGGTGGCATCAACGGCTACGGCGACTACAGCAAGAACAACACCGGCGGCTGGCACTTCACCGCCGAGATGTACACCCGCGGTGGAGACGTGGCGACCAAGGGCGCCGACGGCAGGTGGACCGCCTCGTTCAACAACGACACCGGGCGGGCCGTCCTGCAACTGCTGAAGGACATGCGCTTCACCGACCGGTCCATGGGCGAGCGCCAACTGCTCGAATGGGCCGACCTTCTGCAGCAGATGGGCGCGGGCAAGCTCGGCATGTACCTGGCGACCGCCGACAACATCCCGACCATCGTCTCGCAGTACAAGGGCAAGGCGGCGGACTACGGCTTCGGCCCGGTCCCCGGCGGACAGGGCGCCCTGGGCGGTGGCGGCGGCTACATGTTCAGCCCGAAGAGCACCCCCGAGCAGATCAAGGCGGCCATGGCCTGGGTGATGTTCCGGCACGCCAACCCGGACCGCATCGCCGAGGGCAAGGAACGCGACGCCAAGAACAAGCTGCCGGTCGGCCTGCCCGAGCCGAACATCTTCACCGGCCGGGCCGGCGAGGTGTACGACGAGGCCAGCAAGAAGTTCGCCAACGTGCCGACCGAGAACTTCGCTCCGTTCGTCACGGCGCAGCCGACCATCACCTTGAAGGTGGAACCGCCGGAGGCGCAGAAGATCTATGCGGTCCTCGACCCGGCGATGGCGGCCGTGCTGACCAAGCCCGACGCGAACGTCGACCAGCTCCTGGCCGACGCTGAGAAGCAGGTCAACAACATCCTGGCCACCGTCAAGTGAGTGCCGGCCCGGGGGGCGGGCACGCCTCCCGGGCCGCGCAGGAGAAAGGCGACCTCTCTCGATGGCGACGATCACCTCGGCTGCCGGCCCGACCAGCACCGCGCGACCCAGGAACCGCGCGGGCGTCCGCCGTCCCGGGCAGCTGCGCCGCCGCCTGGGCGACAACCTGATGGCGTACGCGTTCCTCGCCGCCGGCCTGGTGTGCTTCGCGTTGTTCTCCTGGTATCCGCTGATCCGCAGCATCACCCTCAGCTTCCAGCAGGACAACCTGGTTACCGAGCCGGTGTGGGTGGGATGGGACAACTACCGGGCGCTGTTCGACGATCCGCTGTTCCTGACCGCGATCAGGAACACCGTCCAGTTCACCGCCCTGGCTCTGGTGTTCGGCTACGTCGTCCCCATCGCGATGGCCATCCTGCTGAATGAGCTACGGCACTTCAGGACCTACTTCCGGCTGGCCGTCTACCTGCCGGTGATGCTGCCGCCGATCGTCTCGGCGATGCTCTGGCAGTTCTTCTACGACCCCGGGCAGGGACTGTTCAACACGCTGCTGGACGGCGCGCACCTGCCGACCTCCCAGTGGGTGCAGTCGCCGAGGACCGCGATGCTCTCGCTCGTGTTGGTCTCCACCTGGACCAACATGGGCGGCTCCGCCCTGATGTACCTGGCCGCGCTGCAGTCGACGCCGCCGGAACTCTACGAGTCCTCCGAGCTGGACGGCGCCGGGCTGTGGCGACGGATCTGGCACATCACGCTCCCGCACATGCGCTTCATCATGCTGGTGATGCTGTTGCTCCAGATCACCGCGACCATGCAGGTGTTCATCGAGCCGTTCCAGTTGACCGGCTTCACCAACCCCGACACGATCACCGTGATGACCCTGATCTACCGGTACGCGTTCGCGGTCAACCAGGACTTCGGGCTCGCCGCGGCGCTCAGCGTGCTGCTGTTCATCGTGCTCTCCGCATTCGCCGCACTGTACCTGCGGATCACGAGGGAGGCCTGATGTCCCGCACGCTGATCTCCGAGATCGCGCTCCGGCGGCCCCGGACCCGGGCGCTCTACTTCACCGTCCTCGGCCTCACCACGCTGGCCGTCGCCGCGGTGTTTCTCTACCCGGTGTACTGGATGGCCACCGCCGGGCTGAAAACTCCCGCCGAGTTCGCCGCCCAGACGGTCACCGTGCTGCCGGAGAACCCCGGTGTCTCCTCCTACGCCGACGCCTGGGACCACATGCGGATCCCGCACTTCTTTCTCAACACCGTCTACTACGCGGTGGGTGGGTGGATGGTGCAGCTCACCGTCGACGTCTGTGCCGCCTACGCCCTGTCCAGACTGCGGCCGATCTTCGGCAGGGCGATCTTCGCGGGGATGCTGGCCACCCTCATGCTGCCGGTCGCCGCGCTGCTGGTGCCCGCCTACCTGACCCTCGTCGACCTGCCGATCCTGCACCTCAACCTGCTCAACTCGCCCTGGGGTCTGTGGTTGCCGGCCGCCGCGAACGGTTTCAACATCTACGTCCTCAAACGCTTCTTCGACAACATCCCGCACGAGATTCTCGAGGCCGCCGCGGTGGACGGTGCGTCCCGGCGAACGACCCTCACCAGGATCGTGCTGCCGCTGTCCCGACCGGTCCTGGCCGTGATCTCCATCTTCTCGATCATCGGCATGTGGAAGGACTTCCTCTGGCCGATGCTGGTCATGCAGGATCCGGAGAAGCAGACCCTCTCGGTCGCGCTACAGCGGCTGTCGGCCACCAGCCAGGTGCCGCCCACCGAGATGATCGCCGGCATGACCCTCGCCTCCATCCCGATGATCGTCATCTTCGTGGTCTTCCAGCGGCACATTCTCGGCGGACTCTCCGCCGGCGCCGTCAAGGGCTGACCCGGCCCCTTCCCACCCTCGCTGTCTTGGAGTACTGCCTTGCCTCGAACCGTTACTCGAAGTGACCAGTGGTGGCGCTCCGCAGTCATCTACCAGGTGTACGTCCGGTCCTTCGCCGACGCCAACGGCGACGGTGTCGGCGACCTCGCCGGCGTCCGCGAACGCCTCCCCTACCTGGCAGAACTCGGCGTCGACGCCCTCTGGTTCAGCCCGTGGTTCGCCTCTCCCCAGGCGGACGCCGGGTACGACGTCGCCGACTACCGGGACATCGATCCGCTCTTCGGCGACCTCGCCGACGCGGAGGCGGTGATCACCGAAGCGCACGCGCTCGGCCTTAAGGTGATCATCGACATCGTTCCGAACCACGTCTCCGACCAGCACGCCTGGTTCAAGGCGGCGGTCGCCGCCGGCCCCGGCTCACCGGAACGGGAACGGTTCTGGTTCCGGCCGGGCCGCGGCGACCTACCCCCCAACGACTGGCAGTCGGTGTTCGGTGGGCCGGCCTGGACCCGGGTCCCGGACGGGGAGTGGTACCTGCACCTGTTCGCGCCCGAACAGCCGGACGTCAACTGGAACAGCCCGGACACCGCCGCCGAGCACGAGGACGTCCTGCGCTTCTGGTTCGATCGGGGCGCGGACGGCATCCGCATCGACTCGGCGACCATGCCCGCCAAGGATCCGGACCTGGCCGATTTCGATGCCGCGAACCCGCCGCAGCCGCACCCGTTCATCGACCGCGACGCCGTCCACGACATCTACCGGGCCTGGCGAACCGTCGCCGACGAGTACGATCCGCCCCGCGCACTGATCGGCGAGATCTGGCTGGACAAGCCGGACCGGCTGGCCATGTACCTACGGCCCGACGAGATGCACACCGCGTTCAACTTCGACTACCTGAACTGCGCCTGGGACCCGAAGGCGCTACGACACGTCATCGATGCCACCATCAAGGCGCACGTTAAGGTCGACGCGCCGCCGACCTGGGTGCTGTCCAACCACGACGTGACCCGGCACGTCACCCGGTACGGCCGCGCCGACAGCAGTTTCGGCCACACCACGCGCCAGCACACCACCCCGGTCGACCTGGCCAAGGGCACCCGTCGCGCCCGCGCCGCCCTGATGCTCAACCTCGCGCTGCCGGGCTCGGTCTACCTTTATCAGGGTGAGGAGTTGGGACTCGACGAGGTCGACGACCTCCCGGCCGCCGCCCGCCAGGACCCGATCTTCTTCCGCACCGGTGGTCAGGACGTCGGCCGGGACGGCTGCCGGGTACCGCTGCCCTGGTCGGGGACGGCACCGCCATTCGGCTTCAGCTTCTCGTCGGCCGGCGTGTCGCCGTGGCTGCCGCAGCCGACGAACTGGGCCACCCGGACAGCACAAATCCAGAGTGGTGACCCGGAGTCGATGCTCGAACTCTATCGCACCGCGCTGCGACTGCGCCGTGAGCACCTGAACGAGGCCGGCGCGGACCTGGATTGGCTGCCCGGCAGCGCAGAGGTGCTGAACTTCACCCGGCCCGGTGGATTCACGTTCCTGGCCAATCTGTCCGACCAGGCGGTTCCGCTGCCAAACGCTTCGTCGGCCGGCTCGTCGGCTGTCGAGGTGCTGCTGGCCAGTGGGCCGCTCACCGCTGGTGCGGTTCCGCCGGACACCGCGGTCTGGCTGCGCACCATCTGATCAAACCTGCCGCGCCGGGCCTGCTGCGTGCGCCCGGCGCGGCCACCGCTGCGGCCCGAAGGTGCCCGCTACTGCCATGATCTCCCCTCGGCCACCAGCCCACCGGAGGCTCGGCCGAGCAACGCCGTTTCCCGGTCCTCGCCGGTGCGGGAGGAGGATGACGGGGCCGTTCGCCGTACGGCCGTATACGGTTCCGTGCCAGGCGGTCGTAACGGTGGGGGCGATGCGGTTTGCCTTCTTGTCGGGTAGTTCCCAGAGCCACTTCCCGCTGTCGTCGAAGGCGCCCGCCCAAGCCTGGCGTTGGTCCTGGCAGATGGTGACGCTGCGGTCGTCGTGGCGGCAGGTGATGTTGTAGGCGGTGGCCTTGCGATCCGCCGGTGGCGGTCACGATCTTCGGGCGGGCCCGCCTGATGGTGATCGTCACTGCGGGCCCGGTGCGCCAGCGCTCCGCGCCGCTGTCGATGGCGAGTGCACGCGCGACTGGGTCTTGGGGAGTGTAGCGACTTTGGCCCACTGCCGCGACCCGCCGGCTGACCCAGCAACCCCACGCCCGAGCAGCAGCACGGAGGGACCCGGCCCAGCACGGGCCGCCAGCATGCCGGGCTTCCCGGCAGCCTCAGGCTGCTCGGGACTGTTCGGCGCGTTCTCGGAGCAGCCGGTGTTCCACCCGGATCAGCCGCAGGAATGCCACCAGGCCCACCCCGCCGACCACGTTACCGAGCACCGACCAACCCAGTACGCCGAGCCAGTCGAGGTAGCCGAACGGGGCGCGCCCGGTTGCCAGTGCGGCGAACATCAGGATCGAGTCCAGCACGCTGTGGAGCAGTTGCCCGCCGGCGAGCAGCGCGCCGAGGAGCAGGGCCGGCACCAGTCGGACTCCGAGGCTGTCCGTGGCGTGCTGCATTCGGGTCATCAGGGTTATCACCATGCCGGCGAGCACCGCCAGGACGAACGAGCGCAGGTTGATGCCCAACTCGGCGTAGAAGCGGCCGGTCTCGATCGCCGTCTCGCGCAGCTCGGGCAGGCCGGTGACGATCAGCCAGGCCAGCAGCCAGCCGCTGACCAGGTTGCCGGCCAGGGTGACCACCCACAGCCGCAGCAGCGAACCGAGCGACTTGCGTCGAGCGGCCACCGCGGTGACGGGTACCAGAAAATTCTCGGTGAACAGCTCGCTGCGGGCCAGCAGTAGCGCCACGAAGCCCACGCTGAACGCCAGCCCAGCCAGCAACGGCTGGCCGGTGGCGTGCTCGACCAGCAGGTACGCTAGCACCCCTGTTCCCACATCGATGCCGCCGAGCAGCGCGGTGGCGATCAGCGGCGGCCAGGGCCGGGCCAGCCGCGTCTCACCCTCCTCCACCAGCCGGTCGTATGCCTCTTCGAGCTCGGGCTCCGGTCGCTCGGGAGCAGCCTGCTCGACCCAGCCGGCCGTGCGACCCTCTTCGTTCATCCCCCCGCCTTACCCGAACTGGCGCGGGCTAGACGAGCTATTCCACCAGGTCAGTGGTCTTCGGCGGTCGTCTGGCCCCTGAGGTTCGGGAAGTGCGAACTGAGCTTCGCAGTGGCAGCGGGTCACACCGGCGATGGTCGTCGGTTGGATCGCATCGCCGCTAATCGAGCAGTGGCCGCCTACAAACTTGATGACGGAGACGCGTCAGGAGTCAGCGGTCCAGCGCGCTGCCGAGCCGCTTGAGGGCGGGGCGGGTGGCCGCCGAGGTGGCGGTGCAATTTGGGGCAGCCGGCCGGGCCGGCTCGGCGGTGCCGGCGATGCGCGTCGCCGCGTACAGGATGAGCTTGACGGTGACGGGCCGGCGGACCTGTCGCTGTGTGGCACGCTGCTCGTCGAGGCCGCCCTCGCGGCGGCCCGCTGCGCCGACGTGCGGGGCGCGCTCGAACTGGTCAGCGAGGCGGATGGTGGAGGGCGACGGTTGGCGGTGGTTGCCCGTCGCGCATCGTGCCGCCCAACTGGTCGACGTCAGCCGCGCCGGCCGAGGTACGCCATCGACCTGTCGCCCGCGACCTGGCAAGCCGACCGGCTCGGCAACCGGACGTCCCGCCGGCCGTGGTCCGGCTCGCCGGCGCCCTGGTGCCGTAGGGGTCTGACTCCGAGCGATGTGATCGCGACGTGCATCGTCGATGTGGTGTCCGGCGGACCAGCCATGGTTGCCGTGCCCGACGCGGCGCGGACGGCATCGAAAAGGCGGGTCACCCGGATCGCGTTCTCGTCGCTACGATGACGCCCCCGGCGTCGATCAAGGCGCCACCGCGGGGAGGAGACACCCACATGAAACCCCTCAGATCGGCTGCCCCGATGACGGTTCTCGCCGTCGTGGCCGCCGTGCTGACCACCGGCTCCCCGGCCTCGGCCGCCGATTCGTACGACATACCCCTGAAGAGTTGGACCTATCTCGACTCGCAGAGCCCGAAGACGAAGTTCGTCGACGCGGACGTGACACCGCCGGTCGGTACGTCCCGGGACGACGCCGGCCGGACGCACACCTACCGGTCCTACTTCACCTACGACCTGACCTCGTTGAAGGGGACGGTCGTCCACAGCTCCTACGTGTGGGCGAACGAGAAGACGGTCACCGACTGCTCGGCCCCGGCCACCATCGAGGTGTGGCGGACCGGGCCGGTCAAGGACACCACCACCTGGCTGCGTCCGCCGGCCGAGGTCGAGAAGCTGTCGACCGCCGAGCGGGGCGCGGGTGCCTACTGCCCGGGCTACCTGGGCGTCGACATGGCTGCCCAGCTCAACGAGGCGCTGGCCCGGCGCGAGAAGAGCATCACCCTGGAATACCGGGTGACCGCCGGCCAGGAGGCCGACGCACGGACCGGTCGTACGTTCGTGAAGCCGCTGCTCAGCGCGACCGCGAACCACCCGCCCACCATCACGGGTCTCCAGCTCAAGTATCCGGACCGGCCGTGCGGCACCCTGGCGAAGCCGTCGCCGGCGGCACAGCACACGGTGTTCGCCGCCACCGCCAGTGACGCGGACGAGGGCCAATACCCGACCGTGCGGTACGCGATCTGGCCGGTCGACCATCCCGACCAGCGTCGCGAGTTCCACGACTACTACGGCACCGACCTGAGCGAGTACGCCGACGGCACGGTCCTCGCCTGGCAGGCGCGGGCCAGTGACTACGACGACCAGGGCCCATGGAGCAAGACCTGCTACCTCGTCATGGACCGGACCGCCCCGGCGAATCCGCCGGTGGTGTCGTCGCGGACGTACCCCGAGGGCGATTCGCCGGGTGGCGGCAACGGCATCGAGGGAACGTTCCGCTTCGACGGGGCCGGCGACCGGGACGTGGTCGGGTTCGTCTGGCGTGACTCGATGGGATATTCGGGGCAGCTCTCGGCCAAGCGCCCGGGCGGCTCGGCCATCCTGAAATACACCCCGAAGCTGCGGTTCAGCACCGACCTCTACGTCGCGTCCGTCGACGCGGCGGGCAACCGCGGGCCCGAGCGCGACTACCGGTTCCGGGTCGCCGAGACGGCGCCGTACGCCGATGTCGTGGTGAACGGCGTCGGCCTGCCCAGCACGATCACGTTCCTGGCGCGGAAGGCGGAGACCACCGCGTTCGGTTACCAGCTCAAGGACGGCTCGGAGGTTCGCCTCCCGGCGATCGACGGCAAGGCCACCGGATCGATCACGTTCACCGCGACCGGCCAGGTCGACGTGGCGGTGCGGAGCTACGTGAAGAACAAGCTGATCGGGCAGGAGACGCTTCAGGTCTGGGTGACCGACGCGCCCGGCGTCGAGTCGGCGGAGTTCAACTTCGACCACGACCAGGTCGCCGGCACGGTCGGTTCGTTCCGCTTCACCCCGCACAGCGACGACGTCACCGCCTACGAGTACAACCTCGACGGTGAGTGGAGCACCGTCCCGGCGGCGGACGACGACACCGCGGTGCTGTCCTGGACGGCGACGCCGGGCTGGCACTCGATGGTCGTCCGGTCGGTCCGGGCGGACGGCTCGACGTCGATGGAGACGGACTACCCGTTCAACATCATCGACACGCGTCCGAACGCCTACGCCAGCGACCTGAGCAGTTGGCCGCGTCGGGACGGGGTCGGCGTGCCGTTGCGCGTCGAGTTCCAGAGCCAGTTGCCGGACCTGACCGGGTTCGTCTACCGGTTCGACGGCGGCGCCGAGCAGACCGTCTCCACCGAGGGCAACCCGTACGCCTACGTGACGGTCACGCCCACGCACGCCGGCGACAACACGGTGGTCGTCGAGGCGCTGTTGTCGGACGGTACGCGATCGCCCGCCACCACCTACACGTTCGGCATCTGGTCCGGTCCCGTGGTCTCGCAGACGCCCGAGGGCAGCGGCACCGTCGGCCGGCCGATGACGTTCACGTTCCACCCGGGGCTGCCGGACGTCGTCTCCTACCGCTACTCGCTGTACGGCGGCGACGAGCAGACCATCGCCGCCGGTCCCGACGGCACCGCGTCGGTCACGTACACGCCGACCTCGTGGGGCTACAACGACGTGCGGGTCACCAGCGTCGGCGCGGACGGCACCGAGTCGGAGCTGCGGATCGAGGCGTTCAGCGTCCGGGACAACCGGGTCGACGTGTACAGCACCTACGACTGGTCGCGGAGGGGAATCGGCTGGACCGGCTACTTCTTCTTCCACACCCAGCTGTTCGGCGAGGTGACCGAGTACCACTACCGGGTCAACGACGGCCCGGAGCAGGTCATCCCGGCGAGCACCGACGGCACGTCGACGCTGGTCGCGGTGCCGTTCGACCGCAACGGCACGAACACGCTGCACGTCCGGAGCCTGACGTCGGGCGGTGAACTCTCGCCCGTGACGGACTACGACTTCACGGTCGGCACCGCGCCCTACGTGGTGAGCGCCCAGTATCCGGACGGCACGTGGTCGGGCGGCGGCGGCGTTCCCGGCACCTTCGAGTTCAGCGGGGGCACGGCGGGAATCACGTCCTTCTCCTGGCAGATCGACGACGGCCCGTCGACGGACGTGCCGGCCGACAGCCAGGGGAAGGCGTCGATCACCTGGACGCCGACGCAGAACTACGAGACGCGCACCCTGTCGGTGACCGGCCACAAGGCGGACGGCACGGACACCGACACCACCCGCTACTCCATCTACGTCGCCAGCGGCGCCTGACGACCGGGTACGCCACAACCGGCCCCTCCGGTGTCCGTGATCGGGACACCGGAGGGGCCGGCCGTCTGTCGTCAGGAGTTGGCGACGAGCTGGAACCGCTGGTTGGCCTGCCCGTTGCAGTCGTAGATCTGGACCTGCTGCCCGTTGCCGGTGCCCCAGACGTCGAGGCAGCGGCCGGATTGGACGCCGGTGATGGTGCCGTTGGAATTGACGTTCCACTGCTGGTTGGCCTGGCCGTTGCAGCTGTAGATCTGCACCGCCGCGCCGTTGCCGGAGCCCGCGGCGTCCAGGCAGCGGCTGCCGCCGTAGATGGTCAGTTGCCTGCTCGACGTGTAGGTCCACTGCTGGTTGGCCTGCCCGTGGCAGTCGTAGAGCTGCACCCGGGTGCCGTTGTTCTGCGACGAGTTGGGCACGTCCACGCATCGGCCGGACTGGTTGCCGAGGATCCGGCTGGCGCCGCCGGACGGCGGCGGCGTGGTCGGCCCGGAGGTCGGCGTGGCCGTCGGGGTGCCGGTCGGCGCGGGGCCGGCGGCGTTGAGGGCGTTGAGGACCGAGGTGTACGCGGCCTTCTTGTTGCCGCCGCCGTCGAAGAGCAGCGGGCTCTCGTTGGAGCGCCAGGAGTCGCTGTCCCGCACACCCCACACGGTGATGCCGATGCAGCGCGGCACGTTCAGGCACGCCTGCGTCAGGCCGGCGTACTGCGAGGTGGACGAGTTGGTGACGTCGACCTCGGTGAGGGCGACGTCGACGCCGAGGGCGGCGAAGCTGGACAGCGTGGTCTGGAAGTTGCCCGGCAGCGAGCTGCCGCCGGTGAAGTGGGTCTGCAACCCGACGCAGTCGATCGGCACGCCCCGGGACTTGAAGTCCTGGATCATCCGGTAGACGCCCTGCGTCTTGCCGTAGGACCAGTTCTCGATGTTGTAGTCGTTGTAGCAGAGCTTGACCGACGGGTCGGCCGCCCGCGCGGTGCGGAACGCCACCTCGATCCAGTCGTTGCCGGTGCCCTGCAGGTTGGAGTTGCGGCGGCTGCCGTCCTCGTTGAACGCCTCGTTGACCACGTCCCACGCGGCGAGCTTGCCCCGGTAGTGGGCCATCACGCCGTTGATGTGGTTGATCATCGCGTTACGCAGCGTGCTGCCCTGCATGTTCTGCATCCAGCCGGGCTGCTGGGCGTGCCAGGCGAGCGTGTGACCCCGCACCTTCAGGCCCCGCTGGGTCGCCCAGTTGTAGATCTGGTCGCCGGCGGAGAAGTTGAACTGGTTCTGGTTCGGCTCCGTGGCGTCCGGCTTCATCTCGTTCTCGGCCGTGATCATGTTGAACTCACGCGCCGCGATGGTGCTGTAGGTCGAGTCGCCGAGCCGGCCGGCCGCGATCGCGGTGCCGAAGTAGCGGCCGGACTGCGCCGCCGCGGCGCCCAGGGTGGTGGCCGCCTGGGCCGAGCCGGGCACCAGCAGCGCGGTGGCGGCCAGCGCCAGCGATCCGGCGGCGGCCGCCGCCAGTACGCGGTAGCGGTGCCGCCTCAGTGGACGTTCCATGACACTCCTCTGCATATCGGACGGGTGATGCGCAGGGTTGTCGACACGGCGCGCGCACCTGGCGCGGGGCGCCACCGGGCGGTACGCGTTCCGGTCACCGGCCCTGAAACTTTCGGAAACGTACCGGTAACTCCAGGGCAAGATACTTCGATGAACCGTCATCGGTCAATGTCGATGACCTCGCAGGTGACCGCGAGGTCAGGCGAGTCCGGGCCGGACGCGTTCCGGAAATTTCCCCCCGAACGGCTGCCTTCCCTTTTCAGCCGAGGGCGGTGCACTGCGGCGGCAACCGCAGCTCCAGTTCGATCTGCACCTTCTCCTGGCTGACGGTGATCGGCTCCGGCCGACCGGTCCAGTAACCCTGGGCGAAGTCGACCTCGCACCGGCGCAGCAGGTCGATGGTCTCCTCGTCCTGGACGTACTCGGCGGCGACCCGGATGCCGAGCGTGTGGCACAGCTCGACCAGTGTCGACACCACGGCCTGGTCGATCGGCGATCGGCAGAGGTCGACGATGAAGGTGCCATCGATCTTGACCAGGTCCACCGGCAGGTACTTCAGATGGGTCAGCGCGCCGTAGCCGGTGCCGAAGTCGTCGAGCGCCAGGTGGCCTCCGATCTCCCGGATACCGGTGGCGAACGCCAGCGCCTCGTTGCGATTCTCGATCAGGGCCGTCTCGGTGATCTCGAACGTCAGGCACTCCGGGTTGACCCCGTGTCGGCGTATCGCCTCGGTCACGTGGGTGAGCAGCCCCGGGTCGGCGAGCGACTTGCCGGAGATGTTGACCTGGTAGTGGGAGGTCTGGGCACCGCGACCGATCAGCTCCAGGGCGTGGTCGACGACCCACCGGTCGACCGTGAGGATCTCACCGACCCGCTCGGCCATGTCGAGGAAGGCCCACGGCGCGACCGGCTCACCCGTGTCGCTCCGCACCCGCAGCAGGATCTCGTGCCGGGTGATCTGGTTGAGCTGAAGTTCGACGATCGGCTGGGCGTAGAGCGCGAAGCGGCCGGCCGCGACGGCCCGCTGGATCCGGGACCGGCATCGGTCCGTGCGCGTTCGCTCCTCGACCGGCTGGTCGAGGACCTCCACCGCGGCGTTGGCGCGGCGCGCGTCGCGGGCCGCGTGCTCCCCGTCGATGATCAGGTCGAACCCGGTCGTGGCGACACCACTGTCGAAGTGCACCACCCCGGCGAAGACGGTGAGGCGCAGTGGCCGCTGGCGGACGCGGAACAGGTGGTTGCGGAGTGTGTCGACGATCCGGGCCGCCAGGTCCTCCGCGCCCGCGGCCCCCTGCCCGAGGAGCACCCCCCACGAGCCGGAGCCGAGGAGACCGCAGGTCACCTCCTCGCCGACCACGGCACGGAGCAGGCCGGCGACCTCCGCCGTCACCTGGTCCCGGTCCTCGTCGGTGAGCGCCTCGGGCAATCGGTTGGCCGGCTCGGTCGCGATCACGACGAGGGCACCCCCGGTGCTGCGGCGCGCCCGGTCGACCTCGTCGATCACGTAGCTCCGGGTCGGCATTCCGGTGAGGACGTCCCGCACGGCCAGGTCGGTGCCGAGCATCCGACTGCGGACGGCGAGCCGGCGGCGCTCCTGCCGGGCCAGTTCGAGAACGGTGACGTCCTCACCGGTCGCGATGATCCCGGACGGCTCGCCCGCGTCGAGGAGTATCTCGAGATGGCAGTGCACGTGGCGGATGCGACCGCCCGGCTGGACCACCCGGAAGACCACCTCGTCGGGGCAGCTCCGCGCCCAGGCCGTCCGGACCGCCGCGCGAACCCGCCGGGCGTCGGTGGGATGGACGAGGTCGAAGAACGTCCCGGGCGTGAGGCGCAGCGTTCCCGGGGCGTGCCCGAAGATCATCGCCATCTCGTCCGACCAGGAGAGCCGACCCGTGGAGCGGGACCGGTCCGGGCCGGCGACCCAGGTGATCGTGCCCAGCTTCGACAGTTGGGCGGCGCGCGCGATCCTGGTCGCCTCGTCGACGTCCCCGGTCAACGGGTCCGTCAGATCGGCGTCGACCAGGATCTCGTAGCCCTCGGCGACGGAGAGGTCGTACTGGCTCTGCACGGTGCGCGCGACCCGGCGCGCCCGGGCGAGTTCCAGCGGGCTGGGCGCGGTCTCGGCCAACGCCAGGATGTCATCGAGATCCACGGCGCTCCCCCTGCCGCCGGCTGCCCTGCGAGCGGGTGAAACCGGCCCGTTCGGCCAGCTCACCCAGCCCCTTGCGGGCGGCGGCCTTGTAGGAGCGGACGCTGGTCTCGGCCAGCCCGAGGAGGCGGGAGATCTCCCGGTTGGAGAAACCCTCCCGCGACATCTGGAAGACCTCGGCGTGCCGGGCGGGAAGCTGGCGCAGCCAGGCTCGGAGCGTCTCCTGCGCCTCCCACACGTCGGCGATGTCGGAGTGGGGCGCCGGCGGCAGGTCCTCCGGCGCCACCGCGGCCTCCCGGTGCCGCCGATCACGGTCCTTCAGGATCTTGAACCGGGCCGTCCGGATGATCCAGCCGATCCGCCGGTCGTGTTCGCGGACCTTGGACCACTCCACCCGTGCGTGCAGGTACGCCTCGTGCAGGGCGTCCTCCACCACCTCGCGGTCCCACCACACCGATCGGAGCACCCGCTCCACCGTGTGGTACGACTCCTCGACGAACGCGGCGAACTCCTGGTCGTGCTCGGCCTTCCGGCATACGGCCTCCGCCTCGCACGCGGCATCGTCGACGGTCGGATCCGGTGTCCGGGCGGCGGTGCCGTCGACGTCGTTCACGCCGCCTCCCCGGTGACGTCGGACTTCGGCAGGCCGCGACCGCCCAGCTCCACCTCGCGGTGTCCGTCGCGGTCGCGCTCCACGATGCGCACCAGGTCGTGGTCGGCCTCCGCGAGCCGGATGAGCCAGGTCACCCGAGCCGCGGTACGTGTTGTCGCCTCCCGCTCCTCCTGTATCCGTGCCCGGTGTGCCACGTAACCCCGTACCAAGCCACCGACCACGCCGGCCACGGCCACCGCCACCGCCAGTGCTGCGTCCATCGTTCCCCCTCGCCCCCTCGGATTGCTAATTACTATCCGTGGCGGGCGGCGAATGTAGACGGCTGTCGGTCCACAATGTTCGTGGAGATCGACGATCAAGCTTTCCACGTGCGCAGACAGCAGAAAGTCATGCCTGAGGAACGCTGCGCGAAGGGAGTTCGGCGCCGATTACTCGGCAATTTGCATGTGCGTTCGGTAACCGTTAGCGACGGGCCGACCACGGTGCCGCCGAGGTTGGCGTCCGCCAGCCGGACGCCGTTCAGGCCGGTGCCGAAGAAGCAGGCGCCGGTCAGGTCGGTGCGGCCGGCCATCCGGTCAGGCCGACCAGACCGGCTGCGCCGCCGCCAGCGCCGCGGCCTGGTAGGGCGTCGGCGTGCTGCCCACGGCGACCACCTCCATCGGCCACTTCTCCCGAAGCGTGGTCCACAGCCTGGCGCTAAGGCCCGAGCGCGCCTTCAGCTCGTCCGCGCCGTCGACGACCCGCAGCACGTACACCCAGGTCGGGCCGTCGGGAGCGGAGTCGAGCGGGCTCCGCCACGCCCGGTGCAGGCGGCGGCCGCCGTGCCGGGGGGCCTCACCGGCCAGCAGCCGGTCCGCCGCGGACGGGTCGGCGGCACCCGCCGGACCGGCCGGCGCGAAGCGGTACGCCAGTGCCGGGACCTCGTCGACGACCGGCACATCGAGCAGATCGGGGTTGTCCGGGTCACTGAGGAAGGAGCGGATCAGGGCCTGCTCCTCGCCGGTGATGCCGACGTGCTGGAACGCCAGGCTCAGCAGGAGCGTGTCGTCGCCGATGGCCCACTCGCCGGCGGCGTACTGGTCGCGGAGGGCGCCGAGCGAATCGTCGGGCAGTCGACCGGCGAGCCGGGCGGACATCTCGGTGATCGCCCCGTAGAACCTTGCGTCCATGGCGCTCACTTCTTGTAGTCGCCGATCTCTGTCGTGGTCACGTTGCCCTGGGCGTCCTGGACCACCCGCACGATCTTATTGCCCTTCGGCCCCTCCCACGTCCAGCTGCCGTCGCCGCCGACGTCCGGGTGCGCGTAGTGCGGCGCGACACCCACTGGCGTACCTCTCGGGGCCGGATTCGGCGCGGCCGGATTGGTGATGACCCCCGCGTCGGCCGGGTTGTTCGGGAAGGCGGTACGGATCTCGCCGTTGGCCAGCACGATGGTCTTGACCTCGACGCCGTCGACCCGGCCGGTGTAGTCGTACGCCCAGGTCGGGTTCCCGTCGGCGTCCTTGGCCGGGTACGGCCCGTTCGCCGGCGGCCCCTGCTGGGTCACCTGGTGGGCGGCGTCCAGAACCTTCGCGTCGTCCCAGTCCTTCGGGAACTCGGTCTTCTTCGACAGCCCGGTCCCCGCGCGGTGGCCGCCCTGCTTGCCGCCGTCGCCGTCGAGGATGTGCTGCCGCGACACGTCCGTGTGGCGGATGTCGCCCGCGCCGGGCGGCGTGTTCGGCGTGGTGGACCGGTCGGGCCGGTTGGGCCGCCTCGGTGCGCCGGGGGCGGGACCACCGCCGGGCCGGCCCTGCTGCGCCTGCGACGCGACGGTGTTCTGCGCGGCGTTGACGTTCGTCGGCACGTTCGCGCCGTGCGGCCGCCCGGACGGGCCGTGCCCGCCGTCGCCGTCGCCGTGCGGGTGGGACGGGCCTCCACCGCCGGGAGTGTGGGGTCTGGCCATGGTGAGGGCTAGCCGTCCAGGAGTGCGGAGAGGTTGGTCAGGCTGCTGATCAGCGCCATGACGTAGGTCAGGATCCGGCCGGCCCACTTGACCACCGCGGCGGCGATCTGCGACGCGATCACCGGGATGGTGACCACGAAGATGGCCTCGACGGCCCACACGATCACGCGCGCCACCAGGTCGGCGATCAGGTCCCGGACGATGTCGCGGGTGAACATCACCAGATTGCCGGCGGCCTGGGTGGCGGCGGCCATCGCGGCGGACACCCCGCCGAGCCCGTTGATCGCCTCGACGTTGTGTTCCATCAGGTTGTGGTAGGCGTCGGCGGCCCGCCCCTGCCAGTGCGGCATGTCGCCGTCCACGAAGGACTTCAGGTCGGTGGCCATGCCGGCCAGGGCGGCGGCCATGTTGTCCCAGGTGGCGGCGTGCGAGGCGACGACGTCGGGCATGCCGGTCAGCTCGTCGAGCACCTGGCGCAGCGGCTCGAAGTATTCCATCGCCCAGCCCAGCCCGTTGGCCAGCAACGCGCTCAGCGGGTCCATCACGGTGGCGGCGACCTCGACGCCGAACGCCGCGCCGGCGATCAGGTCGTCGACCCAGCCCTGACTGTGGATGGCGTCGACCAGCCCCTGGCAACTGTCGGCCAGGGCGGCACCGGTCCACGGCTTGCGGGTGGACACGACGCCGGCGACCAGCGAGGTGTCGGTCACGGTGTGGCTCCGGTCAGCCCGCCACCCGCCTTGCGGACCGCGGCGTCCGCGTCGGCGTCGGCGCCGTCGTAGTTGTCGGCGGTGGTCCGCAGCCCGGCGACGACCAACGACAGGTTCTCCTCGACGTACGCGATCAGCTCGTCCTGCCGCGTGTGCCGGCCCTCCAGGATCGCGGGCAGCCAACTGCACAGCAGCCCGTAGGCGGAATCGTCCCGCGCGATGTGCGCGCTGGCGGTCCGCACCGCGTCGAAGCGGGCCCGCACGGCGTCGACGTTGCGGGCGTGCGCGCGGATCTGGTCCGCGTCGACCGCGAAGCCGTCGGCCATCCCGCTCACCACCGCCCGGGCTGGTCGCCGGCGCCCCCGGTGGTGTCCGGGTCGCGCAACCGCTGGCCGACCCGCTCGGCGATCGCCCGGCCGGCGGCCGAGTCGGTGCCCACCGTGTCAGCGATGATCTCCTGCGACCGGTCGGCGAGTTGCCGCTTCGCCTCGCGGATCGTGTCCATCACGGTCCGCGCCACCACGTCGGGAGCGACCCGCTGGCTGCGCGGGCCCAGCCGCAGGTCACACAGCGCCCCGCCGGAGTCGACGGTCACCTCGCAGAGGCCGTTGCCGTCGGCCGCGGTGACCCGCAGCTCCTGGAGCCGGTCGCTCATCGCCCTGGTGTCGGCGGCGAGCTTGTCGATCCGCCCCTTCCAGGCCGCGAGCCGCTCGACGGCACCGTCCGGATCCAGCAGGCCACCAGAGGTCACGAAGCCGGCCATGTGTCCCCCGATACCTTCCCCATGATCACGCCTGGCGGGAGGAGGCTAGCACCGCATCCACGCGGGTGACCACGGTCCGTACGGTGCCCGACAGTCAGCCGGACTCAGCAGCGCACCGCGACCCGGCCCACCACCCGGTCGGCCGTCTCGGGCGGCAGGTCGCGCCCGCCATCGATCTCCAGCGCCAGCAGGCCCTGGTCCAGGCCGACCAGCAGCGTGCCGTCCACCGTGCAACAGCTGAGCGCCGGATGGTAGACGGGGATGGTGTGCACCGCCCGGCCGGTGGACGGGTCCCAGATCCGTACCGTCCGGTCCCGGCTGGTCGAGGCGAGCAGGTCCCGCCCGTCGACCCGCACCAGGCTCAGCCCGGTGACGGCAGCCGTGTGCCCGGTGAACCCGCCCGCCGGTTGGCCCCACTCGGCGTCCCACATGCGGATCGTGTGGTCCGCACTGGCCGACGCCAGCATCCGACGGCCCGCCACGACCAGGCCGCAGAGCGCGGTGACCGCGTCCTGGTGACCCTGCCGGGTCCAGACCGGGGCGTCCCGGCCGGCCCACAGCATCACGGTGCCGCTCTTGTCCGCGGAGGCGAGCGCCTCGACACCGGGCCACCGGACCGTCGCGAGGGCGGTCACCCAGGCCCGGGTGACGTGCCCGAGCAGGACCGTCCGCACCGCGCCGGTCTGCGGGTGCCACAGCCGGACGGCCTGGTCGTCACCGGCCGACGCGATGAGCGTCTCGTCGTCGATGACGATCGGGCAGACCGCCGCGACCGGCGCGTGGTGCTCGGTCATCGCGCCCACCAGCTCGCCGTGCCGCACGCTCCACGACCCGACCGTGTTGTCGTCCTGCGCGGTGACGAGCAGCGGCTCCTCGACGTCGGCGACCGCGCACATCGCGTTGACCGGACCGCCGGGCGTCGGGATCTCCCGCAGCCGCTCGCCCGTCGCGACGTCCCAGAGCCGTACCCGGCCGTCGGCGCCACCGGAGGCGACCACGCCCGGCCGCTCGTCGGGGATCGCGCACAGGCTGTGCACCGGGCCGAGCAGGTCCCGCTCGGCGACGGTGTCCGGCCGGCCGCCGGCCGGATCCCACAACCGGACCGTGCCGTCGTCACCCGCCGTCGCCAGCATCCGGTCCTTCGCGGTACGCAACTCGCACACCGCGCGGATCCAGCTCGCGTGTCCCCGCAGGCTCGGCCGGCTGGTCCAGGTCGACACGTCCCACACCCGGATGAGCCCGTCCTCGCCGGTCGACACGAGCAGACAGCCCTCGTCGACGTCGACGGTGCACAGATCGGTGACCGGCCCGCCGGTTTCCAGGACGCGGACGCAGTCGCCGGTGCCCGGGTCCCAGAGCCGGACCGTGCCGTCGTAGCCGGCCGAGGCGAGCAACGTGCCACCCGGGGCGCGGACGGCGTAGAGGGTGGTCACCCAGCCGACATGTCCGGTGAGGATCAGCGTCGGTCGGGTGTCGGCGGTCGGCTCCCAGATCCGGACCACGCCGTCGAAGCCGGTGGAGGCGAGCAGGTGCCGCCCGCCCGCCGGGACGTACGTCACGGCCGTCACCCACCCGGAGTGCCCGGTCAACGCGTACCGCTGCGCCCCGGTCACCGGGTCCCACACCCGCACCGTCCGGTCGTCGCCGGCCGAGGCGAGCAGGTCGCCGTCCGGCAGCGGGATGACGCAGATGTTGCGTACCCAGTCGTCGTGCCCGCGCAGTTCGTGCCGTCGCTGACCGGACCGCGGATCCCACAGGCCCACGGTTCCGTCGTGGCTGGCGGTGGCGATCAGCGTCCGACCGTCACCGGCGCGCACGGCGCACAACCCGCGGATGGTGTCGACGTGGCAGGTGAAGACCGCCTCGGCCTGGTTGGTCAGCGGGT
Organism: Micromonospora sp. WMMD980; assembly: GCF_029626035.1. Lineage (NCBI taxonomy): Bacteria > Bacillati > Actinomycetota > Actinomycetes > Micromonosporales > Micromonosporaceae > Micromonospora > Micromonospora sp. WMMD980. The sequence continues at coordinate 5,326,404 of NZ_JARUBE010000003.1, forward strand.
CCCACAGCCGGACCGTGCCGTCGTCGCCGGCGGAGGCGAGCAACCGCCGGTCGTCCAGTTCGACGGCGGCCACGTCGTAGACCGCCTGCGAGTGCCCGTCCAGCACGCTGCGTTCCTGCCGGGGCGGGGTGTGCGCCCAGCGCGCCCGGTACGGCGCGGCGTCGGCCTCGATCCCGCTGCCCAGCCCGTCGAGCCGGTCGACCACCGAGAAGAGGGCGGCACGCTCGGCCGGCGACGCCGCCACGGCGAGCGGCGTGCGGTGCAGCAGTCGCACCCGGGATCGGGACAACGGCGCCAGCGGACGCTCCGTGTCGACGACCGAGAGCAGGCGATCCAGGTGCGCGTGCAGGAGATAGTCCTCGTCGGCGAGGAGCCGTTCCACGAGCCCGGCCCGCGAGGCGTGCTGGGGCAGAGAACGCCGCAGGTAGTCGGGCACGGCGGCCCAGCCGACCTCGGCCGCCAGCCCGGTCCAGGCCGCGACCAGCCGTCGCTGGTCGTCCCGGCGGGACGCCCCGGCCAGCAACGCGTCGTTGAGCGCCTGGTGGAACAGGCGGTACGCGGGCCGGCTGCCGCCGCCGGTCTCGACCAGGAAGTTCGCCGCCGAGGTCCGGGCGAAGGCGAGGAGTTCGCCCTCGGTGACCGTGCCGCCCAGCGCGGTCACCGCGAGCCGCCAGAGCGACAACGGCAGACCCGGCGTCTCCGCGTACGCCAGTGCGGTGAGGGCAAGCCGGGCGGAGGCCGAGCCGGCCGCCGGCAGCCCGGCCAGATAGGAGTCGAGCGCGTGGGCCACGGTCGCGGTGAACGACACCGACGCCGGGTCGACCGGCTCGATGTCACGCAACGCGTGCGCCCGGGCGACGAGACCGGCCACCAGGAAGTTTCCCTTCGCCAGCGCGGCGATGCGGCGAGCCAGCGGGGCCGCCGCCGCCGGGTCGGTGTAGGGGTTGCCCGGCCGTTCCGCGCCGAGCAGCCGCAGGGTCGCCAGGGCGTAGTTGACCAGATCGGCCTCGGCGAAGTATTCCGGCGTGTCCAGGTCCACCAGATCGACCGTCTCGCCGAAGCAGGCGATCAGGTCACCCCGGTCGTCGCCCCGCCGGGTGCCCACGACCACCCGGAGGCCGTAGCGGCCGCACTCGCGGGCCAGCGGCAGCAGGACGTCGTCGATGACCTGTCGGGCCTGGCCCGGGTCGGCCGCCTCGTCCAGCGCGTCGATGACCAGCGCGAACCGGGCCGGACGGCGCGACAGCCGGTCACGCACCGCCGGCATCAGGTCGGCCGGCGCGCCGGGCAGGTCGACGGCGACGGCGCGGGCGATCTCGGTCGCCACCTCGAGCGCGGTCTTGCCCTTGGCGTGCACCGCGCAGGAGACCGAGCCGGCCGTGGCCCGCACCGCGGTGTCGTCCTCCGGCAGGCCGGCCCGGATCTGCTGGTCGGCCGTGGTCACCACGCGGCCCAGCGCGGCCGACTTGCCGACCCCCGGTGATCCGGTGACGATCAGCGGCCGGGCGGCGGCCGCCGGGCCGTCGACGAACTCGACGACGCGTCGGAGAGCGGCGGTACGCCCCCGGAACCGCGCGCCCCCCTCGGTGTCGACGGCGACGCCGCGCGCCCGGGGCAGCCAGTGCCGGCCGGCCTCACCGTCGGTGCTCAGCGTCCATCCCCATGCGGAGAGCGCGGCGTCGTCGGCGTCCTCGACCCGCCAGGCCGACAACGCGCCCAAGGTCATCGCCGGCACCTGTTCGTCGGCGTGGTGCAGGGTCACCGCTTGGCCCTTGCCCTTGCCGTCGGCGGTGACGACGACGCCGACCACCGCCTGGTATTCCGGGGACCACAGGGCGCCCCCGCTGAACCCCTTGCTGAGTGGCCCGGCGGCGCCGCTGTCGATGGTGACGTGGCCGTAGCCGCCGGCCTCCACGACGGAACCCGTCGCCTGGAGGCCGCCGACCACGCCGCCCGGGAAGCCGTACGCCCAGAAGGGGCGGTCGAGCAGCGGTGCGGTCGGCAGACAGCGCAGCCGTGCCGGGGTGACCGTCGCCGGCACCGCCTCGACGAGTTCGAGCACCACCAGGTCGACGTGTGCCGCCCGCATGCCGTCGTGCCGGCACCGCCGGACCTTGCGCCGGTCGAAGTAGGCGACCTTGGGCGCGCGCGGGAAGGCGACCGAGAGATCGGGGTGCAGGGTGCCGTCGGCGGTGAACGCCACGTGGTGGCAGGTGAGCACCAGGTCGGCGGCGATGACGATGCCGGTGCCGACCGCCATGTGCGGGTTCGCGTCCCGGTGCAGGGCCACCGCCCACGGGCTCTCGTCCGGGGCCGTCGTCACGGGCCGCCCCCTCCGTCAGCGTCGTGGGCCGGCACCGCGATCGGTGGTGCCGTCCGGCTGCCAGGCGAGCGTGACCTCGAAGTTCGCCTCTCCGGTCGCCTTCGCGACCACCCAGCTCGCCGTGCCGGTGGCCTTGATCCCGAAGCGCACCTCCACCGCGTCGGGAGAGACGGTCTTGACCTGTTCCAGCAGTTCCCGGGCGGCGGCGACCGCCGGTGCCGCGGATTCGCGTACCCAACCGGCGACGTCACCGAAGCCGGCGGGCTGAAACCCGGGTGTGGGCTCGACCTCGATCAGGGCAACCGTCTCGTCGTCGACCTGGTAGCGGACCACCTCGGACTGCACCGGTGACCTCCGTCCTCTCGCCGGTCTGCCATGCTGCCCGCTGCCCTTGTCGCTTGGCAATGGTCCCATCGGCGAACCGTCCCGGGACAGCCGAACAGGTGTATCAGGCAGGGCGTCCACGCAGGATCGTCGGAGATCCACAGTGGTGTCCTGTCGGCTTTCGTCAGCGAGGTCGATGACCTTGCGCGAGTCGGACACCGTCGGCAGAATCGGCCCGTGCGCCGGGGCCGACCCCGTTGCCGCTCTCGATCATGGCCACCCCTTCCGAGCCTTCGATCACACCGTTGACGCGGTGGGAGCTCGTGCCGCAGAGGAGCATCCGCATGCCGGAAAAGGAACTGACCCTCGTCGACCGGTGCATTCTCGTCACGCTGATGGTCAAGGCCGCGCCACTGCCACAGACCTACCTCACCAACGTCGCCGGGATCAGCCTGAAGGCGGACCACCGCCGTCGTCTCGAATCCCTCGGCCTGATCGAGGTCACCCAGAAGCCGATCACGTTGGCGCTCACCGACAAGGGATGGGACCGGGCCACCGAGGAGTTGGGCGCGGAGCCGCCGAAGGGTGCCGGCACCGCGGGCGGAGCCCTCTACGTCGCACTCGACTTCCTGCGCCGGCTGATCGACCACTCCGGTGTGCCCGCCGACGACCTGTTCCGCATGCAGATCACCCGGGACGAGGTCCGCCCGGCACCCGCGCCGTCCCCTACCGGCGACGCGGCCACGCTGATCCGGCGGGCCTACCACGAGATGGCCGCCAAGCCCGGTGACTACGTGATGCTGGCCGACCTCCGCGACGCCCTCACCGAACTGCCCCGCGCCGACTTCGACGCGGGGCTCCGCACGCTCAACCAGGAGCGCGCCGTCAACCTGGTGCCCGAGTCGAACCAGAAGGTGCTCAAGCCGCAGGAGCGGGCCGCGGCGGTGACCATCGGCAACCAGGACAAGCATCTGATCGCCATCTCGTCATGACCGGTGACGAGCAACGCCGCGCCCTCGCGGCGCTGAGGTTCAACTGGGCCCCGACCCCGGACGACGTCTGGAAACCCACACCGTTCCATGTGGAGGGCCTGCACCACGACGTGGTCACGACGGTGCTGGACAGCTTCGCGGAGGCTCAGGCCAGCGCCGACTCCAGCCCGGTCGGAGTGGCCGTCCTCGGCCAGCGCGGCACCGGCAAGACCCACCTCATCGGCACCGTCCGCCAGCAGGTGCAGCGGCGCGGCGGGTTCTTCTTCCTGGTCGAACTGCTCGAGGCGCGGACGTTCTGGCAACGCACCGCGATCTCGATGCTGGAGGGCCTGGTCCGGTCGATGCCGGACGGGACGACCCAGTTACGGACGTTCCTGCGGCGCCTGGCCGACGAGGTCGGGGCGCCCCGGACGGTACGGCGCGCGGTCACCGGCGAGACCGAACTCAGCCGGTCGACGCTCGACGCGTTCGTCGACCTGATCCGCAAGAAGGACCGGCAGATCGGCACCGAGTGCCAGGACACCGCGCGTGCCCTCGTGCTGTACGCCGCCGAGCAGTCCACCGTGCAGGACATCGGCTACGACTTCCTCTCCTCGATGGACGAGGAGGAACCCGGCCAGCGGGCCGGATGGGGGCTGCGGCGCAGCCGGCGCGCGCCGCAGGAGGTGGTACGGGACATCTCCCGGCTGCTCGCCGTCGTCGGCCCGACGGTGGTCGCGGTGGACCAGATCGACCTGATGATCGCCCAGTCCGTGAAGGCCACCAACCAGGAGGTGCGGGGCGATGCGGACTGGCAGACCTCGCTCCTGCTCGAACAGGTCGCCAGCGGCCTGATGGCGTTGCGCGAGACCACCCGCCGGACCCTGTCCGTCGTGTCGTGCCTGCCGCAGACCTGGCGGAGCATCCAGCAGCAGGCGACGGACACCGTCCAGGACCGGTTCCGGGAGGCCGCCTCGCTCAAGGAGATCCCCACCGTCGAGGTCGGCCGCGAGCTGGTCGAGAAGCGGTTCGCGGTGCTCTTCGAGAGCATCGGGTTCACGCCCCCGCACGCCACCTGGCCGGTCCACCCGGACGCGTTCCGGGAGGTCGTCGGCTTCACCCCCCGGGAGCTGCTGCGCCGGATCGACGCGCACGTGCGGGGCTGCCTGGCCGACGGCGAGGCGCGGGAGCTGCGGCACCTGCTGCACAGGTCGGGTGACCGGCTCGCCGACGCCGGCGCGCCGACCCCGGTCACCGGGCCGCCGACGGAGAGCCGGACGACCGGATTCGGCAAGATCGACGCTCGGTACGCGGAGCTGGTCGCCGCAGCCGACACCACCTCCGCCGGGTCACCGCAGTCGGAGGACGTCCGCGTTCCGCGGCTGCTCGAAGCGGGCCTGACCGCGTGGATCGCCGCGCAGGGCGCCGACGTCGACGCGTTCAGCCTCGACCCGATCCCCGCCGGGACCAAGCCGGCGCTGCACGCCCGGTTGCGGCACAGCCTGAGCGAGGACAGCGAGGACGAGGAGCACTGGTCGTTCCGGGCCATCTCCGCGCCGCACCACATCGCCGCGCTCAACCGGATCCGCAACGCGATCACGGCCGCCGGGCTCACCGGGGGGGTCGCGAAGCGGAAACTCTTCCTGCTGCGCAGCGCGAGCTGGTCGACGGGCGCCCGGACCCGCGAGGTGGTCGACGCGTTCGAGCGGGCCGGCGGCCGGACGCTGGGCCTGACCGCTCCGGACGTCGCCCGGATGGCCGCGCTGGAACAGCTCATCGGGGACTACGGGCGGGAGACGCTGCGGCCGTGGTTCGCCGATCGCCGGCCGGCGTCCGACATCATCTGCCTGCGGGAGGCGTTGGGCGACGGTCCGGGCGGGACGGCGGCCGTCCGGGCCGAGGAGCGGCCGGCGGAGGCGCCGGAGTCCGGGCCGGTCGGGACGCCGCCGCCGGTCACCGCCGCGCCCCGCTCCGCCGACCCCGTCCCGGTGCCGCCGGCGGCCGGCGTCGACCCGGAGCGGATGGAGATCGGTACGGTCACCGGGCGCGCCGACCCGGTCGGCGTCGACCTCGAAGCGTTGCGCCGGCACACCGTCATCTTCGCCGGCTCCGGTTCCGGGAAGACCGTCCTGATCCGCCGCCTGGTCGAGGAGTGCGCCCTGCGGGGTGTGTCGGCGATCGTGCTCGATCCCAACAACGATTTGGCCCGGCTCGGCGAGGCGTGGCCCGAGCCCCCGCCGGGCTGGGGCGCGGACGACTCCCGCCGCGCGACGGAATACCTGACCGGCACCGACATGGTGATCTGGACGCCGGGACGGCAGGCCGGTCGCCCGTTGACCTTCCAGCCGCTGCCGGCGTTCGCGGACGTGCTCGACGACCCGGACGGGTTCACCTCGGCGGTGAACGCCGCCGTCGCCACGCTCGCCCCGCACGCCCGCGTGGACGGCGGCACCGACAAGGCCCGACTCGGCCGGGCCGTGCTGCGCGAGGCGCTCGTCGGCTACGCCCGCACCGGCGCCAACGACCTGCGCGAGTTCGCCGACGTCCTCAACGACCTCCCGGACGGGGTGAGCCAGCTCGACAGCGCCCCGAAGCTGGCCGCGGGCATGGCGCAACTGCTCAAGGCCGCGTTGATCAACGATCCGCTCCTGGGCGGCGCCGGCACGCCCGTCGACCCGGGCGAACTGCTCACCCCACCCCCGGGCCGCCGGGCCCGGATCTCGGTGATCAACCTCGCCGGCCTGACCGAGGAACATCAGCGGCAGAGCTTCGTCAACCAGTTGCAGCTCGCGTTGTTCACCTGGATCAAACGGCACCCGGCCGGGGACCGGCCGCTGGGTGGGCTCTTCGTCATGGACGAGGCACAGACGCTGGCGCCGTCCGGCGCGGTGACCGCCTGCACCCAGAGCACCCTCGCCCTGACCTCGCAGGCCCGCAAGTACGGGCTCGGGCTCGTCTTCGCCACCCAGGCCCCGAAGGCGTTGCACAACCAGATTCCCGGCAACGCCGCCACCCAGTTCTTCGGCCTGCTCACCGTGCCGGTGCAGATCGAGGCCGCCCGCGACGTGGCCCGGGCGAAGGGCAGCGACGTGCCCGACATCGGCAAGCTGCGGACCGGCCAGTTCTACGCCGCCGTGGAGGGGGCCCGGTTCGTCAAGATGCAGGCGCCGATGTGCCTGACCCACCACCCCCGCAGTCCGCTGACCGTGGAGGAGATCGTCCGGCGAGCCGCCTCGCCCGGGTGAGCGCCGGCTCGGGACATCGCCCGGCCGGCGCCACCGGTCAGGCCAGGGCCGCGCGGCCTGGGCTGAGCCTCACGCCCTGGTCGGCGTCGGAAGGTCAGCGGCGCATCCCCACGCCGCCGTAGCCGTGTGACACCGCCGCCCGCGGCTCGCCGTCGGGCCGCCAGTCGGCCAGCCGGACCAGGCCCGGCTCGACCAGGTCGTAGCCGTCGAGGAAGCGGGCCACCTCGGCGTGGGTACGGGGCATCAGCGGCGCGCTGCTGCGCCGGTAGACCTCGGTGCCGGCCCGCGCCGGCATCGGCGGCGCGCCGTCCAGGGTCAGGTGGGAGAGCGCGAGCAGGCTGCCCGGGGCGGTGGCGTCGCGCAGCCGCGCCACCGCCGCCCACGGGTCGTCCGCGTCGGGCACGAAGTGCAGCACCGCGACCAGCAGCAGCGCGACCGGCTCGGCCAGGTCGATCGTGGCCCGCAACGCCGGGTCGGCCAGCCACTCATCGGGCCGCCGCAGGTCACCCCGGATGACCACGGTGCGGCCGTCGGCGGGCAGCAGCCGCCGGGCGTACGCGACGGCCACCTCGTCGTGGTCGACGTAGACCACCCGGGCGTCGGGGTTCACCGCGCGGACCACCTCGTGCACGTTGCCCTGGGTGGGCAGCCCGGCGCCGACGTCGAGGAACTGGCGTACGCCTCGCTCGGCCGCCCAGCGCACGGCGCGGCGCAGGAAGGCACGGTTGGTCTGGGCCGCCACCGACGTGTCCGGGAAGATCGTCAGGATCTCCTCGGCGGCGGCCCGGTCGGCGGCGAAGTTGTGGCAGCCGCCCAGGTAGTAGTCGTACATGCGGGCGACGTTGGGTCGCGTCTCGGCGTCCGTCACGCCCTGATGTCTAGCACCCTGCGCGACCCTCCGCCGACCCGCCGTGCGGTGTTGAGGACGGGCCCCGCCTTGCCTCCGGGCGGGGCCGAGCACACGTTCAGGTGGTCAGCACGAGCGTGGCGGCGGTGCCGAGGACGAGGAACGGGCCGAAGGGCAGATCGCTCGACCAGCGGAGCCGGCGGACCGCGAGCAGCGCCAGGCCGGCCACCCCGGCGAGGGTCATCGCGAGCACCAGGCCGGCGAGGAGCACCGGCCAGCCGTGCCAGCCGAGCAGCGCGCCGGCGCCGAGCGCCAGCTTGGCGTCGCCGAGGCCGAACCCGCGCCGGCCGAACAGCAGCGTGGTGACCGCGAAGCCGGCGGCGAGCGCCAGCCCGGCCTCGACCGCCCGCAACCAGGACGCCGGGCCGGATCCGGCCAGCGCGGTCACGCCGAGCAGCGCCCACACCCCGGCCGCCGCCGGCCAGGTGAGCCGGTCGGGCAGCCGGTGCGACGCGGCGTCCACCAGTGCCATGGGCACCGCCCAGGCGAGCCACCAGGCCAGTGCCAGGCGCACGCCGAGCGGCCCGCCGGACAGGGTCAGCACGGCCGCCGCGATCAGCAACGCCACCTCCGCCACCGCGGGCGGCGCGCCGACGCGGGCTCGGCAGCCCGGGCACCGGGCCGCCGGACCGAGCGCCGGCAGCGGTTGGTCCAGCCCGATCGGGGTGCCGCACGCGTCGCAGCCGATCCGGTCCGGGTGGTCCGGCTCTACGGCGTAGCGGGCCACGGCGAGCCGGACCGGCGGTACGACCGCGAGGACGGCCAACAGCCGGACGACCGGGCGACGGGCGGCTACCGGTGGGTGGGGGCGGCGGGCCCGTTCGGTGGTCACGCCGGCTCCCCCGTCCGGCCGGCGTGGCCTCCACAGCGGAGCACGCAGAGTGACAGATCTTCGACCGGCGTGTGACGGATGGCGCGGAAAGAGGCGGCCGCGCGCCCGGTGCCGCCGGCGTGGACGAGCTGCGGCGGGCCGGTGGGACGGATCGGACGACCTGGGTGTTCCTCTCCCATATCGGTGGCCCCGAGGGGGGTCGCTGAGGGTTGGTGGACGAGTGCGGGTGGGCGCACGCCCTCCGCCCGGCCGACCGTGGCGCATCCACCCGTCGCGGTCCGGACATTCACCCGCACCCACCACCCGTCTTCACTCACCGTGTTCACGTGAATTGCCTCTGTTGCATCGGCGGACGTCAGCCTATGCTCGCCCCTTGGGTACGACGCAACCCCCGATCAATTGGCGTCGGAGGCCGACCGAGGACATCAGCTCCACATTCGACAAAGATCAGCACAGGTAAATGCAAGCGGTGGCCATCGAGGCCCGGTCGGACAGATCCGGGCGTGCTTCCGCATGCCCGGGGCGACCCACGCGACCGCACCGGGCCGGCACCGAGGAGGGCTCGGCCTTGCGCGTATGGCAATCCCGCCGATGGGAAATCTGCCTGCTCAGCCTTGCACTGGTGGCCGGCACGGCCGGCTGCGGCGGCGGGGCCGAGGTGGCCGCCGGCCCGCTGGCCGGGGGCGCCGCCGCACCCGCCACCCATTCCACCGCCGACGAGCGCGCCGCCGAAAAGGCGGCACTCGCCGCCTATTCCGGATATCTCGACGTCTCCCGGGCGGCGAGTGCGCGCAGCGATCCCGGCCATCCCGCACTGGACCGTTTTCTGGCCGATCCGCTGCTGACCCGGGTGCGGGTGGCAATTCGTGACGCGAAGGAGCACGGCGCGATGCGTACCGGAAAACTCGTTTCCGATCCGACCGTCGTCTCGGTCGACCTGGCCGCCGACCCGCCCACCGTCGAGATCCAGGACTGCCTGGACGCGAGCGGCTACCGGCTGGTCTACGCCAAGGACCGCAGGACCGTGCCCGGCACCCGCGGCGGGCGCTACCTCGCCACCGCGACCGCGGCCCGCTACCCGGACGGCCGATGGCTGGTCAACACCGGCGCGGCGCACCAGGACCAGCCGTGCTGACCTGGGGAGGAGAGGACGTCCCGGCCCGGCCGGCCCGGGCCGGGACGTCCCACCGGCGGTGGTTCGCCGCCGGCCTGGCGGCGCTGCTCATGCTGACCGGCGCGCCGGCACGGGCCGCCGACCCGGGCGGCTCCTGCCCACCGGGACAGACCGACTGCGACGTCTGGGACGACGACCCACCCGTCCCCGGAGACCCCGGCGGGCCGGGCGGCGGCGGAGACGGCGGCGGCAACGGGGGCGGCGCCGCGAAGTGCCAGTGGAACGGCCGCGCCATCCCCTGCTACGACGATCTGCTCGGCTGGTTCAACAACGGCGACGGCTGCTACTACAAGCTGGCGGAGCCGCAGGGGGACCCACCCCCCGGCAAGCAGTACTACGTGGCGAGCTGCAACGGCGGCGCCACCGGGCAGCAGACGCTCGTGCTGCGCGACGCCCCGCCGCCCGGCTACGGCACACCGCCCGACCCGGAGGAGTTGGCCCGGCGCGCGCTCGCCTCGATCTCGCTGCTGCGGCCCCGCGTCTCGGTCGCGCCCCGGCGCAGCAAGGGCCCCGGTCTGGTCGGCCTGCCGGTCTGGATGTGGGCCAGCCCCGGCGCCTCCTACTTCGGGCCGCTGTCCGCCTCGGCCTCGGACCGCGGGCTGACCGTCGAGATCACCGCCAAGGTGAGCCGCATCGTCTGGCACATGGCCGACGGCCTCGACGTCACCTGCACCGGGCCGGGCACCCCCTACCAGGCGGACGGGCCGAATGCCGGAGGGCCCTCGCCGGACTGCGGCCTCCCGCACGGCTACGCCCAGGCGCGCACCTACCAGGTCCACGCCACCACGTTCTGGACCGTCGAGTGGACGTCCAGCGGCGGGGAGAGCGGCGAGATCGCCCAGAGCCGGGTCAGCGGTGTCGTCCCGGTGCAGATCAACGAGCTTCAGGTGGTGACCCGATGAGTGTCGTGGCAGCCCGGAACGGGACCCCGGTGGAGGCGCCCGTCGCACCGCCCAAGGTGGTCCGGCAGCGGCGGATCCGGCCCGGCCTGCTCGGCCTGGCGATCCTGCTGATCGCGCTCGGCGGCCTCGGCGCGGCGTTCGCGGTCACCTCGGTGCGCTCCACCGGCAGCTACCTGGCGGTGGCCCGGCCGGTCGAGGTGGGCCAGCAGATCACCGCCGACGACCTGGTGCCGGTGCGCGTCTCCGGCGGACGCGAACTGCGTCCGGTGCCGGCCGCCCGGATGAAGGACCTCGTCGGCCTGCGCGCGGCCGTCCGGCTCACCCCGGGCACGCTGCTCACCCCGGCCCAGCTCACCGACGCCCCGCTGCTCGGCCCCGGCCAGCAGCAGATCGCGCTGGGCCTGGAGACCGCCCGGGTGCCGGCCCGCAAGCTGCACCCCGGCGACAAGGTGCTGCTGGTCAGCACGCCGGACAGCGGCGCCAGCGGCGCCGAGGCGACGCGTGGCGGCGGCACCCGGTTCGAGGCCACCGTGATCGACACGGCCACGCCGGAGAACGACGACGTGGTGGTCTACCTGGCGCTCGCCGTCCGGGACGTGCCGGCGGTGGTGGTGCTGGCCGCGGACGACCGGATCGCGCTCGTGCTCACCGGGGCGGCCTGATGGCGATCATCGCTTTGCTCTCGGCGAAGGGTTCGCCGGGCGTCACCACCACCGCGCTCGCCGCGGCGCTGAGCTGGCACCGCCGGCTCGTGCTGGCCGAGTGCGACCCGGCCGGCGGCTCGATCCTCGCCGGTTACCTGGGCGGGGCGCTCGACGGGCCGCGCGGCATCGGCGAGCTGGCCGTCGGCGAGCTGCGCGACGGCAGCCTGGAGAGCGCGTTCTGGTCGCAACTGGTCGACCTGGACGCGCCGCGCCGCGAACGGCTGCTGCTGCCCGGCGTGGTCGACCCGGCCCAGGCCGGCAGCCTGGTGCCGCTCTGGCAACGCTTCGCCGACTACTTCACCGGCCTGGAACGGGGGATGCCCCCGTACGACGTGCTGGTCGACTGCGGACGGTTGGCGGTGGGTGGTCCACCGTGGCCGCTGCTGCGGGCCGCCGCGGTGGTGCTGCTGGTCACCCGGGCGCACCTGCCCGACCTCTCCGCCACCCGGGCCACGGTCCGGGCCGTCGAACGGGACCTCACCGAACACCGGGTCCCGCCCGGCAACCTGCGCCTGCTGGTGGTCGGCGACGGGCACGGCACCAGCGAGATCAGCAAGGCGCTGCGACTGCCGGTGATCGCCCGGCTGCCGCACGACCCGCGTACCGCCGAGGTGCTCGCCCACGGCGGCACCGTGCGCGCCAACCGGCCGCTCATGCGCGCGGCCGGCGCGCTGGAGGTGCCGGTCCGGGCGCTGCTGGACCGGCGGCGGGCCCGGCTGGCCTGGCCCGGGGCGACCGCGCCGGCCACGACGCCGACGCCCAGCGTCCAGGGGGTGCCCGGTGCGGTTTGAGCCTGTCTCGTACGACCCGCGCGGGCAGCAGCCCGGCGTCGTCTCCACGGTTCCGCCGCTGGCGGCGCCGAACGGGCGGCACCACGTTTCCGGGCCGGCGCTGCCCGCCGCCCCGCCGGCCGCGCCGCCGCGCCCCCGGGTCGACTTCGCGGTGGTTCGCGAACTGCGCCGGGAGCTGAGCGAACGGCTCACCCACTGGCAGCGCGGCCGGGAGTTCGACGCCGACGCCGAGGAGGTCGAGCGGGCCCGGCTGGCCGTCGCGGTGGTCTCCGCCTACGCGGACTCGGTGCGCCGGGGCGGCCGGCCGATGGCCGCCGACGAGGAGCGGCTGCTGCTCGACCAGGTGACCGCCGAGCTGGTCGGGCTGGGCCGGCTCCAGACGCTGCTGGTCGACGAGACCATCGAGGAGGTGCACATCCTCGGCTGCGACCAGGTACGCATCACCCGGCACGGCGGCGGCGTCGACTGGGCCGAGCCGATCGCCGAGACCGACGACGAGCTGGTGGAGATCCTGCAGGCCGCCGCCCGCCGGGCCGGGGCCACCGAGCGGTCGCTCTCCACCAGCAAGCCCACGCTCGACCTGCAACTGCCCGACGGCAGCCGGCTCGCCGCGGTGTTCCTGGTCAGCCACCGCCCCTACGCGGTGATCCGCAAGCACAACACGCTCGACGTGAGCCTGGAGGACATCGCCGGCGGCCGGCCCGACCTGGACGAGATGATCGACCCGCTGCTGCGCGACTTCCTCCGCGCGTCCATGCGGGCCGGGCTGAACATCATGGTCGCCGGGCTGGCCGGGGCCGGGAAGACCACTGTCATCCGGGCGTTGATGGACGACATCCCGGCCGACGAGCCGTACGTGCTGCTGGAGGAGAGCCGGGAACTGCTGCCGGCCCGGCGCGGGCACAAGCACCGGGCGGTGATGAGCTTCGAGTCCCGGGAGGGGCACGGCGAACGCGGCGCGGACGGTCGACCCGCCGGCGAGGTGAGCATCGCCGACCTGATCCCGGTGTCGCTGCGGATGGGCGTGCTGCGGATCATCGTCGGCGAGGTGCGGTCCCGGGAGATCGTGCCGATGCTCCAGGCGATGACCACCAGCCGCGGGTCGATGTGCACCATCCACGCCCGCACCCCGGCGGGGGTGAGCGAACGCATCATCGAGCTGGCGCTCTCTCACGGCCGGGAGATGACCGTCGACCAGGCCCGGCGAATGGCCGGCAACGCGCTCGACCTGATCGTCTACGTCACGGTCGAGGACGAGACCGCGATCGGCGGCCGCAAGCACCGCTTCGTCTCGCACGTCGAGGAGGTCATCGGCGTCGGCGAGGGCAACCGGATCACCACCACCACGGTCTTCGGGCCGGGGCCGGACGGCCGGGCGGTCCCCCGCCACCTGCCCGAGCGGATCCGCGACCAGTTGCTGCGGGTCGGCTACGACGCCCGCCTGCTCACCCGGTTCGTCGAGGCCGGGGTGGGCGCCTGGCGGCGTCCCCGGCACACCCGTCTCGGGCACCGGCCGAACGGGGGGCCGGCATGACGCAGATCGAACTGATCGCGGTGGTCTCCGGCGCGGCCTGTGTGGCCGGTCTGGTGCTGACCGTGGTCGCGCTCGTCGGCACGCGCCGGCCACCGAGGTCGACGCCGGGCGGCGCCGGGCCGGGCCTGGGCCGGCTCTGGACCGGCTCCGGCGCCGGCCGGGCCGACCAGCGCCGGCACCAGATGCTGCTGGTGGCCGCGGTGGTCGTCGGGGCGCTGGCGTTCCTGCTCACCGGGCTGCCGGTGGTCGGGTTGCTGGTGGCGCTCGCGGTGCCCGGCGTGCCGTGGCTGTTCGCGGTCGGCCGGGCCGAGCAGCGGGCCATCGCCCGGATCGAGGCGGTCGGCGAGTGGACCCGGCGACTCAAGGACATCTCCGGCACCGGCCAGGGGCTCCAGCAGGCCATCGTCGGCACCATCACCACCGCGCCGGAGGAGATCCAGGAGGAGATACGCACGCTCGCCGCCCGCCTCCAGGCCGGATGGCTCGCGAAGTCCGCGCTGCTCGCCTTCGCCGACGAGATCGCCGACCCGGTGGCCGATCAGGTGGTGGCCGCGCTGATCCTGCACCTCACCGACCGGGGTGAGCGCCTCGGCGACGTGCTCGGTTCGATCGCCGGCGCCGCCTCCGCCGAGGTCGCCACCCGACGCGAGGTCGAGGCGAAGCGCACGCAGCCCCGGTTCGCGGTCCGCTTCCTCACCGGCATGACCCTGGCGACGCTTGCCTACGGGCTGGTGAACAGCGACTACATCCGCCCCTACGGGACGGTGACCGGGCAGCTCGTGATGGCGGTGCTCGGCGCGGCGTTCATCGCGCTGCTGGTCTGGGTGCGGTCGATGAGCCAGCCGCCGCGCCCGGCCCGCTTCCTGCCGGCCCCCGACCCGGAGGAGGCGATCGCCTGATGATCATGAACTGGCAGCTCGTCGTCGCCGTGCTGGGCGGATCCGCCATCGGACTCGGTCTCTTCCTGGTGGTCCGGGAGGCGCTGCCGGCCACCCCGGCGCTCGGGCCGGCCCTGCGTCGGCTGCACCAGCCGCCGGGTCAGGCCCCGGTGACCGGCGCCGGGCCGGACTGGCTGGGCGGGTTCGCCCGCTGGCTGCGCCCGCCGACCCGGCAGCTCGCCCTGCTCGACCGCACCCCCGAGCAGTACGCCATGTCGGTGCTGCTCTCCGCGCTGATCGGCTTCGCCACCCCGGCGGTCGTCTCGGCCGTCCTCTTCGTCGGCGGGGTGGCCATGCCGGTGGTCGCGCCGGTGCTGGCCAGCCTGGGCCTGGCACTGGTCGCCGGTTTGGTGGCGCACCGGTCGGTGCTGGCCAAGGCGGACGCCGCGCGGGACGAGTTCCGGGCGGCGGTCTGCACCTATCTCGACCTGGTGGCGTTGCAACTCTCCGCCGCGCACGGCCCGGTGCAGTCGCTGGAACGCGCGGCGACGGTCTGCGACGGCTGGGTCTTCGACCGGATCCGGGAGGCGTTGCGGCTCGCCCAGCTCCAGATGCACTCGCCGTGGGACGAGTTGCAGCACCTGGCCGACCGGATCGGCATCCCGGAGCTGGGCGACGTGGGCGCCATCATGCGCTCCTCCGGCAGCGAGGGCGCCCAGGTGCACGAGACGTTGCGGTCCCGTGCCGACTCACTACGCGACCAGATCCGCACCGACAACCTGGCCCGCGCCGAGGGGGTGACCAGCAAGTTGGACATTCCCGGCTCGCTGCTGGTCTTCGTCCTGCTCGGCTTCGCCGTCTATCCGTTCATCGCCCGTCTGTGACACCCACCCCCGAGAAGGAGACGACCATGTACCTCTACACCTACCTGTACGCGGCGGTGAGCAACCGCCTCGCCGAGCTGCGCCGCGACGGCGAGCGCGGCGACAGCCCGGTGCCGACCGCAGTGATCATCTTCGGTCTGGTCGCGGTGGCCATGGCGGTCACCGGGCTGGCCCTGGCCCGCGCGAACAACTGGATGGAGGCCATCCCGAACAACACGGCCCCGAAGGCGCCGTGATGCTCCGCCCCGCCCGTACGCTCCGGAGCCGGCCGGCACCCGCCGGCCGGCCCGCCGGTCCGCGCGGTCCGGGGCGGATCGCCGCCGCCGTGCGCGCCCGCCTCCGCCGGGGCGGGCGCGAACGGGGCGCCAACCCGGTCGAGCTGGCCGTGATGATGCCGGTGATCCTGGTGCTGCTCTTCGGCTCGATCCAGGTCGCCGTCTGGTTCGTGGCCCGGTCCACCGCGTTGAACGCGGCGCAGACCGGGGTGAACGCCCAACGCACGTTCGACGCCTCGCCCACCGCCGGCCGGGACCGGGCGACCAGCTTCCTGCGCCGCTCCGGGGACTGGCTGATCGGCTGGGACCGGACCGGGCCGACCTGCGTCGAGACCGCCACCGACGTCACCTGCACGGTGCGCGGCCGCTCCCTGTCGGTCATCCCCGGCGTCGACTTCGAGGTCGTGCAGACCGCGCACGGCCCCGCCGAACGCTGGACCGCGGGGTGAGGCCGGTGCCACGGGACCGGGGTTCCGTCTCGATCGAGGTGGCGGTGCTGGCACCCGCCTTCATCGCGCTGATGGTGCTCGCCGGGGTGGCCGGCCGGACCGCCGTCGCCGACGAGGCGGTGGAGTCGGCCGCGCACGACGCCGCCCGGGCCGCCTCGATCGCCCGGACCGCCCGCGAGGGCGAGCAGGCGGCCGAGAAGGCGGCCCGCGACCAGCTCAACTGGTCCGGCCTGCGCTGCACCGCCCCGCCGAGCCTGAGTCTGACCGGGTCGGTGGGCGGGAAGCCGGCCGCCTTCGCCGGCGCGTACCGCAGTGACCCGGGCGTGCCGGCGACCGTGACGGTCACCGTGACCTGCACGGTCTCCTTCGACGACCTGCGCGCGCCGGGGCTGCCCGGGGTGCCGGGCGGCAAGACCGTCTCGGCGCGCTTCACCTCGCCCCTGGACACCTACCGGAGTCGCGGATGACCGGCCGGCGGGTGGCGGAGAGCGGCCGGGTGAGCCTCTTCCTGGCCGTGGCGATGACCGGCGTGCTCGGCATCGTCAGCCTCGCCTACGACGGCGCCGGGCAACTGCGCACGCTGCAACGTGCCGACAACCTGGCCGCCGAGGCGGCTCGCAGCGGCGGCCAGATGATCGACCGGGCGAGCGCCATCGAGGGCGGCCCGAAACGGATCGACCAGGACGCCGCCCGCACGGCCGTCGCCGGCTACCTCGACGCCGCCGGCGGCGTCGGCGGCCACGAGGTCGACTTCCCCGTGGTCGGCACCGAGACCCAGATCCGGGTACGCGTGCGGATCACCTACCGCCGGGACCTGCTCGGTCTGTTCGGCGCGCCGAGAACCGCCACCGTCACCGGTGAGGCCACCGCTCGGGCGCTCACCGCGCCACCACCGTAGGAAGGAAGGCCGCCATGGGTGCACCAGGACGTTCCGCCGCCCGCCGCGCCGGTCAGGTCGTCACCGGGCTCGGCGCCCTCGTCGTGCTGGTCGGGGTGCTGGCCGGCGGGCCGGTCGCGCTGCTGGCCTTCGCCGGCAACCCGCTGCCCGACCACCTGCCCACGCTGGCCGAGGTGGGCACGACGTTGACCAGCCGCGACGACGGGCAGCTCTTCCTGCGGGCGCTGGCCGTGGTCGGCTGGTTCGGGTGGGCCACGTTCGCGTTCTCGGTGGTGGTGGAGCTGCTCGCGTCGGCGTTGCGCCGGCCCGCGCCGAAGCTGCCCGGGATGCACCGCCAGCAGCGGGCCGCCGCCGCGCTGGTCGGTTCGGTGGCGCTGATCCTGGCGGCGAGCCCGGCCGCGGCCAGTGCCGCCGCGCTGACCGCCCCGCCACCGGCGGTCGCGGCGCCGGCGGTCACCGCGGCGTACACCGCACCGCCTGTCGCCACGCCGGCCCCCGACGCCGCCGGCCCGGCGGTGTACCGGGTGGCGAAGGGCGACTACCTGGGCGAGGTGGCCGACCGCTACCTGGACGACTTCGACCGCTACCGGGAGCTGGCCCGGCTGAACCGCCTCGCCGACCCGGACCGGATCCGGCCCGGCCAGTTGATCGAGCTGCCCGGCGGCGCGGTGGACGACGGCGCCCGGCGGCACGCGGCGGGCCGGCTGGTGGTGACGGCGGCGAAGCCGGCGCCGGCGAAGCCCGCCCCGGGTGCCGCGCCGTCGGCGGCGAAACCCAAGCCGAAGCCCGCGCCGGACTCGCCGGCCCGGGACGCCACGCCGACCGTGGAGGCGCCGGACGGGCAGCAGCCGGCCATGGCGGCGGGCGCGTCACGGGCCACCGCCGAGGAGGGCATCAACCGTCCGCTGGCCATCTCGGCGGTGCTGGCGGTGGCGAGCATCGTGGGCGCGCAGATCGGCGCCGTCCTCGGCCTGCGGCGGCGGCCGGTGCCGGCACGGGTGCCGGGCAACGGCCGGCACCGCCGCGACTGAGGCGGGCCCGGGGGTCAGGGCAGTCGGGCCTCGACCCGGCCGGAGACCACCCGGGTGGGGAGCACGACCTGGTCGTTGGCGGCCGGGCCGTGCACCACCGCGCCGCCGTCGAGGCGGAACGCGCTGCCGTGCCACGGGCAGACCACGCAGGCGTGGCCGTCGATCTGCTGGACCTCGCCCTCGCCGAGCGGCCCGCTCTGGTGGGGGCAGCGTTCCAGCATCACGGCGACGTCGTCGCCGTGTCGGTAGACGAGGACCGACACGTCGTCGATCTTCCGGGTGAGCAGTTCCCGCTGCGGCAGGCTGCTCAGGTCGCCCACCGGGTGCCAGCCGTCGCCGATCAGGTGCAGCTCGGAGACGCTTTGGCTGACCTGCGCTCCCTGCTTGTAGGCCAGGTGCCCGCCCAGGTAGGCCCCACCGCTCGCCGCGGAGAGCCCCAGGTAGGCCAACGTGCGGCCGAGCCCGTGCCGCCCGTTCAGTCGGGCCGCGAGCGAGCCGGCGTAGAGGGTCAGGCCGACGATGTTGGCTCCGGCGTGCACCAGCCCGACCCGGCGCTGGTCGCGGGAGAGGGCCGCCCAGTCGTTCCACCCGGCGACCGCCGCCGGCAGCGCGCTGACCGTGCCGAGCCCGACCAGGGCGGTGGCCGCCCGGCGCTGGCCGGGGAGCAGGTCCACCACGGCGGCCGAGATCCACGCGCCGACCGGGACCTGCACCATCGCGGGGTGCAGCGGATGCCCCAGCCAGACGCCGTGCAGCGCGTCCCGGACCCGCTGCGAGCTGAGCGTGCCCTGGACGGCACGTTGCAGCCGGTCACCCACCCGGTCGAGTCCGGCGGCCTGTTCGAGCTTCGTCAGTAGTCGGCGCACCTCTTCCGACTTCCCGGCAGCAGAGCCCCCAAACCGGACGCCCGGGAAAACCGGATGATGCCGCGCGTACCGTCGGTGCATGGCCCGTCGTCGTATCCCCCGCTGGCTCGCCCGCGCGCCGATCCCGCTCTACCGCAACGGTCTCGGCCGGCTGCTCGGCCGCCGGTTGATGATGCTGGAGCACCGGGGCCGCCGCTCCGGCCTGCCCCGGTACGTGGTGCTGGAGGTGGTGGACCGCGAGCCGGGCGCGCTCTTCCTCGCCTCCGGCTACGGCCCGGCGTCGCAGTGGTTCCGCAACGTGCGCGCGGATCCGGCCGTGCGGGTGTGGACCGGGCCGGACCAGGGCGGCGGCCCGCTACCGGCGGACGTGGACGCCCGGCTCCCCCTGGTCCGCCTCGACCTCGCGCACCACTGACGGCGCGATCAAGTAACAGGGCGGCGCCCGCTGGCGCGTCGGGCGCCGTCGCGGGCATGCTGGGCCCATGGGGGTACGCGTCGAGCACGCCGGTGCCGTGACCACGGTGATCCTGGACCGGCCGGAGGCCCGTAACGCGGTGGACGGGCCGACCGCCCGCGCGCTGGCCGACGCGTTCCGCGCGTTCGACGCCGACCCGGACGCGGCGGTCGCGGTGCTCTGGGGCGCGGGCGGCACGTTCTGCTCCGGCGCCGACCTGAAGGCGATCGGCACCCCACGCGGCAACCGGGTCGAGGCCGAGGGCGACGGCCCGATGGGGCCCACCCGGATGGCGCTGTCCAAGCCGGTGGTCGCCGCGATCTCCGGGTACGCGGTGGCCGGCGGCCTGGAGCTGGCGCTCTGGTGCGACCTGCGGGTCGCCGAGTCGGACGCGACGCTCGGGGTGTTCTGCCGGCGCTGGGGGGTGCCGCTGATCGACGGCGGGACGGTTCGGCTGCCTCGGTTGATCGGGGAGAGCCGGGCGATGGACCTGATCCTCACCGGGCGGGCGGTGCCGGCCGACGAGGCGTACCGGATGGGTTTGGTGAACCGGCTGGTCGCGCCCGGTGCGGCCCGGGCGGAGGCCGAGCGGCTGGCGGCCGGGATCGCCCGGCACCCGCAGACCTGCCTGCGCAACGACCGGGCGGCGCTGCTGGCCGGCGCCGACCGGCCGGAGCCGGAGGCGCTCGCCGTGGAGCTGGCCTACGGCATGGAGTCGCTGGCCGTGGACGGGGTGCGGGGTGCCGGCCGGTTCGCCGCCGGCGCCGGCCGGCACGGCGCGCCGGCCGGCTGAGGCGTCACTTCAGGTTGCGCAGCGCGTCGGAGATGGCCCGGTGGAACGTCGGGTACGCGTAGATCATGTGCCGGAGCTGGCTGACCGGCACCGCCGCGTGCACGGCCACCACCAGCGCGGAGAGCACCTCACCGCCGGCCGGTCCGGCCGAGGTGGCGCCGACCAGCACGCCCTGGTCGGCGTCGGCGATCAGCTTGATGAAGCCGGCGTTGCCGGTCTTGTGGATCCAGCCCCGGGCCGACGAGGTCAGGTCGGTGTGGCCGACCTGGACGTTGATGCCCCGGTCGCGGGCCTGCCGCTCGGTCAGGCCGACCGCGCCCACCTCGGGGTCGGTGAACGTGACCCTCGGCAGCGCCCGGTAGTCGGCGACCGGGACGCTGCCCGGCGCGACCGTGGAACCGCCCGCGCTCATCGCGCCGCCGACGGCGCTGACCACCCCGGCCGCGCCGCCGACCACGCTGGCGGTGCCGCTGGCGTCCGGGCCGCCCCTGGCGCGCCGCATGTGGTCGAGCACGTCGGCCACCACGATGCCGGCCTGGTACATGGCGATGTGGGTGAATGCGCCCTCGCCGGTGAGGTCGCCGACCGCCCAGATCCCGCCGGTGACGTGCATCCGGTCGTTGACCGCCAGGTATCGCTGCCCGGCGTCCACGCCGACCGTGTCCAGCCCCAACTCCTCCAGGTGCGCCTTGCGGCCGGTCACCACCAGCAGCTTCTCGCCGGTGAACGCGGCACCGTCGGCGTGGACGGTGAACTCGGCGCCGTCGTGGCTGACCCGGCCGACCTTGACGCCGGTGCGGATCTCCACCCCGTCGGCGCGCAGCGCCTCGGCGGCGAGCGCGGACGCCTCGGGCTCCTCGACCGCGAGCACGCGGTCGGCCGCCTCGACGACGGTGACGCGGACGCCGAAGCGGGCGAACACCTGCGCCAACTCCAGCCCGATCGCGCCACCGCCGAGCACCAGCAGCGTGCCAGGCAGCTCCTCGACCTCGATGGCCTGGTGGTTGGTCCAGTAGGGCGTGTCGGCGAGCCCGTCGATCGGTGGGATCGAGGGGCGGGTGCCGGTGCCGAGGACCACCCCGAAGCGGGCCTCGAAGACCTGGTCGCCGACGCGTACCCGGTTGGGCCCGTCGAGCCGGCCGCTGCCGCGCACGAACCGGCCGCCCTTGCCGGCGAACCGGTCCACCGCGACCTTGTCGTCCCAGGTGTCGGTGGCCTCCTCGCGGATCCGCTTCGCCACCGGCGCCCAGTCGGGCCGCACCTGCGCGGAGCCGGCCAGCTCGTTCACCCGGTGCGCCTCGGCCAGCGCGTTCGCCGCCCGGATCATCATCTTGCTCGGCACGCATCCCCAGTAGGGGCACTCGCCGCCGACCAGATCCCGTTCGATGCCGACCACGTCGAGGCCGGCCTCGGCGAGCCGCTCGGCCACCTCCTCGCCGCCGACGCCGAGCCCGACCACGACCACGTCCACCACTTCCGGCTCTGCCATCCCGCCAGCATTCCGCACCGCCGGAGGCCGGGCCACCGGACCCGGCCGGAATTCCTCCGCCGGTAATGAGTGCGACGGCCTACCGTGACCGGATGCACGCGCGCTTCGCCCCGGTCCGGGACGCCTTCCACGACCTGTTCGCCGCCGGCCGGGAGACCGGCGCGGCGCTGTCCGTCCGACTCGACGGCGTGCCGGTGGTGGAGCTGGTGGGCGGCACCACGGCGGCGGTACCGCCGGGCGCGGTCGTGCCGGCCGTCGGGGCGGACCGGCCGTGGCTGGCCGAGCACGACCGGGTGAACGAGCTGGCCGAGGTGTTGCACTCCTGCCTCTGACCACCCGTCACTTTCCGTCATGTCGGGACGTCGTCACGGAGCGCGTTCGGCCCGGTCGGCTGGCACGTCGCCCGTGGCCGCCTTTGCTCTGCAGCCAATGACACAGCACCGCATTGAGCAGGGATTCTCTTGCGGTTCCGAAAACCGCGCGAGGCTCGGCCGCTCACGGTGCGCAACCGGTGCGGATATGGCTGCAGAGCAAAGGCTGTCGTGGGTGACCACGTGGGCGGACACGCGCGTCACCGACCGTCACCGACGAGCGCCGAACCGGCGCCGCGCGGCCTCGCGCCCCCGTCAGCGCATCCAGACCGGGTCGCTGCCGGGCACGTCCAGCGGCGGCGGGTAGTCGCGCGCGCGACGCTTCTCGTCGGGCAGCCGCCACGGCTGGTGCACCGCCTTGCCCGCCACCGACTCCAGTTCGGGCACCCACCGCCGCACGTAGGCGCCGTCCGGGTCGTACCGTTCGGCCTGGCGTACCGGGTTGAAGCCCCGGTAGGGCCGGCTGTCGTTGCCGGTGCCGGCCACCCACTGCCAGTTGCCCGAGTTGTTGACCCGGTCGCCGTCGAGCAGCCAGCGGAAGAAGACCCCCATCCCGGGCCGCCAGTCCAGCCCGAGATGCTTGGTGAGGTAGCCGGCGGTGATCAGCCGGGCCCGGTTGTGCATCCAGCCCTCGGCGCGCAGCTGCCGCATGCCGGCGTCCACGATCGGCATGCCGGTGCGTCCCTCGGTCCAGGCCGCCAGCGCGTGCGGATCGTCCCGCCAGTCCTCCCTGGCGCCCCGCCGGTAGGCGGTCGTGGACAGGTCGGGGAAGCCGGCCACGACCTGGTGGTAGAAGTCGCGCCAGCAGAGCTGCCGGACGAACGGCCCGTCGCGGTCGCCGGCCCGGTTCGCCACCGCGAGCGGGGAGACGCAACCCCACCTGAGGTACGGGCTGAGCCGGGAGGTGTCGTCGCCGGCCATGTCGTCGTGGATGTCGTCGTAGCGGTCGAGCGTGGGCAGCCACACCTTGAGGCGGCGCTGGGCGGCGCTCTCCCCGCCCTCGGCCGCGTCCGGGCTGTCGCCCTTCGGCGGTTCCGGCAGCCGGCCCGGGTCGACGCCGTCGGGCAGCCGGATCCGCTTCGGCGCGGCCAGCTCGTCCCGGAGCTGCACGCCCTGCCAGGCGCGGAAGTAGGGGCTGAACACCCGGTAGTGGTCGCCACCGGCCGGGCGCAGCGCGCCCGGCTCGACGATGGTCAGCCCGGGGAACAGTCGCAGGAACATCCGGTGCCGGTCGCACTCGTCGCGCAGGCGGCGTTCCCGGCGGTGGGCGTACCGGGTCACGTCGGCGGAGAGCCCGACGCCCTCGGAGCCCACCGCGCGGGCCAGCTTGACCGTCTCGGCGACCGGGTCGCCGCGCCGGACGACCAGGTCGCCACCGCGCCTGCGGAGCGCCTCGCGCAGCTCGGCCAGGCTCTGGTGCAGGAACCGGGTGCGGTTCGGGGAGAGCTTCCGCAGCGTCGGGTCGAGCACGTAGAGCGGCACCACCCGGTCGAACGCCGAGGCGGCGGCGGCCAGCGCCGGGTGGTCGTGCACCCGCAGGTCGCGGGTGAACAGCACGACCGCCGTACGCTCGGTCATCCGGCCAGGGCCGGGGTGCGCGCCGGGCCGGGCACCTGGACCGGCGTGCCGGTCGGGGTGAGCAGCGCCCGCGCGGCCACCGCCATCCGCCGGCGTTGCGGCACCAGGGCCCGACGGACGAAGACGTCGAAGCCCTGCCCGGCCACCTCGTCGAGGATCCCGCCGTAGAGCGCGTACGCGGTCCGCATGCACGCCTGCGAGGCGGGGTTGAGCAGCGGGATGCCGGGCGCGGCGGCGAGGTAGTGGGCCTGGGCGCGGGTCACCTCGTACTCGATCAGCTCGCGGATCGCCGGCGTGGTCCGCCCGGCGGCCTGGGCGGCGAGCAGGTCGTCGCGGGTGACGCCGAACTTGGCCAGGTCCTCGTCGGGCAGGTAGGTGCGGCCCCGGTCGAGGTCCTCGGCGACGTCCCGGATGAAGTTGGTGAGCTGGAACGCGAACCCGAGCTGGCGGGCGGGCTCGCGGGCGGCGGCCGGGTCGGAGCTGCCCAGGATCGGCAGCATCATGGTGCCGATGACGGCGGCCGAGCCCTCCATGTAGTCGAGCAGGTCGTCGTAGGTCGGGTACGACATGACGGTCAGGTCCATCGCCATGCTGCGCAGGAACGACGCGAAGTCGTCGCGGTCCAGGTCGAACACGGCGATGGTGTGCAGCACGGCGGGCAGCAGCGGGTCGTCGACCGACGCGCCGTGCAGGCCGGCGACGAACCGGTCGGACCACTCGCGCAGCCGGGCGGCGCGCTCGGCGGGCGGCAGGTCCTCGGTGCGGTCGACGATCTCGTCCGCGTAGCGGGTGAATCCGTACAGGGCGTGCACATGCCGCCGTTTCCAAGCGGGGAGCAGCCGGGTGGCGAGATAGTAGGTACGGCCGTGACGCCGGTGCAGCTCGCGGCAACGGTCATAGGCAGCGGTGAGATCCGTGTCCACCGGCCCTCCTCGGTTTTCGACGCAGCAATCGACGCAACTCGTAACCCTAGGGTACGCTCCCCCTCATGGCCAACGACGCAGTTGCGGGTAATGCGCTCCGCGTCGCCCCGGCACAGCCGGAAGCGACGGACGATCCGGTCAACGGCGTGCTGGCCGCGTTCACGAAGGACCTGATCACGGGCGTCGACGACACGCTCGCCGCGTTCCTGACCGCCGAGGTCGACTCGCTCACCGAGATCGACGCAGCGATGGGTGGTTTCGCCGCGACGGCGCGCGACTCGGTGCTGGCCGGCGGCAAGCGGGTGCGCCCCACGTTCGCCTACTGGGGCTGGCGGGGCGTGGTCGGCGGCGACGGGTCACTGCCCGCGGTGCTGCCCGCCCTCGCCGCGCTGGAGCTGCTGCACACGTTCGCGCTGGTGCACGACGACGTGATGGACGCCTCCGACACCCGGCGCGGCAAACCCACCGCGCACCGCGCCGCCGCCGCGCGGCACCGGTCCGCCGGGCACACCGGCGATCCCGACCGCTACGGCGAGGCCGTCGCCGTGCTCATCGGCGACCTCTGCATGGTCTGGGCCGACCGGCTGATGGCGCACGCCGCCGTGCCCGCCGACCGGCTGCTCGACGTGCGCCGCTGCTACGACCAGATGCGGGTGGAGACGGTCGCCGGGCAGTTCCTGGACGTGCTCGGCGAGAACGACGCGGCCAACTGGTCGGTCGACCGGGCGCTGCGGGTGGCCCGCTACAAGACCGCCAGCTACACCGTCCAGCGACCGCTGCTCTTCGGCGCCTGCCTGGCCGGCGTCGACGCGGACGGCCCGCTGATCGCCGCGTACACCCGCTACGGGCTGGCCGTCGGCGAGGCGTTCCAGCTCCGCGACGACCTGCTCGGCGTCTACGGCGACCCGGCGGTCACCGGCAAACCGGCCGGCGACGACCTGCGCACCGGCAAGCCGACCGCGCTGCTGATGCTGGCCCGGCAGCTCGCCGACCCGACCCAGCGGCGCGCGCTGGACCGGGCCGGCTCGGTCACCGGCGCCGGCGAACTGGCCCGCCTGGCCGACCTGGTCCGGGAGACCGGGGCCACCGCCCAGGTCGAGCGGATGATCTCCAAACGGGTGACCGAGGCGCTGGCCGCGCTCGACACCGCACCGATCGACGAGACGGCGCGCACCGCGCTGACCGGCCTCGCCACCGCCGCCACCGCGCGGCGGTCCTGATGAGCGATCTGAACAAGGGAGCCGGAATGCGCACCGTCAACGGACGGACCGACCGGGTGGTCGTGGTCGGCGCCGGGCTGGGTGGGCTGGCCTGCGCGCTGCACCTGGCCGGCAGCGGCCGGCAGGTCACCGTGCTGGAGCGCGAGGCGGTGCCGGGCGGGCGCGCCGGCCGCCTCAGCGTCGACGGGTACGAGTTCGACACCGGCCCGACGGTCCTCACCATGCCCGACCTGATCGTCGAGGCGCTCGGCGCGGTCGGCGAGGAGCTGACCGACTGGCTCGACCTGACCCCGCTCGACCCGGCCTACCGGGCCTACTATCCGGACGGTTCGACGCTCGACGTCATCACCGACACCACCCGGATGGCCGCCGAGATCGCCAAGGTCTGCGGCCCCCGCGAGGCGGACGGCTACCTGCGCTTCGTCGACTACGCCCGCAACCTGTGGAAGTGGGAGCGGGCCGACTTCATCGAGCGCAACCTGGACGCGCCGACCGACCTGCTCACCGGCAACCTGCTGAAGCTGTTCGCCAACGGCGCCTTCCGGCGACTCCAGACGAAGATCAACCAGTTCTTCCGCGACCCGCGTACCCAGCGGATCTTCTCCTTCCAGGCGATGTACGCCGGCCTGTCGCCGCACGACGCGCTGGCCATCTACACCGTCATCGCGTACCTCGACTCGGTGGCCGGGGTGAGCTTCCCGCGCGGCGGCATCCACGCGGTCTCCCGCGGCATGGCCGGCGCGGCCGAGAAGCACGGCGTGCAGATCCGCTACGGCACCACGGTGAGCCGGGTGGAGACCGCACACGGGCGCGCCACCGGCGTGGTCACCGCCGACGGCGAGTTCGTCCCGGCCGACGTGGTGGTGCTCAACCCGGACCTGCCGGTCGCCTACCAGGAGCTGCTCCCGGAGAGCCGGCAGCGCAAGCTCACCTACTCGCCGTCCTGCGTGGTGCTGCACGTCGGCTCGAACCAGGGCTATGGCAAGATCGCCCACCACAACATCCACTTCGGACGGGCCTGGAAGGGCACGTTCGACGAGGTGATCCGGCGAGGCGAGCTGATGACCGACCCGTCGCTGCTGGTGACGAACCCGAGCCGCACCGACCCGTCGGTGGCCCCGGCCGGGAAGCACACCTACTACGTGCTGGCCCCGGTGCCGAACCTCGACCGGGCGCCGTTCGACTGGCCCGGCGACCTCACCGAGCGCTACTCCGACCAGCTCGTCCGCACGCTGGAGGAGCGCGGCTACGTCGGTTTCGGTGAGGGCATCGAGGTGCTGCGCACGGTCACCCCGGCCGACTGGGCGGCGCAGGGCATGGCCGCCGGCACCCCGTTCGCCGCCGCGCACAGCCTCTTCCAGACCGGCCCGTTCCGCCCGTCGAACCTGCACCGGACGCTGGGCAACGTGGTCTTCGTCGGCTCCGGCACCCAACCCGGTGTGGGCGTGCCGATGGTGCTGATCAGCGGCAAGCTGGCCGCCTCCCGCATCACCGGGCGTCTCTCGTGACGGCGCGGGAGGACCACCTGGTCGAGCTGGTGGACGACGGCGGCCGGGCGATCGGCGAGACCACCGTGGCCACCGCACACCAGCCGCCCGGCCGGCTGCACCGGGCCTTCTCGGTCCTCCTGGTCGACCCCGCCGGCCGGGTGCTGCTCCAGCGGCGGGCCGCGGTGAAGACCCGGTTCCCGCTGCGCTGGGCCAACTCCTGCTGCGGGCACCCGCTGCCCGGCCAGTCGCTCACCGAGGCCGCCAACCGCCGGCTCGCCGAGGAACTCGGCCTCGGCCCGGTGGACCTCACCGAGGTGGGGGTCTACCTCTACTACGCCGAGGACCCGGCCACCGGCCGGGTCGAGTTCGAGTACGACCACGTGCTGCGCGCCGGGGTTCCCGCCGACGTGGCCGTCCGGCCCGACCCGGACGAGGTGGCCGAGCTGCGCTGGGTCGACCCGGGCGCGGTCTCGGCCGACCTCGACATCGACCCGCGCGCGTACGCCCCCTGGCTGGGTGGCGTGCTGAACCGGCTGCTGCACCCGGCCGACCCGTCCCGGTCGAACGAGCCGGCCGGGCCGTCCCGGTCCGGCGCGCCGGCCACCGAGGCACCGGAGCGGTCGGGTGGCCGATGAGGCGCTGAGCGCGGGGGCCGTCGCGCGCCGACTGGGTGTGGCGGTCACCACGCTGCGAACCTGGCACCAGCGCTACGGCCTCGGTCCCAGCGAACACGTGCCGGGTCACCACCGGCGCTACACGCCTGTCGACCTGGCCCGCCTGGAGATCATGCGACGGCTGACCGCCGAGGGGATCGCGCCCGCCGAGGCCGCCCGCTGGGCCCGGCAGGCGCCGGCCGTGCTGCCGCCCGACCGGCTCGGCCTGAAGGCCGGCGCGCACTCGGTCCGGGACGGCGGCGGCACCACCATCCCGGTCGGCCGCGCCGGGCCGGTCGCCCGTGGCCTGGCCCGGGCCGCCATGCGTCTGGACTCGGTGACGATCGGCCGCACCATCGCCGACGCCCTGGCCAGCGACGGCGTGGTGGCGACCTGGGAGGGGCTGCTCCGGCCGGTGCTCGCCGGCATCGGGGAACGGCACGCCGCCACCACCGGGCTGATCGAGGTGGAACACCTCATGTCCCGGTGCGTGTCCGAGGCGTTCGCCTCGGTGGCCCGGGCGCGTCCCAGCGTCGGGCCGCCCCGGATCCTGCTCTCCTGCGCCGACGAGGAGCAGCACTCGCTGCCCCTGGAGGCGCTGGCCGCCGCGCTGGCGGAGGCCGGGGTGAGCTATCGCATGCTCGGGGCCCGGGTGCCGGTGCCCGCCCTCGTCGAGGCGGTCAACCGGACCGGGCCGGCGGCGGTGGTGTTGTGGTCCCACACCCGCGCCACCGCCGACCCGCACCAGCTCGCCGCGCTGCTCGCCGTCCCGCGCCGGCCGCTGCTGGCGCTGGCGGCCGGGCCCGGCTGGCGGGCCGACTCCCTGCCGGCCGGCGTGGTCCGACCGGTCGACCTGGCCGAGGCGCTCTCGCTGGCCGTCGCCGTACGGGATTCTCTGGATCAGTCGACGGCGGGCTGAGGGGGCCTCCCGCTCGGAGGGTGTCGTCCACTACGGTCGGAAAGTCCGTCTGACCCGACCCCCTCCGGGAGCGACAGATGCGTCCACGCACCGTTCTGGTGTTCGCGCTCGGCTTGGTGCTCCTCGTCACCGGCTGCGGCGGCCCGGGTAAGACCCCGCAGAAGGCCGCCGCCCCGCCGTCGGTCTCGGCCGCGCCGGTGCCGACACCCAGCCCGAAGCCGAAGCCGACCCGCACCACCCCACCACCGAAGCCTAAGCTGCGGCCGCTGCCCGAGAAGCTCCCGGCCGGCCTGCACCGGCGCAGCGGGAGCCCCGGGGTGGCGCTCACCTTCGACGACGGGCCGGACCCGCGCTACACCCCGCAGATCCTGGCCCAGCTCCGGGCGGCCCACGTCACCGCGACGTTCTGCCTGGTCGGCCGGCAGGCCAAGCGGCACCCGGAACTGGTGGCCCAGATCGTCCGCGAGGGCCACCAGCTCTGCAACCACAGCTGGCGGCACGACATGGACCTCGGCCGGCGCCCGCTCGCCGAGATCCGGGCCGACCTGGAACGAACCAACCGGGCCATCCACGCCGCCGCGCCGAACGCGCCGATCACCTGGTTCCGGCAGCCCGGCGGCCGGTGGACCGCCGAGGAGCTCACCGTGGCCCGGCAACTGGGGCTGCGTCCGCTGCACTGGAGCGTGGACCCGCAGGACTGGGACCACCCGCCGGCCACGAAGATCATCAAACGGGTGGAGTCGGCCAGCCGTCACGGGTCGGTCGTGCTGATGCACGACGCAGGCGGCGACCGGACCCAGACGATGGCCGCCTGCCGGCACCTGATTCCCGATCTCAAGCGGCGGTACGGCATCGTCCGGCTGCGCTGACCTGCGGTTTCACTCCGCGATACGCCTGCCGCCATACCGGTTTTGTCGTCCGAGGAGGCATGGCATATGCTTCTCATGCCTCCGGCGGGGCCGGATGGGAGCAAGTCCGCTTGAAGTTGCGAGTGTGCAATGATGGCGGGGCCGCCCTCATCGTCTAGCGGCCCAGGACGCCGCCCTTTCAAGGCGGTAGCACGGGTTCGAATCCCGTTGGGGGCACGATCCGGCTCACGCCGGTTGCAACACCAGCCAGGTCCTGTGGAGCAGTTGGAGTGCTCGCCGCCCTGTCAAGGCGGAGGTCGCGGGTTCAAGTCCCGTCAGGACCGCAAGCGCTGACGCCGCGCACATCATGCGCGGCGTTCTGCGTATCGGCCCGTGCGGTAGCATGTGCCGAGCACCACGGCCAGGTAGCTCAGTTGGTACGAGCGTCCGACTGAAAATCGGAAGGTCGGCGGTTCGACCCCGCCCCTGGCCACATAGCCTTTCGCCGGGCTACAGAGATCCCCACCAGCCGAAACGCCGGTGGGGATCTTGCTGTATCCGCTCAGGAGCAGCAGGTGCCTTCCGCCTTCTTCTCCAGTTTCGGCGAGTCGGCCTGCACGGTGTAGACCTCCCAGGGCTCGTCGCCCGGCCCACGCACCCAGACCTTGTCCTGGAGCGCGTAGCAACACTCGGTGTCGTTCTCCTCGAGAGTGATCAGGCCGGCGCCGGTGAGGCGTCCGGTGGCGGCGTCGACCTCGTCGGTGCTGGCGACCTCGACCCCGAGGTGGTCCAGGACGGTAGGCCGGTCGGCCTCGCCTTCGAGGAGGACGAGCTTCAGCGGCGGGTTCTCCACGGCGAAGTTGGCGTAGCCGGGGCGGCGCTTCGCCGGCTCGACGCCGAACAGCTTGCTGTAGAAGGCCACCGAGCCTTCGAGGTCGGACACGCGCAGGGCGAGCTGGACGCGGGACATTCCGTCTCCTTGTCTAGATGATTTTCGAAGCAGCACCCACGTTGCATGCTGTTTCGAGATCTGTCAACCTAGAGCGATGTCGAAACAATCGTTGCCGGTGGTGGACCTCCGCGCGGTCGCCTGCTGCCCGCCGATCGCCGCCCGTCCGATGGACGCCGACCAGGCCGTGGTGGTGGCGCCGATGTTCAAGGCCCTCGGCGACCCGGTCCGGCTGCGGCTGATGTCGATGATCGCCTCGGTGCCGGAGATCTGCGTGTGCGACCTCACCCCGGCCTTCGACCTCTCCGGGCCCACCGTCTCGCACCACCTCAAGGTGCTGCGGGAGGCCGGCCTGGTCGACTCGGAGCGGCGCGGCACCTGGGTCTGGTACCGGGCCCGGCCCGAGGCGTTCCGCCGACTCGGCGACCTGCTGGCGATCGGTGCCGGAGGCGGCGACTCGTGACCCTCGCCCTGCCCCGCCGGGCCACCGCGGAGTTCGCCGGCACCGCCCTGCTCGTCGCCGCCGTCGTCGGTTCCGGCGTCGCCGCCAGCAGGCTCTCCCCGACCGACGTCGGGCTCCAACTCCTGGAGAACGCGATCGCCACCGCGCTCGCGCTGGGCGCGCTGATCCTGACCTTCGGCCCGGTCTCCGGCGCGCACTTCAACCCCGTCGTCTCCGCGGTCGACTGGTGGCTCGGCCGCCGGGCCGGCGCCGGACTCGCCACCCGGGACCTGGCCGCGTACGTCGTCGCCCAGGTCGCCGGCGCGATCACCGGCGCGGTCCTGGCCCACCTGATGTTCGACCTGCCCGCCGTGGCGTGGTCACGCACCGGGCGCGGCGGCGGCCACCTGTGGTTGGCCGAGGTCGTCGCCACGGCCGGCCTGATCGTCCTGATCTTCGCCCTCGCGCGCTCCGGCCGGACCTCCGCCGCGCCCGCCGCCGTGGGCGCCTGGATCGGAGCCGCCTACTGGTTCACCTCGTCGACCTCGTTCGCCAACCCCGCGGTCACCGTCGGCCGTGCGTTCACCGACACCTTCGCCGGCATCGCCCCGACCTCGGTGCCCGGCTTCGTCGCCGCCCAACTCGCCGGCGACCTGATCGCCGTCGCCGCCCTCGCCCTCTGGTACCCGCGCGCCGCCGACACGGCGGACGACGTGGTGGTGCCGCACCTCGCCCAGGAGACCGAAGTCCGATGAGCAAGCCCAGCGTCCTGTTCGTCTGCGTGCACAACGCCGGCCGCTCCCAGATGGCCGCCGCGTGGCTCCGCCACCTCGCCGGTGACCGCGTCGAGGTCCGCTCGGCCGGCAGCGAACCCGCCGAGGGGATCAACCCGGTCGCGGTCGCGGCCATGCGCGAGGTCGGCATCGACATCACCGACCAGACTCCCGCCCGGCTCACCTGGGACGCGGCCGAAGCCAGCGACGTCATCGTCACCATGGGCTGCGGCGACGCCTGCCCGGTCTTCCCCGGGAAGAGGTACGAGGACTGGCCGCTCACCGATCCCGCGGGTCAGCCGATCGACGTGGTCAGGCAGGTACGCGACGAGATCCGGCAGCGCGTCGTCGAGCTGGTGGCCCGGCTCCCCGGCTGACCGGTCAAGTGGTGGCCGTGCCCTACCGTCGGGTCATGACGACGCTGGTGCTCTCCCTCCTGGTGGCCGTGCTGCTGGTGCTCGCGGTGGCGATCCTCGTCGGTCGGCGCGACCGCAGCCGGAGCGTGTCGTCGGAAGACCCGACCGCGCTGCGGGCCGCCCGCGCCGAGCAGGCCCGCACCGACGTGCAGCGCCACCTCGGGCAGAGCGAGGCGTACCGCAGCCGCACCCCGAACAGCACCTGACGAGCCGCGCCCGGCTGCCGCGGCAGCACAGCGCCTTCCAACTCTCCTCGTCGGGTCCGGTCAGCGTCTCGGACGCTGCTGACGTTGCTGGCTCACGCCGCTCTGGATCGCCTCCCAGACGCTCCGGCCGGCCTGCCGCAGCGTTTGCCCGGCCTGCCCGGCCAACTGCGATGCCCCGGCCGCGGAAGACGGAGCGGCCCCACCAGCCCGGTCGCCACCGGCGGACCCAGACCCACCGCCCGACCCGGCGTCACCGCCCGACCCGGCGCCACCGCCCGACCCGGCCCCGGGGCTCGACTCGGCTCCGCCGCCGGGCGCACCCCCACCGGTGGGACCGGAACCGGCCGACCACTCCCTCCCGGACGACTCGCGCGCGGCCGGCTCGGCGGGTGCGGACCGCCCGATCCGCCCGGCCACCTCCGGCACGGTCCGGTCGACCACCGCGCCGGCGTCGGCGGTCCGGTGCACGGCCGGCGCGGCGACCTGCCCGGCCACCCGGTGCACGTCGTCGACCGTCACCCCGACCGACCGGGCCAGCGCGTCGATCAGCTCGGGATTGCGGTCGATGGTGGTCAGCGCCCGGTCCAGGATCTGCACCAGCTTCTCCAGCCGCACCTTCAGCAGTGCCTCCGCCCGGACGCCGGTGATGTCCAGCTCGACGCCCTCCAGGTGCACCGGACACCGGCGTCGAGCTGGAGCAGGTTGGCCAGCCGGGCACGCAGTGAGAGGTCCGCGTCGAGCCCGTCGACCGCCAGCCGGATCTCGTCGACCGACAGTTCCGGTACGTCGAGCAGGACGTCCGGCTCCGTCTCGGCCGTGCCGGCGGCGGGTCGCCGCTCGTCGGTCGGCTCCCGCGCCCGTTCCGTGGCTCCGCTGTCGCTCATGCTCCCGCTCCCCCGTCGGCCGGTCCGGATCAGCGGCGGTTACCCGCTTTCCGGTGGGGCATCCGCCGGCCCTGCCCACCCGCCGGTGACGGCCGGTGGGACTGTCGGGAACCGGGGATCCCGGTGTCCGGAAGCGGGCGGAAGCAAAGCTGCACAGCGAGACATCAGCCGGTATGGTCCGGGCTTATGGGACAGGAGATGGCCGATCAGGAAGAGGTCCGGCAGGAATCCGACCGTTTCTCCCTCCGCAGCAGCCTTCTCGTCACGGCGTCCGCCGAACGGGCGTACGCGGTCTTCACCGGCGCGCTCGACGACTGGTGGGTCCGCGAATACACCTGGTCCGGGCCGGAGGCGCTGGCCGGGCTCGGCGTGGAGCCGCGGGCCGGCGGCATGCTCTACGAGATCGGCCCGTACGGGTTCCGCAACGACTGGGGCCGGGTGCTGACCTGGGATCCGCCTCGGCGTCTGGTCTTCACCTGGCAGATCGGGCCGGACCGGGTGCCGGTGCCGGACCCGGCCCGGGCCAGCGAGGTGGAGGTGCTCTTCCACCCCGCGGGCCCGGGGTCGACAAGGGTGGACGTGGAACACCGCTACTTCGACAGGCACGGTACGGCTGCCGAGGGCTACCGCGAGGCGCTCACCGCCGGCTGGCACGAGTTGCTCTGCCGCTATCTGGCGACGGTCGCCCGCACCGCCGACTGATCGGGCCGGCGGAGCGGGAGCGGGCGTCAGCCGGCGACACCGCGGCTCGCGCCCGTCCCGGTGAGGCCGGGGTCGCCCAGGTCGGCGCGACGGCCGGCGGCGGCGCCCGGGCCGAAGCCCCCGCCGGCGAGCCGACGGCGCGGGGCGGTGCGCAGGCGCGGGTACACCTCGGCGAGCCGGCGCTGGACGCGGTCGGAGCGGTCCGCCAGCACCAGCGCCACCGACGGCACGCCGGACTCGGCGACCGCGCCGGCCTCGGCCGCGCGCAACCGCTCGGCGACCACCTGGGCGAAGCCGGCCAGCCAGGTGCGCCGGAACGCGGCCGGATGTTCCCCGACCGGTACGGCCGCCCCGGCCAGCCCGTGCGCGGCCTGCACCAGCAGCGAAGTGAAGAGCAGCTCGACGCGTTCCAGGTCGCTGGCGAAGCCGAACAGGTGCATGGCGAAGCCGTTGCCCTCCCGGCGGCGTACGCAGCGGCAGCGCAGTGGGTCGGCGACGGCGGCGAGCAGGCCGGCCTTGTCCCGGGCGTACGGGGCGACCACCTCGACCACCCGGTCGCCGACCGGGTCGGCGGTCGGCTCGCGGGCGGCGAGCAACGCGCGGTCGACGCCGTAGCGGGCGATCAGCTCGGTGGCCTTGGCCATGAAGGTGGCCGACTCGGCGGGTGTGCAGGCCGGGTCCTCGGCCTGGGCGAGCAGCTTGCGCACCTTGCTGAGCATCGCCTCGGACATCGTTCAGGGGTATCACAGACGCGACGCCCGGTGTCAGCCCTCCCGGCTGCGCAGCGTGGCGATGGTCGAGCCGGCCAGCGTGAGCAGGCAGTCGGGCAGCAGCCCATCGGCGGCCGCCGCGCCGAACAGCGCCTCACCGGTGTCGATGTCGTCGTTGGCGTACGCGCTGACGAAGCGGGCCACCCAGCGGGTGTCGTAGTCGGCCTGGTCGATGCCGGGGAAGTCGAGCGCGGCGGCGCCCCCGGGGGCGTCGTCGCCGAGCATCGTGGCGGCCAGGCACCACGCCACCCCGTACGCCCCGGCCAGCCCGGAACGGCCCACGACCGCGTCGAAGGCGCCGACGACGCCGGCGCCGTCGCCGGCCAGCGCCGAACGGAGCACGGCCGTCGCGTCGTCGAGCGTCTGCTCTGCGTCGTCGGTCACCTGCGGAAGAGTAGCGGCGAGGGTCAAGCGGTGACCCGCAACCGGGCCCACGATCACCCACAGTGATATCCGCAGTCGGCGTCCCGACGGAGCCAGGTCCACAGTCCCACGTGCCGCGCGGGCACGCTAATGTGCGCAGCGGACCTTCGCCGGAGGAAGGACGACCATGCTTGGAAATCGCACGTCGCGCGCGGCCCTGTCCACGGCCTGCGCGGTGCTCCTGCTCGCCACCAGCGCCTGCGGGAGCGACGAGCCGAAGGACGCGGGCACCACCCAGGTCCGCCTCTACGGCACCGACGGCAACATGCAGAACTCCTTCGCAGCGGAGCTCAAGGACCGGGCGAGTCTGATCAACGGCATGAAGGGCACCACCCCGCTCACGCCGCTGCCGGAGAGCTTCAAGGAACGGCTACGCACCGTAGATCCGAAGTTGAACGACTTCCTCTATGCCGCCGAGTCGTACGACGCCGTGGTGATCAGCGCGCTGGCGACCCAGCTCGCCGGCACCACCGCGCCACGCGAGATCGCCCAGCAGATCGTCGGGGTGACCGCCGGCGGCCAGCGCTGCGACGAGGTAACGGCCTGCCTCCAGCTCGCCCGCGCCGGTCAGGACCTGGAATACCGGGGCGTGTCGCTGACCCGGGCCGGCTTCACCGACACCGGCGAGCCGGCGACCGCGAGCTACGGCACGTTGCACTTCGACAACCAGCAGCTCGACGACGGGAAGACCGAGTTCGTCGGCGCGGGCGAGGAGGCGGGTGCGAGCAGCAAGGCCCCGCCGCGCGGCCGCAAGACCCGCGGGAAGGCGAAGGACGCGCCGCTGGTGATGGGCGGCCTGCTGCCGAAGACCGGTGACCTGGCGTTGGCGTACCCGCCGATGGCCGCCGCGGTCAGGCTCGCGCTCAACGAGATCAACGCCGCCGGCG
This sequence comes from Micromonospora sp. WMMD980, assembly GCF_029626035.1. Taxonomy (NCBI): domain Bacteria; kingdom Bacillati; phylum Actinomycetota; class Actinomycetes; order Micromonosporales; family Micromonosporaceae; genus Micromonospora; species Micromonospora sp. WMMD980. The sequence continues at coordinate 5,362,582 of NZ_JARUBE010000003.1, forward strand.
GGGTGCTCGGCGAGCCGGTGAAGTTCATCGAGGGCGACGACGGCACCAACCCGGCGGTGGCCAAGGCGACGGTGGCCGGGCACGTCGCCCAGGGGGTTTCGATCATCATCGGCGCCGGCGCGTCGGGCATCTCCCGGGCGGTGCTGCCGGACGTGGTGGCCGCCGGGCGGATCCTCTTCTCCCCGTCCAACACCGACGCCGGGCTGAGCGCTGTCGACGACAAGGGCCTCTACTTCCGCACCGCGCCGCCGGACAGCCTCCAGGGCCGCGCGCTGGCCGACGTGATGCTGCGGGACGGGCCGCGCAAGATTGTGATCCTGGCCCGCAAGGACTCCTACGGCGAGGGCCTCCAGGAGAACGTCCGGGCCGAACTGGAGAAGGCGGGGGTCGGCGCGGACCGGCTCAAGCTGCTCACCTACGCCCCGCCGGAAGACCCGAAGACTCCGGTCGACTTCGGCGGCATCGCCCAGGAGATCAAGAGCTTCGGCCCGGAGGCGGTGCTGGTCATCGGTTTCGGTGAGTCGGCCGGGGCGATCACCGCGCTGGCCGACGCCGGGGTGCGGATCAGGGGCTGAGCCACCAGGCAACGAGGGCCGCACCGGATGATCCGGTGCGGCCCTCGCCGTGGTGGTTCAACGCGGCCGGCGGCGCTCCAGGAACTCGGTCATCCGCCGCTGCTTCTCCTCGTCCTCGAAGAGCACCGCCTGGCTCAGCAGGTCGAGCTGCGGGTGCGCGGCCGGCGGCGCGTCCACCGCCAGCTTGGTCAGGCGCAGCGCCAGCGTCGAACCCTTGGCCATCTCGTCGAGCAGACCGTGGGCGGTGGGGAGCAACTCCGCCGGGTCGGCCACCACCCGGTTGACCAGCCCGATCCGCAGCGCCTCGCCCGCGTCCACCCGGCGGCCGGTGAAGAGCAGCTCCTTGGCTCGCGCCTCGCCGATCAACGCGGGCAGCCGGTAGGTCGCGCCGGCGCCGGCCAGGATGCCCAACCGCACCTCGGGCTGGCCGAAGACCGCCCGGCCCGTGCACACCCGAAGATCGCAGGCGTACGCCAGCTCGGCGCCGCCGCCCAGCGCCGGGCCGTCGACCGCCGCCACGGTGGGCAGCGGCAGCGACCGGATCCGGGCGAAGACCCCCTGGTTGATGGCGGCCAGCGCGTCCAGCCGGCCGCGCTCGCGCAGTTGGGCGATGTCGGCACCGCCGGCGAAGATCCCCTCCGTGCCGCCGGTGAGCAGCATCAGCCGGGGCCGCGCCTCCAGCTCGGCGCAGATCGCGTGCAGCTCGCCGACCAGGTCGGCGTCGATCGCGTTGCGCTTCTCCGGCCGGTCCAGCGTGACCACGAGCCGGTCCGGCTGTTCCTCGATCCGCAGCCCGCTCACCGCTGCGCCAGCCTTTCGTTCGCGACTGCGGGGCTCGCAAGCTCACTCCTCGCGCTCACTGTCGTGTGCCGCCTTCCCAGGTGTAGAACCCCTGCCCGGACTTCTTGCCCAACCGGCCGGCGGCGACCATCTCCTCCAGCAGCGGCGGCGGCGCGAACCGGTCCCCGTACGCGGCCTGGAGGGTGCGCGCGATGTCGAGCCGGACGTCCAGCCCGACCAGGTCGGTCAGCTCCAGCGGGCCGATCGGGTGCCGGTAGCCCAGCACCATCGCCTTGTCGATGTCGACCGGGGCGGCCACCCCGTCGGCCACCATCCGGATCGCCTCCAGGCCGAGCGTGACGCCGAGCCGGGAGGTGGCGAAGCCGGGCATGTCGCGTACCACGACGGGGTCCTTGCCCAGCCGGGCGGCGAGCGCGACGGCCGCGTCGGTGGTCGCCGGCGCGGTGGCCGGGCCGACCACGACCTCGAGCAGCGCCATCGCCCAGACCGGGTTGAAGAAGTGCAGCCCGAGGAAGTCCGCCGGACGCGCCAGCCCGTCGGCGAGTTCGGCGATCGGGATGCTCGACGTGTTGCTGCCGAGCAGCGCCGGCCGGCGACCCTCGGCCTCGCGGAGCACGGCCCGCTTGAGGTCGAGCCGCTCGGGCACCGCCTCCACGATCACGTCCGGCCCCTCGGCCACCTCGGCCAGGCCGGTCCGCAGTGTCACCCGGACCCGGTTGGCGGTGGCCGCCTCCGCAGTCAGCCTGCCCCGCCCGACGGCGCGGTCCCACAGCTCGCCGAGCCGCCGGACGGCGTCGGCGCCCCGCTCCGGGTCGACCTCGACCAGCTCGACCGCGTACCCGGCGCCGGCCGCCACGTACGCGATGCCGAGGCCCATGGTGCCGGCCCCGACGACCACAAAACGACCACTCATCGCTGTCCCTTCGTCGCGGCGGTGGCGCGCGGGGTCTCCGCCGCGCCGGGCCGGCCGCTCGCTCGATCCTGGATGCGACCCTATGCAGGGCGGGTCCGTCGGGCATGCGTGGGGGCCGGCCGGACGGGGTAAAGACCGCCGTCAACGCCGAAGGAAGGAACGAGATGAGCCAGGCACCGGAGAGCGCGCAGGGCACCGAGACGGTCGAGACGGTCGAGACGCGCGGTGACGAGCGGGTGGACCTGCTTCGTGCCGACACCAACAACGACGGCAAGACCGACGTGTGGGTGGTGGACACCGACGGCGACGGCAAGGCCGACCTGTTCCAGTTCGACACCGACGGCGACGGCAAGGTGGACATCACCATGGTCGACATCGACGAGGACGGCACGCCGGACGAGGTGGTCGACGGCGACGGCGGCCTGCCCCCCGAGGAAACCGCGCCCACCGTCCAGGTCTGAGAGGTAAGGAGGGGCCCCTTCTTATCGCCTACGCGATAGGAGGGGCCCCTTCCTAACGCCTCAGCTCGAGCGTGGCGAGGTAGTACGGACGGTCGGTGGTGTCCACGTCGGCCAGCCGCCACGGCGAGCCGTGGACCAGTTCGGCGAACTCGTCGGGCGAGCACACGAGGTAGTCGAACCACTCGGTGCCGAGCAGCCGGTAGCGCAACCGCAGCCGCAGTTGCCCGCCCAGCCGGCCCCGCCGCCGGTTCGCCTCGTGGTAGGCGGTGTGCACCGGGTCGGTGGTGCCGTACGGGTCGGTGCCGTGCGCGATCACCCGCGCGCCGGGGCGGGCCAGCGCGGCGAGCGCGGCCAGCAGCGCGGGGGCGCGCTCGCGTCCCTCGAACAGGCCCAGGTTGTTGCCGAGCAACAGGAAGCTGTCGTAGCGCCGGCCATCGGCGACGTGCTCGTCGACCGTGGCGTGCACCAGCTCGCGGACGCCCCGGTGGCGGCTGACCCGCAACGCACCGAGCGAGGTGTCCAGGCCGGTGACCGGCACCCCACGCTCCTGGAGGCGCAACGCGATCCGGCCGGCGCCGACGCCGACGTCGAGCACGTGGCCGTGCACCCGGTCCACCGCCCGGTGGTCGTGCGGCTGCCACCGTTCGGGCGGATCCAGGTAGTCGTCGGCGGGCGCGCCGTTGACCAGCCCGTCGTCCCGCTCGATGATCTCGATGACCGGGCGCGGCAGCCGACCGCCGGCCATCGGCCGGGGCCCGACGCCGGTGGCCACCGCGTACGCGTCGCGGATCATCTCGCCGAACACGTCGCCGATCGTGGGCTCGGAGGTCATGGGAGCACGCTATCTCCGGCTCGCCGGCACGGTCGCGGCCGTATCCTGGGCGACGTGACCGATCTGGATCGCCTCGCGGCGGAGAAGTACGTCCTGCTCACGACGTTCCGCAAGGACGGTCGGGCGGTGCCGACGCCGGTGTGGGCGGTGCGCGACGGTGACGCGCTGGCGGTGTGGACGGTGTCCGACTCCGGCAAGGTGAAGCGGATCCGGCGTGACGGTCGGGTGACGGTGGCACCGTGCGACGTGCGCGGCCGGCCGCACGGGGAGGCGGTGCCGGGTCGCGCCACCATCGACGACCCGGAGAGCACCCGCCGGGTGCGGGAGTTGCTCAAGCGCAAGTACCGGCTGATCGGCCGGCTCAGCCTGCTGGGCAGCCGGCTGCGGCGCGGCGAGGGTGGCACGGTGGGGCTGCGGATCGTGCTGGACCCGACCGCCCCCGGACACGATTAAGGGCGGTGGCCCGTCGGCCGACCGCCCTTGATCGGGAAGCTGGAAACTCCGTGTCGTCAGTCCCCCTGACGCTGCTGGGGGATCTGCCCCTGCAGCAGGGCCCGTACCTCCGACTCGCGGTAACGGCGATGGCCGCCCAGGGTCCGGATGGCGCTGAGCTTGCCAGCCTTGGCCCACCGGGTCACCGTCTTCGGGTCGACTCGGAACATCGACGCCACCTCGGCCGGTGTGAGTAGCGGCTCTGGTTCGTGCGTTCGCGATGCCATCGGGGTCACTCCTCCACATGTATAGACATCGGCCGGGGTCCCGCCGGCCGACGCGTCTCCCATGGTCCGGCTAGTCCCCGATGTCCGACATGGGCCGAACGGCTGAAGGTCGCTAGACGGACGGATGAACCATGCCCGATTTTTACGACTTTTATGCCGCAGAAACTACCTTATTCGGACTCATGATCACGGTTCGTGATGCGTCAACTACGAGACAGTCTCGCATCCCCTACCCCGAAGGGGGGCAAAGCGGGCGTCAGTTACAGCGTTCCAGAAGTTGCACCGCGCGCCAGCGGGCGACCAGCTTGTCGTACGCCGCCGACGCCTCCTCCGCCTCGCCCCGGGCGAGCCCGGCCAGCCCGGTCGCGACCAACTCGGTCGAGTCGTCCTCCGCGAGCGTCTCGTCCGGCAGCAGCCGCACCAGGCCGCCGTAGTCCAGCTCCACCACCGAACGCGGGTGGAACTCCTCCAGCCAGCGGGCGGCCTCCTCGACCGCCTCGGTGATCGGCGCCTCGCCCACCGACTTGCGCAGCACCGACAGCGCCCGCGACGAGCGGCGACGCGCCTTGGAGATCTCGGTGCGGTAGCGCAGCGCCCGCCGCTCCGGGTCGGTGACCAGGTGCCGCTCGCCGGCCTCGAAGAGCACGAACCACCGCAGCGGCACGCCCCAGGTGGCGACCTGCTCGTGCACCCGCGGCACCCCGTGCTCCAGCACCCGGGCCCCGCTACGCCAGTCCTCCACCACGGCCTTGGCCTGCCCAGCGAGCACCGGCGGCACGAACGCGTCGGCAAGGACCGAGGGCACCCCGTCGCGGGCGCTCAACGCCGCCTCGGCGACCCGGATCCGCAGGTTCCACGGGCAGACCAGCAGCGTGTCGTCGGCCTCCAGGACGTACGCCTCCTCGGGCAGGTCGGGCAGCCGGGTCCAACCCGCGCCCAGCGCCTCGATCACCGAGGTCCGCTGCCGGCCCGGCCCCTCCAGCGGGGCGATCGCCCGGCCCTCGCTGACGTACCGGCGCCAGTACGACTGCCGGTCCCGGTCGAAGGCGGTCAACGGCTCGTACACGCGCAGGTATGAAGCGAAGAGCGACGGCACGGCGCGATCCTCCCACGAGACGGGACCGTCCGTCGCCGCCGTCACACCGGCGACGTGACGTGGGCGACAGTACGGTTCCGGCCGATATTAGGCTCAACGGCACCGGCAGCATCCCGCCGGCGTGCCATCGAAGGTTCCGCGCCCCACAAGGGCGCACACCGACACAGGAGTCAGCCATGGGCGTATTCGCCAGCACCGACGACCCGGGGTCCACGGGTCACGAACAGGTCGTGTTCTGCCAGGACAAGCAGTCCGGCCTGAAGGCGATCATCGGGATCTACTCCACCGCGCTGGGGCCCGCCCTCGGTGGCACCCGCTTCTACCCGTACGCCAGCGAGGCCGACGCCCTCGCCGACGTGCTCGACCTCTCGCGCGGCATGGCGTACAAGAACGCCCTGGCCAACCTCGACCTCGGTGGCGGCAAGGCGGTCATCTGGGGCGACCCGGAGCAGCTCAAGAGCGAGGCCCTGCTGCGCGCGTACGGCCGCTTCGTGGAGTCGCTCAACGGCCGCTACTACACCGCCTGCGACGTCGGCACCTATGTCGCCGACATGGACGTGATCGCCCGCGAGACCCGCTACGTGACCGGCCGCAGCGTGGAGCACGGCGGCGCCGGCGACTCCTCGATCCTCACCGCCTGGGGCGTCTACCAGGGCATGCGGGCCGCCGCCGAGCACGTGTGGGGCGCACCGACGCTGGCCGGCCGGCGGGTCGGCGTGGCCGGCCTGGGCAAGGTCGGCAAATACCTGACCGCGCACCTGCTGTCCGACGGCGCCGAGGTGGTGGCGACCGACGTCAACCCGCGCGCCCAGGAGTGGGTGCGCACCACCCACCCGCAGGTCACCCTGGTCGACGACACCGCGGCGCTGGTCGCGTCCGACATTGACGTGTACGCCCCGTGCGCGCTGGGCGGCGCGCTGAACGACGAGACCGTGCCGGTGCTGCGGGCCAAGGTGGTCGCCGGCGCGGCGAACAACCAGCTCGCCCACCCGGGCATCGAGAAGGTCCTCGCCGACCGGGGCATCCTCTACACCCCGGACTACGTGGTGAACGCCGGTGGCGTGATCCAGGTGGCCGACGAGATCGAGGGCTTCAACGTCGAGCGGGCCAAGCTGCGCGCCACCCGGATCTTCGACACCACCCGGGAGATCCTGCGGCTCGCCGACGACGAGGGTGTCCCGCCGGCGGTCGCGGCGGACCGACTCGCCGAGCGGCGGATGGCCGAGGTCGGCCGGCTGCGCGCCATCCACCTGCGCTGACGGCCTTCGGGGGCGGGCCGCCAGCTCCGCCCCCGAGCCGCGCGATCCACGTCGGGGCGTTAAGCTGGTCCTCGGTGGCTTCGTGCCGATTTGCCCGCTGTCACGGCCACCCCCGGTGGTCACCCCTTACCCGGTACACTGTGTGACAGCCGGAACACTGCGACGCGCAAGGCCGGTCGACGGTGACCCGAGGTGCCGAACGGTGGCATCCCCATGTACCGTAAGAGCCACGAGAGATGCCTGACGTCATCGGGGCCCGCCTTCGGGCTGCCCCGCATTCTGTGCGAGGGGGTCGAGCCATGGGGCGCGGCCGTGCTAAGGCCAAGCAGACGAAGGTGGCCCGGGAGTTGAAGTACCACTCCCCGAACACCGACCTAACCGCCTTGCAACGTGAACTGGCGGGTAGTGGAAAGTCTGAGCACAACTTCGACGACGACTACAAAGAGTATGTCGACGACGATGACGAGGACCACACGGACGACGACCCGGATCCCTGGGCCCGTCCGACCCGCTGACCTCCGGTCGCATCTGAGCACGCGGTAGCCCCCGCGTGCTCACGCATGTGCCCACCCGGAGCCGGTGGACGACCGACGATCAGGGACCTGCCGCACCGGGTGCCTCCCCGGCCGCGCCGGCAGGTCCTTGATCTCGGGACCGCCGCCTCAGCGCGGCCGGTTGTTCCAGTTGTAGAACGTCGGGATGTTCTCGAAGTGGTTCCACGCGCACACCGCGTGGGCGCCGTCGGAACCCGACACCTCCGCCCGCAGCAGGCGCGCCGCCTCGGCCTCGTGGAGCAGCGCGGACAGCCCGACGGCGGCCTCCCGCACCCGGTCGGCGACCACGTCCCGGTCGGTGTCACTGGTGATCTCGGGCATGCTCCAACACTCCCTCCAGTAGGCGGATCTTGCTGTTGCGGCAGTGCTCGGTCTCCGTGCCGTCGAACCGCCCCTGCTCGAAGTAGCGGTTCGCGGCGTGCCCGCCGCCACAGAAGCCGAAGTAGGCGCAGGACGCCCGGCACGCCTCCACCCCGGCGAGGAACTCACCCACCCAGGGTGTCCGCCCGGCGTCGGCGAGGATCTCCCGCAGCGGGGTGCTGAGCACGTTCCCGCTGCCGAAGTCGCCGTAGTGGGGATCGGTGAAGCCGGCCAACTCGGGGGAGAGCACCACCACCGAACCGTCGTGGCCGATCGTCGGGATCGGGTCGAGCCGGCGGGGCAGCAGGTCGTCGGCGGCACCGGCCAGGACCGCGCCGGCGTACCGCAGCGACCACTCCACCTCGCGCAGGTGGATCCGGGGATCGCGGCGCCAGGCCGCGACCAGCTCGGCCCAGAAGCCGGTCACCGCGGCAGCGTCCCGCGCGTTCGTCCGGGTGTTGACGCCCTCGGTCTCCTCGATGTTGACGCCCAGCACCTCGCAACCCAGGTCGAGGAAGTAGCCGTACAGCTCGGCCGCCAACCCCGGCTCCGGCCGGGAGACCACCGCGAGGGCCGAGAAGGGCAGCCTGTGCCGGCGCAGCGCCGCCACCCCGGCCACGATCCGGTCGTACGCCGGACGGCCGCCCCGGGTCACCCGCTCGGCGTTGCACGCCTCCGGGCCGTCCACGCTCACGCTGACCCGCACCCGGTGCTCGGCGAAGAACGCGCACCAGGCGTCGTCGATCAGGGTGGCGTTGGTCTGCACGTGGTGCTCGACCTCCGGCCCGAACGGGGCCAACAGGGCGGCCAGGTGCTCCCGGCCGGCGGCGAGCGGCTCACCGCCGTGCCAGACCACCGAGCAGCGACCCTGGGCCGCCCAGGGGTTCACCGACGCCGCCACCGCCTCGGCCACCGCCACCGGCATCCGCCGGTCCGCCGCGCGCCACGGCAGGTAGCAGTAGGCGCAGTCGAGGTTGCAGAGCGTGGTCGGCTGCATCACCACGTACGAGGGAACGGCGGCGATGCCCCGCATTCCCCCGGGCGCGCGCGCAGCCATCGAGCCTCCCCGCCGGAAAAAACCGCACCTTCAGGCTAGGCGGAGGCGGCCACTCGGGTGAACCCCCGATCAGGTGCCCAGATGATCAACGCAGTGTGATCATCAGCCCCGGGTGTGCTGACCGACCATCTGCACGTTGCCGGTGCCCTCGATGATCCCGCCAGCCTGCCAGGCGTCGACGCCACGACCGGTCAGGGTGGCCAACGCGCGGTCGGCGTCCTCGGCGGCGACGATCGCGAACATGCCGACGCCCATGTTGAACGTCGACTCCATCTCCGGGTCCTCGATCCGGCCCTTGGACTGGATCAGGTCGAAGATCGGCTGCGGCTTCCAGGTGGACCGGTCGACCACCGCGTCGACGTGCTCGGGCAGGACCCGGACCAGGTTTCCCGGGATGCCTCCGCCGGTCACGTGCGCCAGCGCCCGCACCTCCGCCTCGGCGATCAGCTTGAGGCAGTCCTGCGCGTAGATCTTGGTCGGGGTGAGCAGCTCCTCGCCCAGCGTGCGCTGGCGACCGAAGTCCTCGATCACCACGTCCAGCCGCATCCGGCCGGCGCCCAGCAGCACGTGCCGGACCAGCGAGTAACCGTTGGAGTGCAGACCGGACGACCGCATGGCGATCACCACGTCGCCCACCTCGACCCGCTCCGGACGGAGGATCTCGCTCTCTTCGACCACGCCGACGCCGGTGGCCGAGATGTCGTACTCGTCCGGACGCAGCACGCCGGGGTGCTCGGCGGTCTCGCCGCCCAGCAGCGCGCAGCCGGCGTACCGGCAGCCGTCGGCGATGCCGGCGCCGATCTCGGCGACCCGATCCGGCACTACCTCGCCGGTGGCGATGTAGTCGAGCAGGAACAGCGGCTCGGCGCCGCAGGCGACCAGGTCGTCGACGACCATGGCGACCAGGTCGATGCCGACCGTGTCGTGGATGTCGAGCTGCTGGGCGATCACCAGCTTGGTGCCCACCCCGTCGGTGGAGGAGGCCAGGATCGGGCTCTTGTACTTCTTCGTGTCCAGCCGGAACAGGCCGGCGAAGCCGCCCAGGTCACCCATGACCTCCGGGCGCCGGGTCTCCCGGACCTTGGACTTGAGCAGCTCGACCGCGCGGTCGCCCGCCTCGATCGACACCCCGGCGTCGGCGTACGAGACCGAGCGTTTGCGCTGCGTCCGGCCGGACCCCGCCGACCAGGGCTGGCGGTCGCCGCCGGCGCCCGTCGGGCTGGATCCTGCGCCGCTGCGCTCGGACACGTGCGTCACGGTTCTCCCCTTTGTGGTTCCGCGGGGCCGGAGCGGCCGGACCCGCGTCGGTGGTGCTACGGGTGATGGGTCGGTGTGGCGACGAGCGGGTTGGTGGGCTCGGCCGCCTCGGCGACGACCCGGCGGCCCACTCCCTCGAGCACGTGCTTGCCGATCAGGTTCCCGGCCGGCAGTTCGATCGGATATTCCCCATCGAAGCACGCCCGGCAGAGCCGGGTCTTCGGCTGCTCGGTCGCCGCGATGAGACCGGGCAGGGATACGTAACCGAGCGTGTCGGCGCCGATCGACCGCCGGATGCCCTCGTTGTCCAGCCCGTTGGCCAGCAGTTCGGCCCGGGTGGCGAAGTCGATGCCGTAGAAACAGGGCCAACTGACCGGCGGCGAGGAGATCCGGACGTGCACCTCCAGCGCGCCCGCCTCCCGCAGCAGCCGGACGATGGCCCGCTGGGTGGTGCCCCGGACGATCGAGTCGTCCACCACCACCAGCCGCTTGCCACGCACGTTCTGCCGCAGCGGATTCAGCTTGAGCCGGACGCCGAGCGCGCGCAGCGTCTGCGAGGGCTGGATGAACGTGCGCCCGACGTACGGGTTCTTCATCAGGCCCTGGCCGTAGGTGACGCCGGACTCCTCGGCGTAGCCGATGGCCGCCGGCGTGCCCGACTCCGGCACCGGTATCACCAGGTCGGCCTCGACCGGATGCTCCTTGGCGAGCTGGCGACCGATCTGCACCCGGGCGGCGTGCACGTTCCGGCCGGCAATGGTGGCGTCCGGCCGGGCGATGTAGACGTACTCGAAGAGGCAGCCCTTGGGTTCGGGGGCGGCGAACCGGCTGGACCGCAACCCACCCTCGTCGATCGCGATCAGCTCGCCCGGCTCGACCTCGCGGACCACGCTCGCGCCGACGATGTCCAGCGCGGCGGTCTCGCTCGCCACCACCCAGCCGCGCTCCAGCCGGCCGAGGACCAGCGGGCGCACGCCGTGCGGGTCGCGCGCCGCGTAGAGCGTCGACTCGTCCATGAAGACGAAGCTGAACGCGCCGCGCAGCTGCGGCAGCACCTCCAGCGCGGCCGCCTCGACCGAGAGGTCGGGCCGACTCGCCAGCAGCATGGTGACCAGTGACGTGTCGTTGCTCGACCCGTCGGAGTCCATCCCCCGGGCGGACACCTCGCGCTGGAGGTCGGCGGTGTTGACCAGGTTGCCGTTGTGCGCCAGCGCGATCGTCGTGCCGGCGCTGGTGGCCCGGATCGTCGGCTGGGCGTTCTCCCAGGTCGACCCGCCCGTGGTCGAGTAGCGCGCGTGCCCGATCGCGACGTGCCCGCGCAGGCTGGCCAGGGTCGGCTCGTCGAACACCTGGGCGACCAGGCCGAGATCCTTGTAGACCACCACCCCGGAGCCGTCACTGACCGCGATGCCGGCGGCCTCCTGGCCGCGGTGCTGGAGGGCGTAGAGCCCGAAGTAGGTCAGATTGGCGACTTCTTCCCCGGGCGCCCAGACACCGAAGACGCCGCACGCGTCCTGGGGGCCGGGTCGTTGGGGGTCAAGGTCGTGGCTCAGCCGGCCATCGCCTCGGGGCACCTGCCGCTCCCTCGTGCTGGGGGTCTGGACTGGCCTGGCGGAGTCGGGGGGCAGCTCCGCACCGTGGGCCGGGACCGTCGTCGGCCACCAGTGTACGCGAACAGACGTCGCCACCGACAGTCACGATATGTACGCCGAGCGCGACGATTCGGCCGACTAAATCGGGAGGTACGCGGAGAGGTCGGCCCGGTTTCCCGAGACCCGTACGCGACCCTCGGTGACCGCCTCCGCCCACCCGAGGCGACCGGTGGCGACCGCCAGCCAGGTGGCCGGATCCATCTCCACCACGTTCGGTGGCGTGCCCCGGGTGTGTCGCGGGCCGATCACGCACTGCACCGCGCCGTATGGTGGGACGCGCACCTCCACCGATCGGCCGGGGGCGCGGTCCGTGAGGGCGGCCAAGAGCGTCCGGACCGCTTCCCGGAGCACCGGCCGTTCGGGCGTACGCCCCTCGTCGAGCGCGGTGAGCGCGGCGAGCACCGAGTCGGAATAAGCGTGCGGAGAGGACACGACGGGACGATACGACCCGGCAGAAGGCCGCCCGACGCCGGCCCTGGGTAGAGATGATCCGGTCAGACAAGGCATAGTTGCCGACGGCGTAATTCGTACCGTGAGTGATCAACCCGGCCGGACCGGCCGGCGGGGAGATCAGACCCGGAAGGCGGTGGACGTGTCAACACACCGACGTGCCTGGAAGCATCGGGCCGGTGTGGTCGTGGCGCTGGTGTTCGGCGCGCTGCTCACCGTCCCCGCCACACCCGCCCTCGCGGCGTCGATCGTCACTGCCACCAACTCCGTCTCGATCGATGCGGGCAAGAGCAGTCAGGTCGTCGTCAAGGTTCGCCTGGGCAACGGGGAGACGTCTGCCGACATCGACGTGAGTGACCTGCCCGACGGCGTCAACTGCGGAGGCTGCGGTTCGGTCGACTTCAAGGGCGGGCAGGAAACGGACGTCACGCTGACGCTGTCGGCAGCCGGGGACGCCCCGGCCAACAACGCGTTGGCGAAGATCACGGTGACCGGTGGGGGCGTACGCCCGCTTCGCGTCGCCGTGAAGGCCGCCGCCCCGCCGCCGCCGCAGCAGCCGCAGACCGTCAAGACGGTCTCCGGCAAGGTGATCAACTCCGACGGTGAGCCGATCTCCGGCGCGCTTGTCATGCTGCGCGACAGCGCCGGCAAGGAGCGCCGGACGAACACGAACGGCAGCGGCAACTTCAGCTTCAGCGGCTCGGTCGACAACCCGATCGCACCGGGCCGGATCGACCTGGGCGCCTCCGCGGACGGTGCCAGCCCGACCGCCAAGTCGATCAACGCGGCCGCGGGTCAGTCCGCCACCGGGATCCGGCTCAGCATCGCGGTCAAGGCGGCGTCGGAGAGCCCGAGCGCGAGCCCGTCGGCCAGCGAGTCGGCCCCGCCGTCGGAGGAGGCGACCGAGGAAGCGGCCAGCGAGCCGCCCGCCTCCGACACGCCGGCCGCACCGCAGCCGGCCGCCAGCGAGGAGGACTCCGGCGGCTTCGGCTCCTGGTTGCTCATCCTGCTCGGTGGCCTCTTCGTCGCCGTCGGCGTGGGCACCATCGTGCTGCTCTACATGCGCCGCAAGAACGAGGACGGCGACGGCCCGGACGGCCCGATCGGTCCCGGTGGCCCGGACGGGGCCGGCGCGATCCCCGCGGCGCGCGGCGCCTACCGGGGCGCCGACGACCAGACCCGGATGGTCAACGGCATGGGCGCCGGACCGGCACCGACGATGGTCGGTGGCGCCGCGCTCAGCGAGGCGCCGACCATGCTCCAGCGCCCGGTCGTGGACGATGTCCCACCGGATCCGTACGGTGCCCCGCCCGGGCCCGCCTACGGCGTCGGCGCGGGCCAGGGCGGTTACGGCTACGGCGAGAACGCGGCCGGTCCGGGCGGCAACGACGGCTACGGCAACGCGCCCTCCTCGGGTGGCGGCTACGGCAGCGCCCCGTCCTCCGGCGGCGGCTACGGCAACGGCCCGTCCTCCGGCGCCGGCTACGGCGGCCCGGACTACGCGGCCGGCTATCCGCCGGCTCAGGGCGGTGGCTACGGCAACGAGCGCTTCGACGAGCCCACCGGCCGCTACCCGGGTGACGGCACCCAGTACACGCCGGCGGCCGACCCGTACCCGACCAGCACCTACCAGTCCGAGGCGGATCGGGGCTATGAGCAGATTGCCCCGGGGCAGTACGGCCGGGGCTCGGAGCAGGGCGACGGCTATCGCACCGGCGGCGGCTACGGTGACGCGCCCAGCGGTTACGACAACGCCTCCGGCGGCTACGACGGCGGCCGGCAGCAGGCCGGCTACGGCGACAGGCCGACCGGCGACTACGACGCCGACCCCGCCGGCGGCTACGGCGCCACCCGGGGCGCGACCTACGGCGACGCCCCCACCGGCGGCTACGGCGACACGCCGGGCTACGGCGGTGGCCGACCCGGCAGCGGCTACGACAGCCCCCCGACGGGCGGCTACGACAGCGCCTCGACGGGCGGCTACGACAGCGCCTCGACGGGCGGCTACGACAGCGGCCGGCCGACGGGCGGCTACGGCGACGCGCCGACCGGCGGTTACGACGCCACCCCGGCCGGTGGCTACGACGGGCGGCAGTCGGGCGGTTACGACGGCGGCCAGGCCGGCTACGGTCAGCAGGGCGGCTACGACGGCGGTCAGCAGGGCGGCTACGAGCAGCGCCCCGGCTACGGCGACGGCTACGGCCAGTCGCCGCAGGGCGGCTACGGCCAGGGTGGCTACGGCGACCAGGCTGGCTACGGCGACCAGGAGCCCCCGCAGCAGCGCGGCGGCTACGACAACCAGGGCGGCTACCACAACGACCCGGCCCAGGCCGGTCGCGCCCGGGACGGCGGCCAGCCCGACCGGGGTGGACGGCGTCTGGACTGGCTGGACGACTGAGTTTCGCCTGCACCACGGTGGCCGCCCGCTCTCCGCGGGCGGCCACCGTCGTCAGGCCACCGGATCGGTGGAGGAAGGCTGCCTGATCAGGACCATGAACTTGGGCGCGTCATCCCAGGTCGGCGTCAGATGGGTGACGTGCTGCCATCCCCAGGAGTCGTAGGCGCGTCGGGCGACGGCATTCTCCGGATCCACCAGAAGTGTCGCGCGGTCCTCGGCGCGGCGGCTCAGCAACTGGTCGTGCAGCGCCCGCGCCACACCGCGGCGTCGCCACTGTGGCCGCACGAGCAACTCACTGACGGCGAACGTGCGTCGGCCCGTCTCCTCGGTGAAACCCGTCGGCGTGGGTTGTTCGATCCCCGCCCACCACCCGGTCTCCGGGGGCAGGGGAAAGCCGTAGATGTATCCCACCAGCTGACCGTCGGCCGTGGCGGTGACCAGGGTCCAGCCGGCGCGCGTCATGTGAGCGTCGAGTTGACGGCGGTACCGGTCCTCGCTGTGGAACTCGCCGCCGTCCGCGTACACCTGTCGGTAGACGGCGACGAGGTCGTTGACGAGCGGCACCGCCTCGGCGGCGGCGTGGTGACGCAGGTCCAGTTTCTGCACTACCGCCTCACCGCCTGGTCGTACGCGTCGACGAACTCCCGGCGCGCGGGGGTCGGTCGCTGGGTCTGCGCCAGGCTCGCCCTGACCCTCGCGAGATCACGCCGCACCCGCCCGGAATTCACCTGGTCCAGGTCCGGCAGGACGTCCATCGCCGTCCGCGCGGCCTCGTCGACGTCGCCGAGACGGCACCGCGCGTCGGCGAGTTGCACCGCGTAGTAGATCCGATTCCGGCGCAGCGCCGGAGGGATGCTGTCGGTGATCGCCTGGAACGCGTCCGCCGCGCGGTCGGCCCGGCTCATCGCGAGGTACGACAACCCTTCGATGCCCTCGACCTCCTGCGCGGTGACGAAATGCAGGAACGGCAGGTCGTCGTCGCTGGTGCCGCGCTCGAACTCGCGGCGGGCCCTGGTCATCGCCCGGCCGAAGCCGCTCACGTCCCGCAGTGCGGCGTATGCGTGCGCCGTCCGCAGGTGGACCAAGGTCGCCAGCCTCGGCGTGCCCCACCCGGCGGAGGCCCGCAGCGCCGCATCCGCGCTGTGCAGCGACTCGGCGGGGTGGTCGTCCCGGACGAGCAGCGCGAGCTGGATGAAGGCGAGAACCTCCAGGCGCGGATCGTCGGCGATGCGGGCCCGGGTGATCGCCTCGTTCAGGTACGGCCGCGCCATCGGCCGGCGGTCGGAGTCGATGGCCAGCCAGGCGGTCGCAATCGCGAGGTCGGCCAGCGCGATCTGCAAGGCCTCGCCGACCTCCCTGGTGTAGGTGGCCTTCGTCGCCCACGACGAGAGGCGCGCATGGACCCGGGCGGCGATGTCGTAGAGCTGGTCGGCGCCCGCCACCGCATCGGCCTGCCGGAGCTGCTCCACCAGCGAGCCCGCGTAGCGCACCTGTTCCATGCCGACGCTGCGAGGTGCGTCGGCGGGTGCGGAGAGCAGGTCGTGGAAACCGGTCGCGGCGATGCCGGCAAGCGCGGCCAGGGCGTGAAAATGTCGCCGGTCCGTGGTGCCACCTCCTCGGTTTGATGCCGATGTCGCGGCATCCGCCGGGGCCGGCGGGTTCGCCGCCCCGGCTGTCTCCATGGTCGCGGCCGACTCGTGGTCGGGCCGCCCAGCGTCCCCGTGCGATCTGGCCAACGGCTGGTCGGGCAGGCTGATCCACAGCCGGAAGGCCGGAATCCGCAGCAGCCGCGCCCAGTGGATGAGGCGGTCCAGGTGAACGATCGGCGGCCCGTTCTCCACCCGGCTCAACTGCGCCTGCGTGATCCCCAGCCACCCGGCCACCACGCTCTGCGGCAGCGGGCTCCGGCCCTGATAGGGGTGATTCCGGTACGCGCGGATCACCTGCCCGAGATGCCGCCCGGCCAGTGCCACCCGTACCGGTTCGTGCTTCCAGAAGGATGCGGGCACCACCGGCGGTGCACTCCACCGGTCCCGCTCGGCGGCCTGGCAGGGCGCGCAGCGTCCACTGTCGTTGTCGCGAGCCAGGCGTCCCCCGCACCGGGGGCAGTTGGCGTGGGTCACCGGCGACCTCGCTTCGCACGGGTTGCTGTGTCCGAATTCGAGCTTAACCATTCAAGCGGTTCCGCGGCGCGACAGTATGCGTGGCGCGTATATCGCCGTTGGTGCCACTCGACAGCGGCCCCGGCGACCAGTCAGGCGGCGGTGAAGTAGCCCTGCCGGAGCACCGGCACCACGTCGGAGACACCGACCTCGGTGGCGATCACGACGTCCTGGGCGAAGCCTCCCTCGGCCAGTTCCCGGCCGGAGACGCAGCCCCGGACCGCCGCCGGCACGTCGGGCGTGCTGGCCAGCGCGGCAAGCGTCACGGCCGCCTCGACCGAGAGGCCGCCGCGCACCCCGGCCAGCGCGTCCAGCACGCACGCCGCCCCGAGCTGGTCCTCCACGCAGGGTCGCAGTGATCCGTCGGGCCAGCGCTCCCCGGCGGCCACCACACCCACCGGGGCGTCGTTCGTCCCGTACCCCTGGTCGCGGAGCCACCGCCCGACGGCGCGCGCGTTGCGCAGGCACGCCGCCACCACCGGCAGGCCGGTGGCGCTCGCCGCGGCGCTGATCGCCGAGCCGTTGGGCGACGGCAACACCAGGTCGGTGACCGCCGGCGCGGTCCGCAGCGCCGCCGGGGAGAGCGACCACGGATGCTTCGGGGTCGTCTGCCGGCGACCCACGGCGGCGACGGCGCCGATCCGGCGGGCGTACTCGGCGGCCTGCTCGCCCCACGGGAACGGGTGCACCCGGGAGCCGCGGCTGACCGCGACCTGCACGGCGGTGGTGAACGACAGCACGTCCACCACCACCAGGGCGGCGCAGACCCGGCCGAGCTCCGCCGCCCCGGCCAGCCCCCAGTCGAACCGGGCGCCGGCTCCGGGCTGGGCGAAGACGGCCAAGGTCAGGGCCTCAGCGCTGGTCCGGCGCCGGGCGCTGGTCGGGCTCACCGGAAGCCGGTTCGGTGCCGTCCGAGGCGGTCGCCCCGGGCGCCTCGCTCGGGCCGCCGGCGGGCGTCGCCTCGGGCCCGCTCGCCGCGGGCTCGGTGGACTCGGCCGCGACAGTGCCCCGGTCGCCCGGAACCTCGGCCTCGGCAGCGGGACCGGTCTCGGCGATCGGCTCCGCGTCGACAGCGGCCGGCTCCACGCCGACCGGTTGCTCGGCGGTGGACGGCAGCACGGTGGTGGTGCCGGCACGCGTCGCCGCCACCTCCACCTGCGGCGCCTCGGTCTGGCCGAAGAGACGCGGCAGGGTCGCTCCGTGCGCCTCGCGCAACTCGTCGCGGCCGATCCGGAACTGGCCGCGCACCTCAAGCGCGCCGCTGGCCGGGTCGGTGACGCCGATGAACTCCCACGGCACGCCGTGCTCACCGCAGAGGGCGGTGAACGCCTTCTCGTGCCCGCGCGGCACCGACACCAGCACCCGGCCGGCGGACTCGCTGAACAGGAAGACGAACGGCATCGAGCCCTCGGCGAAGTGCTCCGGCAGCGCGATCTGCGCGCCGACGCCACGACGCAGGCTGGACTCGACCAGGCTCTGCGCCAGGCCGCCGTCGGAGAGGTCGTGCGCCGAGCTGACGTGCCCGACCCGGGCCGCCTCCGCCAGCAGCTCGCCGAGCTGCCGCTCGCGGGCCAGGTCGACCTGCGGCGGGATGCCGCCGAGGTGCTCGTGGGTCACCCAGGCCCACTCCGAGCCGGACAGCTCGACGTGCGTCTCCCCCAGCAGGAAGAGCTGGTCGTGGTCGCCGGCCGGCCGCGGCTCGAAGCCCATCGGCACCCGCTGCGCGACGTCGTCCAGCACCCCCAGCACGCCCACCACCGGGGTCGGGTGGATGGCCGCGGCGCCGGTCTGGTTGTAGAAGCTCACGTTGCCGCCGGTGACCGGGATGCCCAGCTCCAGACAGCCGTCCGCCAGGCCGCGCACGGCCTCGGCGAACTGCCACATCACGCCCGGGTCCTCCGGCGAGCCGAAGTTGAGGCAGTTGGTCACCGCGATCGGCTTCGCGCCGGTCACGGCCACGTTCCGGTACGCCTCGGCGAGCGCCAGCCTCGTCCCTTGGTAGGGGTCGAGGCGGGCGTACCGGCCGTTGCCGTCGACGGAGAGAGCGACGCCGAGGCCGCTCCGCTCGTCGATCCGGATCACGCCGGAGTCCTCCGGCTGGGCGAGCACGGTGTTGCCCAGCACGTACCGGTCGTACTGCTCGGTCACCCAGGTCTTGTCGGCCAGGTTCGGCGAGGCGATCATGCGAAGCACGGTCTCCCGGAGCGCGTCCGGGGTGCTCGGCCGGGGCAGCGTCTCGGCCCGGTCGGCCTGGAGCAGGATCAGGTCGGCCGGCTCCCGCATCGGGCGGGCGTAGACCGGACCGTCGTCCACCAGCGAGCCCGGCGGCACGTCGACCACGAGCTGGTCGCGCCAGGTGATGACGAGCCGGCCCGGACGACCGTCCGGGGACGGCGCGGTGACCTCGCCGATGGCGGTGGCCCAGACGCCCCACTTCTCGGCGGTCTTGAGCACCGCCTCCAGCTTCTCCGGCGTGACGACCAGCAGCATCCGCTCCTGGGACTCGCTGGCCAGGATCTCGTGCGGCTCCATCGAGGGCTCGCGCAGCGGCACCCGCTCCAGCCAGACCCGCATGCCGGTGCCGGCGGAGGCGGCGGTCTCGGTCAGGGCGCAGGTCAGGCCGGCGCCGCCGAGGTCCTGGATGCCGACGACCAGCTCGGCGTCGTACAGCTCCAGGCACGCCTCGATGAGCAGCTTCTCCATGAACGGGTCGCCCACCTGCACCGACGGGCGGCGCTGCTCGCTGCCCTCGTCGAAGGTGGCGCTGGCCAGCACGGACACGCCGCCGATGCCGTCCCGGCCGGTCTTGGCGCCCATCAGCACCACGACGTTGCCGGGGCCGGTGGCGTCCTTCTTCTGCAGCCGGTCGACCGGCAGCACGCCCAGGCAGAGCGCGTTGACCAGCGGGTTGCCCTGGTAGCAGGGGTCGAAGACGACCTCGCCGCCGATGTTGGGCAGGCCCAGGCAGTTGCCGTAGCCGCCGACGCCGGCCACCACGCCGGGCAGCACGCGCGCGGTGTCCGGGTGGTCGGCGGCGCCGAAACGCAGCGGATCCATCACGGCCACCGGCCGGGCGCCCATGGCGAGGATGTCGCGGACGATGCCGCCGACGCCGGTCGCCGCGCCCTGGTAGGGCTCGACGAAGCTCGGGTGGTTGTGCGACTCGACCTTGAAGGTCACCGCCAGTTCGTCGGAGACCCGGACCACGCCGGCGTTCTCCCCGATGCCGGCGAGCAGCCGGTCGCTCGGCGGCGCCTTCTCGCCGAACTGGCGCAGGTGCACCTTGCTCGACTTGTAGGAGCAGTGCTCGCTCCACATGATCGAATACATGGCCAGCTCGGCCTGGGTGGGCCGGCGGCCGAGGATGTGCCGGATCCGGTCGTACTCGTCGTCGCGGAGCCCCAGCTCGGCGTACGGCTGAAGCTCCTCCGGCGTGCCGCCGGCGCGCTGCACGGTGTCCACGCCCGGCGCCCAGTCGTCGGTCGGGCCGGTCTGCGGCACCACGCCCTGCGCCTGGGGCAGGGTCGGCTCCGGATGGGTGGTCATGACGTCTCCTTGCTGCGCTCGCTCGCGCTCACGCGGGGGCTCCCACCAGGTGCTTGAGCACCGAGGTGAAGAAGCCGAGGCCGTCCAGGGAGGGGCCGGTGAGAGCCTCCACCGCGTGCTCGGGGTGCGGCATGATGCCGACGACGTTGCCGGCTTCGTTGGTGATCGCGGCGATGTCACGCTGCGACCCGTTGGGGTTGCCGCCCAGGTAGCGGGCGACGACCCGGCCCTCGGCCTCCAGCCGGTCGAGCGTGGCGGCGTCGGCGACGTAGCAGCCCTCGCCGTTCTTGACCGGGACGAGCACCTCCTGGCCCGGCTGGAACGCGTTGGTCCACGCGGTGCCGGTGGCCTCGATGCGCAGGACCTGGTCGCGGTTGCGGAAGTGCAGGTGCTGGTTGCGGGTGAGCGCCCCGGGCAACAGATGGGCCTCGCAGAGGATCTGGAAGCCGTTGCAGATGCCCAGCACCGGCAGGCCGCCCCGGGCGGCCTCGACGACCTTCTCCATCACCGGGGCGAACCGGGCGATGGCACCGCAGCGCAGGTAGTCGCCGTAGGAGAAACCGCCGGGCAGGACGACGGCGTCCACCCCGTGCAGGTCCGGGTCGCCGTGCCAGAGCCGGACCGGCTCGGCGCCGGCGATGCGGACGGCCCGGGCCGCGTCCCCGTCGTCGAGCGAGCCGGGGAAGGTCACCACACCGACCCGGGCGGTCACGAGTGCGCGCCCGCGGTCTCGTCGGCGGTGACGACGTGGACGGTGAAGTCCTCGATCACCGGGTTGGCGAGCAGCTTGTCGGCGATCTCGCAGGCCCGGTCAAGGTCCGGTTCGCCGGTGAACTCGATCTCGATCCGCCTGCCGATCCGGACCGAGGCGACGTCGCTGACGCCGAGCCGGGGCAGCGCGTTTGCGACGGCCTGGCCCTGTGGATCGAGGATCTCGGGCTTGAGCATGACGTCGACGACGACGCGAGGCACTGGGCACTCCTGACTGTGTACGCAGTTGGGTGCCGGCCCACAAACGGCCGAGCGCAGCCAGCCTACCTGGCAGATACCGTCCCGCCCGCACCGGCCGGGGGCAGTTCGGGCGATGATCGGCGGGACCGGCGGCGCGGGTCGACGACCGTTGCGAGTTCGTTGCGCCGTCGATACGTAAACGTTGCCCGCCGAGCCGCGCCCCGGCCGCCCGCAGCGGCTCTCACCAGGCATTTTGCTTATCACTGCCGGTTCATGGGACCGGTTTCCGACATCACCCCGCCACGCCGCGCGGCGCACCTCACACGATCGACCTCGTTCGATCCCTATCTTGTGACACGGCCGGGCACACCCGTAGCATGCATCGTCAGATGTCGATGTGAATGATCGATGTCGCCCGTCGGTCCACCCCGCCCGGCGGGCCCGGTCCCACACCCGGCGACCCCGGGTGTCCCCCCGCAGAAGGAGCCCGACCATGCGCCTCCGTTCCCTGCTCGCCGTGCTGACCACCGCGCTGGCCGGCGTGCTGGCCACCGCGTCCGGCGCCGGCGCCGCACCGGCCGGCCCGCAGCCGATCATCGGCGGCGGCACCGTCTCGTCCGCGCCCTGGGCCGCGGCCGTCTTCAGCAACGGCTCATTCACCTGCTCCGGCAGCGTGATCGCGTCCCAGTGGGTGCTCACCGCCCGACACTGCGTCAGCGGCACCATGTCGGTCCGGGTCGGCAGCGTCTACTATGCCTCGGGCGGCGTCACCCGTAGCGTGAGCGCCTCCTACACCCGCTACGACCTGGCCCTGCTCCGGCTCTCCAGCACGGTCAGCACCTCCACCGTGTCGCTGGCCAGCAGCAACCCGCCGGTCGGCTCCACCAACTCGATCTACGGCTGGGGCATGACCTGCTACAGCGGCTGCGGCGCGTCGCCCCAACTCAAGACCGCCAGCGTCCGGGTGACCAGCACCAGCGTCAGCGACGCGTACGGCGGCCAGGCGATCCGCAGCACCCGGGTCAACGGCAACGCCTGGCGCGGCGACTCGGGTGGCCCGGAGTTCTACAACGGCCAGCAGGTCGGCGTGGCCTCCACCGCCGACGGCTCCAGCATCCAGAACTACGGCAGCGTCGCGTACAACCGGGCCTGGATCACCTCGGTGGCCGGTGTCTGACGCTTTGCACCGGATGCGGCGCGGATGGGCCGGGAGCCGCCCGGCCGTCCGCGCCGCGCCGTTTCGCAGCATGCGATCAGGTGCACACGGCACCCGAACCACCCCCGCCGGTGACTGACAGCATCGGAACCGTGCTGGTCGTGACGACGGATCAACTGCCCGGCTACGAGATCCGCCAGATCCTCGGCGAAGTGGTCTCCTCGATGGCGAGGACCCGCAACCCGTACCGCGAGGGGGTCAAGAACCTGCGCGGTGGCGCCTACGACCCGATGGCGCCGGACAACCTGACCCGGTGGCGGACCGACTCGGTGGCGCGCCTCGGCGAGGAGGCGCAGCGGCTCGGCGCGAACGCGGTGATCGGCATGCGCTTCGACAGCCGCGACTGCGGCGAGATGTGGATGGAGATCTGCGCCTACGGCACTGCGGTGATCGTCGCGCCGAAGACCCCCGACGTCATGCCGCCCGACCAGCCGATGATCGCGGCCGAAACGGCCCACGACCCGGAGATCGCCTCCGCGCCCGGCGGCATCGCCGAGCCGGCCAGCGCCCCCAACCTCAGTTCGGCGGCCGAAACCCCCACCGGCCCCTGACAGCCTCCACCACCCACCCCGCCCCGCACTGTTGATCAAGGAGTGGGGAGCGGTGCAGTCAGAGGATGGGGGGTGGGGAGTAGGCGGCGGCCTCGGGGTGGGCCTCGATGATCCTGGTGATTCGCACGTTGACCCGGGTCACCTGGTCGTCGGCGGCGCCGGTGAAGGTGTTGCGGTCGGCGACGAGGGCATCGATCTCGGAGCGGGTCAGGTTCAGGCGGCCGTCCGTGGCCAGGCGGTCGAACAGGTCGTTCTCGGCCGCGCCCTTCTCCCGCATGGCCAGCGCCACGGCGACCGCGTGCTCCTTGATCACCTCGTGCGCGACCTCCCGGCCGACACCCCGGCGCACGGCGGCGACCAGGATCTTCGTGGTCGCCAGGAACGGCAGGAAGCGCTCCAGCTCCCGGTTGATCACCGCCGGGTACGGGCCGAACTCGTCGAGCACGGTGAGGAACGTCTGGAACAGGCCGTCGGCGGCGAAGAACGCGTCCGGCAGCGCCACCCGGCGCACCACCGAGCAGGAGACGTCGCCCTCGTTCCACTGGTCGCCGGCCAGCTCGCCGACCATCGACAGGTAACCGCGGATGATCACCGCGAAGCCGTTCACCCGCTCCGAGGAGCGGGTGTTCATCTTGTGCGGCATCGCGCTGGACCCGACCTGGCCCGGCTTGAAGCCCTCGGTGACCAGCTCCTGACCGACCATCAGTCGGATCGTGGTGGCCAGCGACGACGGCGCGGCGGCCACCTGCGCCAGCGCGGCGAGCACGTCGAAGTCGAGCGAGCGCGGATAGACCTGGCCGACGCTGTCCAGCACCCGGGCGAACCCCAGGTGCCCGGCCACCCGCCGCTCCAGCTCGGCGACCTTGCCGGGGTCGCCGTCGAAGAGGTCGAGCTGGTCGGCCGCGGTGCCCACCGGACCCTTGATCCCACGCAGCGGGTAGCGCCCGATCAGGTCCGCCAGCCGCTCGTACGCGATCAGCAACTCCTCGGCGGCCGACGCGAAGCGCTTGCCCAGCGTGGTCGCCTGCGCCGCCACGTTGTGCGACCGGCCGGTCATCACCAGCGGCGAGTATTCACCCGCGTGCCAGGCCAGCCGGGCCAGCGTGGCGACCACCCGGTCCCGGATCAGCTCCAGCGACGCCCGCACCTGGAGCTGCTCGACGTTCTCGGTCAGGTCGCGGGAGGTCATCCCCTTGTGCACGTGCTCGTGGCCGGCGAGCGCGCTGAACTCCTCGATCCGGGCCTTCACGTCGTGCCGGGTGACCCGCTCCCGCGCGGCGATCGAGGCCAGGTCGACGTCGTCGACCACCCGCTCGTACGCCTCGACCACGCCGTCCGGCACCGGCACACCGAGGTCGCGCTGGGCCCGGAGCACCGCCAGCCAGAGCCGGCGCTCCATCCGTACCTTCTCCTCCGGCGACCAGAGGGCGACCAGCTCGGGCGAGGCGTACCGGTTGGCGAGCACGTTCGGGATCGTCGTCACGGTGCCATTCTTCCGCACCCGTCGGCCGGTCCCGGTCGGGGTGGGCGCGCCAGGATGTGGAACAACGCGGCTGTCGCCTCCGCCTCGGAGGCGTACCGCCGCCACAGCTTGTAGCGGCCGCGCTCGTAGGGGCCGATCTCCCAGCCGCCGTCACCGGATCGCAGGAACCAGAAGTCGGGCGGGACCGGCTGGTACTCGTGCGCGTCCGCCAACTGGAAGGCGTCGGGTGACACCCCGTTGTTCGCGGTCGGCCAGCGCCGCCTCCGGCAGGTACGCCTCGGCGTGGTCGGGCAGCTCGTCGGTGGATCGCTCGCGGCGCCACGGGCGGCGCCGCTCGTCCAGCCAGGCATTGGTGAGCATGCCCCGGACGTACGCGTCGACGTGTTCCACGCGGCGCACCCGACGCCAGTGTCGATAGAGCTTGCCGACGGTGATGGCGACCAGGTCGTCCGCCGTGTGCCAGTCCCGGCACAGCAGGAAGGCGGTGACCCGCAACGGCTCCAACCGGGCGCTCACGAACTGCCGGTACTCGTCCTCGTCGGCCTGGTTCACCGCGGCGGACCTTGTATGCGTCTCATGTCTGGGGAACGGGGCGACCCGCCAGGCGGGTTGCCCCGGCCCTCGAAGTCGGTGGGTCAGCGCTCCAGGATCGCGGTCACGCCCTGCCCGCCGGCCGCGCAGATGGAGATCAGGCCGCGCCCGCTGCCCTTGCCGTCGAGCAGCTTGGCCAGCGTGGCGACGATCCGGCCCCCGGTGGCCGCGAACGGGTGCCCGGCGGCCAGCGACGAGCCGTTGACGTTCAGCCGGTCCCGGTCGATCGACCCGAGTGGCGCGTCCAGGCCCAGCCGCTCCTTGCAGAACTCCGGCGACTCCCAGGCCGCCAGCGTGGCCAGCACCTGCGAGGCGAACGCCTCGTGGATCTCGTAGAAGTCGAAGTCCTGGAGCGTGAGCCCGGCCCGGGCCAGCATCCGGGGCACCGCGTAGGCGGGCGCCATCAGCAGCCCCTCGTCGCCGTGCACGAAGTCGACGGCCGCCGTCTCGGACCAGGAGAACCAGGCCAGCACCGGCAGGCTGTGCGCCCGGGCCCACTCCTCGGAGGCGAGCAGCACCGTCGACGCGCCGTCGGTGAGCGGCGAGGAGTTCCCGGCGGTCATGGTGGCCCGCTCGGCGTCCGGGCCCTTCGTGCCGAAGACCGGCTTGAGCGAGCCGAGCTTCTCCGAGGTGGTGTCCGGCCGGAGGTTCTGGTCGCGGGTCAGCCCCAGGTAGGGGGTCATCAGGTCGTCGAAGAACCCCTTCTCGTACGCGGCCGCGAGCCGCTGGTGCGAGCGGAGCGCCAGCTCGTCCTGGGCCGCCCGGTCGACGTTCCAGCGCAGCGCGGTCACCGCGGCGTGGTCACCCATCGACAGCCCGGTGCGCGGCTCGGCGTTGCGCGGGATCTCCGGCTTGAACGGCTGCGACGGGCGCAGCTTCGCCGCCACCTTGAGCCGCGCGCCGAGGGTACGGGCCGAGTTGAGCTGGATCAGCGTGCGGCGCATGTCCTCGTTGACGGCCAGCGGAGCGTCCGAGGTGGTGTCCACGCCGCCGGCGATGCCCACCTCGATCTGCCCGAGAGCGATCTTGTTGGCGACCAGGATGGCGGCCTCCAGCCCGGTGCCGCAGGCCTGCTGGACGTCGTACGCCGGGGTGTGCGGGTCGAGCCGGGAGCCGAGCACCACCTCGCGGGTGAGGTTGAAGTCGCGCGAGTGCTTGAGCACCGCGCCGGCCACCACCTCGCCGACCCGCTCGCCGGCCAGCCCGAACCGGGCGACCAGCCCGTCGAGCGCCGCGCCGAGCATGTCCGCGTTGGACGCGTGCGCGTAGCGCGAGTTGGACCGGGCGAAGGGGATGCGGTTGCCGCCGATCACCGCGACCCGCCGGACACTCTGCACGATCAGCCTCCTGGTAGCTGTTGCCCAAACCCTACTCGCCAGTAGGCTACGCCTATGACCGACAGGTACGCGAGCTTCGTCCAGACGGGGGCCGGTCGTGCGCTGGTCAAGCGCCTCGGCCTGCCCGACCCGCCCCGACTGCGCCGGCACACACCGGGCGACCCGCTCGTCCCCGGGCCGGTCCTGCTCGGCGCCGCGACCGGCGGCCGGCTCGCCGAGCCGACCGGCAAGATCCTGACCGCCGCCGGGGTCGAGCTGGCCGACCCCGCCACCACGACCGGCGAGAGCCGCTTCGCGGCCCTGGTGTACGACGCCAGCGGCGTCACCGACTCCACCGGGCTGCGGCAGCTCTACGACTTCTTCCACCCGCGGGCCCGCTCGCTGATGCCCAGCGGCCGGGTGATCGTGCTGGGCACGCCGCCAGCCGAGTGCGGCTCGCCCCGGGAGGCGACCGCCCAACGCGCCCTGGAGGGGCTGACCCGCAGCATCGGCAAGGAGTTCGGCCGGGGCGTCACCGCCCAGCTGGTCCACGTCACCCGCGACGGGGACGCCGGCACCCCGGTGAGCCTGGAGTCCACGCTGCGGTTCCTGCTCTCCGGCCGCTCCGCGTACGTCTCGGGCCAGGTCGTCCGGGTCGGTGCCGGCACCGCCGTCGCGCCGGCCGACTGGGACCGGCCGCTGGACGGTCAGGTCGTGCTGGTCACCGGCGCGGCCCGGGGCATCGGCGCGGCGCTGGCGAAGGTGCTCGCCCGCGACGGCGCCCAGGTGGTGGCGCTGGACATCCCGGCGGCCGGCGACGAGCTGGCCGCGGTCGCCAACGAGATCGGCGGCAGCGCGGTGCAGCTCGACCTGACCGCGCCGGACGCGCCGACCCGGCTGGCCGAGCACCTCGCGTCCCGGCACGGCCGGGTCGACGTGGTGGTGCACAACGCCGGCATCACCCGGGACAAGACGCTGGGCCGGATGGACGCCGACCGGTGGGACTCGGTGATCGACGTCAACCTGTCCAGCCAGGAGCGGATCAACGACGTGCTGCTGGAGCGCGACCTGATCCCGGCCGGCGGCCGGATCGTCTCGGTCTCCTCGATCGCCGGGATCGCCGGCAACCGGGGGCAGACCAACTACGCGACCAGCAAGGCCGGCGTGATCGGCCTGGTCGACTCGCTGTCGCCGGTGCTGCGCGAGCGCGGGATCAGCCTGAACGCGGTCGCGCCCGGGTTCATCGAGACCCGGCTGACCGCCCGCA
Organism: Micromonospora sp. WMMD980; assembly: GCF_029626035.1. Classification (NCBI taxonomy): domain Bacteria; kingdom Bacillati; phylum Actinomycetota; class Actinomycetes; order Micromonosporales; family Micromonosporaceae; genus Micromonospora; species Micromonospora sp. WMMD980. Next base: position 5,390,049 of record NZ_JARUBE010000003.1, read on the forward strand.
TCCCGTTGACGCTGCGCGAGGCGGGCCGGCGGATGAACAGCATGGCCCAGGGCGGCCTGCCGGTGGACGTGGCCGAGACGATCGATTGGCTCTCCTGGCCGGCGTCCGGCGCGGTCAGCGGCAACGTGGTCCGGGTCTGCGGCCAGAGCCTGCTGGGGGCGTGATGGGGCGGCGCAAGCAGCGGCCGGAGGAGCCGGCCGAGGAGCTGTCGGTGCACGACCTGATCGAGGGCCCCACCCAGGACCTCACCTCCGCCCGGGCGGCCCTGGCCGCGCGCGGCACGCCACAGCCACCGGTCGAGGCGACCCAGGATCTCTCCGCGCTGGCCGACCAGCTCGGCCGGCAGCCGTCCGGGCCGGCGGACGACCGCACCCAGGACCTGACCGCCTCGGCCGGGCGGCTCGGCGGCGGCCGGACCCCGGCGGACGACCGCACCCGTGACCTGACCCAGGCGGCGGCGACCGTCACCGCGGGCTCGGCGGCTGGCCCGGACGAACCGGCCGGCGCGGACCTCGCCACCGGCGCGGCGGCCACCTCCGACGGGTCGGCCCGGGCGGACGGTGCCGCCGGGGACGGCCGGCCCGCGCCGGACCACGCCGGGCCGGACGGGCGGGCACGCGTCGACCTGCCCGGGCTGCCCGCGCCCGGAGCGCTCTACCGGCGCGCCCTGTTCGGGGCGCTGCCCGGCACCGGTCGGCGGCGGGGGCGGGAGCTGCCCGCCGTCGAGCTGGGTGCCGCCGGGGTGACGGTCGACCCGGCGCACCTCGCCGACTACGACCGGGTCTGCGGGCTCCGGCTGGCCGACCGGCTGCCGGCGACCTACCTGCACGTGCTCGGGTTCCCGCTGTCGCTGCGGCTGATGACCGCCGCCGACTTCCCGATCCCGCTCACCGGCGTGGTGCACGTGGCCAACCGGATCACCGTGCACCGACCGGTCCAGGTCGGCGAAAGCGTCGACTTCCGCACGTACGCGGAGAACCTGCGCCCGCACGAGCGGGGCCGGCAGCTCGACGTGGTGCTGGTCGGCTCGGTCGACGGCGAGGAGGTCTGGCGGGGCGTGTCGACGTACCTCGGGAAGGAGCGTGCGGCCGGCGGCGGCCCGCGGCGTGACCGGGGGGACCGACCCGCGCCGCCGGCCGCGTCGGCCCGATGGCGGGTGACGCCGCGCGTCGGTACGGACTACGCGCGCGTCTCCGGCGACCACAACCCGATCCACACCTCCAAGCTGGGTGCGCGGCTGTTCGGCTTCCCCCGCCCGATCGCGCACGGCATGTGGAGCAAGGCCCGGTGCCTGGCCGCGTTGGAGAGCCGGCTGCCGGACGCGTACACCGTGGACGTGGCGTTCAAGCTGCCGGTGCCGTTGCCGTCCACGGTCGCCTTCAGCGCCGCCACCTCGGGCGGCGGCTGGGACTTCGCGCTGCACGGCGACCGGGACGGCAGGCCGCATCTGGTGGGCACCGTCCGCTGAGGAAAGTGGGGGCTTGGCATCCCCACTTTCGTGCGCTAGGTTGTTCTCGGATTGAGTTGTTCTCAGGTTGAGAGAGTGAGCGCCGTGAACGAGCAGGACTTCCTCGCCGGATACGACCCCCGGGCCTACCCGGCGGTCGCGGTCACCGTCGACGTGGTGGCGCTGACCATCCGCGAGGGCGCGCTGCACCTGCTGCTGATCCGACGGGGCGCGCCGCCCTACGCGGGGCACTGGGCGCTGCCCGGCGGCTTCGTCCGCCCCGACGAGGACCTGCTCGCCGGCGCGCGACGCGAACTGGCCGAGGAGACCGGGCTCGGCGGCGAGCGGCTCGACCGGGTGCACCTGGAACAGCTCGGCAGCTACGGCGCGCCCGACCGGGACCCGCGCATGCGTGTCGTGTCGATCGCCCACCTGGCGTTCGCGCCCGACCTGCCCGACCCGGTCGCCGACACCGACGCCGCCGAGGCGCTCTGGCTGCCGGTCACCGCGCTGCCCAACCGGCAGCTCGCCTTCGACCACGGCCGGATCATCGACGACGGGCTGGAGCGGGCCCGCTCCAAACTGGAGTACACGTCGCTGGCCACCCGCTTCCTCGCCCCCGAGTTCACCGTCACCGAGCTGCGGGCGGTCTACGAGACGGTCTGGGGCGAACCGCTGCACGCCGGCAACTTCCACCGCAAGGTGCTCTCCGTGCCCGGCTTCGTGGAGAGCACCGGCGCCAGCACCGAGCGCGGCGGCGCCCGGGGCGGGCCGCGCGCCAAGCTCTACCGCCCCGGCACCGCCCGCCTCCTCCACCCCGCCCTCCTCCGGACCCTCCGATGAGGTGCAAGGAGGGGCCCCCTGTTAACGCCTCCGGTAGAGAAGGGCACCCTTCTCACCGGCAGATGAAGGCACCGCGGCACCCGAGCGACAACGACCTGATGGCACGCGAGGCGCGGGCACTTCGGCGGATCGCGGAGCGCGGGGATCCGCGCCACCTGGCGTACGTGCCCCGGTTGGTCGACTCCTACCCGGTGCGCGACCCCACGACCGGCGCGCAACTGCTGGTCAACGTGCTGGAGACCGTACCCGGGCTGCACAGCCTGGACGACGTGCGGCGGGCGTACCCGAACGGGGTCGACCCCCGCGACGCGGCCTGGATGTGGCGGCGGCTGCTGGTGGCGCTCGGCCTCGCCCACCGCGCCGGCGTGGTGCACGGCGCGGTCCTGCCCCGCAACGTGCTGATCGAACCGGACGCGCACGGCCTGGTGCTCGTCGACTGGTGCTTCTCCGCCGAACCCGGCGGGCTGGTGCCGGCGCTGGTCACCGACCTGGCCGACTGGTATCCGCCGGAGGTCACCGCCAAGCGGCCGTGCGGCCCGGGCACCGACATCGCGCTCGCGGCCCGGTGCCTGACCTGGCTGATGGCCGACCGCGCGCCGCGCGAGCTGCGCGCCTTCGCCCACGGCTGCCGGCAGCCCGCGCTGTCCGCCCGGCCCGACGACGCCTGGCGGCTGCTGCGCGAACTCGACGAGGTGCTGGAACGGCTCTACGGGCCGCGCACCTTCCGACCCTTCACCCTCAACCCCTAGGGAGGCTGCCATGGGCAGCGGAATCTGGTCCACCGACGTGTACGACGCCGCCGACCGCTACCGGCGGAAGACCGGACGGAGCGCGTTCTCCTACAGCGACAGCGGGGCCCGAACCGTGCACCCTGCCCTCGACCCGCGCGGCGCGACCCGGGAGAGCCGCGACTCCGCCGAACACCCGCAGTCCACCCCGATCGCGGTGCTCTTCGACGTCACCGGCTCGATGGGCCACGTGCCCCGCGTGCTCCAGAGCAAGCTGCCGCAACTGCTCGGCCTGCTGCAACGCCAGGGGTACGCCCGCGACCCGCAGGTCATGTTCGGCGCGATCGGCGACGCCACCTGCGACCGGGTGCCGTTGCAGGTCGGCCAGTTCGAGTCCGACAACCGGATGGACGACGACCTCGGCCGGATCGTGCTGGAGGGCGGCGGTGGCGGCCAGATGACGGAGTCGTACGAGCTGGCGCTGCACTTCATGGCCCGGCACACGGTCACCGACAGCTGGGCCAAGCGCGGCCGGCGCGGCTACCTGTTCGTCATCGGCGACGAGCTGGCGTACCCCCGGTTGAAGGCCCGCGAGGTGACCCGGTGGATCGGCGACGGCCTGGCCGAGGACCTGCCGATCCGGCAGGTCGTGGACGAGGTGACCGCCCGCTGGGACACCTACCACCTCCTCCCGGCCGGCAGTCACTACGCCGGCAACCGCAAGGTGCTCGACTTCTGGCGCGGGCTGCTCGGGCAGAACGCGGTCGAGCTGGACGACCTGGACGCGGTCTGCGAGACCATCGCGCTCACCGTCGGCCTCGGCGAACAGGCCATCGACCTCGACGCCGGCCTGGACGACCTGGCTCGGACCGGCTCGACCGCCACCCGTACCGTCTCCCGGGCGCTCGCCTCACTCGGCGGCGACCGGCGGGCGGTGGCGGCACTGCCGTTCACCCCGACCGACGGCGGCAGCGGGGTCACCCGGCTGTGAACCACGTGCTGGTGGTCGACCTCGGCTACGGCGACGCGGGCAAGGGCACGGTCGTCGACGCGCTCTGCGCCACCCGACCGGTCCACACTGTGGTGCGCTTCAACGGGGGCGCGCAGGCGGCACACAACGTCGTCCTGCGCGACGGGCGGGCGCACACGTTCGCGCAGTTCGGGGCCGGCACGTTCCGCCCCGGCGTGCGGACCCACCTGGCACGGCACGTGGTGGTGGACCCGCTGGCGCTGGCCGCCGAGGCCGACCACCTCGCGTCGGTCGGGGTGCCCGACGCGCTCGACCGGTTGACCGTGGACGGGGAGGCGCTGCTGGCCACCCCGTACCACCGGGCCGCCAACCGGGCCCGGGAGATCGCCCGGGGAGCCGACCGGCACGGCTCCTGCGGGCTGGGGGTGGGCGAGGCCGTCGCGTACGGCCTCGCCCACCCCGACGAGGCGCCCCGGGTGGCCGACTGCCGCCGGCCGGCGGTGCTGCGCCGCCGGCTGGCCGCGCTACGGGACCGGCTCACCGCCGAACTCGGGCCGCTGCACGCGCCGCCGGTCGACGACTGCCTGCCGGCGTACGCCGCCTTCGCCGACCGGGTGGCGATCGTCGACCGGAGCTGGCTGGCCAGGGCGCTACGCGAGGGCACCTGCGTCTTCGAGGGCGCGCAGGGGGTGCTGCTGGACGAGTGGCACGGCTTCCACCCGTACACCACGTGGAGCACCACGACGTTCGCCAACGCGGAGACGCTGCTCGCCGAGGCGGGGATGGCCGGCACCGCCCAGCGGCTCGGGGTGCTGCGGGTGACCACCACCCGGCACGGCCCCGGGCCGCTGGTCACCGAGGACCCGGCGCTGCCGTTCACCGACCCGCGCAACCCCGCCAACGAGTGGCAGGGCCGGTTCCGGTTCGGGCACTTCGACGCGGTGGCCCACCGGTACGCGCTGGAGGTGGCCGGCGGGGTGGACGGGCTGGCGCTCACCCACCTCGACCTGGCCGGGCCTCGCCTGCGCATGTGTCGTCGTTACGTCGGCGGCGTCGACCGGCTCGATCCCGGACCGGCCGGGGACCTGGCGCGGCAGGCGGCGCTGACCGGGCGGCTGATGCGGGCGCGGCCGGTGTTGGAGTCGGCCCCGGGCGACTGGGTGGCGGCGGTGGAGGAGGCGCTGGGCGCGCCGGTGCTGCTCAGCTCGCACGGCCCCACCGCCGAGGAGAAGGAGGGGCCCCTTGTTAACGCCTTTTGTATAGGAAGGGCCCCCGCTTAACACCGCAGCGTCGAGCATGGGGGCATGGGGGACGTGCTCGACCTGCTGCACCAGACGGTGACCTCGCCGTGGGTGTACCTGGTGATCATCGCGGTCACCGCCGTCGACGCGTTCTTCCCGGCGGTACCCGGCGAGACCGTGGTGATCACCGCCGGGGTCTTCGCGGCCGGCGGCGAACCGAACCTGGTGGCGGTGATCGTGACCGCCGCGCTCGGCGCGCTGCTCGGCGACCACGTCTCGTACGCCATCGGGCGCGGCGGCGGCGCGCACCGGCTGGCCCGGCTACCCGGCGACAGCCGGCGGCGGGCGAGTTCCGACTGGGCCCGCCGGGCGGTCGACCGGCGGGGCGGGATGATCCTGACCACCGCCCGCTACGTCCCCGGCGGCCGCACCGCGGTCACGCTCACCATGGGCGCGGTCCGCTATCCGCTGCGCTCGTTCCTGCTCTACGACGCGCTGGCGTGCGGCACCTGGGGGATCTACTGCGGGCTGCTCGGCTACTTCGGCGGTCTGGCCTTCGAGCACAACCCGGTCACCGCTCTGCTCGCCGGCGTCGGCATCTCGCTGGCGGTCACCGGGCTGTTCGAGGCAGCCCGTTGGGCCCGGCGGCGGGCGCGATCCCGGGCCGCCGCGCGGCGGGGGTGTTAACAGGGGCCCCCGCCTATGCAAAATGCGTTAGTAAGGGGCCCCTCCTTACACCCCCGGGTGCCAAGTGACGCCGCGTAGGAGTTGGTCGGCGCCGAGCCAGGCGACGTTCATCATCCGGGTGGCGGTCTTCTCGGCGTCGGCCTCGGGGTGGTCGGCCAGCCAGTCGGCGAGCGACTCGGTGGCGCCGACCAGCGCGTATGCGACCACCTCCAGGTCGGTGGCGCCGACCTCGCGCCCGGAGGCGCGCAGCGCGTGGTCGAGCATTCCGGCGACCACCTCGACCAGCCGACCGCGCATGGTGGCCAGTTCGGCGGCGAACGGCTGGGAGCCGCGCGCCTGCCGGTAGAGCACCGCCCAGCCGTCGCGGTGGGCGCCGACGAAGCCGAAGAACGCGCGCAGCCCGCGCCAGAGCCGCTCGTCGGCGGGCAGGTCGGGGGCGGCGGCGCCGGCGATGGCCTCCATCATCCGGGTGCCCTCGCGGTGCAGGCAGGCGACGAAGAGTTCTTCCTTGGTGCCGAGGTAGGCGTAGACCATCGGCTTGGAGATGCTGGCGTCGTCGGCGATCTCGTCCATGCTGGCCGCGTGGAAGCCGCGCCGGGAGAAGACCTTGACGGCCGCGTCGAGCATCTGCTGCTCGCGTACGGCCCGGGGCAGGCGCTTGAAGGTCGGTGGGCTGGACACCCTTGCGAGCATACCTACTCGTGCGTAGGGTTACGCCAGAGTAACCAAGTCGAGAGGTGCATCCCCCATGACTGACTTCGACCCGGCCAACTTCGCCAACGTCGGCCCGAAGGAGTTCGCGCAGCTGGTCAAGTCCACGCCGGACGACAAGATCGCCGAGATCATGTCCGGCGAGGCGCGCGGCAAGATCCTCAGCGAGGTCTTCAACCGGATGCCCACGCTGTTCCGCGCCGACCGCGCCGGCTCCACCAACGCGGTCATCCACTGGAACATCACCGGCCGTCCGGACGGCGGCACCGACACCTACGAGATCGTCATCGAGAACGGCACCTGCACCGTCTCGGAGACCCCCACCCGGGACCCGAAGCTCAGCCTCACCATGGGCCCGGTCGAGTTCCTGAAGATCGTCTCCGGTGGCGCCAACCCGGTGATGATGTTCATGACCGGCAAGCTGAAGGCCAAGGGTGACCTGGGCCTGGCCGCCAACATCGCCAACCTGTTCGACATCCCCAAGGCCTGACCATGGCCGAGTTCTCGCTCGACCTGAACGAGGAGCAGCGAGACCTTCGCGACTGGGTGCACGGCTTCGCCGCCGAAGTCGTGCGCCCGGCCGCGGCCGAGTGGGACGCCCGGGAGGAGACTCCCTGGCCGGTCATCCAGGAAGCGGCGAAGGTCGGCCTGTACGGGTTCGAGTTCCTCGCCACCTGCTGGGCCGACCCCACCGGCCTCTCCCTGCCGATCGCCAGTGAGGAACTCTTCTGGGGTGACGCCGGCATCGGCCTGAGCATCTTCGGCACCGCCCTCGCGGTCGCCGGCATCTACGGCGCCGGCACCCCCGACCAGCTCGTCGAGTGGGTGCCGCAGTGCTTCGGCGACGTCGACCAGCCGGCCGTCGCCGCGTTCTGCACCAGCGAGCCGGAGGCCGGCTCCGACGTCGGGTCGATGCGCACCCGCGCCGTTTACGACCAGGCCACCGACGAGTGGGTGCTCAACGGCCAGAAGGCGTACGCGACCAACGGTGGCATCGCCGGGGTGCACGTGGTCACCGCCTCGATCGAGCCGGAGCTGGGCTCACGCGGTCAGGCCGCGTTCGTCGTACCGCCGGGCACGCCCGGCCTCAACGCCACCCGCAAGCTGCGCAAGCTCGGGCTGCGCGCCTCGCACACCGCCGACGTCTTCCTCGACGACGTCCGGGTGCCGGGCCGCTGCCTGCTCGGCGGCAAGGACGCCCTCGACGAGCGGCTGGCCCGGGCCCGCGCCGGCCAGCGCGCCTCCGGCCAGGCGGCGATGCGGACGTTCGAGCTGTCCCGCCCGACCGTCGGCGCGCAGGCGCTCGGGGTGGCCCGCGCCGCCTACGAGTACGCGCTCGACTACGCCAAGAGCCGGGTGCAGTTCGGGCGGCCGATCATCGAGAACCAGGCGGTCGCGTTCGCGCTCGCCGACATGAAGATGGAGATCGACGCGGCCCGACTGCTGGTCTGGCGGGCCTCCTGGATGGGTCGCAACAACCGGCCGTTCACCGCCGGCGAGGGCTCGATGTCCAAGCTCAAGGCCGGCGAGGTGGCCGTCTCGGTGACCGACCGGGCGGTCCAGCTCCTCGGCGGGGCGGGCTTCCTGCGCGACCACCCGGTCGAACGGTGGTACCGGGACGCCAAGATCTACACCATCTTCGAGGGCACTTCCGAGATCCAGCGGCTGGTCATCTCCCGGGCCATCTCCGGGATGCAGATCCGCTGATCGCCGGCGGACCCCGACCCGACCCGCGACGACGCGCCGTGCCGGGCGCACCCGTCGCGGGTCGGGCCGCCGGTCCGCGATCGGGGGATGTCCGCAGGTTGGGCTGATGATCACGCCGGCTGGGCGGACGGATCGCCCGGATGCATGATCGGGAGATCACGAACGCGAAGGAGGTTGCGCCGTGGACCTGCCGTTCATCGTCGCCACGCTGACCCGACGCGGACTACTCGCCCCGGGCCGCCCGATCCGGGTCGCCTCGCAGCTCAACGCGCTGCGCCGGTGGGGCTGGAGCCTCGCCGGGGAGTTGCGCCAGGCTGCCGCCCGTGACCCCGGCCGCGTCGCCGTCGTGGACGAGCACGGCGCCTCACTCACCTACCAGGAGTTGCTGGACCGGTCGGAGCGGCTGGCCCGCTCGCTGCGGTCCGGGCTCGGCGTGCAGACCGGCGACCGGGTGGGGCTGCTCTGCCGCAACCACCACGGCCTCATCGAGGCGATCGTCGCGTCGATGCTGCTCGGCGCGGACGCCGTCCTGGTCAACACCGGTCTCTCCGCCGCGCAGTTGGTCACCGTCGCCGAGGAGCAGGGCCTGCGCGCGCTGGTGCACGACGCGGAGTTCGCCGACCGGGTCCTCGGCCTCCCGGCCGAACTGCACCGGATCGACGAGCGGCGGCAGGAGGAGCTGATCGCCGGCGCCGTGCCGGGCGACAGGCTCCAGCCGCCGGAGCGCGACGGCCGGACCATCGTGCTGACCTCCGGCACCACCGGCACCCCCAAGGGCGCCCGTCGCCCCACCCCGCACGGCTTCGGCCCGCTGGTGTCCATCATCGACCGGATCCCGCTGCACGCGCGCGACGTCGTCATGATCGCCGCGCCGATCTTCCACACCTGGGGGTACGCCGCCCTCCAGGTCTCGTTCGCGCTGCGCGCCACAGTGGTGCTGCACCGCCGCTTCGACCCGGCCGCCACCCTGGCCGCGCTGGCCGAACAGTCCTGCGACGCGCTCTTCGCCGTACCGGTGATGCTGCAACGGCTGATGGAGGTCGCGCCGCCGCAGCCCCGCCCGCCGCTCAAGGTGGTGGCGGTCAGCGGCTCCGCCCTGCCGGGCAACCTGGCCACCGCCTTCATGGACCGCTACGGCGACGTGCTCTACAACCTCTACGGCTCGACCGAGGTTTCCTGGGCGTCCATCGCCGGCCCGGCCGACCTGCGCGCCGCGCCCACCTCCGCCGGCCGCCCGCCGCACGGCACCCGGCTGGAGATCCTGGACGAGGCCGGCCAGCCGGTCCGCGCCGGGCAGGTCGGGCGCATCTTCGTCGGCAACGAGATGCTCTTCGAGGGCTACACCTCGGGCACCGGCCGGGAGAGCCGCGACGGCCTGCTGGACACCGGCGACCTCGGCCGGTTGAACCCGGACGGTCTGCTCTTCGTCGACGGGCGGGCCGACGACATGATCGTCTCGGGTGGGGAGAACGTCTTCCCCTCCGAGGTGGAGGACCTGATCGCCCGGTTGCCGCAGGTCCGCGAGGTGGCGGTGATTGGCGTGCCGGACCCGGAGTACGGGCAGCGGCTGGCCGCGTTCCTGGCGCTGCGCCCCGGCGAGACGCTCGACCCGGAGGCGGTCCGCGAATACGTCCGGCGCTACCTGGCCCGCTTCTCGATGCCCCGGGACGTGGTCTTCGTCAAGTACCTGCCCCGCAACGCCACCGGCAAGGTGCTCGGCCGGGAGCTGCGCCGCTACTTCGACTGACCGCCCCGCCCGTCAGCCGGGGATCGTGATCCGGCCGTCCACCGCCGCCGCCGCGATGTCGGTGCGGTGGTGGGCGCCGGCCAGCTCGATGCCGCGTACCAGGTCGTAGGCCGCGTCGCGCGCGGCGGCCAGGTCCGCGCCGGTGGCCGTACCGCAGACGACCCGGCCGCCCGCGGAGCGCACGGTGCCGTCGGCGTCCCGGCGGGTGCCGGCGTGGATGATCCCGGCGCGGTCCGCGCCGGTGAGCACATCACCGGTACGCGGGCCCTGCGGGTAGCCCTCGGCCGCGACCACGACGGTGACCGCCGCGCCGTCGCGCCACCGCAGCGGCGGGTGCGCGCCCAGCGTGCCGGTGGCGGCGGCGTGCAGCAGCCCGGCCAGCGGCGTCTCCAGCAGGGCCAGCACCACCTGGGTCTCCGGGTCGCCGAAGCGCGCGTTGAACTCGATCACGCGCGGCCCGGCGGGGGTGATCGCCAGGCCCACGTAGAGCAGGCCGCTGAACGGGGCGCCCCGGCGGCGCAGCTCGGCCAGCGTCGGGTGCACCACGTCGCGCATCACGTCGTCGACCAGGCCCAGCGGGGCCCAGGGCAGCGGCGTGTACGCCCCCATGCCGCCGGTGTTCGGCCCGGTGTCGCCGTCGCCGACCCGCTTGAAGTCCTGCGCGGGCAGCAGCGGCAGGGCCGCCTCACCGTCGGTGACCACGAAGAGGGAGACCTCGGGGCCGGACAGGTACTCCTCGATCACCACCCGGCCGCACTCGGCCGCGTGCCGCTCGGCGACCGCCCGGTCGTCGGTGACCACCACGCCCTTGCCGGCGGCGAGCCCGTCGTCCTTCACCACGTACGGCGCGCCGAACTCGTCCAGCGCCCGCGCCACGGCCGCCGCGTCGGTGCAGGTGTGGGCGCGTGCGGTCGGCACGCCGGCCGCCGTCATCACGTCCTTCGCGAACGTCTTGGAGCCCTCCAGCCGGGCCGCCTCCGCACCCGGGCCGAACACCGCGATGCCCTTGGCGCGCACCGCGTCGGCGACGCCGGCCACCAGCGGCGCCTCGGGGCCGACGACCACCAGGTCCGCCGCGACCTCGACGGCGAGCGCCGCCACGGCCGCCGGATCGGTCGGCGTCACCTCCCGCAGCGAGGCCACCTCGGCGATCCCCGGGTTGCCCGGGGCCGCGACCAGCGCCTCCACCGACGGATCAGCACTCAACCCGAGCGCGAGAGCATGCTCCCGCCCGCCACCACCCACCAGAAGAACCCGCACGACCCAGCATCCTACTGACCCCGACCCCTCACCCAGTTGATCATGAAGTTGGCGGCAGGATGTGAGATCGAACGTGCCGCCATCTTTCTGATCGACGGAAAGGGGGTTAGGGGAGGAGGGGGTGGCGGAGGACGTTTTCGTCTCGGCCTGGGCCTACTCCGACCACGCTCACCCGGGTGTTGGTGAGTTCCTCGACGCGGGCGATGTAGCGGCGGGCGTTCTCCGGGAGCTCGTCCTCGGTTCTCGCCTTGGTGATGTCTTCCCACCAGCCGTCGAGCTCTTCATAGATCGGGGTGGCGTGGTGGAAGTCGGTCTGCGTCATCGGCATGTCGTCGAAGCGCTCGCCGTTGATCTCGTAGCCGACGCAGATCGGCACCTTGGCCAGGCCGGTCAGCACGTCCAGCTTGGTGACCACCAGGTCGGTGACGCCGTTCAGGCGGCACGCGTAGCGGGCCACGACCGCGTCGAACCAGCCGCAGCGACGCTCCCGGCCGGTGGTGGTGCCGTACTCGTGGCCGACCTTGCGCAGGTGCTGCCCGTTGTCGTCGAACAGCTCGGTGGGGAACGGACCGCTGCCCACCCGGGTGGTGTACGCCTTGCTCACCGCGATGACCCTGGTGATCGCGGTCGGCGGGATGCCCGCGCCCACGCATGCGCCGCCGGCGGTCGGGTTCGACGAGGTGACGAACGGATAGGTGCCGTGGTCCATGTCGAGCATGGTGGCCTGGGCGCCCTCCAGCAACACGGTCTCGCCGCGGTCGAGCGCGTCCCAGAGCATCACCCGGGTCTCGGCGATGTACGGGCGCAGCCGCTCGGCGTACTGCAGGTAGTCCTCGACGGTCTCGTCGACGTCGATCGCCTTGCGGTTGTAGACCTTGAACAGGGTCTGGTTCTTCTCCCGGAGCGCCAGCTCCAGCTTCTTGCGCAGGATGCCCGGGTCGAGCAGGTCCTGGAGCCGGATCCCCATCCGGGCGACCTTGTCGCCGTAGGCGGGACCGATGCCCCGGCCGGTGGTGCCGATCCGGGAGCTGCCCAGATACCGCTCGACCACCCGGTCCAGCGCCCGGTGGTGCGGCATGATCAGGTGCGCGTCGCCGGAGATACGCAGCCGGGAGACGTCCACGCCGCGCTCGGCGAGCCCGTCGATTTCCTGCAGCAGCACCTTCGGGTCGACCACCACGCCGTTGCCGATGACGATCATCGCGCTCGGGGAGAGCGCGCCGGACGGCATCAGGTGCAGGGCGTACTTCTGGCCGTCCGGGGTGATCACCGTGTGACCGGCGTTGTTGCCGCCGGAGTAGCGCACGACGTAGTCGACCCGCTCACCCAGCAGGTCGGTAACCTTGCCCTTGCCCTCGTCGCCCCATTGGGCGCCGAGGAGCACGATCGCTGGCATCTTCTCCGCCTCCAGAAGGCTCGGGTGCCAGGTGGCGACCGGTCGGCGAGCCCGGGGTGTCAGGCTAACAAGTAGTGACGGCGGGACCGGCAGGGGTTCGTCGAGAAGCAGGAGGCTCCTTCGTGTACGACGTGGTGCTGCTCACCCTCGGCTCGGGGCGGGGCGCTCCCGGTGGGGGCTGCGGCAGCGGCGGAGCCTGCTGCGGCGGCGCGGACGACACCGCCGCCACGCCCGAGACCGACCGCTGCGAGACGCCGCGTGTGCCGGTGCTGGCCTGCGCTGACGCGTTGACCGCCCGGGGTGCCCGGGTGACCACGGTGACCGCCCGGTCGGACGCGGAGATCGACGAGGTGCTGGCCCGCCTCGACGGGCCGCCCCGCGCCGACGGCCTGCCCTGGCCGGACTCCGACGGCAAGACCCGACTCGTCGTCGCCACGGCCAGTGACGGTCAGTTGCGCGCCGTGCTGCGCCGGCTGGTCCGCAGGTACGCTCCACCGCCCAGCCGCCGCCCGGCGGACCTGGCCGAGAACCGGACGCTGCCCGACCTGCCGCCGGTCGGCGTACTCCCGTTGGACCCGGCCCGGGCCGGGACGGCGCGGGACGTGGCGGCGCAACTCGGGCTTCCCCGCGACCCGGCGGCGGTGGCCGCGGCGGTGCTGGACGGCACGCCGCGCCGGCTCGACCTGCTGCGCAACGACGGTGGCTCGGTGACGCTCGACGGCGCGCTGCTCGGCGCGGCCGACGACGCCGGCCGGCCGCTGCACTGGCGGGCCCGGGTCGAGGTCGACGGCACGGTGCTCAGCGACGGCAGCGAGCCGATCAGCGCGTGCGCGATCGGCAACGCCGGCGGCTACGCGCGTCTCGGCGAGGTGGCCCTGCTCGCCGACCCGGACCCGGCCGACGGTCGACTGGCGGTCGGTGTGGCCGTGCCCGTGGTCACCCGATCGGCGTTGGGCCGGAAGAGGGTCCGGCTCGAGGTGCGCCGGGCTCGGGGCCGGGCGGTGGCGGTCGTGCCTCGGGACGAGAAGGTGCCCTTCCTCGACGACGGGGTCGAGGGCGAGTTGAGCCGGAAGCGGTCCTGGTGGACCGAGCCGGGCGCCTGGGCGGTCTGGACGGGCTGACCCCGATCGATCCGCACCCGGCTCGCCCGGCTGGCCGGACCGCCTATCCTCGGCGGGAGGGATGGGGAGGAACCGCGTGGTGCATGAGAACGACGACCGAACCCCCGTGCCGGGCCGACCGCAGGTGCCGGAGCGGGACGTCGAACCGCTCTGGCCGCCCGAGGAGATCGACGGGGTGCTGGCCGCGCCGCCGTGGGCGGCTCCGGTCCAGCCGGCCGCACCGCCCTGGCCTCTCCCGCGCGCCGACGCCCCGGCCCCGTCGCCGCAGGCCACCCCGGCCCCGTCGCCGCAGGCCAGCCCGGTGCCGCCGCAGGCCGCTGCGAGGCCGCGGGCGGACCCGGGGCCGTCCCAGCCCGGCCCGGCGGAGGATGCGGGTCACGGAGTGGATGCCGGCGGACCACCACGGCCCGCGGTCGGCCTCGATCTTCCGTTCACGCTCGACCAGCCGACACCCGTGCCGATCCCGGCACCCTCCGGCCACCAGCCGGGGACGACCACGCCCGGCCCCGCGACGACCTTCTCCGACGCTCCCGGGCCGACCACGTCCGGCTCCGTGCCGGCCCCCGGCCACCATCCGGCAACGAGCGCGCCGGCGACCTTCGGCGACGTTCCCGGGCCGACCACGTCCGGCCCGACGGCCACCGGGGGTGGACCGGAGTCGGCCACGCCGGGCCCGGAGGGCGCGGACGACCGGCCCGCAGGCACCCCCGCCCCGGCGGCGGCAGGCGGCGGAGGTGCCGCACCGACCAACGGGCGGGCCGCGTCGCCGTGGGCGCAGCCGCCGCAGCGCGGCACGGCCGATCCCGGCTCGACGGGTCCCACCCCGGCCGACGGCCCTGTCCCGGTCGACGGTGCGGCCCGGGCGGACGGCCCGAGCCCGGTCGACGGTCGGACCTCGTTCGGGATGGCGCGGGTCGACGGCCCGGCACCGGTGGTCGGCCCGATGCCGGTAGACGGTTCGACCTCGTTCGGGGTGGCGCGGGTCGACGGTCCGCAGCAGGCAGCGGGACCGGAGCTGTCCGCCGGGGAGCCGCCCCGGCTCGGCCCGTTCCCGCCGTCGCCGGGCGTGCCGATGCCGCAGCCGCCGCCCTACGGCAACGGGCCGACCTACCCGCCGGTCCCCTACCCGCCGCAGCAGCCCGGCCCGGCCGGTCAGCCGGGCTGGTATCCGCCCGGGTGGCCCGCGCAGACCGGGGCACCCCAGCCGGGCGGACCGACGCCGCAGCCCGGAGCGATCCCGCAGCCCGGCCCGACCCAGCACGGCGGCCCGACACCGCACGGCGGGCCGACCCAGCACGTCGGGCCGACACCGCACGCCGGGCCGACCCAGCACGCCGGGCCGGCCCAACACGCCGGGCCACCGCAGGCCCCGCAGCCGCAACCGCCCGCCCTGCCACCCGGCGTGTACCCGGAGCCCGGGTGGACACCGCAGCAGGCGGCACCACCGACCGCCGAGGACTTCGCCCGGCGGCGGCAGGCCCGTCCGGTCGACCCGGTGGCCACCATGGGCGTGCGCGCGGTGGTCAACCGGATGGGGCTGGTCCGGCTCGCGCCGGGTCGCCACGAGCAGGAGATGAAGCGCGACATCGAGATGGTCCGCCGCAACTTCGGCGGGCTGCGCCAGGTGACCGTGGTCAACCCCAAGGGCGGGGCCGGCAAGACGGTGGCCATCCTGCTGCTCGCGATGACCTTCGGGCAGAAGCGCGGCGGGTACGTGCTGGCCTGGGACAACAACGAGACGCAGGGCACCCTCGGGATGCGGGCGCAGCAGGACTTCCACGCCCGCACGGTGCGCGACATGCTCCGCGACCTGGGCCAGTTCCAGGGCGCGCACGGGCGGGTCGGCGACCTGTCGCAGTACGTCCGCTCGCAGGGCGAGGGCATGTTCGACGTGCTCGCCTCGGACGAGTCGGCGACCGGCGGCGAGATGCTGACCGCCGCCGCGTTCGCGGAGATCCGTGACGTGGTCAGCCGCTTCTACAAGCTGATCTTCGTGGACACCGGGAACAACGTCCGGGCGCAGAACTGGCAGGCCGCCATGGACGCGACCGACCAACTCGTGGTCACCATGTCGGCGCGGAACGACTCGGCGGAGACCGCCGCCCGGATGCTCGACCACCTGGAGCAGAGCGGCCGGCAACGACTGGTCCGGCAGGCGGTGACGGTGGTCTCGATGCCGCCGTCCCGCAAGGAGATCGACCTGCCGGCCATCCAGGCCCACTTCGCCGCCCGCACCCGGGCGGTGCTGCTGGCGCCGTACGAGCGGCTCATCGACACCGGCGAACCGCTGCGCTACGGCCAGCTCTCCGCCGCCACCCGCGACGCCTGGTTGAAGATCGCCGCGTCGGTGGCGGAAGGGTTGTAGGAGACGGCACGACGGCCGGCCCGTGGTGGGCCGGCCGTCGTCGGGCGGGTCAGTCGCTGGCCAGCGCGTCCCCGGCGGCCGGGTCGCAGTCGCGCAGGAACTGGGCGCAGCGGGCGGCCTCGTCCGCCTCGCCGATCTCGCCGGCGGCCCGGGAGAGCACATAGAGGCAGCGGAGGAAGCCCTGGTTGGGCGCGTGCGACCAGGGCACCGGGCCGTGGCCCTTCCAGCCGCTGCGGCGCAGCTGGTCCAGGCCCCGGTGGTAGCCGGTGCGGGCGTAGGCGTACGCCGGGACGACCTGACCCGCGTTGAGCGCGCGGCCGGCCAGCGCCGCCCAGGCCGCGCTGTAGGTCGGAAAGCGGGCCGCGACCTCGGCGTACGCGTCATCGGTGCCCTGCTCGACAGCGGCGGCGAGCGCGGCGTCGGCCTCCTCGGAGACGGGGAGCAGGGTGGCCGGTGGCTCAGGTAACAGGTTCTGCATCGCCCCATTCAACCCGCTTCGCCCCCGGGTGCGCGAGGGGGCTGGCCGGCCGGTCAGCTGAACGGCTGAGGGTTTCGTCACGCCTGCGGCGGGACCAGACGTACCGGCGGCCCATGCCGTCGGCGTGGTTCTTGCACTACAACTACAGATCCGGAGCCTCCCCAGGAACCGGTTACGCAGGAGCCCGGCGGCGTGCCCGCCGGGCTCCTGTCCGTACCGCCCGGGTTTGCGCGGTTGCCCGGTCGGGGCAGGATGATCCGGTGCCGACCCCACCACCCGCGGACGTCATCGAGCCGCACGACACCAGCATCGACGAGATCGAGACCCGCGGAGAGTTCGACAGGCGGATGGCCGAGGGAACCCTCGCCGGCCTGACCGTGCAGGGCCTCCGCCTCGACCTGGAGCCGGTCCCCGACCTGCGCGACGTCGACGTCGCCGGCACCCTCTTCGTGGGCTGCCGGTTCGCCGACCGCGAGGTGGGCGCGGACCTGGTCCGGCGGGGCGCCAACGTCGTCCCGCCGTTCTCCGGGCTGCCCTACCCGACCCAGCCGTCCCACCTCTACACCGCGGACGACCTGGCCGCCGGCTTCGCCGAGGGCGGGTTCACCGAGATGTACGACACCCGGGTGTACGCGCACTTCCGGGCGCACGGCGGCGCGCTGCCGGACGTCCGTGAGGCGCTCGGCCAGCGGCTGCACGACCACGGCGTGGACAACGCGCTCGCCGACGCCACCCGCTCGTGGCTGGCCGCGCACGGCCCGCAATCCGTGGTGGGCGTGATGGGTGGGCACGCGGTGCCGCGCGGCAGCGCCGCGTACCGGATGGCGGCGGTGCTGGGCTGGGAGCTGGCGCGGGCCGACCGGCTGGTGGTGACCGGCGGCGGCCCGGGTGTGATGGAGGCGGCGAACCTCGGCGCGTTCCTCGCGGCCTGGCCGGCGGAGGAGCTGACCGCCGCGATCGACGTGCTCGCCGCCGCGCCGGACTTCACCGACCACGACCGCTACACGGCGGCGGCGCTGGCGGTGCGCAAGCGGTACGCGGACGGACCGTCGCTGCCCACGCCGCGCCCGGCGGCGCCCGGCACCGAGTGGGCGCGCTCCGGCGGCCTGGCGATCCCGACCTGGCTGTACGGCCACGAACCGGCGAACCTGTTCGCCGGCCGGATCGCGAAGTACTTCTCGAACGCCATCCGGGAGGACACCATCCTGCGGCTGGCCCGGGGCGGGATCGTGTTCGCGCCGGGCCGGGCCGGCACCGTGCAGGAGGTGTTCCAGGCGGCGACGAAGACGTTCTACGGCACGGACGGGGCCAGCGGCGCCTACGTCTTCCTGGACCGGGCGTTCTGGACCACCGAACTGCCGGTGGAGTCGTTGCTGCGGCCGCTCTTCGCCGGCTCCCCGTTCGGCGACCTGTCCCGGACGATCCACCTCACCGACGACGTACGCGAGGCGGTCGCCCTCCTGGTGAAGTGAAAGGAGGGGCCCCCTCTTAACGCCTGCGGTAGAGGAGGGGCCTCCTATTAACAGACGCGTTAATAGGGGGCCCCTCCTTACCCGCGAAGCGGGTCACTTCATCCGGGTGCCGGTGGAGCGCAGGTGCTCGCAGGCCTCGACCACGCGGGCGGCCAGGCCGGCCTCGGCCAGCTTGCCCCACGCCCGCGGGTCGTACTGCTTCTTGTTGCCGACCTCGCCGTCGATCTTCAGCACGCCGTCGTAGTTGCGCAGCATGTGGTCCGCGACCGGGCGGGTGAAGGCGTACTGGGTGTCGGTGTCGATGTTCATCTTCACCACGCCGTAGTCCAGCGCCTCCCGGATCTCCTCCAGCAGCGAGCCGGAGCCGCCGTGGAAGACCAGGCTGAGCGGCTTGTCCTTGCCGTACTTGGCGCCGACCGCGTCCTGGATCTGCTTGAGCACCTCGGGGCGGAGCTTGACGTTGCCCGGCTTGTAGACGCCGTGCACGTTGCCGAAGGTCAGCGCCGCCATGTAGCGGCCCTTCTCGCCCAGGCCGAGCGCCTCGACCATGGCCAGACCGTCGTCGACGGTGGTGTAGAGCTTGTCGTTGATGGCGTTCTCGACGCCGTCCTCCTCGCCACCGACGACGCCGACCTCGATCTCCAGGACGATCTTGCCCTTGGCGGCCTCGGCGAGGAGCTGCTCGGCGATCTGCAGGTTCTCCGCCACCGGCACGGCCGAGCCGTCCCACATGTGCGACTGGAACAGCGGCTCCTGGCCGTTCTTGACCCGCTCCTGGGAGATGGCCATCAGCGGCCGGACGAACTTGTCCAGCTTGTCCTTCGGGCAGTGGTCGGTGTGCAGCGCGATGTTCACCGGGTAGTTCTTGGCGACCTCGTGCGCGTACGCGGCGAACGCCGTCGCGCCGGTCACCATGTCCTTGACCGACGGGCCGGAGAGGTATTCCGCGCCGCCGGTGGAGACCTGGATGATGCCGTCGCTCTCCGCGTCGGCGAAACCCTTGAGCGCCGCGTTCAGCGTCTGGGAGGAGGTCACGTTGATCGCGGGGTACGCGTACCGGCCGGCCTTGGCCCGGTCCAGCATCTCCGCGTAAGCCTCGGGGGAAGCGATGGGCATGTCGAACGCTCCTTACTTACCGCTCTCGGCCGTGCAGGCCGCCGTCTTTCCTCGGGTGCGCCGGACCGCGCTGTCCACCGCGGGAAGTATCCCGTAGGAGCGAACGCGAGGCACAACCGACCCGGGCACCGCTCACCGCTTGTCCAGCCGGTCCGGCACGGCGACGCTGATCAGCCAGCTCACCACCGACACCACGATGGCCCCCCAGAACGCAGCCCAGAAGCCGTCCACGTGGAACGGCAGCTTCAACAGGCCGGCGATCCAGTCGGTGAGCAGGAACAGCAGGGCGTTCACCACGAGCGCGAACAGGCCGAGCGTGAGCAGGTAGAACACGCAGCCGAACACCTTGATGAGCGGCTTGAGCACCGCGTTAACCACGCCGAAGACGAGCGCCACCACGATCAGCGTGAACACGGTGTTGCCACCGTTGCGACCGGTCACCTCCACGCCGGGCACGATCAGCGTCGCGACCCACAGTGCGACCGCGGTGATCGCCAGCCGGATCAGGAAGCCCACGCCTCCATCCTGGCACCGGCCGCCGCCCCCGGAGGGGACAATCGCCGACTCCGCCGTTCGCCCGGCTCCGAGCGGTGGCCCGGACCAGCCCGTACGGTGGTGTGCAGGACGCCCGCACGAGACGCAGGGAGGGACGATGGGTCAGCCCGACGAGGACTTCACCCCGAGCGACCACCTCGCTCCGGAGGAGCGGGATCCCGAGGCGGAGCCGGCCGACGCGGTCGAGCAGGCCGCCACGGTCACCGACGACGCCGACGGGGAGCCGCACCGGGGCCTGGAGGTCGACGACTGGGACGCCATGGAGCAGGCCCGGGTGGTCACCGCCGACGAGGACGACTACCGCTGACCGGCCCGGCGAAGTCGATCAACCGTTCGGTCAATGTTCGGCATGCGGGACAGCAGGTGGATTAAGGAATCCTTAAGCTCCACGGGCTCCACCTGATCACCCCCACGGGAGGACCCCCGCATGCTCAGCAACTCCACCCGGCGTTGGTTCGCCGGGTTGGGCGTCGTAGGCGCGTTCGTCGCCGCCTCCGCCACTCCCGCGCTCGCCGCCCCGCCCGCGCTCCCCGAACCGCCCGCGGACGACCTGCTGCTCTACGCCAACGACGCGATCGTCGCGCCGGGCGGTCCGGCCAAGGCGGTCACCCTCTACGCCTTCACCGAGGCGCTGCCCAGGGACGTCACCGTCACCGTCGACCACCGCGCGGTCGACGCCTTCGCCGACGTCACCCTGACCGACCGGATGCCCGGGTGCGCGGACACCGCGGGCGTCCTCACCTGCCAACTCAAGGGCGCCGACGTCATCGACTACGTGCTCGACCTGACCGTCAAGGCGAAGGACGGGGCCGCGGAGGGCACCAAGGGCGACCTGCTGCTGAGCCTGGCGCCCAAGGGCGGCAAGGCGGTCAGCACGCGGTCGACCGTGGAGATCGGCGAGGGCGTGGACCTTCGGGCGCCGGAGCGGCTCGGCCTGACCGGCGCCCCGGGCGCCACGGTCCGGACCCCGCTCGGCGTGGCGAACATCGGCGACCGTGCCGTGCACGGGACGGTGCTGCTGCTGGCCACCATGCCGACGCTGACGCCGACCACGAGCTACCGCAACTGCTCCTCGGTCGTCGACTTCGGCTCGACGTTGACCGTGTGCCGCTTCGACGACGACATCCCGGCGGGTGCGGCCCGGCAGCTCGACAGCTCCTCGGCCCTGAAGATCGCCGGTGACGCCTGGGCACCGAGCCGCCAGTACGGTTCGGCCTTCTGGTTCACCGGTGCGGACTTCGAGGAGTTCGCCGCGGACGTCCTGCCGGCGGACGGCTGGCAGCCGGGCAGCGGGGCCGCGCTCACGCTGGTGCCGGCGCCGTCCGCGCAGGCCAGGTCGCTGCGGCAGACCGACAACGACCCGACCAACAACGTCACGTCCGTCGAGGTCGACGTGACCGGCAACCAGCGGGCCGATCTCGCCGCCACCGGCGCCGAACTGCCGGGTACGCCCGGCCGCACGGTCACCGCCGAGGTCGGTTTCGTGAACAACGGCCCGGCGATGGCCAACACCTTCACGCCGGGCGAGGTCGTCACGATCGCCCAGGTGACCGTTCCGGCCGGTGTCAAGGTCGTCAAGGCTCCCGAGGGATGCTCGCCGGGCACCCTTGAGGAGCCGACCGGCGGCTACGGCGAGCCGGGCGCGCGCGTCTACTCCTGCGAGTGGTACGACGTGCTGCACAAGGGTGACGCGGCGGTCTTCGCCTTCGGCCTGAAGATCGTCGAGGCGGGCGGCGCGCCGGGCAAGGTGGAGCTGCGTCACTTCGACCTCGGCGACAAGGGCCAGGTCGCCGACCTGAACCCGAAGAACGACACCGCCGCGCTGGTCGTCGCCGCCGCGGAGGGCGGCCAGGGTGGCGGCGGCACGCTGCCGATCACCGGTTCGTCCACCGGCCTGATCGCCGGAGTCGGCGTGCTGCTGCTCGCCGGCGGCGCCGCGGGCTACGTGGTCTCCCGCCGCCGCCGGACCCACTTCGTCGCCTGACCCGAGAACCACAAGGTGCCCCGCCGACCCGAGGTCGGTGGGGCACCGCCCTATCCACCCCAACCCCAGCAGCAGCACGGGTAGCGACGAAGGCCGACCCAGGCAGGTTTCCGGGGGAGCCCGACCCGCTCAGGGGATCAAGCCTGACCGCCCGGAGCGGGTCGGGCTCCCCGGAAACCCCCACGACAGACGAAGCAAGAGCAAGGAACATCAACCACGTGCTGCTGACCCTCACCACGACCCACCGCCCCGCCACCGACCTCGGCCACCTGCTCGTCAAGCACCCGGACCGCGTGCAGAGCTTCGACCTGCCCGCCGGCGCCGCGCACGTGTTCTATCCCGAGGCGGGCGAGGCGCGGTGCACGGCGGCGCTGCTGGTCGAGGTGGATCCGCTGAAGCTGGGCGGTGGCCGGGGCCGCCGGCAGGCGACCGCGCCGGAGAGCTTCACCCTCGGGCAGTACGTCAACGACCGCCCGTACGCGGCCTCCAGCCTGCTCTCGTCGGCGCTGGCCAAGGTGTTCCGCTCGGCGCTGCGCGGCGAGTCCCGGGACCGGCCCGAGCTGGCCGCCACCTCGATCCCGCTGACCGTCCGGGTGCCGGTGCTGCGCTGCCGTGGCGGCGCCGACCTGGCGGTACGGGTGTTCGCGCCGCTCGGCTGGACGGTGACGGCCACCCCGATCCCGCTCGACGAGTCGTACCCGGAGTGGGGCGACAGCCGCTACGTCGACCTGACGCTCGCCGGTTCGCTTCGGCTCGCCGACGCCCTCAACCACCTGTACGTCCTGCTGCCGGTGCTCGACGACGCGAAGCACTACTGGGTGGCACCGGACGAGGTGGACAAACTGCTGCGGGCCGGCTCCGGCTGGCTGGCCGGGCACCCGGAGCGCGGTCTGATCATCCGTCGCTACCTGGCACACCGCCGGGCGCTGGCCGGCACGGCCCTGGCCCGCCTGACCGCGCTGTACCCGGCCGACGAGCCGCCCGCCGACGACAGCGTCGATCCGACCGCCGACGGGGCCGCCGTCCCGTCCCCAGCCGGTGCCGGGGCCACGGCGGCGCACCGGGCCCCGCTGGCGGTGCTCCGGCGCGAGGCGGTGCTCGCCGCGTTGCGCGACAGCGGCGCGAGCCGGGTGCTGGACCTGGGTTGCGGCGGCGGCGCGCTGCTCGCCGCGCTGGTGGCCGACCGGCGGTTCACCGAGGTGGTCGGCGTCGACGTCTCCGACCGGGCGCTCGGCCTGGCCGCCCGCCGGTTGCGGCTGGACCGGTTGCCGGAGCGGCAGCGGGAGCGGATCCACCTGCGCCAGTCGGCGCTGACCTACTCCGACGACCGGCTGCGCGGCTATGACGCGGCGGTGCTGATGGAGGTGGTCGAGCACCTCGACCCGCCCCGGCTGCCGGCGCTCCAGGACGCGGTGTTCGGTCACGCCCGACCCGGCACGGTGGTGGTGACCACGCCGAACGTGGAATACAACGTCCGCTACGAGGGGCTCGGGCCGGACCGGTTCCGGCACGCCGACCACCGGTTCGAGTGGACCCGGGCGGAGTTCGCCTGCTGGGTGGAGGGGGTGGCGGCGGCGCACGGCTACACCGCCACGATCACCGGTGTCGGCGACGCCGACCCGGAGGTGGGCTCGCCGACCCAGATGGCGGTCTTCACCCGCGACGACCGGAAGGAGACGGACCGATGACCGTGCTGGACATTCCCGAGCTGGCGCTGGTGGCGCTGGTCGGCGTCTCCGGCGCCGGCAAGTCGACGTTCGCCCGCCGGCACTTCGCGCCCAGCCAGGTGCTCTCGTCGGACATGTTCCGTGGGCTGGTCGCCGACGACGAGAACGACCAGGCCGCGTCCGCCGACGCCTTCGACGCGCTGCACCACGTGGCCGGCGTCCGGCTGCGGCGGGGCCGACTGACCGTGGTGGACGCGACCAACCTCCAGCCGCACGCCCGGGCCGGGCTGATCCGGGTGGCCCGGGAGCACGACGTGCTGCCGGCGGCGATCGTGCTGGACGTGCCGGAGGCGGTGGCCTGGGAACGCACCGAGGCGCGCGCCGACCGCACGCACGGCCGACCGGTGCTCACCCGGATGCGTCGTGACCTGCGGCAGTCGTACGGGCGGCTGGCGCGGGAGGGCTTCCGCAAGGTGCACGTGCTGCGCGGGGTGGAGGAGATCGACGCCGCCGAGGTCCGCTTCGAGAAGCTGTTCAACGACCGGCGGGAGCTGACCGGTCCGTTCGACGTGGTCGGCGACGTGCACGGCTGCCGCGCCGAGCTGGAGGCGCTGCTGTCCCGGCTCGGTTACGCGCTGCGCCGCGACGACGCCGGCCGCCCGGTGGACGCGACGCACCCCGCCGGGCGTACCGCGGTCTTCGTCGGTGACCTGGTGGACCGCGGCCCGGACTCGCCCGGTGTGCTCCGCCTGGTGATGGGCATGGTGGCGGCCGGGCACGCGATCTGCGTGCCCGGCAACCACGAGCAGAAGCTGCTGCGCAAGCTGCGCGGCCGGGACGTGCGGCTCACCCACGGCCTGGCCGAGACGATGGCGCAGCTCGCCGCGGAGCCGGCCGAGTTCGTCGCCGCGGCCGAGACGTTCATCGACGGGCTGGTCAGTCACTACGTGCTGGACGGTGGCCGGCTGGTGGTGGCGCACGCCGGGCTCAAGGAGGCCTACCACGGCCGGGCGTCCGGCCGGGTGCGGTCGTTCGCGCTGTACGGCGAGACGACGGGCGAGACCGACGAGTACGGCCTGCCGGTGCGCTACCCGTGGGCGCGCGACTACCGGGGCTCGGCCATGGTCGTCTACGGGCACACCCCGACGCCGGAGCCGGAGTGGGTCAACAACACCATCTGCCTGGACACCGGTTGCGTGTTCGGCGGAAGGTTGACCGCGCTGCGCTACCCGGAGCGGGAGCTGGTGGCGGTGCCGGCCGTGCGGGAGTGGTACGCGCCGGCCCGCCCGCTGGTCCCGCCGACCCCGACGCGGCCGGACACGGTGCTGGACCTGGCCGACGTGACCGGCCGCCGGCACCTCACCCACGCGTACGGGTCGCTGACCGTGCCGGCCGAGAACGCCGCCGCCGCGCTGGAGGTGATGAGCCGGTTCGCGGTCGACCCGGGCCGGCTGGTGTGGCTGCCGCCGACGATGGCGCCCTGCTCGACGTCGAGCGTGGACGGGTTCCTGGAGCACCCGGCGGAGGCGTTCGCCGACTACCGCGCGGCCGGTGTGGACCGGGTGGTCTGCGAGGAGAAGCACATGGGCTCGCGGGCCGTGGTGCTGGTGGAGCGGGAGCCGGGCCGGTTCGGCGGCGGCGTCGTGCACACCCGCACCGGTCGGCCGTTCTTCGGGTCTCCGCTCGACGAGGAGCTGCTGGCCCGGGTGCGCGCGGCGGTCACCACCGCCGGCCTCTGGGCCGAGCTGGACACCGACTGGCTCCTGCTCGACGCGGAGCTGCTGCCCTGGTCGGCGAAGGCCGCCGGGCTGATCCGCGAGCAGTACGCCGGGGTCGGCGCGGCCGGCCGGGCGGCGCTGCCCGCGGTGCTGGCCACCGTGGACGCCGCGGCCGGGCGCGGGCTGCCGGTGGACGGGCTGCGGGCCCGGATGGCCGAGCGGGCGGCCGAGGTGACCGCGTACTCGGCGGCCTACCGGGCGTACGTCGGGCCGACCGACGGGCTGCGCGGGGTGACGCTGGCGCCGTTCGCGGTGCTCGCCGGCGCCGGGGTGAGCTACGCGGACCGCGACCACGGCTGGCACCTGGCGTTGGCGGACCGGCTCCGGGCGGCCGACCCGGATTTCCTCACGGCGACCCGGCGGCTGGTGGTGGAGCTGGCCGACGAGACGGCGGTGACGGCCGCGACCGACTGGTGGCTGGCGCTCACCGCCGCCGGCGGCGAGGGCATGGTGGTCAAGCCGTACGCGGGCCTGGCCGCCCGTTCGCCGAAGGGCGCGCTGCTCCAGCCGGGGATCAAGTGCCGTGGGCGGGAGTACCTGCGGATCATCTACGGCCCCGGCTACACCGAGCCGGCGCAGCTCGCCGCGCTGCGCAAACGTTCGCTGGGTCGCAAGCGCGGGCTGGCCCTGCGCGAGCACGGCCTGGGCCTGGCCGCGCTGGACGCGCTGGACGCGGATGCGCCGCTCTGGCGTCGCCACGAGCTGGTCTTCGCGATCCTCGCCTGCGAGTCGGAGCCGGTAGACCCACGCCTGTGACCAGGTGGCCCGGTCCGCCGCGAGGCCGGACCGGGCCCGGGTACCCTTTGTGCCCGTGGACACCGCAGAGAAGACCCGGATGATCTCCGAGAACGTGGCGTTGAACCCGCTCGATCCCAAGGATCTCATCCACACCTTCGGGATGATCGGCGTCTGGGCGATCCTGTTCGCCGAGACCGGCCTGCTGGTCGGCTTCTTCTTCCCGGGTGACTCGCTGCTCTTCCTGGCCGGGGTGGCCGCCTCCCCGGTGGCGGACGCCATCTTCGGTGACGGCACCCGGCTCTCGCTGGCCGGTCTGATGGTCGGCGGCCCGATCTGCGCGATCGCCGGCGCCCAGCTCGGGCACTGGCTCGGCGCGCGCTACGGCCGGCGGATGTTCGACAAGCCCAACTCCCGCCTGTTCAAGCGGGAGTACGTGGCCAAGGCGGAGTACTACTTCCAGAAGTTCGGCCCGGCCAAGGCCGTGGTGCTGGCCCGGTTCATCCCGATCGTGCGGACGTTCCTCAACCCGGTGGCCGGGGTGCTCGGCATGCCGGCCCGGCAGTTCTTCGTGTGGAACGTGGTCGGCGCGGTCCTCTGGGTGGACGGCATCCTGCTGATCGGCTACCTGCTGGCCCGCCAGATCTACGACGCGATCGGCGACAAGATCGACCGGTACATCCTGCCGGTGGTCGCGCTGATCATCCTGATCTCGGTGCTGCCGATCTTCTTCGAGTTCCTCCGCGACCGGAGGGCGCGCAAGCGTGGCGAGGCGGTCGCGGTGATCGCCGCGGCGACCGCGGCGGGTGCGGTGGACGCGGTCCGGGACGCCGTCGACGGCGACGACCACCCGCACGGGCACGGCGGCCAGCACCGCCGCTGACCGGCACGGACGCCGAAGGCCGGCCCCCGGGTGGGGGCCGGCCTTCGCGCCTGTCCTGTCGGGTGACGGCAGCCGTCACCCGGTGCGACCGATGGCGCCACCCCTCGCACGCCACCGGTCCGGCCCGCATCCGGTCGGGACCGCCCGCCGGGTTCGGCGCGCGTGCCATCGCGCCGTGGCCTCGGCCGGCCGGCCCGTCGGAGGCCGGGCCGTGACGTCAGCGAGCCTTCTTGGTGGCCCGCTTCCGCGGCGGGGTGAGCAGATCCGCGATCGTCGCGATCGCGGTCGGCACCAGCCGGTAGTATGCCCAGACCCCACGCTTCTCCCGCTCCAGCAAGCCGGCCTCGGTGAGGATACGCAGGTGGTGGCTGACCGTCGGCTGCGAGAGGCCGAGCGGCGCGGTGAGGTCACACACGCACGCCTCCCCCTCGGGAGCCGACTGGATCAGGCTGAGCAGCCGCAGCCGGGCGGGGTCGGCGAGGGCCTTGAGGACCCCCGCCAGCCGCTCGGCGTCGGCGCGTTCGATCGGCTCGCCGGCAAGCGGCGAGATCTGAGGCATGGTCATTTCAGCCAACGCAGTTCCCACGTATTCCATCCTTCCACCAGCAGCATCGATCCGCCTGCATATCAGCAGATCCGAATCGGCAAACTTTTAGGCCACAAGGCCGAGGTCAGCCAACGTATAGGCCGCCCGATAAGGCAATCCGGCGGCTCGCACCGCGTCGCCGGCACCTCGATCAACAATAACCGCAACACCCACGACTTCCGCCCCGGCCTCACGCAACGCCTCGATGGCGGTCAACACACTTCCGCCGGTGGTCGAGGTGTCCTCCACCGCCAGGACGCGACGTCCGGCCACGTCCGGCCCTTCGATGCGACGCTGGAGGCCGTGCGCCTTGCCCTCCTTGCGGACCACGAAGGCGTCCAGCGGGCGGTCGGTGCCGGCCGAGGCGTGCAGCATCGCGACGGCCACCGGGTCGGCGCCCAGGGTCAGCCCGCCGACCGCGTCGTACGCCCAGTCCGCGGTGAGGTCGCGCATCACCCGGCCGATCAGCGGGGCGGCCTGGTGATGGAGCGTGACGCGACGCAGATCGACGTACCAGTCCGCTTCGCGGCCCGATGAGAGCACGACCCGACCGTGGACCACGGCCAGGTCAGTGATGAATTTACGCAGGTCGTCGTGGTCCCCCATGGCAACAGAGCGTACTTCGCGAGTCTGTGCGCCGTCCGTGGGGCCCACCTCGGTCAACCCTGCGGGCGACCGATGAGTGGCGATGCCCGGCTACGCTGCGCGACCGTCCATCCCGGTCCGCCACCGCGCGGGCCGACCGGCCCGGTCACGACCGGGTCAGTCGCGAGCCCGGTCGACCCGCCCGCGGGTGTCGCGCGTGAAGCGCCGCAGCAGCCGCTTCGGCGCGTGCCGCAGCCCGGCCACGGCCAGCTTGTACTTCCAGTCCGGAACGCTCACCAGCTTGCCTTTGCGCAGGTCAGCGAGGCCCTCCCCGACCACCTCGTCGGCCCGCAGCCAGGCCCAGGACGGCAGGCGCGACATGTCGATGCCGGCGCGTTCGTGATTGCCGGTGCGGGTGTAGCCGGGACAGAGCGCCATCACGCGCACACCGAGCGGCGCCACCGACTGACCGATCGATTCACTGAAATTCGTCACCCACGCCTTGCTGGCCGAGTAGGTCGATCCCGGCATGGGGACACCGAAACCTGCTACCGAAGAGACATTTATCACTGCCCCGTCGCCGCGTTCGATCATCGGGCCGAGCACCGCGTGGGTCAGCCGGAGCACCGCCAGCACGTTGAGCCGCAGCAGCCGGAACTCCTCCGGGACCGCCGAGCGGACGAACGGGGTGTTGAGGCTGATGCCGGCGTTGTTCACCAGGAGGTGCACCGGCGGCCCGTCGGTCAGCCGGCGCTCCACCACGGCGCAACCGTCGTCGGTGGACAGATCGGCCGGGATCGTCCGCACCTCGCCGCCGTGCCGCCCGGTCAGCTCCGTCGCCAGGGCATCGAGCCGGGCGAAGTCCCGGGCCACCAGCACCAGGTCCCAGCCGTCGGCGGCGAGCCGGCGTGCGAACGCCGCACCGATGCCCAGACTGGCGCCGGTGACCACGGCGCAGCGGCGGGCGGGCTGGGATGTGCCGGTCATGCGCGGTCCTCCGGAGGTGACGCCGGCCCGGGCGGGGTCAACGAAGGTCCGGCCGGCGCGGACGGCGACCCGGGCGGAGCGGACGCCGGTGGCGCCGACGGCGAGGTCAGGCCGGGCGGCAGGCCCCAGGGCGTCGGCCCGGCCACGGGAGCGCCGGATGCGGTCGTGCCGTAGCCGGTCGGCGGACCGGACGGCCTACCTGCCGGGGCCGGGTGGCGGTGCAGGAAGGCGTTCGCCGACGGCAGCGTGAGCAACGCGGCCACCACCAGGTAGCCGAGGATCTGCGCCACCGACAGCGCCGCGTTCACCGGGATCCACCAGGCCGGATACGCGTCGCCGACCAGCCCGAGCAGGTCGGCGGTGACCCGGTCGTCGGCACCGAGGCGCAGTGGGGCGGCTCGCTGCCCGACCAGCACCGCGAGCCCGCAGCAGCCGCAGAGCAGGCCCAGCCCGGCGACCACCCAGGTGGCGGTCCGCGCGCCGGGCCGACCGGAGCGCAGGCCGAGTGCGAGCCCGACCAGCAGCAGCGCGGCCAGCACGCCGAGCACGGCGGCCAGCACCGTCGAGCCACGCAGCAGGCCGGCCACCCGGTCGACGTCACCGCCGGTCGCGTCGGTTTCCGCCGCGGCGGCGCGGAACCTCCCGACCGTGCCGCCGGCCACCCCCAGGCTCGTCACCGCGTAAGCCAGGGCGCCGACCGCCATCAGCAGCAGCACCGCCACCGCCGCGACGACCGTGGCCGGCCGGCGGGGCGCGGCCCGATCGGGGTACGACACGACGGATCCCTCCGGTAGGCGTTGGCAAGCAACCTACTCGGAGGGATCGTCGGCGTCGCTGTTTTCCGGCGGTCAACTTCCGGGTGGCGGCTCCGGGTCACGCCGCTCGCCCGGCTGACCGGTCGGCCCGGCCGGCGGCTGGTCACCGGGGGGCGTGGCCGACGGGCCGGGCGTCGACGGGTACGCCGGGTCGCCCGAGTGGCCCGGGGGCGACGGGTAACCCGGCTCGGCGGACTGGCCCGGGGCCGACGGGTACGCGCCACCCGGGACCGGTGGCTCCCACGCCGCCTTCGGCTTGCGGAAGAACTCGTTCGCCTTGGGCAGCGCCAGCAGGATCAGCGCGCCCAGCAGGGCGACCAGCGCGACGACGCCGAGCAGCAGGCTGACCGGGGCGTACCAGGACGGCAGCGCGTCCTCCAGCCGGCGCTGGATCTCCTGCGTGCTGGGCAGGTCGCCGTTGCCGTTGCCGCCGTTGCCCATCATGCCGCCGGAGACGCCGTTGAGCAGGCTGCCACCGGTGCAGCAGAGCAGGATGCCACCGACCACCCAGGTGATGATCCGGGAGACGTTGCGCCCCCGGTTGTTCAGCAGCGCGAGCACGACCAGACCGATCGCGAGCAGCAGCGTCAGCACCGACGAGCCGATGGTGAAGGCGTACGCGAGGTCGCCGGCCGACTCGGCCGACGTGCCGGCGTACGCGTCCTTGAGCACGTCGCGGATCTTGCCGATGACGGCGAGCGTCACGATCAGGTTCAGCACCTGGATGACGGCGACGAGAATGAGCAGCCAACTGGAAAGCGTCACCACACTGGGACGCGCGCGGGGCGTGGTGCCCGGAGCATCGACCATGATTCTCCCTCCCTGGATCAGATGACCACCGTAGCGATGTCGGACCAGGTGGGCACGGTAGAAAGGCTCAGCGGTCGGCGGCGCGGCGCAGCCGCCGGTGTTCGGCGGTGACCACGCCGAGCAGCGCCAGGTCCAGCGCGACCGCGAAGACCGCGCCGAACTGGTTGACCGTGAAGTTGAAGACCTGCCCGAACAGCAGGTCGACCAACAGGGCCAGTTTGAACAGCCGGAACGCCTGCGTCCGGTCGCGGCGCAGCAGCCAGGCGGCCCGCAGGCTCAGCACGGCGGTGACCAGCGCGGTGGCGCTGACGCCGAGCACCGCGCCCCCAGCCCGCCGCCGCCGAGCTGCGGGTAGTCAGTGGCCCGGAGGTAGGCCCGGACGGCCAGCACGGTGACCACGCCGGAGAGCACGAACGCCTGGAGGTACGCGGCCGCGTCGATCGCCCGGGCCGGCAGCCGGCGGGCCAGCCGGTGGTGTGACCGCATGCCCCGGAACCTAGTAGCCGCGCCACTCCTCGCGCGCGTACTCCAGCACCCTGGGCTGCAACAACGTCGAGGCGGGCACGTCGGCCCGGCCCCGGTCGGCGGGGAACGTGGCGGCGGCGGCGAGCACCTCCGGGGTGAGGAAGCGCAGCGGCGGCGCGTCGGTGGGCAGCGCCAGCTCGGGCGCGCTGCCGCCGGGCGCGGCGAGCACGAAGCCCCAGTCGCCGAAGCTCGGCACGTCGACGTGGTAGGGCACGGTGGCGAAGCCCGCCTCCCGCACCGACCGCTCGACCGACCAGTACGACCGGGGCGCGAAGTAGGGCGACCCGGACTGCACGACGAGCCGCCCGCCGGGGGCCAGCACCGGACGGATCAGCGAGTAGAACTCGACAGTGTAGAGCTTCGCGGTGGCCGTCTCGTCCGGGTCGGGCAGGTCGGCGATCACCACGTCGAAGCGGCGCGTGGCGGTTCGCAGCCAGCCGAACGCGTCCAGGTTGAGCACCCGCACCCGTGGGTCGGTGAGCGACCGGCGGTTCAGGTCGCGCAGTTGCGGCTCGCTGCGGGCCAGCGCGACCACGGCCGGGTCGAGGTCGACGAGCGTCACCGACCGCACGTCCGGATATTTCAGGATCTCCCGGGCGGCGAGCCCGTCGCCGGCGCCGAGCACCAGCACGTCCCCGTGCGGCCCGCGCATCGCCGGATGCACCAGCGCCTCGTGGTAGCGGTATTCGTCGACGGAGCTGAACTGGAGGTCGCCGTTGAGGAACAGCCTCAGGTCGGTGTCGGTGTGGCCGACCTCCCGCACCGAACGGGTCAGCACGATCTCCTGGTAGCGGCTGCGCTCGGCGTGCACCACCGGGTCGCGGTAGAGCTGCTGGCGGGCGGTCACCTCGAAGTCTTGGGCGGTGACCCACGCGTACCCGAGCAGGAGCCCGACCACGACGGAGCCGGCGCACAGGCCCACCCGCGCCCGGCGGCCGAGTTCGTCGCGGAACACGGTGAACACCAGCGCGACGCCGGCGACCGCGTTCACCGCGCCGACCACCAGCGCGCCCTTGAGCTGGCCGAAGACCGGCATCAGCAGGAACGGGAAGGCCAGCCCGCCGAGCAGCGCGCCGACGTAGTCGGCGGCGAACAGGTCGGCCACCGCGCTGCCGGCGGACTGCTCCCGGATGCGTTGCAGCATCACCATCAGCAGCGGGATCTCCGCGCCGATCAGCAGGCCGAGCACGAACGCGGTGCCGACGAGCGCCGGGCCGTAGAGGTCGAGCCAGGCGAACGCCGCGTAGAGCCCGAGCACGCTGAGGCCACCGAGCAGCGCCAGGGTCAGCTCGATCACCGCGAACGCGGCCGCCGCCCGGGACTGCAACGGCTTCGCCACCAGCGCGCCGACGCCCATCGCGAAGACCATCACGCCGAGCACGATCGACGCCTGGCCGACCGCGTCGCCGATCAGGTAGCTGCCGAGCGCGACGAGCGCCAGCTCGTAGACCAGGCCGCAGGCCGCGCAGACGAAGACCGCGAGCAGGACCGCCGCGCGGGCGGCGCGCCACCGCGGCCGCGCGGGCACGTCGACGGTCACGCTTCCTCCCGGGTACGCCCGGCGACGCCCGCCCCGGGGCGCTGCGCGGTCACCGGTCCCCGAGGCTGCCGACCGCTCCCGCTCGGCGCGCCCGGCGCCGCGCCGCGACCCGGAGCGGTCGCCCGGCGGCGCTGCCGCACGCCCACCGTGATGAACAGCGCGGCGACCAGCAGCAGGACGGCGGCGGTGAGCAGCCAGCCCCAGCGGTCGCGCAGCAGGTCGTTGCCGGCGTCCGGCAGCGGGGCCGGCGTGCCGGACGGGGCCGGGGTCGCGGCGGTGGGTGCCGGATCGGCCAGGCCGACCTCGGCGGCGAGCAGCGGCAGCACGGTGGTCGCCCGGGTGATCGCCCAGCCGGGCTCGTCGACGAACGCGTCCGCGTCCAGCCCGAACCGGCCCAGCCCGGAGGCGATCGGGTAGAGGTCGGCCCGCTCGATGTCGGGGGAACCGTCGACGCCGATGCTCGCCGAGTCCTGCGACTCGCTGCTGGAGGAGGTGTAGCGGACGACGGCGGAGACCTCGATCCAGCGCGGGCAGCGCGGGTCGTCCCGCACCGGCGTCCCGTCGCCCAGGTTGGAGCCGACGCTGATCTCGGTGCTCCAGTCGTAGAGCCGCCAGCCGTAGCAGACGCCCTGGGCCTCGAACGCCGACGCCAGCAGCGGCACGGTGGCGGTGCGCTGCTCGGTCGTCGGCGCGGGCACGTCGGTGCTCTCGCCGCCGTTGACGATCCCGATGGCGCAGGGCACGCCGACGAACAGCCCGAGCACGACGGTCCAGACCACCGCCGTACCCCGTTTGTCCTTCGCCTTCGCGGTGGCGGCAGTCCCGGTCATCAGCTGATCGCGGCGGCGATGATCGCGCCGGTGGCGACGTGCACGGTGGCGGAGATCCAGACCGCCGGGTGCGGCTCCGGGTCGACCAGCAGCTCGCCGAGCTTGCCCGGGGTGGCCACGTCGAGCAGCACGAACGCCGCCGCCATGATCACCAGGCCGAGGATCCCGTACGCGGCGGCGCCGACCAGCCCGAGCGCGAAGTCGTCGTCGCTGGCCACGATCGCGGCGACCACCACGGTGCCGACGCCGAGCAGGTTGGAGGCGAGCAGCAGCGTGGCGTTTCGGTTTCGACCGGCCCAGATCAGCTCGTGGAGCTTGCCGGGGGTGGCCAGGTCGACGAGGAGGTAACCGACGGCCATCAGGACCACGCCGACCACGCCGTAGGCGAGGGTGACCAGCAGGTCGGTGACGAGATGCTCCACAGGGACTACTCCAGGGTGAGGGGGTCGGACGGGCTACTTGCCGGCACCGGGGCCGCCGCCCCGGACGGTGCTGCCTCGGCCCCAGCCCCAGCTGTTGCCGACGACGCCGTGGTAGCGGGGATAGGCGGTTCGCATCCGTTCCAGCAGGATCACCGAGCCGACGGCGAGCGGGAGGATCACCACCGAGTCGTCGTCGTAGCGCAGGTAGACGCCGCTGCCGTCGACGTACTGGTCGGCCGGCTGCCAGGTGTCGGTGATCTCCTTCGAGACCTGGCTGGGCGACTTGTTCGAGGTGTACGCGACCGCCTGCGAGCCGATGTCCCGCCCGGACGCGCGGGAGAAGTGGTCCTGCACGTAGCCGCGGGGCGAGAAGTTGCCGTAGAAGATCGCGAAGGCGGCGACCAGGGCGCCGACGACGGCGACCGCCACGCCCACCACGAACCACCGTCGGTACGTCACAGCTCCTCCACCACCGTCTCGGTCAGGACCAGCTCGTTGGTCTGCGGGTAGGCGTGCCAGGTGCGCCAGGCGACCGCGCCGTCCGGCGGGTCGGGCGCGACGGCGAGCGCGGTGACCGCGTCCTCGTCGCCGGGGAACACGCCGACCAGCGCGTACGGGTCGCCGGCCAGCTCGGCGCGGAGCGCCGCGACCCGGCCGCGCAGGCCGTCGCCGGCCGGCCGGAGCACGGTGGCGGTGAAGCGGTAGCCGGCGGCCACGTCGTGCAGGCTGTCCGGCAGGTGCGGCCGGCGGCCGGGCAGGCAGGCGACCGTCTCGGTCAGCGCGCCGGCGACGACCTGGTGGGAGGCGCCCAGCAGGCGCAACCGCAGCCGTGGCCGGCCGGGCAGGTCGAGATCGCGGACGGCGAGCGCGGGCAGCTCCGGGCCGCCGAGGGTCAGGCTCAGGTCGGCGGCGCGGCTGTCGACGTAGGGGGTCTGAAGGGCGACGAGCACGCTCACTTCACCTGGTCCGGGCCGCCCTGCGGGTAGATCATCACCTCGGCGCGGCGCAGTTCCTCACCGAGGTTCACCTCCCAGCCGGCCTCGCCGTACGCCTCGAACGACAGCCGGGCCCCGCCGGGCGCCTGGTAGTCGTGGTAGCGCATGGTGCCGCGCGGGTCGAGGCCGGTGCCCTCGGTGGCGGTGTAGCGGGCCTGGCCGGACTCGTCCCAGTTGTAGCGCCGGCCGCCGATCTCCAACGTGGGCGCGCCCGGCGTGATCGTGGCCCCCGGCTCGCTGGCCCAGAGCACCATCTCCAGGTCCGGCTCCGCCTCGACGGAGAGCCAGCGCTTCACCCCGCCCGCGTCGTCGAGCAGGTGCTCCGACCAGCTCCAGCCGCCCTCGACCAGGTGCACCGAGCCGCGCACGGTGTAGGGCACCGAGCGGATCTCGACGATGTCGCCGGGCTTGAGCGCGCGCGGGTCGCCGCGCAACGCGTCCGCGTCGGATTCCCGGAACGGGTCACCGGGGGCCGCCGCCTTCGGGCGGGACGTCGAGCGGGACCTGCGCAGCGCGAGCACCGCGACCACCACACCGGCCGCCCCGAGCAGACACCCCAGCGTGGCCACCACGTACGCCACCGAACCGTTCATGACCGCCTCCCCCAACGTGCATTGGCGGAGACGGTAACAACCCCGCGCACCTTGCCCGAAGTGCTGTTCGCTGAGTGTGTGGTCAGCTACGGTCAGCCGCCGGTGAGACGCTCGGCGGCGTACTCGCGCAGCGTCGTCCGGCCCATCACGCACCCGCTGAACGTGGTGAACTCGCCGTCGTCGTCGCGCAGCCGCTCCCAGGCGTTCCGCCCGGCCTCCGGGTCGACCGCCTCCAGCAGCGTCGCCGCGTACGCCTTCCCGGCGGGCGTGCCCTTCTTCAGCAACCGCTCGACGCGCTTCCGGGCCGCCTCCGGGTGCTCGCGCAACTCCTGCTCCAGCACCCGGTACGCCTCGGTCGCGGGCAGGATCTGCCCCGCGAACCCGACCCCGCCGAAGGCCAGGGTGTCCGCGTCGTCGAGCGCCCGCGCCGCCTGGTCCAGTTCCCGCTTCCCGCTCATACCCCACTATGTGCCCACCCCACCCCCTCCTCACCCCTCTGCCCACCCCCACGCCCCCGCCCGGCAGGGTGCAGGCCCGGCCGGAGGGCCGGGCCTGCACGGGGAGAAGCGGGTCAGGCAGAGGTGACCGTCAGGGCGTCCTTGGTGTCGGCGAGGTCGACCTGGACCGTGTCGCCGTCGCGGATCTCGCCGGCCAGCAGCGCCTTGGCGAGGCGGTCGCCGATGGCGGACTGCACCAGGCGGCGCAGCGGGCGGGCGCCGTAGATCGGGTCGTACCCGTGCTCGGCCAGCCAGGTGCGGGCCGTGTCGGTGATGTCCAGGCCCAGCCGGCGGTCGGCCAGCCGGCGCCGCAGCCGGTCGAGCTGGATGTCGACGATCGCCCGCAGGTCGGCGCCCTGGAGCGCGGCGAACACCACGATGTCGTCGAGCCGGTTGAGGAATTCCGGCTTGAAGTGCGACCGGACCGTCGCGAGCACACCCTCGCGCCGCTCGTCCTCGGTCAGCGTCAGGTCGCTGATCACCGACGAGCCGAGGTTCGAGGTGAGGACCAGGATCGCGTTGCGGAAGTCCACGGTGCGGCCCTGACCGTCGGTGAGCCGACCGTCATCGAGCACCTGGAGCAGCACGTCGAAGACGTCCGGGTGGGCCTTCTCCACCTCGTCCAGCAGGATCACCGAGTAGGGCCGGCGGCGCACCGCCTCGGTGAGCTGGCCGCCCTCGGAGTAGCCGACGTAACCGGGCGGGGCGCCGACCAACCGGGCCACGGAGTGCTTCTCGCCGTACTCGCTCATGTCGATGCGGACCATGGCCCGCTCGTCGTCGAAGAGGAACTCGGCGAGCGCCTTGGCCAGCTCGGTCTTGCCGACACCGGTCGGGCCGAGGAAGAGGAAGCTGCCGGTCGGGCGGTCCGGGTCGGCGACGCCGGCCCGGGCGCGGCGGACCGCGTCGGAGACCGCGCCGACCGCCTCGGCCTGGCCGACCACCCGGGAGCCGAGCGACTCCTCCATCCGCAGCAGCTTGGCGGTCTCGCCCTCCAGCAGCCGGCCGGCCGGGATGCCGGTCCAGGAGGCGACCACGGCGGCGATGTCGTCCGACCCGACCTCCTCCTTGAGCATCGCGCCGTCGGCCTGGAGCCGGGCCAGCTCCTCCTCCGCCTGCTTCAGCTCGCCCTGGAGCGCGGGGATCCGGCCGTACCGCAGCTCGGCGGCGCGTTCCAGCTCGCCGTCCCGCTCGGCCCGCTCGGCCTCGCCGCCCAGGCGCTCCAGCTCCTCCTTCGCGGTGGAGAGCTTGGTGATGTGGCTCTTCTCGGTCTGCCAGCGCTCGGAGAGCGCGGTGAGCTGCTCGCGCTTGTCGGCCAACTCCTTGCGCAGCCGCTCCAGCCGCTCGGCGGACGCGGCGTCGGGCTCCTTGGCCAGCGCCATCTCCTCGATCTCGAGCCGGCGCACCGCCCGCTCGATCTCGTCCACCTCGACCGGCCGCGAGTCGATCTCCATCCGCAGCCGGGACGCGGACTCGTCGACCAGGTCGATCGCCTTGTCCGGCAGGAACCGGTCGGTGATGTAACGGTCGGAGAGCGCGGCGGCGGCGACCAGCGCGGCGTCGGTGATCCGCACGCCGTGGTGCACCTCGTAGCGCTCCTTGAGCCCGCGCAGGATGCCGATGGTGTCCTCGATGGTCGGCTCGCCGACCAGCACCGGCTGGAAGCGGCGCTCCAGCGCCGGGTCCTTCTCGATATGCTCGCGGTATTCGTCGAGCGTGGTCGCGCCGACCATCCGCAGCTCGCCACGGGCCAGCATCGGCTTGAGCATGTTGCCGGCGTCCATCGAGCCCTCGCCCTTGCCGGCACCGACCACGGTGTGCAACTCGTCGAGGAACGTGATGACCTGACCGTCGGAGTTCTTGATCTCCTCCAGGACGGACTTCAGCCGCTCCTCGAACTGCCCCCGGTAGGACGCGCCGGCCACCATGGCGCCGAGGTCGAGCGAGACGAGCTTCTTGTCCCGCAGCGACTCCGGCACGTCGCCGGCCACGATCCGCTGGGCCAGGCCCTCGACGATGGCGGTCTTGCCGACGCCCGGCTCGCCGATCAGCACCGGGTTGTTCTTGGTGCGCCGGGACAGCACCTGGATCACCCGGCGGATCTCCGAGTCCCGACCGATCACCGGGTCGATCTTGCCGTCGCGGGCGCTGGTGGTCAGGTCGACGCCGTACTTGGCCAGCGCCTGGTAGGTCTGCTCCGGGTCGGCCGTGGTCACCCGCCGGTCCCCGCCCCGAACGGTGGGGAACGCGGCGACCAGGTTCTCCTCGGTGGCACCGGCGTTCTTCAACGCGACCGAGACCGCGCCGCCGACCTGGGCGAGCCCGGCCAGCAGGTGCTCGGTGGAGGTGTATTCGTCGCCCAGCGGCCGGGCGATCTGCTCGGCGGCGCCGATGGCGTTGACGAACTCCCGGGCCAGGGTCGGCTCGGCGAGGCTGGACCCGCGCGCCGCCGGCAGCGCGTCGACCGAGCGCAGCGCGACCCGGCGCAGCTCGGCCGGGTCGGCCCCGACCGCGCGCAGCAGGCCGGCGGCGGTCGAGCCGTCGGTGTCCAGCAGCGACAGCAGCAGGTGCCAGGGCTCCACGGTGGCGTGACCGCGCTGGTTCGCCAGCGCGACGGCACCGGTGATGGTCTCGCGGCTCTTGGTGGTGAGACGTTCCGTGTTCATGGGCTCCCCCGGGATCGGCGTGTCCACTGGGAACGACACAACCAGACTTGAGTCTATTCCGCTCAACTCTGTCGGTGTGACCCGGGTCACTTTCTGGACGGGCCGGGCAGGCGCGCGGTGCAGGGCGTGACGTGGTCGGCGCGTAACACACAGCGCCGGCCGCCGTCGAGCCTGCGGTCGCAGAACACCCAGTGGCGCACGCACTGCTCGTCCTCGGCCGAGACGGTGATCCCGCCCAACTCGACCACCGCCAGGAACCCCAGCGCCCAACCGGCGGTACGACCGAGGATCTTCGCCCGCGCCAGGTCCGCCGCCCGCACCGGCAGGTGGATCACGTATCGCCCGGTCACGGCCGACAGGCCAGGTCGCGCATCGTGGGCGCCCGCCGGGACCGCCACTCCCGCAACGCGCCCTTGATCCGGGCCGCCTCGTCCCGGCTGCGGACCACCTCGGCGTACGCGGCGGCGAGATCCCCGGCGACGCGATCGAGGAACGCGGCGACCTCGGCCGGGTCCGGCCCCCGGCGGCGCGTCCGGAAGCTACGGCCCCGCACCTGCCAGGGCCGCAGCGGGAGGTAAGACGTGGAGCGGTGGGCACCGGGCGGCGCGACGTTGGACGGACCGACGTCCCGCCGCCGGGCACGGATTCGCACGAGGTCGCGCACGACGCTTATCCCTTCTCGCGGGGCGGGGGTCGGGACGAGCCTCGGGGACGCCCGTCCCGACCCGGGGAAGCGCTCCAAGTGCCACCCGGGAGCGTTCACGAGCAACCTACAATCGGTACCGGTTGCAGGTCAACGACCAACCCACGATTGCTTGAGGTCGGAGGTGGAGACGTGGTCGAATGGGCATGCCACCCGGGGAGTGTGTATGCCCAAGCAGCAGTACCAGATGCTCGCAGACGAGATGAAGAGCAAGATCGATTCGGGAGAGTGGCCGCCCGGCCACAAGCTGCCGAGCCGCGCTCAGCTGTGCAAGGAGCACGGCGTCTCCGACACCGTGGTCGGCAAGGCGATGATGATCCTTCGCGCGACCGGCCTCACCGAGACGCTCGAAGGCGTCGGCGTGTTCGTCGCCGACCCCAAGTAGGCGAGCCGGAGCCGACGCCGCCGCCAACCAGTACATGTCCGGCAGAGGTAGCCTCACCGGCGTGCGAGTACGTGTCGAACAGACCGCCTTACCCGGGATCGGCGTACGTCATGACTTCATGACGGAGTCCGGCCGCCGGCTCGGCGTGGTCTCCCACCGCAATGGCCGCCGCGACCTGGTCCTCTACGACCCGGACGATCCCGACTCCGGTCAGCACGACATCCCTCTGACCGACGACGAGGCGGAGGCGCTCGCCGACATCCTCGGCGCGTCGCTGATGCTGGGCCAGCTCTCCGGGCTGCGCGAGCAGGCCGCCGGGCTGCTGACCGAGCAGATCGTCATCCCGGCCGGCTCCAAGTACGTCGGGCGGCGGCTCGGCGACACCAAGGCCCGCACCCGGACCAGCGCGTCCATCGTGGCCGTGCTGCGTCAGGGCGAGGTGAACGTCTCGCCCGACCCCACCTTCCGGTTCGAGAACGGCGACGTGGTCGTCGTGGTCGGCACCCGTCAGGGTCTCGACGGCGTGACAGCGATCCTCGCCGAGACCGATCCGGACGGCTGACGCGTATGCACGAAACCACCGTCCTGCTCATCGAGGTCGGGGCGCTGCTGCTCCTGCTCGGCCTGCTGGGCCGGCTGAGCCGTCGCTTCGGCGTCTCGCCCATCCCGCTCTACCTGCTCGCCGGCCTCGCGTTCGGGCACGGCGGCCTGCTGCCGCTGAACGCCAGCGAGGAGTTCTTCGCCGTCGGCGCGGAGATCGGCGTGATCCTGCTGCTGGTCATGCTCGGCCTGGAATACAGCGCCAACGAACTGGTGGGCAACCTCCGCTCGGCGGCGCCCGCCGGCCTGATCGACGCGGTGTTCAACGCGCTGCCCGGGTTCGCCTTCGCGCTGCTGCTCGGCTGGGGCTGGGTGGCCGCCGTGGTGCTCGCCGGCGTGACCTGGGTGTCCTCCTCCGGCGTGATCGCCAAGGTGCTCGGCGACCTGGGCCGGGTCGGCAACCGGGAGACCCCGGTGATCCTCTCCGTCCTGGTGATCGAGGACCTGGCGATGGCCCTCTACCTGCCGCTGGTCACCGCCTTGCTCGCCGGGGTCGGCCTGGTCAAGGGCGGCTTCGCGCTCGCCGTCGCGGTGCTCACCGTGGTCGTCGTGCTGGCCGTGGCGATCCGGTACGGCCACCTGATCTCCACCGCGCTCTCCGCCAAGGACCCGGAGGCGCTGCTCCTCGGCGTGCTCGGCCTGACCCTGCTGGTCGCCGGCCTCGCGGCGAAGCTCCAGGTCTCCGCCGCGGTCGGCGCCTTCCTGGTCGGCATCGCGCTGTCCGGGCCGGTCGCGCACCACGCCACCGAGCTGCTCTCGCCGCTGCGGGACCTCTTCGCCGCGGTCTTCTTCGTGTTCTTCGGACTGGTCACCAATCCGCTGGACATGCCGCCGGTGCTGCTGCCCGCGCTGCTGCTCGCCGTGGTGACCATGGCGACGAAGGTGGCCACCGGCTACCTGGCCGCCCGCCGGGCCGGCATCGCCGAGCCCGGTCGCTGGCGGGCCGGGCTGGCGCTCACCCCGCGCGGCGAGTTCTCCATCGTCATCGCCGGGCTGGCCGTCTCGGCCATCCATCCGGTGGAGCCCAGGCTGGCCGCGCTCGCCACCGCGTACGTGTTGATCACGGTGGTGACCGGTCCGCTGCTGGCCCGGCTGCCGGACACGCCGTGGTTCAAGCGGTGGCTGCGCCAACGCGCCGCCGCCACCCGGGCCACCACCCAGGTACGGGTGGGCGACTGACCTCGGCCGGGCCGGAGTCGCGACTCAGCGCTCCGGCCCGGCCAACGGTTGTCAAATTGATTCCGGGAAGGTCTACCACTGCTCCGCCCAACCGCGTTAACGTGTCGCCCCAGCAGCAGCATCTGCGGGTGGCCAGCGCCCCCCGCCAGCGAATGCGGAAGGTCGGCCGGTGAGCGTGCAGGAAGAGACGTTCCACGGCTTCGCCAACCCGGTCGACCCGTCGCCCGCCGAGCTGCGAGCCTGGGCCTACCAGCCGGACTCGGTGCCGCTGACCTCCATGCCGCCAGACTGGGACCTGCTGGTCGCCGGTGACCACCTGGTGCAGACGCTGTTCGACCTGGCGATGGACCAGAG
The DNA here is from genome assembly GCF_029626035.1 of Micromonospora sp. WMMD980. Classification (NCBI taxonomy): domain Bacteria; kingdom Bacillati; phylum Actinomycetota; class Actinomycetes; order Micromonosporales; family Micromonosporaceae; genus Micromonospora; species Micromonospora sp. WMMD980. Next base: position 5,432,012 of record NZ_JARUBE010000003.1, read on the forward strand.
CTGCCCGGCGCGTCGGTTCGCGCTGCACTGCCTCTACATCTACGCCGCCGACGGCATCCGGACGAACTTCCGGGCCCACCCGAAGCGGCGCTTCCGCAAGCTGGTCGAGCACGCCGAGCGGGCCGGCGACGACCTGATGCGCAACTGGGCGCACAACAGCCGGGTGCTGCTCGCCCGCCCCGACCTCTTCGTCTACCGGGACTGGTGCGAGGGCGGCCTGGTCCGCGAGAACCGCCGCCTCTGACCCCCGCCCCGCCTCCGAAGCCGTGACGAACGGGCCGGGACCCCCCGTGGGTCCCGGCCCGCACGTCGGTGGATCGTCAGGTCGATCCGCCCTACTTCTTCCGGCGCTCGTCGTCCCTGGCCCGGTCCACACCGTGGTCGGTCTGGTCGCCGAACCGCCCCTCCTTGACCTTGTCGCTGAAGCGGCCCTCGGTCACCCGGTCGAACCGCTCCCGGACGTTCTCGGCCACCTTCTCCAGCCGTTCCTCCGCCCGTTCCGCCACCTTCTTCGCCGGTTCCGCCATGGCTCCCCCCGCCAGCCCGGATTCCGTTTCAGGGCAGTTATCCCTGATCAGCAGCGTAGTGCACGCCACCCTGCCGCACCCGGCTTTCCGGGCAACCTCCGCCCGGTCACGCGCGGTCGGACGCCATGCGTCCCTCAGCGCGTCGGAGACACCCATGGCGCTCCACCGGACAGGCGCCCGCGACGACGAAGGCCAGCACCCCCGGGAGAACGTGGGGATGCCGGCCTTCGGTGGAACGCGAGCGTCAGCGGTCGGGGGTGCGGCGGGGGCGCCAGACGACGAGCGCGGTGGAGGTGCGGTTGGTCGGCACGAGGTCGCCGCGGGCGAAACCGCCCAGCGACTCCAGCTCGGCGATCCGCCGGTACGCGGCATCCAGCTCCGCCTCCAGCCGGGCCACCCGCTGCTGCGCCTCCTCCAACAGCCGCTCCAGCCCGATGATCCGCTTCACACCGGCCAGGTTGATCCCGTCGTCCTGGCTGAGGCGCTGCACCTCGCGGAGCAGCACCACGTCCCGGACGCTGTACCGTCGACCGCCGCCGGCCGCCCGGCCGGGCTGCACCAGGCCCAGCCGGTCGTACTGGCGCAGCGTCTGGGGATGCATGCCCGCCATCCGCGCGGCCACCGAGATCATCAGAATCTTGGCCTCGTAGGCCGGGTCACCCGACCCGACGTACTCCTCCGACATGCCCGCTCACCTCCGCTGCCGCCGTCAACCGAATCGACGCACCCGCGCGTCGAGATGTTCCCGCGCGGCGGGCGGGGTCTGCGCCGCGAAGGTCTCCAGGGCCGCCCGCGCCTCGTCCGACACCGTCGCCGGGACCACCACGTCCAGCGTGACCAGCAGGTCACCGGCGCGGCCGTCCTTGCGGACGACGCCCTTGCCCCGGGCCCGCAGCACCCGTCCGGCGGGAGTACCCGGCGGAACCCGCAGAGTCACCGTGCCGTCCAGGGTCGGGACCCGCAGGTCGGTGCCGAGCACGGCCTCGGCGTACGTGATCGGGACGTTCAGGGTGAGATCGTCCCCGGTGCGCCCGAACAGGTCGTCCGGGCGGACCTTCACGTGCACGAACAGGTCACCGGCCGGACCGCCCCGCTCGCCCGGCTCACCTCGGCCGGCCAACCGGATCCGCTGCCCGTCGGCCACGCCGGCCGGGAAGCGCACGTTCAGCGTGCGGGTCTTGGTGACCCCGCCGGTGCCGTGGCACTCCGGGCACTTCTCCTCGACGACCGTGCCGACACCCTGGCAGTTGCGGCACGGCTCGGAGAAGCTGAACGACCCCTGGTTACGGGTCGTGACCCCGGCGCCGTGGCAGACCGGGCAGGCGACCGGTTGGGTGCCCGGCTTCGCGCCGTTGCCGTGGCAGGTGTCGCAGACCCCGGGCGCGCGCAGGGTCAGCGGCAGCGTGACGCCGCGAACCGCGTCGGAGAAGTCGAGCGCCACCTCGGCCTCGACGTCCCGGCCGCGGGCGGAGCCGCGCGGGCGGGCCGCGCCGCCGCCGGAGAAGATCGTGCTGAACAGGTCGGTGAAGCCGCCCCCGCCGAACCGGGTGTCGCCGCCACCACCGCCGCCTCCGCCGAACAGGTCGGAGACGTCGAACGGCGCGCCGCCCGGCTGGCCCGCGCCGCGGGCGCCGCGCCGGAACGCGCCCGAGCCGAAGAGCGACCGCATCTCGTCGTACTCGCGCCGCTTCTTCTCGTCGCCGAGCACCGCGTACGCCTCGGAAACGGTCTTGAACCGCTCCTCGGCCCCGGTGTCACCGGGGTTGTGGTCCGGGTGCGACTCCCGGGCCAGCTTCCGGTACGACTTCTTGATGTCGTCCGAGGAGGCGGACTTGTCCACGCCCAACGCGGCGTAGTAGTCCTTCTCGATCCAGTCCTTGGAACTCACCGGTCCACCCCCTTCCACGGGTCGGATCCCGATCGTCCCGCCCGCCCGAGCGGGGCGGGCGGGACGTCACGGGTCGGCACTACTCCGGGTCCGCGACCGCGACCAGGGCCGGCCGCAGCAGCCGCTCGCCGAGCTGGTAGCCCCGGCGCATGACCTGCACGCAGGTCGGCTCGGTCACCTCGGCGGACGTCTGGTGCGCCACCGCCTCGTGCCGGGTCGGGTCGAACGGGTCGCCCTGCTCGCCGAACGCGGTCAGGCCGAACTTGCCCAGCGCGCCGGTGAGCTGCTCGGCCACGCTGCCGAACGGGCCCACCAAGTCGCCGTGCTCGCGGGCCCGGTCCAGGTCGTCGAGGATCGGCAGCAACGCGGTGAGCACCCCGCCGGTCGCCTGCTCCTGGACCAGGTTGCGGTCCCGGTCGACCCGCTTGCGGTAGTTGGCGTACTCCGCCGAGACCCGCTGGAGATCGCGGGTGCGCTCCTCCAGGTCGGAGCGGAGCGACTCCAGCTCGGCGCCGAGCGGGGCGGCCGTGCCGCCGGTCTCCCCGCTCGGCTCGGCGGGCGCGTCGACCACGGGCGGCCCGGAGACGTCGGCCTCGCCGACGATCTCGTCGACCACCACCTCGGCCTCCTCGACGAGCCCCTCGGCGGGCGCGTCCGCGGCGGCGTCGGCGGCCGAGGCGTCGTTCGCCGGCTCCTCGGTCACCTTGCCGAGCTTGCGCTTGTCGCGGATGACGACCCGCGGCTCGTCGCCGGCGTCCTTGCCGGCGCCGGCGGAGCCACCCGGCGCCGACCCGGTGGAGCCCGGGTCGGCCGCTCGTGGCGTGTCCGTCATGCGGTTACCTCATCCCTCTGCGGTGCGAGTCGGGTCGGGGACCGGCTGTCACTTCTTGTCCTCGTCCACGATCTCCGCGTCGACCACGTCGTCGGCGCCGCCGGCCTGCGGGCCACCGGTCGCACCGGCGCCGGCACCGGGGCCGGCCGCACCGGCACCCGGGGCGCCCTGGGCACCCGGCTCGCCCTCCTGCTGCTGGGCGTAGAGCAGCGAACCGGCCTGCTGGGAGACCTGGGCCAGCTTCTCGTGCGCGGCCTTGATCTTGTCGATGTCCTGCCCGCCGAGGGCGCTGCGCAGCTCGCCGAGCGCCTCGTTGAGCTGGTCGCGGTTCTCCGCCGGCAGCTTGTCGCCGCTCTCGGCGAGGAACTTCTCGGTCTGCCACTGGAGCGCCTCGGCGACGTTGCGGGTCTCCGCCTCCTCGCGACGGCGCTTGTCCTCGTCGGCGTGCTCCTCGGCGTCCCGGCGCATGCGCTCGATGTCGTCCTTCGGCAGCGAGGAGCCGCCGGTGATGGTCATCTTCTGCTCCTTGCCGGTGCCCAGGTCCTTGGCGTGCACGTTCACGATGCCGTTGGCGTCGATGTCGAACGTGACCTCGATCTGCGGCACGCCGCGCGGCGCCGGCGGGAGGCCGGTCAGCTCGAAGGTGCCGAGCTTCTTGTTGTAGGCCGCGATCTCGCGCTCGCCCTGGAACACCTGGATCAGCACCGACGGCTGGTTGTCGTCGGCCGTGGTGAAGACCTCGGAGCGCTTGGTCGGGATGGTGGTGTTGCGCTCGATGAGCTTGGTGAAGATGCCGCCCTTGGTCTCGATGCCCAGGCTCAGCGGGGTCACGTCGAGCAGCAGGACGTCCTTGACCTCACCCTTGAGCACGCCGGCCTGGAGGGCGGCGCCGACGGCGACGACCTCGTCCGGGTTGACGCCCTTGTTCGGGTCGCGGCCGGTGAGCTGCTTGACCAGGTCGGTGACGGCCGGCATCCGGGTCGAGCCGCCGACCAGGATGACGTGGTCGACGTCGGAGACCTTGATCCCGGCGTCCTTGACGGCCTGCTCGAACGGGCCCTTGCAGCGGTCCAGCAGGTCCTGCGTCATGCGCTGGAACTCGGCGCGGCTCAGCGTCACGTCGAGGTGCAGCGGGCCGGCGGAGCCGGCGGTGATGTAGGGCAGGTTGATGTTGCTGGTGGTGGCGGCGGACAGCTCGATCTTGGCCTTCTCGGCCGCCTCCTTGAGCCGCTGCATGGCCATCTTGTCCTGGGAGAGGTCGATGCCGTGCTCGCCCCGGAACGTCTTCACCAGGTGGTCGATGATCCGCTGGTCCCAGTCGTCGCCGCCGAGCTGGTTGTCACCGCTCGTCGACTTGACCTCGACCACGCCCTCGGCCAGCTCCAGCAGCGACACGTCGAAGGTGCCGCCACCGAGGTCGAAGACCAGGACGGTCTGCTCCTTGGAGCCCTTGTCCAGGCCGTACGCCAGGGCCGCCGCGGTCGGCTCGTTCACGATCCGCAGCACGTTGAAACCGGCGATCTCACCGGCCTCCTTGGTGGCCTGGCGCTGCCCGTCGTTGAAGTAGGCGGGGACGGTGATCACCGCGTCCGCGATCTGCTCACCCAGGTAGGCCTCGGCGTCCCGCTTGAGCTTCATCAGCGTCCGCGCGGAGATCTCCTGCGGGGTGTACTTCTTGCCGTCGATGTCGACGGTCCAGTTGGTGCCGATCTCCCGCTTGACCGAGCGGATGGTCCGGTCGGGGTTGGTCACCGCCTGACGCTTGGCGACCTCACCGACGAGCACCTCGCCGTTGCGGGCGAACGCGACGATCGAGGGAGTCGTCCGCGAGCCCTCGGCGTTGGCGATGACGGTGGGCTCACCGCCCTCGAGAACGCTGACGCAGGAGTTCGTCGTGCCGAGGTCGATGCCGACCGCACGTGCCATGTTCGCTTCCTCGCTTCGTAACGGGTGAGCAGGTCGGACGACCTGCCCGGCGGGTCGCCCGGAGGCGGCCGCACCACAAGTTGAGTGAACTTGACTCAATAGTGCCACGCCGTCGGCAAACCGCAAGTCGAGGTTGAGTCGACCCGGCGCAACCTGACCGTTATTACCGTCCGGTTGTCTTACCTTGCGTCGGTCGGGCACGCTTTAGCGGTGACGACGCATGGCGATCCCGCCACCCGTGCCGGCGCGCCCGCCGTCGCCGCCCGCACCGCAACCACCGACGGCGAGAACCCGCCCGGCGGAGACGCCTCGGGGCTGTCCGCCGCGCTCGCCGGCCTGCGGTCCGCGATCGACGCGGCTCGCTTCCCGCTGACGCTGCCGTCGGCCGAGTCGGCCCGGCAGGCCGCCCACAGCCTCACCGACCAGATCGACGACTACCTGCTGCCGCGGCTGGCCCGGCTCGACGCCCCGCTGCTGGTGGTGGTCGGCGGCTCGACCGGCGCCGGCAAGTCGACGTTGGTCAACAGCCTGGTCCAGGCCCGGGTCAGCGCGGCCGGCGTGCTCCGACCGACCACCCGCTCCCCGGTCCTGGTCTGCAACCCGGCCGACGCGGCCTGGTTCCGCCAGGGCGAGTTGCTGCCCGGTCTGACCCGCACCACCGAACCGAGCGAGCATCCCGGCACCCTGCAACTGGTCACCGCCCCGGCGCTGCCACCCGGCCTGGCCTTCCTGGACGCGCCCGACATCGACTCGGTGGTCGACGCCAACCGGGCGCTCGCCGGGCAACTGCTCGCCGCCGCCGACCTCTGGTTGTTCGTCACCACCGCCGCGCGCTACGCCGACGCCGTCCCCTGGGAGCTGCTGCGCAGCGCCCGGGCCCGGGGCACGGCCGTGGCCATGGTGCTCGACCGGGTTCCGCCCGAGGCCGCCGACGAGATCGCCGCCCACCTGTCGCAGATGCTCGCCAGCCAGGAGCTCGGCGCCGCGCCGCTGTTCGTGCTGCCGGAGACCTGGGTGGACGGGCAGGGGCTGCTGCCCGACCGGATGACCGCCCCGCTGAGCGGGTGGTTCGCCCGCCTCGCCGGCGACGCGGAGGCCCGCTCGGCGGTGGTCCGGCAGACGCTCGACGGCGCGCTGGCCGCCCTGCGTCCGGTGGTCGAGGGGCTGGCCGACGCCGCCGACGAGCAGGTGGCCGCCGCCGAGGCGCTCGACGAACGGGTCCGGGCCGCCTACCGGGGTGCGGAGCGCACCGTCGACCAGGGGCTCAAGGACGGCCGGCTGCTCCGGGGCGAGGTGCTGGCCCGCTGGCAGGAGTTCGTCGGCACCGGCGAGTTCTTCCGCAGCCTGGAGGCGCGGATCGGGCGGCTGCGTGACCGGGTGGTCGCGGCGGTCACCGGGCGGCCCGCGCCGGCCGCGGAGCTGCGTACCGCGATCGAGTCGCAACTCGTCACGTTGCTGCGCGGCGTGGCCGCCGAGGCGGCGGAGAACGCGTACACCGGGTGGAAGGCGCATCCGGCCGGCGCGGCGCTGCTCGAACCGGAGCTGGCGCACGCCTCGGCCGACCTGCCCGCGCGCGGTGAGCAACTGGTCCGCGACTGGCAGCGCGGGGTCCTGGAGCTGGTCCGGGTCGAGGGCGCCGATCGGCGGTTCGTGGCCCGCACCGCCGCCTACGCGGTCAACGCCACCGGACTGGCCGTCATGATCGGCGTCTTCGCCTCCACCGCGTTCATCCCGACCGGCCTGGAGGTGGCCGCGGGCACCGGCACCGCGGTCGCCGGCCAGACCGTGCTCCAGGCCATCTTCGGTGACCAGGCGGTGCGGAACCTGGCCCGCAAGGCACGGGTCGACCTGCTCGACCGGGTCGGCGCGCTGATGGCCGAGGAGGCCGCTCGTTTCCTCGCCCGCACCGAGGCCGCCCGGCCGGCCACCGACGCCGGCGAGACGCTGCGCCGGGGCGCCGGGACCGTCGAGCGGGCCCGGCACCGCAGCGGCCTGTCCACCGCCGACACCGCGTTGCCCACCACCGGACAGGACGGTCTCCGCCCATGACGAACATCGTGGGACGGGTGCGCGAGGCGTTCCGGGCCGACCAGCGGGTCGACCCGGACGTCCTGATCGCCCGTCTGGAGGCGGTCCAGCGGTTCCTCCGCGCGGTGGACGGACAGGTGCCCGACGCCCAACTGGTGGCCGGGCACACGGTGGTCGAGCGGGCCGGCGACCGGCTCGCCCTCTCCGGCCGCCACACCGTGGTCGCCCTCGCCGGCGCCACCGGAAGCGGCAAGTCCAGCCTGTTCAACGCGCTGGCCCGGATGGATCTCTCCCCGGTCGGCGTGCGCCGCCCGACCACCGGGGTGGCGCACGCCTGCGTGTGGGGGCCGCTCGACGGCGCGGTCCGGTTGCTCGACTGGGTCGGCGTGCTGCCCCGGCACCGCTTCGTCCGGGAGAGCCCACTGGACGGCGACGACGAGTCCACCCTGCACGGTCTCGTCCTGCTCGACCTGCCCGACTTCGACTCGGTGCAGCACCACCACCGGCTGGAGGTCGACCGGCTGCTCGGCCTGGTCGACCTCGTGGTCTGGGTGGTCGACCCGCAGAAGTACGCCGACCGCGTGATCCACACCAGCTACCTGCGCGAGTTCCACCGGCACAAGGACGTGACCGTGGTGGTGCTCAACCAGGCCGACCGGCTGCACCCGACCGAGCTGCCCACGGTCCTCGACGACCTGCGCCGACTGCTCGACGCCGACGGGCTGGGCGGGGTGCCGATGCTGCCCACCGTGGCCACCGACCCGGCCGGGCTCGCCGGGCTGCGGGGTGAGTTGGAGAAGACGGTCGCCGAACGGCAGGCCGCCCTGCGCCGGCTCTCCGGCGACGTGGACGCCGTGGTGGCCGATCTGGAGCCGCTGGTCGGGCCCGAGCCGCCGCGCACCCGGCCGGGCGACGCCTCGGCGCAGGAGCTGACCCGGGCGCTCGCCGGGACGGCCGGCGTGCCGACCGTGGCGCAGGCGGTCGAGGGCGCCTACCGGCACCGGGCGGTGAGCAGCACCGGCTGGCCGCTGGTGCGGGGTTGGCGGAAGCTGCGTCCGGACCCGCTGCGCCGGCTGCACCTGCCCGGGCGTGACCCGGACGCGCCGGCGGAGAGCCTGATCTCGGCCACCTCCGTACCCGATCCGACCGCTGCGCAGCGTTCGTCGCTGCACCTGGCCATCCGCGCGGTTTCCGACCGCTCCAGCACCGACCTGCCGGCGCCCTGGCCGGCGGCGGTGACCGCCGCGGCCCGGTCCCGGCTGACCGACCTGCCGGGCGCGCTCGACCACGCGGTCGCCGCCACCGACCTCGGCATGGACCGGCGGCCGGCGTGGTGGCGGGTGGTCGGCGGCATCCAGTGGCTGGTCACCCTCGCCGCGCTCGGCGGGTTGCTCTGGCTGCTCCTGGGCTACGCGCTGCGTTTCCTCGGCCTGCCGCCGTTGGCGCACCCGACGCTCGGCGAGGTGCCCTGGCCCACCGTGCTGCTGCTGGGCGGCCTGCTCGCCGGGTTGCTGGTCGCGGCACTGACCCGGCCGGTGGTCGGCTGGGCGGCGCGGCGCGCCCGGCGGCGGGCCGAGCAGCGCCTGCTCACCTCCGTGGGCAGCGTCGGCGAGAAGTACGTGCTGGACCCGGTCTGGGCGGTGCTGGCGCGTTACGGCGCGGCACGGGACGCACTGCGGGAGGCCGAGCGGCGCTGAACCCGGCGTGCTGACCGGTGTGATGGCCGACCGCGCGGCGTAGGGTCGGTGCATGGCCACGCCACAGACCCCCTACGACGCGGTGCTGCACGCCGCGCGCGACGTGACGAGGCTCGACTCCGCGCTGGACGCGGAGATGCTCGGCGCCGCGCTGCTGGGCAGCGTCTACGCCGTCGCCGAGCACGACCGGGAGCAGGCCGTCCGCGAGTTCGTGGCCGGTTTCCTGGCCGCCACGTCCCGCCGGCGCAGCGCCGCCGCGACCACCATCCGCGCCGTCTTCGCCACCCTGGTGCCGGACGCCACGGGCGCCGCCCGGGTCCGGCCGGGCGCGCACGCCCCGGCCTGGGCCGGCCAGCTCGGGCGGGTGCGCCTCACCGGCACCTGGGCCTACGGCGACGTGTACGGCGACCAGACCTCCTACCTCGCCACGTTCGCCTACGACGACGAGGAGCAGGGTGGGCCGGAGCACGCCCTGGTGGCCCTCGTCGACCACAACATCGGCATCACCAAGGACGTGTTCGTCGGCGGCCCGGCGGACCGGATCGTCGAGCAGGCCCGGGAGATCTGCACCGAGGACGAGCTGACCTGGTTCCGCACCGAGGACCCGGCTCGGATGCACGCGGAGGTGAGCCGGCACCTGGCGGTCACCGACGACCTCGGCGAGCTGCCCGCCCAGGGGTCGCTCGCCACCGACCGGGCGCTGGTGGGCGCGCGGCTGGCCGCGTTGCCCGGGCCGACCCGGTCGGCCGGCCCCACCGGCACCCCGCCGCCCACCGACGAGGAACGGACCCGGCTGGTGCGTGCCTTCCTCGACGCGCCCGAGGCCACCCGGTTCGGCCTGCCCGAGGTCGCCGACGGCGAACTGGCCTCCCTGCACTTCTGCCTGGGCCTGCTGCTGGACCACACGGCGAGCTTCCCGGACGCGGACCCGATGCGGTGGAGCCCGATGGTCGCCGAGCTGTTCCTGCTCGACTGGGTGCACCGTCGCGCCGTGCTCGACATGGACGACGCCGCGATGCTGCCCCGGGTGCTGCGCGCCTGGGCGGCGTACGCGGCCCGGCAACGGGGGCTGTCGGCGGCCGCCGCCGGCCGGACGGACGAGGCGATCACCGAGATGATCCCGGAGTTCGCGCGGCTCTACAGCACCGGTGAGCGACGCAGCCCGGCCACCGCGGCGGTGGCGCAGCTGATGGCGGACGGGGTGGACCCGGACGACCCGGAGGCGTTGAACGCCTGGATCGAGGCGAATCGGCACCGTCTCACCGACGACCCCGCCTGACAGTGCCCGGCGACCGTCCCGCCGCCCGATCACGCCCGCCAGATCCACACCAGTACGGCGAGGTGGCGGTATCGGACCGACCGCGACACCACCACCTCGCCGAAGTGGAGTCGATCAAACCGCCCGGGCTCGGCGGCGACCCACCTGCGCCCACAGTTTCGCAGGCACCGGAACGGCTCTGCGGGAGCGCGGCGGCCACCGAGCGGACCGGTCAGGCTCCGCGGACGCTCCGCGTCGTCACCACCGAAGACGTGCCGCTCGGCGTCGCGGACCGACTCGGCGTCGCGGACCGACTCGGCGTCGCGGACCGACTCGGCGTCGCGGACCGACTCGGCGTCGGAGAGTCGCTCGGCGTCGGCGTGGTGGTGGGAGCGGCGGTGGGGCTCGGCTCCGGCGACCCGTCCGGCGGCGTGGTGGACGGTTCCGGCCCGTCGCTCGGAGTCGGCTCGGACGAGGTGCCGGAGGGCTCCGGCGTGGCTGAGGTGACGGACGGCTCGGGTGTCGGGTTCGGGGAGACCTGGTCCGACGGGGACGGCGACGGCGAGGGCACCGGTGAGGGTCGCGGCGGTCGTACCGGAGTGGGCCGGGTGGGCGCATGTGGGGGCACCGGTACGACGGACGGCCGGGACCGACGGCCGGAGCCCAGGTCGCTGTCGTCGGGCAGGGACGGGGCCGCCGGGAGCACCGGTCGCGGTGGGACGGTGGCGGTGACGCCGACCGCCGGGGTGGGCGCGGGCAGCGCCGGGCCCTGGGTGGTCTGGGGCAGCGGGATGACCACCGGCCCGACCGAGGGGGTCGGCATGAACCGGGTGCCGGCGTCGGGCAGGGCGCTGTTCCCCACCGAGGCGGTGCCGGTGCTGATCGCGGCGAGGATCGGCATCGACGCGGTGCCGGCGAGCAGCGCCACGGTCAGCAAATAGCCGCGACTCGGGGCACCGGCGCCGGGAGCGCGGTGCGCGCCGACCACCGGCCGGTAGCGGGCGGCGGGCATCGCCCGGTGCCGGCCGAGGAAGGGAGCACCTGGCGGACTCTCTGGCTCGGACACCGGCACACTCCTCGTACGCGTCGACGGGAACGAAAGAGCACACGCGGATATTCGGACAAATGCCGCGCGATGCCCTTCGTCAGCTTGACCCAGTGACGCTCAGTTCACCAGCCACCACCGCGTGTCGACACACAATTTGTCCGACGGCCTACGGGGGAGGCCATACTGTGGGCCCGCTCACCTCCTCTGCAATCATTCAGGCACGACGGCAACGCAGCCGCTACCTCCGCGCACCCCGCGGCTGGTGCGGAACGGCGCCGGCGCTCCCGGGCCTGGGTCCCCCGACGGACCCCGGCTCACGCCGCGCGGCAACCCTCACCGGGGCTATGGCGCGGCCGCCAGGGACCGACCCGGCACCTGCCGGGCGGGCGCACGACGTGCGCGGCTCGGGTCACCCCCGGCGCGGCGCAGACAGACAGGGAGAGACGGATGGCAAAGGGCGACCCCGGGGCCGCCACCCGCAGCAAGCGGGCCGCACCCCGTACCAGGCGCGCCGCCGCGACCGGCGAACCGGAACTCGTACAGCTGCTCACCCCCGAGGGCGAGCGGATCGAGACCGCGCTCGGTCCGGACGGGACCGAGTACCGCGTCGACTTCACCGACGAGGAGTACCGCGGGCTCTACCGGGACCTCGTCCTGGTCCGCAAGCTCGACGCCGAGGCGACCGCCCTGCAACGCCAGGGCGAGCTGGGCCTGTGGGCCAGCCTGCTGGGCCAGGAGGCCGCGCAGGTGGGCTCCGGCCGGGCGCTGCGCGCGCAGGACATGGCCTTCCCGACCTACCGGGAGCACGGGGTCCTCTACTGCCGCGGCATCGACCCGATCATGCCGCTCGGCCTGTTCCGCGGCGTCGACCAGGGCGGATGGGACCCGAACGAGTTCAAGTTCAACATGTACACGATCGTGATCGGGGCGCAGACCCTGCACGCCACCGGGTACGCCATGGGCGTCGCGATGGACGGCAAGACCGGCGGCGAGGACGGCGAGGCGGTGATCGCCTACTTCGGTGACGGCGCCACCAGCCAGGGCGACGTCAACGAGTCGTTCGTCTGGGCCAGCGTGTTCAACGCCCCGCTGGTCTTCTTCTGCCAGAACAACCAGTACGCCATCTCGGAGCCGCTGGAGCGGCAGACCCGGGTCCCGCTCTACCGCCGGGCCGGCGGCTTCGGCTTCCCCGGCGTCCGGGTGGACGGCAACGACGTGCTCGCCTCGTACGCGGTGACCCGGCACGCGCTGGACACCGCGCGCAACGGCGAGGGCCCGTCGCTGATCGAGGCGTACACCTACCGGATGGGCGCGCACACCACCTCCGACGACCCGACGCGTTACCGGATCGCCAGCGAGGTCGAGGCCTGGCAGGCCAAGGACCCGATCGCCCGGATGAAGACGTTCCTGCTCAAGCAGCAGATCGTCGACGAGTCGTTCTTCGCCGAGGTCGACGAGCAGGCCCGCGCCGAGTCGGTGCACCTGCGCGAGCGGGTGCTCAACATGCCCGACCCGCAGCCGGTCAGCATGTTCGACCACGTCTACCCGCACGGCTCCGCCGAGCTGGACGAGCAGCGGGCCCGGTTCTCGCAGTACATGGAGTCGTTCGAGGGGAGCGCGCACTGATGGCCACGGAGACGCTCACCCTCGGCAAGGCGCTCAACACCGGCCTGCGGCGGGCCCTGGAGAACGACCCGAAGGTCGTCGTCATGGGCGAGGACGTCGGCAAGCTCGGCGGCGTGTTCCGCATCACCGACGGCCTGCAGAAGGACTTCGGCGACCAGCGGGTGATCGACACCCCGCTGGCCGAGTCCGGCATCATCGGCACCGCGGTCGGCCTGGCCATCCGCGGCTTCCGGCCGGTCTGCGAGATCCAGTTCGACGGCTTCGTCTACCCGGCGTACGACCAGATCGTGTCGCAGGTGGCGAAGATGCACTACCGCTCGCAGGGCAAGGTGCGGATCCCGATGGTCATCCGGATCCCCTACGGCGGTGGCATCGGCGCGGTCGAGCACCACTCGGAGTCGCCCGAGGCATACTTCGCGCACACCGCCGGCCTGAAGGTGGTGACCTGCGCGAACCCGCAGGACGCGTACGTGATGATCCAGCAGGCGATCGCCTCGGACGACCCGATCGTCTTCATGGAGCCGAAGCGGCGCTACTGGGAGAAGGGTCCGGTGGACCTGGACGCCCCGCTCGCGGACGCGTACCCCCTGCACAGCGCGCGGGTCGCGCGGCCCGGCACGGACGCCACCGTGCTGGCCTACGGCCCGATGGTCCGCACCGCCCTGGACGCGGCCACCGCCGCCGCCGAGGACGGCCGGGAGCTGGAGGTCGTCGACCTGCGGACGCTCTCGCCGCTGGACCTGACCGCCGCCTACGAGTCGGTGCGGCGCACCGGCCGCTGCGTGGTCGTGCACGAGGCGCCGGGCAACCTGGGCCTCGGCTCGGAGATCGCGGCCCGGGTGACCGAGGAGTGCTTCTACTCCCTGGAGTCCCCGGTGCTGCGGGTGACCGGCTTCGACATCCCCTACCCGGCCGCCCGGGTGGAGGAGGAGTACCTGCCCGATCTCGACCGGGTGCTCGACGCCGTCGACCGCACCTTCGGGTGGTGAGCGGCATGTCACGGGTCAAGGAGTTCAACCTGCCCGATCTGGGCGAGGGCCTGACCGAGGGCGAGATCCTCGCCTGGCTGGTCAAGGTGGGCGACGACATCGAGCTGAACCAGCCGATCGTCGAGGTGGAGACCGCGAAGGCGGCGGTGGAGATCCCGGCGAAGTGGGCCGGCCGGGTGCAGGCGATCTTCCATCCGGAGGGCGCCACGGTCGAGGTCGGCGTGCCGATCATCGCGATCGACACCGACCCGAACGCCGGGCCGCTGGAGCAGTCCACGACCGGCGCGCCGGAGCAGGCACTGCCGACCCCGTCGGCCGCCTCGCTGGCCGCGGTGGAGGTCGCGCCGGCCGAGGGCATGGTCGAGCCGGGCCTGATCGGTGGCGCCGCCCCGGGTGGGCGTACCGCGGTGCTGGTCGGCTACGGGCCGCGCAACGCCCCGGCCAAGCGTCGGCCGCGCAAGGGTGACGTGCCGGCGCAGGCGACGGCGGCGCCGCCCGCGCCGGCTCCGGCTCCGGCTGCGCCCGCTCCGGCGGTGAACGGCAACGGCCGGGTCTCCGGCCCGGTGCTGGCCAAGCCGCCGGTCCGCAAGCTCGCCAAGGACCTCGGGGTCGACCTGGCCGCGCTGACCGGTTCCGGTCCGCTGGGCTCGATCACCCGCGAGGACGTACAGCGGGCGGCGAGCGGGACCCCGGCGGCGGCCGAGCCGCCGACGGTCGCGGCCCCGGCCGCGTCGGTCGCGAGCTTCGGCGCGGACCGCGAGCAGCGCATCCCGGTCAAGGGGGTACGCAAGCTGACCGCCGAGAACATGGCCCGCTCGGCGTTCACCGCCCCGCACGTGACGGAGTTCCTGACCGTCGACGTGACCCGGGCGATGAAGGCGCTGGACCGGCTGCGCGACCGGCGTGAGTGGCGGGACGTCCGGGTGTCGCCGCTGCTGCTGGTCGCCAAGGCGGTGCTGCTGGCGGTCAAGCGGCACCCGATGGTCAACTCGACCTGGGCCGGCGACGAGATCGTGGTGAAGGAGTACGTCAACCTGGGCATCGCGGCGGCCACCGAGCGCGGCCTGATCGTGCCGAACATCAAGGACGCCGGCCGGCTCTCGCTGCGCGAGCTGGCGGACGCGATGACGGCGCTCGTGCAGACCGCGAAGTCGGGGAAGACCTCCCCGGCGGACATGTCCGGCGGCACGCTGACCATCACCAACGTCGGCGTCTTCGGCGTGCACACCGGTACGCCGATCCTGCCCCCGGGTGAGTCGGCGATCCTGGCCTTCGGCGCGGTGCGCGGGCAGCCGTGGGTGCACAAGGGCAAGGTGAAGCCGCGCCTGGTCACCACGCTCGGCCTCTCCTTCGACCACCGGATCGTCGACGGTGAGCTGGGCTCGAAGTTCCTCCGCGACATCGGGGACTTCCTGGCCGACCCGGAGGCGGCGCTGCTCGCCTGGACCTGACCGGTCACGGTTCCGGCAACGGCCGGTGTGCCTCGGGTGAACGCCCGGCACACCGGCCGTTGCCGTTGAGGGGCGGAATCGTCGGCTAGATGGGGCGGTGGGCCTACGATCCTTAGGCAGGTGGCTCAGCTCACCTTCAAATCGATGGAAATTCGTAGCCAGGTGCGCTTAACTAGAGACATCAAGGGCTGACAACCGAATAGCCAGGAGGAGAGACCCAAGATGAGCATGATCGAGCGAATCCGCACCCGCCGCGACGCCAACCGCCGGGCCCGTGCCATCGAGCACGCCCTGCGTTCCGCCAACTCGCCCGCGGTCCGCGAGGAGCTTCTCGCCATCGCCCAGCGTCACATGAGCTGACGCCACCGACCTTTCTCACCTCCTCCAGTCCGAAGACCCGCCCGGCACGCCGGGCGGGTCTTCGGCGTTCCACGTCGTTCGGCACCGGGATTCCACCTCGCCGCACCGCCCGGTACGGTTGGCACGGTCGCCAATCGACTGCCTCCGGACCGACACGGGAAAGCGAAACCCATCGACGTCGCCCGGTGACTTTCGGTGACGGCTGAGGCTCCCCCGAGCGCCCCCGGGCGACCACCGGATACGGTGCGGGGAGCCCGCACGGCCGGTACCCGCCGGCGACGCCGGCAGCCATGCCGACGGTCCCCGACCGGCATCGGCGGCCGACCTGTGATGGAGGAGGCGCACCCATGACGTCCGAGGCTCCGCACCGCCCCGGCCAGGAGCCGGGCGAGGTGTCGCCGGGCACCGGCGGACCGGTGCCGTACGGCGATCAGCCGGCGCAGCAGGACAACGGGTACCCCGGCACACCCGACCTCGGCTGGGCTCCGCCCCCGCCGGCCGGTCGGCCCGCCCCGGCCGCCCCGGCCTGGGCCGCCGGCGAGGACCAGCCACCCGCCTGGGCCCCGCCCACGGGTCAGCAGGTCACCGGCCGGGCCAGCGCCCAAGTGCCCCCGCCCGCCGACCCCGGTGGTCGCGGCCAGCAGCCCGCCTGGGGTGCTCCCGAGCCGGGCGCGCCCGCCTGGGCCACCCCCGGCCAGGGCGCACCCGCCTGGGGCGCCGCCGAGCAGACCGGCCCCGAGCGGGCCGGTCCGACGCCGCCGTCCTGGGCCGCCGCACCGCCGAACAACCCCGCCGATCCGGCACCGCCCGCCTGGGCCGCCGAACAGAACCGCCCCGCCTGGGGCGGCGGCCAGGCCGACGAGCAACCCGCCTGGGCGCAGCCCGGCGACGCGGGCGCACGCGGCACCGGTTACGTGCCCGCGCCGGCCACTGTGCCGAACGAGACCTGGGTCACCCCGGTCGCCGCGGACGCCGGTGGGTCCGCTCCCGCCGCACCGCAGCGTGACGACGTGAGCCACTCCGGCGGTTGGGCCGTCGGGGCCGGCGCGCAGGCGGACGACCCCAACCGCTCCGGCGGCTGGACGCCCCGCGACGAACCGGCCGACGATCCCCACCGCTCCGGCGGCTGGACGCCGCGCGACACGCAGCCGACCTGGGCCCCCACCGGCCAGCAGAGCGGTGCCACCTGGCCGCCCGCCGAGCCGACCGCCCGGGCCGCCGCCAAGGCCTCCGTGCCCGGCAGCGTCCGCCCGGAGCAGGCGTGGTCCACTCCGGAGCAGTCCGACCAGGACGGTCGCGTCGAGGACGACCCGCGGCGCTCCGGCGGATGGAACCCGACCGGTGGGCCGCAGCACGACGACCCGGCCCGCTCCGGCGGCTGGCCCGCCCCGCAGGCCGAGAACCGGGCCGGTGACTGGGACGGGTCCACCCGGGACGACGACCCCGACCGCTCCGGCGGCTGGGCGGCCGGCGGGCGCGCCGCCGAGACACCGCAGACGAACACGTGGGGCGAGCCGGAGCAGTCCCGAGCCACCGGTTGGCACGGTGCCGAGGCGCCGCAGCGACAGGGCGACGAGCAGGCCGGCGGCTGGAATCCCGCCGTGGCCGTGCCGCCGCAGCGGGAGCCCGAGCGGCAGGCGGACGAGCCGGCGCAGCCCGGTTGGGGCGGCACCGGGGTGCCGGCCCGGGCCAGCGCGTCCGTGCCGACTCCGGACGCGCCGTCCGGCTGGGGCGGCACCAACCCCGACGAACAGGCACCCGAGCGGCCCGCGGTGCCGGACGCCGAGCCCTGGTCCCCCGCCGAGGCGTGGGGCCGGGCCGACGAGGCCGAGTCGGCACCGTCGCGTGGCTGGCAGCCGGCCGACGACGGTCCGGCCTACCAGCCCGCGCCCGCGCCGGGCATCGCCCCCGGCAACGCGGTGCCGCTGCCCGCCCAGGGACAGCGCGTGCCGGGGGCCGCCCTGGCCGCCTCGCCGCCCGCCGACCACCCGGCCGCCGCGCCGTTCGGCGCGGGCGAGCCGGAACACGCCGACGCCGGCTGGGGCACCTCCCGGTCCGGCCACGAGGAGCCGCAGTCGCCGGCCGGACCTGTCGTTCCCGGCCCGCGTACGTCGCCCGAGGCGGGCGCGGTCACGGCCAGCGCCTCGGTCCCGGTGGCCAGCCGCGTCGCCCCGCCGACCGACCAGCCGGTGCATCCCACCGGGTCCTCGACGCCACAGCCCCGGGTCTACGGCCGGCCGGCCCGTCCGGAGCCCGAGGAGAGCGACGGCCCGGACGACGCGCACGGCTATCCGGGCCACGCTGACCCGGCCGCCTTCGGCGGACCGCAGTCCCGGCCCGACGAGGGGCCCGGACACCCCGGATCCCCGTCCCGCTCCGACGACGGCCACGGCTACCCGGCGTCACCGTCGCGACCGGACGACGTACACGGTTATCCCGGCTCGCCGTCCCGTTCGGACGACGGCTACCCCGGGCCGGGCGGTCCGCCGCCGTTCGGCGGCCCGCCGCCGCGGTCGGACGACGCGCACCGCTACCCCGGCCCGGACGGTCCGCCCGCCTTCGGCGGACCGCAGTCGCGGCCGGACGACGACGAGCCGCGCGGGTACGCCGAACCGTCGTCGCCGGCCGGCCCGGCGCCGTTCCCGGTCGGCGTGCCCTCCTTCGTCGACCCGCCCGGCAACAACCGGCCGGCCAACGGCGTGCACCCGCACGACGCCGAGCAGTCCGGTAGGCCACGCGACCCGTTCGGCGCGCCGGGTGGGCCGCAGAACCCGTTCGGGGGCCCCGGCGGTCACCAGGACGCGTTCCACGGGCCCGCCGGCCGACCCGACCCGTTCGGCGGCCGCGGCGGCCAGCCGGACCCGTACGGTCCGCCGGCCGGTGGCCGCGCCTCGGTCGCCGTACCCGGTCAGGGTCCGGCGGGTGAGCCGGGCGGCTTCCCGCCCGCGTTCCCGCCGCCGCCGCAGCAGGCGCCGCCGGCCTGGTCGACCGACGGGCCGTCCGACGATTCCGACCAGGGCCGCTTCGACGCGTTCAAGCCGGACGCCGAGCCGCAGACCGAGGCGCCCACCCCGAAGGTGCGCAACGGGCGGGTACTCGCCGCCGTGCTGGTAGCGGCCGTGCTCATCCTCGCCGTGCCGCTGGGCCTGCTGACGCTGCTGGGCAAGATCAACGGCGACGACAAGCCGGCGGGATTCGACCCGGCGGTCGGCTCGTGCATCAAGCAGTCCGGCACCACGGCCGTGGCCACGAACTGCAACGAGCAGGGCGCATTCAGCATCGTGTCGAAGGTGGACAACAAGGACAAGTGCGCCGACCTGTCCCAGCCCACCGTCGTCCTTCAGGACGGCGGCACCAACCGGGTCCTCTGCCTGAAGCCGGCCGGCCAGTAACACCTCCGCGAAGCGCCCGCCCCCGACCCGGGGGCGGGCGCTTCGCGCTGCGGTGTGCGGCTCTTCACCCGGCGGTCTCCGCCGACGGCGATGCCCGCAACGGCCGGTCCCTCGCCGAGCAGGAATCCGAACTACGCGGCCTAGCCGCCCGCCTCGGCCTCTTCGTCGTCGCCGAGTACGTCGAGCGCGAGGGCACGGGCGCCTCTCGGTTCTCCCAGAAGGCCCGGCCCCAATGGCAGAAGGCCCTAGATGACCTCCGGGTCGGCGACGGCTTCCGTACCATCCTCGCGTGGTCGCCAGACCGCGCCGACCGCCGAGGCGCCGTCGAGATCGGGAAGATCCTCGACGAGCACGCTGACGGCTCGCGCCGGATCGTCGGAGCCGACGGGACCGACACAGGCGACCCCAAGCGGCGGCTGGAACTCATCCTCCGCGCTGAGATTGCCCGCGAGAAGGTCGAGAACCTCTCTCGCCGCGTCAGCCGTACCAAGAAGTTCCGGCGCGCCGAGGGCCGCTGGCTCGGAGGCCAAGCCCCGTACGGGCTCCGCATCGTGGACGGCCAGCTCGCCCACGACCCCGACACGTACCCGGTCGCGCGCCGGATCGCCGACGAACTGCTCACCGGCTCAACGATCTGGGCGACGGTCAAGGGCTTCAACGACGACGGCATACCCTCCCCGCGCGGCAAGTCCTGGGGCGTCGGCAGCCTCGCCGCCCTCATCCGCTCGCCCGGCTTCGCCGGCCTCCAGTCCATCCGCGAGCGCACGCCCGAGGGTCGCTGGGCGTACGTCGCCGAGCCCTACCGGAACGAGCACGGCCAGACCGTGAGCGTCGGCGAGGGCGTAGTCAGCCCCGGCGAGCGTGCACGTATCCTCGTCGCGGTCAACGGCCGCGCGGCGACCACGGCCGATCGTGGCGGCCGGTTCGTCGGTCGCGGCGACCGCCGCTCGTCGACGCTCCTCGCCGACGCCCTGCGCTGCGCTGAGTGCGGCGGCCGGACGGCCCAGAGCGGGGCCACGGGCCGCAAGGTCTACCGCTGCGGCAACTACGGCAACGGAAAGAGGTGCGGCGGCTTTACGGCCCCGCTCGCCGAGACGGACGAGGCCGTATCCCTCGCCTTCCTCCGCCGCCTCGCCGAACTTGAGTCCGGCGACCCCTTGCTAGAGGCCGTCGCCGACGCCTGGGTCGCCCGCGTCGCCCCCGAGGACCTAGCGGCCCGCGACTCCGCACAGGATGCCCTAGACGCCGCCCGAGCGGACCTCGCGCGAATGCGCCGCCTCATCGCCGCTGGGACGTTCACCGAGGAGGACGCCGCCGAGGTCATGCCCGAGCTTCGCGCGAAGGTCAAGGCCGCCGAGGACGCCCTCGCCCGTATCCCGATCCCCGAGGCCGATATCTCGCCCCTGCTGGACCTTGCGCAGTCTGTTCCCGCGTGGTTCGACCTCCCTGAGGCCGAGCGTCGCGGCCTCCTCGGGCTGGCGATCGCGGAGGTACGCGCCACCCGCGCGGCTGGGCGAGGTACCCGGTTCCGGCCGGACGAGCGCCTCCTGATCGTCTGGGCCGACGGGACGTCGTCCCGGCCCGCGCCCGTGAGGGTCGACGAGAAGGCCGAGCGGGTCGCGAAGGTCCTCGCCATGTTGGCCGAAGATCCGGCTCTCTCGCTCGCGGATGTGGCCCAAGCGATCGGCCGCTCGCCGCGAACGGCCCGCGGCGTCCTCGACGCCGCCCGAGCCGTGCCTTCCGACACCCACTGACTCCCCGCCCCGCCCAACCAAGGAGCCTCAATGCCCTGGGGAGCACAACCCGCAGAGCTTGTCCACGCCCCGCCGTCGTACCCGTGCTCGACTACTACACCGGCGAGGGCGAAATCTTCACGATCCGCTGCATCGCGCAGCGCGTGGTGAAAGCACCGGGAGTTTCCCCAGGCCTTACCGTGATCGCGTGAACCTCACTCCTGCCCCCGCCGTCGCCGGCACGCCCGCGACTATCCACGTCGGCGACGACGCCTACCCGGCCGTCGTCGTCCGCGCGTCGGCGACTGCCGTAACCGTCCGGCGCGTCGAGGCCGTCGGTGAGCGTCGCAACCGCGAACACTCCGCGATCGTCGGCGCAGGCGACCTGACCGCCCCGGTCGGTCCGCCGGAGGTGTACCGACTCCTTGACGGCCGCTACCGCACCCGCTCGGCATTCCTCACGCTCGGCGACGCCGTGTCTCGTACGCCTCTTCCCGCGCCCCGTCGCGCCGGCTGGTCACCCATGGTGAGGCAGGATGGACCCATGGCAGCACGCGTACGCGCGCCCGAGCTTCGCGGCCGGGCCTGGCTCAACACCGGCGGCAAGGCCCTCACGCTGGCCGACCTAAAGGGTCGTATAACCGTCCTAGATTTTTGGACCTTCTGCTGCATCAACTGCCTGCACGTGCTCGACGAGCTGCGCCCGCTCGAGGAGAAGTACGGCGACGTGCTCGTGGTGATCGGCGTGCACTCGCCGAAGTTCGAGCACGAGAAGGACCCGGACGCGCTCGCCGCGGCCGTCGAGCGCTACGGCGTGCACCACCCGGTGCTCGACGACCCCGAGATGGACATGTGGCAGCAGTACGCGGCGAAGGCCTGGCCGACGCTCTCGGTGGTCGACCCCGAGGGGTACGTGGTCGCCACCATGGCCGGCGAGGGGCACGCCGAGGGGCTGGCCCGGCTGGTCGACGACCTGATCGCCACCCACGAGGCGAAGGGCACCCTGCACCGCGGCGAGGGCCCGTACGTGCCGCCCGCCGAGCCGGAGACGGCGCTGCGCTTCCCCGGCAAGGCCGTCGCGCTCGACGGTGGCAACCTGCTGGTCTCCGACTCGGCCCGGCACTCCCTGGTCGAGCTGGCCCCGGACGGGGAGACGGTGCGCCGGATCGGCGCGGGTGGGCGGGGCCGGACGGACGGCCCGGCGACCGCCGCCACCTTCGCCGAGCCGCAGGGGCTCTGCCTGCTGCCGCCGCACGTGGCCGAGGTGGCCGGCTACGACGTGGTCGTCGCGGACACGGTCAACCACCTGCTGCGCGGCGTACGGCTGTCCTCCGGCGAGGTGGTCACGGTGGCCGGCACCGGGCGGCAGTGGCGCTCGACGGTCGACGACCACGCGCACGACGCCCGCTCGGTCGACCTCTCCTCCCCTTGGGACGTGGCCTGGTACGACGACCGGGTGGTGGTGGCGATGGCCGGAATCCACCAGCTCTGGTGGTTCGACCCGATCAGACGGACCGCCGGCATGTACGCCGGCACCACGGTCGAGGCGCTGCGGGACGGTCCGCTGCCGGACGTCTGGATGGCCCAGCCCTCCGGGCTGTCGGTCTCGGCCGACGGCTCCCGGCTGTGGGTGGCCGACAGCGAGACCAGCGCGATCCGGTGGGTCGCCGGCGGCGAGATGCACACCGCCGTCGGTCAGGGCCTGTTCGACTTCGGCCACGTCGACGGGCCGGCCGACCAGGCGTTGCTCCAGCACCCGCTGGGCGTCTGCGCGCTGCCCGACGGCTCGGTGCTGATCGCGGACACGTACAACGGCGCGGTGCGCCGCTTCGACCCGGAGACCGGCCAGGTCGGCACGGTGGCCGACGGGCTGGCCGAGCCGAGCGACCTGGTGGTCACCGCCGAGGGCGAGGTGCTGGTGGTCGAGTCGGCGGCGCACCGGCTGACCCGGCTGGCGCCCGGCGCGCTGACGGCGGCGGGGGCGGACACGGTGGCCGGGCCGAGGCACCGGCTGGAGCGGAAGCCGACCGACGTGACGGCCGGCGAGCTGACCCTCGACGTGATCTTCACACCGGCGCCGGGGCAGAAGCTGGACGAGACGTACGGGCCGTCGACCCGGCTGGTGGTCTCGGCGTCCCCACCGGAGCTGCTGGTGGAGGGGGCCGGTACGACCACCGACCTGTCCCGCCGGCTGCTGGTCAACGGTGACGTGGCGCAGGGGGTGCTCCAGGTGACCGCACAGGCGGCCACCTGCGACGCCGACGTGGAGCACGCCGCGTGCCACCTGACCCGGCAGGACTGGGGCGTACCGGTCCGGGTGGTCACCGGCGGCGTCACCCGTCTCCCCCTGGTCCTGCGCGGCTTGAACGAGTGATAAAAGGGGGCCCCTGCTATGCAGAATGTGTTAACTGGGGGCCCCTCCTTTCACGCGAACGGAGTGAGCGTGACCCCCGCGTCGAGGAGCGCCGCCCGCACCAGCTCCGCGCAGCGCACCGCGCCCGGCGTGTCCCCGTGCAGGCAGATCGACTCCACCGGGCAGGAGACCGCGCTGCCGTCGACCGCGACCACGGTCCGCTCGACCGCCATCCGCACCGCCCGGGCGGCGACCTGGTCCGGGTCGGTGACCAGCGCGTTCGCGGCGCTTCGGGGCACCAGCGCGCCGTTGGGCAGATAGTTGCGGTCGGCGAAGCCCTCGGCGACCACCCGCAGGCCGGCGCCGGCCGCGAGCTGGGCGAGCACGGTCCCGGGTTGGCAGAGCACCGGCAGCTCGTGGTCGTAGCCGCTGATCGCCGCCACCAGCGCGGCGGCCTGCGCCTCGTCGCGCGCGGCCGCGTGGTAGAGCGCACCGTGCGGCTTCAGGTAGCGCACCCGGGTGCGGTAGAGCCGGCAGAACGCGTCGAGCGCCCCGAGCTGGTAGATCGTCTCGTCGCGCAGCTCGGCGAAGTCGTAGGCGATGTGCCGGCGGCCGAAGCCGGCGAGGTCCCGGTAGCCGACCTGCGCGCCGACCGCGACGCCGCGCTCGGCGGCACCGGCGCAGACCCGGTGCATGGTGGCCGCGTCACCGGCGTGGAAGCCGCAGGCCACGTTCGCGGAGCTGATCAGCCCGAGCAGCGCCTCATCGTCGCCGAGCCGCCAGCTGCCGAATCCCTCACCGAGGTCAGCGTTGAGGTCCATGGAACCTCACCGTAGTGCCTGGGCGGGCCTGGGCGAGCGGCGTCACGTCGTCGACCACCCCGATGACCGGGTAGCCGCCGGTGGTGGGGTGGTCGGCCAGGAAGACCAGCGGTTGGCCGTCCGGCGGCACCTGCACCGCGCCGAGCACCAGGCCCTCGCTCGGCAGTTCGCCGGCCACCGCGCGGGGCAGGGCCGCGCCGGCCAGCCGCGCGCCGACCCGGTTGCTGTCCGTCCCGACGGTGTACGCGCTGCCGAGCAGCCGGTCGAGCGCGGCCGGGGTGAACCAGTCCCGCCGGGGTCCGGGTCGCACGGCCAGCCACACCTCGGTCGGGGGCAGCCGGGTGACGGTGAGGTCCACCGGCGCCGGCGGGCCGGCCGGGGCACCCAGGGGGAGCCGATCCCCGTCGCGCAGCGGTGGGGGCCCCAGGCCGGAAAGGGTGTCGGTGGAGCGGCTGCCGAGCACCGGCTCCACCGCGATCCCGCCGCTGACGGCCAGCCAGGTCCGCACCCCGACGCGGGCCGGCCCGATCCGCAGCACCGCCCCGGCCGGCAGCGACAACGGCCGGCCCACGTCCCCGGGCCGTCGGACGCGCCCACCGGGCGGCTCGGCGTCGCCGGCCACCGCCGACGGACCGACGCGGGCCGGCGGCGGACCGCCGGGACACCGCTCCGGCCGGACGACTGTCGAGCCCGGGCGGGGTGGGTGCTCGACGTACACGTCGGCCGGGGTTCCGGTGAGCGCGACGGTGACCGCCCGGGTGACTCGCAGCACGCAACCGGTGACCGTGATCTCCAGGCCGGCGGCGTGCTCCGGGTTGCCGACGAGCCGGTTGGCCAGGCGCAGGGCACCCGGGTCGAGCGCGCCGGAGCGGGGAACGCCGAGGTGGGCCCAGGCGGGCCGGCCCTGGTCCTGCACCGTGGTGAGCGCGCCGGCCCGCAGCACCTCGATCACGACGCGTCGACCAGCCGGACCCGGGTGCCGGGGGTGAGCCGGGCCGGTGGGTCGGCCCGCACGTCGAAGAGAGCCATCCCGGTCCGCCCGACCAGCAGCCAGCCGCCGGGCGACGCGGTCGGGTAGATGCCCGCGTACGGGCCGGCGAGCGCGACGGAGCCGGCCGGCACCCGGGTGCGCGGGGTGGCGAGCCGTGGCACGGCCAGCTCCGGCGGCAGCCCGGCGAGGTAGGCGAAACCGGGCGCGAAGCCGCAGAACGCAACCCGGAACCCGGTGCGCCGCAGCCGGTCGACCACGGCCGGCACGTCCACGCCCCAGTGGTCGGCGACCGCCGGCAGGTCCGCGCCGTCGTACACGGTGGGCACCCGGACCTCGGCGGTGTCGGCGGCGGACGCGGAGCCGGCGGGGTGCCAGCCGGCGATCCGCGCGGCGGTCGCCGTCGGGTCGGGCACGCCGTCGAGCAGCACGGTGCGCGCGGCCGGCACGATGTCGACGGCGACCAGGTCGCCGGCGGCGCGCCGGCGCCACAGCTCGGCACGCCACGCCTCGACCTGGTCGGCGTCGTCGCAGTCGAGCAGCAGGGCGTGCGCCCCGGCGGGTCGGATCCGCATCCGGCCATCCTCGCGCCGCCAAGCGTGACGGTCCACACTACTTGCAAGTAACCTACGGTGTCGTAACCTGATGACGTGACCACCTCCGCACCGCTCCGGCTCCGGCCGGTGGACATCGGAAAGCCGCGCATGCGCGGCTGGCTCCACGCGTACGCGTTCTTCGTCGCGCTCGTCTGCGGCATCGTGCTGTGCGCGATCGCCGCCACCCGGCCCGGGTGGGCGCCGCTGGTGAGCTGTCTCGTCTACAGCTTCACCGTGTGCGGGCTCTTCGGCACCAGCGCGCTCTACCACCGGCGGGTCTGGTCCGAGCGCGGATACCAGATCATGCGCCGGATGGACCATTCGATGATCTTCGTGTTCATCGCCGGCACCTACACGCCGTTCTGCGCGCTGCTGCTGGACACCCGGCCCGCCACGATCATGCTCGGCCTGGTCTGGGGCGGCGCGCTGGCCGGCGTGGCGATCAAGATGATCTGGCCGCACGCGCCGCGCTGGGTCTCCGCGCCGCTCTACCTGGCGCTCGGCTGGGTGGCCGTGGCGATGTTGCCGCAGATCCTGCACTCCGGCGGCGTCACCGCGCTGGTGCTGCTGAGCGTGGGCGGCGCGATCTACAGCGTGGGCGCGGTGTTCTACGCGCTCCGCCGACCGAACCCGTGGCCGACCGTCTTCGGCCACCACGAGTTCTTCCACGCGTGCACGCTCGTGGCGGCGATCTGCCACCACATCGCGATCTACTTCGCGCTGTTCGCCTGAACCGCCCCGGACTCGATCCGGCCCCGGACGTGCGCGAGGGCCCCGCGCCGTTGCGGGGCCCTCGGGTCTGTGGGGGGATGGGTCAGGCCGGGTAGCCCGAGCCCGGGCGGCGCACCTCGCGGTACTCCTCACGCACGACCCGGTCGCCCTGCACCGGCACCACCGGCTCCGCGACGACCTGCTCGCGCACCGGCGCGGCGACCACGCGGCGGCGGCTGTTCCAGAAGTAGAGCGTGGTGAGCAGGCCGGCGAGCCCGGCGAGCATGAGCACCCAACCCACCACGTTGAGGTTCAGCCATCCCAGGTTGGCGTCGACCGCGAACGCGAAGATCGCGCCGACCGCGATGAGGAAGATGCTGGCACCGATGCCCATGACGTCGCCTCCTTGGCGTCCTGCTGGCGTTTCCTGCCCGCCGCGGCCATGGATGAGGTAGCGGCACGCATCGACATACCCCGGCGCTCTGATCGCCAATCAGGCAAGCTTGGGCGCATGACGGACGGCAGGAACGGGCAGCGCACGTTGGTGCTGCTGCGACACGCCAAGGCCGAACAGTCCCCGGACGCCCCGGACGCGGAACGGCCGCTGACCGCGCGGGGGCACGCCGACGCCGCCGCGGCCGGCGCCTGGCTGGCCCGCCGCGAGCTGCTGCCCGACGTGGTGCTCTGCTCGCCGGCCCGGCGCACCCGGCAGACCTGGCACGGCGTGGCGATGGGCATGACGGGCTCCCCGGCCGAGGGCGGCCCGGCCGGCTCGACCCCGGCGGTGCGATACGAGCCGACCGCCTACCAGGCGCACCCGGACGAGCTGCTGGAACTGGTCCGTGGCGTCGACCCGGCGGCCGGCACGGTGCTGCTGATCGCTCACAACCCGGGCATCTCGCTGCTGTCGGCGCTGCTCGCCCCGGAGCGGGCGGATCCGGACGGCCTGCGCACCACCGACATCGTGGTGCACCGCCCCACCGGGGCGTGGTCCGAACTCTCGCGCGCACCGCTCTCCGCCCGCCACACCGCCCGCGCCTGAGATGTAAGGAGGGGCCCCCTATTAACGCCTCCGGTAGAGGCGGGGCCCCCTCTTAACGGGGCGACGTCAGGACGGCGGGGCCGTCGGCGGCGGCGGGTCGGGCGGCGGCGGCATCATCGCGGTCGGGTGCGAGAGCCGGTTCTCCTCCACGATGAGGGTGCGGGCCCGCTTGCGGCGGTCCTGCCAGAACCACAGCGTGGTCAACAGGACGCCCAGCCCGGCCAGGATGAAGACCCAGCCGACCGCGCGTAGGTCGATCCACCAGACGTTGGCCCGGATGGCGAAGGTCATGATCGCGCCGAGCGCGATGAGAAAGATGGCGCTGCCAATGCCCATGTGCGCTGCACTCCCCCGTGCGGTGGCCCTTGGGCGTGCTCCGGTCGTGGTCCGCGACGGTTACCCGCCCACCGGCGCGCCTATCCACCTGCCGGCCACCAACGACGACGGCCGGCGGGATGTCGTCCGCCGGCCGTCGTCGTGAGGGGGAGAATGATGCTTCAGGGGAGGATCACCCCGGAAGGGGTCAGAACGCCTCCTCCGGGAGGTCCATGATCTCCAGGTCGGCGCCCTCGATGATCCGCCGGTCCGCGCCGATGCGGGGCAGCACCTCGCGGGCGAAGAACCGGGCCGCCGCCACCTTGCCGGTGTAGAACGCCTTGTCGGTGGTGGAAACCTCACCGCCGAGCGCCTTCAGCGCCACGTCCGCCTGCTTCTGCAGCAGCCAGCCGACCACCAGGTCACCGATCGCCAGCAGGAACCGGCGGCTGCTCAGGCCGACCTTGTAGAGCGCGCGGGCCTCGCCGGCCTGGGCCTCGCCCAGCCAGCCGGTCATCACGCCGAGGATGTTCTGGATCTCGGAGAGCGCCTTGCCGAGCGCCTGGCGCTCCTCCTTGAGCTGGCCGTTGCCGGCCTCGGAGGTGATGTGCTCCTGGATCTCGCCAGCGACCGCCATCAGGGCCTTGCCGTTGTCCCGGACGATCTTCCGGAAGATCAGGTCGAGGCTCTGGATGGCCGTGGTGCCCTCGTAGAGGGTGTCGATCTTGGCGTCCCGGACGTACTGCTCCAGCGGGTAGTCCTGGAGGAAGCCGGAGCCACCGTACGTCTGGAGCGACTCGTGGCCGAGCAGCTCGTACGCCCGCTCCGAGCCGACGCCCTTGACCAGCGGCAGGAGCAGGTCGTTGACCCGCTTGGCCAGCTTGGTGGCCTTCTCGTCACCGGCCGCCTCGGCGATCGCGACCTTGTCCTGCCAGCTCGCGGTGTAGCAGACCAGCGCGCGCAGGCCCTCGGCGTACGACTTCTGCATGAGCAGCGAGCGGCGCACGTCCGGGTGGTGGGTGATGGTCACCCGGGGGGCGGTCTTGTCGGCCTGCTGGATGAGGTCGGCGCCCTGCACGCGGTTCTTGGCGTACTCCAGCGCGTTCAGGTAACCGGTGGAGAGCGTGGCGATGGCCTTGGTGCCGACCATCATCCGGGCGTACTCGATGATCATGAACATCTGGCGGATGCCGTCGTGCTTGTCGCCCAGCAGCCAACCCTTGGCCGGTACGCCGTGCTCGCCGAAGGTCACCTCGCAGGTGTTGGAGACCTTCAGGCCCATCTTGTGCTCGACGTTGGTGGCGTAGACGCCGTTGCGCTCGCCCAGCTCGCCGGTCTCGGCGTCGAAGTGGAACTTCGGCACCACGAAGAGGGACAGGCCCTTGGTGCCGGGGCCGCCGACGCCCTCCACGCCGACCGGGCGGGCCAGCACGTAGTGCACGATGTTGTCGCTCAGGTCGTGCTCACCGGAGGTGATGAAGCGCTTGACGCCCTCGATGTGCCAGGTGCCGTCCGGCTGCTGGACCGCCCGGGTGCGGCCGGCGCCCACGTCCGAGCCGGCGTCCGGCTCGGTCAGCACCATGGTCGAGCCCCACTGCTTCTCGATGAAGAGCCGGGCCCACTTCTTCTGCTCGTCGTTGCCCTCGACGTGCAGCACGTGCGCGAAGGACGGGCCGGAGGCGTACATCCAGACCGGGGCGTTGGCGCCGAGCACCAGCTCGGCCAGCGACCACCAGAGGGCGCGCGGGGCGTTCGTGCCGCCGAGCGCCTCGGGCAGGTCGAGGCGCCAGAACTCGGAGTCCATGAACGCCTGGTAGGACTTCTTGAACGACTCCGGCAGCGGCGCGGTGTGCGTGGCCGGGTCGAAGACCGGCGGGTTGCGGTCGCTGTCCGTGTAGCTGGCGGCCAGGTCCTCGCGGGACAGGCGGTCGACCTCGGAGAGGAAGCTGCGGGCGGTGTCGACGTCCAGATCCGTGTACGGCTCCTGGCCGAACGTCCGGTCCGCCCCGAATACCTCGAACAGGTTGAACTCGAGGTCCCGAAGGTTGCTCTTGTAGTGGGTCATGCTCGCTGGCCCCGCTTCCGGACAGGTGTTACCGATCAGTAACTCCAGACTGTATTACTCGCCGGTAGGTAACGACAAGCCGATCTCGGAAGTGACAGCGATTACACACTTCCGGTTCACCCGTCGGCGGCACCGACCTCCCAGCTCGGCACCGGGGCCGCGGCGGAGCTGCGCGGGCCGGCGTATTCCATCAGGACCAGGGCGATGTCGTCGTCGAGGCGGCCGTGCACCCACTCGACGAGCGCGGTCTCCAGCGAGGCGAGCCCGTCGCCGACCGTGCCGTGACCGAGCAGCCGCCAGGCCCGGTCGGCGGTCGGGAAGAACTCGCCGTCGCGCCGGGCCTCGCCCAGCCCGTCGGTGAACAGCAGCAGCCGGTCACCCGGTTCCAGCCGCTCCACCCGGGGCCGGACCACCGGCATGAAGCCGAGCGGCGGCGCGGGCGCCGGCGGCTCCAGCGGGATCACCTGGCCCCGGCGCAGCAGCAGCGGCGGCGGGTGCCCGCAGTTGACGATGGTGAGCGTGCCGCCGCGCTCCTCGACCAGCGCGGCGGTGACGAAGTCCTCGTCACCGACGTTGCGGGCCACCGCCCGGTCCAGGTCGGTCACCACCGCGCGCAGGTCGGCCCGCTCGTAGGCGACGTGCCGGTAGGAGCCGAGCACGATGCTGGCGAGCCGGACCGCGTCCAGGCCCTTCCCGCGCACGTCCCCGATGATCATGCGGACGCCGTACGGGGTGTCCATCACCTCGTACAGGTCGCCGCCGATCTCGGCGGTCGCGGTGGAGGAGATGTAGCGCGCGGCCACCGCCAGCGTGCCGACCTGCGGGCCGAGCGGACGCAGCACCGCCTGCTGGGCCACCGAGGCGAGCCGGGACAGCTCCGCGATCCGTTCCGCCTGTCGCTGCCGCACCGCGGCCGTGGCGGCGGCGATCGCGGTGACCAGCGCGATGGCGGCCACGCTGACCGCGGTCACCAGCGAGGCGCCCCGTTCGCACATCGCGAAGGCGACGCCGGCCGAGGTCGCCAGCGCCCCGACCGCGAGCACCACCCGCCAGTCGGCCAGCGCGGCGGCCAGGACCGGGGCGGCGGCCATCAGCGCGAGGTAGTGCGCCGGCCGGCCGTCACCCGCCTCCACGGCCGAGACGATCGCGAGCAGCGCGAGGGCCGCGCCGAGGCCGGCGCGGGATCCGGGGCTCAGCGGG
This sequence comes from Micromonospora sp. WMMD980, assembly GCF_029626035.1. Lineage (NCBI taxonomy): Bacteria > Bacillati > Actinomycetota > Actinomycetes > Micromonosporales > Micromonosporaceae > Micromonospora > Micromonospora sp. WMMD980. The sequence continues at coordinate 5,462,858 of NZ_JARUBE010000003.1, forward strand.
CCGTGGCCCGGCTGGAAGGGTCGAGTGCGTACATCGGACAGCATGCCTGATGGATGTGAGACGGAGAATGAACCTGGCCCGTCCGTCGCGGAAGTTCTGCCTGACGGGCCGGTCAGCCCAGCACCTCGTAGCGGACGGCCACCTCACCGAGACCCGTCGAGGCGATGGCCGCGAACGCGGCGCGGGACAGGTCCAGGCAGCGGCCGTCGATGTACGGGCCACGGTCGTTGATCCGGACCACCACGGACTTGCCGTTCGCCGGGTTGGTGACCCGGACCTTCGTGTTGAACGGCAGCGTCTTGTGCGCGGCGGTCAGGGCGTCCGGGTTGAACGTCTCGCCGTTCGCGGTCATCTGCCCCTCGTCGTAGAAGGACGCGCCGCAGGAGCCGCTGTCCACCACCGTCGGGGCGGCGGTCTTCTTCTTCGTCGCGGTCGGCTTCGGCGCCGCCGTGCGGGCCTTGCCGCGCGACGCCGCCTGGGTGCGGGTCGGCCGGGCGCTCGGCGTGGCCTTCGGCGACGGGCTGAGACTCGGCGAGGCGGAAGCGCTCGGCGACGGCGCGGCCGAGGTGGGGGCGAGCGTGCTGGGCAGCGCCTCGACGGCGACCGGCCCGGCCGGGGGCTCGGCGGAGGTGAGTTGCACCGCGCCGACGGTGCCGCCGACCGCGAGCGCCACGCCGACCGCCGCGGTCGCGGCGATGCCGGCGGGCGAGGAGAACAATCCGCGGGTACGAAGGTGCCTAGCAGCCACCGGGCCGTCCTTTCGTCAACTCAACAAACCGGCCCGGACCGTAACGAGAGAAGCACTTCCGAAGTCAACATGATCATGGTGGTATGCCCGCATTTACCCTGGTACGTGTAGCCGATCAAGCCATCCACGCTGGGCCGAACGGTGGAAGGTGTGCAGGATGGACCGCGTGCTGAACCGTCGCCTGGTCGAGCTGTTCCGCTGGACCGATCCTGGGCCGGCCAGCAGCCACCTGGTCAGCGACCTCTCCGGCTGGTGGCGCGACCCCCACGTGCTCGCCGAGGTCGGGCCCGCGCTGGCCGGCCTGCACCCCGACGCGCGGCCCACCGTGGTGATCGCCCCCGAGGTGACCGGCCTCCTGCTCGGCCCGCTGGTCGCGGTGGCCGCCGGCGCGGGTTTCCTGCCCGCCCACAAGGCGGGGGGGTGAACGGCGGCGGATCGGGCCGACCCGGTGGGCGGAGACGCCGCCGGACCATCGTGGGCAGCGGCTACGCATCGGCGTGGACGGCCGCCGGCTCGGCCCTGGTGACCGGGTGCTGCTGGTGGACGACTGGGTCGACACGGGCGCTCAACTCGACGCGCTGCACCGGCTGGTGACGAACGCCGCCGCCGAGCCGGTCGGCGCGGTCGCGTTGGTGTCCACCTGCCCGCCCGCCGTGGCCGAGCGACTACGGCTGCGCGCCCTGCTCACCGGCGACCAACTCCCCGACGCTTGACCTCGAGCACGCTTGAACCCGGACGATCGCCGGATGGACGACATCCTGGACGAGGCATACCAGCGACTGCATCGCACCGGCCCCGAGTTCGAGGGTTGGTTGTCCAACCACGGGCCGATGGCCGCCGAGGCGCTGGTCCGGCACGGGCAGGGCGCGCGCGTGCACCGCTGGCTCGACGGCTACCTGCGCCGGCTCGACGAGCTGCCCCGAGGGCTGCGACCGATCGACGACTGGCGGGCCGCGCTCGGTGACCCCAAACGGGCCGGCGACTGGCTTGATCACTTCGATCGCGAGCTGCGCGAACGACAGTGGCGGGACGTCCTCGGCGAGTGGTGGCCCCGGCTACTGCCCGGCATCGCGGCCGGCGCCACGCACGGCGTGATCCGGGTCGGGCACGCGGTGCGGGTGCTGCGTCTCGACGGGGAGACGCCGGACCGCCGCGCCGAACTGGCTCAGGCGCTCGGCTACTGGGCGGCGCGCTGGCAACCGGTGCCCGGCGCCGGCCCGCTCACCGGCCACTCCGACGTCGCGTCGGCGCTGGCCGGGGTTCCCCGGATCGCCGAACGCACCGGCGGCATCCGGGAGCGGCTGGGCCGGCTGACCGGCGTACCCGGATGGTCCGACGCGGTCACCGCGCTGCGCCCGCCGGCGGACCCGGACGAGGCCGCGGGCACGCTCGGCGAGATGGTGCACCGGGCCGCGCTGGACTACCTGCGGTTCGGGCACGGCGAGCCGGTGATGCTGGTGCACGCGGTGACCGCGCCGACCGCCGTGCTGCGTACCCTGCCGGCCCTGGATCCGGCGCTGTGGAGGCCGAGCGTCGGTGCGGCCTGGTCCGCGACGGCGGCCGTGACCTCGGTGTACGCCGCACCCGCGCCGGCCGCCGCGACGCCGGTCGGCGGGTCCGCCGACCCGGACGAGATGTTCGCCCGGGCGGCCCGGCACGGCGACGAACACGTGGTGAAGCTCGCCGACGCGATGCTGGAGTCCTACGCCACGACGGGTGACCGGCGGGTGCTGGCCGCACCCGCCCACGCCGGCCGGCTGATCTGAGTAGCCTCGGCAGGATGTGGCCCCGCATCGGTGGACTGCGTGCGCTCGCCCTCGGCACCCCGGGCGGGCTGCGCGCCGACCTGAACAACCTCGTGCTCGCCGGCGTGAAGACCGCCACCGCCGGGCTGATCGGCGAGTACGCCGAGGAGAACGAGGAGTTGGCGGCACGTAAGGAGGGGCCCCTTCTTAACGCATTCTGCATAAGAAGGGCCCCCTCCTAACACCTAGCGGCGCAGCTCCGGCAGCAGCGCGGCCACCTCGGCCAGCACCGCCTCGTCGCCGGCGTACCAACTGCTGGCTCGGGGCCAGTGCGTCACCACGTCGGTGAAGCCCAGCCGGGCCGCCCGGGCCACCTGCTCGGCGAACAGGTCGGCGCTGGTCAGCGAGAAGACCGGGGCCGAGTCGAGCGAGAGGTAGCGGTCGAGCGTGGCCGGATCCCGGCCGGCCTCATCGAGCGTCCGGGTCATCCGTTCGGACAGCTCCGCCACCGTGCCCCACCAGCCCTCCAGGTCGTCGCCGCCGAGGCCGGTGGTGACCCAGCCCTGCCCGAACCGGGCGACCAGCCGCATCGAGCGGGGCCCGTTCGCCGCCAGCACGAACGGCACCCGGGGCCGCTGGACGCAACCGGGGTTGTTGCGGGCGTCCACCGCGGCGAACCACTCCCCGCGCCAGGTCGTGCCGTCCTCGCGCAGGATCAGGTCGAGCAGCTCGGTGAACTCGGCGAACCGGTCCACCCGCTGCCGGGGCGGCAGCGTCTCCCCGCCCAGCACCGCCGAGTCGAAGCCGATGCCGCCCGCGCCGAGCCCGAGCAGCACCCGGCCGCCGGAGACGTCGTCCAGCGCGGTGACCTGGCGGGCGAACGCCGCCGGGTGGCGGAAGTTCGGCGAGGCGACGAGCGTGCCGAGGCGGACCCGGGAGGTCACCGTCGCCGCCGCGGTCAGCGTCGTCCAGGAGTCGAACCAGGGCCCGTCGACCAGGTCACGCCAGCCCAGGTGGTCGTAGGTCCAGGCGTGGTCGAAGCCCCACTCGTCCGCCTGGGCCCACCGGTGACGCGCCTCCGACCAGCGCTGGTCGGGCAGGATCACGATGCCAATTCGCATGATCGCCAGGGTACGACCCGGGCCGGACATGCCGGCCCGGGTCGGTCGATCACCCGCCACGTCGGCCACCACGCAGGCGACGTTGTCCGGCGCGCCCGCCGCGTAGGCCAGCTCGACAAGCTTCCCGACGGCGGTCTCCGGGTCGTCCGCCCCGGCCAACGCGGCGTGCAGCGCGCCGGGGGCGACGGTCGCGGAGAGGCCGTCCGAGCAGAGCAGGTAGCGGTCGCCGGGCAGCGCCGTACGCAGCGCCAGGTCCGCCTCCACCTCGCCGCCCGCGCCCAGCGCCCGGGCCAACAGCGCCCGCTGCGGGTGCGCGCCCGCCTCGGCCGGGGTGAGCCGCCCCTGGTCGACGAGGGTCTGCACGTACGTGTGGTCCTGGGTGAGCCGGGTCAGCTCGCCGCCGCGCAGCAGGTAAGCCCGGGTGTCCCCGACGTGCACCAGCGCGAGCCGGGTGCCCCGCCGCACGATCGCGGTGAGTGTGCTCGCCGGCCGGTCGTCGTCGGCGCCCTGGGCGCGTACCGCCCGGTCGGCCCGGGTCACCGCGTCGGCCAGCGCGGCGAGCAGGTCGGCGGCCGGGGCGTCGGCCCGCTCCAACGGCCGCAGCGCGTCCACCGCGGCGGCGCCGGCGGCGGCCCCACCCGGACCGCGTACGCCGTCGGCGACCGCGAGCAGCGTGTCGCTCGCGTACGCGGTGTCCTCGTTGGAGTCCCGGACGGCGCCGGTCTCGCAGCGCGTCGCGTACCGGAAGGTGGTGTTCTCGGACATGGTGCTGCCCCTCTCGGTGAGCTGGTCGACGAGGAGCGCGACGGTCCGGCCGCGGGCGGCGGTGTCCGCGCTGACCCGCCGCCACCAGGCGTCCAGCGCCTCGGCGGCGTCGTCCGGCGGCAGGGCGCAGACGGTCCGGATCTCCGCCAACGGCATGCCGGCCCGGCGCAGCGCGGCGATCAGCCGGGCCCGGTCGAGCTGCTCCGGCGCGTAGTAGCGGTAGCCGGAGTGCGGGTCCACGGCGGCCGGCGGCAGCAGCCCGCAGTCGTCGTACACCCGCAGCGCCTTGGCGGTCAGGCGGGCCGCCCGGGCGAACGCCCCGATGGTCAGCAACCGCATCGCGCCCTCCTTCCTCGTGCCGGCCCCGGTGGCCGGCAGGGACCACGCTGGGCCTTGCCGCAGGGGCCGGGTCAAGGCGTGACGGCGGCCAGCTTCGCCAGCATCCGGCCCAGGTGCGGCTCGACCGTGCCGGCCGGGGCCGCGGCCACCTCCGCCGGCGGCCACCAGCGGATGCCCCGGAACTCGACCGGGTCGGGGGTGAAACGCTGCCCACGGTCGGCGGTCAGCACGAACCACAGGCTGACATCGGTGTGCCGCTGCTCGGGCGGGCCGACCGTCTCGGTGACCGTGAGGAACGCCGGGCGCTCGCCGTACGCCGGCGCGAACACCGCCGGCACGCCCAACTCCTCGCGCAGCTCGCGACGCACCGTCTCGGCCGGGTGCTCGCCCGGCTCGACGTGACCGCCGCTGGGCAGCCACATGCCGGCGTTGCGGTGGTCGACGAGGAGCACCGCGCCGTCGGCCGGGTCGCGGAGCAGGAAGTACGCGACCAGGTGCGGCGACGGGGTGCGCGGCTTGACCCGGCGGAAGACGTCCTCCGTGCCGGCCAGCCAGGCCAGCGCCTCCTCCCGGTGCCGCGCCTCCCGCTCGTCGCCCGGCGTCAACTCCTCGACCAGGGCCCGGATCTCGTCCCGCATCCGGCCGATGCTGCCAGCCGGGTACGACCGTGTCAGTCCGCCGGGGGCGGGTTGGCGTCGACCGCCGCGCGGACGAACTCGCGTACCCGGGTGGTGGTGTTGCCGGCCAGCCAGACCGGACCGCGCCGGATCGGCGGCGCGTCGTGGATCGGCACGTAGGCCAGGTCGGGCCGGGCGTGGTACTGCCGGGTCTGCTCGCCGACCGGCAGCACCCCGCGCCCGAGCGCGACGAGCGCGAGCATCTCGGAGAAGCTGCCGCCGACCGGGCCCTTCGGCACCGGGCGGCCGGCCGGCGTCCGGTCCGGCGTGCGGTCCCGCTTGAACGCGGCCGACGTCACCGCCGGATACTGGATCACCGGATGGTCGCCGAGCACCTCCAGCGACACCGACTCCGCGCCGGCCAGCGGGTGACCCGCGGCCACCGCGAGCAGCCGGCGTTCGTGCAGCAGCGCCGGGCCGTTCGCCATCCCGTCGAACGGGTACGAGGCGATCAGCACGTCGATCGTGCCGTCGACCAGGCTCGACCGGGTGGTGGCCAGCGGGGCCTCGTGAACGTGCACCTCGCAGTCCGGGTGGCGTTCGCTAAACCGGGCCACCGCCCGCAGCAGCACCGGGGCGGTCGACTCACCGACGTACGCCACCCGCAGCTCGCCGGTGAGGCCACGCCCGGCGTCCACGGCCCGCCGGACCGCTTCCTCGATGCCGGCCACCAGTGGGCGCATCTCCTCGGCCAGGCGCTCACCGATCGGGGTGAGCCGGACCACGCGGCTGGTCCGCTCGAACAGCGGCGCGCCGATCCGCCGTTCCAGCCTCCGCACCACGTGGCTGGTCCGCCCGGTGGTCACCCGCAGCCGCTCGGCGGTGCGCCCGAAGTGCAGCTCCTCGGCCAAGGTCAGGAACGCCTCGATCTCGTACCGCTCCAGCACCCGGCGCTCCCGTCGTTGACCGTCGGGCAACGATGGTAGAGCGATCGCGTCTTGGTCCGGCCGCCGCCTCCGACCAGGGTTGACGGTGTTCCCAACCTGGTCAGGAGGATCTGATGACGATGCGTGTGACCGGTTTCGACCACCTGGTGCTGGCGGTGGAGGACGTCGAGCGCTCCCTCGACTTCTACTGCGGCACGCTCGGCCTGGCCCCGGTGCGGGTCGACCGCTGGCGCGCCGGCGAGGTGCCGTTCCCCTCGGTGCGCGTCGACGCCGGCACCATGATCGACCTGGTGGCCGGCGCGCCGGGCGGGTCCAACGTGGACCACTTCTGCCTGGTGGTGGCGCCGGTCGACTGGGCGGCGGTGGTGGCGTCCGGGCGGTTCACGGTGCTGACCGGGCCGGTGCCGCGCTTCGGCGCGCGGGGCACCGGCACCTCGATCTACGTCAGCGACCCGGACGGCAACACGGTCGAACTCCGCAGCTACGACTCGCTAGCCTGACGCGGTGCCACACCTCGAACGCCTCGCCGCCCACCACGCGCCCGCGTTGCTGCGGTTCGAGCGGGAGAACCGGGCATACTTCGCCCGGTTCGTCGCCGACCGGGGCGACGCGTACTTCGCCGGCTTCGCGGCCCGGCACGCGGCCCTGCTCGACGAGCAGGAGCGCGGCGTCTGCCACTTCCACCTGCTGGTGGACGACGACGGCAGCGTGCTCGGCCGGTTCAACCTCTTCGACGTGGCCGACGGCGGCGCCGAACTGGGCTACCGGGTGGCCGAGCACGCCACCGGGCGCGGCGTGGCCCGACGCGGCGTCCAGGCCGTCTGCGACCTGGCCCGGACCGAGTACGGTCTGCGCCGGCTGGTCGCCTCGGCCGCGCTGGCGAACCCGGCGTCGCTGACGGTGCTGCGGCGCGCCGGCTTCGTGCCGGACGGCGAGGTGGAGGTGGGCGGGAAGCCGGCCGTGCGGCACGTCCTCGACCTGACCGCTCAGACCTCCACCGGCGGCTCCGCCTGGTAGGCCCGGTGCAGCGTGGCCAAGAACTCCTCGGCCTCCGGGAACCGCACCGGGCCGATCCGGGACACCGGCACCCCTGGTGTCCGAGAGTTCAGCACCGCCGCCCCGGCGAAGCCGGGCAGGTCGTCCCGCGTCACCGGCCGGGTCCGCTGCGGCACGCCGAGCCGGTCCAACTGCCGCCGGAGGATGCCCATGGTGGTGCCGACCAGCATCGGCGCATCCGGCCAGACCACCGCGTCACCGTCGGCGAACACCAGGTTCCAGATCGTCGCCTCGGTGAACCGGCCCGTCCGATCCACGAACGCGGCGTCGTCGAAGCCGTCCCGGACCGCCCGGCGGGCGAGGTGACTCTTCGCCAGCTCACCGACGTGCTTCACCGCCGGGAGGAACCGCTCGTACTCGTACGCCGCCAGCGCCAGCGGCCCGGCCGGCGGTGACGCGGGGGCACGGGTCCGGACCAGCAGGTCCGGTTCGCTCTCGCCGGGATGGATCGTGGCGGTCAGCGTGACGTCCGGCGGGGCCGGCCTGGATGGCGACCCGCATCGCAGCGCGCACCTGGTCGTCGGGCAGCGCGGTACCGAACAGCTCGTGGGAGGCGTCCCGCAGGCGGGCGAGGTGCAGGTCGAGGCCGCGCACCCGGCGGTCGCGCACCTGCATCGCGGTGAAGTGGGCGTTGCCGGCGAAGGCGAGCGGCGCCAGGTCGTCGGCGGTCGCCGGCCGGCCGTTGCGGTGTACGGCGAAGAACCCCATGCCGGAACTCTAGGGGCGGTGATCGCGAGCCCAGGCGCCGAGTCGGGCGGCCAGCTCGTGCAACCGCTGGCGAAACTGATCGCGCAATGCCCGGTCGGTGCCCGCCAGCACGCCCGCGGGAAGGTCGGCCCAGAACTCCTGAGTGAGGCGGCACGATCCAGGGTCCAGCGGCTCAACGGTGAGCGCACCCCACGTCGGCGGGTACATCAGACTACGCGTCACCGCGCGGCGGCCCTGTTCCATCTCGATCACCTCGTGCAGAATGCCGAGCCGGCCCTCCGGGGTCCGCTGCACGAACGCCTGGATCTCGCCGACCCCGCTACGCCCGGGCAGAGTCACCGCCACTTCCGTCGAGTCGAAGAGCGTGCGGGTGGACGCTGGATCCCACATGAACGAAAATGCCGTCTCCGCATTCACCGGCAGGTCGACGGTGGTCGTCTCATGGACCCGCACCGGATCGGCCGCCACTCTCATCATGCGAAGGCGTATGCGCACGCCGCATTGTGGCAGACGCGCCATCGAGACTCGGAAACGCCGGACGGGTGGCGACGCCGACCTCGGCCGGTCCGGCCTGGTGGCGCGCCGGAACGAGTACGGGCGCAGGTGTCCCGCCAGAGGGAGGTGACCTACTAGCCCTTCACCCGCGCATCCATGGAAGCAGTCCCGCCCTCGGGAACATCGACCACCAGAGGAGGCACACAGGCGGCCAGTAGGTCACGGCGGCGACGGCGAAGTACCACGGGCGCCATCCGTCGAACAAGCCGCGGTAGCCGCTGGCATCGGCCCAGTCGTGCACGGCCCAGCTCCATAACGCGTAGCCAGCAAGGAAGGAGAGGGAGCAGCCAACTCGTGCTGCTTTTCCGGGTGTACGCCCGCACCAACGGTCCAGTGCCTTCCGCCCCACGCGTACATCATGACCCTGCCTTGCAAAGGTCAGAACTGCTGTCAGCCGGTGTGTGGGACCTGCCGCTAGTCTGGGGCACCGACGCGGACCGGGTTACTTGGTGCAGTTGGTGACCTTGACCGTATCCGTGTGGGGCGGTCAGCTGGCCTGGTGGGGAGTTGAGGCCATGATCCGGCGGAATGACCCGCTCGCCCTGTTGGCAATCGCCATGGGCACGGCGACCGGCATTTTCGTCTGGGTAGCGCCCTCCCACATCCCCTACACCTCCCAGATGCTGCTGCTGCTCCTTGTGCCGATCGGCACGCTTGTGCTGCTCATGTACCTCGCAGGGCCGGCTGCCTTCGTGGCGGTGACCCGCACGCATGTCGTCGTGGGCAACCCGCTCGTCAGATACAGCGTTCCGCGGTCACTGGTCGATGGGGTCCGGATCGATGGGTTTGGCATCGAGCTGCAGGTTTCCGGGCACTCGCCCATTCCGATCGCTGCCCTGACGCCGGCAGTGGGCGGTCACAACCGGGTGCGTCCAGGCGGGTACCGAACGCGCTTGGACAGGATCGCGGCGCTCTTGGAGCACACGCCGGCGACACTCGTAGCCGGCACGATGGTGCGCCGGCACCGGTATGTACACCTCGTCCTCTTGACGGTCGACGTGCTGGCTCTGGTCGGGATGGTGTTCTACATCAGCACCGACCCCCTCAAGTAGGAGCGAACCGGCGGGCACAGGCCGGCCGGGCACATCCGGACGACGACAAGGTGGAGCGGCCCACACTATGACCGCGACGCCGACACCGTCACAGCCAGCGGCGAGCGATGGCACGCCTGGGAACTCGACAAACCCACCGACCTCGACGTGCCACCCATCGGCCACCGAGTCCTCCACGCCATCTCGGAACGCAGGCAGTGGCGCGCCCGGCTCGACGCCGCGAGACGGGCTGCCGACCCGCCTGACGTTCGGCAACTAGCTGCAAGCCCACCGAGAGCGGGGAGGGATGACGGTCAGTGGATGAGGTGCTGACGGTGGAGGAAGCCGCGCCGCCGATGAAGATGAGCATCCACTACGTGCGGCGGCTGGCCGCGCAGCGGCGCATCGCCTTTTCACAAGGTCGGCCGCTGCGTGGCCGAGCCCTCGGACAAGGGCAAGAAGGCAGGTGAGAAGCGTGGCCGGTGGATGGCCGGAGGGGCGCTGATGGCCGGTGGAACGTCGAAGACCCTGGCTCGGACTCGCGTCCTGGGCAGGGCCTTCGTGGTGGAGCGGGTGACGGGAATCGAACCCGCACTGTCAGCTTGGGAAGCTGATGTTCTGCCATTGAACTACACCCGCAGGCGGCACCACTGTACCTGAGGTCACCATCCCCGTGCACCCAGGCACCCCCGCCGGAGCGGTCCGGCCAGTTGATCAAGCGATGTTGCATGCCGGCAACATATGGCCGTTCTCAAATTTGTCGATGGGATGTAACGTCTGCTCCACGTTTCCGACCCGGCGTGACACACCCCCGGTCACGCCGTCAGAAAGAGGTGGGCCCATGGGACTCCGTCCCAACCTGCTGACCCGGCGTACCGCCGGTGTCGCGACGTCGACCCTCGCGCTGCTGCTCAGCACCGCGGCCGTCGGCGTCGTCCCCGCTGCTTCGGCCTTCTCGGCCGCCCCGGCCGGCGTCTGCGCCGAGCCGGCCGACGCCCACGCCGACGCCCGCGTCGCCAAGGGCGGCCACGCCAAGCTCGACCCGAACCACCTGACCGCCAAGCAGGTACGCGAGCGCGAGGCCGACCTCGCCACCGCGCAGCGCGAGCGGGCCAACTTCCGGACCGGCGCGGTCACCCCGTTGGCGACCGTCACCATCCCGGTCGTCGTGCACGTCATCCAGGAGAACAGCACCCGGGCCGGCGGCAACATCCCGGACTCGCTGATCAACCAGCAGATCAGCGTGCTCAACCAGTCCTACTCGGGCTCGACGGGCGGCGCGGCCACCGCGTTCTCCTTCCAGCTCGCCAAGATCAACCGGGTGACCAACCCGTCGTGGTACCCGATCGTGCAGGGCTCCTCGGCGGAGCGGTCGATGAAGACCTCGCTGCGCACGGGCGGCAAGAACACGCTGAACATGTATCTCGGTGAGCTGAGCGACGGCCTGCTCGGCTGGGCGACGTTCCCGAAGCGCACGCTGGACAAGATGGACGGCGTGGTCGTGCTGAACGAGTCCCTGCCCGGCGGCACCGCCACCAACTACAACCAGGGCGACACCGGCACCCACGAGATCGGCCACTGGCTGAACCTCTACCACACCTTCCAGGGCGGCTGCTCGGGCTCGGGTGACAGCGTCTCCGACACCCCGGCCGAGGCCTCCCCGGCGTACGCCTGCCCGACCGGTCGGGACACCTGCTCGGCCACGGGCAAGGACCCCATCACCAACTTCATGGACTACACCTACGACTCCTGCATGTACCAGTTCACCGCCGGCCAGGCGAGCCGCATGCTCACCGCGTGGAACGCCTACCGCGCGGCCTGACCTGCCGCACCGCGTACCGGTGCCGGCCCTGTCCTCGGACGGGGCCGGCACCTGTCGTTTGCGGACCCGGTCAGGCGGCCGGGCGGCGGGTGTCGAAGCCGTGCCGGCCGCGTCGACCCTCGGCGACGAGCGGGTCGCGTCGCCGGACCGGCGTGGCGTCGTGCGGGTCGAGCCAGAGCCGCACCTGCGGCCCGCCGGCACCGGGGCGGGCCACCTGGTCGCGCCGGGTCAGCATCGCCACATCGACGGTGAACTCGAACAACCGCCAATCGCCCTGCGGAGTCGCCCGGCCGAGCCGGGCCAACCGGGCCACGGCGGCCGGATCGGAAACCGGGCGAGCCCGACCCGCCACGTATGCCTCGTCGTCGCTCTCCTCCGGCGGGAAGGAGTGCAGCGCGTAGCGGCCGTCGCGTTCGAGGTCGCGGCGCTTCGGCGAGTCGATGACGAAACACCAGAGCCCGTCATCGGTGATCAGCGGGGAGACCGGGTGCACCCGGGGGCCACCGTCGGCGCGGACCGTGGCGAGGTAGCCGAAGCCCGGCCCGTACTGCTGGAACAGAAGGCGGATCTCGGCGGCGAGGCGGGGCTCGTCGGCGGCGAATTCGGACCAGGAAGCCATGCCGACATCCTATCGAACAGGTGTACGAGAGCGCAGTCCGACACGCAGGTCACCCGCACCGGTCGCTATGGTGTTCCGATGCTGCTCTCCGACCGCGACCTGGTCTCCGAGATCAAGGCGGGCACGCTCGCGCTGGAGCCCTTCGAGCCCACGCTGGTGCAGCCGTCCAGCATCGACGTACGCCTGGACCGGTTGTTCCGGGTCTTCAACAACCATCTCTACACGCACATCGACCCGTCGGTGCAGCAGGACGACCTGACCTCGATGGTGGAGGTGCCGGAGGGGCAGCCGTTCGTGCTGCACCCGGGCGAGTTCGTGCTCGCGTCCACGCTCGAGGTGATCTCGCTCGGCGAGGAGTTGGCCGGCCGGCTGGAGGGCAAGTCCTCGCTGGGACGGCTCGGCCTGCTGACGCACTCCACCGCCGGCTTCATCGACCCGGGCTTCTCCGGGCACGTCACATTGGAGCTGTCCAACGTGGCGAACCTGCCGATCACGCTCTGGCCGGGCATGAAGATCGGTCAGCTGTGCATCTTCCGGCTCTCGTCGCCGGCCGAGCACCCGTACGGCTCGGCCGTCTACGGCTCGCGCTACCAGGGCCAGCGCGGCCCCACGCCGAGCCGCTCCTGGCAGAGCTGGCGCACCTGGCCGACGCGCTGACGCCGCCCGCCGCCTGTTAAAAGGGGCCCCCTGTTATGCGGAATGCGTTAACAGGGGGCCCCTCCTTGCACCTCAGCCGGGGCGGCCGTAGCTGTTGATGTCGCCGTCGTCGACGCGCTTCATCGTGATGGGCTTGCCGGACTGGGAGGCGTGCACCACCCAACCGTCGCCGACGTACATGCCCACATGGTGCAGGTCGCCGTAGTAGAAGACCAGGTCGCCGGCGCGCAGCTCGGCGCGGCTGACCCGCCGGGTGACGTTGTGCTGCTGGCGGGCGTTGTGCGGCAGCGAGACGCCGGCCTTCGCCCAGGCGGCCATGGTCAGGCCGGAGCAGTCGAAGTGGTCCGGGCCGGCGGCGCCCCAGACGTAGATCTTGCCGATCTGGGCGCAGGCGAACTTGACCGCCACTCCGGCCGCGCCGCCGGGATACCCGGACGGGCAGGGCGCCGGACGCAGCGGGCCGCCACCGCCGTTGCCGTAGACCTTGAGCCGCAGCTTCTGCAGCTTGGCGATCTCGGCGTCGATCTGCTTCTTCTTCGCCGCGAGCTGCGCCTCGGTGCGACTGAGGTCGGCGACCATCGCGTCCAGCGGCTTCTTCTTCGCGGCCAGCTCGTCGCGGAGTTCGGCGATGTCGCGCACCTGCTCCTGCTGGTGGTGCGCGAAGCGGTCGAGCATCTCCAGGCCGCTGACCAGCTCGCTCGGCGAGCGGCTGCCCAGCAGGGCGTTCACGGTCGAGAGGTTGTCGCCCTTGTACGCGTCGGCGGCGAGCCCGCCGACCTGCCCGAGCGCGGCGTCCACCCGCGCCTGCAGCGGGGTGATCTGCCTACCGAGCGCGTCGGCCTGCCGGCGCCGCACCGCGAGCTGCTCGCGTACGGCGTTGACCTGCTCGATGACGGGTTCGAGCTTGTTCCAGTCGCGGTCGATCTGGGCCTCGATCTCGGCGACCGAGGGTTCGGCGTGGGCCGCCGTCGCGCCACCGGTCATGACGACCGCGGCGCCGACCAGTGCGGCGAGTGTGGTGGTGAAGCGGGACCAGCGGGAACGCGGCACGACCACGGACCGGTCGATCGACCGGCTCGACGTCGGCCGCGGGGCATGGTGTGCCACCGGGCGTCCGTACTCCTTCGTCTGACCGCCTACCGGGTTAGCTGACGGGTTCGGGCGGGAAGGGAGCCGCCCTACCGCAGTGGCTGCGGATTCACCCCAGGTACCTGGGTCCCCGGTTCGCCCGTGGGCGACTCGGCGGTGTCGGACCGTCACCGCCCGGGTTGGACGATGAAACTGGCGGCCGACGATTGACCAGAGTAGGTACCTCCGTTATCGATCCGCAACCCGAACGGCAGTGACACTCCGTACCCAATATCTGACGCGAGACGCGAGTGAAGCTTTCTTTCACGCAACTTTCAACACCGGAAAGGTATTGACCGACGCGGGTGCCCGGAGTGAGGGTGGGAACGCAGTGACCCCCATCCCTGTCCAGGAGGTTCGATGCACCTCTCACCCCCGCCGTCGGGCGGACGGATACTGCTCGCCGCCGCCGTGGCGACCGCGACCGCACTGGCCACCACCGGCCCGGTGATCGCCGCGCCCGCCGCGCCGGCCGTCGGAGACCGGCAGCAGCAGTACGCCGCCGCGGCGGCCGAGTACGGCGTGCCGCCGAACGTGCTGCTCGGCGTCTCCTACCTGGAGTCCCGTTGGGACGTCCACCCGGGCCAGCCCAGCACCAGCGGCGGCTACGGCCCGATGCACCTGACCGACGCCACCCACGTGCTCGCCACGCCCGGCAGCGCGCACGTCGACGAGGACGAGGACCCGCGCGGCGACGACTCGCGCCCGCTCACGCTCGACCCGGCCACGGCCGCCGCGCCGGCCCGGGAGACGCCGCTGCCGACGGCCTCGCTCCAGACGGTCGACGCCGCCGCGACGCTCACCGGGCTCGACGCGCAGAAGCTGCGCACCGATCCGGCCGCGAACATCCGTGGCGGCGCGGCGCTGCTCGCCTCGTACCAGAAGGCACTGGGCGGGCCGGTCGGCGCCGCCAGCGACCCGGCGGCCTGGTACGGCGCGGTGGCCCGCTACTCGGGCGCGGACACCACCGACGCGGCGGCGGCCTTCGCCGACGAGGTCTACGACCAGCTCGGCCAGGGCGCGACCCGCACCACCGACGACGGGCAGCGGGTCACGCTGGCCGCCACCGCCGCGCGTCCGGACCGCGCCGCCCTGACCCGGCTCGGGCTGCGGCACGCCACGCGGCCGGACGGGCTGGAATGCCCGGTGCGGCTGGCCTGTGAGTGGATCCCCGCGCCCTACGAGCAGCTCGGCGCGGACCCGGGCGACTACGGCAACCACGACCTGGGCGACCGGCCCGAGCAGCAGAAGATCGAATACATCGTCATCCACGACACCGAGGGCTACTTCGCCCCCAGCGTCGACCTGGTGAAGCGGGCCGACTACCTGGGCTGGCACTACACGCTGCGCTCGGTCGACGGCTACGTGGCGCAGCACATCAACGCCAAGGACGTCGGCTGGCACGCCGGCAACTGGTACGTCAACGCCAAGTCCATCGGCCTGGAGCACGAGGGCTTCGCCGGGCAGGGCACCTGGTACACCGAGGCGATGTACCGCAGCTCGGCCAAGCTGGTCCGGTACCTGGCGCACAAGTTCGGCATCCCACTGGACCGGCAGCACATCATCGGCCACGACAACGTGCCCGGCACCACCGCCGGCACGGTCAAGGGCATGCACTGGGACCCGGGACCCTACTGGGACTGGTCGCACTACTTCGACCTGATGAAGGCGCCGTTCCGGACCACCGGCACGTCGCGCACCGGACTGGTCACCATCGACCCCGACTTCGCTGCCAACCGACCGGCGTTCGTCGGCTGCAACCAGCAGCCGCCGGGCGTCCCGACGCCCACCCCGCCGGCCGAGACCTGCCCGTCGCGCGGCTCCTCGGCGGTCGTGCTGCGGACCGCGCCGAGCGCGGACGCCCCGCTGGTCAACGACCTCGGGCTGCGCCCGGACGGCACGCCGGACACGATGTACATCTCGGACCACGGTGCCCGCGCCTCCGCCGGGCAGACGTACGCGGTGGCCGGCCGGCAGGGTGACTGGACGGCGATCTGGTATCTCGGCCAGAAGGCGTGGTTCCAGAACCCGGCCTCGGCGCCCACCGCGAAGTGGGCGACCGGCTTCGTGGTGACGCCGCGGCCCGGGAAGGCCACGATCCCGGTGTACGGCCGCGCCTACCCGGAGCAGGCCGCCTACCCGGACACCATTCCCTACCAGACCATCTCTCCGCTGCAGTACACGTTGGCCGCCGGCCAGCGGTACGCGGTCGGCGGCGTGCTGCCCGGCGAGTACTACCGGGCCGTCTCGTTCGACGGCACCGCGCCGGGCGACCGGACCGTGGTCCGCGGCAAGAACCGCTACGTGCAGGTCCAGTTCGGCCACCGGATCATGTTCGTGAACCTCGCCGACGTGCTGATCCTGCCGTCGCCGGTCGGCGCGCCGCGATAGCGCCACCGGCGTGACGAAGGCCCCCGGTCCAGGTGGACCGGGGGCCTTCTCCGTCGAGGCCGGTGCGGGTCAGGCGACCCGGACGAAGCCGGCGAGCGGTTGGGTGCTGATGCTCGACACCTGGACCGGTTTGCCGGTGCGCGGCGCGTGCACCATCACCCCGTTGCCGAGGTAGAGCCCGACGTGGTGCAGGTCGCTGCCGAAGAACACCAGGTCGCCCGGTCTGGCGTCGGAGCGGGAGACCCTCCGGCCCTCGTTCCACTGGGCCCCGGTGAAGTGGGTGAGCGAGATGCCCGCCGCCTTGTAGGCGTACTGCGTCAGGCCGGAGCAGTCGAACGAGTTCGGGCCGGTGGCACCCCACACGTACGGGTCACCGACCTGGGCGCACGCCGTCTTGATCGCGGTACGCGCGGCACTGCTCACCACCCCGTCGACCGCCGGGCAACCGGCCGGCCGGATCGAGGTCACCGGCAGCATCGCGGTGAGGCGCTTGATCTCCGAGTCGATCTGCTTCTTCTGCGAGGCCAGCTGGGCCTCCTGCTTCTTCTCGGTCGCGATGATCTCGTCGAGCTTCTGCTTCTCCCGGTTGTACTTGTCGCGGGTCGCCAGCACACCGGCGATCTGCCGACGCTGGTCGTCGGCGATCCGGTCCAGCATGACCAACTGCTCGGCCAGCGTGCCCGGCTTGGTGCTCACCAGCAGCGCGCCCATCTCCTGCGACGGGCCGCGCATGTAGTAGCGGGCGGCGATGTCACCGACCTTGTTCATGGCCAGCGTCGAGGCCAGCTCCAGCGGGACCATCTTGTCCCGCAGGGTCGCCGACTTCTTCTGGTTCACCTTGAGCTGGGCGCGAACCTTGTTGTAGTTCTCGATGGTGGGTTCGAGCTTCTCCCACTGCTTGTCGATCTGCGCGTCGATCTCGTCCACCGAGGGCGCCGCGTGCGCGGGGGCGGTCAGCATCCCGGCGCCGACCGCGACGGCCGCGACCAGGGTGACCAGACGGCGTACCACCCGGTGGAACCCGGCCGGCCGGCCGGGTGGAGCGCTCGGGGCGTGACGTTGGGGGGGCATGGTTGCCACCGGCACGGACTCCTTTGCAACCGACCGGCGGGCGCCTCGCGAGAGGGAAGATCGAGGCGGACGACCCACAACGGTCGGTGCATCACATTAGGGAAGGCACCCGGGTGGAATCAAGGCGACCCGTTGTTCAATCACGTGTCCGCAATCAGGTGCACACAAAGGGTATTCATTCACTTGCCCATGATGGCCGTCAATACGTCGTCGAGCGTCACCACACCCAGGGGCCGACGACCGTCGCTGACCAGCACCATGTGCCTCCGCTCCCGGCGCATCGCCAGCAGCAGGTCGGCGAGCGTACGGTCCGGCGGCACCACGGCCAGCGGCCGGTAGACCTCCGCCGGCACCGGGCCCCGACGGCTCGCGCCGGCGTACCCGAGCACGTCCTTGACGTGCACGAAGCCGAGCACCCGGCGGGTGGACCGCTGCACCACCGGAAAGCGGGACCGGCCGGTACGGGTCGCCAGCACCTCCAGCGAGGCCGGTGAGACGTCCTCGGCCACGGTGGTCACCGTGGACCACGGTTGCAGGGCGTCGGCGGCGGTACGGCTGTGCAGCGCCAGCGCCCCGGTGATCCGGGCGTGCTCCTCGGCGTCCAGCAGCCCCTCGGTGCGCGCCTGGGAGACCAGCCCGGCCAACTCCTCGGCGGTGAACACCGTCTTCACCGCGTCCGTCGCCTCCACCCGCCACCAGCGCAGCACCTGCCGGGCCGACCACTTCATCGCCAGCAGCAGCGGCTTGGTGGCCAGGCAGAACGCGAGCATCGCCGGGCCGAGCCACAGCGCCGAGGGCTCCGGACCGGCGAGCGTGATGTTCTTCGGCACCATCTCGCCGACCACGGTGTGCAGGAACACCACCACCGCCAGCGCGATCACGAACGCCACCGGGTGCACCGCCGACACCGGCAGGCCGAGCGCCTCGAACGGCACCTCAAGCAGGTGGGCCAGCGCCGGCTCGGCGATCGCGCCCAGACCGAGCGAACAGACCGTGATGCCGAGTTGCGCGCCGGCGATCATCAGCGGGATCTGGTTCATCGCGGCGAGCGCCCAGCGGGCCCGCTTCGACGTCGCCGCGAGCGGTTCGATCACGGTGCGGCGGGACGCGATCAGCGCGAACTCGCTGCCCACGAAGAAGGCGTTGCCGAGGAGCAGCACCAGGGCGACAAGCAGTTCAGGCACCGTCGTCGGGCTCCTCGGGGCGCACCACCCGGACCTGCTCGATCCGGTGCCGGTCGACCTCCACCACGGTGAACTCGTACCCGGCCTCGTCCACCGACTCGCCGGGGACCGGGATGTGGCCGAGCCGGGCCATGAGGAAGCCGCCGAGCGTCTCGTACGGACCGTCGGGCAGCGGGAAACCGGTCTGCTCGACCAGCTCGTCGGCGCGCAGCACGCCGTCGACCAGGACGGTCCGTTCCCCGCCCGGCACGGTCAGCTCCACCGGCCCGAGGTCGTCCACCGCGGCCGGGTCGAACTCGTCGGCGATCTCCCCGACCAGCTCCTCGACCAGGTCCTCCACGGTCACCACGCCGTCGGTGCCGCCGTACTCGTCGACCACGATGGCCAGGTCCGCGCCGGCGTCCTTGAGCGCGGCCAGCACGCCGTCCAGGTCGAGGCTCTCCGGGACGTACACCGGTTCCCGGGCGACCGACGCGACCGTGGTGGCGGCGCGGCGGGCCAGCGGCACGCCCAGCGCGTCCGGCACCCCCGCGACCCCGGTGACCAGGTCGAGCGTCTCCTCGTAGACCGGGAACCGGGTCCGGCCGGTCTGCCGGGACAGGTCCAGGAGTTCGGCGACCGTGGCGGTGGCCCGCAGCGCGATCACGTCGACCCGCGGGGTCATCGCCTCGGCGGCCCCGCTTGTCGCCGAAGCGGATGGTGCGGCGCAGCAGCATCGCGGTGTCCGGCGGCAGTGCGCCGGCCCGCGCCGAGATCGCCGCCAGCAGCCCCAGCTCCTCCGGGGAACGGGCGCTGGCCAGCTCCTCCTGCGGCTCCACGCCGAGCCGGCGGACCAACCGGTTGGCCGAGTCGTTGAGCAGCCGGATCAGCCAGCCGAAGGTGCGGGAGAAGGCGCGCATCGGCGCGGCGGTGGCCAACGCGGCCGGCATCGGGCGGGCCAGCGCCAGGTTCTTCGGCACCAGCTCACCGAAGAGCATCGAGACGAGCGTGGCCAGGGCCAGGGCGAGCAGCCCGGTGAAGCGGTCCGCGCCACCCAGCGGGCGCAGCAGCGGCGCGACGAGCCGGGCCAGCGCGGGCTCGGCCAGATAACCGGTGAGCAGCGCGGTGATGGTGATGCCGAGCTGGGCGCCGGAGAGCTGGAAGGAGAGGTCCCGCAGCGCCCGGCGGACCGTCACGGCCCGGCCGTCCCCCTCGCCGGCCCGCCTGTCGATCTCCGCCCGGTCGACGGTGACCAGGGCGAACTCGGCCGCGACGAAGAAGGCGTTGCCGGCGGTCAGCAGCACGAAGCCGACCAGGGGCAACAGCGTCAGAACCAGCAGGCCGTCGATGGGCGTGATTGTGGCACGTGGGCGCCGGTGGCGGGTCACCCGTACCGTGGCGGGCATGGACGGCCTGCTGCTCACCGACGAACTCGTCCTGCTCGCCTACGACGACGGCGGCGTCAACCGGCTCGGCCGCCCGCACCTCGACTACGGCCTCGCCGGGGCGGTGCTGCTGGAGCTGGCCCTGGCCCGACGGGTGGAGGTGGCGGACAAGCGGCTGGTGGTGACCGACCCGAGCCCGACCGGCGTGCCGCTGCTCGACGAGGCGCTGGCCACCGTCGGCTCCGGCCGGCCGCGCAAGCCGAAGGACTGGGTCGGCAAGCTGGCCAAGGGCCTGCCGGACCGGGTCCTCGACGGGCTGGTCGGCGCGGGGGTGCTGCGCCGGGAGTCCGAGCGGGTGCTGCTCGTCTTCCCGCGTACCCGCTATCCCTCGCCGACCGGCGCGGAGCCGGTGGCGGAGACGGCGGCCCGGCAGCGGATGACCGCCGCGCTGGTCGGCGACGGGCCGGTCGACGCGCGGACCGCCGCGCTGCTCACCCTCACCCGGGCCGTCGGCCTGGACCGCAAGCTCTTCCGGGAGCTGCCGAAGGAGCGGGTCAAGGCCCGGTTGACCGAGATCGCCACCGGCGACTGGGCGTCCGCCGCCGTGAAGAAGGCGATCGACGAGATGCAGGCCGCGGTGATCCTCGCCACCACGGTGGCCAGCACGACGGCGATCACCGCCGGTAACTGAACGACGGCGGCGGCACCGCAGGGGTGCCGCCGCCGTCGTGGTCCGGCTCTCGCCGGGGTACGCCTCAGCCGGCCGCCGGCGCGGTCTCCGGCTCGCCCGCCGGGGCCTCCGGCTTGACCGAGCGCAGCAGCACGCTCGCGACGTCGACCACTTCGACGTCCTCGCCGGCTCCCTTGCCGTTCACACCGTCGTTGAGCATCGTCGAGCAGAACGGGCAGCCGACCGCGATCGTCTTCGCCCCGGTGGACATGGCCTCCTCGACCCGGTCCACGTTGATCCGCTTGCCGATCTTCTCCTCCATCCACATCCGGGCGCCACCGGCACCGCAGCAGAAGGAGCGCTCGCTGTTGCGCGGCATCTCGGTCAGCTCGCCCTGGATGGAGTCACCGAGCACCTCGCGCGGCGCGGCGAAGATCCGGTTGTGCCGGCCCAGGTAGCAGGGGTCGTGGTAGGTGACGCCGCCGTCAACCGGCTGCACCGGGGTGAGCTTGCCCGCGCTGACCAGGTGAGCCAGCAACTGGGTGTGGTGCACGACCTCGAACTCGCCGCCGAGCTGGCCGTACTCGTTGCCGAGCGTGTTGAAGCAGTGCGGGCAGGTGGCCACGATCTTCCGCTTCGCCTTCTCCCGGCCCTCGAACGCCTCGTTGAGCGTCTCGACGTTCTGCTGGGCCAGCATCTGGAAGACGAACTCGTTGCCGATCCGGCGGGCCGGGTCACCGGAGCAGGTCTCGCCCTCGCCGAGGATGGCGAAGCTGACGCCCGCCTCGTTCAGCAGGGTGGCGACGGCCCGGGTGGTCTTCTTGGCCCGGTCCTCGAACGCGCCGGCGCAGCCCACCCAGAACAGGTATTCGAAGTCCTCGACCTCGCCGACCCGGGGGACCTCGAAGCCGAGCCCCTTGGTCCAGTCCTCGCGGGTGTTCTGCGGCGCGCCCCACGGGTTGCCCTTGTTCTCCAGGTTGCGCAGCATCACGCCGGCCTCGGAGGGGAAGCTCGACTCGATCAGCACCTGGTAGCGGCGCATGTCGACGATGTGGTCGACGTGCTCGATGTCCACCGGGCACTGCTCGACGCAGGCGCCGCAGGTGGTGCAGGACCAGAGCACGTCCGGGTCGATGACGCCACCCTCCTCGGCGGTGCCGATCAGCGGGCGGTCGGCCTCGGCCATGGCCAGCACGTCCACGCCGGCCAACTGCTCCTCGGTGCCCCTCTCCTCGCCGGTCAGGTCCTTGCCGCCGCCGGCCAGCAGGTAGGGCGCCTTCGCGTACGCGTGGTCACGCAGGCTCAGCACCAGCAGCTTCGGCGACAGCGGCTTGCCGGTGTTCCAGGCCGGGCACTGCGACTGGCAGCGGCCGCACTCGGTGCAGGTGCTGAAGTCGAGCAGGCCCTTCCAGGTGAACTGCTCGACCTGGGCGACACCGAACTGGTCCTTCTCGGGGTCGGCCTCCTCGAAGTCGAGCGGCTTGCCCTCGCTGGTCATCGGGCGCAGCGGGCCCAGGCCGGATCCGGCCGGCTTCTCCGGGTCACGCTTGAAGAAGATGTTGGGGAAGGCCAGGAAGCGGTGCCAGGCGACGCCCATGGTGACGTTCAGCGAGATCACGATGAGCCAGGTCATCGAGATCATGATCTTGATGAGTGCGGCCACGCTGACGCCGGCCGACCAGTCCGGCAGCACCGAGCCGACCGCGTGGCTCAGCGGGGTGGCCCAGACCGGGTACTCGAAGTGGTCGGTGGCGACCTTGAAGCCGCGGATGACGAACCCGAAGATCAGGACCAGCAGCACGACCCACTCGACGAAGTAGCCCTGCCACATGGTGGAGCCGGTGAACCGGGAGCGGCTCTCCGGCCGGTTGGGGCGGTTACGCAGCCGGATCGCCATCAGCACCACGATGCCGACCAGGCCCAGAATGCCGATCCACTCGGTGACCAGGCCGAAGATCGTCCAGTGCCCGACGATCGGCAGCCCGCCGCCCGGCGTGACCACCTCGAAGTACGCCTCCAGCACCAGCAAGGACAGCACGACGAAGCCGACCATCACGAACCAGTGCGCGGCCCCGACCACGCTCCACTTCAGCATGCGGGTGTGGCCGGCGGTCTCCACCAGCATCTTCGTCGCGCGCGCACCCTTGCCGCCGAAGCGCTCGGGCGCGGGCTGGCCGAGCCGGATGACGGCGGTCATCTTCGCGACCGCACGTACCGCTAGCCACACCGCAACGGCGGTGATGGCGGCCGCGAGGATCGTGGTGACGATCTGGACGCTGCCCATCGAGTTGGCCTCCCGGTCTGCTGCTTGTCAGTGCAGCCTACGCGGAAGGTTACTCAGCAGTAACGTGAGTCTTCTCGCATCGGCCACGCCGCCCTGCGGACACCTTAGGCGGACCGGCGCCGGTGCGCCGGGCAGGGGCGGCGTGGCGTGACGTGGAGTGGGGTGGAACCGCGCCGTCAGCGCCAGCGGGAGAGCAGGATCAGCGACGAGACCATCGCGCCGAAGCCCACCGCGAGGTTCCAGTAGCCCCACGAGGCGACCGGGTAGGCCTGCTCGGAGAGGTAGTAGAGCACCAGCCATCCGATACCGACCACGATCAGCGCGACGGCCGTGACCGGCAGCCAGATCGGGCTAGGCTTGCGCGTCGACGCCGTCGCCGTCGGACGCACGTCCGTCGGCGGGGTGTACACCTTCTTCTTGCGGACCTGAGACTTGGGCACGACGCTCTCCAGAGGGGGGTACGACCTCGTCCGGCCTGACAACCGGGCGCGAGGGCGACGGTCCATGGCCAATAATGTTCGACAGTCAGCGTAGTCCGGAAGGACCGTCCAGGCCACGAATGGGGTCGGGCCGGTGCACGGAGTTACCGAAAAGAGCGGACTTTTCGGGTCGAGCAGAGCGGTTCGCACCGGTGCGGGCCGGAACGAGACGACGGGAAGGGAACGCCCGGTGGAGTACACGTCCGGCGCCGCCTCCTGGCAGAAGGCTCTCCGCCGCGCGGCGGCGGGCCTGCTGCCCCGACGCGCGCGCCAGCGCCGCCCGGGCTGGTCGATCGGCGTGCCCCTGATCGCCGCCGCGGCCGGGCTCCTGTTCACCACCACCGCGACCACCGCCGGCGGCACCTCGCTGCGGGAGGACCGCCGTCCCCAGCTCACCCAACTGATCGAGGACCGACGTGAGCAGGTGGCGGCGAGCGAGGCCAAGGCCGCCCGGCTGCGCGACGAGGTCGAGCAGCAGACCGAGGCGCTGGCCGGCACCGACGGGCCGGTGAAGACGCAGCGGGACCGGGCCGCCGCGAGCCGGCAGGCCGCCGGGTTCACCGCGCTCACCGGCACCGGGGTCACCATCGAGCTGAACGACGCCAACTGGGGGCCCGGCCAGCCGCTCCCCAAGGGCGCCAGCAACGACGACCTCGTCGTGCACCAGGGCGACGTGCAGGCGGTGGTGAACGCGCTCTGGGCCGGCGGCGCGGAAGCCATGTCAATCATGAACGTCCGCGTGCTCAGCACCAGCGCGGTACGCTGCGTCGGTAACACCCTGCTGCTGCACGGCCGGGTTTACTCCCCTCCTTTCAAGATCGTGGCCATCGGCGATCCCGCCGAGTTTCAGCGGGCGCTCGCCGCCTCTGAGGGAGTCCGGGTGTTCAAGGAAGTAGCCGACCACTACCAGCTCGGCTACCGCGAGCAGGTCTCCACCGTCACCGTGCCGGCGTTCGAGGATTCCACCGCGCTGCAGTCCGCGACGGTGCCGAGGTGAACGGCGACGGCCCCGGCGAGCGCGACGGCCGCGGTCGGGCCCGACCGGAGGAACCGACCGAGTTCCTGGCAAAGGTGGAGCGCCCGGCACCCCCCAGGGCCGAACGTCCGAGGCCCCCGCTCGATCTGCCCTGGCCGGACGACGGACCGGCGCACTCCGCCCCGGCACGCCGCAGCCCCGCCCGACCGCCCGCACCGCCGCCCACGTGGCCGGGCAACCAGGCCCGCCCGCCGAGCGCAGCGTCCCGCGCCGAGACCTCCCCACCGCCGCGCCACCCCGACCGGCCGTCCGTCGGCCCGGAGCGCCGGGCCGCGGAAGGTCGCGCCGCCGGACCGCCCGCCGCCGAACCCCGGTGGTCCGCCGGTGCGCCCGGGGTCGCCGCCGGCCGACGGTTCGACTCCCCCGACCGGGGAGCGCCCTCCCGCCCGGCCGACGACCGCATGCCCGACCGCCGCACCCACCCGGCCGACAACGGCATGCCCGACCGCCGCTCCGGCCCGGATCGTGCCGCCGCGCCCGGCCGGCCCGGCTCCGCAGCGGGCCGAGGCGGTGGCGTGCGGCCGGCCGCGCCGGGTGACGGACCCACCCACTTCATCCCGCCGGTGACCGAACGATCCGCTCGGCGTGCCGACGCCGCCGAGCGGCGTCCCGGCGGATCCCGATCGGGTGGCCCGACCGGCCGCGGCCCGGACGGGCCCGCGCCGGCCGATCCCGGGGCGACCGCGGTGCTGCCCGCCGTCACGCGCCCGCCGGCTGATCCGCGGCTCGACGCCACCGGGCTGATGGGTGCGGTGCCCCCGGTGCCCGACACCGGCGACGACGGCACCGAGCCGCCCGCCGAGCCGCCGCGACCGCGGCGCGGCGAGCGGGTGGTGCAGCTCCGGCCGGAGCAGACCGGCGAGGGTTACAAGAGCGTCTACTCCGAGCTGACCCGCCCCACCACCGGCTCCCGGGTGCGCAGGCTCGTCCGGGGTACGGGGGAACTGCTCATCACGTTCGGCCTGGTGGTGCTCCTCTTCGCCGGCTACGAGATCTGGGGCAAGTCGGTCATCGTCGATGCCCACCAGAGCGACCTGAGCGGCCAGCTCGCCCAGGAGTGGGCGGCGGACCCGACGGTCGGGCCGACGACCGGCCCGAGCACGAAGCCGAAGCCGCCGGCCGAGGGAAAGCCCGTCGCCGGGCTCTACCTCCCGAAGCTCGACAAGCACTGGGTGGTGGTCGAGGGAGTCACCCCGGACGACATCAGGTACGCCCCCGGCCACTACCCGGACAGCGCCATGCCCGGCCAGGTGGGCAACTTCTCCGTCGCCGGGCACCGCATCCGCTCCACGTTCTGGCGGCTGGACGAGCTGAAGACGGACGACGCGATCGTGGTCGAGACCAAGACCGAATGGCTCGTCTACCGGGTCTACCAGCAGCGCATCGTCAAGCCGTCGCAGGTCGAGGTGGTCGCGCCGGTGCCGGGCAAGCCGGGCAGCCGAGCGACCGAGAAGCTGCTCACGCTGACCACCTGCAATCCCAAGTTCGACAACTACCAGCGGCTGATCATCCACGCCCGCTTCGACCACGCACAGGCGAAGTCGGCGGGCCGACCGGCCGAGCTGGAGGGCTGACCCGTGTACTCGTGGATCTGGCGGAAGCTGCCGTGGGGGTTGCCCGGCAAGCTGATCGGCTCGACACTGCTGGCCGTGGCGACGGTCGCCCTGCTCTGGCTCGTGGTCTTCCCCTGGGCCGAGCCACTGCTGCCCTTCGACGACGTGCAGGTCGAGCAGCCCGCCGGTGAGCCGGGCGGCCGCTCCGAAGAGCTCACCGACCCGACCGGGCAACCCGCCGAGGACGAGGAACTGCCCTACAGCACCGAGACGAACAACGCCCCGCCCTCCGCCCCGAACAGGTGACCCGATGCGCGTCCTGGTGATCGACAACTACGACTCGTTCGTCTTCAACCTGGTGCAATACCTGGGCCAACTCGGCGTGGACTGCGACGTCCGCCGCAACGACGAGATCGACGTGGCCGAGGTCGGCCGGGTCGGCGCGGCCGGGGTGCTGCTCTCGCCGGGGCCGGGCAGCCCGGACCGCGCCGGCATCTGTCTGGACGTGATCCGCGAGTACGCCGGTAAGCTCCCCCTCTTCGGCGTCTGCCTCGGCCACCAGGCAATCGGCGAGGCGTTCGGCGCCACCGTGACCCGCGCGCCGGAGCTGCTACACGGCAAGACCTCCGAGGTACGCCATCAGGGCGTCGGCGTGCTCGCCGGCCTGCCCGACCCGTTCACCGCCACCCGCTACCACTCACTCGCCGTGCTGCCCGAGACGCTCCCCGACGAGTTGGAGGTCACCGGTCGGACCGCCTCCGGCGTGGTGATGGCGATGCGGCACCGCACGCTGCCGATCGAGGGCGTCCAGTTCCACCCCGAGTCGGTGCTGACCGAGGGCGGCCATCTGATGCTGGCGAACTGGCTCGCCGCCTGCGGCTTCCCGGCTGCGCTGGAGCGGGCCCCGGAGCTGGCCGCCGAGGTCGACGCGCGCCGCCGGGCCGCCTTCGCCACCGTCTGAGCCCCGGAAGCGCCAACGTGGCGGCACCCAGAGGGGTGGCCGCCACGTTGGCGTCGAGGACTGTCAGCCGTTGCTGCGCGCCGGCGGGACGGTCGGGAACGGGAAGCCGCCACCTCCGCCGCCCGGTGTGGTCGGCGTCGCGCTGGGGGTCGCGCTCGGCGTGGCGCTGGGGGTTTCCTCGGGCAGCGGCACGTCGACCTCGATCGTGACCTGCTCACCCTTGGCCAGGTCCTTGCCGGCGGACGGGTTCTGGCCGCTCACCTTGCCCGCCTGGGCCGGGTCGACCTGTTCACCCTCGACCACCCGGACGTCGTAGCCGGCTTCCTTCAGCCGCTTCTTCGCCTGATCCTCGGTGAAGCCGCGAACGTCCGGCACCTTGGTGATGTCGCCCTTGGACACCTCAAGGGTCACCTCGCTGTTCGGCTTCACCGTGGTGCCGCCCTTGGGTGACACCTTGACGACCTGCCCCGCGGATTCGCTGCTGCTGACGTCCTTGCGAGCGACTCTCAGCCCCATATTTTCAAGCTGCGCCTTCACAGCCGTGTACTTGCCACCCTCCAGGTCCGTCGGGATGGTGACGTTGTCCGGGCCGGCGCAGATCTGCACCGTGACGGCGGTGTCCTTCTCCACCCGCTGGCCGAACGGCGGGCTCTGCCCGACCACGGTGCCTTCCTTGCACTCGGCGTTCTTGACCTGGGTGCCGGGCACGAAGCGCAGCCCGGCCTGGGTGAGCGCGGCCTGCGCCTCCGCCTGCGTACGGTCCACCAACTGCGGCACGGAGACCTTCTCGGTGCCGGACTGGTTGAGCCAGAGCGCGGTGCCCAACGCGATCACCGCGAGCACGCCGAGCGCGGCGAACGTGGCGATGACCCAGGAGGAACTCTTGCGCTTGCGCGGGTCACCGACCCGGGCCGGCGCCTGCTGCCGGGTCTGCGGGCCCATCATCTGGGTCTGCTGCGCCGCCTGGTAGCCGCCCGCTGCGGCCGCCATCGGCATGGTCTCCTCGGTCGGCATCACCGGGGTGGCCAGCACCGGCCGGCCGGCGGCGGCGCGGAGCAGGTCCGCCCGCATCTCGCCGGCGCTCTGGTAGCGGTTGAGCGGGTTCTTGGAGAGCGCCTTGAGCACGATGGCGTCGACCGCGGGGTTGACGTCCGGGTTGATCGTGCTCGGCGTCGGCGGCTGCTCCCGCACGTGCTGGTAGGCGACGCTGACCGGGCTGTCCCCGACGAACGGCGGGTGCCCGCAGAGCAGCTCGAACAGCACGCACCCGGCCGCGTAGACGTCGGACCGGGCGTCGACCGCCTCGCCGCGCGCCTGCTCGGGGGAGAGGTACTGCGCCGTGCCGATGACCGCGCTGGTCTGCGTCATCGTGGTGGCGCCGCTGGCCAGCGCCCGGGCGATGCCGAAGTCCATCACCTTGACCTGGCCGGTCTGGGTGAGCATCACGTTGCCGGGCTTGATGTCCCGGTGGATGATGCCGTGCCGGTGGCTGAACTCCAGCGCCGCGCACATGTCGGCGCAGATCTCCAGCGCCCGGCGCGGCTGGAGCCGCCCCTCGACGCCGAGGACCTCCTTGAGGGTCCGCCCGTTGACGAACTCCATCACGATGAACGGAAGCGTCTCGCCGGTGGGCGCGGTCTCCTCGCCGGTGTCGTAGACCGCGACGATGGCCGGGTGGTTGAGCGAGGCGGCGTTCTGCGCCTCCCGACGAAACCGCATCTGGAAGGTGGCGTCGCGGGCCAGGTCGGCACGGAGCATCTTGATCGCGACGTCCCGCCCGAGCCGGAGATCGCGGCCGCGGTGCACCTCCGCCATGCCGCCGTAGCCGAGCAGCTCGCCGACCTGGTACCTGCCACCGAGCAGGCGGGCCTGCGCTGTCATCGCGTCTCTCGTCCTTCGCTCGTCGTCGAACCGCCGCCGGCCGGCTGGAGGCGTACCTCACGACGGTACGACGCGCGGACCGGATAGTCGCCCCCGTACGCCCGCACCGCGCCGGAGGTCACGCTCACACTTGCGGAACCGGGTGCGCCGGCGGCGCCGGCCGCGTACTTCCGGTACCAGAACGAGATCACGCCCGAACAGAGGATGACCAGCACGGCCACCAGGATCGCGGTGGTCCAGAGCCCGGAGCGCGAGCGGCGGGGCGGCGCCTGCGGCGGCCCGGCCGGCGGGCGAGCGTACCCCAGGGGGTTGTGCGGGGGGCGTGGTTGCGGAATGGGCGCCGCGCCGCGCGGCCCCACCGGCGGGCGGGCCTGCGGGGCGGGATGCGCGACCATGGTCGGGCGCGGCCCGACCGGTGGGCGGGCCGGTGTCACCGGGGGTCGCGGCGGCTGCGGGCGGGGCGCCGCGGTCGGCACCTGCGCCCGCGCGGCGGGCGCGGCCGGCGAGGCGGGTACGCCGGAGATCGGGCGACCGCCGCGCGCCTGCTGGGAAAGCGCGAGCTTGGCCTGTCGGGCGACGCTCGCCAACGCGGCGGCGCTGGGCCAGCGGGCCTTCGGATCCTTCGCCATGGCGCGCTCGACGATGGCCCGCACCTGCGGCGGGATGTCTCCGGGTAGAGCCCTCGGGGTGTCCCGGACGTGCTTCATGGCGATCTCGAGGGGATTGTCCCCCTCGAAGGGGCGCCGACCGGCCAGGCACTGGTAGGCGACCACGCCGAGCGCGTAGACGTCCGAGGCGGGCGTGGCGACCGCGCCGGTGGCCTGCTCGGGCGAGATGTAGGACGCGGTGCCCAGCACCGAGCCGGCTGCGGTGAGCTGGCCGACCAACTCCGAGCGGGCGATGCCGAAGTCGGTGAGCACCAGCGTGCCGTTCGGCCGGACCAGCAGGTTGCCGGGCTTCACGTCGCGGTGCACGATGCCCTTCTCGTGCGCCGCGTGCAACGCGTCGGCGGCCTGGGCCAGCAGCGCCATGGTGCGGGCCGGGGTGAGCCGGCCGACCCGGCCGAGCGTGGCGGAGAGCGCGTCGCCCTCCACGTACTCCATCACCAGGAACGCGATCTGCTGGTCGCTGCCGAAGTCGTAGACGTCGACCACGCCCGGATGGTTGATGGTGGCCATGGTCCGGGCCTCGCCGCGGAACCGCTCGGCGAAGCCCGGCTCGTCGAGTAGCGCGGGAAGCAGGCTCTTGACCGCGACCGTCCGGCCCAGCACCTGATCGGTGCCGCGCCACACGTCGCCCATGCCACCGCTGGCGATCCGCTCGTCGAGCCGGTAGCGGTTGCCGAGCTGCACCCCCGGGCTGAGCACGTCAGCGCCTCCCGGAGTCCGCGATGGCCGCCGCCATGATCCGCCCGGCGATCCGGGCCGCCTCGGCGCTGCCCCCGCTGCCGGCCTGCTCCAGCTCCACGCAGACGGCGGAGAGCGGGGTGCCGTTCCTGTCGAGTGCGAAGCCGATGAACCAGCCGTGGTCGGGCGTGTCCGGGCCGGACTGGGCGGTGCCGGTCTTGCCACCGACCACGTAGCCGTCGATGTCGGCCCGGCGGCCGGTGCCCTCCTTCACCACGTTCTGCATCATCGACCGCAGATCGGAGGCGACCTGGCTGCTGACCGGGCGGCGCAGCTCGCGCGGCTTGGCCGCGTCGTAGACCGTGGTGCGGTCCGGCCCGAGCAACTGCTTGACCAGGTAGGGGCGCATCTGGCTGCCGTCGTTCGCCACCGCGGCGGCGATCAGCGCGCCCTGCAACGGCGTCATCCGCACGTTGTTCTGGCCGATCGACGACTGGGCCAGCGCGGCCGGGTCGGTGCTGCCGTCCGGGTTCTGCATGTCGCCGGTGCGGCTGGCCGCCACCGGCAGGCCGCCCTCGCCGTTCTGGCCGACCGTGAGGTCCTCCTGCTCGAAGCCGAACTGCCGCGCCTTCTCCTTCACCTTGTCCGCGCCGAGGCGCACGCCGAGCTGCGCGAAGCCGGTGTTGCAGGACTCGGTCACCGCCTCCCGCAGGGTCACCTGCGACTCGGGGCAGATCGACGGCGCCGCGTTCTTGATCGGCGACCCGGAGGTCGGCGGGGTGTAGCTCGCACCGGCCGGGATCTGGGTCTGCTGGCCGATGCCGTTCTCCAGCGCCGCCGCGGCCATGACGATCTTGAAGGTGGAGCCGGGCGGCAGCACCTCGGCCAGCGCCCGGTTGGCAAGCGGCCGGTCCTTGTCCTTCTCCAGCGCGTTGTAGGCCCGGTCGGCCTCCGTGCTGGAGTGGCTCGCCAGCGGGTTCGGGTCGAAGCTCGGCATCGACACCAGCGCCTGCACCGCGCCGGTACGCGGGTCGATCGCGATCGCCGCGCCCTTCTTCGCCCCGACCTCGTTGTTGTTGAGCTGCTTGAACGCCGTCTCCTGGGCCCGCTTGGAGAGCGTCAGCAGCACGTTGCCACCACCGGTCTCGTCACCGGTGAACATGTCCTTGATCCGGTTGGCGATGAGCGCGTCACTGGTGCCGGCGAGGAAGTCGTTCTCCACCCGCTCGATGCCGCTCGCGCTGCCGTTGACCGGCTTCCAGCCGAGCACGTGCGCGTACATCTCGCCCTCGGGGTAGGTGCGCAGGTACTTCAGCTCGCCGCCGGTCTCCTTGCTCAACGCGTAGGCGGTCCCGCCGACCTCGATGTTGCCGCGCTTGCGGTCGTACTCGGCGACCTGGACGCGGCCGTTGTAGTCGCTGGTGCGGTATTCGTCGGCCTTGTAGGCCTGGATCCAGTTGAGGTTGGCGAAGAGCAACCCGAACAGGATCATCACGACGACACCGACACGGCGCAGGGGTGCGTTCACGGCCGGATCACCTCCGTGGGGGCGCCGTGCAACTGCTCGGGCGGGCCGCCGGCGGGCCGGGCCGCCGAGCCGCCGGCGCCGGTCACCGGCCGGCGGGCGCCGTCGGAGACCCGTAGCAGCACCGCGATCAGCAGCCAGTTCGCCATCAGCGAGGAGCCGCCGGCGGAGAGGAACGGGGTGGTCTGGCCGGTCAGCGGGATGAGCTTGCTGATGCCGCCGACGATGACGAAGACCTGAAGGCCCAGCGTGAACGCCAGACCGCCGGCGAGCAGCTTGCCGAACGAGTCCCGCACCGCCAGCGCGGCGCGCAGGCCCCGCTCGACGATCAGCAGATAGACCACCAGCAGCGCGGAGAGGCCGAACAGGCCGATCTCCTCACCGATGCCGGCGAAGATGAAGTCGGTCTGCACCTCGGGCAGCAGCGTCGGCTGACCGCCGCCCGGCCCGGCCCCGAAGAGGCCGCCGGTGCCCAGCGTCAGCAGGCCCTGGACGAGTTGGTAGCCCCGGTCGTACGGCTCGGCGAACGGGTCGAGCCAGATCTGCGCCCGGTCGTAGAAGTTGGCGAACGGGCCGCCCACCGTGCTGCCGAGCACATAGGCCAGGTAGGCGCCGCCGAAGAACAGGAGCAGACCGATCAGCAGCCAACTGACCCGCTCGGTGGCGATGTAGAGCGTCACCACGAACATGCCGAAGTAGAGCAGCGACGTGCCCAGGTCCTTCTCGAAGACCAGCACCATGAGGCTGATCAGCCAGACCACCAGGACCGGGCCGAGATCCCGCCCGCGCGGGAAGTCGATGCCGAGCACCCGCCGACTGGCCAGCGAGAGCACCTCACGCTTGCGCACCAGGTAGTAGGCGAAGAACGTGAGCAGGGCCAGCTTGGCGAACTCACCCGGCTGGATCTGCCCCAACCCGGGCACGATGATCCACAGCTTGGCACCGTTGATCTCGGAGAACCGGCCGGGCAGCACCGCCGGGATCATCACCAGCACGATGCCGGCCAGCCCCAGCGTGTAGGCGTAGCGGGAGAGCGTGCGGTGGTCGCGCAGGATCGCCAGCAGCGCGGCGGCGAGCACCACCGAGGCGAGCGTCCAGGCCAGTTGGCGGCCACCGGTGCCGGCGAAGATGGCCAGATCCTCCCGCTCCGCCGGCGCGGCCTGGGCCAGGTCGAAGCGCCGCAGGAAGCCGACCCCGATGCCGTTGAGCAGCGCCACCGCCGGCAGCAGCGCGGGGTCGGCGAACGGCGCCAGCCACCGGATCACCAGGTGCAGGCCGAGGAAGACCAGCCCCAGCGCGGCGGCGGGGATCCAGAAATCCCCGGTGATCGTGTCGAGCGCCTTCGCCTCGATCATCGCCGAATAGGCCGCCACCAGCACCATGGCCAGCAGGAGCAGGGACAACTCGGCGTTACGCCGGGACCGGGCCAGGCGTACGCCGGACTGCTCGCCCGTCGAGGCGGGCGAGGCTGCCGGTACGGCGGCTGCGGTCACGGATGCGTCCTCGGGATCGAGCCGGCGCTCACTCCGGCGACCGGCAACCGGCGGGATCGGCCGGCGGAACGGTGTCGGAGGGTACGGCGTCGGGCGTGGTGGTCAACGTCGGCACGGGCGTCGGCGTGCCCGCCGCGCGGGTCGGCGCGACGGGGGTGCCGGTGGCCGCCGGGCTCAGCACGCCGGCGGTCGCCACCGGGCTGGGACCGGGCGTGCCGGGCGTCGGGCTGGGCGGGCAGAGCGGCTTGAGGTTCGGGTTGGCCGGGTCGTCGCTGGTCAGCTCCGCCAGCCGGCGCTCGGCATCCGGTTCGCTCTTGGCCTGGATGCCCTGCTTCACCCGCTCCTGGGCGGCCAGCGTCAGGTCGTCGAGCCGGGACCCGCTGCGCTCGTGCACGTCCGACAGGTCGAGCCCGGCGATCTGGCCGGGCACCCCGCGGAAGACCGCGAGCTGACCGTCGTCGGTGGCGCCGACGTAGTACTGCCGCTGCGTGTAGGTCCAGCCGCCGAAGAGGCCACCACCGACGATCACCGCCAGGGCGAGCGCCATCGCCACTGTCCGTAGCGGCCGACGCCGACGCTGCTCCGGCTCGTCGTCACGGTTGTCGGCCGGGTCCTCGGGAGCGGGCGGACGCGGGGCAGACAGCGCCGAGGCGCGGGCCGCCGGGGTGGAGTCGTCCGCCGACGTCGCCATGCCCCGGTCGCGGGCGGCGGCGCCGCCGACGATCGGGGACGCCTCCACGATGTCCTGGTCGGTCGCGTCGGCGATGATCACGGTGATGTTGTCCGGGCCGCCGCCGCGCAGCGCGAGCTGCACCAGCCGCTCCACGCACTGCTGCGGGTCGGGGTATTCCCGCATCGTGTCGCCGATGGTGTCCGCGCTGACCACGCCGGAGAGGCCGTCGGAGCAGATCAGGTAGCGGTCGCCGGGCAGCACCTGGCGGACGCTGTACTCCGGGTCGACGTCGCGGCCGTCGAGCGCGCGGGTGAGCAGCGAGCGCTGGGGGTGACTGCTCGCCTCCTCCGCGCTGATCCGGCCCTCGTCGACGAGCATCTGGACGTAGGTGTCGTCCTTGGTGATCTGCGCGAACTCGCCGTTGCGCAGGAGGTAGGCCCGGGAGTCACCGATGTGGACCATGCCGAGCTTGCTGCCGGAGAAGAGGGTTGCGGTGAGCGTCGTGCCCATCCCCTCCAGCTGCGGGTTGGCATCCACGGTGTCGCGGAGCTGCTGGTTGGCGGTGCCCACGGCAGATCGGAGCGCGTCGACCAGGGCGTCACCGGGGACGTCCTCGTCGAGCGGCGCCATGGCACCGATGACGATGTTGCTGGCGACGTCACCGGCGGCCATGCCGCCCATGCCGTCGGCAACGGCGAGCAGCCGCGGTCCGGCGTAGACGGAATCCTGATTGCCGTCTCGGATCAGACCGCGGTCGCTGTGGGCCGCGTAGCGCAGGGTCAGAGTCATGGCCGTAATTCGAGGGAAGTGCGGCCGATCCGGATCGGCACGCCGAGGGGGACGGGGGTTGGTCCGGTGACCTTAGCGCGATCGAGGTAGGTGCCGTTAGTCGATCCGAGGTCCTCCACGTACCACTGCCCGTCGCGCGGGACCAGCCGGGCGTGTCGCGCCGAGGCGTAGTCGTCGGTGATCACCAGTGTCGAGTCCTCCGCCCGGCCGATGGTGATCTGGGCCTCCCCGAGGGTGATCCGCGTGCCGGCCAACTGACCGGCGGTGACCACCATCTGGTGGGCGGCGCGACCCCGCTTGACCTTCGCCGGCTTGCCGCTCGGCTGGCTGGTCGACGCGCCCACCCCCCGTGGCGCGGCCACCAGCCGACCCGACCGGGCCCCCGCGAAGAGGTCCCGGCGGATCACGCCGACCACCGTGAAGACGAAGATCCACAGCAGGATGAGGAAACCGAACCGGGCGACGGTGATGACGAGCTCCGGCAACGGGGATCAGCCGTCCACGCGGAAGGTCAGCGTCGTGGTGCCGAGCTGGATCATGTCGCCGGGGTTGAGGGCCACCGCCGAGACCCGCTGGCCGTTGACCATCGTGCCGTTCGTGGACCCGAGGTCGGTCAGCACGACCTGGCCGCCGTCGAAGTCCAGCCGGGCGTGCCGCCGGGAGATCCCGACGTCGGGCAGGCGCAGGTTGGCCTGGTCACCGCGACCGATCACGGTCGAGCCCATCTGCAACGGGTAGGTGCGGCCGTCGCCGGAGACCAGCCGCACGTTGCGGCCGCCGCCGTGGCCGGGCGGGGGGCCGTAGCCGCCGCCCTGGTCGTAGCCCGGGTACGCCGGGCCGGCGTCGTAGCCGCCGCCCTGGTCGTAGCCGCCGGGCGCGGAGACCGGCGCGACGTCGCCGCCGGTGTAGACCTCGGCGGTCACCCGGAACATGCCGGTGTCCAGCCCCTCACCACGCTCGACCTCGACGATCACGTCGCCGTAGACCGTCCAGGCCTGCTCGCCGATGAACTCCGCCTGCGACTGGGCCAACTCCTGGGCCAGCGCGGCGGCGTACGGCGCCAGGCGACTGTGGTCGTAGGGCGAGAGATCGATCACGTAGCGGTTGGGCACCAACGTGCGCCCACCGGCCAGGATCGCCTTGTGCGCCTCGGCCTCCCGCTGCATGGCGTTGAGGATCTCCACGGGGTGGACCACCCCTTTGAAGACCTTGGCGAAGGCCCCCTCGACCAGGCCTTCCAGACGCTTCTCGAAGCGTTGCAGCACGCTCACCGGCTCCTCCTCGGGTCCCGAGGCAATGATGGTATCCGGACACCGCCTCCGCAGCTCACACGCCGCTCGGCCGGCCACCGTCGACCCGTTCGTGACCAGGCCCGCGAGCGTGCTACAGTTTCGCCCGCCACGAACGGTGATCGTTCGTGGCGTGACCAGTGGACAGCGTAATATGTCCCGGCACCTGCCGCAGATGGCGGGCACGGGGTGCGATATGGTGTCCCGGTCGTGCCACGGGGATGTGGCGGAATGGCAGACGCGCACGGTTCAGGTCCGTGTGTCCGAAAGGACGTGGGGGTTCAACTCCCCCCATCCCCACCAGAACGAGGGCTCCGCAGGCTGCGGGGCCCTCGCGCCGTATCGGGGCGTACCGGACGTCACGCTATGCTCCGATGGTTTCCCTGCCTCCCATGGACCAGGAGTGGCGTGTGAGTGTCGCGTTGGTGACCGGTTCCGGCGGTCTGATCGGCTCCGAGGCGGCCCGGCACTTCGCCGGCCTCGGTCTCGACGTGGTCGGCATCGACAACGACATGCGGCGGTACTTCTTCGGCGAGGACGGCTCGACCGCCTGGAGCCTCGACCGGCTCGCCGCCGACCTCGGGCCCGCCTACACCCACCACGCCGTGGACATCCGGGACCGGGACGGACTCGAGAAGGTGTTCACCCGCTACGGGCGGGATATCGCCGTGGTGATCCACAGCGCCGCCCAGCCGAGTCACGACTGGGCCGCCAAGGAGCCCTACACCGACTTCGACGTCAACGCGGGCGGCACGCTCAACGTGCTGGAGAACACCAGGCGACACGCGATCGACGCGCCGTTCATCCACTGTTCCACCAACAAGGTCTACGGCGACCGGCCGAACACGCTGCCGCTGATCGAGCTGGAGACCCGCTACGAGCTGCCCGAGGACCACCACTGGTACGGCGGCATCACCGAGGACATGTCGATCGACGAGTCGCTGCACTCGATCTTCGGCGCCTCGAAGGTCGCCGCCGACGTGATGGTCCAGGAGTACGGCCGCTACTTCGACATGAAGACCGCCTGTTTCCGCGGCGGCACACTCACCGGCCCGGCGCACTCGGCGGCCGAGCTGCACGGCTTCCTGGCGTACCTGATGCGGTGCGTGATGGAGGGCCGGACGTACAACCTCTTCGGCTACAAGGGGAAGATGGTCCGCGACGCCATCCACTCCCACGACGTGCTCACCGCGTTCGAGGCGTTCTTCCGCGAGCCGCGTTCCGCCCAGGTCTACAACCTCGGCGGCGGCCGACACTCGAACACCTCGCACATCGAGGCGTTCCGGATCGCCCAGGAGATCACCGGCCGCGAGGCGCGGATCAACTACGTCGAGCAGGCCCGCACCGGCGACCACCAGTGGTACGTCAGCAGCATGGCCCGGTTCGAGGAGCACTACCCGGCCTGGAAGATCACCTACGACGTCCCGATGATCCTCCGCGAGATCCACGAGGCGAACGCCGACAAGTGGGTGCCGAAGGCATGACCGCCGACACCAAGCGCAACGTGCTCGGCGTCGGCGTCGACGCCACCGACTACGCCCGGGCCACCGAGGCGGTGGTCGACGCCGCCCGGGAGCGCCGGCCGCTGGCCCTGACCGCGCTGGCCGTGCACGGCGTCATGACGGGCGTGCTCGACCCGGCGCACAACGCCCGGCTCAACTCGTTCGACGTGGTCACCCCGGACGGGCAGCCGGTGCGCTGGGCGCTCAACCTGCTGCACGGCGCCAACCTCACCGACCGCGTCTACGGCCCGGAACTGACCCTTCGGGTGCTGTCCCGGTTCGCCGACGAAGGGCTTCCGGTCTATCTCTACGGCTCCACCGAGGAGACCCTGGCCCGGTTGATCCCGGCGCTGGAGCGCCGGTTCCCGGCGCTGAAGATCGCCGGGGTCGAACCGTCCAAGTTCCGGGCGGCGAACCCCGGTGAGGACGCCGAGATCGCCGAGCGGATCCGCGACAGCGGCGCCCGCCTCGTCCTGGTCGGGCTGGGTTGCCCCCGGCAGGAGGTCTTCGCCCACGCCATGCGGCCGCTGCTGGACATGCCGCTGATGGCGGTCGGCGCGGCGTTCGACTACCACGCCGGGCTGCTGCGAAACCCACCGCCGTGGATGCAGCGGGCCGGGCTGGAGTGGTTCTGGCGGCTCGGCCTGGAGCCGAAGCGGCTGTGGCGGCGCTACGTCATCCTCAACCCGGCCTACCTGGCCCGGCTCGCGGCGCAGAAGACCGGCGTGTGGCGGGCCACCCCGCCGCCACCGGCCACCGAGCGGCCCGCCACGTTCGACGTCTGACGTCGTCCCCTACGGGACGACGTTCCGGGTCGACCGGGGTGCCGTCCCGGATTCGGCGCGCGTCGAAGTGGGCAAGGCTGGGGCCATGGATGACCGTCTCGCCGTGCTGCTTCCCGTCGCCGCCGTCTGGCTGGCCGCCGCGCTGGTGGCGGAGGGCCTGCCCGGGCTGGACCGCGCGCGGGCGCTGCGTCGGCGTACCGGATGGTTGTCCGCCCTGGTGCTGACCGGCCTCGCGCTCACCGCGGCGGCCCTGGGCGCGGGCCTGCAGAGCGCCGGTGACACGGCGCTCGATCGGGCCACCGCCGGGCTCGCCGTCGCGGCGGTGCCGGCCGCGCTCGTCGCCGGCTGCACGGTGCGCCGGATCCGCCGGCTGCGGGCCGGCGCGGGCGCCTTCGCCACCGCGCCGGGAACACCGGCGCCGCACGGGCTGCGGGCGGCCGCCGCGCATCCGCTGATCGCGCTTCCGCTCCACGCCACCGCGCTCGCGGTGCTCGCGGCGATGCTCCCGGCCGTCGGGGTCGACCTGGCCGCCGCGCCGGGCGTGGCCGGACCGGCGATCACGGTCGCGGTCCTCGGCGTCGCCGCGATCGGGGTACGCCACGCGCTGCGGCACAACCGGCTCGCCGAGCGGGCGTTGCCGCCGGCCGGCGCGGCGCCGGCGGTGTCAGCGCGTGCGGCTCGTGCCCTGCACGTATAGCAGTTCCAGGATCGCCCGGGTCGCCTCGAACCACCGGTCGAGCCAGCCGGGCGGCGGCACGCTGCCCTTCGGGGGCAACTCCAGCAGCAGGCCGCGCAGCAGCGGGTGGTCCACCAGGGACTCCTGCCGCTCCATCGGCCACCCGCTGGGCGGGAAGGACGGCTCGGTGAGCGGGTTCGGGTCGAGCGACGGCAGGGAGAGCGCCGGGGCGACCTGCTCCGGGGTGCCGGCGTCCCGGCCGGCGAGGTCCTCGCCCTCGCCGGAGACCACCTCGGTCAGGACGGTGTCCCGGCGCGCCCCGCGATACTTGCCACCGAACCGCTCCGGCTTGCCCGGACCGTTGGTGAGATTCTCTGAACCGATCGTCGTCATCCGTCTCGCCTGCCTCGTTCGGTTGCCGATCCGTGCGGTTCAACGAGGCGGAACGGAACTGGCGACGGGTGACGGCACGCGGCGGTGCGGGGGACGGAACGGTCCCGCCCGGCGACGCTGCCGGGCGGGACCATGCTTCGGTGGTGCCGATCAGCTCCGACCGAAGGTCTCGCCCCTGGCGCCGGCGACGAAGGCGTGCCAGTCACCCGGGGCGAAGACCAAAGCCGGACCGGCCTTGTCCTTCGAGTCCCGGACGCCGACCGCCCCGGTCACGTAAGCGACCTCCACGCAGTTGTCGCAGTTCGGCCCGCTCTTCGAGCTCTTGAACCACGTCGCCTGCGTCAGGTCCACGGGGAACTCCTTGGTCGCCATTTCCACAGCGGCTCCTCTGCCAGTTTCGCGATGTGTGCGACGGACTCCTCCGGTCGTATGGCCGCTGCTCGAATGTGATCGAAGATGAAGCTGTACTTCTGCAGTTCGTCGCTCTTCTCCAGGAAGAGCCCACCCGTGGCGTTCTCCGCGTACACGACATCCGGATCACTCGGTTCGGGGAAGCTGAGGATCGTGAAGGTCCCGTCCATGCCGGCGTGCGCACCCACCTCGAAGGGCAGGACCTGCACCGTCACGTTCGGCAGTTCGGCCACCTCCACCAACCGCTTGAGCTGGCCACGCATCACCGCGTCGCCGCCAACCGGCCGGCTCAGCACCGCCTCATCGAGCACCACCCACAGATCGACCGGATCGTCCTGCGTCAACAACGACTGACGGCCCAGTCGGACACGCACCCGTTGGTCGATCTGTTCGGCGGTGAAGTCCGGCCGGGCGGCGCGGATCATCGCACCGGCGTACTCCTCGGTCTCCAACAGGCCGGGCACGACCTGCTGTTCGTACGCCCGGATCTGGCTGGCCGCGGCCTCCAGGCCGACGTACGCGCCGACCAGCACCGTGCTGTAGGGGTGCCACCAGCCCTTCTGCCGCGCCTCCCGGGCGATCTGCACCAACTCGTCGCTCTCCGCGCCGACCACCCCGTAGATGCGGAGCATGTCCCGCACGTCGCGGGGCGTCGCGGTGGTGTGCCCGGTCTCGATGCGGGAGACCTTCGACGCCGAGCACTCCAGTTGCTCGGCGACCGCCTCTATGGTGATGCCGGCGGCCTCCCGCTGGCGGCGGAGTTCGGCCCCGAGGCGGCGCCGGCGGATGGTCGGGCTGCGCCGTTCGCTCACGAGCACTCCTCGGTACGCGGCTTCGGGGCCGGCGGGCAAGCGTTCGCGGCGGGGGTGGTGCCGGTCGTCGACCGGCCGCGACGGGCGAAACCGGCGTCCAGTGTGCCGTCCCGACACCTGAGGCTTCAAGCGTCCCGTTCACGTGTCCCGCTCACCTATCGGCAAAAGTCGACGTGCAACTTGCATGACGCACGTCGCTGATGCACTCTGTCCGTATGGCACGGGTTACTCACCGTCTTCGCTTGATCTCCGGGCGTGGTGACACCACGGTTCGTGGGACGGCCGGAGGGGAGCCGTCCCGCGCCGTGAGACCTGCACCGGAATGAAGACCCCGCCGCTGCACGCCGGCTCGGCTGCGGCGGCGGGAGCGGTAACCGGGAGCAGCCGGGTGATGGTCGGGTGGCGGTCCGCCACCGTGGGTACGGCCCGACCAGCACCGCCCCACCGAACCGTCGGTCCACGAGGCAGAACCCCCGTCCCCGGACCGCACCCGACCCCCGTTCAGCCTCGCCGGCCCCGCCGCCGGCCGAACCTTCCCAGGAGCCCATGTGCTTCCCCGCTCCGGTGACGTACTGCACGTGACGCGCGCGGCGAGTGTCCAGTTCCTCCGACCGATCATGTTCCGGATGATCCGGGTGCTCGACTGGCCGACCTACGACGGTTGGCTCTGGCTCGACGGCTACGAGTTGAACGCGGCGGGGGACGCGGTCAACCGGCGGTCGATCTTCGTACAGCAGGAGGGGCTGCGGCAGGTCCAGGCCGCGCCGGTCCCTCGTCAGCACACCGTCCGCACCGCCCGGCGGCCGATCGCACGGACCCCGGTACGGGTGGGCTGACCTCACGATTCCCGGCCGGATGGGCGTACCGCCGCCATAGAATCGGTACGCCCACCCCGGCACGTTCCACCCCGCGCGCCTCGGACCCTGAACCAGGGATGGTCATGGTCAAACTGTCTGCCGCGCGGCGGCACCGTCGGTCCCGCATCGGCTACGCCCTCGGGCTCCTCGTGTTCCTCGGGGCCGCGACCGCGCTCGCGCTCGTGGTCCGCCACCCGGCCCTCTCCGCAACCCAGCAGCTGGCCGAGCCCGTACCCGCTCCCGAGATCACCGTGGCCGAGGGCGACGCCGGCGCGGGCGTCGGGACCGCGCCGGACGAATCCGAACCGGACGAGGACGAGCCGGCGGCCGGTGCCGACGCGGCCATCCCCCCGACCGGCACGGCAGGCGTCGGCGCCGGGGCGGGCTCGCTCGCCGAGCCCGCCGGCGACCCGATCGAGCCCGGCCGGTCGCTCTTCTACACCGGTCTGCTCGGACTGGCCATCTCGCTGGCCGGGCTCGGCCTGGTCGGCACCCGCCGCCGCCAGTGGTGACCGTCAGGGGGTCGCGGTGGTGGTCGGCGTGGAGCCCGAGGTGGTCCGCGCGGTCGTCGGCGCCCCGGTGGTGGGCGCCGCCGGCTCGGCCACCACGATGGTGACCCGTTCGCCCTCGCCCACCGAGTAACCGGCCTCGGGATCCGTGGCGATCACCGTGCCGGCCGGCCGGTCCGACGCCCGGCGTCGCACCCGGTAGTCGATGCCGA
Source organism: Micromonospora sp. WMMD980 (assembly GCF_029626035.1). NCBI lineage: Bacteria > Bacillati > Actinomycetota > Actinomycetes > Micromonosporales > Micromonosporaceae > Micromonospora > Micromonospora sp. WMMD980. Next base: position 5,504,862 of record NZ_JARUBE010000003.1, read on the forward strand.
GCCGGTCCAGTGCCGCCCGGGCGGCCGTCTCCGGGAGCCCCACCAGCGGCGGCATCGGCACCTCGGCCGCCGCCGTCGTGGTCGGCGGTGTGCTCGGCGGTGAGCTGCTCGGCGACGCGCTCGTCGGCGCGGCGCTCGTCGGCGCGGAGGTGCTCGGGACCGCCGACGGCGACGCGCCCGGCCCGGAGTCGCGGTCCGCGGCGCGCAGGGCCAGCCAGACCCCGAGCGCGATCAACCCGATCAGGACCAGGGCGAGGATGCCCAGCAGGATCGGCATCCACCAGCGGCGGCCGGCCTGCTCGTCGCCGTACCACTCGGCGCCCGGCTCCGGGTAGCCGGCAGGTCGTGGCGGCGGCACCCCGGCCCGCCCCGACCAGGCCCCACCGCCGACCGGCTCCTGGCGGCTGGTGGCGTCGAGAGGCCGGCCCGTCCCACCGGGCAGCGGCCGGGTGGCGTCGCCGCCGGGTTGGATCCGCGTCGCGTCCCCACCTCGGTCACCGGGCATCGCCCGCGTGGCGTCCGCGCTGCCGGCGGCGTTGCGGGGCATCGCCCGCGTCGCGTCCGCGTCCTCGGCGCCGGCCGTCTCGCGGGGCATCGCCCGCGTGGCATCCACGTCCTCGGCGCCGGCCGTGCCGCGGGGCATCGCCCGCGTCGCGTCCGGGTCGGGCGGGGTGGCGGCGGCGCCCCGGTCCGGCGGCAGCGCCCGGGTCGCGTCCGCGTCACCGGCCGGTGGCTCCTGACGGTCGTCGCTCATGGCACACGTCCTCCCCACCGGGACGGGGCACGCGGCCCTCGAACGTCAAAGGTAGCGGGCCGCGACCAAGCCGGCCGGGATCAGCGCGCCGGCCCGCCCGGTCGCCCGTGTCGTCAGGGTGTCGGTGGGCCGGTGGCCGTCGGCGGGTCGGAGGGCGCGGTGCCACAGGTCAGCGCGATCTGGTCGTTCCAGCGAGCGGCGCTCCCGGCGGCCGGGTCCTGCGCGGTCACCGCACCCTGGCGGCCGGTTCGGTAGCGGGGATAGAGCCCGGCCTCCACCAGTTCGTCGGCCGCATCGGAGCAGGACCGGCCGGCCAGGTCGGGCACTGTGACGGCTGGTGCCGGCCCGGCCACCCAGACGGTGACGGTGACACCGCGCCTGACCGATGAGCCGGCCCGCGGTGAGGTGCGTTCCACCGACCGGCCCGAGCCGTCGCCGAACACCAGCCGCCAGCCGAGCTTGCGTTCCCGCAGCTCCTGCCGGGCCCGCTCGAAGTCGGTGCCCACCAGCTCCGGCACCGCGAGACCGGACGGGGTGGTCGACCGCGTGCCGGTCGGGCGGTCCTCGCCGGGCCGGGACCCGGTGGACGTCGCCTCACCTGCCGGGGAGGACGGAGCAGCCGGTGGTGGCGTCGACTCGGACGAGGCGGTGGGCCGGTCCGGCTCCCCGGCCAGCACCCACCCCCCGCTGGCACCGATCACCGCCAACAGGAGCGCGGCCAGGCCGCCGCCGACCAGCAGCCGGGTCCGGTCCGGGCCGGCCTCGTCGCCCACCGGCTGCCGATCGTCAGTCATCGCGTCCACCGCCTCAGTCATCGGCGACCGTAGCCGGTGCCGCCAAGGCACTCACGCCCGGCCGGCAGCTCCCACGACTCGCCGGGCCGACCTCGGGACGCTACGCTGCCCCGCATGGCCAGACGGGGCTGGGGAGGATCGACCGCCGCCGCGCTCGGCGTGGCTGCCGGAGCGGGCGCCGCGCAGCTCGGCTTCGGCTACGGGCTCGGCATCATCAACTGGGCGCCCACCGGCGCCGTGCGGGTCGAGTCGGCCTGGGTGGCGAGCCTCGCCTGGGCCACCTGGATCGCTGCGACCTCGGTCGTCGTCGGTGCGGTCTGTGCACAGCGCCTGCGCGGCGGCGACGAACCGGTGGGCACGCTGCCCCGGCTCGGGATCGCGCTCGCCGCAGGTGTCGGCGCGCTGGTCACCGTGCTGCTGGTGGCGGTGCCGGCGCGAGCGGCCCGGGTGCCGGACACGACCGCGCCGCAGACCGTCGCCGCCGCCTACGCCGCGGCCGGCCTGGTGCTCGGCGTGCTGTTGGCGACCTGGGCGCTGCACACCCGCGCCGCCGCTACGAACCTGTTGGCCACCACCGGCTGGCTCTGGCTGCTCGCCGTGGTGTCGGTGGTGGACGGGGTGCTCTCCGGCCGGGGTCTCACCACCGCACAGCTCGGCATCTGGCAGATCAGCGCGGACCGCGCCGGGTTCTGGATCCGCGACTACTTCTACTGGCCGGGGGCACTGCTCTCGCTGGGCTCCGCCCTGCTGATCGGCGTGCTGGCCGCCCGCCGCGCGGCGCGGTCGCCCCGGGCACGCGTCGGCGTGACCGCCTCCGGGGCGGCCGGTCCGCTGCTGGTCGCGCTGGCCTACCTGCTGGCCGTGCCGCGGCTGGCCGGGATCGCCGCCGAGCAGTTGTCGGCCCACCTGATCGCCCCGTACGCGGTGATCGCCGGCGTGGGCGGCTCGGCCCTGGTGGCCGCGCTGGCTCAGCGGTCCGACCGGCGCGCCGCGGACCGCACGTCGGCGGCCGGGCCCGACCAAAACGGCGGGGACCCGGAGCCGGGCAACGAGAAGCGCGGCTCCGACGAGGCGCGCGGCTCCGACGAGGCGCGCAGGGCCGCCGAGGAGCGCAGGGCCGCCGAGGAGCGCAGGGCCGCCGAGGAGCCGCTGGCCGGCGGGCAGCAGCCGGCCGGGACGAGGCCGGCCGGGCGGTTCTTCCGGCGTCGCGCCGCGTCCGCCACCGCGCCGACCTCCGGGAACCGACCGGGCGGCGCGGCCGACGGGACCGGGACGACTGACGTCCCGGCTTCCACCGGAAGCCGACCGGACAGTGGACGGACTCCGGTGGAGGTGTCGGGTCCGCCCGGCGGGCCGGCGCCTGCGACCGAGCACGACCCGGAGGCGACGGCAGGCTCAGGCCGCGACGCCCTGACCGGCTCGGGTCGCGACGCGGTACGCGGCCCAGGTCGCGACGCGCCGACCGGCTCGGGCCGCGACGCGGTCACGGCGGATGAGCAGGGCGGGACGGCGAGCCGCGCCGGACGGGCGTCCGACGGGCAGGCGGGACCGTCGGGCGGGGCCGGGCCGTCGGGCGGGGGCGCGCGGTCGACCGCCGCTCGTCGGAGCCGGGCGGTGCCGCAGCAGCGGCAGTCCGACGACGCGCCGCAGGTCAGCACCACCGACCGGGCCGCTGTCGACGAACCGGAGACCGGGGACGCCACGGTCGCCGAGCCGAAGAGCCGTCGCCGTACCCGCTGATCCCGCCGTTACCCGTGGAGCGCGTGTTGAGCGGGGGCCCCGCCTCTACCGCAGGCGTTAACAAGGGGCCCCGCCTTGCACCTCAGTCGACGGGCCAGGTGTGGACGGGCTCGTTGGTGCGTTGAAGCTCGGCGTAGCGCTGGACCATGTGGTGCAGCGCGGCCGTCCGGTCCATCCCGCGGTGCCGCTCGGCCGCCCACACCGTCTCGGTCTGCCAGACCGCGCCGTTGCGGCCGGTACGGCAGCGCCCCTCGATCACGCCGAGGAGGCGGTCCCGCTCGGCCGGGGCGACGCCGAACCCGTCCAGCCCTTGCGCGGCCACCGGCAGCAGCGTGTCGAGGACGAGCGTGGTGACCGGCACGTCGCCGAGCCGGGGCCAGTGCAGCACCGCGTCGATGCCGCGCCGGGCGGCGGCGTGGAAGTTCTCCTCGGCCGAGGAGAACGTGAGCTGGCTCCAGATGGGGCGTTCCGCCTCGGCGAGGCCGCGGGCGAGGCCGAAGTAGAACGCGGCGTTGGCGAGCATGTCCACCACGGTCGGGCCGGCGGGCAACACCCGGTTCTCCACCCGCAGGTGCGGGCGGTCGTTCATGATGTCGTAGACCGGGCGGTTCCAGCGGTAGACGGTGCCGTTGTGCAGCCGCAGCTCACCGAGCTGGGGCACGCCGCCGGCGTGCAGCACCTCGACCGGGTCCTCCTCCTCGCAGATCGGCAGCAGCGGCGGGAAGTAGCGGACGTTCTCCTCGAACAGGTCGAAGATCGAGGTGATCCAGCGCTCGCCGAACCAGACCCGCGGGCGTACGCCCTGGGCCTTCAACTCGTCCGGCCGGGTGTCGGTGGCCTGCTCGAACAGGGCGATCCGGGTCTCCGCCCAGAGCTGGCGGCCGTAGAGGAACGGCGAGTTGGCGCCGACGGCGACCTGGACGCCGGCGATCGCCTGGGAGGCGTTCCAGTGGTCGGCGAAGCTGTCCGGCGCGACCTGGAGATGGAACTGGAGGCTGGTGCAGGCCGCCTCGGGCGCGATCGAGTCGGTATGCGTACGCAGCCGCTCGACGCCGTTGATGTCCAGCTCGATGTCCTCGCCGCGGGCGCCGACGATCTGGTCGTTGAGCACCCGGTAACGCTCGTCGGTGGAGAGGTTGTCGGCGACCAGGTGACGCTCGGTGAGGGTAGGCAGGATGCCGACCATCACGATGGTGGCCTCGGACTTGGCGGCCCGCTCGTCGGCGCGGCTGAGGCTGCTGCGCAGATCCTGCTCGTAGTCGGTGAACCCGGTGCCGTCGATCAGCCGGGGCGACGCGTTCAGTTCGAGGTTGAACCGGCCCAACTCGCTCTGAAAGAGCGGGTCGGCGATGTCGGCCAGGATCTGGTCGTTGCGCATGGCCGGCTCGGCGGCGGCGTCGACCAGGTTCAACTCGATCTCCAACCCGGTCATCGGCCGGTCGGCGTCGAAGCCGAAGTCGTCGAGCATCAACGCGAAGACGTCCAGGCACCGCCGGACCTTCTGCCGGTAGCGGACCCGATCCTCGCGGGAGAAGGCGCCCTGCTCGACGTCCCTGCCCATGTGTCCTCCCGGCGCCGGCGCGACGGAACCGTTGGCGTTCCGCAACGCATTGTGAACCATCCACGTGGTCTGCGTAAGTGCGCCCGGCCCTGGTGGAAGCGCGGTCGGGTGCAGGTCTGCACCTGTACCCCGCCGCGACCTCGCGCATCGCGTGTAAACAGCGAACATCACGTGACAATCCGCACGACCCCGGATACGCCGGCGGGCCCGCCACCGCCGGTGCGACGGTGCGGGCCCGCGGGCCTGGCGACGGCTCAGCCCTGACGGATGGCCTCGCCCTCGATCTCGATCTTGACCTTGCGGCCGACCAGGACGCCACCGGTCTCCAGGGCGACGTTCCAGGTCAGGCCGAAGTCCTCCCGGTCGATCTCGGTGTGCGCGGAGAAGCCGAAGATGTCCTCCCCGAACGGGCTGCGGCCGACACCCTCGAACTCGACCTCGAGGTCCACCGGACGGGTCACGTCCTTGATGGTCAGCTCGCCGGAGAGCACGAACTCGTTGCCCTCCCGGGACTTCACGCCGGTGCTGCGGAACTCCAGCGTCGGGAACTTCTCGACGTCGAGGAACTCCGGGCTGCGCAGGTGGGCGTCCCGGTCGGCCTGCGCGGTGGTGATGCTGGCGGCCTGGATGCTGGCGGTGACCGTGGAATGCATCGGGTCTTCGGTGACGGTGATGGTGGCGGTGGCGTCGGCGAAGTCACCGCGTACCTTGCTGACCATCATGTGCCGCCCGACGAAGCCGACCCGCTTGTGTGAGGCGTCCAGGAGGTAGGTGCCGGGGGCCGGGATGGTGAGACCCTCCCAGTCGCGGGTAACGGCGTCGGTGTTGCTGGTCATGGTGCTCTCCTCCGGAGAAGATTGTTTAGTAGCCCAAAGACTGACTAAGCAACTATAGCTTTGACAATATTCCTTGTGTCAAGTATTGCTAGGATGGGTGGCGTGGACCAGAACGTGTTCGACGATCCTCGGATCACCGCCGTCGGCCTCCTCTACGAGGCGCACGCCGGGCTCTCCGCCCGGTTCGCCGCCCAGTTCGAGGAGCACGGGCTCTCCCCCGTCGAGTTCGAGGTGCTCACCCGCCTCGCCCGCTCGCCCAACAACCAGCTGCGGATGACCGACCTCGCGGCGCAGACCTCGCTCTCCACGAGCGGCGTCACCCGGGTGGTCGACCGGATGGAGCGCGACGGCCTGATCCGCCGCCGGGCCTGCCCGTCGGACCGGCGCAGCTCGTTCGCGGTGGTCACCGCCGCCGGGCTGGGTCGACTGGACGAGACCCTCCCCGGCCACCTGACGATCATCGAGCAGTGGTTCACCGGCCAGCTCGCACCGGCCGAGCTCGCCGGGCTGCTGGACGGGCTGCGCCGGGTGCGGGACGCGGTGCACCCCGGCGCCACCGCCGGCAGCACCGAACCGGCCGGCACCTCATGAGCCGCCGTTACCCGTGGGTCACCGGCAGAACGACCGGCAGAACCGGCTTGTCGCGCGGGCAAAAGACCGTAAGCGCCGACAAAAGGTTCGACGTGTCTGGATAGGCTGCCGAAAGCGGGGGGCACCGGGGGTGCTGGCGCGAGCGTGGAGCGAGGGGCAGCACCAGGGGGCTACTTCGCTCGCGCCACCCCCGCGCCCTCTCGGGAGCCCCACCGGCTCCGGTCACGCCCACCGCGCGCGTCCCCGCTGCGCCACCAGGGAATAGAGCAACTCCTCCTCCCGGGGCAGCAGACTGACGCCGGTGACCTGCCGCGCCCGGTCCAGCCGGTCCAGCACGGCCACCTCCCCGGTGCTGGCCGCCAACCCCACGAGGGCCTCGACCAGATCCCGCCGGTCGGCGGCGCCGGCCGCCGCTTCGGCCGCCGCGGCGAACCACTCCGCCGCCAGCTCCCGATCCCCCCGATTCAACGCCACCTGGCCCTCGATCAACGCCCGGAGCGCGTCCCCGGTGCGGACGCCCCGGCCGGCACCGGGCGGATCCCACCGCTCGACCGCCGACGGGCGACGCGGGCCGGGTACCTGGTTCGACGGCCACAGCTCGGCCACCGCCGCCAACGCCTCGTCGTCCCGCCCCTGGAGCGCGAGCGCCAGACCGACGCCGCCGATCGTCCGGCGGCGCCGACCCGGGTCACCCAGCTCGACGAGCGCGGCCGCCGCCCGCCGCCCCTGCTCGGCCGCCTCGGCGTAGCGGCCCTCCAGCCGGGACAGCTCGGCGAGGTCGGCCCGCGCCAGCAACCGGAGCCGCTGGTCCCCGCACTGCGCGGCCAGCCGGTCGACTGTGGCCAGCCGCCGCCGGCCGCCGGCCAGCTCCCCCACACGTACGTCGTGCCAGGTCAGATGGTGCTGGGCGACCGCCATCTCGCGTACCCGACAGTGCCGGGTGGCCAGCGCCAGCGCCGCCTCGGCCTGCTCCCGGGCCTCGTCGTGCGCGCCCAGCCCGCGCAGCACCGCGCAGAGCACCGACCGGGCGGACAGCTCCCCGGTCACGTCGCCGGCCTCGGCGAAGACGGCCAGCGCCGTCCGCGCCGCCGGCAGTTCCTCTGGCCCCGCCCCGTGCTCGGCGGCCAACCGGGCCGAGCCGAGCAGCGCCCAGGCCCGCAGCACCGGCGGCGCCCCGGCGGTACGCGGATCGGCCAGCAACCGACGCAGCCAACGGCGGCCCGAGACGTCCCGTCCCCGCAGCCGCCACCACCGAGGCAGCGCGGCAGCCAGCAACAACGCGATCGCCGGGGCGTCCTCGGCGGCGTACGCCAGCGCGGCGCTGATGTCACCGGTCGCCTCGTCCAGCAGGTGCACGGTGCCCGGCAGCTCGGCGCCGACCAGGCCGGGCGCGGTGCGCCGGACCAGCCCGGCGATCACCGACGCGTGTCGCAGCCGGATGCCCGCCGTCTCGAACTCCAGATCGGCCTGCTCGGCCGCGAAGTCGCGGACCGCGTCCAGAAGCCGGAACCGGAACGGGCCGGCACCCCGGACGCTGAGCAGGCCCAGCTCCCGAAGCCGGTCCAGCAGCGGAGCCGCATCCCACCGGTGGCCGCCCTCGGCGAGCAGGTCCTCGGCCAGCTCCACCGACCAGCGGTTGCGGAACGCGGACAGCCGGCGCAGCGCGGCACGGTCGGCGGAGGCGAGCAGGTGATAGCTGGTCGCCACCGCCTCCCGCAAGGTCACCGTGCCGGCGACCGGATCGGCCGGCTCCCAGCCGGGGCGCACGCCGGCCAGGTCGAGGACGCGGTCGCCGTAGCGGTCCAGCAGCTCGGTGACATCGAGGATGCGGCCCCGCGCGGCCATCAACTCGATCGCCAGGGGCAGCCCGCCCAGGCGGCGCACCAGCGCGGCGAGTGCCGGCAGCTCGGCCCGGGTGGGTGGCGCGTGCCGAGCCTGGGTGAACCGGGCGGCGAAGAGCGCGGCGGCGGGCCAGCGGTCCAGTTCGGCGCGGTCCGCGGGATCCATGCCGGCCGGCGGCACGTCGAGCGGCGCGACCGGCCGGACCAGCTCGCCGGAAAGCCCGACCGGCCGGCGGCCGGTCACCAGCACCCGCAGGCCCGGCGCGGCCTCGGCCAGCGACCGCAGCGCCTCGGCCACCGCTTCGGGCGCCCGGTCGACGGCGTCGACCAGCAGCAGCGCCGGCCGGTCGGCGAGCCGGCAGGAGAGGTCGGCGAGCCGGTTCACGCCGAACACCGACGTCGAGGCGGCGAGCACGTCGGCGGCGTCCGAGCCCTCGCCGACCAGCACTCCGGCCACCCCGGCCGGGTGTCGGGCCGCGACCGCGTGGGCGACGGTGAGCGCGAGCGCGGTCTTGCCGACGCCGGCCAGACCGACCAGGCTCACCACCGGATAAGCGTCGAGCAGGGCGGAGACCTCGGCCGTGTCGCGCTCCCGGCCGAGCAGTGGCATGGGCTGGGGCAGCGCGACCGGCGTCCCCGGATCGGGTTCGACCTCGACCGGCGCGGCGGCGGCCGGCCGGGCGGCGGCGACGAACTCCCGCCGGGAGGCGCCGGTCAGGCCGAGCGCGTCGGCGAGTAGATCGACAGTGGTGCGTTGGGGCCGGGTGGCCCGGCCCCGCTCCAGGTCACGGACGGTCCGCACTCCCACGCCCGCCCGGTCGGCCAGGTCGGCCTGGGTCAGGCCGGCGACGAGCCGATGCCCACGCAACAGATCGGACAGCGGTGTCCGGCCAGCCGGGCCCCGCGAACGATCATGGTCGGGAGTCATGGGCACGAAGAGTACGGACGGGATCCGACGCTCCACAGCCGATCGTCAACCACCCGACCGTATGACGCCGATATCCGACAGACGGCCGAGGCGGGCGGCGGTCACATGCCGAGGTCGCGCGCGATGATCATGCGCTGCACCTCGCTGGTGCCCTCGCCGATCTCCAGGATCTTGGAGTCGCGCCAGAAGCGGGCGACCGGGTACTCGTTCATGAAGCCGTAGCCGCCGTGGATCTGGGTCGCCTCCCGGGCGTTGTCCACCGCGACGGTGCTGGCGTGCAACTTGGCGATCGCCGCCTGCCGCTTGAACGGCTCGCCGGCGAGCATCCGGGCGGCCGCGTCGTAGTAGGCCAGCCGGGCGGTGTGCGCCTTCATCTCCATGTCGGCGATCTTGAACTGGATCGCCTGGTAGTTGCCGATCGGCTGGCCGAACGCCTGACGCTCCTTGGCGTACTTGATCGACTCGTCGACGCAGCCCTGGGCCAGGCCGACGGCGAGCGCCGCGATGGCGATCCGGCCCTCGTCCAGGATGCGCAGGAACTGGGCGAAGCCCCGACCGCGCTCGCCGAGCAGGTTGGCCGCCGGCACCCGGCAGTCGTCGAAGGTCAACTCGTGGGTGTCCGAGGCGGTCCAGCCGACCTTGGAGTAGCCGGGCGCGACGGTGAAGCCGGGCGTGCCGGACGGCACGATGATGGTGGACAGCTCCTTGCCGCCGTCCGGCCGGGTGCCGGTCACCGCGGTGACGGTGACCATCGCGGTGATGTCGGTGCCGGAGTTGGTGATGAACGCCTTCGAACCGTTGATCACCCACTCGTCCGTCGCCTCGTCGAGCACCGCCCGGGTCTGGGTGCCGCCGGCGTCGGAGCCGGTGCCCGGCTCGGTCAGCCCGAAGCCGGCCAGCGCCTCACCGCTGAGCAGCTTCGGCAGCCAGCGCGCCTTCTGCTCCTCGGTGCCGAAGCGGTAGATCGGCATCGCGCCCAGCGACACCGCCGCCTCCAGGGTGATCGCCACGCTGGAGTCAACCCGGGCCAACTCCTCCAGGGCCAGGCAGAGCGCGAAGTAGTCACCGCCCATGCCGCCGTGCTCCTCGGCGAAGGGCAGGCCGAACAGGCCCATCTTGCCCATCTGCCGAATGACCTCGTACGGGAAGGTGTGCTTCTCGTAGTGCTCGGCGATCACCGGGGCGACCACCTCGCGGGCGAAGTCCCGGACGCTCTCCCGCAGCGCCTGCTGCTCCTCGTCGAGCCGGAAGTCCATGTCGATCCTCCTGGGAAGGGGCGGGCCGCCGGCGCTCGTGACACCGGGAGCGGCTGAAGCGTTAAGCGGGGCCCCTTCCTCTGCACCAGGCGTTAAGCGGGGGCCCTTCCTTACCGGTCAGACGGGGGTGACGCCGTGGCGACGCGTGGAGAAGTCGCGGTTCTTGGTGCGGGCGGCGGTGAAGCGGCGGACCAGCTCGGCGCGCAGCTCGTGTGGCTCGACGATCGCGTCCACCACCAGCTCGCTGGCGAGCCGGACGACGTCGATGTCGCGCTCGTACTCCTCGCGCTTCGCGGCGACGAACGCGGCCCCGCTCGGTCTCGTCGGCGATCGCGGCGATCTTGTTGGCGTAGACGGCGTTGACCGCGGCCTCGGCGCCCATCACCGCGATCTTCGCGGTGGGCAGCGCGATGGTGGCGTCGGGCTCGAAGCCGGGACCGGCCATCGCGTAGAGGCCCGCGCCGTACGCCTTGCGGACCACCACGCAGATCTTCGGCACGGTCGCCTCGGAGATCGCCGTGATCATCTTCGCGCCGTGCCGGATGATGCCCTGCTTCTCCACCGCGCTGCCGACCATGAAGCCGGGCACGTCGCTGAGGAACAGCAGCGGCACGTTGAACGCGTCGCAGAGCTGCACGAACCGGGTCGCCTTGTCCGCCGAGTCGACGAAGAGCACGCCGCCCTTGAACATCGAGTTGTTGCCGACCACGCCGACGACCTCGCCGTTCAGCCGGCCGAAGCCGATGGTCAGCTCCTTGGCCCAGAGCGCCTGGATCTCGAAGAAGCTGCCCTCGTCGACCAGGCCCTTGACGTACCGCCGCATGTCGAACGCCTGCCGCTCGCTGGCGGGGACCAGCGCGGCCAGGTCAGCCTTCTCGGGCGCCGGCCTCGCCTCGGCGGCCGGCGGCGCCTCGGTCCAGTTGGCCGGCAGGTAGGACAGGTAGGTCCGCACCACGTCGAGCGCGTCGGTCTCGGTCTTGCAGAGGAAGTGACCCACGCCGGACTCGGTGCAGTGCACCTTGGCCCCACCCATCGCCTCCAGCGTGGTCTTCTCGCCGGTGACCATCTCGACCATCCGGTCGGAGCCGAGATACATGCTGGCGTTGCCGTCCACCATGGCCACCACGTCGCAGAACGCCGGAATGTACGCCCCGCCGGCCGCGCTGGGCCCGAAGAGCGCACAGACCTGCGGGATCGCGCCGGAGGCCCGGACCTGGTTCCAGAAGATCTTGCCGGCGCCGCGGCGACCCGGGAACAGGTCGACCTGGTCGGTGATCCGGGCGCCCGCGGAGTCGACCAGGTAGACCATCGGCACCTTGGTCGCGTAGGCCCGCTCGATGATCCGGATGATCTTCTCGACGGTGCGCGCGCCCCAGCTTCCGGCCTTGACCGTGGAGTCGTTCGCCATCAGGCAGACCGGCCGGCCGTCGATGGTCGCGGTGCCGGTCACCACCCCGTCGGCGGGCAGCCCGTCGGCCATCGCGTTGGCATAGAGCCCGTCCTCGACGAACGAGCCCTCGTCGACCAGGTGCGCCACCCGCTCACGGGCGAACAGCTTGCCCTTCGCGGCGTTGGCCGCGTGGTATTTGTCCGCACCGCCGGCACGGGCGCGCTTGCGCAACTGCTCCAGAGCCTCACCGTCGAGCGTCACGCCGACTCCCTCGCCACCCCACCGACCTGAACGATCGTTAGGCTACCCCACGCCCGCCCCCTCCGGCGACCCCGGCGGGAGCGGGCGGCGCGGTCAGCCCGGCAGCGGGGTGAGGCGGGTACGCGGCCCGGCGCGGAGCACGCCCGACGGGAGCTTCTTGCCGACCAGCCGCTCGGCCAGCTCCGCCGCCCCGATCAGCGCGTCCAGGTCGATGCCGGTTTCCACGCCCATGTCGTGCAGCATGTGCACGGCCTCCTCGGTGGCCAGGTTGCCGCTGGCCCCCGGCGCGTACGGGCAGCCGCCGAGGCCGCCGACGCTGGCGTCGAACTCGGTGACGCCCAACTCCATCGCGGTGAGCATGTTGGCCAGCGCGGTGCCCCGGGTGTTGTGGAAGTGCAGCAGCACCGGCAGGTGGGCGTTGCGGTCCCGGACCGCGGTGACCAGCTCGCGGACCCGCCGGGGCGTGCCCATGCCGGTGGTGTCGCCGAAGGCGACCCGGTCCGCGCCGTCGCGGGCGACCCGGTCGACGATCCCGGCGACCCGCCGCGGGTCCACGTCACCCTCGTAGGGGCAGCCGAAGCTGGTCGCCACGATCACCTCGGCGGTCGCGCCCGCGCCGTGCAGCAGGTCGATCAGCTCGGCGATGTCGTCCAGCGACTCCTCCGTCGAGCGGTTCACGTTGCGCCGGTTGTGCGTGTCGCTGGCCGACACCACCACCTCGATCTCGGTGAAGCCGGCGGCCAGCGCCCGCCGCGCGCCCCGGGTGTTCGGCACCAGCGCCGAGTAGCGCACCCCGTCGATCTTCTCCGCCCGCTGCCACACCTCGTCGGCGTCAGCCATCTGCGGGATCGCCTTCGGGTGCACGAAGGAGACGGCCTCGATCCGCCGCCCCCCGGTCCGGGACAGCGCGTCGAGCAGCCGCACCTTGGCGTCGGTCGGGATCGGCTCCTCGTTCTGCAGCCCGTCCCGGGGGCCGACCTCACGGATGCTGACGTGGTCCGGCAGTTCCGCCATAAGGGGTCACCTCGCTGTGACGTCGTTCGTGCCTCATCTTCAAGAAGTGTGTCACCACGACCGGGGGTCGCCTTGCCGGAGCTCCTCGGATGGTGTCGGATCGGGGCGCAGCCGTTCGTGGAGTTGGTGTGCCGCGGCTGATCGGGCCGCCGCGCGGGATCTTGAGGAGACGACCATGACGGAGTACCTGATCGCGTTCAACGACGAATGGGTGCCCGAACACACGGCGGAACAGGCGCGGGAGAAGGACGCGGCGGTCCGGGTGGTGATCGAGGAGATGCTCGCGGAGGACGTGCTGCTCTTCGCCAACGGCGGGCTCGACCCGTCCACCGTGGTGTGCGGCGTCGAGCCGGTCGACGGCCGGCCGGTCTTCACCGACGGCCCGTACGCCGAGACCAAGGAGCACCTCGGCGGCTTCGTCGTCGTGGACGTGGCCGACGACGAGGCGGCGCGACACTGGGCCGGCCGGCTCACCACCGCGCTCGACTGGCCCCACGAGGTGCACCGGTTCCGCGGCCCCGGTCAGACCCGGCGCAGCGGCACCTGATGTCCGCCGAGGAAGCGATCACCCGCGCCCACCGCGAGGAGTGGGCGGGGCTGGTCGCCGGCCTCGCGCGCCGCTTCGGCGACCTGCACGTGGCCGAGGAGGCCACCGCCGAGGCGTTCGCCGCGGCTGCGGCCCGGTGGCCGGCGGAGGGCGTGCCGCCCAGTCCCGGCGGCTGGCTCGCCACCACCGCGACCCGCAAGGCGATCGACTGGTTCCGGCGCGAGTCGCAGCGCGACGCCAAACACCGGGCGGCCCGACTGGTGCACGACGACACCCCGCCCCGACCGACCGGCCCGATCGACGACGACCGGCTCAGACTGGTCTTCACCTGCTGCGATCCGGCCCTCGCCATGGAGGCCCGGGTGGCACTCACCCTGCGCCTGCTCGGCGGCCTCACCGTCGCCGAGATCGCCCGCGCCTTCCTGGTCCGGGAGACCACGATGGCGCGCCGGATCACCCGGGCCAAGGACAAGATCCGAGCGGCCGGCATCCCCTACCGGGTGCCGTCGAGGGCCGACATCCGCGAGCGGCGCGCCGGCGTGCTGGCGGTCGTCTACCTCGTCTTCAACGAGGGCTACCTCGCCGGCGGAGGCGCCGATCCGGTCCGCGTCGACCTCTGCGACCAGGCCATCCACCTCGGCCGCCTGCTCCGCACCCTGCTTCCGGACGACGGCGAGGTGGCCGGTCTGCTCGCCCTGATGCTCCTCCTCGACGCCCGGCGGCCGGCACGCGTGTCCGGTGCCGGGGAGCTGGTGACGCTCGCCGAGCAGGACCGCGGCGCCTGGGACCGGGTCCGTGCCGCCGAGGGCAGGGCGCTGGTGCGAGAGCGGATCGAGGCGCTGGCGGCCGGCGGTGACCCGCCCGGGCGCTACCAGGTGCAGGCCGCGATCAACGCGGTCCACGCGGATGCCCCGACCGCGCGGGACACCAACTGGTCCACGATCCTCGCGCTCTACGACCGGCTGGCGCTGCTCGATCCCTCACCGATCGTGCGGCTCAACCGCGCGGTCGCGGTCGCCGAGGTGGACGGCCCCGGGGCCGGGCTGGCCGAGGTCGAACGACTCGCGCCGGTCCTCGACGGCTACCACGCCCTGCACGCCGCCCGCGCCGACCTCCTGCGGCGACTCGGACGCGACGGCGGCGCGCGGGTGGCGTACGACCGGGCCATCGACCTAGCCGGCAACAGCGCGGAGCGGGCCTACCTCACCCGCCGCCGCGACCAGCTCGGGCCGGCTCCCCTCCCGACGCCGGGCGGCCGGTAGCGGGCCCGGCCCTCCGGCGCCGGTCGGTTCAGCGCATCCGGCCCACGATGCCGGTGTCGTAGTCGCCGGAGAGGAACTCCGGGTTCTCCAGCAGCTCGGCGAAGAACGGCAGGTTGTTCTTCGGCCCGGCGATCTCGAACCGGGCCACCGCCGCCCGGGCCCGCTCGACCGCCTGCTCCCGGGTGTCACCGCTGACGATCAGCTTCGCCAGCAGGCTGTCGTAGAACGGGGTGACCGTGTTGCCCGCGACGTAGCCGGAGTCCACCCGGACGCCCTCGCCATCGGGCTCCACCCAGGTCCGGATCGCGCCCGGGCCGGGCAGGAACCGCTTCGGGTCCTCGGCATTGACCCGCAGCTCGATCGCGTGCCCGCGCGGGGCGAGCGCATCCGGGTCGAACGTCGGTGGCAGGCCGGCCGCCACCCGGAGCTGCTCCTCGACCAGGTCGACGCCGTAGACGTACTCGGTGACCGGGTGCTCGACCTGGAGACGCGTGTTCATCTCCAGGAAGAAGAACTCCTGCGTGCTGGGGTCGAGCAGGCACTCGACCGTCCCGGCGTTGCGGTAGTTCACCGCCTCGCCGGCGCGGACCGCCGCCGCCAGGAACCGCTCGCGCAGTTCCGGCGAGACCGCCGGGGACGGCGACTCCTCGACCAGCTTCTGGTTGCGTCGCTGCACCGAACACTCGCGCTCGCCGAGTGCCACCACCCGGCCGTCGGCCAGGCCGAGGATCTGCACCTCGACGTGGCGTACCCGGGGGAAGTAGCGCTCGATCAACACCGAGCCGTCGCCGAACATGCGCTCGGCGAACGCGCGGACCTTGTCGTACTCGGTGCGCAGACCGGCCTCGTCGGCGGCCACACCCATGCCCATGCCGCCGCCGCCCGCCGCGGCCTTCACCATCACCGGGTAGCCGATCCCGGCGGCGGCGGCGACGGCCGCGTCCAGGTCGGCGGCCGGCTCGGTGGCGCCGGGCGCGACCGGAACGCCGGCCGCCGCCATCAGGTTCCGCGCGTTGATCTTGTCGCCCATCGCGGTGATCGCGTCCGCGCCCGGCCCGACCCAGATCAGGCCGGCCTCGGACACGGTACGGGCGAAGTCGGCGTTCTCCGAGAGGAAGCCGTAGCCGGGGTGGATCGCCTGCGCGCCGGTGCTGCGGGCGGCGGCGAGGATCGCCTCGACGTTCCGGTAGCTCTGCGCCGGGTTGGCGGGCCCGACGCAGATCGCCTCGTCGGCCTCGGTCACGAACGGCAGGTCGGCGTCGGCCTCCGAGTGCACCGCGATCGCCCGCACCCCGAGCCGCTTGGCCGTGCGGATCACCCGCCGCGCGATCTCCCCACGATTGGCCACCAGCAGCGAATCAAACATGTTCGGCAAGGAAGGGCCCCTTCTTAACGCCTGGTGTATAGCCGGGGCCCCTTCTTAACATGCGTTAAGGCGCGCGCGGCGTGTCAGGGTCGGTGGGTGCCAGCAGGGCCGCCAGGGCGGCGCCGCGCAGCAGCTCGGCCCGGCGTCGACGGTCCACCTCGCCGCCGAGGAACGGGGTGGAGTTCATCAGGCCGAACGCCGCGTGGGCGAGCACCCGGGCGGCGCCGTCCGGCAGGCCCGGGTGCAGCGCGGTCAGCACGGCGACCCACTCCTCGACGTACATCCGCTGGAGCCGGCGGATGCGGCGGCGCGGCTCGTCCGGGAGGCGGTCCAGCTCGTGCAGGTGCAGCGCGATCACCGCCGGGTTGGCGAGCGCGAACTCGACGTGGAAGTCGATGAGCGACTCCAGCGAGCCGCGCGGGTCGTCCGGGTGGTCGGCGGCGCGCTCCCGGCCACCGGCGAGCAGCCCCTCGCTGACCGGGATCAGCGCGGCGGCCAGCATCGCCTCCTTGCCGGCGAAGTGGTGGTAGAGCGCCGGACCGGTGACGCCGGCGGCCGCGCCGATGTCGTCCATCGAGACGCCGTGATAGCCACGCGCCGCGAAGAGGCCGACCGCGATCTCCAGGATCTCGTCCCGCCGGGACCGACGCCGGGCCGCGCCCGCCGCACCTCGCGCCTGCTGTTCCACCGCCACCGGGCCAGCCTAGACCTCGCCTTCCAGGTGAGGGAGTCGTGGTTACCCGTCAGTCACGTCACCCGTCCCGCCCCACCAGGTCGATCTTGCACTTCCGGCCCCGGCGAACGGCAGAAAGCGGACCTGACCCGGGCGACAACTGCAAGGTCGACGGAGGTCAGGGGGTCGGGGCCGGGGCGGGAGAGGGCTCGAAACCGGCCAGGCGGACGGCCAGTCGTTGTCGGGCGAGGGGGAGGGTGGATGCCGTTCGGAGCAGGAGGTTCCGCAGTGGCCGCAAGGGGGGCGGGGCCGCGGCGAGCCGGGTGAGACCGGCGGCGAAGCCGAGCACCTCCTCGGCCCGGGGGCGGCGGTCCGCCGGGTAACGGTCGAGGGCCTCGCCACCCACGGCGAGCGCGTCGCCGAGGGCGACCGCGTCCCGCAGCCCGAGGTTCATCCCCTGCCCGCCGGCCGGGCTGTGCACGTGTGCCGCGTCGCCGGCGAGCAGCACCGGGCCGGACCGGTAGCTGGTCGCGATCCGGTGGTGGATCCGGAACCGGGACGCCCACGCCACGCCGGTGACCCGGGCCGGCCGCCGGGCCGGGCCCCGCTCGTCGAGCAGCGCCTGGAAGTGCCGCGCCTGCGGCTCGCGCGGCGCGTCGGCGACGGTGGCGACCAGCCGGACCGTGCCGTCGGGCAGCGGCGCCCAGACCAGCGGCCCGCCGCGCGACAGGAACAGGGTGACCTGGTCGCGCGGGAGCACGCTGTCCACCCGCACGTCGGCGAGCAGGAACGACTCGCCCGGGTCGGCCGGGCCGCCGAAGCCGATGCCGGCCAGTTCGCGGACCCGGCTGTGCATCCCGTCCGCGCCCACCACCCAGCGGGCCCGGACCGTGCCACCGTCGGCGAACCGGGCCGTGGCGCCGCCGCCGTCGAGGTCGAGGCCGGTCAGCTCGTACGGCCGCAGCACCCGCCCGCCGAGCGCGGCGAGGCGGTCGGCGAGGACCGCCTCGGTCTCCGCCTGCGAGATCAGCAGCGCGTACGGGTAGCGGGACGGCAACCGGTCGAACGGGACGGTGAGCAGCAGCCGGTCCCGGTCGCGGATGCTGAACCGGGCCGAGTGCAGGCCCCGGGCGGCGAGCGGGTCGGCGACCCCGATCCGGTCGAGCACCTCCAGCGTGCCGGCGTGCACCACCGCGGCGCGCGAGGTGATCGGCGGCTCGACCAGCCGGTCGACCACTGTCGCGCGCATCCCGTGCCCGGCCAGGGTGACGGCCACGGCCAGGCCGGTCGGCCCGGCCCCGACCACCAGGACGTCAGTGCGTTCGGGCAGCATCGCTCCACCTCCAGGCTAGGTCAACAACTGTTTGCCAACACTTGTTGACCCAACACTAGCGTCGATGTCAACGCGCGTTGGCCTACAGTCGTGGACATGACCGAGCCGTCGTCCCGCACCCGCCGCTCCGACGCCACCCGGGCCGCCATCCTGCGCGCCGCCCGGGAACGCTTCGCCGCCGACGGCTACGACCGGGCCACCATCCGGGCCGTCGCCGCCGACGCCCGGATCGACCCGTCCATGGTGATGCGCTACTACGGCAGCAAGGAGGGGCTCTTCGCGGCGGCGGCCGAATTCGACCTGCACCTGCCCGACCTGGCCCAGGTGCCGTCCGAACAGCTCGGCGAGACGCTGGCCCGACACTTCCTGCGCCGGTGGGAGGCCGACGGCACGCTCGTCGCCCTGCTCCGGGCCGCCAGCACCAACCCCGGCGCGGCCGAACGGATGCGCGGCATCTTCGCCGGGCAACTCGCCACGGCGGTGGCCCGCTCCGGCGCCGACCCGGCCACCGCCGCCCGCCGGGCCGGCCTGGTGGCCAGCCAGATCCTCGGGCTCGCCCTCACCCGGTACGTGATCCGGCTGCCCCCCGTGGTCGACCTCGACCCGGACGAGCTGGCCGAATGGGTCGGCCCGACGATCCAGCGCTATCTCACCCAACCTTTTGCCCCGCCCCACGCGTCTGCCGGGTGACGGAGGGAGAAGCCGGATGGGGCGTACCGCGGAGCAGGGGCGGGCGGACTACCTCGCCTTCGTCGAGGCGCACCAGCACCGGCTGCTGCGCGCCGCGTACCTGGTCTGCGGCAACCGCCACCAGGCCGAGGACCTGCTCCAGGACGCGTTGTTGAAGCTGGCGCTGCGCTGGCCCACGGTGCGCGACGGCGACCCGGCCGCGTACGTGCGCGCCATCCTCTACCGCGACGCGATCTCCTGGTGGCGACGCCGGCGGCGGGAACGGCTCAGCGCGTACCCGCCGGACCGGGCGGGCGCGGACGCCGACGACGCGCTGCGCCTGACCGTGCGGGCCGCGCTCGACCGGCTGCCGCCACGCCAGCGGGCGGTCCTGGTGCTGCGCTACTTCGAGGACCTGACCGAGGTGGCCACCGCCGACGCGCTCGGGGTCACCGTGGGCACCGTCAAGAGTCAGTGCCACGCGGCGCTGCGCCGGCTCCGCGAGGTCGCGCCCGAGCTCGGCGGAACCGACGACGGCCTGGTCACCGGCATGGAGGCGAACCCGTGAACGAGACCGACCTGACCCGGCTGCTGACCCGCGCGGCCGAGGACGTGCGGCCGACCCGGCCCGCCGCCGCCGGCTGGGAACGGGCCCGGCGGGTCCGCCGCGCCCGCCGGGCAGCGGGCGCCGCCGCCGTGGCGGTCGCCCTGATCGGCGGCGGCACGACCGCGCTCCTGCACCGCACCGCCCCACCCCTGCCCGCCCCCGCGGTGAGCCCGACCTCGACCGCGCCACCGGTGCAACAGCCCCCGGCCACGCTCGACCAGCGCGACGACCCGCTCGGCCGGCTCGGTGGCCGGGTGGGCACGCCGCTCTCCGCCCGTCCGGTCGGCCGGGCGCTGGCACTGCTCCAGCCGATCGACCGGGAATCCGGCGCGGCCGGCACGATCCGGATCCTCGGTGACGACGGCGTGGTTCGGGCACTCGACGTGGTCACGCTCGCGCCGACCCGGGACGCCGACGGCAACGAGGCGGCTCCGCTCAAGCCGGGCAGCCTGTCACCGGACGGCCGAACCGCCGCGTTCGCGCAGACCGGCGAGGTGGTCGTGGTCGACCTGACCGACGCCGGCGTCCGCCGCTACCCGCTCGCGGGCTACCTGGAACACGTCGTCTGGGCCGGTGACCGGCTGCTCGTCGGCGACAACGACACCACGTACGAGCTGGACCGGCGCACCGGGACGGCCCGGCCACTGCCCGTCGACCCGTGGGGGCTGGTCGTGCCCGAGCCGGCCCACCCCGGCGACCTGCTCAGCCTCGGCAGCCCCGAGGACCTGCTGGCCGTACGCCGCTTCCCCGCCGCCGGTGGCTCGCCGGACCGGCGGCCGGTGACCAACGACGAACTTCCTACCGGCTACCGGCTGAACGAGGTCTACGGGCGGGGCTGGCAACGTGGCGACCGGATCGCCGAGGCGGGCTGGATCACCACCGGCACCATGAGCGGGGTCGAGGGGGTGGCGGTGCTGGACGCCCGGACCGGGGCGGTGACCCGCCTGCTCGACCTGGGCCGGAAAGACCGGGCGAAGACCTGCTGCGAGGTGCTCGGCTGGTCCGCCGACGGCGCGGTGCTGTTCCGCTACGACCTTGGTGGCCTGGCCCGTTGGCAGCCGGAGACCGGCGAGGTCGCCTGGGTGGCCCACGACGTCGACGGCCTGGTGGCGCTCCCCGCCAACTGACCGGCCGATCCCTGCCACGCGGCAGGGACCGGCCGGATCGGATCAGCGGTTCAGGCCGCCGGGCTGGTCGCCCTTGACGACGGGCGCCCGGACCAGGTTGCCCCACTCGGTCCACGATCCGTCGTAGTTGCGCACCTGCGGGAAGCCCAGCAGGTGGTGGAGCACGAACCAGGTGTGGCTGGACCGCTCGCCGATCCGGCAGTAGGCCACCACGTCGTCGGCCGGACTCAGCCCGAGCTGGTCGGCGTAGATGGCCCGCAGCTCGTCGGCGGACTTGAACGTGCCGTCGTCGTTCGCGGCGGACTTCCACGGCTTGCTCACCGCGCCCGGGATGTGCCCGCCGCGCAGCGCGCCCTCCTGCGGATAGTCCGGCATGTGCAGCATCTCGCCGGTGTACTCGCCGGGCGAGCGCACGTCGACCAGCGGCCGGCCGGCCGCCACGTGCGCCATCACCTGCTCCCGGTAGGCCCGGATCGGCGCGTCGTTGCGCTCCGGCACCGGATAGTCGGCGCGGGGCCGGCTCACCTTCTCCCGGGTCAGCTCCCGACCCTCGGCGATCCACTTCTGCCGGCCGCCGTCGAGCAGCCGCACGTCGGCGTGGCCGAAGAGGGAGAAGACCCAGAGGGCGTACGCGGCCCACCAGTTGAAGTTGTCGCCGTAGAAGACGACGGTGTCGTCGCGGCCGATGCCCTTGGCCGCGCACAGCTCGGCGAAGCTCGCGGCGTCCAGGTAGTCGCGGGTGACCTGGTCGTTCAGCTCGGTGTGCCAGTCGACCTTGACGGCGCCGGGGAGGTGGCCGGTGTCGTAGAGGAGCACGTCCTCGTCGGACTCGACCACCACGAGCCCTTCGTCGCCCAGGTGCTCGGCCAGCCACTCCGTGGTGACCAGGCGCTGCGGGTCGGCGTACGACTGGAGGTGGGGATGCGGATCGCTCGGCACAGGCATGATCCCCAAGGTACGCCGGATCGCCGGGGTGCGGCGCCGGGAATCGGGTGCAGCGGATCCGGCGGGTCACACGTGACAGTTGCGAACACCGCCGACCGCAGAGGACCGCGATGACCCCACGGCAACAGGCCCGGGTGCCCCCGGGCGGGACCGCACCGGTGGACTTCACCGAGTTCTACCGGGCGCACTTCCACCGGATCGCGGTGCAGCTCTACGCGTACCTGGGCGACCACGGCGAGGCGCAGGACCTGACCCAGGAGGCGTTCTGCCGGGCGCTGGAACGCTGGTCGCGCATCGCCGCGTACGACGACCCGTCCGCGTTCGTCCGCCGGGTGGCCTGGAACCTGGCCACCAGCCGACTGCGCCGGATGCGCACCGCCGTGCGGCACCTCGCCCGACAGCGGGAGGAGCACGTGCCCGGCCCGGAGCCGGACCGGGTGGTGTTGCTGGAGGCACTGGCCACCCTGCCCGCCGACCAGCGCCGCGCGATCGTGCTGCACCACCTGGCCCACCTGAGCGTCGCCGAAATCGCCGAGCAGGTCGGCGCGCCGGAGGGCGCCGTGCGCTCCCGGCTGTCCCGGGGGCGGGCCGCGCTCGCCGGCCACCTCACCGAGACCGGATCGGAGCTGCGCCGTGCCTGACCTGGAGGACCTGTTCGTCGAGTTCGAGACGGCGGCGGCGGCCACCTTCCGGCCACCGGGCGTGGCCGACGCGCAACGCCGGATCCGGGGCCGCCGACGGCGACGGGGCCTGCTGGCCGGCCTGCTCGCGGTGGTGCTGGCCGGGCCGGCCTCGGCGCTCGCGGTCGCCCACCGCGCCGACCGGCCGGAACCGCGGCCGACGCCGTCGGTCTCGCCGAGTCCGACCGGTCGGCTCACGGTCCGCACCGTCACCCTGCCCGGGGTGCCCGGTGAGCTGGCCGACCTGCGCTTCGTCTCGGCCCGCGCCGGCTGGGCGCTCTTCGACACCTGCGTTGACGCGGGCGAGTCCCGGAGCGGGTGCCGGCGCACCGTCGCCCGGACCGTGGACGGTGGCGTGACCTGGCAGCGAGCCGGGCTGCCGGCGGTGCCGGACGGCGGGTTCCAGCTCCTGCCCGTGGACACGGACACGCTGGTCGTGACGACACGCGCGGGCTACCTGGTCACGGCGGACGGCGGGAACAGCTTCACCAGTCACCCGTACGAGGCGCCGCCGGTGGCGGTCCGGCGCGTCTTCGCCACCCCCAGCGGGCTCTACCTCGGTTGCCCCCCGGACGGAGTTCGGCCGAACTGCGACCGGCAACGCGTGCTGCGGGTGAGCGGCGGGCTGCACTTCCACCAGCCGCCGGTCACGCTGCGGTCGGACACCGAGAACGCACTGGTCGAGGGTGCCGACGGTCGACTCTGGCTCACGGTCGGCGACGACAACGGCCTGACCGTGGTGACCAGCGCCGACCAGGGCACCACCTGGCAGGAGCTGCCGCCGGTTCCCCGGGCCGCCCGGCAACTCGCGCTCGCCCCGGACGGGCGTGACGTCTGGCTGGTCCGGACCACGCAGCCGAACGGGGTGTGGCGGCTGGCTGGCACCCGCTGGGAACCCGGGCCCGCCCTGCCGGACGACACCGACGGGATCGCCGCGCCCGGCGCCGGCCTGCTGGTGGTCACCAGCGCGTACGGCGGGTTGGGCTTCGTGACCGGCGGCGGCTACGTCGAGGTGCCCGAGCTGCGCGGTCCGTTGCGGACCTCGGATCCGCGGGACTCGGATCCGCGCACCTCGGTGAGCGTGCTGCCGGACGGCACCGTCCTGGCCCAGCACGGCCGGTCGTGGTTCCTCGGCGTCGGTCGGGGGATGGACCGGAGCTGGTTCCAGTACTCCTGAAGCCGCGGATCAGGCGCGGCGGTGCACCAGCCGGCCGGCGACCACGGTGGCCCGGCAGGAGCCGTCCGGGTCGAACACCGCGAGGTCGGCCCGACCACCGACCACCAGCGCCGCCGGCCGGGCCGCGGGCAGGACCGCGACCTCGTTGCGCGCGGCGGCGGCCCGCAGCGCCGGGTCGGCGAGGTGCGCGTCGAGCACCGCGGCGGCGCCGAGCCGGAACAACGCGTGCACCCGCTCGCGCGGGGTCGGCGCCGGGGGCAGCGGGCCGTCGTGCACCGGCGCCGGCCCGAGCGTGCCGGCCCATCGCCGCACCCGCACCCCGGGGTACGCGGCGGTCAGCTCCGCAAGCGGCGCGACCGCCTCGACCCGGTCGCCACCGACCAGCACCCCCAGCCCGGCGCGCGGCTCATCGTCGAGGGTGAGCCGCAGCAGGTCGGCGGCGTGGACGGTGCGCACCGGTCAGCCGTCGACCGGACCGAGGACCGGACGCTTGGCGGTGACGAAGTCGCCGGAGGACCGGCCGGTCAGCCGGCGTTTGATCCACGGGGCCAGGTGCTGGCCGGCCCACCGCAGGTCGGCGGCGCGGGCGGCCAGCCACGGGGTGGGTGCCGGATGCGGCGGCACCATCAACCACTCCTCCTCGCAGCCGACGCCGAGCGCGGCGAGCACCTGCGCGGCGACCCGCCGGTGGCCGGCCTCCGACAGGTGCAGTCGGTCGGTGCTCCAGAGCATCGGGTTGAGGTAGGCCTCGTCGGAGTAGAGGTCGACCAGGATCGCCCCGTGCCGCTCGGCGACCTCACCGACCGCCCGGTTGAGCAGCGTCACCCGGGGGGCCACCAGCCGCTGCCCGGGCAGCCGGGCCATCACGTCGGCGAACCGGAACAGCACCACGTCGCTGCCACCGCCCCGCAGCCGCTCCACCACCTTGTCGAAGCGCGGCACGAAGACGTCCGGGTCGAAGGAGCGGCGCAGCACGTCGTTGCCGCCGGCCGCGAACGTGATCAGGTCGGGCTTCATGGCCAGCGCGGACGGCACCTGCTCGGCCACGATGTTCGGGAACAGCCGGCCCCGGATGGCGAGGTTGGCGTAGCCGAAGTCGGGCCCCGCCTCGGCGGCGAGCCGGGTGGCGACCAGATCGGCCCACCCCCGGTAGCTGCCGTCCGGATACGCGTCATCCATACCCTCGGTGAAGCTGTCGCCCACCGCAACGAAGCTGCGCCAGCGCACGGCGCCTCCCCTCCGACGTCCCCGCGGAAATGCGTCGCTCAGTCTTCCACCGCACCGGCCGGTCCCGCCCGCCCCCGGGGCCGGACGTGGTGGACGTCTCGACGTCCGGTTCCCGACAGCCGCCCGAGCGGACAAACCCCCCCGGCACGTGCGGGTGGGGCAGAATCCGCCGGCCGGACCGGGGATGATGTCAGCCGTCATCCGGTCGGGCGCGCCCCGGCCGGTCCCGCGTACGGCACGAGCGAGGATCCGAATGACGCAGGGGCACGCCTACCCACCACCGCCACCGACCTCGCGCCGGAAGCTCTGGATCGGGCTCGCGGCCGGCGCGCTCGCGCTGGCGGTCTGCGCCGGCGCCCTGGTCGGTGTCGGGCTGGGCCTGCGCGGCGACGACGAGGAGGGCGCGGCGCCGAAGGCGGCGGCCGCGGCCAACGGCGTCACGGTCACTGACGCCGAGCTGACCGCCCTGCTCGACCGGCACGGCAAGGCGCTGGCCGCGAAGGACCTCGACGGCTGGCTGGCCGCGTTCGACCCGGCGCGCGAGGACCTGGTCGCCGCGCAGACCCACCTCTTCCGCAACCTCGCCAAGCTGCCCCTGTCGGTGGCCCGCTACGAGACCGTCGAGAAGCAGGGCCGGGCCAGCGACGCCTTCGGCCAGGGCGTCACGTTCCAGCTCGACGTCTCCTTCGTGCACCAGTTCGACGGCTTCGACCTGGCCCCGGTCACCGAGTGGTACCGCTGGACGATCGTCCGCCCGGCCAAGGACGCGCCGGTCCGAGTCACCGCGGTCACCGGCGCGCCGGCGGCGGCCAACGGCAGCTCGAAGACGGTCTACTACCCCGGCCCGTGGGACCGGTGGCGGGAGATCCACGTCGAGCGGACGCCGCACACCCTGATCATCGCCGACTCCGCCCGGGCAGCGCTGGCGAAGCGGTACGCCCCGACCGCCGAGGCCGCGGTCGCCCACGACCTGGCCGTGTGGCGGGCCGGTGGCCTGCCCGGCCCGGTGCCGAACGGTTTCGTCCTCGCGCTCGCCAAGGGCAAGGACGAGATGGGCTCGCTCTACCGGATCGGCACCGGGAAGGCCACCGAGGCGGGTTTCTCGCTGGGCATGGTGGCGGCCGAACGCCGCGACGGGAAGTTCACCATCGGCGGCACCCGGGTGGTGGTGGACACCGACGAGAGATACTTCGGCCGCTCCGGCGGTCGCAACGACGCCGGCATGGTGTTCCGGCACGAGTTGGCGCACTCGCTGATGACGCCCCGGACGAACCTGACCGAGGTGGACGCGTTCGACAGGCTCGACGAGTGGGTGGTCGAGGGCTTCGCCGAGTACGTGGCCTTCCACGGCCGGCCGTTGGGCGACAGCGAACGCACGGTGGCGGCCCGGCGGCTGCTCCGCGGGTGGAACGGGAAGCTGCCGGGCAACGGCGACTGGAACGACCCGGACCTGGTCAGCTTCCACTACTGGCTCGGGCACACGGCGATGAACCACCTCGCCGAGAAGTACGGCGAGTCGAAGCTGTTCCGCTTCGTCGACGCCGTCTACGCGGGCACCCCCACCGACCGGGCCGCCCGGGACGTGCTGGGCGTGTCGCTCGACGAGTTCCAGGCCGGCTGGGCCGACTACGTCCGTGCGCAGACGCGCTGAACGGGATCGGAGACGGATGACGTACCAGCACCAGCAGCAGCCGCCCGCGTACCCGCCGACGGGCTGGCCGGGCCGGTCGGCGCGCCGCCGACGCCGCCGAGGAGGCGCGGACGCCTCGCGCTGTTCGCCGCCGGCGGCCTGGTGGCCGTGCTGGCGGTCGCCGCCGGCACCGCCTACGGCGTGTCCCGCCTGGTCGGCGGCGATGACGACGGGCAGGCGCTGCGCACCGCCTGGGTGCTCGACTTCCCCGAGCGGCAGCGCAACGGCCTGAAGACGTACGACGGGCAGGACATGTTCGGCGCCTGGCTGGTCGGCGACGCGGTGGTCCGGGCCCAGCCCGACGGCGTCATCGCCTACCGGCTCGGCGACGGCGGGCAGGCGTGGGGCGTGCCCGCGCCGCAGGGCAGTTCGCTCTGCGGCGCCGCCCGGGCGCTGGCCGAGGGACGCGGCGTGGTGGCGCTCGGCTCGGCCGACTCCTGCGACACCCTGGTCGGCTTCGACGCCGCCACCGGCGCCCGGTCCTGGCAGGCGACGTTCCCCGCCGAGCGCCGGGCGGGCCGCGACACGCTCGCCGCGCCGGACCTCTCGGTGGCCGGCGGCCAGGTGGTCGTCCGCGCCGACCAGCGTGTCCTCGGCTTCTCGCTGGCCGACGGGCGGCGGCTGTGGCAGAGCGACGCCGACCGGCTGCTGCCGGGGCGGGACTGCCGGCTCTCCGACGCCCAGGCCGCGGGCGACCTGGCCGTGGTCACCGCGCGCTGCGACGGCGACCGGGGCACGCTGCTCGGCCTGGATCCGGCCACCGGGAAGGTCCGCTGGCAGCAGCGGCTACCCACCGCGAGCGCCGGCGTGCTCAGCGTGGACCCGCTGGTCAGCCTGCCCGGCCTGAACGACTCGACGTTCGCCGCCCGGGACGCCCCCGGCAGGCCGCGCGCCACGTTCGGCAACCCCGTCGACGGTACGCGGTTCAGCGACCTGCCGGTCAACCGTTCCAACTCGGTCGAGGGCCCGGCGGTGCGGCCCCACCTGGCCGACGCCGAGACGATCTACCTGCCCACCGAGGCGGCGAACGTGCCGGGGAAGATGCGCCAGGCCAACCAGGTGGTGGCGATCGACCTGGCCACCGGCAAGCGGCGCTGGGTCTCGGCCGGGCACACCGACAGCGAGGTGGAGCTGATCCGCCTGGACGAGACGGGCCTGCTCGCCTGGGAGGTCGGCGACCACCGGGATCTCGCACCGCGACTGGTCCGGATCGACCGGGCCTCCGGGAAGGTGTCGGTGCTGGCCGAGGGCCCGAGGTCGGCCGGCACCGAGGGCAGCGACGCGACGGTGCTGGAACGGGACGGGACCGTGGTGCTGGTGCCGTGGAAGCACGTCGCCGCGGACGCCGCGATTACCGTGCTGCGGTGAGCCCGGCTCATCAGTCGAACGCCGACCAGCAGATGTCGTTGCGCAGGCGCTGGTCGTCGAGGACCAGCTCACGGATCGCCGCCGGGAGCCGCTCGCGCTGCCACCGGCACTCGGCACGCCCCGCCGCGTCGCCCCGACCGTCCGGCGCCGCCGCCCGCACCGCCTTGATCGCGTACGCGGCGGCGCCCAGCTCGTGCGCGGCCACATGGGCGACGGCCCCGGCCTGGCCGGCGGCGTACGCGGCGTGGCGCGCCGCCCCACGCAGGTCCCGGGCCGCGCCCATGGCATGACCGCCGGCCGCCCGGGACACCATCATGGTGACCTCGCCGCGCACCCACGCCCGGATGCGCGCGATCGCCTCGCGCGGGCGCGGGTCGTCCGGCCGGACCGCCTCGAACAGGCCGAGGACGTGCTCCGCGCAGTCGGCGGCCCAGAGCGCGAGCAGCCGGTGGTCGTCGTCGGTGAGCGTGCCGCCGCGACGGATCGTGATGAAGCGCGGATCCCGGACCTTCGGCAGGATCACGAGTCCTCCTCGTCGTCGGCGGCCGGCTTCCGTCGCAGGGCATCGTCCAGGGTGCTCATCAGCCGGGCGACCCGGCTGCTGCCACCGGTCACCGGTGGATAGCGGCGGAGCACGTCCACGAGCACGGGCGTGGCCCGCCGCCGCGCACGGACCAGCAGGGCGTCCCCGACCGCCGGGTCGCCGCCGGCCGTCAACTCCCCGATCCGCGCCGCGCTCGCCGCGGCCCGCAGGATGTGGCCGACCTGGTTGGCCTGGGCGAGCGGATGCAGGTACGCCGCGGCTGCGGCGTCACCGGCGGATCGGGCGGCCAGCCGTGCGGCCTCGGAAGGCGCGGACCGGGCCGCCCGGTGCGCCTCGATCGACGCCACCCGCTGAAGCTTCGTCCGGTCGGCGCCGTCGACGAACGTCCGGGCCGCCTCGATCGCCGCCCGGGGGCGCGGATCGTCGGGTACGGCCTGTTCGAAGACCGGCAGGACGTCCTCCGCGTGCGCGACCACGTAACGGGCCACCACGCGCGGCTCGTCCATCGTCAGGTCGAAGTCTCCGGACACCACTTGTCTACGTGCTGCCATGGCGGTGGATCCTATCGACGGAGACGGCCACCGCCCCTGCTCGACGGTCATCCCGCCCCGGCGACACCGCGCCGGTACGGGCCCCAGCCGACGAACCGGTCGAAGAGGTCGCGTGGGGTCGGGCCGTCGTGCGGGTTGAGGCGGAACAGGTCGTGGGTGGCCTCGTGGTAGAGCCCGGAGAGGTAGACGGCCAGGTCGATCGGGTGGTCGGCGTAGTCGACCTTGAGCAGGAGGCGGGCCTGGGCGCAGGGCCACGGTGCGCCGCAGGCACGGCAGAGCCACAGTGGCCGGAGCGGCAGGTGCGCCGGGTGGTCCGGCGGGTAGGGGCGCGGCCGGTCCGGGTACGGCGCGAGGCGGGGCACGGGAAGATTCATGCGTGACAGTCTGCTGAAACCGCCATTACGCTCGGAAGTCGTCGGCGCCGGCCCGGGAGGGGGTCGAGAAGCCGGCGGGCGATCGAGGAGACCGGGTGGAGAACGAGCCGACCGCCGAGTTGATCCGCGCGCAACTGCGGCGGCTACGACTCAAGGCCGAGTTGAGCCAGGAGGAGTTCGGGAAGCTGGTCCACTTCTCCAACTCGCAGGTGTCGGCGGTGGAGTTGGGCCAGCGGGCGCTGGACCGGTTCTTCCTGAAACGGGCCGACGAGGTGCTGGGCACCGGCGGCCTGTTGACGTCACTGCTCAAACTCGCCGAGCGGGACGGCCAGCCGAGCTGGTTCCGCCCCTGGCTGGAAGCCGAACGCCAGGCCCAGCAGTTGCGGTGTTATCAGCCGAGCCTGATCCCCGGCCTGTTGCAGACCGAGAACTACGCACGCTCCATGATCCACACCGATGACATGCTCGGCAGCGAGGAGGGTGACCGGCGGCTGGCGGTCCGGCTCGACCGACAGTCGGTGCTCACCCGGCCCGAACCGCCCAAGTTCGTCGCGATCATCGAGGAAGCGGTGCTGCGCCGCGCGGACGAGTCCTTTCGTGGGGTGATGAGCCAGCAGGTCGCACGCCTGATCGACGCGACCGAACTCCCGCACGTCGCCGTCCACGTCGTTCCGGTCGACGTGGGCCTGCACATCGGACTGACCGGACCGTTCACACTCGCCCGCGGTGCCGACGGAGGCTGGATCGGCTACCTGGAGAACCAGCTCGGCGGCACAGTGATCGACAACGATGACGACGTGGCTATCCTGCTGTCCAGGTGGGAGAGCGTGCGGAGCGAGGCGTTGTCTCGCCGCCAGTCGATCGAGCTGATGAAGGAAGTGGTCGAGTCATGGACCTGACCGGCGCTGTCTGGCGAAAGGCCACCCGGAGCGGCCAAAGCGAGTGCGTCGAGGTGGCGGGCAACCTGGCCGGGGTGGTCGGGGTGCGCGACAGCAAGGACCCGACCGGGCCGGTCCTCACCTTCACCCCCGAAGCCTGGTGCGCCTTCGTCCGGGTCAGCGGGAGCCGCGCACCGCGCTGATCAGCACCGTGTGCTTGCGTACCCGGAAGGCGCCGTCCGCCTCGACGCGGGCCTGGACCACGTCGCGGGCGGCCGACTCCTGCGCGGCGGTGAGCGGCCCGATCATGCTGGCGACGTAGGCGAGGACCGGCTCCGGGGCGGGCACCGCCAGGTCGTCGGGGTAGCGCTCCACCGTCACGTCGGTGAAGTGGGCGGCGACCCGGGCGGGCGTCGTCTCGGCGGTGACGTCGTTCTCGTGGAACCCGAGGCCCAGGTCGGGTCGGCCGATGACCGGGCCCAGCGCGTCCAGCTCGGCGAGGTGGTCACGGCCGTTCACCGCGACGGCGAGCCGCCCGCCGGGTCGCAGCACCCGGGCGTACTCGGTGAGCGCGGCGTCGGGGTCGTCCAGGTGGTAGAGCATGTGGTTGGCGATCACCGCGTCGAAGGTGACGTCGGCATACGGCAGGTGGGTGGCGTCGCAGCGCCGCACCCGAGCGCCGGGCACGTCGCGCAGTCGGTCACACATGGCCGGTGAGAAGTCGGTCAGGGTGAGGCGGAGGCCGGTCGCGGGACGGCCCACCCGACGCCACAGCTCACCGGTGCCGGTGCCCACCTCCAGCACGTCCCCGGCCAGCGGCAGCCGCGCACCGAGCCAGGCGAACCAGTCCTGCGGATTGGTGCCGTAGGCGTGCAGCGCCATCCGGGCGGTGAGGTTGCCGGTCGTGGTCGCGTACTGGCTCACCGCGCGAGCCGACGGCGTAGCGGTCACCTCGGTAGCGTAAAGCCACCGGCTCCGATTCGTCGCACCTGCATGCATAATGAATGCATGGTTGCTCTGCAGATCCGAGACGTGCCGGAAGACGTTCGGAACATGCTCGCCGCCGAGGCCAGGGCGCGTGGCCAGTCGCTCCAGGCATACCTGCTGGAGTTGGTGGAGACCCAGGCCCGACGACTGCGCAACGCCGCGATCCTGGACGGCTTCGGCGGACGGTCCGACGGCACCCGGTCCTTGCCCGGGGAGAGCGCGGCCGACCTGGCCGACGAGCGCGGCCAGCGCGGAAGCGAGCGGAGCCGGCGCGAAAGCCGGGGCGACGCTGCATGATCGTGGTGGACGCGTCCGCCCTTGCCGACGCCCTCGTGGACGACGGCCCGATGGGCGACGCGGCACGATCCGAGCTGATCGCCGACCCGCACTGGGCATCACCCGGCCACCTGCTGATCGAGGTCATGTCGGTCATCAGGGGCAAGGCCCTGGGGCGGAAGCTGGGAGCCGCACGTGCGCAGGAAGCGGTCGATGCCCTGCAATGGCTGGTCGTCGACGAGATCCCAGCCACCGCTCTTGTCGAGCGGATGTGGCAGCTCCGAGGAAACATCTCCGCCTACCACGCGGCGTACGTCGCGGCAGCGGAGATGTTGGCCTGCCCCCTGGTGACCGGCGACTCCCGACTCGCCAAGGTGGGTGGTGTCCGGTGTGAGGTCCGGCTGATCGGTCAGAGATAGAGGCAGAACGGGTGGCCGACCGGGTCCAGGTGCACCCGCACGTCGTCCTGGGGCTGGTAGTCCGCCACCGTGGCGCCGAGCGACACCGCGTACGCCGAGGCCACGTCGAGGTCGTCGACCTTGATGTCGAGGTGGAGCATCATCGGCGGGTCGCCCGGGCCGGCCGGCCACACCGGACGCACGTACGCCGGCTCGTCCTGGAACGCCAGCGTGGCGCCGCCGTCCGGCGGGGCCAGCACCACCCAGTCGTGCTCGTCCTCGCGGCGCGGCCAGTCGAGCAGCCGCTCGTAGAAGACGGCGAGTTCCTGCGCGGACGGCGCGTCGAGCACGGTGGACGTCAACGAGAACCGGGGACGATCTTCCATACGACAGTCATACCCCGTGACGGCCGAAAGGGATCGCCCGCGCGCCGATCGTCGCCGTACGCTGCGGCCATGCTGCTACGCGTGTCCACCCTGCTGCTCCGGACCCTACGCGAGGACCCGGCCGACGCGGAGGTGCCGAGCCACCGGCTGCTGCTCCGCGCCGGCTACGTCCGCCGCGCCGCGCCGGGCGGCTACACCTGGCTGCCGCTGGGCAAGCTGGTGCTGGACCGGATCACCGCGATCGTCCGGGACGAGATGACCGCGATCGGCGACCAGGAGGTGCACTTCCCGGCGCTGCTGCCGGCGGAGCCCTACCGGACCAGCGGGCGGTGGACCGAGTACGGCGACGACATCTTCACGCTCGCCGACCGCAAGGGCGCCGAGCACCTGCTCGCGCCGACCCACGAAGAGGTGGCCGCGCTGCTGGTGAAGGACCTGTTCACCTCGTACCGGGACTTCCCGGTGACGCTGTTCCAGATCCAGACGAAGTTCCGGGACGAGGCCCGTCCCCGGGCCGGGCTGCTGCGCGGGCGCGAGTTCCTGATGAAGGACGCCTACTCGTTCGACCTGGACGCCGCCGGGCTCCAAGCCGCCTACGACCGGCACCGGGAGGCGTACCGGCGGATCTTCACCCGGCTCGGGCTGGACTTCACCGTGGTGCGCGCGATGTCCGGCGCGATGGGCGGCTCTGCGTCGGAGGAGTTCCTGGCCGCCACGCCCGTGGGTGAGGACACCTACGTCGGCTGCACCCGCTGCGACTACGCGGCCAACACCGAGGCGGTGGTGACCCGCGCGCCGGCGGCCGGCGACCCGGACGCGCACCCGCCGATCGAGGCGCACGACACCCCGGAGACGCCGACCATCGCGTCCCTGGTCGACCTGGCGAACGACCGCGCGCTCGCCGGCCGCCCCGGGTGGACCGCCGCCGACACGTTGAAGAACGTGGTGCTGACCGTCCGCCGGCCCGGCGCCGAGCGGGGCGAACTGCTCGTCGTCGGCCTGCCGGGTGACCGCGAGGTGGACCTGAAGCGGGTCGAGGCGGCGTTGCACCCGGCCACCGTCGCCGTCTTCGACGACTGGGCCGCGCACCCGGAGCTGGTCCGCGGCTACCTCGGGCCGCAGATCCTGGCCAAGCATGGCGTCCGCTACCTGGTCGACCCCCGGGTCGTCACCGGCACCACCTGGCTGACCGGGGCCAACGAGCCGGGCCGGCACGCCACCGACGTGGTCTGCGGGCGGGACTTCGTGCCCGACGGCACCATCGAGGCGGCCGAGGTGCGCCCGGGTGACCCCTGCTCGGCCTGCGGTGACGGTGAGCTGACCCTGCGGCGGGGCATCGAGGTGGGCCACATCTTCCAGCTCGGACGGAGGTTCACCGACGCGTTCGCGGTCGACGTGCTCGGCCCCGAGGGCAAGCCGGTCCGGCCGACCATGGGCTGCTACGGCATCGGCGTGTCCCGGGCGGTCGCCGCCGTCGCCGAGCAGCACCACGACGACCGGGGGCTGGTCTGGCCGGCCGCTGTCGCGCCGTGCGACGTACACCTGGTGTCGGCCGGGAAGGGGCCGCAGCTCGACGCGGCGCTGGAGCTGGGCGGGCGCCTCGCCGCCGCCGGCCTGCGGGTGCTTGTCGACGACCGCACCAACGTCTCCGCCGGGGTGAAGTTCACCGATGTCGAGCTGATCGGCATCCCGCGCGCCGTCGTGGTCGGCCGTCGTCTGACCGAGGGGTACGTGGAGCTGCGCGACCGGGCCGGCGGCGAGCGGACCGAGCTGTCGACCGGGGACGTGGTGGCGCGCCTGCTCGACGAGGTGGGTGCGACGCGCCGCAACGGGGTGTAGCGATTGCGCCACCGGGTACCGCAGGAGGATCGACCGAGGCGTTCCGGAGGCTCTCATGTACCGCGTCACCGATGTGATGACCAAGCAGGTGGTCTATCTTCCCGCGGAGACCCCGCTGGACGAGGCGGCCCGGGTGATGAAGGAGTCCGACATCGGTGACGTGGTGGTGACCGACGGGGCCACGCTCGCCGGTGTGCTGACCGACCGCGACATCGTGGTCCGGGCGGTGGCCGAAGGCGTCGACCCGAGCACCACCACGATCGGCTCGATCATCACCCGCGAGGTCGTCATGATCGAGCAGCACTGCACGGCGGCCGAGGCGGCCTCGCTGATGCGCGAGCGCAGCATTCGGCGGGTGCTGGTCTGCGACAACGAGCGGAAGCTGGTCGGCATCGTCTCCCTGGGCGACCTGGCCATCCAACTCGACCCCGATTCGGCCCTCAGCGACATCAGCCAGGCCCCTCCGAACTCGTGAAAGGAGGGGCCCCTTCTTAACGCCTCTGGTAGAGAAGGGGCCCCTTCTCACCGCCCGCGACGGGTGGTGGGCGGAGGGCGGATAGCCTCGACCCATGCCCGAGATGCCGACCAAGCTGGCCGAGATCGTCGACGAGTTCGCCGCCGCCCCGCGCGACGTCGTGCTGGAGATGCTGCTGGAGTTCGCCGACGTGATCCCGCCCCTGCCCGAGGGAGTCGACCGGGCCGAGCTGGAGCAGGTCCCCGAGTGCCAGACCGCGTTCTTCCTGCGCGCCGAGGTGAACGCGGACAAGACGGTGAGCACGGTCTTCGACTGCCCACCGGAGGCGCCGACCACCCGGGCGTTCGCCGGCATCCTCGCCGAAGGGCTGGCCGGCGCGAGCGCCGAGGAGGTGCTGTCCGTGCCCGACGACCTCTACCAGCGGATGGGCCTGGCCCAGGCGATCAGCCCCCTGCGGGTACGCGGCGGCACGGCCATCCTCGCCCGCCTCAAGCGCCAGGTCCGGGAACAGATCGCCTGACCTGCGGGTTGTCGCTGCACATGGAGATCGAGATCTACGCCGACGTCGCCTGCCCCTGGTGCTGGATCGGCAAGCGCCGCCTGGAGCAGGCCATCGAGTCGTACGACGGCAAGGTGACCATCACCTATCGGCCGTTCCAGCTCGACCCGGCGCCGGTGGCCGAGCCCAGGCCGCTGCTTGACGCGCTGGGCGACAAGTTCGGTGGCCGGGACAAGGCCGACCAGATGGCCGCCCACGTGTCCGAAATCGCTGTGGGCGCGGGTCTCGACCTGCGGTTCGACCGGGCGGTGGCAGCGAACACGTTCGACGCGCACCGACTGGCGCGGTTCGCCGCCGAGCGGGGTCGTGCCGCCGAGATGGTCGAGCGGCTCTACCGGGCGCACTTCTCCGACGGTCTCGACGTCGGCTCGATCGACGTGCTGGTCGCGCTCGCCGCCGAGGTCGGGCTGAACGGGGACGAGGCGCGCGGCTATCTGGCGTCGAACCTCGGCCGTCGCGAGGTGGCCGCCGAGCTGAGCGCCGCGCACCGGCTCGGCGTCTCCAGCGTGCCGACCTTCGTGCTGGCCGGGAAGTACGCGGTCACCGGCGCCCAGGAGCCGGAGACGCTGCTGGCGGCGCTGCGCGAGGTGGCTCAGCGGGAGGCGGCCGAGTGATGTTTCACGTGGAACAAGATCGATGCGGGTGAGACCCTAGGCCGGCCTGGCCAGCTCCTCCACCACCCTTGCCCCGGGCAGCGCGCCGAGCGCCGGCCCGGGCAGGGCGATCTTGCTGTGGCGTACGCCCGAGCCGATGATCACGTGCGGCGTGGCGATCACCCGCGAGTCGACCAGGATCGGCCACTCCTCGGGCAGCCCGATCGGGGTGATCCCGCCGTACTCCATGCCGGTCAGCTCCACCGCCTCGGCCATCGGCGCGAAGCTCGCCTTGCGGACGTCGAGCAGCTTGCGGACCACGCCGTTCACGTCGGCCCGGGTGGTGGCGAGCACGATGCAGGCGGCGTAGCGGGTCTCACCGCCGCGCTTGCCGGCGACCACCACGCAGTTGGCCGACTCCTCAAGCCCCACCTCGTACGCCGCGCAGAAGGCAGCGGTGTCGGCCAGTTCGGCGTCGATCGGGGCGACCAGCACCTCGTCGACGTCGACCGGCGCCTCGTCCGGCCATCGCTCCACGGCCGCGGCGACCGGCGGCGCCAACAGGTCGAGTCGCACCCGGGCCGGTTCGGTCTTCAACGTTCCCATCACTGGCCGATCCTCGCACCCGCGCGGCGGATCCGCTCACCACGTGGTTAAGCGGGGCCCGTTCCTATACCGGATGCGTTAACAGGGGGCCCCTCCTTACACCTCGGTCAGGTGGCGCCGTTGCGGCACCTCGGGGCGGTTCGCCTCGGCGTCCTGGATCCCGTGCCGGACGCCGACCCGGATCACGCCGTAGAGGAAGACGAAGCCGAAGACGTAGAGCACCACGGTGGCGACGAAGACCAGCATGGCGCTCACGCTAGGCCGACCCGGGACGCGACCGTCCCTCATCTTCGACCCGTTCCCCCGTACGTGTCCGCGAGGTGGTCCGCCCAGGTGCGGGTGCCGGTCGGTGTGGCGGTCGTGGTGAGGGCGCCGGCGCGCAACTCCCGGCCGAGCCGCCCCGGGATCCGGACCGGCACCAGCGGCCGGCGGGACCGGCGCGCCGTGAGCCAGGACCGGGCGGCCTCGTCGAAGCGGAGCACCTCGGGGCCGCCGAAGTCCTCCACCCGGTGCGAGGGGCCGGCGAGCAGCAGCACCGCCAGCCGGTCGGCCACCTCGCCGGGGTCGACCGGCTGGGCGAGCACGGCCGGGTCCCCGAGCACCGGACCCAACCGGCTCGCACCGGCCAGCAGCTCCGCGAGGAAGCCGGGGAACTGGGTCGCCCGCAGCACGCTCCAGGGCACCGCCCCGGCGGCCACCACCTGCTCGGCCGCGTGTTTGTGCCGGTAGTAGCCGAGCGGCACCCGGTCGACGCCGACGATCGAGACGTACACCAGGTGCCGCACCCCGGCGTGACCGGCGGCCACGGTCAGCCGGCGGGTGCCGAGCACGTCGATCTCGTGGGTGCGCCGGTTCGGCGACGAGGCCAGGTGCAGCACCGCGTCCATCCCGGCGACCGCCTCGGCCAACCCGGCGCCGGTGGCCAGGTCGGCGGTCACCCATTCGACGCCGTCGCCGGTCCCGGGCCGGCGGCTCACCGCCCGGAGATCGAACCCCTCGTCCCGCAGCCGCGGCACCGCCACCCGCCCGAGCCGTCCGGTCGCCCCGGTCACCAGCACCCGCATCGCCACATCCTCCCGCTCTTCCGCGGCGCGGCCCTCCCAGGGTGGCCGGCGTCCGGTCCGCGCCGGTCGAGTCCGGCCGACGTGAGACGGGATACCCGCAAGGATCGTGACCGGCCACCGGAGACGGGCGGCCGCGGACACGGGCAGCGCGATGGGCCAGGCGGGCCGCGCCGCGCTGCCGGCGCGCAGAAGGAAGACTTACTTTTGGACGGTATACCTCTCAGGCATATTTATGACCGAGAGGTATAGCGCGAAAAAGTGATGCCTTCTTCCTCCGGCATCACGCAGCGTGAACACACCCCGTCGGTGCCGCTCAACCGGCCGGTCGGGGTGCCACTCGACCGGCGAGCAGCAGGCCGAGCAGGCCGCAGCCGGCCGCGACCGCCAGCGTGGCCGCGTAACTCGCCGGGCCGGGCGACGAGCCGCTGGCCAGCAGCGCCCCGGTCAACGCCAGCACGGTGGCCGCCGCCAGCGAGTCGCCCAACTGCAACGCGGAGGAGTTCCGGCCCTGCTCGGCCGGGGCGGACAACTCCAGGGTGAGCACCGACAGCGA
Source organism: Micromonospora sp. WMMD980 (assembly GCF_029626035.1). Lineage (NCBI taxonomy): Bacteria > Bacillati > Actinomycetota > Actinomycetes > Micromonosporales > Micromonosporaceae > Micromonospora > Micromonospora sp. WMMD980. The sequence goes on from NZ_JARUBE010000003.1 coordinate 5,542,582, forward strand.
GGGGTAGAGCAGCCCCATGCCCAGACCGGCGACCGCCCAGGCGAACACCGCCGACGCCACCGGAACCCCCGGCAGCAGGCCGACGCGACGCCCGCCGTACCGACGGCGATGCAGGCCAGCCCGGCCCGGGGCAGGCTGGCGGTGGAACGGGGCAGGGCGATCCGGCCCTGGATCCACGAGCCCACCGACCAGGAGAGCGCACCGACGGTCAGCACCAGCCCGGCGCCGGTGGGCGTGAAGCCACGCTCCCGGGAGAGCATCAGCGGAATCACCACCTCCGCGCCGACGAACGCCGCCGAGGCCAGGCCCCGCAGGCCGATCACCGTCGGCAGCCCGCGCGCCGCCCGCAGGAACCCGGGCGGCAACAACCGGGGTACGCAGGTGAGCAGCCCGGCCGACGCCACCGCGATGAGCGCGGCGGCGAGCACGCCGCGCTGCTGCCCCCCGTGGTGCAGCAGTGCGGCGCTCGCCCCCGCCCCGCAGGCCCAGCCCACCCGGGCCAGCGCCCCGGCCGGCGGTCGGGTCGGCACGGTGCCGGCCAGCGACCGCAGGCCCGGCTGGATCAGCAACACCGCCGGCACCGCGACCGCCGGCACCACCAGGAACACCCAGCGCCAGCCCAGGTGCTCCACGATCAGGCCGGCCAGCGCCGGCCCGACCAGCGACGGCACCACCCAGGCCGCCGCGAAGGCGGCGAACATCCGCCGCCGCAACCGCTCCGGGTACGCGTGCCCGACGATCACGTAGAGCGCCACCGAGAGCAGACCCGAGCCGAAGCCCTGCACCACCCGCCCGGCGACCAGCACACCCATGCTGGTGGCGGCGCCGGCCAGCGCCAGGCCGGCGACGAACCAGCCCACGCCGTGCCACATGGCCGGGCGGGGGCCACGCGCGTCGCACCAGATGCCGGAGGCCACCATCGCCACCACACCGGAGGCGAACGGTCCACCGAAGGCCAGCGCGTACAGGCCGAGCCCGCCCAGGCTGCGCGCGACCGTCGGCATGGCGGTCCCCACCGCGAGGGCCTCGAACGCCAGCAGGGACACCAGGGCGACGCTGCCCACTGTCATCGCCCGCAGGCCCGGCGACCACAGGTCGACTGCGGAGGTCTTCGGCGCGGCGGTGGCGGTCGTCATGGGCTCCAGCCTGAGACCTCAACCGCGGTCGAGGTCAACTGTGGGCCCGGTCTCGTCAGGCGGTCTCCAACGCCTCGCCGACGCCCTTCGCCAGCCCGGAAGTGTGCTGGTCGGCGAGGACGTGCCCGGCGGTGATGACCAGCGCGAGCGGCCACTCGATGACCTGCAACGCGGCGAGCACCCCGACGCCGGCGTAGTAGGCCAACTTGTCCGGCGGCGGCACGGCCACCTCACCCAGCAGCGGGAGGTGCACCCGCCGGCTGTACGCCTGAACCGTCTCCCGTGCTCCGCTCAGGTCTCGCGTCAGCGTGCTCATCCCGGCCTCCCCGATGAACGACGACGGCATCCGGCCCACGGCATTCCACCGCCCCGGGCGTCCATGCGCCGGGTGGCGCGGAAACTTCCCCATCCCGGGTGCATAACGGACGCCGCGCCGGGAAGTCGGGCCGCCGGGACGAGACCGGGAGGCGACATGGCGTACGGGTTCGCCGGTCTCCTGCTGTCACCGGCAGCCCTGCCGGGCACTGTCGCGCGGATCGCCCGTACCGTCGGGTCGTCCCTGCCCGGCCCGCCCGTGCCGCCCGCCGTCGCCGAGGCGGCGGGGAGCCTCGGGGCCGCCGCCACCCGCCTGGCCCGGCTGACCGGCCTGACGCGGCGGCGGGTGTGGTCGCAGGACGGCCGGCACCACATCGAGGTGCACGGCGTGTGCCAGGACGGCGGCGATCGCCTGGCCCGGCAGGTCGAGGCGGCCCTGGCGGCGGTGCCGGGCGTGACCTGGGCCCGGGTGAACGCGCCGTCCGGACGGGTGGTGGTGGCGACCGAGGAGCCCGGCCCGAAGCTGCGCGACCTGATCGACACGGTGGCCCGCGCCGAGCGGGTGTGCCCGTACGAGCCGGACCCGGAGATCGCTCCGCCACAACCTCCCGAGGACGGCCCGCGTACCGCACGCACCCTCGGCGCGCTGCTCTCCGACGCGCTCGGCCTGAGCATCTCCGCGGCCACCCGGATCCTGCCGCTCACCCCGGTCCCCGCCGAGGTGGCGGGCCTGCTCGGGGCGATCGACCTGCACCCCAGGCTGCACGCGCTGGCCGGCCTCGGGGTACGCGCCGATCCCCGCGCCGAGGTGCTCTTCCCGCTCGCCGAGGCGGTGGTGCAGGGCCTCACCGGCGGTTGGGCCGGCATCGTGCTCGACGGCGCGCAGCGGGTGGTGCAGTGGGGTGAGGCGCGGGCCCAGCTCGTCGCGTGGAGTCGGGCCGAGCCGAGGCTGACCGGAGATCCGGACCGGGCGGTCGCCCGGGTCCCGGACGGCGAGCGACCCTGCCCGGTGCCGGACGGACAGCCCGAACGCTACGCCAAGCGGGTGCTCGCCGCCGGTGCGGTGGCCGGCGCCGCGGCATTCCCGGTGGCCGGCGGCAAGCGGGCCGCCGCACTGGCGCTCTCCTCGCTGCCGAAGGCGCCGGGCAGCGGGCGCGAGGGCTACGCCGCGCAGCTCGGCCGGATGCTGGCCCGGCGCGGCGTCATCGCGATGGATCGCAGTGTGCTGCGCGAACTGGACCGCATCGACACCGTGTTGCTGGATGTCGCGGTGCTCGGCTCCGACCGGGGTGTGCTGTCCGACCTGGCGCCGCTGCCCGGTGCCGACGTCCAGCAGGTGGCCGCCCGCGCGTTCGCCCTGTTCGACCCGGCCCACCCGGACGCCGTACGGTCCGACGACGGTTGGCGGATCGGGCCGCTGGACCGCCTCGACGCGGAGGACCCCGGGGACACCTCGGACAGCGGGCGGCTGCGCGCCGGCGGAGGTCGGTTGCTCGGCCTGGCCCGGGACGACCGGCTCGCCGCCGTGCTGCGGTTCGAGCCGGAACCCGCCCCGGGTGTGGACGCGTTGGTGTCCGCCACCCGCCAGGCCGGATTCCGGCTGGTGGTCGGCGGTGCCGAGGACGGCCGGTACGACTTCGCCGACCGGCGGGTGCCGGGCGGGACCCGGCTCGACGAGGCGGTCCGCGACCTGCAACGCGAAGGCGCGGTGGTGCTCGTGGTCTCCGGGGAGCGCTCGGCGCTCGCCGCCGCCGACTGCGGCCTCGGCGTGTCCGCGCCGGACGACCTGCCGCCGTGGGGTGCGCACCTGCTGGTCGGCGACGACCTGCGGTCCTCCGCCATGATCGTCGACGCCGCCGGGGTGGCGCGCCGAATGACCGGGCAGAACATCCGGATCGCCATGGCCGGCAGCGGGCTCGGCGCGCTCGGCGCGTTCACCGCCGACCGGCGGCAACTGCCCCGCCGTACGCTGGCGGCGGTGAACGGCGCCGCCGCGGTCGCGTTCGCGCACGGCGTCTTCCGGGCCCACCGGCTGCCGGACCGCACCGGCACCCCGACGCCCGCGCTCACCGCCTGGCATCTGATGCCCGTGGAGACGGTCCTGGAGCAGCTCGGCACCCACCCGACCGGGCTGACCGACGAGGAGGCCGGCCGCCGCCGGGGCGCGGAGGCCGGCGACGGGCACGGACCGGCCGGGCTGCTCCGCGCGTTCGTCGACGAGCTGTCCAACCCGCTCACCCCGGTGCTGGCCGCCGGGGCGGTGCTGTCCGCCGCGTTCGGCTCGCTCGTCGACGCGGCGCTGGTCGGCGGCCTGGTCGGCGGTTCCGCGCTGATCGGCGCGGTGCACCAGCGCAACACCGAGCGTTCCCTGGCCGAACTGCTGTCCCGCTCGGCGGTCACCGCCCGGGTGCGGCGCGACGGCGCGGAACGGGTGGTTCCCGCCGAGGACCTGGTGCCCGGCGACGTGATCAGCGTCAGCTCCGGTGACGCCGTACCGGCGGACTGCCGCGTGCTCACCAGCGACGGGCTGGAGGCCGACGAGTCGTCGCTGACCGGCGAGTCGCTGCCGGTGGCGAAGAGCCCTGAACCGGTGGTGGCGGCGGCGATCGCCGAGCGGCGTTCGATGCTCTTCGAGGGCACCACGGCGGCCGCCGGGCACGGGACCGCCGTGGTGGTGGCCACCGGAGCGCAGACCGAGTCGGGCCGGAGCCTGGCCATGGCCCGGCAGGCCCCGCCGGCGAGCGGTGTGGAGGCCCGGCTCGGCAAGCTGACCAGCACCGCCGTACCGCTGGCGGCCGGCTCGGCGATCGCGGTCGCCGGGGCGGGGCTGCTGCGCGGCGTACCCCTGGCCGAGACGGCGGCGACCGCCGCGAACCTGGCCGTGGCGTCGGTGCCGGAGGGGTTGCCGTTCCTGGTCAGCGCCGCGCAGCTGGCGGCGGCGCGGCGACTGGCCGAGCACGGCGCGCTGGTGCGCAACCCGCGCACGATCGAGGCGCTGGGCCGGGTGGACGTGCTCTGTTTCGACAAGACCGGCACCCTCACCGAGGGGAAGCTGCTGCTGGCCGGCGTGGGCACCGGCGACGACCGGTACGCCCCGGCGGACCGCCTGGACGACGTGCTCCGGTCGACGCTGGCCGCGGCGTTGCGGGCCACCCCGGCCGCGGCCGACCCGGACGAGCTGCCGCAGCAGACCGACCGGGCGGTACGCCGGGGCGCGAACGCGGCCGGGGTGACCGAGCGCACCGGGGCCGCGGACTGGACCGCGACCGGCGGGTTGCCGTTCGAGCCGTCCCGGGGCTACAGCGCCACGGTCGGGCGCACCGCGGACGGGTCGCTGCTGAGCGTGAAGGGCGCGCCCGAGTCGGTGCTGCCGCGCTGCGCGTCCCGGCGTACCGCCACCGGCGACCGGCCGTTGGACGCGGCCGGTCGCGACGAGGTGCAGGCGATGCTGGCCGCCCGCGCCGGCGCCGGGCACCGCATCCTCGCCCTGGCCGAGTGCCGCGTCACCACCGACGCGGTCACCGACGAGCAGGTGGACGGCCTGGTCTTCGTGGGTTTCCTGACGCTCGCCGACGGGGTGCGGGAGAGCGCCCGGCCGGCGGTGGAGCGGATCCGGAAGGCGGGCGTGCACACCGTCATGATCACCGGCGACCATCCGGCCACCGCCGAGGCGATCGCCGCCACGATCAGCCCCGACCACGGGCAGCAGCGGGTGGTGACCGCCACCGACCTGGACCGGCTCGACGACGCCGCCCTCGCCGAGCGGTTGATGGCCACCGACGTGGTGGCCCGGTGCACGCCCGCGCACAAGGTGCGGATCATCCAGGCGTTGCAGCGCCGGGGCCGGACCGTGGCGATGACCGGCGACGGCGCCAACGACGCCCCGGCGATCCGCCTGGCCGACGTCGGGATCGCGCTCGGCCAGCGCGGCACGCCCGCCGCCCGCGCCGCCGCCGACCTGGTGGTCACCGACGACCGGCTGGAGACGATCATCGCCACGCTGGTCGAGGGGCGGGCCATGTGGTCGTCGGTGCGGCACGCGCTGAGCATCCTGGTCGGCGGCAATCTGGGCGAGATCGCGTTCAGCGTGCTGTCCGCCGCCTCGACCGGCCGGTCGGCGCTGACCGGCCGACAACTGCTGCTGGTCAACCTGCTCACCGACCTGGCTCCGGCGCTGGCCATCGCGGTCCGCCCGCCCGCCGAGGACCGCACCGACCACCTGCTGCGGGAGGGGCCGGACTCGTCGCTCGGCGCCACCATGACCCGGGAGATCGGGCTGCGGGCGGCGGCGACCACGCTGGGCGCGACCGCCGGCTGGACGCTGGCCCGGTGGACCGGCACGCAGCGCCGCGCCGGCACGGTGGCGCTCGCCTCGCTCATCGGCACCCAGCTCGGCCAGACCGTGCTGGCCGGTGGCACCAGCCCGACCGTGCTGGCGGCGACCGCCGCGTCGGTCGGCGTGCTGGTCCTGGTGGTGCAGACGCCCGGGGTCAGCCAGTTCTTCGGTTGCACCCCGCTGGGCCCGGTGGGCTGGACCATCGCCACCGGTTCGGCGCTCGGCGCGACGTTCGCCAACGGCGCGTTGACGCGGCTGGTGGACCGCCTGCCGCAGCCCGGTTCGTCCTGACCGGCGGTCAGTGCCAGGTGGCGGCGGCCCGGCGTAACCGGTCGTTGATCGCCCGACCCACCCCTTCGTCGGGCACCGGCTCGGCGACGATCGCGGTGACTCCGGCGGCGTCGAGCCGGTGCAGCGCGTCGAAGAGGCGCGCCGCCGCCGCGGTCAGGTCGCCGTCGGGCGAGAGCACCTCCACGGCCGCCCAGTCGCCGTCCGCGGGTGGCTCCCGGAAGGCCAGGAAGCCCCGTCGGCCGCCGTCGTGCTCGGCCGCCGTGCCCAACCGCAACGGGGTACGCGGGGCGTAGTGCGCGGCCAGCGTGCCGGGCGCGACCGGCTGGCCGGAGCTGCCCTGGCGCACCTCGACCGGCCCGACCGCCTCGACGAGCGCCTCCACCGGCAACGCGCCGAGCCGGAGCACCACCGGCCGCTCGCCTCGGGCGTCGACGATGGTGGACTCGATGCCGCACCGGGTCGGACCACCGTCGAGCACCAGGTCCACCGCGTCGCCCAGCCCGGCCACCACGTGTTCGGCCCGGACCGGGCTGAGCTGGCCGAACCGGTTGGCGCTCGGCGCGGCCACCGGCACACCGGCGGCGGCGATCAGCGCGCGGGCGGCCGGTTCGTCGGGCACCCGCACCGCCATCGTCTCCAGGCCGGAGGTGACGATCGGCGGGATCGCGGCGGGCCGGTCCACGATCAGCGTGAGCGGACCGGGCCAGAACCGCTCGACCAGCGCGGCCACGGCCGGCGGCACCGCACCGACCAGCCCGGGCAGGTCGGCGGCGTCGGCCAGGTGGCTGATCAGCGGGTCGAAGCTGGGCCGGGCCTTCGCCTCGAAGATCCGCGCGGCGGCGCGCGCGTCCAACGCGTTCGCGCCCAGCCCGTAGACCGTCTCGGTGGGGAAGGCGACCAGCCCGCCGGCGCGCAGCACGGCGGCGGCCTCGTCGATGCCGCTGCCGGCCGGCAGGACGCGGGGGGATCCGGTGCTCACGCTCCGACGCTAGCCTGCCCCGGTCGCCCTTCCGGCGCGACCCCGCCCGCATCACCGGTCCACGGTTTGGCGGCAGTGATCGTGGGTGACGACGGCAGGCGCTGGCCGGCAACGCTTCGCGGGTCGTGCTTTCCGGTGTGTGCCCCGTGGTCAGGCGTGCGGGTCGGAAGCGGGGTCGGCGTCGGGCAGGGTGGGCGCGTCGGTGGGGTAGAGACCGGCGGCGAAGCCGTACACCTGGTCGCCGGCGCGGGGGATCTGGGCGAACCGTCGGGCCAGCGCCTGCACCTCCGCCCAGAACTCCCGCACGTCCTCGATCGGGATACGCGCGTGCACCAGCGTGCAGCGCAGCTCGTCGGCGGCGTGCGCGGCGGCCGCCTCGGCCGCGGCCTCGGCGAGTCCGTTGATCCGCGCGACGACCTGCTTGTCCTCCGGCCGGTGGAGCGCGCCGACGTAGTAGGTGCGGGCCACCCGGCCGTAGAACCGTTCCTCGACGGCGCGGACCCGACGGGTGCGCACCACCCGCAGCAGACCGGCGTCGACCAGTTGGTTCACGTGGTAGGCCACGCTGCTCTTCGGTCGGTCCACGGCGGCGGCGAGCTCGTTCACCGTGGCGGCGCGCTCCAGGAGCAGTTCCAGGATGGTGCCACGCAGCGGGTCGGCGAGCGCGCGCAACTGCTCCGGGGCGGTGACCACGAGCAGGTCGTCGAGGTCGTAGTCCGGGATCCGCTGATTGACCGACATTTCTCGACCGTTCTAAGATTCTGGTTCGTTCGATGATTCTGGTCCGACAGTCAGGAGTCTAGAGATGGCCGAGATCCTCCTCTTCCACCACCTGCAGGGGCGCACCGACGGCGTGCGCGCCCTCGCCGACTCCCTCGGCGCGGGCGGGCACACCGTGCACACCCCCGATCTCTTCGACGGCGAGTTGCCGGCCAGCATCGAGGAGGGCTCGGCGCTCACCAAGCGGATCGGCCGTGACGTCCTCGACCAGCGCGCCGACCGGATCGCCGCCGACCTGCGCCCGGACCTGGTCTATGCCGGCGTCTCCTGGGGCGCGGCCATCGCCCAGCGGCTCGCCCAGACCCGACCCGGCGCCCGCGCCGCCCTGCTCTACGAGGCCTGCCTGCCGGTCACCGGCGAGTGGGCGATCGGCCCGTGGCCCGACGGCGTGGCGGTGCAGGTCCACGGCATGGAGCGGGACCCGTTCTTCGGGCTGGAGGGCGACGTCGACGCCGCGCGCGAACTGGTGTCCATCATCGGCCCGGAGCGCGGCGAGCTGTTCGTCTACCCGGGCGACCGGCACCTGTTCACCGACCGTTCGCTCCCGTCGTACGACGCGGAGGCCACCGCGCTGGTGGTGACCCGCAGCCGCGACCTGCTCGACCGGCTGGGCTGACGCCGCTACTTGTACTGCGCGATCTGGATCAGGTTGCCGCAGGTGTCGTCGAAGACGGCGGTGGACACCGGGCCCATGTCGACCGGCTCCTGCGTGAACAGCACGCCGAGCTGCCGCAACCGCTCGTGCTCGGCGGCGATGTCGTCCACCGCGAACTGCGTCAGCGGGATGCCGTCGTCCGCCAGCGCCGCCTTGAACGCCTTGGCGGCCGGGTGGGCGTCGGGCTCCAGCAGCAGCTCGACACCGTCCGGGGCGTCCGGCGAGACGACGGTCAGCCACCGGTGCTCGCCGGTCGGCACGTCCGTCTTCCGCACGAAGCCCGGCACCTCGGTGTAGAAGCGCAGCGCCTTCTCCTGGTCGTCCACGTACACGCTGGTCAGGTTGATCCTCATGGCGTCTCCTGTCGAGATTCGGAGCCGAGCCACCGCTCGGCGATGGCATGCAGCGGCCGGGTGTCGAGGTGGTGGAACTTGTAGCGACCCTGCCGTCGGGTGACGATCAGGCCGGCGGCCTCCAGCACGTCGAGATGCTGGGAGATCGCCTGCCGGGACGAGGTGACCTGGTGCCGGGTGGTCAAGCGCCCACAGATCTCGAACAGGGTCTGACCGTCGCGCTCGGTCAGCTCGTCGAGGATCAGCCGGCGGGTGTGGTCGGCCAACGCCTGGTAGAGGTCACCCACATGGCCACAATAGGCAAGTGTGTACTTGCATTCAAGCCCGGCAGCGGCATCACCGGGGTGTGGCCCGCTTGACGTCCATCAGCTCAAGCACCTCGTCGCCGAGTCCGTGGATCGCGATGTCATCACGGTGGCTCTCCCACCGTTCGCGGTCGAGCACCAGGTTGATCTGCTCCTGGCGGGCACCGTCGAAAGCCCGGACCGTGGTGCCGTTCGCCTGATAGCCAAGGGAGTTCCGCGTCACGCCACCGGCGCTCGGCAGCCCTCGGCCGTTGTTGCGCGTCTCGCTGACTTCTTGCTGACGGAGGGCGGGAAGGCCGGAGGCAAGAGGTACCCGAACAGCTTCGGTTACAGCTACACGAGATTCTCCGTAGCTCACAGCCGCTGTCATGCTCGCTGATCAGTTGGCACCCGGCTGGGGAACCAGGCTGCCTGGCGGATCATCGTCGGTGGCGCTCGCGTGGCCCTTATCCAACGACCGCCAAGAAATCCGAGTAGAACAGGCCCAGGCCGGCCGCCACGCTGACGCCGGCCACGATCCAGAACCGGACCACGATAGTGGTCTCGCTCCATCCGGCCAGCTCGAAGTGGTGGTGCAACGGCACCATCCGGAAGACGCGTCTACCGGTGGTCCGGAACGAGACGATCTGGATCACCCAGGTCGTCGTGATGATGACGAAGAGCCCGCCGATCATGATCGAAAGCAGCGTGGTGCGGGTTACCACCGCGAGCCCGCCGATCAGGCCGCCGAGTCCGAGCGCGCCCACGTCACCCATGAAGATCCGCGCCGGGGACGTGTTCCACCACAGGAAGCCGACGCAGGCGGCGGCGGCCGCCGCCGCGATTATGGCGATCTCCAGGGGATCCCGGACCTGGTAGCAGTAGTCGTTCACCCGGGCGTACCCTTCGTCGGCGCACCAGTGCCGGTACTGCCAGAAGCCGATCAGCGCGTACCCGCCGAGCACCAGGATCGACGCGCCGGTGGCCAGGCCGTCGAGGCCGTCGGTGAGGTTCACGCCGTTCGACATCGCCGTGATCACGAAGACGATGACCATGACCGCACCGACCTTGCCGACGTCGAGCCAGCTGATGTCGCGGATGAGCGAGATGTGCTCGCTGGCCACGGTCTGGCCGTTGGTGCTCGGCACGTAGAGCGCGGCGATGCCGAAGCCGCCGCTGACGATTGTCTGGCCGAGCAGCTTGCCTTTGGCGGACAGTCCGTCGGAGTTGCGCCGGAGCACTTTGAGGAAGTCGTCGAAGAAGCCGACCACGCCGCAGAAGATGAACAGCCCGAGCAGGACGAGGGCCGTCATCGTCGGCCCCTCCTGCGCGATCTGCCGCTCAGGCAGGGTCATCAGGGCGATGTGCCCGGCAACGTACGCGAAGACGGTGGCCACGATGAAGACGACGCCGCCCATCGTGGGCGTCCCCTTCTTGCCCTGGTTGCTGGCGAGCCCGAGGGATCGGATCGGCTGGCCTGCCTTGAGCGCGGTGAAGACGCGAATTGCCACCGGCGTGCCGAGCAGGGAGATGATGAACGCGACTGCGGCCGCGACGATGACCGCCCTCACGGGCGAACCTCCACGCGATCCGGATTTCTCACGGCGTCCCCACTGAGCTCCCAGATCAGCGCCTGACGTTTCGACCTGAGCTGGCCGTGCAGATCGTCCCTAGCGACATCATCGATCACGAGACGCGATCTTGCCATCGGACGGCGAGCGGAGCAGCCCTGGACCTCACAGCGCCGTGGTCCGCTGCTGGTCGCGCTGGTCTGCGGTGGGGTGAATGCCTTGGCCTGCGGTGGGTTCCGTCGACCTGAACGCGGAGACTCTGACTGTCGAGGCGTCGTGATCGAGGTTGACGGCCACCTGTCCGACAAGCCGTACCCGAAGTCAGCCAGGAGCCGGCGGACCGTTCCGCTGTCCCCGTTCCTACGACAGGCGCTCCGACGCCGCCGGGAGCTCGTCGCACACGCCCCGGCCGATCAGGTCTTCACCAACTACGAGGGCGGCTCGCTGCTGCGCAGCAACTTCCGCCGGCAGGTCTGGCGCCCGTCCCTGGTCCGCGCTGGGCTGCTCGGTGCTGTCACCGAGGTCGGGCCGTCCCGTTTCCGCCATCTGGCATGACCGCGAGGAGGTGGAGTGGTCGGCGGAGTTCACGACCGAGCGGGAAGCGGCCGACTGCGTGGCGGCCAAGGCAGCGGGCGGGCTGCGCTTCCACGATCTCCGGCACTGCTGCGCGACATGGTTGGTGTCCGGCGGAGTCCCGGTCAACGCGGTCCAGGCGGTGATGGGCCGCGAGCACGCGTCGACGACGCTCAACCGCTACACGCACACTCCGGCGGACTTCCACGCCTCGGTGCGCAGGGTGTTCGGCGGGTCTGCTGACGATCCGCCGAATCCGAGGAAACAGGCCTGACCTGGCCGAGTGGTGTGGTGGAGCCCAGGGGACTCGAACCCCTAACCCCTGCCTTGCAAAGGCAGTGCTCTGCCAGTTGAGCTAGGGCCCCGTGCCGGGCGGAAACCGCCTGGTGTCGCGCTCAGCGCAGGTCGGGCGCCGTGGTCGCCTCGTGCCACAGGGCGCGCTCGTCGTTCGAGGCCTTGACCTTCTTGGCCACGACGGCGGCGACGCCGACGATGCCGGCAAGGATCAGGAGCTTCTTGAACATGGGCTTGACCCCTCGCGCTCGACTGGCGTCGGACGATGTGCGGTGGGGCTAGCTGGAATCGAACCAGCGACCTCAGAGTTATCAGCTCTGCGCTCTAACCGACTGAGCTATAGCCCCGCGTAGCGACGAGCTAGGTTAACCCATCGCCGCCAGCGCGCCCAAATCGGGGGGCCCGTGGCGGAAACACCCGCCGACACCACGAACCTACCCGGACGCGCGACGCCGGGGCGACCGCTTTACGCGGTGCCCCGGCGTCGTCGGATCAGTCAGTCCCGCTCGGCGAGCGTCAGCTCGATCCCGCCGACCAGGTCGGCGCAGACGTTGTAGACGAACGCGCTCAGCGTGGCCAGCGCCGTGAACAGCACGACGTTCACCAGGCCGACAAGTGCCGACGTGAGGATCACGCCCTTGGCCGTGACGCGGAAGCCGCCGCCGCCCTGGCCGCCGCCGGCGTTCACCAGATCGGTCAGGCTGTCGTTGACGCTCTTGAACACGCCCATCGCGTCGAGCGCGAGGTAGAGCACCGAGGTGGCGACGACCACCACGATGAACAGCACCACCGAGACGGCGAATGCGAACTTCATCACCGACCATGGGTCGATCCGCTTCAGGTTCAGCCGGGCCCGGCGCGGTCCGCGCGACGCGGCCGAGCTGACCGAGGTACGCGCGGCGCGTACCGCCTCACCGACGCGCGCGGCGCCGACCGCCGCCGCTCCGCCGATACCCGGCGGCAGGCTGCCGCCGTTGGCGGGCCGGCCCTGGGCGGTGCCGACGCCGGTGGTGCCCGGGCCCGTCGGGCGGCCGGTCTCGGGTGCCGCCTTCGGGGCGGTGCCCAGACCGGCGCCGATGCGCGGCTGCGTGCCGGTCGTTCCGGTGGTCGCGCGGGCGGCCGCCGTCACCTTGGTCGGCGGTGTGTTCGTGGCGGGCTTCGCCGCGGCCGGAGCCGCCAGGCCGTCGGCCGAGGTCGGCGCGTCGATCTTGGTTTCGGTCGACTCACGGGATCCCGAGTCCTCGGCCGGCTTGTCGGGGGGCGGGGCCATGCCGGGGGCCCGGGTGAACTTCGGGGCAGGCGCGTCGGCGGGGACCGTGGCCCGGCCCACGGCCGCGCGGCCGGTAGCTGGTGTACCGCCCTGCGCGGCCTCCTCCTCGACCGGGGTGGCCGAGGTCCCCTTGTTCCCCGACTTCGCCTGTGTCTCCGTCATCAACTAGTCCTGTTCGTCAGGCTCGTCGGCATTGCGAGCAATCGCCACGATAGTCACGCCGTCCGGGAGGTCCATCAGCTTGACCCCCATTGTGTTCCGGTCACGCGTACGGCGTACAGGCTTCACCGGAGTCCGGATGACGCCGCCGTTGCTGGTGATGGCGAACAGCTCGTCCTCCGGATCGATCACGGCCGCGCCGACCAGACCACCGCGTCGCTCGGTGATCTTCGCAGTCAACACGCCCTTACCTCCCCGGCCCTGGACCGGGTATTCCTCGATCGGGGTACGTTTCGCGTATCCCCCGTTCGTCGCCACCAGGACGTCCAGACCCTCCCGGACGACCTCGACGGCGAGCAACTCGTCCTCTCCGCTGAAGCGCATGCCGATCACCCCCGAGGTGGCCCGACCCATCGGACGCAGCGCCTCGTCGGTGGCGTTGAAGCGGATCGCCTGGGCGTTCTTCGACACCAGCAACAGGTCGTCCTCCGGAGCCACCAGGACCGCACCGACCAGCTCGTCCTCATCGCGCAGGTTGACCGCGATGATGCCGCCGGAACGGTTGGAGTCGAACTCCTCGAGCCGCGTCTTCTTCACCAGGCCGTTCTTCGTGGCCAGTACCAGGTAGGGCGCCACCTGGTAGTTCGGGATTTCGATGATCTGCGCGATCTGCTCGTCCGGTTGGAACGCGAGCAGGTTGGCCACGTGCTGGCCCTTGGCCACCCTACTGGCCTCGGGAAGCTCGTACGCCTTCGCCCGGTAGACCCGACCCTTGTTCGTGAAGAACAGGATCCAGTCGTGGGTAGAGCATACGAAGAAGTGGCTCACGATGTCGTCCTGCCGGAGCGTCGCCCCGCTCACGCCCTTGCCACCACGGCGCTGCGACCGGTAGAGGTCGACCTTCGTCCGCTTCGCGTAGCCGGTACGGGTGATCGTCACGACCACGTCCTCGCGGGCGATGAGGTCCTCCATCGAGACCTCGCCGTCGAACGGGATGATCTTGGTGCGCCGGTCGTCGCCCCACTTCGCGACGATCTCGCCCAGCTCGTCGGAGACGATCTTCCGCTGTCGTTCCGGCTTGGCCAGGATGTCCTTGAGGTCGGCGATCTCCACCTCGAGCTTGGCCAGGTCGTCCAGGATCCGCTGCCGCTCCAGCGCGGCCAGCCGGCGCAACTGCATGTCCAGGATCGCGGTCGCCTGAACCTCGTCGATCTCCAGCAGCCGGATCAGGCCCTGCCGCGCGTCCTCCACCGTGGGCGAACGCCGGATCAGCGCGATGACCTCGTCGAGGGCGTCCAGCGCCTTGGAGAGACCGCGCAGGATGTGCGCCCGCTCCTCCGCCTTGCGCAGCCGGAACGCGGTCCGCCGGCGGATCACCTCGATCTGGTGCTCGACGTAGTAGCGGATGAACTGCGCCAGGTTGAGCGTGCGCGGCACCCCGTCGACGAGCGCCAGCATGTTGGCGCCGAACGTCTCCTGGAGCTGCGTGTGCTTGTAGAGGTTGTTCAGCACCACCTTGGCGACCGCGTCGCGCTTGAGCACCAGCACGATCCGCATGCCGGTACGCCCGGAGGACTCGTCCCGGATGTCGGCGATGCCGGCGAGCTTGCCCTCCTTGATCAGCTCGGCGATCCGCTCGGCGAGGTTGTCCGGGTTGACCTGGTAGGGCAGCTCGCTGACCACCAGCGCCGGCCGGCCCCGCTTGTCCTCCTCCACCTCGACCACCGCGCGCATCCGGATCGAGCCACGCCCGGTCCGGTAGGCGTCCTGGATGGCCTGCTGGCCGACGATCAGGCCGTGGGTGGGGAAGTCCGGACCCTTGACGATCTCCAGCAGGGCTTCCAGCGTGGTCGCCTCGTCGGCGTCCGGGTGCTCCAGGCACCACTGCACCGCCGCGCCGATCTCGCGCAGGTTGTGCGGCGGAATCTTGGTGGCCATGCCGACCGCGATGCCCTCGGAGCCGTTGATCAGCAGGTTCGGGATCCGCGACGGCAGGATGGTGGGCTCCTTGGCCCGGCCGTCGTAGTTGTCCTGAAGGTCGACGGTGTCCTCGTCGATGTCCCGCAGCATCTCCATCGCCAGCGGGTCGAGCTTGCACTCGGTGTTGTGGCTGACGAAACCGTCGGAGACGAAGGAGTGGTCGTCAGTGTCGACCCGGATGCTGTAGACCGGCCGAACCCCGGCGTCGGTGACGTCGGTCACCTCGGCGTAGTAGAACCGACCGTCGACCAACGGCTCGACCACATCGAGGATCCCCGGCTCGGTGATCCGGGCGGCGATCTCGTCGCGGTCCCGCTCCCACCGCTCCACCCGGTCGACGTTGTGCCGGCGCAGCCAGTCGCGCTCGGTCCAGCGCGTCGCGCCGTGCTCCCGGATGAAGTCACCGACGAACGGCACCATGTCGCCGGAGAGCGCGGTGCTGCTCGCCGGCACCTGGGCCAGCTCCGACTCCAGCTTGGTCTGCTTACGACCAAGGAAGCCGACGTGGGCGGCGAAGATACGCGCGTCCCGGCGGTTCGTCACGACGACCTTGATCTCGCCGTCGTCGTACCGGCACTGCTTGCTGACGACGCCGAACTCCAACAGGAGCTGCTGCACCTCGCGGGCCAGGCGCTCACTGCGGGTGGAGTACGAGACCTGGATGGTGTTGCGCGGCAGCAACGACGAGGAGCCGTCGCCCTCGAACAGCGCTTGGAGGAAGGCTCGCTTGACCGCGGCCGGCCCGCGCCACACGAACTCCGGCACGAACTTGGCGGCGCTGCGCGCACCCACCATCTCGCCCAGCACGCTCGCCCGCAGTGCGGAGAGGTTCTGCACGTCGAGTTCATACAGCGTGCTGCCAGAGGCGATGACCCGCTCGGCGACATACCGGGGACCGCCGACCGCGAGGTCGTAGGCGGCGAGAACCCGGACGAAGAACTCCCGGTCCACGTTGTTGAAGCCGGCTCGATCCTCGGAGACCCAGCCTTCGGACACGAACGCGCCGGCCAGCACGGCCGCCTCGACGTGCTCCAGCATCGGGTAGCCGATCTCGTCCGGCACGCTGCGCTGGAGGACCACCCGGTCACCGGGAGAGACCTCGGCGAGCAGCTTCCAGAGCAGGGTCGGCACGCCGGCCACGTTCACCAGGCAGAGCACCGGGTGGTTGTGGGTGCCGGTCAGCTCGTACCCCTCGCGGGTGCGCAGCCGCAGCGTGGGGTGCTCGCCGGAGTGGAAGAACTTGCTGGCGCGGACCAGATCGCCGTTGCGG
The DNA here is from genome assembly GCF_029626035.1 of Micromonospora sp. WMMD980. Lineage (NCBI taxonomy): Bacteria > Bacillati > Actinomycetota > Actinomycetes > Micromonosporales > Micromonosporaceae > Micromonospora > Micromonospora sp. WMMD980. Next base: position 5,558,828 of record NZ_JARUBE010000003.1, read on the forward strand.
TCGCGGACCTTGAGATCGACGTCGGTCTCGCTGCTCGGCGCCGCGTCCAGCACGACATCGCCGATCCGGACGCTACCATTAAAGGTGCGAATACGGACATCTGCTGTAATGCAGTACCTCATGGCCGCAGCCGGATCATTTCCGGGCGAGCCGAAGTTGCCGTTGCCGTCGACCAGCGGGTAGCGCAGCGACCACGGCTGCGCCATCCGGACCAGCGCGTCGTAGATGGCCGAGTCGCCGTGCGGGTGGAACTGGCCCATCACGTCGCCGACGACGCGGGAGCACTTCACGTACCCACGGTCCGGCCGGTAGCCGGAGTCGAACATGGCGTAGAGAATCTTGCGGTGGACCGGCTTGAGCCCGTCCCGGACGTCCGGCAGGGCACGCCCGACGATGACGCTCATCGCGTAGTCGAGGTACGAGCGCTGCATCTCGACCTCGAGGCCGACCGGCTCGATCCGGTCGTGCTGGACGACCGCGGCCAGTGTCTCCGGGGTCTCCGGCTCGTTCGGGGTGGACTCGGGAGTATCGGTCACTGTTAACCCTTATCAGACTCAGAGTCGTGATCTAGCTGTGGATAACCGCTGTGGAAAGCGGTCCGACTGTGGATAACTCTGTGGACAGCCGGGCCGACCGGTGGATCTCCGGCCGGCCCGGACGCGCGTCCGTCAGATGTCCAGGAACCGCACGTCCTTGGCGTTGCGCTGGATGAACGACCGGCGGGCCTCGACGTCCTCGCCCATCAGGACGCTGAACAGCTCGTCCGCGGTGGCGGCGTCGTCCAGCGTCACCTGACGCAGCGTGCGGGTGGCCGGGTTCATGGTGGTCTCCCAGAGCTCCGGGTAGTTCATCTCGCCGAGCCCCTTGAACCGCTGGATGTCGTCCGGCTTGGCGTTGGCCTTCTTCTGCTGGCGCAGCGCGATCAGGCCGTCCCGCTCCCGGTCCGAGTAGGCGTACTGGGCGTCGTCGCCCTTCTTGTTCCACTTGATCTTGTAAAGCGGCGGGGCGGCCAGGTAGACGTGGCCCAACTCGACGAGCGGCCGCATGAAGCGGAACAGCAGGGTGAGCAGCAGCGTCTGGATGTGCTGGCCGTCCACGTCGGCATCGGCCATCAGCACGATCTTGTGGTAGCGCAGCTTCTCGATGTCGAAGTCGTCGTGGATGCCGGTGCCGAGCGCGGTGATCAGCGCCTGCACCTCGTTGTTCTTCAGCACCCGGTCGATCCGGGCCTTCTCCACGTTGAGGATCTTGCCGCGGATCGGCAGGATCGCCTGGGTCCGCGGGTCGCGCCCCTGCTTCGCCGAGCCGCCGGCCGAGTCGCCCTCGACGATGAAGACCTCGGACTCGCGCGGGTCGGTGGACTGGCAGTCGGCCAGCTTGCCCGGCATCGAGCCGGACTCCAGCAGCGACTTGCGCCGGGCCAGCTTGCGCGCCTGCTGGGCGGCGATGCGGGCGCGGGCGGCCTGGGATGCCTTGGTGATGATGATCTTCGCCTCGGCCGGGTTGCGGTCGAACCAGTCGACCAGCGACTCGTTGCAGACCCGCTGGACGAAGCCCTTGACCGGAGTGTTGCCCAGCTTGGTCTTGGTCTGCCCCTCGAACTGCGGGTCGGTCAGCTTGACCGAGATGATCGCGGCCAGGCCCTCGCGGATGTCCTCCCCGGAGAGCCGCTCGTCGCCCTTGAGCAGCTTCTTCTCCGTGCCGTAGCGGTTGACCACGCTGGTCAGCGCCGCCCGGAAGCCCTCCTCGTGGGTGCCGCCCTCGTGGGTGTTGATGTTGTTGGCGAAGGTGTAGACCGACTCGCCGTAGGACTCGTTCCACTGCATGGCGATCTCGGCCGACATGCCGGTCTCCTCGGCCCCGAACTCGACCACCGTCTTGTGGATCGGGCTCTTCGAGGCGTTGAGGTGCCGGACGAAGTCGGCGATGCCGCCGTCGTAGTGGAAGGTGACCTCGCGCAGCTTGCCGTCCTCGTCCTCCGGCACCCGCTCGTCCAGCAGGTGGATGGTGAGGCCGCGGGTGAGGAAGGCCATCTCCTGGAGGCGCCGGTAGATGGTGTGGAAGTCGAAGTCGACGGTCTCGAACACGTCCGGGTCGGGCCAGAAGGAGACCGCGGAGCCGGTGCGGTCGGTCGGCTCGCCCTTCTCCAGCGGCGTCGGCTTGGAGTGGTCGTAGCGCTGCCGCCAGACGAAACCGTCCTTGTGGATCTCCACGGCCATCCGGGTGGAGAGCGCGTTGACCACGGAGACGCCCACGCCGTGCAGGCCGCCGGAGACCGCGTACGCCTTGCCGTCGAACTTGCCGCCGGCGTGCAGCACGGTCAGCGCGACCTCGACACCCGGCTTCTTGAGCTTGGGGTGCAGGTCGACCGGGAAGCCCCGGCCGTTGTCGGTGACCCGGACGCCCCCGTCGGCCAGCAGCACCACGTCGATGGTGTCGCAGAACCCGGCCAACGCCTCGTCCACGGCGTTGTCGACGACCTCCCACACCAGGTGGTGCAGGCCGCGCTCGCCGGTGGACCCGATGTACATACCGGGCCGCTTCCGGACCGCTTCCAGGCCCTCGAGCACGGTGATGGACTCGGCACCGTACTTCTTGTTGTCCTCCGCTGCCACGCTCGGCCACTTTCTCGCACCGGCCGCGCGTGGGCGCGGGGCGCGGGTTCGGCGGACAGGACGCGACGTCGGCGTGCACGACCGCCCCCGGGATCGCCAGGTGACGGAGCGTGTGCGCCGGGCGCCGCGGTTGCCCGCGGATCGCGATCGGCTCGGACCCGATGTGGGACAATGATCAAGGGCCCTGGGGGCCCGTGTCCGTCGCTCCGTGTCGGGTCTTTCGTCTCGCCTCCAATCTTACTGTGCGGAGCCGACCAAACCGCCACTCGGCACCCCTTGAGGGCGGCTGAGAATGCCGTAGCCGGACGAACCTCGCCGCCCGCGACTCCCCCTACACGCCAGCGACGCCGTGCCGCGCCACCGGCCCGCGTGAGCGGTGGACGTCGCGCCGCCCGTCGATCACCGTCGGCGGGACCGGGGGTCGCGGTGGAACGCGACGTGCCGTACCTTTTGCGGCGCCGCCGTTGCGGTCTTGATCTTTCGCGCCCGGACCGGGGACCATCGGCGGAGATGGTCCGACAGACGCTTGGTGAGAGGTGACGCTGATGGGGCTGGACAACGTCGCGGTGCACTGGCCGCGTACCGGCCGCTTCTACGATCCGGTCGCGCCGGCCGAGTTCGTGGACTTCGGCGAGATCGTGGACGTGCCCCGCATCTCCGCCCCGACCGCCGCGCTGGCCGAGTTGATCGCGAAGACCGGCACGGTGCGGGCGACCGCCTACACCGAGTTGGTCGACCTGATCCTCGGGCTGGAGAATGTGCTCTACGCCACGGAGAACGCCGCCGAGGACGAGGACCCGGTGATCGACCCGGACGGCTGCTCCTGGATCGCCGAGGGCGTGGAGAAGTTCGTCGCCCGGCACCGCCCCCACGGCGAGACGGTGACGTTCGAGTCGGTCAGCGAGGTGCTGCGCGCGCTGCTCGGCGACGGACGGCTGGCCGAACAGCAGCTCCGCTGGCTGGACAGCCGGCTGGACAAGCTGCGCGACGACAGCGGCGACCCGCCGCAGTGGAACTTCACCTGCGCCGAGCTGAGCGTGCTGGCCGCGTTCTACCGGCGCTGCGCGGAACGCGGCTTCGCCGTCTACGCCGACGTGTGACGGCGGCTCAGCCGTAGGTGTCGCGCGGGCCACGCCCGCGTACCCGCCGGGGGCCGCGCGACCACGACGGCGCGGCCGGGCCGTGGATGTGCAGCTTGCGCACCACGTTGTGGCCCACCTCGCTGGCGATCTGCTTGAGCAGCGAGCCGGCCAGCAGCCGGAGCTGGGTGGCCCACGCCGTCGACCGGGCCTCCACGGTCAGCTCGCCGTTCTCCAGCTTCACCGGGCGGCTGTGCTGGGCGACCTCCGGGCCGACCACCTTCTCCCAGGCGCCGAAGACGGTCGCCTCGGCCGCCGGCTGCTGCCAGCCCCGCGCCTTGACCAGCCTGTCGAGCACCGCGCCGAGCGGTTGCGGGTCGCGCGGGTCCGGGCCCGGGCCGGAGTAGCCGCGCAGCCGCTTCTCGCCGTCGCCCCGGACCGCGCCGCGCCGCCGGGTGCCGGCCGCGGCCTGCCGCCTGGCCTTCGCCGCGTCGAGCACCGCCCGGGCCAGCTCCGGCCCGGCCACGCCCTCCGACGCCGAGCCCGGCTCGCCGTCCGCCGGCTTCCCAGGGGTACGCGGAGCGGCGCGCTCGCCGTCCGCCGGCTTTCCGGGGGTACGGGGCGCGGGTTCGCCGCGGCCGGCCCGTGCGGCCGTCCCGCCGTCGCGTCCCGGCCCGAGTCGGGCGGGCGGAAGTCGCACCTCGTCGTCATCCGGCACGTCGTACCGTCCCCTCGCCGACCGTCCAGCGGGTGCCCCGCAGCGTCGCCGGCACGTCGTCGTCCACCGCGCAGGTGACCAGAAGCTGGCTGGCGCCGCCGACCAGCTCGGCCAGGCGTTCCCGCCGGCCGGCGTCCAGCTCGGCGAAGACGTCGTCCAGCACCAGCACCGGCTCGATCCCGTCGGCGCGCAGCAGATCGTAGCCGGCCAGCCGCAGCGCCAGCGCGTACGACCAGGACTCGCCGTGGCTGGCGTACCCCTTGGCGGGCAGCGGACCCAGGGTGAGCGCCAGGTCGTCGCGGTGCGGGCCGACAAGCGTGGTGCCGCGTTCGATCTCGGCGGTGCGGTTCGCGGCGAGCGCGGCCGCGAGCGCCTCGGCCAGCGCCGCCCGGTCGGCGGCCGGCTCCGGCAGGTCGACCGAGGGCCGGTAGGTGATGCCGGCCGCGCCCCGGCCGGCCGCGACCGCGTCATACGCCTTCGCCACGTGCGGGGTGAGCGCGGCGACCAGCTCCAGCCGGCCGGCGAGCAGGTCGGCTCCGTGCTGGGCCAGGTGGGTGTCCCAGACCGCGAGCGTGGACAGGTCGCCGCCGCGTGAGCCGCCGGTCTTGCGGGCGAGGTAGGACGTGCGCAGCAGCGCGTTGCGTTGCTTGACCACCCGCTCGTAGTCGGCGCGGACACCGGCGTAGCGGGGTTGCCGGGTGACCAGCAGGTCGTCGAGGTAACGGCGGCGTTCCGCCGGGTCGCCGCGGACGAGTTCCAGGTCCTCCGGCGCGAACAGCACCAGCCGCAGCGCGCCGAGCACGTCCCGGGCGCGGCGGGCCGGGGAGCGGCCGAGCCGGGCCCGGTTGGCCTTGCCCGGGACGATCTCCAGCTCGACGAGCAGCTCCCGGCCGTCGTGCACCACGGCGCAGCGGATCACCGCCGAGGTGGCGCCCATCCGGACCAGCGGGGCGTCCGTGGCGACCCGGTGCGAGTCCAGGGTCGCCACGTAGCCCAACGCCTCGACCAGGTTGGTCTTGCCGACGCCGTTCGCGCCGACCAGCACGTTCGGGCCGGGCTCCAGGTCGACGCCGACCCGCTCGTAGGAGCGGAAGTCGACGAGTTCGAGCCGGCGGACGTACACAGGCTGTGGATACCGGTCAGCGCTTGTGCACGGCGTGGCCGCCGAACTGCTGGCGCAGCGCGGCGACCGCCTTCATCGCGGGCGACTCGTCCTGCCGGGAGGCGAACCGGGCGAAGAGCGCGGCGGCGATGACGTTGAGCGGCACGGCGAGCCGGACCGCCTCGTCGACCGTCCAGCGGCCCTCGCCGGTGTCCTCGGTGTAGTCGCTCAGCTCGGCCAGCTCCGGGTCCTCGTCGAGCGCCCGGTCGAGCAGGTCGAGCAGCCAGGACTGGACGACCGTGCCCTTGCGCCAGGACTTGACCACACCGGGGACGTTCGTCACGAGTTCGGACGCCGAGAGCAGCTCGAAGCCCTCGGCGTAGGCGTGCATCAGGCCGTACTCGATGCCGTTGTGCACCATTTTGGCGTAGTGGCCGGCGCCCACCGGGCCGGCGTGCACGAAACCGAAATCGCCCTCGGGCCGCAGCGCGTCGAAGATCGGCATGAGCCGCTCCACGTGCTGCTGCGCGCCGCCGACCATCAGCCCGTAGCCGTTCTGCCGGCCCCAGACACCACCGGAGACGCCGACGTCGACGTAGCCGATGCCGTGCTCGTTCAGGCGCTCGGCGCGGGGGGCGTCGTCGCTGAACCGGGAGTTGCCGCCGTCGATGATGATGTCGCCCTCGCCGAGCACGCCGGCCAACTCGTCGATGGTGGCGTCGGTGACGCCGGCCGGCACCATGACCCAGACCGCGCGCGGTGCGTCGAGCTTCTCGGCCAGCTCCGCGAGGCTCGCGGCGTCGCTGAGCTCCGGGTTGCGGTCGTAGCCGACCACCTCGTGCCCGGCGGCGCGCAGCCGTTCGCGCATGTTGCCGCCCATCCGGCCGAGTCCTACCAGGCCGAGCTGCATGTGTTGCTACCTCCGTACGTCAGGGTGGTGCTGCCTGCGATCAGCGGGAGACGCGGATCGGCATGATGAGGTACCGGTACCCCGGAATGACCTCGCCATCCTCGCCGGCCGGAGAAAGGACCGCGGGCTTGAACGCGTCGACGAAGCGCAGCAGGGCGTACTGGGCGCCCAGGTTGGCCAGGCCGTCGATCAGATACTGCGGGTTGAAGCCGATGGTGAGCGGGTCGCCGGTGAAGGTGGCCTCCATGGCCTCGCTGGCCCGGGCCTCCTCGGTGCCACCGGCCTCCACCACGAGGCCGTCGGAGCTGAAGCTGAGCAGCACCGGGGTGGTGCGCTCGGCGACCAGCGCCACCCGCTTGACCACCTCGATGAGGGTGGCGACCGCGACCCGGGCCTCGGCGTTGTGGTCGGCCGGGAACAGCGAGCGCACCGGCGGATAGTTGGCGCCGTCGAGCAGCCGGCTGGTGGTCCGACGGGTCCCGCCGGAGAAGCCGATCATGCCTTCGCCGGCGCCGCCGGCGGAGAGCGCCATGGTCACGTGACCGCCGAGCGGACCGAGCGCCTTCGCGGTGTCGTTGAGCGTGCGGGCCGGCACCAGCGCGTTGAGGCTGATCTCGGGATCCTCCGGGTTCCACTCCATCTCGCGCAGCGCGAGGCGGTAGCGGTCGGTGGCGAGCATGGCCATGGTGCTGCCGGACAGCTCGATCCGGACGCCGGTCATCATCGGCAGTGTCTCGTCGCGCCCGGCGGCCACGGCGACCTGGGACACGGCGGCGGCGAAGGCGGCGGCGTCGACGGTGCCGGCGCTCTCCGGCATCTCCGGCAGGGTCGGGTAGTCCTCCACCGGCATGGTGGGCAGCGTGAAGCGGGCGCTGCCGCAGACCAGCTCCAGGTGCGCGCCGACGGCGGCGATGTCGACCGGCTTGGCCGGCAGGGCTTTGGTGATCTCGGCGAGCAGCCGGCCGGAGACCAGGGCCGCGCCGTCCGCGTCACCCTGCACCTCGACGGTGACCTGGCTGGAGACCTCGTAGTCGAAGCCGGAGACCTGGAGGTTGCCGTCGGTCACCCGGAGCATCACCCCGGCCAGCACCGGCACGGAGGGTCGGTTGGGCAGGCTCTTGGCGGTCCACGCGACCGCCTCGGCGAGCGCGTCGCGCTCCACTCGGAACTTCATCAATGCCTCCGCGTCGACGTCAGCGACAACTCTCTCATGCCGACCGCTGCCACCCGCCCCGCCCGACCGTGCGGGTGCCCCTCGAACCTTAGGGCGCGAGGGCATCGGCTGTGCGCCCGACCCCGTTGCATCCAGGTGCCCGGGCGACTGCCGACGGCAGTGCTTCAGCCCGATCCACAGGAAGTCCAACGGTGATGATTGGTTTTTGTTGTTTAGAAGAGATAACTCATCGTCTTCATCGCACCTGTGCAAACTGTGGAGAACCCGCGTTCGCCCAGGTCAGACAGGTTATCCACCGGCGGTTTCGCTGTGGAGAACCAGGGGTACAACTCGCGTCCCGGTCCACAGCCGCCGCCGGCCGTGGGGTTTTCCACCGCTGTCCACCGGTTGTCCACCGGTTATCCACCGGGTTTCTCCCCAGTGCTGTGGACGGCTCGGACGACGCCGGCCGCCGTCGTCCCCAGAACCTTCAACAGGTCACCCACAGGCGAACCCTCGTCGGTGGACAACGCGAGCGTTGTCCCCAGGCATCCACAGGCTCGTCCCCAGGGTTTGTCCACAGTCTGTGGGTAACCGGCCAAGTGCAGACGGTGTTTATCCACTGCCTGTGACACAGGGGGTGTGGACAACCGGTACGAGTTGTGGACGAGCACGACACCGATCCTGGCCCCTCCAGCGGGTCGAGGGTCAAGCGGCGGGGTCCGCGACCGCCGACCGCCGTCCCCCAGCAACGAAAGAAACCCGGCCGGAGGCGTCCGGCCGGGCTGTCGTGACGGGTACGGGGAGACGAGCGTCTCAGGTGTTCTGCTTGATCCGGTTGGTCAGCTCGGCGATCTGGTTGTAGAGCGAGCGTCGCTCCGCCATCTGCTGACGGATCTTGCGGTCGGCATGCATCACCGTGGTGTGGTCGCGACCGCCGAACGCCTGCCCGATCCGGGGCAGCGACAGGTCGGTCAGCTCACGGCACAGATACATCGCCACCTGGCGGGCGTTCACCAGCACCCGCGACCGCGAGTGGCCGCGCAGGTCCTCCAGGCTCACCCCGAAGTACTCGGACGTCGAGGCCATGATCTGGTCGGCGTTGATCTCCGGGCCGGCGCCGTCCGGCATGAAGTCCCGCAGCACCTCCTCCGCCAGCGACAGCTCCACCGAGGAACGGGTGAGGCTGGCGAACGCGGTGACCCGGATCAGCGCGCCCTCCAGTTCCCGGATCGAGTTCGACACCCGGGAGGCGATGAACTCCAGCACGTCCGGCGGGGCGTACATCCGCTCCTGCGCTGCCTTCTTCTGCAGGATCGCGATCCGGGTCTCCAGGTCCGGCGGCTGGATGTCGGCCAGCAGCCCCCACTCGAACCGGGTCCGCATCCGGTCCTCCAGCGTGGCGAGCTGGCGTGGCGACCGGTCGGACGTGATCACGATCTGCTTGTTGGCGTTGTGCAGGGTGTTGAACGTGTGGAAGAACTCCTCCTGGGTCCGTTCCCGGTTCTCCAGGAACTGGATGTCGTCGATCAGGAGGATGTCCACGTCCCGGTAGCGGCGCTGGAACGCGCTCGTCTTGTCGTCCCGCAGCGAGTTGATGAAGTCGTTGGTGAACTCCTCGGTCGAGACGTACCGGACCGAGCGGGCGTTGCCGAGCGTGGTGGCGTAGTGCCCGATGGCGTGCAGCAGATGGGTCTTGCCCAACCCGGAGTGGCCGTAGATGAACAGCGGGTTGTACGCCTTGGCCGGTGACTCGGCCACCGCCACGCTCGCCGCGTGGGCGAACCGGTTGGACGAGCCGATGACGAACGTCTCGAACATGTACTTCGGGTTGAGCCGGTTGCCGCCGGTCTCCGCCCCGCCGGGCAGCCGCCGGTCGCCCTGGCCGCCGGGACGGTGGTGGTCGAGCGCGCCGCGGCCGGGGCCGTTGTCCGTCGCGCCGTCCCGGGGCAGGCCACGCAGGGGCGGGGTGTCGACCGGCCCGGGTGCCTCCCGGTAGCGCGGCTCGTAGCCGCCGGCGGACGTGGACTGCTCGGCACCGGGACGCTCGTCGAAGGCACGGCGTTCGGGGGCGGCGCGGAGCGGCTCGGCGAAGGCGGCGCCGAAGAGCGTGTCCTGCGCGTCCCGCCCCGCCGGGATCAGGTGCGGCCGCCCGCCGTCCGTGTTCCGCTGCCGCGGAGCGGGCTCCTCCGCCTCGTGCTCCGGCCGTGGCTCGGCGTACCCCGGTTCGGGGCGGGGGGTGGGAAAGGCCGCCGGCGCCGGGCCGACCCGGTCGAACCCGGGCAGCAGGTCGGCCGGGCCGCTCGGCTCGGGCAGCGGCTCCGGACCGCTGCGGTAGACCGTGCCGGCCGGTCGACCGGCCGGGTCCTCGGGGGCCCGCACGGTGACGGCCACCTGGATGTCGCGGCCGAGTCGGCGGCTCAACGCCTCGGTGATGGCCGGGCGGAGCCGGGACTCGATCACGTCCCGGGTGAAGGCATCCGGCACGGAGAGCAACGCGGTGTCCTCGACGATCGCCCGCAGCCGGGTGAGGCGCAGGTACGCGCGCTGCTGGGCGGAGATGATCTCGTCGGCGAGTTCCTCGGTGGCCGCCGCCCACACCGCGGCAAGGTCTGTCGCTCCGGTCACGTCGTGCCACCCCCCTCGCCTGATCCGCACGCCCGCCCGGACGGCTGACCGGTCGTCATCCACAAGTTATCCACAGCCTGTGTGTACCGACCGATTGTGGCCGCCCACCGGACGCGGGTCGGACCTGCCCCCTGGATTCGTGGAGGCGCTGAAGCGGGTTCACCGTGCCGAACGATTCAACAGCTTGTCCGGTCTTGCCGGTCGGCGACAAACCTGGACCCCCGACGCCGACCGCAATCGCGCACGCTAACAGCGGGGACCCCACGCCATCAACCGTCGACACCCACCGGGCGTCGACGACATCAGTGAAATCCGCCCCTTCGGTCGCGGTCCCGGCGCAGGTCGGGGGCCGGAGTGGGAGGTTTGACGGTCATTGCGGCCCTGCGTAGGCTGGAGCGGATGCTCTCTCGCCCTCTGCTAGGGTGATAGATGCTCGCTGTCCGTGGCCATTCGCCGGGGCAGCGTCGATCGGAGGTCACCGTCGAGGTGATCTGGACCAGCACAGGACCCCGGGCGATCCGCCGCGCGGGGCGTACCACAACGGAGAGCCTGACGTGAGCAAGCGCACCTACCAGCCGAACAACCGCCGGCGCGCGAAGACCCACGGCTTCCGGCTGCGCATGCGCACCCGTGCCGGCCGCGCCATCCTTTCGACCCGTCGCGCCAAGGGCCGCACCCGCCTGGCGGCCTGAGGCCGTCGGGTCCGGTACGGGGACGTGGGCAGTCGTGCTGGCCGCCGCACAGCGACTGCGGCGCAGTAGCGACTTCGCCGCAGCGGTTCGCGGTGGCCGACGCGTCGGCCGCGGCGCCGTCGTGGTCCACCTGACGCTCCCGGAGCCGGCCGGCGCCGACGCCGTGACACCCTCGCCGGAGCCGGCGCGGATCAGCGGTGCGGAGAACCCCGCACCTCGCCGCGCCGGCTTCGTCGTGTCCAAGGCCGTCGGCGGCGCGGTCGTCCGTAACAAGGTCCGCCGCCGGCTCCGGCACCTGGTGCGGGAGCGTCTGGTCGAGCTGCCCGCCGGGGCCACCCTGGTCGTACGCGCCCTTCCGCCGTCTGCCGACGCGACGTACGCGCGGCTCGGGGCCGACCTGGACGCCGCCCTGACCGCCGCACGGGCTCCCCGGGGACGGCGGTCGCGGTGAACGGCGGGACCGCGACTCCGTCGCCGACTACCGGTGCCCGCATGCTGCTGGCACCCATCATCGCGTACCGTCGGTGGATAAGTCCGGCACTGCCGGCCCGCTGTCGGTTCTACCCGTCGTGCAGTGCCTACGCCGTGGAGGCGGTGTCCCGGCACGGTGCGCCACGGGGGGCCTGGCTGACGGTCCGGCGGCTGTCGCGCTGCCACCCCTTTCACCCAGGTGGACACGACCCGGTGCCGGAGCCGGGCGGTCACCGCCGTGCCGACGTGACTGGAGCCTGAGAATTGAGTCTCGACTGGATCTACTACGCGATCTCGTGGATCCTGCTGACCTGGCACTCGGCCTGGGACGCCATCGGGGTGCCGGTCGGCGCGGTCATCGGCACCAACTGGGCCTGGATCCTCGCCATCATCTTCCTGGTGGTGACGGTCCGGGTGATCCTGTTCCCGGTCTTCGTCAAGCAGATCAAGTCCCAGCGGGCCATGCAGGCGCTCCAGCCGAAGGTGAAGGAGCTCCAGGAGAAGCACAAGGGTGACCGGGAGACGCTCCAGAAGGAAATGATGGAGCTCTACCGGAAGGAAAAGGCCAACCCGCTGATGGGCTGCCTTCCGATGTTCCTCCAGATTCCCGTCTTCCTGGGCCTGTTCCACACGCTCAAGCGGCTCAACCCGGAGAACGGCGGCAAGACCCTCTACGGCTGGACCGTCGAGCAGTTCAACAGCGCCTCCAGCGCGAAGCTCTTCACCGCCCCCATCTCCGGCCGGTTCGGCTCCACCGCCGCCGACCTGGCGCCGCTGGGCGCGAACACCGGCACGGTGAAGGTGATCGCCGGCGTGCTGGTGCTCATCATGATCGCCACGACCTACCTGACCAGCCGGCAGATGATCCTCAAGACCGGCTGGGCGGAGGACCCGCAGCAGCGCATGGTGCAGCGCCTGATGCTCTACGGCATCCCGGTCTCGCTGCTGGTCTCCGGCTCGATCTTCCCGATCGGCGTGATCATCTACTGGGTCACCAACAACCTCTTCACGCTCGGCCAGCAGCAGTGGGTGCTGCGGAAGTTCCCGCCGCTGGTGCCGCCGAAGAAGACCGCCACGGCCACCGGCGGCAAGAGCCCGGTCCAGCCGGCCAAGACCGGCCTGCTCGGCCGCAAGACCGCCCAGCCCGTCGCCAAGGCGCCGGCCGCCGCGCCGAAGGTGGCCGGTCCGAAGCCGGGCGCCAAGCCGGTCAACCCGAAGAAGGCCGGTAACCGCCCCGCCAAGCGACAGGGCTGAGCACCCCGGGCCACCGCCGCGACCGGCGGTGGCCCGTCCGGTCACCGAGCTGCCGTCCGAGGGACAGGCGCCGGGCCGGAACCGCCGCGCACCGCGCGGTCACGGGCGAGACTGGCCCGTACGGACGTGCCCGAGAGGCATCCGGCGAACCTCCCGCCGGCTCCCGGGAGACCAGCGGACCTCGACGGTCCGGCCGAGCGAGTACGGAGATGAGACCGTGACCGACACCAGCATCCCCAGCGCCGACCAGTCCGTGGACGAGGAGACCTCGGCCCCCACCGAGACCGGTGAGGGCACGTCCGAGCCCCGGGAGAAGAAGGCCCCGGCCGACAGCGACCTGTTCCGGCAGAGCGAGATCGCCGCCGACTACGTCGAGGGCCTGCTGGACATCCTCGACTACGACGGCGACATCGACGAGCTGGTCTCCGGCGGCCGGCCGGTGGTCGAGGTGGTCGGCTCCCGCCTGCAGAGCCTGGTGGGCCAGCGCGGCGCCACCCTGGAGGCGCTCCAGGAGCTGACCCGCCTGGCGGTCTTCCGGCAGACCGGGACGCCCAGCCGCCTGCTGCTCGACGTCGGTGGCTACCGGGCCGCCCGGCGCAAGGAACTGGCCGCGGTCGCCAAGAACGCGGTCGAGAAGGTCAAGGAGCACGGCGAGGCGGTCCGCCTGGAGCCGATGTCCGCGTTCGAGCGTAAGTGCGTGCACGACGTGGTCAACGCGATGAGCGGCGTGGAGAGCGAGTCGGAGGGCGTCGAGCCGAACCGCCGCATCGTCGTCCGGCCGGTGGCGGACTGAGGTCAGTGGCTTCCGACGACCCGACGGCGGACGCCGTGACCGGCCCGGGTGGCACGCCGCCCGGGCCGTCGGCTGTGCGCGCCGATCCGATCTTCTCCGACGAGGAACACCCGGCCGACCCGGCGCACCCGTCCTCGGCCGTTCCCGACCCGGACTTCTCGGGTGCGGGGTCGGTGGACGCGCTGGGGGTCGAGCCGGCCGCTGCCCCGGTGACGCCGGCCTTCTCCGGTGAGCCGTCAACGGACGCCGCCCCCGTCGACTCGGACGTGCCGGTCGGCGCGGCCGACCCGTGCTTCGCCGAGCCGGACGCCGTGGCCGAGCCGGCGTTCGCCGAGCCGGGGACCGTCGCCGACACGTCCGTCGTGGCGGGTGCGGCAGGCCCGGCGACCGGTGCCCGGCCCGATCCGGCCGACGCGTCCCTGCCGCCCGAGCTGGCGGAGGCCGCGCAGTCGCTCTTCGGCGATCGGCTGGACCTCGCCGCCGCGTACGCCGAGCTGCTTGCCACCGAGGGGGTGGTCCGCGGTCTGATCGGGCCCCGCGAGACGCCCCGGCTCTGGGAGCGGCACCTGCTCAACTGCGCGGTGGTGGCGGAACGGATCCCGGAGGGGGCCAGCGTGATCGACGTCGGGTCCGGGGCCGGGCTGCCAGGGATGGTGCTGGCCATCGCCCGACCCGATCTCTCCGTGACGCTTGTCGAACCGCTCGCCCGGCGAGTCTCCTTCCTGGTCGAGGCGGTGGAACGCCTCGGTCTCACCCGGTCGGTCCGGGTGTTCCGGGGGCGGGCCGAGGAAGCGGCGGCCGGGTCGCGGGACCGCGATCCCCTGAGCGCCGACGTCGTCACCGCGCGCGCCGTGGCCCCGCTCGACCGGCTCGCCACCTGGTGCCTGCCATTGCTCGTGCGGGGTGGACGACTGCTCGCGCTCAAAGGCGCGTCCGCGGCCGAGGAGATCACCGAACACGCCGACGCCGTGGGCCGGCTCGGCGGCGGCGAGCCGGAACTGCACAGGTGCGGCAACGGGCTCGTCGAGCCCGCCACCACCGTGGTCGAGGTGGTCCGGGAGCGGGTGGTCAACCAGCCCAAGCCGAAGGGGCCGAAGCGTTCACGCGGCGGCCGCCGGCGCGGCGGCCGGAATCGGGATCGCTGACCCGCCAAGCCTTCCGTCGCCGTCCGCCGGTCGTTGGACCGGAGGGGACGTGACCGGATCGATCACAACCCGACATGGACCCGCCGCGCCCGTCGGCCGTAGGCTGACCGCGCGTCGATAGTGTGGAGCGGTGGTGGCGGGCGGCACCCGACCCCGACCGTTCCCGCCGGGCCGGTGACGCCGCGCGAAGCGGGGCCCGACTGGCGGGTGCGGACCGACCATCCGGAGCGGGCAGGGATGACAGGTGCATGACGACGGTAGGTACGACGATCCTCGGCTGACCGGGGCCGCCGGGAGACCACCCGGCGATCCCGTTTCACGTGAAACCAGCTATCAGGAGTGGGCGGTGAACGATCCCCGTGACGCATCCCCGCACCCCGCCGGCCCGACCCCACGGCCCGACACCTCGTCGACGGGCGCCGTGCGTCCGGTCTCGTCCGCGCCGGCGAACGTCCCGCCGGTGCGTGACCCGCACGACCCGAGTGACGGCCCGGTGAACGCCCCGACCCCCCGGCCGCTGGCCGCCCGCGCCAACGCCGCCGTCCCCGCACGCTTCGAGCCGCAGAGCCCGGTCTCCGCCGTGCCGCACCAGACCGGTGCCGCCGCCGTCGAGACGACGACGCCACCGGCCGACACGCCACCCGTTGCCGGGTACGCGGACGAGGCCACCGCCGACCCGTACGTTTCACGTGAAACCCCGACGCGCGAAGAGGATGACCCACCGTTGGCTATGGAGGCGATGCGCGCCGTGCAGATCCTGAATCCCAGTGGCGAGGTTTCCATGCCCCGTCCTGACCGGACCCGGGTGATGTGCGTCGCCAACCAGAAGGGTGGCGTGGGCAAGACCACCACCACCGTGAACCTCGCGGTGGCGCTCGCGCTGCACGGCAACCGCGTGCTCGTGGTCGACCTGGACCCCCAGGGCAACGCGTCCACGGGTCTCAACGTCCCGCACCACACCGGCGTGCCGGACGTCTACGACTGCCTGATCGACAGCGTGCCGCTCGCCGAGGTCGCCCAGGCGGTCGAGGGCATCCCCAACCTGTGGTGCGTGCCGGCCACCATAGATCTGGCCGGCGCCGAGATCGAGCTGGTCTCGGTGGTCGCCCGGGAGTCCCGCCTGTCGCGCGCCATCGAGGCGTATCCGGGGCACTTCGACTACGTCTTCATCGACTGCCCGCCCTCGCTCGGCCTGCTGACCGTCAACGCCCTGGTCGCCGCGCAGGAGGTGCTCATCCCGATCCAGTGCGAGTACTACGCGCTGGAGGGCCTCAACCAGTTGATAAACAACATCAACCTGGTGCGGCAGCACCTGAACCCGAAGCTCGAGGTCTCCACCATCCTGCTGACCATGTACGACAGGCGTACCCGGCTGGCCGACGCGGTGGAGCAGGACGTGCGGAACCACTTCGGCGACAAGGTCCTCCAGGCCGTCATCCCCCGCAACGTGCGGGTCTCCGAGGCGCCGAGCTACGGCCAGTCGGTGATGACCTACGATCCCGGTTCGCGGGGTGCCACGAGCTACTTCGAGGCCGCCCAGGAGATCGCTGAGCGAGGGGTCAAGGAGCCGGTGAGCCGGAATGCGTAGCACGGAGAAGTTGTTGGGAGGCGTCGCATGAAGAACCGTCCCCGCGGCGGCCTGGGCCGAGGGCTCGGCGCCCTCATCCCCACCGGCCCCCCGCCGGACGCGGTCCCGGCGGGTGCCGAGACGGAAGCCGCGCCCACGGCTGCCTCCCCGGCTCCTCCCACCACCGGCGCGTCCGCTGCCGTGACCGGGGCGGTCGGCGTCGGCGCGCCGCCGGTCGAACCGGAGATCGAACTGAGCCCGGTGCCCGGCGCGCGCTTCGCCGAGATCTCGGTCGACGCCATCGTGCCCAACCCGAAGCAGCCCCGGCACGTCTTCGACGAGGAGGCGCTGGAGGAGCTGAAGACCTCGATCCAGGAGGTCGGCTTCCTCCAGCCGATCGTGGTGCGGCAGCTCGACGGCGAGAAGTACGAACTCGTCATGGGTGAGCGGCGTTGGCGTGCCGCCCAGGCGGTCGGCCGGGAGAGCATCCCCGCCATCGTCCGGGACACCAAGGACGACGCGATGCTTCGGGATGCCCTCCTGGAGAACATCCACCGCGCCAACCTGAACCCGCTCGAAGAGGCCGCGGCCTACCAGCAACTGCTGGAGGAGTTCGGGGCCACCCACGAAGAGTTGGCCCGCCGGATCGGGCGCAGCCGGCCGCAGATCTCCAACACCATCCGGTTGATGAATCTCCCCGCCGTGGTGCAGCGGCGGGTCGCCGCGGGTGTCCTCTCCGCCGGTCACGCGCGGGCGCTGCTGAGCCTCGACGACGCCGAGGCGCAGGAGAAGCTCGCTACGCGGATCGTCGCCGAGGGTATCTCCGTACGTGGCACCGAGGAACTGGTGGCTCTGGCGCTCGCTGACGGGCCGGCGAAGGCCCCTGCCGCGAAGCGGCGCACCAAGGCGCACGCGCCGGCCCTCTCCGATCTCGCCGACCGGCTCTCCGACCGGTTCGACACCCGGGTGAAGGTCGACATCGGCCGGAGCAAGGGCAAGATCACGATCGAGTTCGCGACGGTCGACGACCTGGAACGGATCGTCGGCATCATCGGGGTCACCGAGGAGGAACAGCTCACGGAGTGACCCTGTGAGGATTCGTTCCGGCCGCACCGCGTTGAGTGGTGCGGCCGGTTTCGTTTCCTGGCGACTTTCGGTGAGCCCGCTCCCCGCTCCGATCGTCGGTTTCACGTGAAACGGGCGGCAGGTGCGCAGGAGTGCGCTACCGGCAGCCGGGTTCGGGGCTGCGCCTCCCCGGCCGTGCTTCCGGACCTGAGCCCCATCCGTGCTTCCGCACGCATCGCGCTGCACCCTCTCGGTGCCGCGTTCGAAGGCGCGTCAGTGTGGCAGCCACCGGCACGCGCCGCACTGCCGAGCGCGAGACGCCTGCCCGGGGATGCATTCTGCCCCTCCTGCCGGCGTCTGAGCCGCTGTGATCGGTCGGAGGTGGCAAAGCCTGGCCGTCGGGCCCTGATCGATCTCCTGGCCTCTCAGCGGCGGTTCCGGGGTGCAGATCTAACCCCGGCAGCGCCGGCGAACGTCCGCTGCCGCAGGAGCCGCCAGCTCTACCGAGGAGGCAGGCTGTGACCGCGAGGATGACACAGGTCGTCGTGGCCCGCCCGGCGAGGACGCCCACCCCTCGCCGGGCGCAGCCGCACGAGGACTGGTGCCGCCGGAAGGGTGCACGTCTTGCCTCGGCTGACATGCCTCACCGGCGCGGAAGAGACCCGCGGTCACCGCTCCGACGGGGTGCCCGGGCTGATCGGCTCCGCTGCCGATGCCATACGGAAGTTGGCACCACCGTTTCACGTGAAACCGGCACCGCTGCCGCGACCGCGCGGGCACCGGGATCCACGCCATCTGTTTCACGTGAAACGGGGGGACGGGACGCCTGCGGTGCGGGTGTCACTTTCCCGCGCCGGAAGAGGTGCGGAGTGAGGACTCGCTCGTTGTGTAGAAGGGGCCGGCGGCCCATGCAAGTTATCCACAGCGGTTGTCCACAGGGTCGCACCGTTTCACGTGAAACAAGCGGTGGAAACCGTTGCTGAGCTGTGGATGACGCGCTGTGGTGGTGATCTCGGCACCCTGTGGACAACGCGGTGGACAACGCGGCGACGGCGGTGGATCCCACCCGGAACACGGGTAGGGACAGGCGTCGCCAACTCGGTTAGGGTCAGCGTCGTGCAGGACACCCCTCCCTCAGTCCCTGACTTCACCCAGTGGCCCTCCTTCCCGTTCGAGGGCGAGATCCGCGTCAAGCAGCTCGACGATCCCGTGCCGGTCGAGCCTCCCCGTCGGGGCGAGGCGGACCGGGAGTGCACCGCCTGCAACGCCCCCGACGAGGCGTACATCTGGGTCGGTGAGCGGTGGCGGGTTCGCACCATGGACCGGCCCACCGGGCTGCCCATGGTCCTGATCCTGGAGTCCCGCTCCCACCTCGACCTCGGCGACCTGCCGAACCTGCTCGCCGCCGAGCTGGGCGTGATGACCGTCCGCCTGGAGCGGGCCATCCGCTCGCTGGACGGCGTGGCCCGGGTGCACGTCAACCGGTGGGGCGACGGCTCCGCGCACCTGCACATGTGGTTCCTGGCCCGGCCCTACGGGCGGCTGCAACTGCGGGGCACGTTCCTGTCGCTGTGGGACTCGATCCTGCCGCCCATCTCCGAGGAACAGTGGCGGGAGAATCTGGCCATGGTGGCCGCCTGGCTCGCCGAATTCGGCGGCCGGCCCCTCGCCGAGCCGCCACGTATCCGGTGGCAGGCGCCGTCCAGCCTCTCCTCGCCGTCACCGGCGAGCGAGGTCGAGGAGCCCGAGGAGGAGTCCGCGTCGGTGATCGAGGCCGCGGACGAGATTCCGGAGGCCGAGCCGGCGGAGGAGAACGATGCCGAGCCGAGCCGCACGGCTGCCGTCGAGCCGAGCCGCACGGCCGTCGAGGCGTCCGACGCCGGCGAGGTCCACGCGACCGGCGACATCGGCTCCACGGACCACGGCGACGCCGACCCGAGCCACGACGCCGACCCGAGCCACGACGCCGACCCGGGGGGCGACGATGGCCCGGGGGGCGACGCCGGACGTGTGACGGACGATGCGGAGCCGGACTCCGGCGCGACCTCGACCGGTGCCACCGGGCGGACCGACGCGGGTCGGCGTGGTGACGGTGGTCGCGCGGAAGCCGGCGAGGACGTGACGTCGGTCAGCGAGGCGGACGGTGCCACGCCGACCGGCGGGCGTGCGGGCGCTGCCGGCTGAGTCAGCCTCGCGGGCGTCGGGCGGCGGCCCGGCCGACCAGCGTGCCCAGCACGCGACCGAAGTCGAGCCCGGCCGCCTGGATGGCCAGCGGCAGCAGCGAGGTTTCCGTCATTCCGGGGGAGACGTTGACCTCCAGCACGTGCGGCCGGCCCTCCGCGTCGACGATCAGGTCGACGCGGGACACGTCCCGCAGGCCGAGTGCGGAGTGCGCGGCGAGCGCCACCTCGGTCACCCGCGCGGTGGTGGCGACGTCGAGCCGGGCCGGCGCGTGCCAGGTGGTGCGCCCGGCGGTGTAGCGGGCGGCGTAGTCGTAGACGCCGTTGCGGGGCACGATCTCGACCGGGGGCAGGGCCTGCGGGCCCTCGCCCAGGTCGAGCACGGAGACCGCCACGTCCATCCCGGGCACGTAACGCTCCACGAGCGCCGTCTGGTCGTACGCGAAGCAGCCGACCATCGCGGCCGGCAGTGACGCGGCCTCCCGGACCACGGCGGCGCCGAGGCCGGAACCGCCCTGCGCCGGCTTGACCATCAGCGGCAGCCCGAGCCGGTCGACGATCCGGTCCAGAACGGCGACGGCGCCCAGTTCGGAGAAGCGGTCGTGCGGCAGCGCCACCCAGTCGGGCGTGGGAATGCCGGCCTCGCGAAGCACCGCCTTGGCCGACGGCTTGTCCCAGGCGAGCCGGGACGAACGGGCGTCGCAGCCGACGTAGGGCACGTCGCAGAGGTCGAGCACGCCGCGCAGTGAGCCGTCCTCGCCGGTGGCCCCGTGCAGGGCGATCACCACCGCGTCCGGCGGGTCGGCGGTCAACGCGGGCAGCAGCGCGACGTCGGCGTCCCGCAACTCCGCCTCCATCCCGACCGCACGCAACGCGTCGAGCACGCGGCGGCCGGAGCGGAGTGAGACGTCCCGCTCGTAGGAGAGACCGCCGGCGAGCACCAGCACGCGCAACTCGTCGGTGGAGGATCCGGTCACGGGTGGTTCTGCGGCAGGGCTGACGGCCATGCGGGCATCATGCCAAGTCAGGGCCGGGCGTGTCGGAGCCGCCCTGTCGACGGCGCGGACCGGTGCCCCCGATCGCCCCGAACACCTTCCGCATGGCGATCTCCTGCTCCATCACCCCGGCCAGCCGACGGACGCCCTCGCGGATCCGCTCCGGCGGCGGGAAGGAGAAGTTGAGGCGCATGTTCCCGGTGCCCGTCCCGTCGGCGTAGAAGCCGGTCCCCGGCACGTACGCCACCCGCGCGGCGACGGCCCGCGGCATCATCGCCTTGGCGTCGAGCCCGTCCGGGAGGGTGGCCCAGACGAAGAGACCACCGGTCGGGGTGGTCCAGGTGGTGCCCTCCGGCATCAGGTCGGCCATCGCGTCGAGCAGCGCGTCCCGACGCTCGCGGTAGACCTCCCGGTAGGTCTTGAGCTGCTCCTGCCAGGGCATGGTGGCGAGGTACGTCGAGACGGCGGCCTGCGCGAAACCGCTCGGGCAGAGGATCTGTGCCTCGCTGGCGATGACCAGCTTGTCGCGGACCGCGTGCGGGGCGAGGATCCAGCCCACCCGCAGGCCGGGGGCGAACGTCTTGGAGAAGGTGCTCAGGTAGAAGACCCCGTCGCGCCGCCGGGCCCGCAGCGGCGCCGGGGCCTCGCCCTCGAAACCGAGCTGACCGTACGGGTCGTCCTCCACCACCAGCAGGCCGGCGCGCTCGCAGATGTCGAGCACCCGTTCGCGCCGCTCCTCGCTCAACGTCACGCCGGCCGGGTTCTGGTAGGTCGGGATGGTGTAGAGGAACTTCACCCGCCGGCCGGCCCGGGCCAGGTCGGCGATCGCCACCTCCAGCGCCTCCGGGATCAGGCCCTGGTCGTCCATCGGCACGTGGGTCACCTGCGCCTGGGCGGCCTGGAACACCCCGAGCGCGCCGACGTACGTCGGGCCTTCGGCGAGCACCACGTCCCCCGGGTCCAGGAAGAGGCGGGCCACCAGGTCGAGCGCCTGCTGACCGCCGACGGTGACCACCACGTCCTCCGGGGAGGCGCCGCAGGACGCGTCGATCCCGGAGAGGGCCATCACCTCGCAGATCCGCTCGCGCAGCTCCAGGGTGCCCTGGCCGATGCCGTACTGGAGGGTGGTGTTGCCGTGCTCGGCGCCGAGGCGGCCGAGCATCTCGCCGACCGCGTCGAGCGGCAGAGCGGCGATGTAGGGCGCCCCCCCGGCGAGCGACACCACCTCCGGCCGGCTGGCCACCGCGAAGAGCGCCCGGATCTCGGAGGCGGTCATCCCCCGCACACGCCTGGCGTACCGGTCGGTGTAGTCGTCGAGTGTCGTGCCGGTCATGACATCACCTCGATCGGGTGTCGGCGGGGCTGCCGCCCGGTGTGGTACCCGCGATGCCGGCGTCCAATGGCGGCGCGCGGCCGATTGGTCGATGGTAGTCCCTGGTGACCGCCGCGGAACCCGCCGTGTGGACACGTCCACATCCCGGGCCGCCGGTCCATCGGCCGGGTGGGGGTCCGCGCGTCCTCTCCCGCACCGGCAGGCAGGGGCGTACGATCGCTCGTCGGGAGCAGGAGGGCGGCGGGACACCGCGGTGGCCGACGCTCCGAGACTGTTTGGTGGGGTGCGCTCATGTCGCGACGTCTGGTCAGTCTGACCCTGGACACCCTGGAGGACCTCCCCCGATCCTGCCGGCGGTGCGTCTACTGGGAGCTGGATCCGGTCTCCGCGGAGCGGGCCTGCGCGGCCGGCGACCCGGGGCTGGAGAAGGAGGCATGGGTCTCCCAGACGCTGCTCGAGTGGGGTTCCTGCGGCAAGCTGGTCTACGTCGACGGCGCGCCCGCCGGCTACGTCATGTACGCCCCGCCGGCGTACGTCCCGCGTTCCATGGCGTTCCCCACCTCGCCGGTCTCGGCGGACGCCGCGTTGTTGACGACCGCGCACGTGGTGCCCGCGTTCGCCGACGGCGGCCTGGGCCGGATGCTGGTGCAGGGCGTCGCGCGCGACCTCACCAAGCGGGGCATCAAGGCGATCGAGGCGTTCGGCGACGCCAAGTTCGGCGACGACGCGGACGACCCCAACCGGGCCTGCCTCGCGCCGGCCGACTTCTTCCTGTCGGTGGGCTTCAAGACGGTCCGGCCGCACCCCCGCTACCCGCGCCTGCGCCTGGAGCTGCGCACGGCGCTGAGCTGGAAGTCCGACGTCGAGTACGCGCTGGAGAAGCTGCTCGGCTCGATGAGCCCGGAGACGCTGCTGCGCCCGGTCCGGCCGGCGCCGGCCACCCGCTCGATCGGCTGAGTGACCGGGTCAGTCGACGACGGTCCCGGCGGCCACGATCGCCCGTAGCTCACTCACGTCGATCGAGCCGGTCGGCACGTCCCGCTCGATCGGCAAGTACATCCGCTGCACCCCGGCCACGATCGCCTCGACCACCCGGTCCCGGAACCGGGGGTCGACCAGCCGGCCCCGATCCAGCGGAGAGGTCAGGTAGCCCACCTCGACGCGGACCGCGGGCATCCGGGTGAGACGGAGCAGGTCCCACGCCTTGGCGTGGGTGCGGCAGTCGCGTAGCCCGGTGCGGGCCACGATCTCCCGCTGCACCAGCCCGGCCAGGCGTTCCCCGGTGGCCGAGGTGACGCCGTTGTCGGTGCCGTAGTGGTAGGTGGCGACCCCGTCGGCCTCCGGGTTGACATGCCCGTCGGTGTGCAGGGAGATGAACACGTCCGCGCCGAGCGAGTTGGCGAGCTGGGCCCGGTCCGCGTCCGGTAGGCAGGTCAGCGGCGACGGGCCGCGGGTCAGCTGGACCCGTACGCCGGCCGCCGCGAGCCGGCCCTCCAACCGGCTGGCCAAGTCGTGCACGAGATCCGCCTCGGTCCAGCGCAGCGCGCCGTCGGGCATCACGACGCCCGGATCGGTGCCGCCGTGACCCGGGTCGATCACCACGGTCCGGCCGACAAGCGTCGGCCCGGCCTGGCGGATGGCGTCGGACTCGCGTAGCCACTGCGGTCGCCCGCCGACCACCTTGCGCCCGAGGCGTCGCAGCGCGTTGACGGTGTGCGGACCGCATGCCCCGTCCGGCTTGAGCCCCATCTCGCGTTGGAACTGGGCCACCGCGCGGGAGGTGCGAACGCCGTAGATGGCGTCCGCGCGGCCGACGTCGTAGCCCATCTCGAGCAGGCGTTCCTGGAGGGAGCGTACGTCCTCGCCGGTCAGCGGCTCGCCGACGGCGTGGTAGAGGGGACGGGCGCCGAACCGCCAGCGGGCCGCGTCGAGTGCCCGCCAGGTCTCCGCACCGACACGTCCGTCGACGCTCAGGCCGCGCGACTGCTGGAAGGCGCGGACCGCGCGTTCCGTCTGGGCGTCGTAGTCGTCGGCCCGGCCGTCGGCGGGAAGGAGTTCCAGGCCGGCGAGGACGGTGCGGATCTCGGCCACCGCGGGGCCCCGGTCACCGGGTCGGATCGGACGCACGACGACCCCCTCTGCTCGGAAGCTGGTGGACCGGAACTCCGACGGACGCCTACGGAGCGTACCGTGACCGGTCACCCACCGGGTTCGTGTTCGCGCAGGTCAGGAAAGCCGGAACCCCCGTCACCCGGGTGGGGTGACGGGGGTTCCGGTGATGTCGGGACGGCCTCAGAGCGCCGACTCGATGAGCTTGACCAGCTCGCCCTTCGGCTTGGCGCCGGCGATCGACTGCACCGGCTCGCCGTTCCTGAAGATGGTGAGCGTCGGCACGGACATCACCCGGTAGGTGCGCGCCGTCTCGGGGTTCTCGTCGATGTTGAGCTTGACGATGGTGACCTGGTCGCTCATCTCGCCGGCGATCTCCTCCAGCAGCGGCGAGACCTTGCGGCACGGACCGCACCACTCCGCCCAGAAGTCGACCAGAACCGGCTTGTCGGACTTCAGCACGTCGCTCGCGAAGCTCGCGTCCGTGACCGCCTTGGTTGCTCCCACTGTGACCCCTTCTCCTCGTGAAAATTCTCAGCCGTGCAGGGTGGCGATGAACCGCTCGGCGTCCAGCGCCGCGGCGCATCCGGTGCCGGCGGCCGTGATGGCCTGCCGGTAGGTGTGGTCGACCACGTCGCCGGCGGCGAACACGCCCGGCACGTTGGTGCGGGTGCTGGGCGCCTGGACCTTGACGTAACCCTCGTCGTCCATCTCGACCTGACCACGGAACAGCTCGCTGCGCGGGTCGTGGCCGATCGCCACGAAGACGCCGGTGACGTCGAGCACCTTGTTCTCGCCGGTGTGCACGTCGCGCACGCGTACGCCGCTGACCTTGCCGTCGTCGCCGAGGATCTCCTCGACCGTGGTGTTCCACTCGACCTTGATCTTCTCGTTGCCGAGCGCGCGCTCCGCCATGATCTTGCTGGCCCGGAACGAGTCGCGGCGGTGGATGATCGTCACCGACTCGGCGAAGCGGGTGAGGAAGCTCGCCTCCTCCATGGCCGAGTCACCGCCGCCGACCACCACGATGTGCTGGTTGCGGAAGAAGAAGCCGTCACAGGTGGCGCAGGACGACACGCCGTGGCCGAGGTATTCCTGCTCGCCCGGCACGCCGAGCGGGCGCCACGCCGAGCCGGTGGAGAGGATCACGGCCCGGGCCCGGTAGGCGGTCTCGCCCACCCAGACGGTGCTCACCGCGTCGGAGCCGATCTCACCGGTGTCCTTCAGCTCGACCCGGGTCACGTCGTCGGTGAGGAACTCGGCACCGAACCGTTCGGCCTGCTTGCGCATGTTGTCCATCAGCTCGGGGCCGAGGATGCCGTCGGCGAAGCCGGGGAAGTTCTCCACCTCGGTCGTGGTCATCAGCGCGCCACCGGACTGCACGCCCTCGATCACCAACGGCTTGAGGTTGGCGCGTGCCGCGTAGACCGCAGCGGTGTAACCGGCCGGCCCGGAGCCGATGATGATCAGGTTGCGGACCTCGTCCACTGCGTCTCCCGATGTGTGTGTTCGTCACCGGCGCGCAGGGCCGGCGCCTGACTTGCAGAACGTCATCGTACGAAGCGGGGATTCCCGGGCCGGTCATCCGGTGGGTCACGTCACGTGGCGGGACAGGCCCGGGGTGACCGCGGTTTCACCCTACCCGCGTGCGGAACCGGGTGTCCGCGCCGGACCCGGGTACGCCGCATTCCGGCCCGCTGACCCAGCCCCAACGGGTGCCGCGGGCGTCGGAGAACGTCACCACCAGCGCCGGGGCGCCCTGGAACCGGGCGTAGTCGACCAGGTCGACGGTGAGCGGGGTGGCACCGTGCTCGGTGCCGATCGCGGTCAGGCAGGCGGCCAGCGCCTCGGGGCGGTCGAGCCGGTCCAGCCCTCCGGGCGCGCTCAGCCGGTTCTTGTCGGTGGCGGAGAACGGGGTCTCCCGGCCGCCGTCCGACGCGCCCGACGGCCCGGCCATGTCCGGCTGGGCCGGGCCCTTGGTGGCAGCACCGACGCCCGGGGCGAAGCGTTCCGGGGTCCAGTCCGTGCCGCTGCGCACCGCCGGTCCGGTGGTGCGGTACGGCGCGCCGGCGGCCGGTGCGGCCTCCCCGGCGGCCCGGTCGGCCGGGGTGCTGCTGTAGCCGCCCGCGTTCGTCAACCAGCTGACGCCGAGCCCCGCCGCGGCGACCGAGGCCGCGGCCAGGGCCACCGGGCCGGCGATCCGGCCCCAGCGCCGGGACCGTCGTCCCGGGCCGGTGTGCCGCTCGGCGCGGGACGCCGGGCCGGGTGCGCCGGTCGCCCGGGCGGGTTGCGCCGGCACGGTGGCCGCCGTCACCTCGCGACGGTCGGCCGTATGGTCGGGAACCGCCGCGGGACCGGCACCGGCGAGCGCCGCGGTGATCCGGTCGGTGACCGCCACCGGCAGTTCCGGGGCGGGTTCCGCGGCCCAGGCGGCCAGGTCGGCGTGGACCAGGCTCGTCGCCCGGGCCAGCGCCTCGTAGGCCTCGGCCCAGGCCCGGTCCCGCTCGACCAGTCGGGCCACGGTGGCCTGCTCGGGGGTGCCCTCCAGCGCCCCGCCGAGGTAGTCGGCGAGCAGGTCGTGGTCGACCTCGCTGAGCGGGCGGGGACTCACGGCTCCTCCTGGCTGGCGTCCGGTCGGGCGCGTCCCGACGAGGATCCGACGCCCTCGGGCGGCCGGCGGTTCCCCACCGTGACCCGCGGCACGTCCGTCGGGTCGTCCGAGCCCGTACGCAGGTGGCCGAGGACCACGGCGAGCCGGGCGCGGCCGCGGGCGCACCGGCTCTTCACGGTGCCCTCGGCGACGTCGAGGATCCGGGCCACCTCGGCCACCGGGTAGCCCTGCACGTCGACCAGGACCAGCGCCGCCCGCTGCTCGGCCGGCAGGGCCGCGAGCGCCTGCCGGACCACCAGCGCGGTGTCGTGGTCGTGGGTGGGCGCGGCGGGTTCGACCCCGCCGGTGTGCCGACCGGGCTCCCCGTCGTCGTGCACCCCGTCCGGCAGCGGGACGGTGGCGTGGGTCTGCCGTCGCCGCATCCGGTCCAGGCACGCGTTCACCACGATGCGGTGCAGCCAGGTGGTGACCGCCGAGTCGCCCCGGAAGCGCGCGGCGGCGCGGTGCGCCGACAGCATCGCGTCCTGGAGCGCGTCAGCCGCGTCCTCGCGGTCGCCGATCGTCCGCAGGGCCACCGCCCAGAGCCGGTCGCGGTGCCGGTGGAACAGCTCGGTGAAGGCGTCCCGGTCGCCCGCGACGTGGGCCCGGAGCAGCTCCAGGTCGGACCCGGCCGGCGGTCCGTCGCCGGGCGCCGGGCCGGAGGTACGCGCGCCGGAGCCCGCCATCACCACGCCCGGGGGAGGTGGTGACGGGGGTACGGCGGGCGGCTCACGATCCCTGGACCGTGATCTCCTGGACCCCCAGCTTCCAGCCGCCGCTGTCCTTCTCCGGCAGCTCGGTGATCCAGAATAGGAGGTACTGGTACTTCTTGGCCGGCTCGAACGCGTTGAAGATCATGTTGGTGCCGGAGTCGCTGCTCTCGAACGGCTGCCCGATCACCGTGGGGTAGGCCGCGACGAGTTGCTTGTCGCCGGTGGAGGTGGACGGGAAGTCGCCGTTGGTGCCGGTGCGCAGCTCGGCGGCCGCCCCCGCGGACGACAGCGTGGCCTGCACCGACTTGACCGTGTGCGGGGCGCCCAGGTCGATCCAGATGCCCATGCCGTCCTTGAGGCCGCCGAACTTCCCGTTGTTCCGGTAGGTCTGGGTTTCCCAGCCCTCCTCGGGATCGCCGTCGATGACCTTCTCGGCGTTGCGCACCTCGGCGCGGTCCTTGCTCTTCGGGTCGATGATCCGCACGTCCTGGACGTTGAGCTTGCGGGCGGCGGCAGGGGGCTCGGGTTCGCTGCCGCCGTCGCCGGCGGAGGGGGCGCTGCTGGACGGCTGGGACACCGGCTCCTTGCCGCCGTCGTCGCCACCGCCGAGCACGTTGATCCCGATGAACAGCCCGACCAGGGCCACCGCCAGCAGGCCGGCGACGCCCAGTGCCACCTTGCGGCCACCGGCCGCGGCCAGCGGCGACGGCTCCTCACCCGGCTCGGCGGTGAAACGCAGCGGACCGGCCTGCTCCAGGAACTGCTCGTCGGCCGGGATGTCGAGCCGGCTCAGCTCGGCGGAGAGCACGTCCGACGAGGGCGGGGCGATTTCCGGGTCGAGCAGGTCCATGGTGAGGTCGTCGAGGTAGGCCGGGACCCCGGCGCGCACCTGGCGGGGTGCGGCGATGCCACCGGCGGAGTCCCGGACGGCGTCGGGCAGCGCGGCCCGGCCGTGCCCGGCGGTGGCGCCGTGCAGCGGGGCCTCGCCGTGCGGCCAGTGCCCGGTCAGGGCGTAGTAGAGCACCCCGCCGACGGCCCGCAGGTCGTTCTCCTGGCTGTCCGCCCCGTCGGTGCGCGCGTCGGCCACCACCACCCGGCCGTCGTCGCTGATCATCACCGTGCCGGGGTGGATGTTGCCGTGCACCATGTCGGTGGCGTGCACCGCGGCCAGCGCGCTGGCGACGGCGTTGCCGATCGCGGTGGCGCGGGCCGGGTCCAGCGGCCCGTCGGCGGCCACCATCTCGCGCAGCGACTGGCCGTCGACCCACTCGCGCACCACGTAGGCCCGGTCGTCCTCGTCGATGGCGTCGTAGACGCCGACCAGGTTGGGGTGGATCACCCGGCTCGCGGCGACCGCGGCCTGGAGCATCTCGGTGGCGGAGTCGCCACCCGGATAGCGGAGGACCACCGCGACGGGCCGGCGCAGCACCACGTCGACACCGCGCCAGACCAGCCGGCCGGCGCTGTCGTTGTTGATGTGCTCGACCAGCTCGTAGCGCTCGGCGAGGAGCTCACCGACGGTGGGAGCACCGAGGGTCACGACCGCCGGAGAGGTTTCCTCCGCTTCCTGACCCTCGCCGACCTGGGTCACCCGTCCTCCCTCGGTGATCGTGTCGATCGATGGACCCGTGTTGCTGGGCATGTGGTTTCCCGCTCTGGCTTCGGTGGAACCGGCACGGTCGACGTCGACGCCGGACGTACCCGTCGAGTGCGACCTTACCCGGGATGCCCGGTTCTCCGACATGTCATCTTCCCGCTGCGGCCGGCGGGAAGCCAGTCACCGCGGACACGCACCGCCAATCTAGAGGTTGACGGCAAGTGATCGGCGTAGGGGCGTACCGGTGTGGCGCGCCGTTGGTTTCCCCGCCCCGGCCTGCGCACCCTCGTCCTTACGGTTGGTTGTCCACAGGCCGAGAGGCCCACTGGACGGCGGAATCCCGAGTTATCCACAGCCGTATCCCCAGCCTGGTGATCCTCGTTCACCGTCGGTCACGACGGGCCGGCGCGGCGGGCTCAGCGCCCGAGCCGCCGCCGCACCATCCCCACCACCTCGGTGATCTCGCCGATCCGCAGCAGCATGGCCAGGCCGAGGTACGTCCCGCCGATCGCCGCGCCGCCGATCACCAGCTGGACCGCGGCGGCCAACCGGCTCAGGCCCTCCGGGTCGCCGGGGAGCACCGCGACCACGAGCACCCCGACCAGCGCGGCGCCCAGCGCGGCCACCACCACCCGACCGAGGGTCTTCATGATCCGGCCCAGCCCGATCCGGCCCACCCGGGGCCGTAGCAGCATCGCCGAGATGATCGCCGCGGCCAGGTACGACACCGCGTTGCCGAGCATCATCCCGGCCGCCGCGAAGGTGTTCGAGAAGATCAGGAAGAGGCCCACCTGGAGCAGCACCCGCAGGATCACCACCGGGATGTTGATCAGGGCAGGGGTGCGGGTGTCGGGCAGCGCGTAGAACGCGAACGTGAAGAGCTGGCTGACCGCGAACGGCACCAGGCCGAGCGCGGCGACCAGCAGCACCGTCGAGGTGGCCACCGCGTTGTCGCCGTCGAAGGCGCCGTAGCGGAACACCATCACGGAGATCGGCCCGGCCAGCACGGCGTAGCAGACCGCGATCGGGGCCAGCACCGCGGAGACCATCCGGGTGCCCCGGGACAGGTCGGCGGTGACGTCGCCGAACCGACCCTCGGCGGCGGCCGCGCTCATCCGGGGCATCAGCGCCGTGATGATCGAGACCGCGATGATGCCGTGCGCCATCATCAGCAGCAGGAAGACGTTGTTGTAGATCAGCAGGCCGGCGTTCTTGCCGCCGGCGGCGCGGGTGAGCAGGTTGACCACCACGAACAGGCCGAGCTGGTTGACCCCGACGTAGCAGAACATCCAGCCGCCGAGCCGGGCCAGCTCCGCCAGGCCGAGCGCGCGGAAGTCGAACCGCCACTTCCACCGGAAGTTAACCTTGCGCAGCGCGGGCAGCAGGCCGGCGGTCTGGACCGCGACGCCGAGCAGCGTGCCGCCGCCGATCAGCAGGACGCGTCCCCAGCTCATCTCGCCCGGCTGGATGATCTTGGCACCGAAGACCGCGATGTAGATCCCGCAGACGGCGATGACCACCAGATTGTTCAGGATCGGCGCCCACATCGGGGCGGCGAAGTGCCCGCGGGTGTTCAGCACCGCGGCGATCAGCGCGCTCACGCCGGTGAAGAACAGCATCGGCAGCATCAGGTACGACAGGCCGGTGACCAGCCCCTGGTAGTCCGCGTCCTTGCCGCCCGCGTAGATGGCGGTGAGCACCGACGCCCCGGCCATGGCGATCAGCGCGACGGCCGCCAGCGCCAGCACGGCGAGCGTGAGCAGCCGCTGGGAGTACGCCTCGCCCCGGTCCGGGTCGGACTTGCGCCGCCGGACCAGCACCGGGATCAGCACGCTGGTGAGCACGCCGCCGAGCAGGAACTCGTAGACCTGGTTGGGCAGGAAGATCGCGGTGGTGTAGGCGTCGCCGACCAGCGCGCCACCGAGCGCGGCGCCGATCATCAGGTTGCGGATGAAGCCGGTGCCCCGGCTGACCAGGCTGCCGATCGCCATCACCGCGCTGTTCGCCGCGGCGCTGGTCTCCGCGACCACCTCCTGCGGCGGCGCGACCGCCTCGGCGCCGGGCTGGTTCAGCGGCTCCGCCGAGATGAAGGTGGCGCCGTCGTCCGGCGGCAGGCCGCCGTCGTGCGCGTTCGCGCTGCGGTAGAGCCCGCCGCCGCCCATCTGCCCGCCTCCCAGGGATATGCCGGAACCGGGCCCCGCCGGCCCCGCACAACCGGAACCTTAGTCACCCCCGGCCCGTTACCCGCGCCCGGCGCGGTCGATCCACCCCCGGCCCGATAGGCTGGCGCTCCCATGTCCGAAGCCTCCGCCTCCGCGTCCGCCGCCGACCGCCACGAGCTGACCGCCGCGCAGCGCAACGCCGTCGCCGAACTGCTCCGCGTCTCCCCGGTCGCCGACGAGCTGGGCCGGCGTTTTGCCCGGGCCGGTCACGAACTGCACCTGGTGGGCGGGTCCGTCCGGGACGCGCTGCTCGGCCGGCTCGGCAACGACCTCGACTTCTGCACCGACGCCCACCCGGACGAGACCGTGAAGGTCGTCCGGGGCTGGGCCGAGTCGATCTGGGAGACCGGGCGCGAGTTCGGCACCATCGCCTGCCAGCGCGACGGCCTCACCCTGGAGATCACCACCTTCCGCGCGGAGGTCTACGACCAGGTGAGCCGCAACCCGGTGGTGGCGTACGGCACCAGCCTGGTGGAGGACCTGAAGCGCCGCGACTTCACGGTCAACGCGATGGCGGTGAGCCTCCCCGAGCACCGGTTCACCGATCCGTACGGGGGCCTGGCCGACCTCGCCGCCAAGATCATTCGTACCCCCGGGACGCCGCAGGAGTCGTTCCGCGACGACCCGCTGCGGATGCTGCGCGCGGCCCGGTTCGCCGCCCAGCTCCGCTTCGCCGTCCACCCCGACGTCCGCGCCGCGATGACCCGGATGGCGTCCGACCTCGACCGGATCACCGCCGAGCGGATCCGGGACGAGTTCACCAAGCTGCTGTGCGGCGCCGACCCGGTGACCGGGCTGCGCCTGCTCGTCGACACCGGCCTGGCCGAGCGCTTCCTCCCGGAGTTGACCGGCCTCAAGCTCACCATTGACGAGCACGCCCAGCACAAGGACGTCTACGAGCACACGCTCACCGTGGTCACCAACGCCATGTCGATGGAGTCCGACGGCTGCGACTTCGTGCTGCGGATGGCCGCGCTCATGCACGACGTCGGCAAGCCCGGCACCAAGGCGGTCGGCGGGGACGGCCGGGTCAGCTTCCACCACCACGAGGTGGTCGGCGCCCGGCTGACCAAGGCCCGGATGAGGGCGCTGCGCTATCCGAAGGACGTCACCTCCCAGGTGGTCAAGCTGGTCGGGCTGCACCTGCGCTTCTACGGGTACGGCCGGGGCGAGTGGACCGACTCGGCGGTGCGCCGGTACGTCACCGACGCCGGCGACCTGCTGTCCCGGCTGCACAAGCTGACCCGATCCGACTGCACCACCCGCAACCGGCGCAAGGCGGCCCAGCTCGCGGCCGACTACGACGCGCTGGAGGAGCGGATCGCCCGGATCGCCGCCGAGGAGGATCTGGCCCGGGTCCGGCCGGACCTGGACGGCAACGCGATCATGGAGTTGCTCGGCGTGCCGCCGGGCCCGGTGGTCGGGCGCGCCTGGCAGCACCTCAAGGAGCTGCGACTGGAGCGCGGGCCGCTGGACCGCGACGAGGCCGAGGCGGAGCTGCTGCGCTGGGCGCGCGCCGAGGGCATCGTCGGCTGATCGTCGGCCCCGGCGGAAAATCGACGACGATACGCCGGCGTGTCGACCGAACGGATGACGTGGTCCGGTCGATCTTTCCCGCATGATGTTGGTCATCACCAGCCCCCCGGCCCGACGGGCGCGGCTGTCCTGATCGCATCCGCCCGTCCGCTCCGGACGGTCGCTGGAGACGGGGAGTCCATTCAGTGTCACGCCACGGCGCGCTGCGCCGCTCCGCGTTGGTGGGGCTCGCCCTCACCTCCGCCACCTCCATCCTCTGCGCCGCCACCGCCGGCCCGGCGTCTGCCGCGCCGGACGGCCCGAAGCGCGGCCCGGTCCGCGGCGCCGACACGGCCGGGGCGGTGCCCGGCCGCTACATCGTCGTCCTCAAGAACGGCAAGGCCACCCCGGCCAAGGTGAAGTCCGCCGCGTCGGCCCTCGCCGGCGAGCACGGCGGTTCCGTCCGCCGGGTGTTCGGCAAGGCGCTGCACGGCTATTCCGCCAGCATGGAACGCCGGCAGGCCGAGCGTCTCGCCGCAGACCCCGACGTCGCGTACGTCCAGCAGGTCCAACGCGCGACGGCCACCGGCACCCAGAGCACCCCGCCCTGGGGCCTGGACCGGATCGACCAGGCCAAGGCGAAGGCCGACGGCCGTTACACCTACCCGGCGACCGGCGCCGGGGTGACCGCGTACGTCATCGACACCGGCATCGACATCGCCCACCAGGACTTCGGCGGGCGGGCCGTCAACGGCTACGACGCGGTCGACTCCGACGACGTCGCGCAGGACTGCGACGGGCACGGCACGCACGTCGCCGGCACCATCGGCGGCACGAAGTACGGCGTGGCCAAGGACGTCAAGCTGGTCGCGGTCCGGGTGCTGGACTGCGCCGGTGGCGGCGACAGCGAGGACGTGATCGCCGGCATCGACTGGGTGACCGCGCACGCCACCGGGCCGTCCGTGGCGAACATGAGCCTGGGCTTCCCCGGCGTCGACCAGGCGGTCGACGACGCGATCAGCCGCTCCATCGCCGCCGGCATCAGCTACGCGATCGCGGCCGGCAACAGCTGGAAGGACGCCTGCGGGATCACGCCGGCACGCGTCCCGGCGGCCATCACGGTCGGCGCCACCGACCGGCTCGACATGCGGGCCTGGTTCTCCAACTTCGGCCGCTGCCTGGACACCTACGCCCCGGGCGCCGGCATCGTGTCGGCGAAGGCCGGCACCGCCTCCGGCACCGAGTCGATGAGCGGCACCTCGATGGCGTCCCCGCACGTCGCGGGCGCTGCCGCGCTGCTGCTGGAGGCGCACCCGGGCTGGACCCCGCAGCAGGTGCGCGACTCGATCGTGGACACCAGCATCACCGGCGCGGTGCACGACACCATGGGCTCGGTCGACCGGCTGCTGCACGTCGGCAACGCAGTGGTCGCCCGCGAGTCCTACGGCCTGAAGGCCCGGAGCAACGGCCGCTACGTGACGGCGGAGAGCAGCGGCACCAAGCCGCTGGTCGCGCGCGGCACCGAGGCCGGCGCCTGGGAGAGGTACGACGTGGTGGACGCCGGCAGCGGCTTCTACGCGCTGCGCGCGAAGGCGAACAACAAGTTCGTCAGCGCGGACGGAAGTGGCACCAAGCCGCTCCTCGCCCGCGCCGCCTCGATCGGCGCCTGGGAGAAGTTCCAGCTCGTCGTCAACGCCGACGGCAGCGTCAGCCTGAAGGCCGCGGTCAACGGCAAGTACGTCACCGCGTCGAACACCACCACCCCGCTGATCGCCAGCAAGACCTCCATCGGCACCGCGGAGAAGTTCGACTTCGACGCGTCCGCCCCGGTCGTCGGCATCAAGGCGGTGGCCAACGGCAAGTACGTGACCGCGGAGAGCGGCGGCGGC
Organism: Micromonospora sp. WMMD980; assembly: GCF_029626035.1. Classification (NCBI taxonomy): domain Bacteria; kingdom Bacillati; phylum Actinomycetota; class Actinomycetes; order Micromonosporales; family Micromonosporaceae; genus Micromonospora; species Micromonospora sp. WMMD980. Next base: position 5,593,223 of record NZ_JARUBE010000003.1, read on the forward strand.
AAGCCGCTGATCGCCCGCGCCGCGACGGTCGGCGCCTGGGAGAAGTACGAGGTCGTCAGCGTCGGTGACGGCTACTTCGCGCTGCGCTCGCTGGCCAACAAGAAGCTCGTCGCCGCGGAGAGCGGCGGCACCAAGCCGCTGATCGCCCGGTCCACCACGGTCGGCGCCTGGGAGGTCTTCGACTTCCTCGACTACAACGCCGACGGTTCGGTCTACCTGCGGGCCAACGCCAACGGCAAGGCGGTCACCTCCGGCAGCACCGGGGGCAGCCAGCTCATCGCCAGCCGCGTGGTCAACCTGAACAGCGCGACGCTGGGCCTGGGCAACGGCGAGAAGTTCGTCCTCGCCTCGCTCTGACCCGCACCGGATACGACGGCGCCCGCCGGCTCCCCGAGAGGGGCCGGCGGGCGCCGTCGTACGTCACGGGTTGACCGTGCTGCCGTCCACCGTGCTCTTGCCGTTGGTGTGCGCGCTGCCCAGCCGGGCCAGCAGCCCGGCCAGGTCGATGCCGGTCAGGTCGGTGCCGAGCTGGAGGCCCTGAGCGACGTTGCCGGCCACCGACTTGGTCAGCGACGAGGCGCCGTCGGTGGAGATGACGGTCATCTTGTCGATCGCGCCGATCGGGGCGCTGGCCGCGCCGACCACCTCGGGCAGCACCTTGACCAGCAGGTCCAACACCGCCGCCTCGCCGTACGCCGCGAACGCCTCGGCCTTGCGGGCCATCGCGTCGGCCTCCGCCTGGCCCTTGGCCAGGATGGCCGCGGCCTCGGCCTGGCCTTCCCGCTCGACCGCCTCGGCGATCGCGGACCGCCGGCGTTGCTCCGCCTCACCCTCCTTGGCGCCCTCGATCGCGTTCGCCTCGGCCAGCGCGGCCCGGCGGGCCCGCTCGCCCTCACCGGTGAGCCGGGACTGCTCGGCGGCGGCCCTGCGCGGCGGCGATGGTGGCCTGCCGCTGCGCGTCGGCGTTCAACACCGCCGCGTTGCGGGCCGCCTCGGCCTCCTGCTCCACCTTGTACCGGGCGGCGTCGGCCGGCTTGCGCACCTCGGTGTCGAGCTGGCGCTGCTTCAGCTCGGCGTTGCGCTCGGCCACCTTCTGCTGCTCGGAGAGGATCGCCTGGTCCCGCTCGGCCTGGGCGAGCGGCCCGGCCGCGGCCGACCTGGCCTTCGCCGCGTCGATCTCGGCCTGGATGCCGGCCTGCTTGAGCGACAGGTTCCGGTTCGCCTCGGCGATCGCCTCCTCGGCCAGCAACCGCTCCTGCTCGGCGGCCTGCCGGGCACGCGCCTCGGCGATGGCGGCGTCCTTGAGCACCCGGGCGGCCTCGGGCCGACCCAGGTCGGCCAGGTAGGACCCCTCGGCCAGGATGTCCTGGAGCTGGAACGTGTCCAGCACCAGGCCCTGGTTGGTCATCGAGTGCTCGGCCTCCTCGGCGACCGCGCTGGCGAACGCGGCCCGGTCCCGGATGACCTCCTCGACGGTGAGCCGGCCGACGATCGAGCGCAGCGCACCGGCCAGCACCTCCCGGGTGAAGTTGTCGATCTCGTCCTGCTGGTGCAGGAACCGCTGGGCGGCGGCCCGGATCGCGTCCTCGGTGCCGCCGACCTTGACGATCGCGACGCCGTGCAGGTCGGCGCGGATGCCCTGCTTGCTGACCGCGCCCCGGATCCCGACGTCGATGCGCCGGCTGGACAGGTCGAGGGACTGCAACTTCTGCACGACCGGCAGCACGAAGACGGAGGCGCCGAGCACGACCTTCTGGCCGGACATGTCGGTGGACCGGATGCCGTCGGCGGTCTGGGTGGTCCGGCCCTTGCGGCCGGTGACGATGAACGCCTCGTTCGGCCCGGCCACCTTGATCCGGGAGAGCACGAAGAGGACGAGCAGGACGGCGAGGAGGACCGCGCCGCCGATGGCGACGAGCAGGGGCATGGGGGTTCCCGTCTGTTGGGGGATTCAGTAGGTCTCGACGTGCACGCTGGTCTCGCTGAGCGCTTCGACCACGAAGATCCGGGCACCGATTCCGATGGGCCGGTCGGCCCGGGCGTTGAGTTTGACCGGCTGGCCGGCGAGGCGTACCCGGACCTCGCCGTAGCCACTGCTGGGGATCGGGGTCACCACCAGGCCGATCGCGCCGGTCAGGTGGTCGCGGGTGGGGGTGGGGTCGGTGCGCATGGTGCGGGCCGCGCGGCTCAACCGGGCCGCCAGCCAGCCGGTGGGCACGGCGGCGAGCGCCCCGCCGGCCACCGCCGCCGCGATCATCCCGGGGGTACGCCCCCCGAGCAGCTCGTTGACGATCGCGGCGCCGAACCCGAACGCTCCGGTGAACCCGGCGACCGCCTCCAGCGACACCGGCCCGTCGACGTCCGGATGGCCCAGGTGCAGCACTCCCGAGCCGAGCAGGGCGAGCGTCAGCACTCCGACGCCGGCCCCACCGATGATCAGGAAGAGGAGCGTCCCGGTGGCCACGACCTGCACGGTAGCGACGTCGCGCAACATCGACTGCGGACAGCGAACCCTGAGCGACCGCTCAGCCCGGCGCGATGGTCACCTCGGCGAGGCGGAACTCCTCCGGCAGCGGCTGGCGGACCAGTTCCCGGCCGGTGGTGTCGGCGTACACGAACTCGTGCGAACCTCTCGGCCGCCGGTAGAGCAGCCGATCGGGCCCGGCCCAGACGGCGTCCGCGGCGGGCAGCGCGTTGACCACCCGGCCGGTCGCCGCCTCCACCAGCAGCGGCTCCCGCTGCCCCTGGACGACCACCAGCCTGCCGTCCGGCGACCAGGCCCACGGGCCGGCCGGGTCACCGGGCAACGGCTCGAAGCGGGTGGGCCGGCCCGTGTCGGCGGAGAAGAACTGCACGCCCCGTCGTGGGTGTCGGGCGGACTCGGACCGGGGGCGGCCCGGGTCGGTCTGCTGGAGCAGCACCTCCCGTCCGTCCCGGCTCCACAGGAAGGAGCAGTAGTCGGTGCAGAGGAACTCGTCGGTGTCGACGGCGTGGGTGCGGGTGGTGCCCTCGGCGTCCAGCACGACGAAGCCGAAGTGGTCGACCCGCTGGCTGGTGAAGAGCAGGCGCCGGCCGTCCGGCGACCAGTTCGGCGCGGCGAGCGCACGACCCGGCTCGTACCAGCGGGTCGTCCCGCGCACCAGGTCGACGAGCCCGACCCGGCGGGGCCGGTCGTCGTCCCAGACCGCGACCAGCGAGCCGGCCGGGGCGGGGAGAACCGCGTCGTAGCGGCTGTTGACGAGGTAGCGGCCACGTGCCCGGTCGAGCAGGTAGGACTTGCCGTTCGACCGCGTGGGCTCGCTCAGGCTGGTGACCACCCAACCGCCCGGCAGCGTCAACGGGCCGTTCGACCAGTTCGCGCCGGGCGCCGACCGGATCACCGGCGACGGGACGGCGGTGACCGGTGGTGCGGTGGGCGGCGGCGCGGGGCGGGGGCGCAGCAGCACGAACGGCAGGGTCGCCGCGACCACCGCGACCAGGACGGCGGCGGTCGCGGCCACCCGTCGGCGACGCCGCAGCCGCCGACCGTGCCCGAGCGCCCGCCCCGCCAGGTCCGGCGCGGGCGCGGCGTCGTCGGCGAGGTCGCGTACGGCCGTGCGGAGCATCTCGTCCAGCGACGTGCTCATCGGGTCACCTCCGCCGGGGTGGTCAACTCGTCGAGCGCCGGCACGAGTTGCCGGAGCCGGGCCAGCGCCTTGGCGCTCTGGCTGGCCACGGTGCCGGGGCGGCAGCCGAGCAGCGCGGCGGTCTGCTCGACGCTCAGGTCCTCCAGGTAGCGCAGCGTCAGCACGGCCCGCTGGCGCGGCGGCAACGCGCGCAGCGCGTCGCGCAACAGCAGCCGCAGGTCGCTGTCGTCACCGGCCGCCGGTCGTTCCGGCAGGTCGGCCACCGGAACCTCCGCGCGCCGCGCCCGCCGCCGCCAGCCGGAGACCTGGTCGTGGTAGAGGATCCGTTTCACGTACGGCTCCGCGTCACCGCGGATCCGGGGCCACCGGGCGTACGCCTTGGCCAGCGCGTTCTGCAGCAGGTCCTCCGCCGCGTGCTGGTTGCCGGCGAGCGCGTACGCGACCCGCAGCAGGACCGCTCCCCGCTCGTTGACGAACGCGGTGAACTCCCGGTCGACCTCCGCCACCGTCCACCTCCGTCTCTCAGACGCCCGGCGCGCGGGAAACTTTGCCCGTCGCGCGACAATGGGCGGCATGCGCTGGACCGTGCTCGACTCGCCGACCGGGGAGTTCTCCGTCGGCACCGACGCCGACGCGGTGCGCGGCACGCACTTCGGCCGGGTGGCCTCGGCTGCCGACGAGCCCGACGACGATCTGGCCGGCCGGGTCGTGGCGGAGCTGCGGGCCTACTTCGCCGGGGAGTTGACCGAGTTCACGGTGCCGGTGTCGGCGCCGCGCGGCTCGGAGTTCGAGTGTGCGGTGTGGCGGGAGATGACAGGCATCCCCTACGGGGAGACGACCACCTACGGTGAGGTGGCCAAGGCGCTCGGTGAGCCGGGCGCGGCCCGCGCGGTGGGGGTGGCGTGCAACCGCAACCCGGTGCCGGTGATCGTGCCGTGTCACCGGATCGTCGGTGCGGGCGGCAAGTTGGTCGGCTTCGGCGGTGGGCTGCCGCGCAAGGTGACCCTGCTGGAGTTGGAGGCCGCGGTGGCGCTGCGCCGCGCCTGGTCCTGATCGGGTACCGACAGCAGGAAGGCCGGGTCCGCGCGGACCCGGCCTTCCTGCGTCATGCTGTTCGGCGCGTCAGCGCTCGACCTCGCCGGCGATGAACGCCTCGACGGCGGCGTGCGCGTCGTGGTCGGCGTACTGCTCCGGCGGCGACTTCATGAAGTAGGACGAGGCGGAGAGGATCGGGCCGCCGATCTTCCGGTCCAGCGCGATCTTCGCGGCCCGGACGGCGTCGATGATGACACCGGCCGAGTTCGGCGAGTCCCACACTTCGAGCTTCAGCTCCGCGTTGAGCGGGGTGTCACCGAAGGAGCGGCCCTCCAGGCGGATGTAGGCCCATTTGCGATCGTCCAGCCACGGCACGTGGTCGGACGGGCCGATGTGCACGTCGCTCTTGCTCATCTCGTGCGGGATCTGCGAGGTCACCGACTGGGTCTTCGAGATCTTCTTGGAGACCAGGCGGTTGCGCTCCAGCATGTTCATGAAGTCCATGTTGCCGCCGAAGTTGAGCTGGTACGTGCGCAGCAGCTCGACCCCGCGGTCCTCGAAGAGCTTCGCCAGCGCGCGGTGCACGATGGTGGCGCCGACCTGGCTCTTGATGTCGTCACCGACGATCGGCAGACCGGCGTCGGTGAACTTCTGCGCCCACTCCGGGTCGGAGGCGATGAAGACCGGCAGGGCGTTGACGAACGCGCAGCCGGCGTCGATCGCGGCCTGGGCGTAGAACTTGTCGGCCTGCTCGGAGCCCACCGGCAGGTAGGAGACGACCACGTCGACCTGCGCGTCGCGCAGCGCCTGGGCCACGTCGACCGGCTGGGCGTCCGACTCCTCGACGATCTCGCGGTAGTACTGGCCCAGACCGTCGAAGGTCGGGCCGCGCTGCACGGTCACGCCGGTCGGCGGGACGTCGCACAGCTTGATCGTGTTGTTCTCGCTGGCGACGATCGCCTCCGCGAGGTCCATGCCGACCTTCTTGGCGTCCACGTCGAACGCCGCGACGAACGTCACGTCCGAGACGTGGTAGTCGCCGAAGGTGACGTGCATGAGACCCGGGACGCGGTCGTTCGGGTCGGCGTTCCGGTAGTACTCCACGCCCTGCACGAGGGACGAGGCGCAGTTACCCACACCGACGATGGCGACGCGGACGGAGCCCATAGCGTCTGCCTCCTTCTTCTTCATCACGGCCGCTCTGTCCTGGACGTTCCAGGCGTGGGCGGGCTGTCGTTGTCTCCTCGGCCCGTGGCCGTCCCGGTGCCCGGGGCGGCCGGAGCCCGGCCGGAGCGCTCGTTGGCGATGAGCTCCTCCAGCCAGCGGACCTCGCGCTCACAGGCGTCGAGCCCGTGGCGCTGCAGTTCCAGGGTGTACGCGTCGAGGCGCTCGGCTGCCCGGCCGAGCACGTCACGAAGACCCTCGCGACGTTCCTCGATCTTGCGACGACGACCTTCCAGGATCCGGAGCCGGGTGGCCTGGTCGGTCCGGGCGAAGAACGCGAAGTGCACGCCGAAGCCCGTGTCGTCGTACGTCTCGGGTCCAGCCTGCGCTATCAGCTGGGCGAAGCGTTCCTTGCCCTCCGCGGTAATGGTGTAGACCACCCGACCGCGTCGGCTGGTCAGCGCGGGAACCTCCTCGGCGGTCGCGGGTGTCTCGGCGGCTTCGGTGATCCATCCCGCCGCCTGCAGCCGGCGCAGGGTCGGGTAGAGCGAGCCGTAGCTGATCGCCGCCCGGATGGCGCCGAGCTTGGCGGTCAACTCCTTGCGCAGCTCGTAGCCGTGCATCGGAGCCTCCTGCAGGAGGCCCAGGATGGCGAACTCGAGCACGGCGCCATCCCTTCTTTCCCCCTGCGCGGAGGGCTAACCACCGCGATGTATCGGGCCGATACATCGCACGTTAGCCCACGCGGATGGCCAGGGCAAACCCCCGCTTACGCGACGCGGTCATCACGGATCGTGACCATGGTCGCCTCGGTTCGCCGGAGCGCGTACCCTTTGCCGCATGCGTACGCAGCGCCAGGTGGTCGACTACTCGCTCCAGAAGCGAGCGGTGCTGCGTGAACTCCTCGCCGGTCGGATCGGCACGTACGACGTCTGCGACGCCTCGCCGTACCTGAAGAACGCCGCCCGGTTCCACGGCGAGCCGACCGACCACCGCTGCCCGATCTGCCGTAGCGAGAACCTGATCCACGTCCACTACATTTACGGTGACGAACTCAAGCAGTCGGCCGGCCAGGCGCGCACCCGGGCCGAGTTGCCCGTCCTGGCCATGACGCTGCGTGAGTTCCAGGTGTTCGTGGTGGAGGTCTGCCCCGGCTGCGACTGGAACCATCTCGTCGAGCAGTTCCTGCTCGGGCGGGACGGCCTCGCGGGCGAGGTGGCGGACGCGGCCGGGGCGGTCGCGGCCGACGGCTCCACCCCTCGGCGAAGGCGAGAGGCGCAACGGTGAACACGGCTGTCCCGATCGTCGCCGGCCCGTTATCCGGGCGGCACGAGCGACAGCCGTTAAGTGTGATTGGTCCGAATAGGTCGGATTTGGCGGGCGCGCGCCGGCACGGTCGGCAGGTAGCGTCCCGTGTTTCAGCTCACGGCAACCCGGTGGCGACGCCCCCGCGTCCCACCGCGACCGGCAGGGTGTGAGGAATGAACTACGGCGATTCCAGTTCTTCGCGTGGGCGGGCCCAGATCCCGGGTCCGAACGGCGACCCCGGCTCCGAGCGGAGCCCGCGCGGAAACGGCTGGTCCGGCGCCCCGGAGGGCGGTGCCTCGGCGCGCGCCTCGGTCACGCCACGCGGCGCCGGCGGCCGAGCCCCGGTCAGCGGCGTGCCGCCGGCGCCCCGCGGAGCCGCGGGCGCGGCCCCGGTCGGCCGGGCCGGCGCGGGTCGGGCCTCGGTGCCCGTCTCCCCGGCACCCGGCGTCTCCGGGCGCGCGGGCGCCGGTCGGGCGTCGGTTCCGGTCTCCCCGGCCGGCCCGGCGGGACGCGCCTCGGTGGGCGCGGCGAGCGTGGGCGGTGCCGGCCGGGCGAGCGTCGGCGCGGCGCCGGTCGGCGGCCGTGCCGCGGTGGCCCGGGCCAACGTGCCCGGCTTCGGCGGCGGTGGCCCGGGCGGCCCCGGTGGTCCGGGCGTGCCGCTCGGCCCGGCGCGGGGTGGCCGCGGTGACGACTCGGCCCGGTCGAAGAAGCGTCGCCGGCTCAACATGCTGATCGCCGGCTTCGCCGTGTTCATCATGCTCGCCGGCATCGGCGTGGTCAGCTTCACCTGGTACTCGCAGAAGGTGCTGCTGCCGGAGGACACCATCCCGCCGCTGTCCACCACCATCTACGACCGGACCGGCAAGACCTCGATCGCCCGGATCGGCGACCAGAACCGGCAGCTCGTCACCATCCAGCAGATCCCGGTGTGGGTCCAGCACGCGGTCGCGGCGGCGGAGGACCGGAACTTCTACCGCCACTCCGGCGTGGACTACAAGGGCATCGCCCGGGCCGCGTGGAACAACGTCAGCGGTGGCGACAAGCAGGGCGCCTCGACCATCACCCAGCAGTACGCGCGCAACGCGTTCGACAACCTGAACCAGGACACGTACGGCCGCAAGGTGAAGGAGGCGATCCTCGCCTCCAAGCTGAACGACAAGTACGACAAAAGCGTGATCATGCAGCACTACCTGAACGTGATCTACTTCGGGCGCGGCGCCTACGGCATCCAGGCGGCGGCGCGGACGTACTTCGGCAAGGACGTCGCCAAGCTCACCGTGGCCGAGGGCGCGGTGCTGGCCGCGCTGATCAAGCAGCCCGAGCCGAGCGCGACGCACCAGGGCTACGACCCGGCGATCAACCCGCAGGCCGCGCTGGACCGGTGGAACTACGTCATCAACGGGATGATCACCGAGAAGTGGCTCGACGCGCCGAACACGCCGCCACATCCCGACAAGTACCCGACCAACATCCTGAAGCCGTCCAAGAACAGCGCAGGCGGCTTCGGCATCGACACGCCCTACGGCAACGTCGTCAACTACGTCTCGCAGGAACTGCGCGAGATGAAGCTCTGCACCGACAACGAGGCCGAGGCGACCGACAAGAAGCCCCTCTGCGCCAAGGCGTTGAGCCGCGGCGGCTACCGGGTCACCACCACCATCGACGCCAAGGTCCAGAGCGCCGCGGTGGCGGCCGCCCAGCGGGCCAAGAAGGGCTCGGAGCTGGCCGGCCAGCCGGGCAACCTGATGGCGGCGCTGGTCTCGATCGATCCCAGTAACGGCGAGGTGCGCGCCTACTACGGCGGCGACAATGGCACCGGCACCGACTACGCCGGCAAGAACGTCGACAACGGCGTGGTCAGCGGTGGTCACTCGCCCGGGTCGAGTTTCAAGATCTACACGCTGGCGGCGGCCCTCGACGAGGGCATCTCCCTGAAGTCTCGCTGGAAGGGCAAGTCCTTCAAGCCGGACAAGATGGAGTTCACGGTCAGCAACGCGGGTTTCGACGCCAGTTGCGGCAACTCCTGCACGCTCGAGCAGTCGACGCTCAAGTCGCTGAACGTGCCGTTCTACTACATCACCGAGAAGATCGGCCCGGACAAGGTGCTCGACATGGCCAAGAAGGCCGGCGTCAGCACCATGTGGCGGACCGACACCAACCCGGCCAAGGCGTACGACCTCGCCAAGTACGACGCGAAGGACCTCGCGCCCGACCCGTTCTTCCACGTCATCGGCTACGGCCAGTACCCGATCACGGTGCTCGACCACGCCAACGGCGTTGCCACGTTCGCCAACCAGGGCTTCTACAACAAGGCGCACTTCATCCGGAAGGTCGAGAAGCAGAACCCCGACACCGGTAAGTGGGACCTGCTCAAGACCGTGAAGACCACCCCGGAGCAGCGCATCAAGAAGGACGTCGTCGCCGACGTCACCTCGGTGCTGGAGGAATACCCGGGTCAGGTCAACCGGCGGCTCGACGACGGCCGTAAGGCCGCGGAGAAGACCGGCACCTGGGAGTTGAACGCGAAGACGCTCGACAACGGTGACGCCTGGATGATCGGCTACACGCCGCAACTCGCTACCGCGGTCTGGGTCGGCAACAAGGACGCCCGTAAGGCGATCAAGGACAAGGACGGCAACAAGATCAGTGGCGCCAAGATGCCCGGCGCCATCTTCCAGCGGTTCATGAACGACGCGCTCAAGGGCGAGCCGAAGGAAGACTTCCCGCCGGCCGCGAACATCGGCAAGGACGACGTCGGGAACGGCGAGATGCCGGCCGCCCCGCCTCCGACGCCGGGCGGCGCCAACTGTGACCCGCTGGGCCTGTTCTGCCCCGACGGCAACCAGGGCGGCGGCAACCAGGGCGGCGGGAACCCCGGCGGCGGCAACCCAGGGGGTGGCGGCGACCAGGGCGGTGGCCTCCCCGGCTTCCCCGGCGGCGGCGGTAGAGGCGGTGGCGTGCTGCCCACCACCCCACCGACCAGACAGACGAACTGACGCGTACCACCTGACGGCGGCGGCCGGACCCGAGCGGTCCGGTCGCCGCCGCGTTTCGCGGACCGGAATTTCTCCGCGCGCGGCGGGACGGACACCCCCGGCGTACGGCAGGATGCCTCACCATGAGCACCCAGTCGACCGCAGGCATCGATGAGCCCGGCGCGTCCGGGGAGGCGCCCCGGCCCGGAGCGACCGCCGACCACCCGTCCCGCTCGGACTGGTTCGTGCGGGGGACGTCCGGTCTGATCGGCGGCCCGCTCGGCGACCACGCCGCCGCCCTCGACCGGCCGGCCGGTCGCGAGGGCCGGTTCTGGACCGCGGCGCGGATCGTGCTGGCCCTGGTCTGCCTCACGCTCGCCCTGCACTGGGTGCAGAAGTCGCCCTGCCAGGACGGAGCCTGGCAGAATAACGTCCAGTACACCCGGATGTGCTACACCGACGTGCTGGCGCTCTACTACGCCGAAGGGCTCAACGAGGGCAAGGTCCCCTACGCCGACCACCCGGTGGAATACCCGGTGCTGACCGGCTACTTCATGGGCGCGCTCGGCCTGCCGGTGCACGCCCTCGGCGTCGACAACCCCGGCATCAACCAGGGGCAGTGGTTCTACAACCTCAACGCGCTGGTGCTCGGCGCGCTCGCGGTCGCCACCGTCGCGGTCATCCTCAGCCTGCGCCGCCGACGACCCTGGGACGCGGCCCTGTTCGCGCTCTCCCCGGCGCTGGTGCTCACCGCCACCGTCAACTGGGACCTGCTCGCCGTCGGCCTGGCCGCGTTCGGGCTGCTCGCGTGGGCGCGCGCCCGGCCCGACCGGTACGGCATGCTGCTGCCCGGGCTGGCCGGCGTGCTGCTCGGGCTCGGCGGCGCGGCGAAGATGTGGCCGCTTTTCCTGCTCGGCCCGATCCTGGTCCTCACGCTGCGGGCCGGCCGGCTGCTGGCCGGGCTCGTCGCCACGGCCACCGCTCTGGTGACGCTGGTCGCGGTCAACCTGCCGGTGGCGATCCCGTACCGGGAGAGCTGGGGGCGGTTCTTCGACCTGAACACCACCCGGCCCATCGACTGGGGCACGCTCTGGTACATCGGCCGCTACCTGGACGGCCGGATCAGCCCGTCCGCCCCCGGCGAACTCGGCCCGTTCGAGTGGCTCAACGCCAACATCTCCACCCTCAACTGGGTGTCGTACCTGCTCTTCGGGCTGGCCTGCCTCGGCGTGGCCGCGCTCGCGCTGCTCGCCCCGCGCCGGCCCCGGCTCGCGCAGGTCGCCTTCCTGATCGTCGCCGCCTTCCTGATCTTCAGTAAGGTGTGGTCGCAGCAGTTCGTGCTCTGGCTGCTGCCGCTCGCGGTGCTCGCCCGGCCGCGCTGGGGTGCATTCCTGGCCTGGCAGTTCGCCGAGGTCTGCTACTTCGCCGCCTTCTACGGCGAACTGCTCGGCACCGCCACGTCCCGGCCGGTCTTCCCCGAAGGCGTCTTCGTGCTGGCGTCCACCCTGCGCCTGGTCACCGTGGCGGTGCTCTGCGGGTTCGTGATCCGGGACATCCTGCGACCGGAGCGGGACGCGGTGCGGCAGACGTACGCCGACGACCCCGACGGTGGGCTGCTCGACGGCGCACCCGACGCACCCTGGCACCAACGATGGCGCTCCGGCGCCGCGGCAGACCGCCCCGCCGAACCCGTGCCCGCCTGAGCGGCCGGTCGCGAGGCGGTACGGTCGGCTTCACAGCCGGTAGACGACCGCCTCGCCGACCTGCTCCCGTGTCACGCCCAGCCCGTCCACCGGCCGGTCGAGCATCCCCTCCCACGGGGTGCCGCCGAGTTGGTCCCGGAGCACCACCACGTTCCTGACCCCGATCCGCCGCAGGTAGTCGACGCTGGCGTAGTCGGGGAAGCTGACCGTGGCTTCGCGGGCCTGGGCCTGGGAGTTCGGGGTGAAGCCGCTGACGCCGTTGACCATCCGCTGGAACCGGTCGGTCGACCAGAGCATCACCGGCTGGTCCAGGTTCTGGCTGCTGGGCAGCACCAGCATCGGACCGTCGACGGTACGCATCGCCGCCGGCTGCCGCGGCACCACCGGGTGCGGGGTGGCGTTCAGCCCCTCGGCCAGCACCAGCACCAGCGGCACCAGCGTGGCCAGCCGCAGCCACGGGCCCGGCCACGGCGGGACCCGCTCGGCGGCCAGCTCGCGCACCCTCATGCAGAGCGCGGTGACCGCGCCGGCCGCCAACAGGCCGAGCAGCAGCGTGGTCCAGAGCATCATCCGGCCCGGCGTCCGCAGCCCGTTCCAGCCCGGCAGGTAGTCGAAGAGCGGCACGTAGGTGAACCGGCCCTCGAAGAACCGGGTGCCCATCGCGAGCGCCATCGTCACCAGCACCCCGGCGAGCAGGAAGAGCCGGTGGCGGACCCGCCAGACCGAGAAGAACAACCCGCCGGCGGCCAGCGCGTAGAGCGCGAAGCCCGGCAGCAACGTCATCTCCGGGTGCCAGGGCAGCACCGCCCGCGCCCCCTCGTGCAACTCGCCCCAGACCCGGGACTCGGCCGGCGCGGTGAAGAAGCCGCTGGCCGGCGGGGAGTAGAGCTGGATCTCGCCGAGCGTGCGCGCCGCGTTCGGGTGCAGCTCGGCGACCTTGAAGAACGGGATCGCCAGCAACCCGCCCACGGCGGCGAAGACGAGCGCGCCGGCCAGGTCGGCCAGGAACAGCCGCCGGCCGAACGGGCGCTTCACCCGACGCCGGCGGACGAACCACAGCACCACGGCGACCAGCCCGACGCCGGCCAGCAGGTAGGCGAACGGCAGCCCGATGCCGAAGCCGAGGCTGAGCTGCCAGGCCGCCACCAGCCAACCGGCCAACGCCCACCCCGCGTGCCGGCGACGCGGACGGTAGCCGTGGCGCAGCGACCAACCGTGACCGCGGGCGAGCATGGCCAGCGCCAGCGGGATGCCACCGTTGGAGATGATGTGCAGGTGCCCGGCCTGGGCCAGCAGCCACGGCGCGTACGCGAAGCTGACGCCGGCCACCGCGCCGCCGATCCGGCCCGCGCCGAGCTGCCGGGCCAGCGCGTACGCCCCGAACGCGGCGAGCGCGTGGGCCAGCACGAACATGATGTTGTAGCGCAGCACCGCCTGCTCCGGGCCGACCCCGATCAGGCCGGCCGGGGCGTATCCGAGCAGGGTGTCGGAGAAGGCGAAGCTCCAGTTCTCCGGGAAGAACGTGTTGGCGTGCCACAGCATCGCCGGGTCGGTGCGCAGGATGTGCCCGGACCACGCCATCTGCCACGCCTGGAGGCTCGGGTCCCAGTAGTCCTGCGGCAGCGTGTAGCGCGGGTAGCGCAGCGTGGGCCAGGTCATCGCCGCGGCCACCGCCAGCGTCGCGACGGCGGCGAGCGTCCACTCGTGCACCAGGAACCGGCCCACCGTGCGCACGGCCCGACGGGCCCGGCCCAGCACCGGCTCGGGAGCCGGCCCGAACGCGGTCCAGCGGTCCGCCGGCTCGTCGCCGTCCGTACCCTCGGTCTTGTCGCCGTCGGCGCCGCCGGCCTTGTCGCCGGCCGTACCCTCGGCCTTGTCCGTGTCCTTTGCGTCGGCGTCGGTTCTGGCGTCGTCGTCCGTACCGCCGGCAGCGGCGGCGTCGTCCGTGACGCGGGCCTCGCCGTCGGCGCGGGGCTTGTCCTTGTCGGGGCCGGTCTCGCTGCCCGTGCCGCGGGCCTCGTCGTCAGCCTTGTCGCCGGCGGACCTCGCGTCGTCGTCCGTGCTCCGGGCGCTGCCGCCACTTCCGGCGTCGCCCGTCCCGCGCGCAGCGTCGGTCGCGCCCGCGGTGGTGGCGGTGGCCGCGGGTTCGTCGCGGGCCGCTGCCGTCGCGGTTGAGGTGACCCCGGCGCCCCCTGCCCCGCCCGGTGCCGGCCCTCCGTCCGCCGGAGCGTCCTCAGGCCGCTGGTCGGCGCCGGACCGGCCACCGGTCGCGCCGGACTGCTCCGTGGTCATGCCGGGGCACCCAGCTGGCCGCGCAGGAACGCGATGTCGGATGCCTGCCCCTCGACGCCGCCCGGGGTCTCGACGATCACCGGCGCGCCGGCCGCCCGGATCACCGCCACCAGCAGCTCGGGGTCGATCGTGCCACCGGTGAGGTTGTCATGGCGGTCCTGACCCGAGTCGAATGCGCCCTTGGAGTTGTTGGCGTGGATCAGGTCGATCCGGCCGGTGATCGCCTTCACCCGGTCGACCAGGCCCAGCAGCTCCTCGCCGCCGGCGTGGGCGTGGCAGGTGTCGAGGCAGAAGCCGACCTCGTGGTCACCGAGCGCGTCCCAGAGGCGGGCCAGCGCGTCGAGGTGCCGGGCGCAGGCGTTGTCTCCACCGGCGGTGTTCTCGATCAGCACCGGCAGCGGGAAGCCGCCGGAGTCGGCCGCGTACGCGAAGGTCTTGCGCCAGTTGTCGAAGCCCTTGGCGAGGTCGTCCCCGGCGTTGACGTGGCCGCCGTGCACGATCAGGCCGGTGGCGCCGACGGCCGCCGCGGCGGTGGCGTGGCCGAGGAGCAGTTTGCGGCTGGGGATGCGGATCCGGTTGTTGAGCGTGGCCACGTTGATCACGTACGGCGCGTGGACGTAGAGGGCGACGTCGGCCGCGCGCAGGCGTTCGGCGTCCTCGCGCGGCTTCGGGGCCTTCCAACCCTGTGGGTCGGCGAGGAAGAACTGCACCGCGTCCGCCTCCCGGGCGGCCGCCTCGGCCAGCGGGTCGGCCGGATCGACGTGGGCTCCGATACGCATGCAGGGCAGCCTACGTCGCGCCTGCGACGCGCGGCGCGCTCGCTCGCGGGGGGTCGCGGTCGAGGATGCGCGTCACCACCCGGCCCGGCGATCGTTGTCCGAGGTGGGATCGATGGTCGACGCTCCGCCCGGACATGGTCCACAGCATGGGACGGGTGAGGCAAGGCCCCCGGCAACGGGACGCCCCGCCGTGCGGCCCGGCACGACGGGGCGCGATCCGCCAGGCGGACGAATTCCTTCATTTCCCCCAACTGGTGACGAGGGCCGCTGTATGGTCACACCAGGTGACAACATGATAAAGCTCCGCGGGGCGTCCTCGATCCAACCTCATCGGTGTGGTCGTTCCTCCCCAGGTCCCACCCAAGGAATGCGGACGGGACGCCCCGCGGCCCCGTGGACAGGGGCCCACCTTCTCGGCGCGCGACGCCGGAGGTGGGCCCCTGTCACCGCCTCCGGGGCCACCCGGACCACCGGCCCCGGCATGATCGTCCGGACCGGCTATCCTGGTCCGGTTGTCCGCGTCCGGCCGGGTTCCCCCGGCACCGGCGGGCAACGACGCACGACCTCCTGCCACGGAAGGACCGTGGCCGCCTAGCCCACAGGAGGTGAGCACGTCTTGCGTCACTATGAAGTCATGGTGATCCTCGATCCCAGCCTCGAGGAGCGCACCGTCGCCCCGTCTCTCGACACGTACCTGAACGTGATCCGGACCGCGGGTGGCTCGGTGGAGAAGACCGACGTGTGGGGCCGCCGGCGCCTCGCGTACGAGATCAACAAAAAGGCCGAGGGCATCTACGCCGTCGTCGACCTCCAGGCGACGCCGGAGGCCGTGGCCGAGCTGGACCGTCAGCTCCGACTCAACGAGTCGGTGCTGCGCACCAAGGTCATTCGCCCGGAGATGCGCTGAGCATCTAGACCCGGCACGTCCGGATCAAGCCTCATCCGCGCTGTCGGAGGGCTCTGAGAGCCTGTACGGCACAACGATGAGTGCGCGAGGAGATGGTCATGGCAGGAGACACCACCATCACGGTCATCGGCAACCTGACCGATGACCCCGAGTTGCGGTTCACCCCCTCCGGTGCCGCGGTCGCCAAGTTCCGGGTCGCTTCGACGCCCCGGTTCATGGACAAGGCGTCCGGCGAGTGGAAGGACGGCGAGCCGCTGTTCCTCTCGTGCACGGTCTGGCGCCAGGCCGCCGAGAACGTCGCCGAGTCGCTGCAGCGCGGCGCCCGGGTGATCGTGTCCGGCCGGCTGCGTCAGCGGTCGTACGAGACCCGCGAGGGTGAGAAGCGCACCGTCATCGAGCTGGAGGTCGACGAGATCGGCCCGTCCCTGCGCTACGCCACGGCGAAGGTGCAGAAGATGTCCCGCTCCGGTGGCGGAGGCGGCGGCTTCGGCGGTGGTGGCGGTGGTGGCCAGGGCGGCGGCGGAGGCAACTTCGACGACCCCTGGGCCTCGGCTGCCCCGGCCCCCTCCCGCGCTGGTTCGGGCGGCGGAAACTTCGACGAGGAGCCCCCGTTCTGATGGCGCCGAGCGCCCGCGATCGCAAACCAGGAGCAAGAGCAATGGCGAAGGCTGCGGCACTGCGCAAGCCGAAGAAGAAGGTGAACCCGCTCGACAAGGACGGGATCACCTATATCGATTACAAGGACACCGCGCTGCTGCGCAAGTTCATCTCCGACCGCGGCAAGATCCGCGCTCGACGGGTGACCGGCGTGACCTCGCAGCAGCAGCGGCAGATCGCCCGTGCGGTCAAGAACGCCCGCGAGATGGCGCTCCTGCCGTACACGGCCACGGCACGCTGAGGGGAGGCACGGACATGAAGATCATCCTTACCCAGGAGGTGTCCGGCCTCGGCTCTCCGGGCGACATCGTCGAGGTGAAGGACGGCTTCGGCCGTAACTACCTGCTGCCGCAGGGCTTCGCGATCGCCTGGACCAAGGGCGCCGAGAAGCAGGTCACGGTCATCAAGCGGGCCCGCTCGGCCCGCGAGGTCCGCGACCTCGACCACGCCAACGAGATCAAGGGCCAGCTCGAGGGCCTGAAGGTCAACCTCAAGGCCCGCGCCGGCGACGGCGGCCGGCTCTTCGGCTCGGTCACCCCGGCCGAGATCGTCGACGCCGTCAAGGCGGCCGGCGGTCCGGCCCTGGACCGTCGTCGGCTGGAGACGCCCGGCCACATCAAGTCGCTCGGCGCCTACCCGGTCAGCATCCGGCTGCACCCCGAGGTGACCGCCAAGTTCGACCTGAACGTGGTCAAGGGCTGACACCCACCGCACCACGGAAGGGCCCGCACCGGACAACCGGTGCGGGCCCTTTCCGCATGTGCGCGTCAGCCGATCGCCTGGCCGGTCACCGCGCTGATCACCACCGTGGACAGGCCCCCACCGACCACGGCCGCGGCCAACGCCACGGTCGCCGACCGCCACGTCGTCCCGACCTGGCGCAGCAGCACCGCCACCACGAGACTGCTCACCAGCGCCAGCCCGTACCGCGGCGCCGCCGCCGACAGCGACGCGAACGCGTGCGCCCGGGACGAGTCGCAACCGCCGCCGCTGATGTCGGTGACGCACCCCGGCGGAGCCTGCCCGTCCAGGAACACCAGACCCAGGAAGAGCAGCGCCGCCGGCACCAGATAACAGGCCGCCGTGTAGACCAACGGTCGCAGCGGACCACCCGGATCCGGGTCCAGCAGGTCGTCCTCCAACCGCCGGCCCCACGAGCCGCCGCCGATCGTGTCCATCCCCCGCCGCAACGCCGACCCGCCCGAACCGACCGGCTCCACCGGCCGGCGACGGGGCGCGGCCCGCGGACGCGGAGCGGGGTACGCCACCATCGGTGACCGCGGCGCCGACGTCGGCGTCTCCATCCAACGCGGATCATCGCCCGCCAGGCGGGTGCCCGACCAGAACTCCTCGACCTGCTCCGGCGAGGCCCAACCCTCCCGGACCGGCGGAGTCGTCCGGTCCCACGGGTCGACCGCCGGGTAACGGTCACCGGTGTCCCGAACCCGGTCGAGGTGGCCGGTGTCGGTGAACCGGTCCCACTGGCCGGTGTGCTCCGTCCGGTCCCACCGGTCCTCCGTGCGCTCCCACCCGCCCCCGGAGGTGGCCCGACCCCACGCGTGCACGCCCGACGCGTCCCACGGGTCGACCGCCGGCTGCGCCACCGGTGCCGGCTCGGCCGCCCGGCCCCGCTCCCACGGATCGACCGCGGGCGGTGGCCAGGAGGAGTGCGACGTCGACCGGCGGCTGCGCCGCGGCGGGCGGTCCGCCTCCCACCCGTCGGCGGTGTCACCCGCGGGGCTCGCCTGCTCGGGCAGCCCCGACCAGGTCACCTCCGGCCTGCGGGTCGCCGCCCGGCGCGGCCGGCTGCGCGGGGCCGTGCCGGACACCGGCTCGTCCTCACCGTCGGCCCGCCTGCTCCCGACGTATCCCCGCTCCTGCGGGGCGTCCAGGGTCCACTCGGCGGTGTGGTCCGACACCGGCCCGGCGCCGATGGCCCGCAGCCCGCGCCGGTCGTCGTCGTCCCGACGTCGGCCGACGTCGGCCGGCCAGCCACCGCCCGAGGACGGCGACCCGACCTCGGCGTCGTCTTCGTCGTCCGGGGCGGCGTGACGACCGCCGCCGTCGGCGCGGCTGATCCCCGATTCGACCGCCCAGCGTGGAAGGTAGGCGTCCACCGGCTCGTCCTGGCCACGCTCGATCGCCCGTCGCCGGCTCGGAGTGCGATGGCGCTCCGGCGCGTACGAGTCGGCAGCACGCGGACCGGCGGAGGTGTCCCAGGAACCGCCCTGCCGGCGCTCGCGCGGGGTGTCCTCCCCGCCTGCCCAGTCCCGGTGTCTCACGGCCGGAGCGTGACCCTTCTCAACCCGAAAGTGCAACCCGCTGTCAAGGTGCAGCCGTTCGCAGCGATAGTACGGGACGAACGGCGGCAAGGCTCCACCTGAAATCTTCCGTCCACAGGGTGGGGATGGGAAAAGCCCAGGTCAGGAGCGATAGGCCCGGAATTCCCCATCACTTTTCCACACCCTGTGCACACCCTGCGCACATGCCGGCCCGCCTGCGTCCACAGGTTGTCCCGAGGCTCGTCCACCGGCCCTGTTGGTGGCTGACCTCGGGTTCCGTATCGTGGCCAACGACCGCCGGGCGATGACCCCCGATCGACCGGAGGGTCGGCGGAAGTTGTCATACCCCGGCGATAGAGCTGGACTCGATCCGACGCAGCAAGGGGGGAACCCGTGTCGGTCACCGACGAAACGCGCGCGGAACGGGCCGGGGGGCCGCCGTCCGAGCCGCCGCGCCGGGACGCTTCCTTCGAGAAGACCCCACCCCAGGACGTCGCCGCCGAGCAGTGCGTCCTCGGCGGCATGCTGCTCTCCAAGGACGCCATCGCGGACGTCGTGGAGATCCTCAAGACCAACGACTTCTACCGCCCGGTGCACGCCACCGTCTTCGACGCGATCCTCGACATCTACGGCCGCGGGGAGCCGGCCGACCCGATCACCGTGGCGGCGGCGCTGGCCGACTCCGGCGACCTCGCCCGCATCGGCGGTGCTCCCTACCTGCACACCCTGATCGCCAGCGTGCCCACCGCCGCCAACGCCGCCTACTACGCCCGCATCGTCGGCGAGCGGGCCGTGCTCCGCCGGCTGGTCGAGGCCGGCACCCGGATCGTGCAGCTCGGTTACGGCACCGGCCCGAGCGGCAGCCGCGACGTGGACGACATCGTCGACCTCGCGCAGCAGGCCGTCTACGAGATCACCGAAAAGCGGGTCAGTGAGGATTTCGCCGTCCTGGCCGACATGCTCCAGCCGACGCTTGACGAGATCGAGGCGGTCGGTGCCCAGGGCGGGGTGATGACCGGCGTGCCGACCGGCTTCACCGACCTCGACCGACTGCTCAACGGCCTGCACGCCGGGCAATTGATCATCGTGGCCGGCCGGCCTGGTTTGGGCAAATCGACCGCTTCTATGGACTTTGCCAGAAATGCCGCGATTCGCGCCAACCAGGCCGCGGCCATCTTCTCGCTGGAGATGAGCAAGGTCGAGATCGTCATGCGACTCCTCTCGGCCGAGGCGCGGGTGCCGCTGCACGTGCTGCGCAGTGGGCAGCTCTCCGACGACGACTGGACCAAGCTGGCCCGTTGCATGGGAGAGATCAGCGAGGCGCCGCTCTTCGTCGACGACACCCCGAGCATGAACCTGATGGAGATCCGGGCGAAGGCGCGCCGGCTTAAGCAGAAGCACGACCTGAAGCTGATCGTCGTCGACTATCTCCAGCTGATGACGTCGCCGAAGCGCACCGAGAGCCGGCAGCAGGAGGTCGCGGACCTGTCCCGTGGCCTGAAGCTGCTGGCCAAGGAGGTCGAGTGCCCGGTGATCGCGGTCAGTCAGCTGAACCGTGGTCCCGAGCAGCGTACCGACAAGCGTCCGCAGTTGTCCGACCTGCGTGAATCAGGCTGCCTCACGGCGGAGACGAGACTCATCAGGGCGGACAACAACTCAGAGGTGACGCTCGGCGAGCTGATCGCCAACCAGGCGAAGGACATCCCGGTATGGGCCTTGGACGAGAGTCTTCGTTACACGGCCCGGACGCTCACCCACGCTTTCCCCAGTGGAACGCGTGAGGTGTTCCGGATGACCCTCGCTTCCGGAAAGCAGATCGAGGCCACGGCGAATCATCCTTTCCTCACGTTCGGCGGTTGGATGCCGTTGGCTGAACTCACGACGGGAGCGAGGATCGCTGCTCCCCGGCACATCCCGCCGCCACTGGCCGTCCAGCCCTGGGACGAATCGGAGCTGATCCTGCTGGCCCACCTGCTCGGCGACGGCTCGTTCGTCCGACGCCAGCCGATCCGCTACGCCAGCTGCGACGAGGCGAACCTGGCAGTCGTGGCGGAGGCCGCCAGGTACTTCGGGATCACGGCCGTGCGGGACGACTACGCGGCTGCGAAGGTGACCACTCTCCGCCTACCGGCACCCTTCCGACTCGCCCGAGGGCGGCGGAACCCGATCGCTGAGTGGCTGGACGGGTTCGGGTTGTTCGGGCTCCGCTCCCACGAGAAGTTCGTGCCCGGGGCGGTGTTCGGCTTGCCGAAGGAGCAGATCACCCTCTTCCTGCGGCACCTTTGGGCCACTGACGGGTCTGTGACCGTGAACAAGTCCGGTCGAGGGGGACGCGTCTACTTCTCCTCCACCTCGCGGCGGATGCTCGAGGACATCTCGCGCCTGTTGCTCCGCTACGGGATCTCAGCGCGACTCAAGCAGGTCCCGGTGGCCCGGCACCGGCCGCAGTACACACTCGATGTTTCCGGTCGAGACGACCAGCTCCGTTTCCTTCGTGAGATCGGTGTGCACGGTGAGCGCGCCGGCGGTTGCGCGGCGCTGCTGTTGAGTCTCGAAGGCCTGGTGAGCAACCCGAACGTGGACACTGTGCCCCGGGAGGTGTGGACGCGGGTACGCGAGGTGCTGGCTGAGCGAAGGATGAGCCATCGAGAGTTCGCGGCGGCGGTCGGCACCAAGTTCTGCGGCAGCACGATGTGGAAGCGCGCCCCCAGTCGGTCGCGCCTTGCCAAGATCGCCTCGGTCCTCGACGCTGCCGACCTGGATCTTCACGCGACGAACGACGTCTTCTGGGACGAGATCGTCTCGATCGAACCAGCTGGCGAGATGGACGTCTACGACGCGACGGTGCTCGGCACGCACAACTTCATCGCCAATGGCATCGCCGCCCACAACTCGATCGAGCAGGATGCCGACGTCGTCATCCTGCTGCACCGCGATGATTATTACGATAAGGAATCGCCCAGAGCGGGCGAAGCAGACTTTATTGTTGCCAAGCATCGAAATGGCCCCACGGACACGGTGACGGTCGCGGCCCAGCTGCACCTGTCGCGCTTCGTGGACATGGCCATCGTCTGAGCCCGGTCAGCCCAGCAGCGGGAACCAGCCCGCCGCCTCGCCCAGCTCGAACCGGTCCCGGTCGGTCAGCGGCACCCGCCCGGTGGCCTTGAGCAGATACTCATGGTCGTCCCACGCGGCTGGGCGCACCGCCTCGTCGGGCAGCAGGCCGTCCATCGTGGTCACCGCCACCCGGGTCGGGTCGGCCGCCGGCCGCGGCGCGTCCGGCAGGTCCACCACCAGGTCGAGGTGATGCACCACCGCCTCGGTGGTCAGGGTGGCGAGCAGATCGGGTACGCGCAGCACGTGCCCCTGGGTGGCGACGTGCCCGCCGGGGTCCGCGGCGGCAGCCGCGCGGGCCGCGGCCGGGGCGGTGTCGGACCAGATCCGCACCACCCCGGTCGGCCGGTCGAAGGCGGCGGCCGACCGGCGCGCCCACCACGCGTGCCTGGCGTCGGCCCCGTCGTCGCCGCCCGGGGGGAACGCCCGCCAGTAGCTGACGTCGTCCACGTCGGCGGGGCCGGGCGCCGGGCTGGCCAGGGCGACAAGCGCACGCTGGGCGTCGCAGAGCACGTGGAAGAGCAGGTCGGCGACGAGCCAGCCGCGACACCGGGTGGGCCGTTGCAGGTCGGCGTCGTCGAGCGGGGCGACGACCGCGGTGATGCCGTCGTAGGCCTGGGCCAGCGCCTCGTGCTGCCGGATCGGGCTCATGCGGTGCAGCCTGCCACGGCGCGCGACGGTCGGCATGGTGAGAAGGGGCCCCTTCTATCGCCCAGGCGTTAACAAGGGGCCCCTCCTTACACGCAATCAGTCGAAGAGCTCGCCGAGGAAGCCGTGCTTCTTCTTCTTGCGGTAGTGGCCGTGGTAGCCGTAGTGCTGCTGCCCGTGGCCGTACGCGGGCTGCGCGTAGCCGTGGCCGGGCGGCGGCGGAGGCGGGGGGACGGCGCCGTAGCCCGGCTGGTGCGGGGCGGCGGCGGGCGGGGGCGGCGGGGGCGGGTAGCCGGCTCCGGCGGGCGCGGACTGCGGGACGCCACCCTGCTGCCGGTTCCAGTTGGCCTCGGCCTCGAACAGCTTCTCGAGTTCGCCTCGGTCGAGGAAGATCCCGCGGCATTCGCCGCACTGGTCGATGATCACTCCGCTGCGCTCGTACTGGCGCATCTCGCCATGGCATTTGGGACAGGTGAGCTGCATGCCACCGACGGTACCGGGTGATTTCACGCGGTGGCGGTCAGCGCGTGCGTCACCTCGTCGTCGGAGACCTCGTGGAAGTCGTCGTAGTACGCGCCGACGGCGCCGAAGTCGGGCGGGAGTTGGCTGCTCACCACCGTGTCGGCCGCGGCGGCGAGCATCTCGTACGCCTGGGGTGCGCCGACCGGGACGGCGACGAGCACGCGGGCGGCGCCGAGGTGACGGGCGACCTGGACGGCGGCGCGTGCGGTGGCACCGGTGGCGAGCCCGTCGTCGACGACGACGGCGGTGCGGCCGGTCAGGTCCAGGGGTGGCCGACCGTCGCGGTAGCGCTGCTCGCGGCGCTCCAGTTCGGCCTGTTCGCGCCGGCGGACCTGGGCGCGGTCGTTCGCGCTGATCCGGTCGGCGACCGCGTCGTTGAGGACCTGCACGCCCCCGGGGCCGAGCGCCCCGTAGGCCACCTCCGGCGCCCAGGGGACGCCGAGCTTGCGGACGACGAGCACGTCGAGGGGGGCGTTGAGGCGGTCGGCGACCACCCGGGCGACGGGTACGCCGCCGCGGACCAGGCCGAGGACGATGACGTCGGGCCGGCCGGCGAGGTCGGTGAGGCGCTCGGCGAGGTCCCGTCCGGCCTCGGCCCGGTCACGGAAGATGGTCATGCCTCAGGTGTACGCCCTTCGGCCGGGTCGCGGCGGGCCGTTGCCGGGAATGTCGGCCGGCCGGTGCCCCCGGCGAGCGCCAGCGCCGGGGCGAGGACGAGCAGGGCGACCGGGTAGAGCAGGTAGCCGAAGCGGGCGGAGGGCATCAGCAGGATCGCGGCCAGCAGCCCGTACCCGCAGACGGCGGTGGCGGTGGCGGCCGTGCGGGGCGGCCGGCGCACCAGCCGGACGGCGATCGCCACGCCGACCGCGACGAGCAGCGCGGCGGCGACCACCCGGCCGGCGGGGAGCGTCTCGGCGATCAGGTGCCCGGGGAACGGGGACTCAGCGGGGCTGGTGACCAGCCCGTGGCCGAGTGGGAAGCGCAGCACGTTCTCGACCAGCGCGTCGGAGTCGACGAGCAGCACCGGGAGCAGGGCGAGGGCGGGTAGGCCGAGGGCGCCGAGCGCGGTGCGGGTGCCGGCCCGCCGGGTGGCGGCCCAGCAGATCAGCACGATCGCGACCGGCAGGGCGAAGAGTTTCAGGGCGCCGGCGGTGCCGACGGTGAGGCCGGCCCGGCCGGGCCGACCGGCGGCGGCGAGGGCGAGCGCGAGCAGGCAGAGCGCGAGTACGGGGAGGTCGTCGCCGCCGGTGGCGAGCGTGAGCGCCGCGACGGGCAGGACGGTGGCGGCTTGGACGGCGCGCAGCAGCGCGGCGTCGCGGCGGCACGACTCCGGGCCGGTGGCGGTGGCGGTGGCGCGCAGCGTGGTGACCAGGGCGGCGAGGGCGAGCGCGGTGGCCACGGCGAACCAGACCCGGGCGTCGGTCCACCAGGCGTCGGCGGCGGCCCGGGGCAGCCCGAACAGCGCCATGCCCGGTTGGTAGGGGGTGTAGCCGAGGAGTTGCTCGCCGGGCGGCAGCGCGGCGATCGCGTCGGGTCCGAGGTAGGGGGTGCCGTGTTCGGCGAGGCGGATGCCGGCGTGTTCGACCACGACCACCTCCTCCTGGGCGCGGTCGGTGCGCCCGGCGGCCCGTTGGACGCTCTGCGTGACGACCGGCAGCAGCGCGGTGGTGGCCCAGGTGAGGCCGGTGACGGCCCAGCGGGCGGCCGGGCCGGCCAGGGGTGTGCCGGGGGCGCGGCGGCGGGCCAGGAGTTGGGTGGTCGCGGCGACCGTGGCGAGGGCGTACCCGATGGTGGCGACCGCTCCCCAGGCGCGGTGCGGTGGCAGCGTGGAGGTGGCGGCGGTGATCGCGGCGAAGCCGGTGGCGGCGGCGTAGAGGGCCAGGTCGAGGGCGAGTCCGCCGGCTGCGGTGTCGAGCGCCGACCAGCGGCGGACGGCGGGGCTGGCCGGGTCGGCGTGCGCGGTCACGCGGGCCAGTCTGGCAGACCGGGAAGGCGCTCCGAGCCGGTCGGTCAGGGGTGTGCGTCGGTGGCGGCGGGTGGGGCGGGGCGGTTGCGGGCGCCGCCGGCGCGGCGGCCGGGCAGGCGGATGACGGCGCCGGCGTCGTGCAGGGGCCGGGCGAGGGCGCCGGGCCGGCCGCCCGCGCCGCGGTGGAGGGCGGCGAGCAGCGCCCCGGCGGGCAGCGGCCGGGCGAACAGGTGGCCCTGGCCGGCGGCGCAGCCCAGCTCCCAGAGCGCGCGGCGTTGCGGTTCGCTCTCCACCCCCTCGGCGACCACGGTGAGGTCGAGGCTGCGGCCCAGGTCGAGGGTGGAGCGGATGACGGCGGCGGCCTCGGGGGAGGTTTCCATGGCGGTGACGAAGCTGCGGTCGATCTTCAGTTCGTGGACCGGGATGCGGGAGAGCAGCGAGAGCGACGAGTAGCCGGTGCCGAAGTCGTCGAGGGCCAGCCGGACGCCGGAGTCGCGGAGTCGGCTGAGCACCCGGTCGACCACGTCGAGCTGGCTGAGGGTGAGCGTCTCGGTGAGTTCCAGCACGAGTTGGTCCGGCGGCAGGTCGTGGG
The DNA here is from genome assembly GCF_029626035.1 of Micromonospora sp. WMMD980. NCBI lineage: Bacteria > Bacillati > Actinomycetota > Actinomycetes > Micromonosporales > Micromonosporaceae > Micromonospora > Micromonospora sp. WMMD980. The sequence goes on from NZ_JARUBE010000003.1 coordinate 5,618,793, forward strand.
CGCGCAGCCGGGCCAGCACGGCGCCGGGGAAGCGGGCGTCGAGGAGGCTGCGCGGTGACACGTTCACCGAGACGGGCAGGTCGAAGCCGGCGTCGTGCCACGAGCCGGCGGCGATCAGCGCCTGGTCGAGGATGGCTTCGGCGAACGCGGGCAGCAGCCCGGAGCGTTCCACCGCCTCGAGGAAACGCAGCGGGTCGATCAGCCCGTGGGTGGGGTGGTGCCAGCGGGCCAGCGCCTCGGCGCCGATGACCTGGCCGCTGCCCAGGTCGACGATGGGTTGGAAGTTGACGGTGAACTCGTGGTCGGCGACGGCCCGGGGCAGCTCCCCGCCGAGGGTGAGCCGGTTCAGGTCGGCGGTGTCCCGGGTCGCCGCGTAGGTGGCGGTCCGCTGGCCGGCGCGTTTGGCCTGGTACATCGCCACGTCGGCGCGGCGGAGCAGTTCGGCCATCCCACCGGTGGCGGGGGCGGCGGCGATCCCGCCGCTGGCTTCCACGCTGATGCGCATGCCGTCCAGGTCGAGCGGGTCGTGCAGGGCGGCGAGCAGGGTCTCGGCGCGGTGCGCGGCGACCGCCGGAGCGGGCAGGCCACGCAGGAGCACGGCGAACTCGTCACCGCCGAGCCGGGCGACCAGGTCGTCGGGGCGGGCCGCGTCGCGCAGCCGCCCGGCGACCTGGATGAGCACCTGGTCCCCGGCGCCGTGCCCGAGCGTGTCGTTGACCTCCTTGAAGTGGTTGAGGTCGATCAGCACCAGGGCGGTGACGCCCTCGGCGTGCCGGGTGGTGAGCTGGGCGTTGCCCTCGTCCAGCAGGTGCCGGCGGTTGGACAGGCCGGTGAGGGCGTCGTGGGTGGCGGCGTAGGCGTGGTCGTCGGCGATGCGGGCGAGTTCGGCGTACGCCTGGGCGTTGCGGACCGCGGTGCAGAGGGCCGAGGCGAAGGTACGCAGGGTGTACTGCTCGCGTTCGGAGAGCTCGACCGGGCCGGTGAAGCGGAGCCGCAGCTCACCGGTGTTCTCGGTGCGGTCGTGCCCTTCCAGCGAGACCGGCACGATCAGGCCGTCCGTCTCGCTGGGCGGTGGCGCGGTTCCGTCGTAGGCGATCCCGGCGGCGCCACCGCGGACGGTGCGGCCGCCCTCGCGCAACTCGATCTCCACCTCGTCGGCGGAGAAGAGTTCGGCGGCTTCGGTGACGGCGGTGGTCAGCACCTGGTCGAGGTCGACCACGTTGAGCGCGTCGGTGGTGCGGGCGAGCCGCTGCCAGGCCTGCTGTTCGGTGCGGGTGCGGATCCGGGTGGAGTAGGCCAGGTGCAGGCTGAGCACCAGGGGCGGCACGGCGAGCAGCAGGCGGGGATCGATAGACAGGATCGCCAGGGTGCAGACGGCAACCACGAAGCGCACGACGAAGCCCGCGACGCGCAGGTCGAGATTGGTGAGGAACTGTCGACGCACCCGGGTGCCGGAGGCGAGCGCGATGACCGGGATGGCGAGCAGGTCGTCGATGACCGCGACGGCCAGGTAGGCGATGCCGAGCGGGGCGAGCATGTCCAGCGGGTGGAGCGGGGGCCACGTCCAGTGCAGGAGCGCGAGGGTGAGACCCGCGCCGAAGGCCACCAGGGCGTTCTTGCCGATGCCAAAGGCGATCTTGATCGGCGACAGTTGGAGTGAGGCGAGCGCGATCCCGACGACGGTGCACAGCACCAACCAGGGCAGGGGGACGACCGCGGCGCCGATGACGATGGCGGTCTCGTTCCAGCTGATGGACTGGGTGGTGGAGCGGATTCGGATGCGGGCCTTGACCAGGGTGCCGACCGCGATCATGAAGGTCAGCATCACCAGGATGGCGACGTCATAGGCAGAGGTGGGTAGCGCATCGACGAATGCGGCGGGAAGCAGGGCCAACACCACCACGGTGGCTGCCACGACGACGAGACCGACCAGCAGCCGTAGCCGCCTGTCGGTCTCGATCTCGCGTCGCTGGGAAGAGTTCACGCCGCTCCCAGGTGCTGCGCCGGCTGTGGCAAGAGCCTACCTCGGACGCCCTGTGATGCTGATCCCGCTTTCAGTTCCAGTCGGTCCCACGCATGTTCCTGCCTCCTTCGATCATCGGCGCCCGCGTATTTTTCGGCGCGTCTTCTGACGAAAAAGAGATTAGGTCAGGAACGTGGTGTTTAGAAGGCAAATATGTAACTATATGCAATATGCGCGAATAGATTGGCTTTTCGCAACTTTCCGTTTGCAGAAGTGTGCGGAGCGCGTCTATCACTTCCCTTTCCGTGCCGGGTCCATCGCGGACCGCAACCGCCCCTGCCTGCTCTGCCGGAACGCTTCACCAGTCTCACCGCAACCCGTCGACATCTCATCCGCACTTCAGTCGGCTTCGACTCCGATTCAGGGGAAGGTACCCCGGGCCCGGTGGGCATGCGGGCCGACGCAGGGGTACCCGCAGGCCGGGGAGATAGGCCGACCGGCCGGAGTCGACACAATTACTTATCGGGTGGCGAACATGGAAAAGGCCAGTCGACCGGCGCTAATCGGGCGTGTTCCGTCCGAATGGTCGGCCGCCGGGCGCGGTGCCGCGCGTCCGTCGTACCCGGCGGATAGGGTCGGGCGGTGACCGAACCCGCGCAGCTCACCCACGTCGATCCGGCCGGGGCGGCCCGGATGGTCGACGTCTCCGCCAAACCGGTCTCCGGCCGGCTCGCGGTCGCCGCCGGCCGGCTCCGCACCACCGCCGAGGTGCTGGAGCTGCTGCGCCGCGACGGCCTGCCCAAGGGCGACGCGCTCGCGGTCGGGCGGCTCGCCGGCATCATGGGCGCCAAGCGCACCCCCGACCTGATCCCGCTCTGCCACCCGATCGCCCTGCACGGCGTCACCGTCGACCTGCACCTCACGGCCGACACCGTGGAGATCACCGCGACCGCGAAGACTGCCGACCGCACCGGGGTGGAGATGGAGGCGCTCACCGCGGTCGCCGTCGCCGGGCTCGCCCTGGTCGACATGGTGAAGGCGGTTGACCCGGCCGCGTCGGTGGACGCCGTCCGGGTGCTCCGCAAGGAAGGCGGGAAGACCGGCGAGTGGGTCCGGCCGGAGGACCGGCCGTGATCCGCGCCCGGGTGATCGTGGCTTCCAACCGCGCCGCCGCCGGGGTCTACGCGGACACCAGCGGCCCGCTGCTCGTCGCCGGCCTGCGGGAGCTGGGCTGCACTGTCGACGCGCCGGTGGTGGTGCCCGACGGCGATCCGGTCGGCGCGGCCCTGCGCGCCGCCCGTGACGATGGCGTCGACGTGGTGCTGACCAGCGGCGGCACCGGCGTCACCCCGACCGACCGCACTCCCGAGGTGACCGGCGCCCTGCTCGACTACGAGATCCCCGGCATCGCCGAGGCGATCCGGGCGCACAGCCGCGACGCGGTGCCCACCGCCGCGCTGTCCCGGGGCCGGGCCGGGGTGACCGGCCGGATGCTCGTGGTCAACCTGCCCGGCTCGCGCGGCGGCGCGCGGGACGGGCTGGCCGTGCTCGGGCCGATCCTGCGGCACGCGGTCGATCAGCTCCGCGGCGGCGACCACTGAGCCCGCGGGCCGCGCGCACCGGCGTTAGGCTCGCCGGATGAGCACGGAAACCGAAGCCGCCGCGGCGGAGGTGGGCACGCCCCCGCCGGCCGGGTGGGAGGAGGCCCGCGCCCGGGTGTACGCGGTCGGCCTCTCCGCCGCGCTCCCCGCGGTCGCCCGGCCGCTGGCCGACACCGACGGGCACACCCTGGCCGAGCCGCTGACCACGCGGACCGACCTGCCGGCGTTCCCCACCTCCAGCGTGGACGGCTGGGCGGTGCGGGGGGCCGGGCCGTGGCAGGTCGTCGGCCGCGTGCTGGCGGGGCACACCGCCGCCCCGCTGGTGGACGACGGCACCACCGTGGAGATCGCCACCGGCGCGATGGTCCCCGCCGGCACGACCGAGATCCTGCGGATCGAGGAGTCCACCCGGGCGGCGGACGGTCGGGTGGCCGGCACGCCGCGGTCGCAGCCGGAGTGGCGTGAGCCGGGCGAGGAGGCGCACCTCGGCGAGGAGTTGCTGCCCGCCGGCACCCCGGTCGACCCGGCGGTGATCGGCCTGGCCGCCTCCTGCGGGCACGACACCCTGCGGGTCCGCCGTGCGCCACGGGCCGCGCTGCTGGTCTTCGGCGACGAACTGCTCACCTCGGGCGCGCCGGGCGCCGGCCGGGTACGCGACGCGCTCGGCCCCTCGGTGCCGGCCTGGCTGCGTCGCTACGGCTGCCAGGTGCGCGCCGGCGACGTGGTCGGGCCGGTCGCCGACACCCTGCCCGCGCACGTCGCGGCGCTGCGCGGCGCGCTCGCCAACGCCGACCTGGTCTGCACCACCGGCGGCACCATGCACGGCCCGGTCGACCACCTGCACCCGACGCTGGAGGCGCTCGGCGCCGACTACGTGGTCAACACCGTCGCGGTGCGCCCTGGCTTCCCGATGTTGCTCGCCCGGCTGGTCGACGGCGACGGGCGGGTGCGCTTCGTGGCCGGCCTGCCGGGCAACCCGCAGTCGGCGGTGGTGGCCCTGGTCTCCCTGGTCGCCCCGCTGCTGGCCGGTCTCACCGGCCGGTCGATGCCGGTGCTTCCGCAGGTCACCCTGGCCGAGCCGGTCTCCGGTCGGGGGGATCACACCCACCTCGCGCTGGCCCGCTGGGACCGGGTCACCGGCACCGCCCACCCGGTGCGGCACGTCGGCTCGGCGATGCTGCGCGGCCTGGCCGGCGCGGACGGCTTCGCGGTGATCCGCCCCGGCACCAGCGGCGCGGCGGGTGACCGGGTGCCGCTCGTCCCCCTGCCCCTGACCCCCGGAGAGCGCTCATGACCGTCAGGACGCGTGTGGTGCTCGGCGCGGTCACCGATCAACCGCTCGACCTGGCCGCGCACGAGGCGGCGGTCGCCGACCGCCGCGCCGGCGCGGTGGTCTCCTTCCAGGGCGTGGTCCGCGACCACGACCACGGGCGGGCGGTCACCAGGCTGGAATACGAGGGCCACCCCAGCGCCGAGGCGGTGCTGCGCGAGGTGGCGGCCGAGATCGCCACCGACCCGGCGGTCCACGCGGTGGCGGTGTCGCACCGGATCGGCCCGCTGGAGATCGGGGACGTGGCGCTGGTCGCGGCCGTCAGCACCGCGCACCGGGCGGCGGCGTTCGCGGCCTGCGCGCGGTTGGTCGACGAGGTCAAGGCGCGGCTGCCGATCTGGAAGCGGCAGGTCTTCGACGACGGCACCGAGGAGTGGGTGAACTGCCCCTGAGCCGGGTCGCCGCTCAGCGCCGGGCGGCGAGCTGGGTGGTGCGGGTCAGCCGGTCGGGATAGAACGCCGGCTCGGCGCCCGGCCGCCAGGGCAACGCGGCGACCAGCACGATCAGCGCGATGGCCAGGGAGTTCTCCATCAGCGCGCCGAACAGGCCGTCCTGGTAGTGGGACACCTCGGGAAGTTGGTGCTCGTACGGCCAGATCGGTGAGACCAGGAACAGCAGATAGAGCCCGAGCGCGCCGACCGCGTGCCGGAGCCCGGTCAGCGTGGGATACCAGATCGGCGGACGCAACGCGGGTACGCCGTTCGTCGCCGGCAGCGCGGCGCCGCGCAGCGGCAGACCCCGGCTGGCGTCGCGGCGGCGCACCGCGGCGTCGGCGAGCACCACGATCGCCGGGATCACCCAGACCAGGTGGTGCGACCAGGAGATCGGGCTGATCACATTGGCGGTGAGCCCGACGAGCGTGAACGCGGTCAACTCGTCGCCGTCCGCGCGGGCGCTGATCGCCCGGGACAGGCCCAGCGCCAGCACCAGCACCGAGAAGGCGAGCCAGAGCAGCCCGGGCGTCTCGATCGAGTCGTAGAGCCGGGCCAGCAGGCCGGCGAGGGACTGGTTGGCGGTCATGTCGGCGGCGCCGACCCGCTCGGTCTGCCACAGCACGTCGGTGAAGTAGGTGCGGGACTCCGCGCCGACCGCGCCGAACGTCGCGAGCGTGACGCCGACCGCGGTGGCGACCGCGATCCAGGCGGCACGCCACTGCCGGGTGAGCATCAGGTAACCGATGAACAGCGCCGGGGTGAGCTTGACGGCGGTGGCGAGGCCGATGCCGACGCCCGCCCAGGCGCCGCCGTAGACGAAGCGGGCCAGTGGCGTCTCGGCGGTCTCGTGGTGGGTGCCGCGCCTGGCCCGCCAGCGCAGGCCCACCAGGTCCGCCATGATCAGCGCGAAGAGCAGCAGGTTGACCTGGCCGTAGCCGAGCGTCTCCCGGGACGGCTCGATCGCCACGGCCAGCGGCGTGGCGATGCCGACCGTGAACCAGAGCGACCAGCCGAGCCGGTCCACTATCGGGCGCAGCAGAGCCGCCAGCACCACGGCGAGCGCACCGATGCTGGCGAGCGCGTTGACGGACCCGGCGGCGTCCACCGGTAGCCACGCCATCGGCAGCATGAGCAGCCCGGCGAAGGGCGGGTAGGTGAAACCGAGGGTCGTCGAGGGTGCGACGAAGTCGTACAGCTCGTTGCCGCTCGCCCACCACACCACCGCGCCGTGGTAGATCTTCATGTCGAAGAAGTTGTACGGACGGCCGAAGGCGCCGATGGCGAGCCAGGCGGCATACGAGACGGCCGCCAGGACGCCGATGCGGACGGCGATCCGTTGGTCGACCCCGAGGACGACGCGGGGGGCCGGTGCGAGGCGGTTGGTCCGTCTACCGACTGTCGTCGGCATGGCGTGGCCACCCCCGTACCAAGGTCGTCGTGCCCGTCCAGGTCCGGAACGGAGCCTAGAACGGTGCCTCACGATGCTGCCTCCCGCGTTACGCGACCGTGTCCGATCCCACACGTGTTTGCGACATTTCCACCGCGTTAACGGGTCTCGGACGGTTCAGGTGATTGGTGGCCTTGCGGGGGTGGTGGCCGTGGAGGTACAGGTCAGCCGGGCATCCGGCGCGCGGTCGCCGCGGAGCGTACGGCGATCTTCGCTTCCCGGCGGGCGGTGCGGACCGCCCGCTTGACCGACCGACGGGAGTGGTCGATCCGGTGGCCGGCGCGCCAGCGCAGCCCTGGCCGACCCTCGGTGTCCGCGGCGGCGAGGAGGAGCCCGCCGAGGAGGCCGAGGTTCTTCAGGAAGTGGATCTGGTTGTTGTTGCGCGCGGCCGGGTCGTCGTCGTTCCAGAAGGGATGGCCGGCGGCGGTCGTCGGCAGCAGGGTGCCGGCGAGCACGAGCGCGGCCGGCCGGCTGAACCGGCCGGTGGCCAGCATCAGGCCGCCGACGAGTTGCGTGGCGGCGTTGGCCCGGATCAGCGTCTCGGTGTCGGTCGGGATGCGCGGGTGCAGGTTCTGGATCAGCGGGGTGACCCGGTCGGTGACCGGCTTCGCGGCGGGCACCAGGCGTTCCGGATTGCGCAGGTTGCGGGCGCCGCTGACCACGAAGATGCCGCTCAACATGGTTCGGGCGAGGGAGCGCACGGGCTTCATGGTTCCAGTCTTACCCCGTCCCGGGCTTCGTCACCCCTGCAACACCCGAAAGGTATCGACGTCCGTTCGGCATCGATTTCAGCGACCGTCGCGGATGGACCGGCCCTGTTCGGTAAGGTCGCGCGGGTGACGACGCTGCGACTACGCCCGGAGGGCCCGGCGGACGAGGCACCCGTGGCCCGGGTGCTCGCCGCCGCGTTCGCCCGACCCGACGTGGCCACCCCGCCGGAGGTGGGCCTCGTCGAGGAGCTGCGGCACAGCGCCGCGTGGATCCCGGAACTGGCCATGGTCGCCGAGTACGGCGGCGAGGTGGTGGGCTTCGCGCTCCTCACCCGCGTGCGGGTGCGCACCGACGGCGGCGGCTGGCCGGCGCTGGTGCTCGGGCCGGTGGCGGTGGCCCCGCACCGGCAACGCGTCGGGCACGGGGCCGCCGTGGTGCAGGCGGCCCTCGACGCCGCCACCGAGCTGGGCGAACGGCTGGTGGTGGTGCTGGGCGACCCGGCGTACTACCGGCGGTTCGGCTTCGGGCCGGCGGACCGGTTGGGGTTGACCAGCCCCTGGTCCGGGCTGGGCGAGCCGTGGCAGGCGCTGGTGCTGCCGCCGTCGGTCGGCGAGGAACCGCCGCCCCCGGCCGGTGAGGTGCTCTTCCCGCCGCCCTGGGCGCGGGTCTGACCCAGCGGTGCTCAGGCGGGCTGGGTGCGCAGGTAGCGGCCGAAATGCGGCACGGTGAACGCCACGGTGCCGCGCTCACCGGAATAGATCAGCCCCTTTTTGATCAACGCGTCCCGGGCCGGGGAGAGGCTGGCCGGCTTGCGGCCGAGCGCCCGGGCGATCTCGGCGGTGGGCACCGCGGCGTCCATGTCGTCACGCGCGCCCTCCTCGCCGTCCACCAGCGCCAACGTCGCCATGGCGCGCATGTACTCGCGTTCGGCGGGAGTGGCCCGCTCGAACCGGGAGCCGAAGAAACCCACCGCCAGCTCCGCCTCCGCCTCCGGCGCGGCGACCCGGACGTCCGCCGCCGTGATCGGCGAGCGGGGCGCGTGGTCCCAGGTCGCCTTCCCGTACGCCTGGACGAAGTAGGGATAGCCGCCGGACTTCTCGTAGAGCAGGTCGAGCGCCTTCTGCTCGTACTCGACCTCCTCCCGCTCGGCCGGCGCGCAGAGCGCCTGGTCGGCGGCGATCCGGTCCAGCCGGTCGATCCGCTGGTAGCGGTAGAGCCGCTCGGAGTACGACTTGGCGGCGCTGAGCACCGCCGGCAGGTGCGGCAGGCCGGCGCCCACCACGATCAGCGGCGCGCCGAGCTGGGACAGCTCGTGGCACGCGGCGCAGAGCGCGGAGACGTCCTCCGCGCCGACGTCCTGCATCTCGTCGATGAAGATCGCGATGCCGGTGCCCACGTCGGTGGCGACCGCCGCCGCGTCGCTGAGCAGCTCGACCAGGTCGATCTCGATGTCGCCCGAGTCGGCCCGGCCGCTGGCTGCCGGCACGTCGATGCCGGGCTGCCACCGGTCGCGCAGTTTCGGCGCCGCACCGCCCCGCCCGGTCGGCGCGGAGCGCTGCGCGAACGCCTTGAGCACGCCGAGGAAGCCGTCGATCCGGTCCGGCGCGCGGTGTCGCGGGGCCAGTTCCCGGACCGCCATGTGCAGCGCGGCGGCGACCGGCCGGCGCAGCGACTGGTCCGGCCGGGCCTCGATCTTGCCGGTGCCCCAGAGGTGGTTGATCGCCTCCGAGCGGAGCGTGTTGAGCAGGACCGTCTTGCCCACCCCGCGTAGCCCGGTGAGCATCAGGCTGCGTTCCGGCCGGCCGCGGGCGATGCGTTCCAGCACCACGTCGAACACGTCCAGCTCCCGCCCCCGCCCGGCGAGTTCGGGCGGGCGCTGGCCGGCGCCTGGGGCGTACGGGTTGCGGACGGGATCCACGAATCGCACAGTATCGGCTTCTCTAGCGGCCAGGCTAGACGTGCGTAGAGGCGGCTACCGCGTGTCGGCGTCGAGATGAAACTAGGGCTGTCTAGCGTGGATGCTAGACAGCCCTAGTTTCTCCTACCGGCTATCGGCGCTTCAGGCAGAGCACGAAGTCGAGCGTGTCCAGCTCACTGTCGAAGAAGTACCAGTCGGTGTAGCCGGCCACCTTGCCGCACTTCGCCTCGGCGTCCTTCTTGCCGCTGGTCGCGCCGTCGATCCGGCGCAGCACCTCGTAGGTCTTCGGGGCGCAGTCGGCGATCACCAGCTTCGGCTGGCCACTGCCGCCCTCGTTCGCCACGCACTGACCCGCCTTGACGAAGCGCGGATCGGTGGAGGAGGCCGGAGCCGCCGCCGTGGGCGTCGCCTCCGCCTCGTCGCTCGGCGCCGCCGCCGTCGGACCCGCCGCCGGCGCGGTGGCGGCCGTCGTCCCGGCCGTCGGGCTCTCCGAGTCCCGGCCGAGCAGCCAGTAGGCCCCGGCGCCGCCCAACAGCAGCACCGCCAGCACGATCACCACCACCAGCAGCGGGCCCCGGCCACGCTTCGGTGGCGTCGGCTCGTCGTAGGGCGCCGGCCCGGCGAGGTACGGCGGCGGCCCCCCGGCGTACGGCTGGTACTGCTGCTGCCCGGCGTCGTACGCCGGCGGCCCCGCCTGGTAGGGCGGCTGTTCCGGGTCGTAGGCCGGTGGTCCGGCCGGGTAACCCGGACCGGCCGGGTAGCCCTGCTGCGGCGGGGCCTCGGTCCACTCCGGCGCCGGCCCGTACTGCTGCGGTGGGCCGTACTGCTGGGGTGGGCCGCCGTACTGCGGTCCGCCCGGGGCCGGGTCGGGGGCGTAGCCATCGGCGGGACGCCGTGCTCCCCAGGGCTCGGGTGCGCCGCCGCCCGGTGGTCCGAAGTTCGACATGAACGCCTCCTGCGTACGCCAGTGCTGAGAGGCCGGCCACCAAGGGGCAACGCCGACGCCGTGGTCACCGTAGCGTGGTCCACCGATGAGCTCACGCCCCACGAGTGCGACGGACGCCACCGGATCCCCGGCGCCGCCGGCCCGCACCGCCCTGATCTGGACCGCCCTGGCCCTGGTCTACCTGTTCTGGGGCTCGACCTACCTGGGCATCCGGGTTGCGGTCGAGTCCCTGCCGCCGCTCACCTCCGCCGCGATGCGGTTCGCCGCCGCCGCCGTGGTGCTCGCGTTGGTGCTGAGGCTGCGTCGCGGGCCCGGGTCGCTGCGCGTGCCGCCCCGTCGCCTCGGCTCGGCCGCGCTGGTCGGGGTGCTGCTGCTGGCCGGCGGCAACGGGCTGGTGGTGGTCGCCGAGTCCGGCCCGCCCGGCGACGCGGTGCCCTCCGGCGTCGCCGCGTTGCTGGTCGCCACCGTCCCGCTCCTGGTGGTGGTGCTTCGCACCGCCGGTGGGGACCGGCCCCGCCCGTGGACCTTCGTCGGCGTGGGGCTCGGCTTCGCCGGTCTCGTCCTGCTCGTGCTGCCCCGCGACGGCGTCGACGGTGTGCCGCTGGCCGGCGCGCTGACCGTCGTCGCGGGCGCGGTCAGCTGGTCCGTCGGCTCCTACCTGGCCGGCCGGATCCGGATGCCCGCCGATCCGTTCGTGGCGACCGTCTACGAGATGGTGGCCGGCGCGCTGGCGCTCAGCGTGATCGCGGCCGTCCGCGGTGAGCTGCGCGACTTCGACCCCGCCGAGGTGACCGGGCGGTCCTGGCTGGCACTCGCGTACCTGATGGTCGCCGGTTCGCTGATCGCCTTCACCGCTTACGTCTGGTTGCTCGCCCACGCGCCGATCTCCCTGGTCTCCACCTACGCGTACGTGAACCCGGCGGTCGCGGTGGCGCTCGGCGCCCTGCTCGTCGCCGAGCCGGTCACCGCCCAGGTGCTGCTCGGTGGCGCGGTGATCGTGGCCGGGGTGGCGGTGGTGGTCAGCACCGAACGTCCACGCCGGACCGCGCCGGCAGCCGGGAACGGGACGGTCCGAGGCCCGGCCGGGCGGTAGCGTCCCGGCCGTGTCGACGGCGTGGGTGGCGGGGGCGACGCTCCTCGGTGCGCTCGCCGGCCTGGTCGCGGTGCCGCTCGGCCGGCACGCCGTCGGCGTGCCTCCCGACGACGCTCCGGCACCCCTCGACGGCCCGGCGACCGGGGTGCCCTGCGTCCGTGCCGTGGCCGGGGTGTCCTGCGTCGGCGCCGTGGCCGGGGTGTCCTGTGGCGGCGCGGTGGTCGGGGCGCTGGTGTTCGGCGGGCTGGCCGCCGCGCACGGCACCGAACCCGCGCTGCCGGCCCTCCTGCTGGTCGCGGCGGCCGGCCTGGTGCTCGTGGTGACCGACCTGTTCGCGCTGCGGCTGCCCGATCCGCTTGTCGGCGTGGTGGCGCTCGGCGGGCTGGGCCTGACCGGGGCCGCCCTGCTCGCCGGCGAACCGGGCCGCGCCGGTACCGCCCTGGCCGGTGCCGGCCTGTCCCTGGGCGGATACGTGCTGCTCGCGCTGCTGCCGGGTGCCCGGCTCGGCTTCGGTGACGTGAAGCTCGGCACCGCGCTCGGGCTCCCGCTGGGTTGGCTCGGGTGGCCGGCGCTCCGACTCGGGCTGGTCCTCCCGCACGTGCTCGCCGGGGCGGCGGTGCTCGCGCTGCTCGTCGCCGGCCGGATCCGCCGGGACACTCCGCTGCCGTTCGGCCCGGCGATCCTCGCCGGCGCCTGGCTGGCCGCCGTCCTCACCTGACCCGCTGCCGCACCGCCGCGCCGCCGGTTGCCGCCGCGCCGCCGGTTGCCGCCGCACCGCCGGTTGCCGCCGCACCGGCGGTGAGAAGGGGCCCCCTCTCTACCGTAGGCGTTAAGAAGGGGCCCCGCCTTTCACATCAGGCGGAGCTGGTGATCGCGGGGGCGGCGGGGTTCGGCGGCGCCCAGCCGGTCGAACAGGGCCGGGTCGATCACGTCGAGGAACGGTGTCGGGCGGGTCTCCCGTTCCGTGCCGTGCCGGCTGCGGCGGGCGGTGTGGCTGACGTAGAGCCGGTCCTGCGCCCGGGTCAGCCCGACGAAGAAGAGTCGACGCTCCTCGGCCACCGTGTCCTCGTCCGGCTCGGTGCCGGGCCAGCGCAGCGGCAACAGGCCGTCCTCGGCGCCGACCAGGAAGACCACCGGGAACTCCAGGCCCTTGGCCGCGTGCAGGGTGAGCAGCGTGACCGCCTCGGCGCGCGGGTCGAGCGCGTCCACCTCGGCGCCGGTGGCGAGCTGGCTGAGGAAGGACCCGAGGTCGTCGGCGCAGCGCCGGGCCAGCGGGGTGAGCAGGTCCACTGCCGTGCGGACGTCCTCGGGGCGTACCGTGCCGGAGCCGTCGAGCGTCGGCACGGCGAAGCGCTCCGCCAGGATCCGCCCGGCTTCGCGTACCCGGGAGGTCAGGGAGCCGTCGAGGCCGGCGTGGCGCAGCTCGCGGGCGATGGCGGCGACACCGGGACGGTCGCGCAGCCGGTCGTGCGAGCGCTTCTGCACCGGGATGTTCGCCCGGGCCAGCGCGTCCACGATCGGCGCGGCCTGGGAGTCGGTGCGGTAGAGCACGGCGATGTCGGAGAAGGAGAGCGAGGTCGTCCGCCCGTCGACCCGGCCGGAGTCGAACGACCGGTGGGACAGGCCGCCGACCAGTTCGTCGACGGTGCGGGCCACGAAGTCGGCCTCGTCGGAGACCGTGGTCGCGGCGTACCGGCCGACCAGCGGGGCCTCCGGATCGAGCCGGGCCGGATCCAGGCGGCGACCCCGGACCAGCGACGACGGCGCGATCGCCTGCACGGCGGCGGCCAGGATCGGCGCCGAGGAGCGGTAGTTGCGGTTCAGCCGGACCAGCCGGGCGTCGGTGAAGTCCTGCGAGAAGCGCAGGAAGTAGCCGACGTCCGCACCCCGGAACGAGTAGATCGCCTGATCCGGGTCGCCGATCGCGCACAGGTTGCCGTCGGCGGGGCTGAGCAGCCGCAGCAGCTCGTACTGGACCGCGTCGACGTCCTGGTACTCGTCGACGAAGATCCACTTCCACCGCTCCCGGTAGTCCCGGACCAGCTTCCGGTCGCCCTTCAGCAGCGCCACCGGCAGGGTGAGCAGCTCGTCCAGGTCGACCAGGTCCCGCTTGCGCAGCAGCGCCACGTACCGCTCGTCGTCGTCGCCGGCCTCCGCGCGGGCCGCCGCCCGGTCGGCGTCGTCGGCGATCCGGAAGTCCGCCGGCAGCCCGGCCGCCGCCGCGTTCTCCCGCAGCACTGTCAACCCGAGCGCGTGGAACGTGCCCACCGTGACGTCCTCGGCGACCGGCCCGAGCAGCCCGTCCAGGCGGTGCCGCAGCTCCTCGGCCGCCCGGCGGGTGAACGTGATCGCCAGGCACTGGTCCGGAAAGACGTTCAACTCCGCGCACAGGTAGGCGATCCGGTGGGTCAGCGTGCGGGTCTTGCCGGTGCCCGGGCCGGCCACGATCAGCAGCGGACCGCCCGGCGCCGACGCCGCCACCCGCTGCATCGCGTCCAGCCGGTCCAGCAGGCCGGTGCCGACCTCCTCCATGCCGGCCAGCATCGGCTCGAACGGCTCGTGCGGTGAGGGCGGCGGTGCGAGCGGAGGCGCGGGCGGCTTCCGCTTCGGCTCCGGCCGCGCCTCCGCCGGGCGCCTGGCCTTCGGCTTCGGCGTCGGCTCCGTCGGCCGCCGCTGCGCGGGCACGGGTACGTCGAAGAGCGCGTCCTGCCCGCCCCCGCCACCCGGAGCGCCCAGTTCCGCCGGATCGAACAGCGTGATCACCCCGTACTCACCGTCGTAACCCGGCACCCGGCGCACCTCGCCGCGGCGCAGCCGGTCGATACCCTCCGCGAGCAGCTCGCCGCCGACCCGGCCGATCTCCTCCACCGGCGTACGGGTCAGGATCTCCAACTCCGGGCCGAGCGCCGCGACCAGCTCGTTGAGCTTGCCCGCGACCTTCTTCGACCGCGCGCCCACCCGGTTCAGCTCACCCAGGATCTCGGCCAGCGGCACCAGGTGGGTTACCTCGCGGGCGTGCGCGGGCCGGTGCCCCGCCGGCCGGTCGGCGAGCGCCTCGACCCGGCTGAGCACACCGACGGTCAGCGGCTTGCCGCACTCCGGGCAACGCCCGCCCGCCTCGCGGGTCCGCTCCGGCGACCAGTTCACCCCGCAGAGCCGGTGCCCGTCGGCGTGGTACTTGCCCTCCTCCGGGAAGAACTCGACGGTGCCGGCCAGCCCGTCCCCGGTGCGCAGCGCCTCGCGGATCGCGAAGTAGTCGCGCGACGCGGTGAGCACGGTCGCCTCCCGGGCCAGCGCCGGCGGCGAGTGCGCGTCCGAGTTCGACACCAACTGGTAGCGGTCCAGGCTGCCGACCCGCCAGTTCATCTCCGGGTCGGAGGAGAGCCCGGTCTCCACCGCGAAGATGTGCTCGGCCAGGTCGGCGTAGCAGTCGGCGATCGCGTCGAAGCCGGACTTCGAGCCGAGCGCGGAGAACCACGGCGTCCAGATGTGCGCCGGCACCAGGTAGCCGTCCGCGCTGGCCTCCAGCGTGATCTCCAGCAGGTCGCGGGAGTCCAGCCCGAGGATCGGCCGGCCGTCCGAGCCGAGGTTGCCGATCCGGCCCAGCGCGGTGTTGAAGCGCCCCACCGCGTCCAGGTCCGGCAGGTAGATCAGGTGATGCACCTTGCGGGTCCGGTCGTCCCGCTTGTAGATGGTGGAGATCTCCACGCTCAGCATGAACCGGACCGGGTCCGCCTCCGCCTCGCTGGCCAGCCGGGGCGGGAGCCGCCGGGCGATGTCCCGTTCCGCCTCCGGCGACAGCCGGTAGAGGCCGGGCTCGGCCGGGTGCAGCGTCTCGCGCAGGTGGTCGTACCAGGCGGGATGGGTGAAGTCGCCGGTGCCGAGCACCCCGATGCCCTTGCGCCGGGCCCACCAGCCGAGGTTCGGCAAGGTCAGGTCACGGCTGCACGCGCGCGAGTACTTCGAGTGGATGTGCAGATCCGCGACGTAGGGCGGGAGGCCACCGGGGGGTGCGGCGCTGAACGGAGGCACGCCGCATCCTGTCACGTCCGCTTGCCTACCCGCCCGCCGCCACGCGTACGCGTGACCTGAGCAATGCGGTGCTGGACGCGGCCGCTCCCGCACGCTATGGGGCGCGCAGCTCCACCAACGTCACCTGCGGCGGAGCGCCGACCCGCACCGGCGGACCCCAGAAGCCGGCCCCGTTCGTGACGTAGACCTTGGTGCCGTCCACCTCGCCCAGGCCGGAGACCACCGGCTGCTGGAGCTTCACCGCCAGGTTGAACGGCACCATCTGGCCGCCGTGGGTGTGCCCGGAGAGCTGGAGGTCGACGCCGAACTTCGCCGCCTCGTGCGCGGCCACCGGCTGGTGGGCCAGCAGCACCACCGGGCGGCTCGGGTCGCGGTCGCCGAGCGCGGCGGCGTAGTCGGCCGGCGCGGCCAGCCCGGTGCCGTCGGCGGTCACATCGTTGACGCCGGCCAGGTCGAGCACCCCGCCCCGGGCTCGGATCTCCTGCCGCGCGTTCTGCAGCACCCGCAGGCCGAGACGGTCCACCTCGCGGACCCACTCCTCGACGCCGGAGTAGTACTCGTGGTTGCCGGTGACGAAGAAGCTGCCGTACCGGGAGCGCAGGTCGCGCAGCGGCTCCGCCGCCGCGCCCAACTCGGCCACCGAGCCGTCCACCAGGTCGCCGACCACCGCCACCAGGTCGGCGTCCAGCCGATTGATCATCGCGACGATGCGCTCGGTGTGCGCCCGGCCGCGCAGCGGCCCGAGGTGGATGTCGGAGACGGTCGCGATCCGCAGCCCGTCCATGCTCCGGGGCAGCTTGGCCAGCGGGATCCGGACCCGGTCCAGTTGGGGCGGCCCCATCGCGGTGCGGACGCCGTACCCGGTCACGCCGGCGGCCGTGAGCCCGGCGAAGATCGCCGCGCCGCGCGCCAGCAGCAGCCGGCGGGACGGGTCGTGGTCGGGCGCCCCCGCCCCGGTCGCCGGCAGGTCGCCCGCGTCGCCGGTCGGGGGCGTGTCGTCGGCCCCGTCCGGCGGCGTGGGGCTGCCGGCGTCGCCGGTGCGACCGGCCGGGTGGGCGTCGCCGGGCCGGGCCGGGCCGCCCGCGCCGACCAGCGCCGGCTCGGGTTCCGGGCCGGCGGCTGCGGCCGACCGGGCGCGCCGGCGCAGGGCCAGCCGGACCACCGCTGCCGGCACCTCGAGCACCAGCAGCAGCACCAGCAGGTAGAACATCAGGGCCAGCCAGAGGTAGCCCGGCCAGGCCAGCCAGTAGAAGCCGTTCTGGGTGCCGGCCATGGTCGCCGGCACGAGCAACGCGAGCAGGATCGCCACCACGGCCCCGCCCCGGCGCCAGGGCCCGGGACGGGTGGTGTCCCGGACCATCCGCTTCCACAGGTAGAAGTGGATCAGGCCGATGACGAGCACGACGAGACCCACGAATGTCGCCATCGCCAGCACGTCGGCCTCCCTCAGCCGCCCGCGAAGGGTGGCAGCACGTCCACCGTCACCCCGGCCGGCAACGGTGCCCGACGATCATGACAGGCCACGCCGTCGACCAGGAAACTCGCCGCCTTGAGCACCACGGCCAGTCGCTCCCCGTGCCGGGCGGCGAGGTCGTCCAGGAGTTCGTCCAGCGACCGGCCGGCGGATGCGGTCTCCTCGGCGCGACCGGCGGCGGCCCGGGCCCCGGCGAAGTAGCGGACGGTCAGCTCCACCGTCATCCTCCGATCGCCGACATCGGTCGGACGGGCTGCAGGAAGGTCGGGTCGTCGATGCCGTGCCCGGCGCGCTTGCCCCACATCGCGGCCCGCCAGCGGCGGGCCAGCTCCTCGTCGTCGGCGCCGCCCCGCAGCGCGGCCCGCAGGTCGGACTCGTCGGTGGCGAAGAGGCAGTTGCGCACCTGACCGTCGGCGGTGAGCCGGGTGCGGTCGCAGTCGCCGCAGAACGGCCGGGTCACGCTGCCGATCACCCCGACCCGGGCCGGCCCGCCGTCCACCAGCCAGGTCTCGGCAGGCGCGGCGCCCCGCTCGGTCGGGTCCGCCCGCAACGTGAACTCGGCGCGCAGGGCGACCAGGATCTCGTCGGCGGTGACCATGGTCGACCGGTCCCAGCCGTGCTGGGCGTCCAGCGGCATCTGCTCGATGAACCGCAGCTCGTAGCCGTGGGCCAGGGCGAACCGCAGCAGCTCCGGCGCCTCGTCGTCGTTGACGCCGCGCATCAGCACCGCGTTGATCTTCACCGGGGTGAGCCCGGCGGAGGCCGCGCCGGCCAACCCGGCGAGCACGTCGTCGTGCCGGTCCCGCCGGGTCAGGGCGGCGAACCGGTCCCGGTCGAGCGTGTCCAGCGAGACGTTCACCCGGTCCAGCCCGGCCGCGCGCAGCGCCGGCGCGAGGCGGGCCAGGCCGATGCCGTTGGTGGTCAGCGAGATGCGTGGCCGGGGCGTCAGCGCGGCCACGGCCGCCACGATGCCGGGCAGGCCGGGCCGGATCAGCGGCTCACCGCCGGTGAACCGCACCTCGGTGATGCCGAGCCGGCGCACCGCGACGCCGACCAGGCGGACGATCTCGTCGTCGGTGAGCAGCTGCGGACCGGCCAGCCAGGGCAGGCCCTCCGCCGGCATGCAGTAGGTGCAGCGCAGGTTGCACTTGTCGGTCAGCGAGACCCGCAGGTCCCGGGCGACGCGACCGTAGCGGTCGGCGAGAGGCCCGTCGGCCGTCGTCCGGGAGGCGGTCATTGCTCGACCGTAGCGCGTCCGGGGGCCCGGAGCGCGGCCCGTGCGGCGGAGGACACCGCCTCCGCGTACACCTCGCCGAAGAGCGCGGTGTGCACCAGCAGCAGGTGCAGTTGGTGCAGCGGCACCCGCTCGCGCCAGCCGTCGGCCAACGGCCACGCCTCATGGTAGGCGGCGATGATCCGGTCCAGGTGCGGCGGGCCGCCGAAGAGCGCGAGCTGGGCGAGGTCGGTCTCCCGGTGGCCGCCGTGGGCCGCCGGGTCGACCAGCCAGACCCGGCCGTCGCCACCCCAGAGCAGATTGCCGGGCCAGAGATCACCGTGCAGTCGGGACGGCGGCTCGTCGCCGCCGAACTCGCCGACCCGCTCGGCCACCTGCTCGACGAGCGCCGCCACGGGCCCGCTGAGCGCGCCGCGGTCGACCGAGGCCCGCAGGTGCGGCAGCAGCCGACACCCGGCGAACCAGCTCGACCAGGGCCCCGGGTCGGGCGTGTTGTCCTGCGGTAACGCGCCGATGAACCCGGGCCACTCGGCGCCGAACGCGGGCGCGCCGGCCCGGTGCAGCCCCGCCAGCCCACGGCCGAACGACTCGGCCGCCTCCGGGCCCGGTTCGCCCGGCTCCACCCAGTCGAGCGCCAGCAGCTCCGGCAGCGCGACCAGCACCTCGGGCACCGGCACCGCGTCGGCGTCGCGCAGCCACCGCAGGCCGGCCGCCTCGGTGGCGAAGAAGCCGTCGGGCGCCGGTCGCACAGCCCGTTCCGGCCAGCTCTTGGTGAAGACGGAGTGCCCGTCGTCCAGGGTGAGCCGGGACGCCGTGCAGATGTCGCCACCGGCGACCGGCGTCTCCCGGATCCGCTGGTGGGTCAGGAAGGTCGGCAGGTGCTCCGGGTGTGCCCGCAGGTACGCCAGGTCCATGACGGCAAGGTAGCCGGTGCCTGGGACATCCGTGGACCGTGTCGAACCGCGATCGTCGCCGATCGAGCCCACCTGGACCGATACGCGGGGTAGCTGTGGACGGACTGCGTGTCGTCCACAGGGCCTCCCGCGCCGGCCGGGCGCCACGCACGCTCCCGGCATGAACTCGACCGACCGCCCCCGCCTCTCCGTCCGCTCACCGGCCGACCTCGTCGCCGCCGTGCCCTACCTGCTCGGCTTCCATCCCGCCGACAGCGTGGTGGTGGTCGCGGTGCGGGGCCGGCGCGTGGTCTTCGCCGCCCGGGGAGACCTGCCCGAACCGGGGTCCGACCCGGGCCCGGCGGCCCGGCACCTGGCCCGGGTGGTGGTGCGGCAGGACGCCGACGCCGCGACGGTCATCGGCTACGGCCCGGCAGCCCGGGTGACCGGCGCCGTGGACGCGGTCGGTGGGGCGCTGGACGAGGCGGGCGTGATCGTCCTCGACGCGCTCCGGGTCACCGACGGTCGCTGGTGGTCCTACCTGTGCGACGAGCCGGCCTGCTGCCCGGCCGACGGCACCCCGTACGACCCGGCCGCCAGCCAGGTCAGCGCGGCAGCCGTCTTCGCCGGCCAGGTCGCCCTGCCCGACCGGGCCGCGCTGGCGGCGCAGGTGTCGCCGCTCGACGGTCCGGTCCGACTCGCCATGCGCCGGGCTACCGGCCGGGCGCGAACCCGACTGGCCGCACTCACCGGTGTCCCGCCCGGCAGCGACTCACCGGGTGGCGTCTCGTCCGACGGCGTCGCGCCGGGTGGCGTCCCGTCCGGTGGCCGGCGTGGGGAGGCCCGGGCCGTGCGCTCGGCCGGCACGGCGGCGGTGCGGGCCGCGTTCCGCCGGCAGCGGCGCGGCGAGCGGCTCGACGACGACGAGGTGGCCTGGCTGACCGTGCTCCTCACCCACGTCGCGGTACGGGACCACGCGTGGTCCCGTACCGACGGCCTGGACGCCGACATCAGCCTCTGGACCGACGTCTTCCGGCGGGCCGAGCCGGACCTGACCGCGGCGCCCGGAACGCTGCTCTCGTTCGCCGCCTGGCGGGCCGGGCACGGCGCGCTGGCCGCCGTCACCTTGGAGCGGGTGCTCGCGACGCACCCCGAATACCCGCTCGCGGTGCTTCTCGACGAGGCGCTCCGTCGAGGGCTGCCCCCGTCCGAGCTGGACGGCTGGCCTACCGACGCCGGCGGGGCCGTGCTGCGCCGGCGTCGGCGGCGTCGCCCGCCCCGCTGAACGGGCGTGGGTCAACCGGGCACGCGCTGCGTACCGGTGTAGACGTTCATGGTCGGGCCACGCAGGAAGCCGACAAGCGTCATCCCGGCCTCCTCGGCCAGCTCGGCGGCGAGCGTGCTGGGCGCGGAGACCGCCGCCAGCAGCGGCACCCCGGCCATCCACGCCTTCTGGGTGAGTTCGAAACTGGCGCGGCCGGAGACGAGCAGCACGTGGCCGGCGAGCGGCAGCCGGTCCGCGCGGGCGGCCCAGCCGACCACCTTGTCCACGGCGTTGTGCCGGCCCACGTCCTCGCGCAGCACCAGCAGTTCGCCGTCGGCGTCGAAGAGCCCGGCCGCGTGCAGGCCGCCGGTACGGTCGAAGGCGCGCTGCGCGGCGCGTAGCCGGTCGGGCAGCGCGGCCAGCAGTTCGGCGGTCACCTTCAGCGGGTCCTCCCGCACGGCGAACCGGGAGCGGGTGCGCACGGACTCGATGCTCGCCTTGCCGCACACTCCGCACGAGCTGGTGGTGTAGAAGTTTCGCGTCGGGTCGGTCGCCGGCTCCGGCACACCGGGGGAGAGCACCACGTCGACCACGTTGTAGGTGTTGGGTGTGTCCGCGCCGGCGCACAGCTGCGCGGTGTGCACGTCCTCCGCCGACCGGATCAGCCCTTCGGTGAGCAGGAAGCCGATCGCCAGGTCCAGGTCGTCGCCCGGAGTGCGCATGGTCACCGCGAGCGGTCGGCGGCGGCCGGGGCCGGCCGGCCCGACCCGGATCTCCAGCGGCTCCTCGACGGCCATGGTGTCCTGCCGGCGAACCCGGGCCCGACGTTCGTCCGTCGCCCCGAGGTCGATCCGCAGCACGCCTCGCCGGTCTGTCGCCCGTCCCATCCCGCCATCCTCTCCCGCACCCACCCCGCCCGCACCTCCAGCTCCCACCCGCCACGCTCCCACCCGCCACGCTCCCGCACCTGCACGTTTCCGCGCCCGCACGCCGGCCGCGCCCGCACGCCGGCCGCGCCCGCACGCCGGCCGCGCCCGCACGCCGGCCGCGCCCGCACGCCGGCCGCGCCCGCACGCCGGCCGCGCCCGCACGCCGGCCGCGCCCGCACGCCGGCCGCGCCCGCACGCCGGCCGCGCCCGCACGCCGGCCGCGCCCGCACGCCGGCCGCGCCCGCACGCCGGCCGGGCCCCCATGATCGACACCAGTGCGGCGGGGTGGCTACGTCGATCGCTCCGGGGTCCCGCCACCTCGGCGGACCGGAGTCGATCAAAGGCGTCGACCCGCGTACCGGTGGGGGCCTGGGTAGGGTGAGGCGGTGACCGGGTACGCGGCGGTGCTGCTCGCCGGCGGCGCGGCCCGGCGGATGGGCGGGGTGGACAAGCCGGCCCGTCCGGTCGGCGGCCGGCCGATGTTGCACCGAGTGCTGGCGGCGGTGGCCGAGGCGAGCGAGCGGGTCGTGGTCGGCCCGTCCGGTCCGGTGCCGGCGGGAACGCGGGTGACCCGGGAGGACCCGCCCGGGGGTGGTCCGGTGGCCGCCACGGCGGCGGGGCTGGCCCTGCTGCGTTCCGACCCGCCCGTGGTTGCCCTGCTCGCCGCCGACCTGCCGCTGCTCACCGCCGGCGCGGTGGCCGAGTTGCGGCGCGCGCTCGCCGGGTCGGCCGACGGGGTGGCCTGTTACGTGGACGGCGACGGCCGCCGCCAGCAGCTCTGCGGGGTCTGGCGCCTGGCCACGCTGCGCGCCGCGCTCGACCGGCTGGCGGCGAGCCGGGGCGGAACTGTCGACGGCGCTCCGGTACGCGAGCTGCTGGCCGGCACCACGGTCCGGGAGGTGGTCTGGTCCGGTGCCGGGGCGCCGCCCTGGTTCGACTGCGACACTGACGGGGACGTACGCCGGGCCGAGGAGTGGGCGACATGACGGTGCTGGACGACTGGCTCACCGCGGCCTGTGCGGAGCTGGACCTGGATCGGGCCGAGGTGCCCGTTTCGGTGGTGCTCGACGTGGCCCGGGACGTGGCGCACCAGGTGCTCCGGCCGGGCGCGCCGGTCAGCGCGTACCTGTTGGGGGTGGCCGTGGGGCGCGGCGCGGATCCGGCCGCGGCGGCCGCCCGGATCAGCGCTCTCGCCGGCTCCTGGCCGGTGGAGCTGGACGGGACCACCGGGGCGAAGTAGTACGTCCGGCCGGAAGTGCCCCTGGGTAGGGTGGCGGGAACGGACGGAGGCGATCATGACGGCAGACCACCCCTCGGCGCCGGTCGACGAGCCTTCCGGCGGCGCGCCGGAGCAGCACGAGTCGATCCTGCTGGACGAGCCGACCACGGCCGACCTGCGGGCCAAGGTGACCGAGGCCTGGCGGGAGTTCGCCCGCGCCCTGGCCGATCGGTTGCGCGGACTGCCCGCCGGTGGGCACCTGGAGGTCACCCTCGACCCGACGGCCTCCGGCACGGGGGACGCCGTCTACTCGGTCAGCGCGGACGCCGGCGCGGAGGGTGGCCTGTCGGCCCGGGCGGTCGGCAACGCCACCCTGCCGCAGGGTTACCGGCTGGACCGGGCGGCGGTGGCCGACATGGTGGCGCTGGGTTGGTCGCCGCCGGGGGTGGTGTCGGGCTCCGGTGAGCAGTTCGGCCTGGACTGCGGCGTCGACGAGGCGACCCGGTTGTCCGCCGTGCTCTCCCGGACGCTGCGTGACGTCTACGGCGCCCCGCATCCCGCGTTCCTGGTCTATCTGGTGCACGACGCCGACGGTGAGCCGCTGCCGGTGGAGCCGCTCGGCACCGCCCGCGCCGAGTTCGGGTCGGACCGGGACGTGGAGGCCGACCTGGACGAGGCGTTGGCCGCCGCGGCGGCGGCGAACGCGGGCGAGAACGACGTGCTGGCCCTGGAGGAGCGGGTCCGCACGGTCGTCTCGACGATGCTCAAGTCCGACTCCGACCAGGTGCAGGTCGACTCCGACGGTGACATCAACATTCGGGCCGGCTCGGCCATGGTCTTCGTACGGGTGCGGGACAATCCGCCGCTCGTCGACGTCTTCTCGCCGGTGCTGACCGAGGTCGAGCCGACCGAGCGGCTCTACGTGAAGCTCTCCGAGTTGACCAACCGGATGCCGATCGGCCGGCTCTACTGCGCCGACGACACGGTGTGGGCGTCGATCCCGGTCTTCGGCCGTAACTTCCAGGCCACCCATCTGATGCTCGCCGTGCAGGTGATGACCGGCCTCGCCGACGAGCTGGACGACCGGCTGCACGGCGAGTTCGGCGGCAAGCGGTTCTTCGGCGAGGGCGACAAGCCGGCGCGGGCGCAGGAGCACCGCACCGGCATGTACCTCTGAGGTCAGCGCACGTCGAGCAGGGTCTTGCCGACGGTGGCGCGGGCTTCCATGGCGGCGTGCGCGTCGGCGGCCCGTTCCAGCGGGAAACGTTGGGCGATCAGCGGCCGGAGCCGGCCGGCCGCGGCCATGGCGAGCGCCTCCTCGGTGAGTGCGCGCAGCTCGTCGGGTCGAGGTCGGGGTCGTAGCAGCGTCACCCCGCGCTCCGCGGCGACGTCGGCCGGCACATCCGCCCAGGCGCCGCTGGCCAGCCCGAAGCTGAGCATCCGGCCGCCGTGGTCGAGCAGGTCGAATGCCTGGCGGGCGAGTGTGCCACCGACGCCGTCGAGGACCACGTCGACGGCGCCGACGGCGGCCCGCACCTGGTCGGCCCAGTTCGGCTCCCGGTAGTCGACCACCACGTCGAGCTTCGCGTCGCGGAGCACGGTGACCTTGTCGGGGCCGCCGGCGGCGGCCACCACGGTGGCGCCGGCCTGCCCGACGAGCTGCGTCAGCAGGGTGCCGACCCCGCCGGCGGCGGCCTCCACGAGGACCCGCTCGCCGGGCCGTGGGTCCGCCGCCCGGACCAGCATGAGGGCGGTCCGGCCGTCGGCCAGCACCGCCACCGCCTGATCCAGCGGCAACCCCGGGGGTACGCCGGCCGGCGCATCCCGGTCGACGACGACGCGCTCGGCATAGCCGCCGGTGCCGCCGGTGCCGGTGACGACGCGCCGGCCGACGAGCGTCGGATCGACCCCGGGGCCGACGGCCGCGATCGTGCCGCCGACGCCGTTGCCGGGGATCAACGGCAGGTCACCGGCGAACGGGCCGAAGCCGGTGGCCCGGAACATCGTCTCGACGAAGGTGATGTTGGCGTGCGCCACCTCGACGAGGACCTGGCCCGGCCCGGGCGCCGGGTCGGGCGCCGACCCCGCTACGAGCACCTCCGGTCCGCCGAACTCCCGCAGCCACACCGCACGCATCGCGCCTCCCTCGGCTCTCGTCCGAGCCGAGTCAACGACGTGAAGCGGGGTTGAGGTCAACCCCGTCAGGGGTTGGAGGGTCCGACGCCGGGCGACTCGACCAACCGGGACAGCACGATGGTGCTGCGGGACGAGGTGACGAACGGTTCGGCGCGCAGCCGTTCCAACGCCTCCTCGAGGTGGGCGATGTCGGCAGCGCGCAGGTGCACCAGCGCGTCGGCCTCGCCGGAGACGGTGTAGGCGCCGACCACCTCGGGGTGCCGCCGGGCGGCGACGCCGATCTGCGTGGGGGTGGTCCGGCCGGCGCAGAACAGCTCGACGAAGGCTTCGGTGGTCCAGCCGACGGCGGCGGGGTCGACGACCGCGGTGAAGCCGCGGATCACCCCGGCGGCGCGCAGCCGGTCGACCCGGCGCTTCACGGCGGGGGCGGAGAGTGACACGCGGGTGCCGATGTCCGCGTAGGAGGCGCGGGCGTCCGCCACGAGCAACGCAATGATTCGCTGGTCGACCGCGTCTATCTGCAACGTTCCGCCTCTGGGAAGCAATGGTTGTGGCTGTTACCAAAGTTCTACCGTACCTACTCTTGGTGACCGTGAACCAGCAGCGAGTCCCGCGAAAGCGGACATATCTCATGTGCTCCCCTGAGCACTTCGCGGTCGAGTACGCGATCAACCCGTGGATGGACGTGACCACGGCGGTCGACGCCGACCTGGCGGTCAAGCAGTGGGACCGGCTGCGCGAGACGCTGCTCGGGCTCGGCCACGACGTGCACACGCTCACCCCCGAGGCGGGCCTGCCGGACATGGTCTTCGCGGCCAACGGCGCCTTCGTGGTCGACGGCACGGTCTACGGCGCCCGGTTCAAGCACGAGCAGCGGGTCGGCGAGGCCGCCGCGCACCGGGCGTTCTACGAGGAGCAGGGCTGGCACTTCATCGCGCCGAGCGAGACGAACGAGGGTGAGGGCGACTTCGCGTACCTGCCGGAAGCGCACGGCGGGCTGATCCTCGCCGGCCACGGCTTCCGTACCGAGCTGGCCGCGCACGCCGAGGCGCAGGAGGCGCTCGGCCGACCGGTGGTCTCGCTGCGTCTGGTCGACCCGCGCTTCTACCACCTGGACGTGGCGCTCGCCTCGATCGACGACGGGAACGTCGTCTACTACCCGGGCGCCTTCTCGGCGGCCAGCCAGCGGGTGCTGCACCAGCTCTTCCCGGACGCGGTCGTCGCGGACGACGAGGACGCCCTGGCCTTCGGCCTGAACCTGGTCAGCGACGGGCTCAACGTGGTGCTGAACAGCGAGGCCACCCGGCTGGCCGGCACGCTGAAGGCGGCCGGCTACCATCCGGTGCCGGTGGAGTTGGCCGAGCTGAAGAAGGGCGGCGGCAGCGTGAAGTGCTGCATCGCCGAGCTGCGGCACTGACGTCAGGGCGGTTCGAGAGGCGGTCTCCCGGCGGGAGGCCGCCTCTCGTCGCGTCAGCCGAGCGTGGCCAGCTCGTTGATCACCACGTTGGCGAGCATCCGGCCGTCCAACTGCACCCTGCGCAGGTACCACTTCTGCTGCGGGGTACGCGGCTGGTTGAACTGCCAGGAACCGCGCGGGCTGTCGATCTGGCCGATCTTGCCGAGCGCCAGGTTGAGCTGGGTCGGGGACGGGTCGCCGCCGACCAGCCGGATCGCCTTGTCCAGCACCTGCGCCGCGTCGTAGGAGGCCATCGCGTAGGTGGTCGGCGAGGTGTTGAACGTCTTGCGGTAGGCCGAGGCGAACACCCGGTTCGGGGTGTTGTTCAGGTCGGCCGAGTAGTTCAGCGCGGTTTCGATACCGTGCTCCTCGATCAGCCGGCGGTCCCGGCCCTTCTCGCCGTCGTCGAGCTGTTCGAGGACGGTGCCCTCGGTGAGGAAACCGGGCGCGTAGATCGGCCCCCGATAGCCCTCGTCGTAGAGCTGCTTGATGAACTGCACCGCCTGCGAGCCGCTGTAGTGGCAGAAGATCGCGTCCGGCTCGCGGGCCAGCGCCTTGCGGATCGGGCCGGCGTAGGCGCTCTTGCCGGGGTTGGCGTAGTTGGGGGTGTAGATCGGGTCCTCGGTGAGCCGGCGGCCCTGCTCGTACCCGCGGCGCAGCCCGGCGACGACGTCCTGGCTGCCCGTCCCCTGGGCGCCGAAGATGGCGATCCGGCTGGACGGGTCGAGGGTCTGGCGCAGGTGCTCCCCGAGCGCGAATCCCGGCTCGTCCAGCACGTACGAGGTGCGCCAGATGTAGACCACGCTCTGGAGTTCCTTGGGCGAGGCGTTGGAACCGATCAGAGGTACCCGGGCCTCCTCCACGACGTTCCGGATGCCGATCATGACGGCCGGGCTGACCACACCGGTGAGCGCGAGCACGCCCTCCTTCAGCAGCCGGTCGACGGCGGCCTTGCCGGTCGCGGCGCTGTCGCCCTCCTCGGCCTGCACCACCGTGACCGGGTGCCCGCCGAGCTGCTGACCGTGGGTGCTGAGGAAGAGCTGGAAGCCGTTGCTGATCTCTTCGCCGACGGCCTTGTTCGGCCCGCTGCCGGGCACGATCAACCCGATCTTGATCGGGCTGCCGGACGCGGCCTCCTCGGTGTCGTCCCCGGAGCCGCAACCGGCCACGAGTCCGGTGGTGCCGAGCGCGGCCAGCAGTTGCAGGGCCCGCCTGCGGTTCATCTGTGCCACCGAACTTCCTTCCCGCCGGGGTGGCCATGGTGCACACCCCTTCGGCGTTCTACCTGGTCGGCGACGCTGCGTCAATGCCCTGAAGATCATCGTGAAGCGACCGCAACGCCTCGACAACCCGGGGCCAGGCGGCCGAATCCGGCGCGATCAGCCCGAAGTGCTCGCATTCCGGCAGCTCAACCAGCGTGGCATCGCCACCGGAGGCCCGGTCGGCGGCCACCCAGGAGCGGCTCGTGGCCACCGGAACCTGCTGGTCGAGGGTCCCGTGCACGACTACCGTGCGTACCCGGATCGGCACCAATGCCGATGGATCCGCGTCCGCGTACCGGTCCGGCACGTCGGCCGGGCCACCACCGAGCAGCGCGGCCACCGCCCCTCCGTCCAGGTCCAGCCGGTACGCCTCGGCGAGGTCCGCGACCGGCGCCAGCGCGAGCACCCCGGCGACGGAGTCCGGGGCGTGCGCGGCGGCGTACAGCGCGAGGTGCCCGCCGGCCGAGTGACCCACCAGGACCGGCGGGACCGCCGCCACCCGGCCGGGCAGCGCGGCGGCGGCCAGCCCGGGCAGGGCGGCGACCCCGGTGAGCACGTCGGTGAGCGGGTGCGGCCGGCCGTCGCCCGGTGGACCGGTCCGGCGGTATTCGAGCTGGGCCACCGGATGACCGAGCGCGGCCAGCGCGGCCGCCATCGGGCCGGTGTGGGCGCGGTCGTACTCCGCCCGCCAGAACCCGCCGTGCACCACCACGACCAGCGGCCGGGTGGGTCCCTCGCCGGCCGGGCGGCGCAGGTCGGCGCACTGGTCCGGATGGTCGCCGTAGGCGACTGTGACGTCCGGCGGCGGGGCCGGTCGGGTCAGCACGTCGCGGGGGTCGCCGGCCATGCGAGGACGGTAGCCGGTCCGGTCCTGGGCGCGTGTGCGTGGTCGGGGTGGGTAAAGATGGGTGCCATGACGGAAGCACACTCCGGCGGACACGACGGCGAACAGGGCAACGACGGCATCCCCGGCACCGTGGTGGTGGTCGGGCCGGACGGCCGACCGGTCGGCACCGTGCAGGCCGAGGAGGGCAAGGGCGAGGACCCGACCCGCCTGGTCGAGCAGCCGGCCAAGGTGATGCGGATCGGCAGCATGATCAAACAGCTGCTGGAGGAGGTGAAGGCCGCCCCGCTGGACGACGCCAGCCGGCACCGGATGCGCGAGATCCACGAGCGCTCGATCGTCGAGCTGAAGGAGGGCCTCGCCCCCGAGCTGCGCGAGGAGCTGGAGCGGATCTCGCTGCCGTTCACCGAGCAGCAGGCGCCCAGCGAGGGTGAGCTGCGCATCGCCCACGCCCAGCTGGTCGGCTGGCTGGAGGGGCTGTTCCACGGCATCCAGGCCGCGCTGGTCGCCCAGCAGATGGCCGCCCGCGTCCAGTTGGAGCAGATGCGCTCCGGCCGCCAGGCGCTGCCCAGCGGCCCCGGGGCGATGGTGCCGGGCATGCCGGGGATGCCCGGTGGCCACGAGGGCCACGCCCCCGGTCAGTACCTGTGACCCGCGCGGGCCGGGGCGCGCGACGTGCCCCCGGCCCGCGCCGTCAGTCCAGCCCGAAGACCGTCTCCAAGTACGCCGCGACGCCGTCGTCGGTGTTCGCGCCGGTGACCTCGTCCGCGATCTCCCGCACCGCCGGGTGGGCGTTGGCCACCGCCACCGCCCGCCCGGCCCAGGTCAGCATCGGCACGTCGTTCGGCATGTCGCCGAAGGCCAGCACGTCCCGTTCGTCGACGCCCAGCCGGGCCGCGAACCAGGCCAGGCCGGCCGCCTTGGTGACACCGGCGGCGGAGATCTCGACCAGCCCGCTGTACGACGAGTGGGTCGCCTCGGCCAGCCCTTCCAGCGCGCCGGCCACCACCCGGACGAACACGTCCGGATCCTGCTCGCCGGCCCGGACCAGCAGTTTCACCGCGGGTGCGGCGAGCAGCTCCGCCGGCGACTCGACCGCCCGGATGGCCTCGGCGTCGGCGTCCCAGCGCAGCGGATAGTGCGCCTCGTGCCGCATCTGCCGGCTGTCCCCGACCTCCACCGCGAAGCTCACCCCGGGCACCTCGGCCCGCAGCCGGCGGGCCACCTCGGCCAGCAGCTCCGGGGCGAGCGGGTCGGCGCGCAGCACCTCGTCGGCGATCGGGTCGTACACCACCGCGCCGTTGGCGCAGATCGCCGGCAACGGCTCGTCGAGCTGGTCGTACACCAGTTGGAGCCAGCGGATCGGGCGGCCGGTGACCAGCACGACCGGCGTGCCCCCGGCGGCGATCCGGGCCAGCACCCCCGCGGTGCGCCGGCTGATCGTCCGGTCGTCGCGCAGCAGCGTGCCGTCGATGTCGGTCGCGACGAGTCGAGGTGGCTCTCCCATCACCGGGAGAGTAGTCGGTCCAGGTAGACCGCGACGCCGTCGTCGTCGTTGCGCAGGGTGATCTCGTCGGCGGCGGCGCGCAGCTCCGGGTGGGCGTTCGCCACCGCCACCCTGGACCACCCGGCCCAGCCGAACATCGGCAGGTCGTTGGGCTGGTCGCCGAAGACCAGCACGTCCGCCGGGTCGACGCCGAGCCGCTCGGCGACCACGCTCAGCCCGGTGGCCTTGTCGACCCCCGGCGGGCAGATCTCGACGAACCCGAGCCCGGCCTGGGTGAGCGTGGCCACCTCCGGCGGCACGATCCGGCGGGCGGCGGCGAGCAGCTCGTCGACGTGGTGGTCCTCGGTGCGGGCGAACGCCTTGACCACGTCGCAGGAGAGACACTCGGCCCGGCTGCGCGCCTCGAACCGGTCCGGGTAGGGCCAGCTCGGGTGGTAGTCGCCCCAGAGCGGCGCGTCGTGCTCGCCGGACGCCTCCACCATCACGGTGAGCGGGCCGACGGCGGCCTCCAGGTCGGCGAGGAGCCGGGCGAGCACCTCACCGCTGAGGCGCTCATCGCGCAGCACCAGCGGGCCGGCCGGATCGCTCTGGTCGACCACCCAGCCGCCACCGGCCATCACCAGGAAGTCGGCGGCGCGGATGTCGTTTCGGCTCAGCTCGGCCAGCCGAGGCCCGCGCCCGGTCGCGCCGACGACCGGGATCCCGGCCGCCCGCACCCGGTCCAGCACCGAGTGGGTGTACGCGGAGACGGTGTCGTCGCTGCGGACGAGCGTGCCGTCGAGGTCGGTGGCGATCAGCTTGGGCAGGCCCGGGCGGGTCATGGTTCCTCCTTCGCCCGCCACCGTCACGCCGGCCGACCAGGTCCTCGCTGCCGCGGCCACCGGACGGTGGGCAGGCAACCGTATCTCGCACGACCGGGGGCGGCCATGGCATTCCGGCGAATCGGGCGCGAATCCGAGGCGGCGATCCGGTGGCCGGCGACCGGGACGGGACCGGTCAGCGGGAGCGCTCGGGGCCGGCGAACGGCAGGGTCGGCTCCACCGTCAGGTCGGCCGGCCCCGGCGGCACCTCGTCGTCCCGGTCCCGCCGGCGCCGGGCGCACCGCTCGTCCGGCCCGTCGTCGTCCGGCGTCACGTCGGTGTCCGCCCGGTCGGTGGCCCGGTCCCCGACCCGCCCGGCCAGGTGCAGCGCGGCGGCCAGCAGCGCCACCGCCAGGAACGCGGTGATCAGGCCCCGGCCGTGCTCCACCTGGAGGCGCTGCTCGGTCGGGAAGAACAGGACATGCCGGGCGAGCTGCTGGAGGGACGCGGCGGCCGCGACCAGCACGCCGATCAGGGTCGCCGCGAGGCCCAGCCCGGCGATCCGGGCGTGCTGCCGCACCGCGGGGGCGCCGCGCAGCGCGAGCGCCACCGCGACCGACAGACCGAGCAGACCCACGAGGTACGCCGCGCCGAAGCCGCCGATCTCGGCGACGCCGCTGGGGAGCCGGAACGTGGTGTTCCCGTCCTCGCCCTCGTTCGGCACCGTGATCACCAGCCACTCGCCGATCAGCGAGGCGAGCACGGCGACCGCGCCGAGCCCGGCGAGCACCGGCGGCAGGCGGTGGTCGCGGCCCAGGCCGGCCAGTGACCGGCCCACCCGGCCGGACGGGGCGGCCTCGGCGTCGGTGTCGCCCCACTCCACCACCGTGGTGCCGTCGGCGCGGTTGTCCTGCCTGGGAATGGGGAGATCCTGCGACATGGGCCACCCTTCGGCGTCGGCGGGCCTGCGTCGAATAATGGCACAGCCGGCACCCGGCCACCGGGAGCGTGATGCGGCCGGGCGGTGCGGGGCGGCCCGGTTTCGGTTAGCGTCGGTGCCATGCCTATCCGTACCGCTTCCGCTCGTTGGCAGGGCGACCTCGCCGAGGGCTCGGGCACCGTCCGCACCGGCAAGGGCGGCCTGTCCGGCAACTACTCCTTCACGTCGCGCTTCGAGGAGGGTGAGGGCACGAACCCCGAGGAGCTGATCGGCGCCGCGCACGCGAGCTGCTTCTCGATGGCCCTCTCCAAGCAGCTCGCCGACTCGGGCGCCACCGGCACGTCGGTGGAGACGACCGCCAAGGTGCACTTCGACAAGACCGACGCCGGCATGACGGTGACCCGCATCGACCTGGAGACCGTCGGCCAGGCCCCCGGTCTCGACGAGGCCGGCTTCACCAAGCTGGCCGAGGCGGCCAAGGAGAACTGCCCGATCTCCCGGCTGCTGTCCCCGGGCGCGCAGATCACGCTGACCGCCCGCCTGGCCTGACCACGTCCGACACGGCGGGGGTGCCCGGCGGGCGCCCTCGCCGTACCGCGTGCCGACCGTGAGGGAGTGACCGGGCGACGTGGCCGTGGAGATGAGCCGGGACCGGTTCGAGGAACTGGTCGGCGAGGCGCTCGACGAGGTGCCCGAGGAGTTGCTCGGGCTGATGAGCAACGTGGTCATCCTGGTCGAGGACGATCCGCCGCCCGGCGAGAACCTGCTCGGGCTCTACGAGGGACACGCGCTCACCACTCGCGGCTGGGACTACGCGGGTGTGCTGCCCGACCGCATCCTGATCTACCGGAATCCGATCCTGGCGATCTGCGACACCGACGAGGACGTCGTCGACGAGGTCGCGGTGACAGTGGTGCACGAGATCGCCCACCACTTCGGCATCGACGACGAGCTACTGCACGCCCTCGGCTGGGGTTGACCCGGGTTCCGCCGGTCCCCGCTCGGCCGATCCCCGCGGTTGCGCCCGTCCCCTAACCTCCGGTGCAGGCACATCCCGATGCAGGAGGAAAACCATGCGCAGCGAGCTGTTCTCCGCGGCGAACCTCGAGAAGGAGTCCCAGCAGCCGGGCATGCGGCTGCAGAACTCCAAGATGCTGAAGATCGAGCTGGACGGCGAGGCGATGGCCCGCGTCGGGTCGATGGTCGCCTACCAGGGCCAGGTGCAGTTCCAGGCGCTCGGTTCGGGCGGCATCGGCAAGTTCATCAAGCAGCGGCTCACCGGCGAGGGCGTGCCGCTGATGAAGCTCTCCGGGCGCGGCGACGTCTTCCTCGCCGAGGCCGCCAAGGACGTGCACGTCATCGACCTCGAACCGGGCGACGCGCTCTCCATCAACGGGTCCAGCGTGCTGGCCTTCGACTCGTCCCTCCAGTACGACATCAAGATGGTCAGCGGCATGGGCATGGCATCCTCCGCCGGCCTGTTCAACTGCGTCTTCACCGGGCACGGCCGGATCGCGGTCACCACCAAGGGCACCCCGGTGGTGCTGAACGTGGACGCGCCGACGTACGTCGACCCGCAGGCGGCGGTCTGCTGGTCGGCGAACCTCCAGACCGGCTACCACCGGGCCGAGCAACTCGGCCTGGGCACGCTGCTCGGCCGCAGCACCGGCGAGGCGTTCACGATGAGCTTCGCCGGTCAGGGCTTCGTCGTGGTGCAGCCCTCGGAGGAGCCGCCGGTGGCCGGCAGCGGTGCCCAGCAGCAACAGCAGGGCGGCCTGCTCGGCGGCCTGCTCCAGTGACCGCCCGGGCCGGGTGCGTCCCCGCGGGGCGCACCCGGCCCGGTCAGCTCAGCTCGCCGGCGCGCAGCCGGGCCAGCCAGGCCGCCGCGTCGGCGTAGTCGGCGTCGGAGAGACCGGCCGGCGCCGGCGTCGGCCGGTCACCCGCCGCCGCGCTCCAGCGGTGCCGGGGATACGACCCGAGGAAGCGCACGTCGGCGCAGACCCGGCGCAGCCCGCGTAGCGCCTCGCCGAGGCGTACGTCGGCGACGTGCCCGGTGCAGTCCAGGAAGAACACGTACCGCCCGAGCGCCTCGCCGGTCGGGCGGGACTCGATCCGGGTCAGGTTCACCCCGCGCACGGCCAGCTCCATGAGCACGGACAGCAGCGCGCCCACCCGGTCGTGCGCGATGTAGACCGCCAGCGAGGTCAGGTCGTCGCCGGTCGGCGGCGGGGGCGGCCCGGGGTAGGACACCAGTGCGAACCGGGTCACCGCGTCGGGGTGGTCGGCGATCTTGTCGGCGAGGACGGTCAGCCGGTGCCGGCTGGCGCCGATCGGGGCGCAGACAGCGGCGTCGTACTCCCCGTTCGCCGCCCCGGCCGCGGCGGCGCCGTTGGAGAGCACGTCGACCACGGTGGCGTCGGGCAGGTGGTCGCGGAGCCAGCCGCGGCACTGGGTGGACGCCTGCGGGTGGGCCGCCACGGTGCGGATCGCGGCCGGTGTGACGCCGGACCGGCCGGCGAGCACGAACTCCACCGGCAGGACCACCTCCCGCGTGATCACCAACGGGTCGCCCTCGGCCAGTTCGTCGAGCGTCACCCCGACCGCGCCGCCGATGGAGTTCTCCAGCGGCACCAGCGCGGCGTCGGCCTCCCCGGCCCGTACGGCGTCGAGCGCCTCGCCGACGCTACGGGCGGGTGTGCGATCGCCGCGTTCGGCGGCCGGCACGGTCCGGAGGGCCTGTTCGGCGAAGGTTCCTTCGGGCCCGAGGAAGACGAAGCGGGTGGGCGGTGTTCCCGGCATGGCGACCAGCCTACGCACCCGGCATGCCGTCGCAGGCCAGGGTGCGGATGCCCGGCGGTGCGGTGGCCCGCACCTCGACGCCGCACACGTCCGTGCCGGCGGTCACCAGGATGGGCGTGCGACCCCGGGTGACCACCTGGAGTTCCTCGTGCCCGGCGACCGCCAGCACGGTGTAGTGCCAGCCCTCGGCGCAGAGCGGTCCGGTCCGGACGGTCACCCGCACGTCGCGGGGGAGCACGCCGGCGGAGCCGCGCAACAGGGTGACAATCCGGTTCCCGGACGGCGTGCCGCCGCAGGGCGCGGCGGCCGGCCCGGGTGTCGGGGCGGCGGGTACGGCCGGGACGGCCGGGACGGCCGGGGCGGCCGGCGCGCTCGCGGTGGCCGGCGCGGTCGGGGTCGGGCCGGACGGCGTGGCCGACACCGTGGGACGGGGTCCGTCGGTGCCGGCGGACGGCTCACGCAGCTCGGGCGGCTGGCCGCAGGCGGCGACCGCGAGCAGCGCGAGCAGCATCGCCGTCAGGGGCGGGGTGCGGGGCACGATGCAGTCCTCGACATCGACGGGCGTCGTCACGGCCCGGGGGCCGTGCCCATCGTAGGAAACTCGCCGGCCCGGGTGAAGCCGGGTGTCCGATCCGGTGCGCGGGCCGGCTCAGAGCACGGAGAAGAACGTCAGCGAGCCGGCCACCGCGGCGCCGGCGAGCACGGGGGTGGAGATGGCGTCCACCGTCGTGCCGGCGTCGGAGCCCGGCCCCTGCACCCGGAGCAGCCCTCGGGCCAGCCGGCCGGAGAGCAGCGCGAGCAGCGGGGGGATCTTGTCGGTCTCCTGCTCGGTCAGCTCGCTCGGGCTGGCAGTGAAGTCGACCAGGCGCAGGCCACCCTCGAGCAGGGGCAGGCCGATCACGTCCTCCGGCGCGCCGAGGCAGAGCATGTCGCAGCC
This sequence comes from Micromonospora sp. WMMD980, assembly GCF_029626035.1. Lineage (NCBI taxonomy): Bacteria > Bacillati > Actinomycetota > Actinomycetes > Micromonosporales > Micromonosporaceae > Micromonospora > Micromonospora sp. WMMD980. The sequence goes on from NZ_JARUBE010000003.1 coordinate 5,653,962, forward strand.
GGACGAGGAGATGGCCACCACTGTGGTGTCCGCGTCGATCAGCAGGCACGGCTCGGCGGCCCGGGAGACCGTCCCGGACCACTGCGCGAAGTTGTCGGTCTCCTGCTCGGTGCGGGTGTCCGTGGGGGACGCGAACACTTCCGAGAGTGAGAGCTCGACGTGGGCCACCGCGCCTCCTATGTACACCGACGGTCCGTCCACGCTAGCCGGTCGGCACGGCGACCTTCCGGCCGCGCTGCGCCTCCCGGTCCCCACCGCGGCCGAGGGGCCGGGCGGCCCGGTGGCCGGGGACGTGCGTCGGTGCGGCGGGAGCCCCGGGGGTCGGGCGGCCAGCGACGACGCGGACCGACGGACCGGTCGGGGCGGTGTCGCGGACCGCGTGGCGTCGTCGCAGACGTTACCGCCGGGCGGCCCGCTTGTCAGCGGCCGTTCGGCCCTCGTCATACCACCGGTAGTCGGCGGATGGACGGTACGTGCCGTTCAACCACGTCGACGGAGCCTGGGCGACCCGGGACAGTTTCTCGGCGGTGGCCGGGGTGATCCGGTTGCCGGCGGCCACGAGCAGCCGGTCCAGCTCCCGGTGGGTGGCCATCAGACAGTCCTTGGGCAGGCCGTAGACGCTGATGACGCCGGAACCGACGAAGGTCAGCACCGGCGTCACCGGGATCGGCAGGCCGACCGCGTCGGAGAGCGCCTTGCTGGCCCGCTTGGCGTCGCGGCGCGCCTCGGCCACGTAGGGCGGACGCTTGCCGTTGATCTGCACGACGTCGCCGGCGACCAGCACGCGGGCCCGGCCGTGGTCGGCGATGGTGACCGCGAAGAGACCGCTCGGCCCGATCGCGAGGAACCCGGCCCGGTCGTCCGCACCGTTGTCGAACAGCGCGTCGGCGGGGTCCGTCCGGGGCCATTCGATGACGTGCCAGGCGGGCCCGAGGTGGTCGAGCTGCCCGAGGGCGCGGGCCCCGGCGGCCTCCAACCGGCGGGCGCCCCGCTCGGCCCGGCGGCGGCGGGCCCACTCCAGTGGAGTCGGCCGGGCCGGCTCGAGCGCCGACGTGGCCTCGACCCGGGGCGGTGCCGCGCGGGGCGGCAGTGCCCGGCTCGGTACGGCTCGGCGAGCGGGAAAGACAGTCATCGCGACCTCCGGCAAAAGGTCTCTCGAAGTTATGTCTCCACTACCCTACGTTGCGCACCCGGGGTCTCGGCAAGTTGGACCGCCGGAATGAGTGCGGATGAATGCCATATTCATTCACACTTCTTTTCCGGATGGTGCGGAAGCCTGCCCTAGGCTGCGAGGGTGACGCACTACGTGGACAGCGAAGTGGCCCGACTCGGCACGGTGCTGCTGCACCGCCCGGGTCCGGAACTCGCCCGCCTCACCCCACGCAACAACGACTCCCTCCTCTTTGACGCTATCCCATGGGTGGGACGTGCGCAGGAGGAGCACGACGCGTTCGCGGCGGCCCTGCGCTCGCGCGGCGTGGAGGTGCTCTACCTGGCCGACCTGCTGACCGAGACGCTCGCCGTGCCGGACGCCCGGGCCGAGCTGGCCGACCAGGTACTGCGTTCGCCGCGCCTCGGCGACACGCTCCGGGCCCGGGTCGCCGACCACCTGGCGTACCTCGATCCGGCCGCCCTCGCCGACGTGTTCATGGCCGGTCTCGCGCACGAGGAGTTGCGGATCGGCGCCGAGCGGCCGGGCGGTCTGGTCTGGACGCTGATGGACCGGCACGACTTCGTCATCGACCCGTTGCCCAACCTTCTCTTCACCCGCGACTCGTCGGTCTGGATCGGCGACCGGGTCGGCGTGACCAGCCTGGCCATGCCGGCGCGGCGGCGGGAGACCACCCTCACCGACGCGATCTACCGCTACCACCCGCGCTTCGTCGGCACCGAGTTCGTCTACCACCCCGGGCTGGAGCACCTGGAGGGCGGCGACGTGCTGCTGCTCGCGCCCGGCGTGCTCGCCGTCGGCGTCGGGGAACGCACCACCCCGGCCGGGGCCGAGCGGCTGGCCCGGCAGGTCTTCGCCGCCGGGCTGGCGCACAGCATCCTGGTGGTGCCGATCGCCCAGGAACGCGCCACCATGCACCTGGACACGGTCTGCACCATGGTCGACGTGGACGCCGTGCTGATGTATCCGAACATCGCCAGTGAGCTGTCCGCGTACACCGTCGTGGCCGGCCCCGACGGCGAGCCGAGGGTCGACGGCCCGGCCCCGTTCCTGCGGGCCGCCGCCGACGCGATGGACCTCGACCAGCTCCGGGTGATCGACACCGGCCTGGACCCGGTCACCGCCGAACGCGAGCAGTGGGACGACGGCAACAACACGCTCGCCCTCGCGCCGCGCCTCTGCGTGGGCTACGAACGCAACGTGGAGACCAACGCGCAGTTGGAACGGGCCGGCATCGAGGTGATCGCCATCGCCGGCTCCGAGCTGGGCTCCGGCCGCGGCGGCCCCCGCTGCATGTCCTGCCCCCTGGTCCGGGAGAAAGGAGGGGCCCCCTCTTAACGCCTCCGGTAGAGAAGGGGCCCCCTCTCACGCGCAGGCGTTAACAGGGGGCCCCTCCTTACACCCGGGCGGTCAGCGCAGGGTGAGCTGGCGGCCGAGCAGGCCCTGGCGGGCGCGCCGGCCGGCGGCGTCCAGCGGCTCCCGCTCGCCGAGCGCCTCGGCGTAGCGCTTGGCGAACTCGGCGACCGGGCCCTCCCACTCGGCGGCCGGAGTCTCCTCGGGCAGGTCCCACACCGGCGTCAGGCGGCCGTGCGCCCGGAACATGCCGGCGAACTTCGTGCCGTCGCCGAGGGTCAGCTCCCCGGCTGCGCCGAGGCGGGAGAGGGCGTCCAGCGCGGCGTCCTCGTCGTCCGGCAGCACCCAGCGCACGTGGGCCTTCTCCGGCACCTGGCACCAGTAGGCCGCCCGGGCCGCGTCCAGCTTCACCGTCGGGTAGATTGCCGCGTTGGCCCGCTCCAGGGACGCCTGCACCGTCCCGTCGTCGGCGGCGCCCGGGTCGAGCCAGAAGTCGAACCCGTCGTGCATGCTGATCTCCAGCGGGCCGTCCACCAGAATGTCCTGGAGACGGGGTCCGGGGCCGGGCAGCGGCGGCACGCTCACCTGCTTACCCGGCTCGGTACGCAGCGCGCAGAGCAGCGCGTCGGCCAGGTCCCGGGAGACGTCGCCGGACTGCTGGTGCCGTTGCAGGCCGACGAGGACCCGCCCGTCCGGCTTCGCCACCGCCGGGGCGGCCATCGGCAGCACGGTGGCCAGGACGACCGGCCGATCGCCGTACTCCTCGACCAGTTCCGGGGTCAGCCGCAGCGGCGCGGACGCGGCCGGCACCAGCTCACGAAGGGCGATCCACTCCGGCTCGTCGACCAGGCCCTCGAACGGTCGGGGCACGAAGACGTCCCGCACCTTCTCCCGCTTCGGGGTGGCTTCGGCCCGTTGGTTCTTTCGACGCTTGCTCACGGCGAGACAGCCTAGTACTCCAACGTCACTTCGCCTGTCTGCGCTGGTAGTGGGCCCGTCGGGCTCGGGCTTGGGATGTTCGTCGCCAGATCGACCAGTGCAGGGTGTGCGCGGGTGGGAGCGTCACGGCGAGAACGAAGGCGTTGAGGAGTCGGCGGATCTCGGCGACGGTCAGCGCGATGATCTCCGGGTCGGTGTCGGGCTGCTGGGCGGCGATGATGGTCAGGACGGCCAGGGCGAGCATGGCCAGGGTGATGAATCGGTGCCACCCGGCCCAGCCGCGGACCTGGTAGTGGTCGAGGCCGACTTGGCCTTTGCCGGTCTGGAACAGCTCTTCGATGCTCCAGCGGGAGCCGGCCACGGTGACGAGGGTGTGCAGCGGGACGGGGCGGGGTGACCAGCACAGGTAGAAGGCCAACTCACCGGTGGTGCGGTTGCGGCGGATCAGCAGCCACCGGTGCTCGACGGGGCTGGTGGCGGTGGTGATCCAGGCCCACAGGTAGTCGCGGGGACCTTTCGCTCCCGGCCCGCAACTATGCAGTTGCCACTCGGCGGTGGGGATCCGGTCGGCGAGGTCGTCGACGCGGATCAGGGTGCGACCGTCGTTGATGTGCACGCGTCGGTCGCAGCCGACGGCCAGAACGTAGCCGATCCCGCGGTGTTCGAGGTCAGCGCGTAGGCCGGGATCGGCGCCGTAGACCTCGTCGCCGGTCACCCACCCGAACGGGACTCCGGCATCCAGCGCGGCGGCGATCATCTGCCGGGCGAGGGCAGGCTTCGTGGCGAACCCGACCTGGTCGGGGACGCCGGCGGCGGCGAGGCGGTCGGGCTGCTGACACCAGGTCGTCTCGGGCAGGTAGAGCCGACGGTCGATCATCGCCCGCCCCTCGGGCGAGACGTAGGCCAGGAACACCCCGACCTGGCTGTTCTCGACACGTCCGGCGGTGCCGGTGTACTGCCGCTGGACCCCGACCGAGCACAGACCCTTCTTCAGGAACCCGGTCTCGTCGCAGGCCAGCACCGCGTCGGGGTGCCCGAGCTGCTCGATCAGCCAGGCCCGAACGTCGTCGCGGACGCCATCGGCGTCCCACACCGCCGTGCGAAGCAGCCGCTGCATCGCCTGTGGATCCTCGTGACCCGCCCGTTCCGCAAGCGACCAGCAGGTCTTGCGTTCCACGCCCGACAACAGCCCTTCCACGAACTGCCCGGCGGTCCGACGGGGCTCCGCCCGCACGAACCGGCCAGCGACACGCGCCACCGCCTCGTCCAGGACGACCCGCCACCCGGCGGGGTCTACGCTGTGGCACGCGGCCACCGCACGATCTTCGATTGTCCTCACAAACCATCGATGATCAACGCGGTGGCCGTCTTCATGCCCGCGCCACGCCCAACGCCAAAGCCAAGTGACGTTGGAGTACTAGAGCCCGGGCGGCGCCGCCGGGGGCAGGACCCGCCCTGCCCGCCCGGTCAGCCGGCGGCGACCAGGTCGGGCCGGTGCGACCGGGCCGGGTCGAACTCGGCCCACACGCTCTGGCCCAGGCCGTCCCGCTCGACGCCCCACCGGCTGGAGAGCCCGGCGACGATGTGCAGCCCGCGCCCGTCCACCGCGTCGGGTGCGGCGACCCGGAGCCGCGGGCCGGCGCCGGCGCCGCCGTCGGTGACCCGGAGCTGGACGCTCGGCCCACGATCGGTGGCGCGCAGCCGCCAGGCCACCCGGACCACGCCGCCGGGCAGCGCCTCGGCGTGCCGGACCGCGTTGCCGACCAGTTCGGCGAGGACCGCGACCAGGTCGGCCAGCAGCGCCGGGGGTACGAGGCCGGTCAGCTCGTCGGCGAGCCGGTGCCGCGCCACGCGCGCGCCGGTCGCGTGGTGGGGTACCACCACGCACCACGCACGTTCGGCCGGTCGCGTCGACACCGTCGTCCCTTCCACCGCCGTGGACACCCGGTTCATCCCCGGGGCAGCCGCACCTCCGCGACCGTACCCCCGCCGGTTCTCGGTCGCAGGGATACCCACCCGTTCTGCTGTTCAACGATCTGCCGGACGAGATAGAGACCCAACCCGGCGCCCGGGTAGCGCCGGCGGTCGCCGGACTCGCCCTGCCAGAACCGGTCGAAGGCCCGTTCCACGTGCTCCGGCCGGATGCCGATGCCCCGGTCGGCGACCCGGAACGAGACCGTGCGCTCGTTCGCGTCGGCGCCGATCTCGATCGGCGTGTCCGGCAGCGAGTACTTCCCGGCGTTGGTGCCCAGCTCGGTGAGCACGGTGGCCAGGCTGTGCCGGTCGCCGATCGCCTTGGGCAGGTCGGCCGGCAGGTCGAACACGAGCCGGTGCCGCAGGTCGGCCGGCAGGTCGAGCACCGCCGCGCGCAGCGCGTCGACCAGGTCGAACGGGGCGGCCGGTTCCCCGCCGGGACGGCTCTCGGTGGCCGCGGTGAGCAGCCTGTCGACCAGTCGGGCCAGCTCGTTGGCGCGCTGTCCGATGATCCGCGCGGCCTGCCGCCGGTCGCCGTCGCTGAGCGACTCCCAATGGTCGGTGAGCGTGTCCGCGTACCCCTTGATGACGGTGACCGGGGTGCGCAGCTCGTGGCTGGTCACCGCGACGAAGAGGTCCCGGTCGTGGTCGCGGCGCTGTTGGTCGGTGATGTCGCGGAAGGTCACCACACGCAGCGCGTTCGGGCCGGGCAGCTCACCGGAGGTGATCCGCAGCCAGCGGCCGTCCGGCAGCCGGTGATCGAGCACCTGCCCGGACGGGGGCAGCGGGAACGGCAGCGGCCGGCTCAGCGCCTCGTTCGCCGCGCGGCCGGTCACCTGGGCGGCGGCCGGGTTCCAGAGCCGGACCCGGTGGTCGCGGTCCACCACCGCCAGCCCGTCGGCGAGCGCCGCCACGACCGGGCCGTCGCCGTGCACCGGCAGGCCGGTCTGGTCGCCGTACATGTGCGCGATGCAGGCGGCCACGTAGCCGACGACCGCGCGCTGCGAGGCGTCGAGCGCCTCGCCGGCGGGATAGAGGGCGTGCAGGCTGCCCACGGTCAGCCCGGCGATCTCGGCGCGCGCCACGATCATCCGGCGCAGCCCACGCCCGGCGACCTCGTCGGCCAGCGCGCCCGGGATCGCGTCCACCCGGACCTCCCGCACCGGGGGGCCGGCCAGCAGGCAGACGGTGGCCGGGTCGGTGGCCGGCAGCGGCCGGCCGATGACGAACTCGGCGCTGCCGGTCGCCGCGATAACCCGTCCGCCGGCCGGGGTGAACTCGACGAAGACCAGGCCCGCCGCGCCGACCGTCGGCTCGACCTCGCGGAGCAGGCGGTTGAGCACGGAGAGACCGGACTCACCGGAGTTGATCATCTTGATCACGCTGGTGTGGCCGGCGATGAGGGCGGGGTAGTCGGTTCGCTCCGGCATGTCCCGAGTGTGCCGCGCCGTCCGCCCCGGTGACACCCCCGGCCGGTCGACCGCCCAACCGGCGGTCGACGGGACTCACCGGCCCAACCGGCTCAACATGCGGGCGGGTCGGTCCGTGATGACCCCGTCCACGCCCGCTGCCAGCACCAGTTCCACGTCCTCGGGCTCGTTCACCGTCCAGACGTAGACGGAGTGCCCGGCGGCCCGCAGCGCGGGTACCAGCCCCGGTCGGGCCCGGACCAGCTCCACCCCGGGGCCGGCGATCCGGCAACCGAAGGGCAGCCGGCCCAGCCGCAGCAGGCGCGGCAGCACCTCCAGCAGCAGCACCGTGGGCAGTTCCGGCGCCAGCTCGTGGATCCGGCGTACGGCCAGCGGCGAGAAGGACATCACGGTCACCCGGACCGGGTCGTCCGGGCCGGGCTCGGCGAGCCCGTATCGGCGTAGCAGGCCGATCAGCCGGCGCTCGACGTCGCCCCGGTAGCGCGACGGGTGCTTCGTCTCGATCAACAGCCGGACCGGCCGACCGGCGGCCAGCACCGCGTCGAGCAGCCGCTCCAGCGTGAGCAACCGGGTGTGCGACTCGTCGAGCCCACCGGCGCCGGCGGCCGGGTGCCAGGAGCCGAAGTCGAGCACCTCCAGCTCCGCGAGCGTCCGCGCGCTGACCAGGCCGTGCCCGTTGCTGGTGCGGTCCAGCCGGCGGTCGTGCACGCAGACCAGGTGCCCGTCGCGGGTCAGCCGGACGTCGCACTCCAGCCCGTCCGCACCCTCGTCGAGCGCCCGCAGGTAGGCGGCGAGGGTGTGCTCCGGCAGGTCGTACGAGGAGCCGCGATGGGCGAAGACCAGGGGATCGGTCATGGCCGGACGTGTCTCAGACGACCCGACCCGGCTGCCCGTCGTCGGTGACCACGGGGCGGCCGGCGGCGGCCCAGTCGCCCATCCCGCCCTCGACGTTGCGGACCTGGTCCCACCCGTTGCGCAGCAGGTAGCCGACCACCTGCCCGGAGCGCCCACCGGAGCGGCAGATCACCGCCACCTCGCGGTCGTCGGGCACCTCGGCGAGCCGGGCCGGCAGCTCGGTCATCGGCAGGTGGTGGGCGGCCGGCGCGTGGCCGGCGGCCCACTCGTCGTCCTCGCGGACGTCGAGCAGGTAGACGTCGTCGGGCACGGCCGACGCGGGCACGCTGGGAAGTTGGGCTCCGAACACGGGGAAAGCCTAGTCGCCCGTCCGGCTCAGAGCCGGTTGACCCAGCGGGGATTCGCACCGGCCCACTCCGGCACCCGGGCGTCGCGCACCGCGGTGAAGAGGTCGTCGCCGCCGGGGTCCAGCACCACGTAGGAGACCTGGTCGATGGTCTGCGGGTAGGAGGGTAGCCGCACCCCGCGCAGGGCGTCCGCCGGCAGCGCGCGCAGCGCGAAGACGAGTTCGTCCAGGGGTACGCCGTTGGTGTCGACGGTCAGCGCCCCGCCGGCCGCGCGCAGCACCCGGTCCAGCTTCACCGGGTCGCCGCGCAGGTGCGTCTCGCCGGCCCGGTCCAGTACCGCCCGCAGCATCTGCTGCTGGTGCCGTTGGCGGTCGTAGTCCCCGTTCGGCAGGTCGTAGCGCTGCCGGACGTAGTCGAGCGTCCGGGCCCCGTCCATCTGCTGGCAGCCCGGGTCGAACTGGGTCTTCGTGTGGATCGAGCGGACCGGCGTGTCCACGCACATCCGGATGCCGCCGAGCTGGTCGATCACCTGGGTGAAGCCGGAGAAGTCGACGAGCGCGGCGCCGTCGAAGCGGACCCCGGTGAGCCGGGTGAGCGTGGCGCTGAGCAGCCGGGCGCCGCCGGATCCGCCGCCGCCGTGCTCGTACGCGGCGTTGACCTTGTCCTGACCGCCGGGGAAGCCGGGCGCCGCCGGGATGGCCACCAGCAGGTCACGCGGGACGGAGATCAGGTACGCCTGCCGCATCCCGGCCGGGACGTGCACGATGAGGACGGTGTCCGAGCGCTGGTCGTCGGGGCCGGCACCGGGCCGGTGGTCGGAGCCGATCAGCAGGTAGTTGAGTGGCTGATCCAGGTTCGTCCGCTTCGTCCGGGCGGTCGGGTCGAGCAGTTGCTCCTTGGCCACCGTGCGGTCGTACCGGTGGGTGAGCCAGTGCAGACCGGCGACGCCGAGCGCGGCCAGCAGGACCAGGGCGAGGCCCGCCCCGAGCAGGAACCGGGGCCAGCGGGCCGGTCGACCCCGCCCGCGTCGGTTCCGTGCTGGCCTGGACGTGACGATCCCCCCGTGGCGTCGACATGAGACCCGCTCACATCAGGCTACGGGGGGACCGGCCGGCCGGTGCCGGCTTCCGCTATTTCCGGGTGGAGAGCACGCTCGGGTTGTTGACGACGAACTCGGCGAGCTTGTCGTCCTTGACCGCCTGGAACATGTCCATGCTGAGCTGGTTGAGCGCCTCGCGGTTGTTCCCGTTGCCGTTGAAGGTGCCGCCGTTGGTGCGCAGCGCGACGAGGTCGTTGCCGGTCACGCCCTTCATGGTGAAGATGAAATCCTCGATCGAGGTGCCGCCGGTGTCCAGGACGAAGGCCTTGCCGGCCGCCTTGATCAGCGCGTTCAGCTTGAGCGGGTTGCTCAGCGTCCCGTTCTGGGACGCCTTCTTCGCCATCGCCTTGATCAGTTGCTGCTGGTTCTGCTGCCGGTCGTAGTCACCGTTGCGGAGGGTCTTGCGCTGCCGGGAGTAGTCCAGCGCCTGCCAGCCCTCCATCTCCTGGCAGCCCTTCTTGTAGGTCACGGGCTTCATGGCCTTGCCGGTCTTCTTCGCGTCCGCGTTCCACATCGGCTTGCCGTCGACCATCGACATGTGCAGCGAGGAGACCTCTTCGGTCACGCAGATGCGCACCGTGCCGATCGCGTCGATGACGTTCTTGAAGCCGCCGAAGTTGATGATCGCGGCGCCGTCGAAGCTGATGCCGGTCATCCCCTTGATGGTCCTGGCCATCATCTGGGCACCGCCCTCCCAGCCGCCGCCGTTGCGGGCGCCGACCTGGAAAGCCGCGTTGATCTTGTCCGTGCCGCCCTTCCAGCCCGCCTTCTCGGACGGCGGGATGTGCGCCTCGGTGTCCCGGGGGATCGAGATCAGGTAAGCCTGGTCGTGGCTGGCCGGGATGTGCAGGATGATGATCGTGTCCGACCGGACGTCGTCGGCGGCCCAGCGGGCCCGCGCGTCCACGCCGAGCAGCAGCATGTCGATCGGGCCCTCGAGGCTGGCGCCACCCTCGGCGTCCGTCTTGCCCGCGTCGCCGAGCAGGTTCCGCTGGGCGATGTTGCTCGTGGCCTGACCGATCACGGCCTTGCTGCCGACGATCGCCACGCCGCTGGTCACCATCAGGATGGCGCCGAACGCCAGCGTGAGCTTCGCCCAGAGCGGGTCCTTGCGCCTGGTGCGCTTCTTCTGCCCACCGCCGCCCCCGGGGCCACGGCCGCCGGGACCGGGCTGTGTGGGGATGACCGGGGGGACCCGCCCGGAGGAACCGGGTGCCGGTGAGTGCGGGCGACGACTGGTCTGGACCGACATTCGTGCTCCAGCTCGGTGATCGGGGGCGGGACCACTTTACGTACCTGTTCCCGTTCTCGCGACCTCCTGAGGCGGGTAATCCCGTCAATCCCGGCCGATGTTCCCGAGATGTGTCCGAACGGGCGAGGGCGAGGGGCCGGTCGTCAGCCGCCGGCGTTGTCGTCCGAACCCTTCTGGTTGGCCTTGACCCAGTCGGCCATCTTGTCCCCGACGATCGCCTGGTACATCGCCAGCGCCTTCTCCCGGTCGGAGACCACCACCGACTGGCCGTCGATGGTCTGCCCGCCCAGGTTCGGGCTGGTGACGAACGTCAGGTTCTCGCCGCGCAGGCTGCGGAACTGCACCGCCATGTCGGTCAACGAGAATCCCTGGTCGACCGTGACGGCGGCGGTCACCGACTTGAGGAAGTCGTTCAGCTTCTTGGGGTTGGTCAGCGTGCCGGTGCTCGCCGCCTTGCCCATCAACGCCTTCAGGAACTCCTGCTGGTGGCGCATCCGGGCGAAGTCGCCGTCCGGGAACTGCTTGCGCTGCCGGACCCAGTCCAGCGCCTCGGCGCCGTTCATGTGGTTCACGCCCTTGGTGAACGTCCGGTACGGCTTGTGGATCGAGGTGACGGTCCGTTCCACCTTGAGGTCGACCCCGCCCAGCGCGTCGGTGACGTCCTTGAAGCCGGCGAAGTCGATGGCCATGACGTGGTCGATGCGTACGTCGGTGAAGCACTCCACGGTCTTCACCGCGAGCGGCAGCCCGCCGAACGCGAACGCCGCGTTGATCTTGTTGCGCGAGCCCGAGTCGCAGGACGCGCCCGCGTTCTCCGGGATCGGCACGTACAGGTCACGCGGCACGGAGACCAGGTAGGCGCGCTTGTGGTCGGCCGGGATGTGCATGACGATCAGCGTGTCCGCCCGCCACTTGCCGGCGCCGTCGACGGGTGCGTCCGGGTCCCGCGAGTCGCTGCCGACGAGCAGGATGTTGAACGCGCCGTCGACCTGCTTGGCCGGCCGGCCCCCGGTGATCTCCGAGAACGGGTCGGTGCGCGCCAGGTCGTCGTTGAGGTTGCGGGCGTAGAACCAGGCGCCGACGCCGCCGAGCAACGCCAGCACCAGCACCGCCACGCCGGCCACCAGGCCGATCCGGCCCCAGCGCGGGCGGGGACGGCGTCCCGGCCCGCCGGAGCCGCCGCCCGGCTCTCCGGGACCGGCCGGCCCGCCCGGCCCGCCGGGTCCGCCCGAGCGGGGCGCCTCGTCGTGCGGTGGGTACCAGCGGGCTTCGGTGGCGCGGGCGCGTGCGTTGGCACCCCGGCTGGAGCCGGGAACCTGGGCGCGGCCCGCGCCCCGGTTCAGGGGGCGGGAGAGGGGAGCGCCGGCAGACGAGGTCGCTGACATGTAACCGAGGGTAGGTCGGTCGGGCCACCGCCGCCCTCAGGCGCGCACGGCTTCCAGCCGGCTGACAGCCGGGCTCAGTACCCTAGCCGCTCGCGGAAGTACGCGATCGTGCGTCCGAGGCCGTCTTCGGGCGTCACGGTCGGCTCGTATCCCAGCAGTTCACGGGCGAGCGTCAGGTCGGGGCGGCGCATCTCCGGGTCGTCCGAGGCGCGGGTGATGTAGCTCACCTCGGAACTGCTTCCGGTGAGTGACACGATCGTCTCGGCCAGTTGCCGCATCGACATCTCGTGCTCGGTGCCGCAGTTGAGCGGGCCGGCCTGCGTCGAGTCGAGCAGCAGCAGGATGCCCCGCACCAGGTCGTCGACGTAGCAGATGGACCGGGTCTGGTTGCCGGTGCCGTGCACGGTGATCGGCTCGCCGCGCAGCGCCTGGGAGATGAAGGTCGGGATGGCGCGGCCGTCGTCCGGGCGCATCCGGGGCCCGTACGTGTTGAAGATCCGCACGATCGCGGTGTCCGTACCCCGGCTGCGGTGGTAGGCCATGGTGGCCGCCTCGGAGAAGCGCTTCGCCTCGTCGTAGACGCTCCGGATGCCGATCGGGTTGACGTTGCCCCAGTACGTCTCCCGCTGCGGGTGCTCCTTCGGGTCCCCGTACGCCTCGGAGGTGGAGGCCATCAGGAACCGCGCGCCGTCGGCGGTGGCCCGCTCCAGCAGGGCCAGCGTGGCCACCGAGCCGACCCGGAGGATCTCCACCGGGAGCTTCTCGAAGTCGGTCGGGCTGGCCGGGGACGCCATGTGCAGGATCGCGTCGAACCGCTCGGCCATCGCCGGGTGGTCGGTGGGCAGGCCGTCGGAGATGTCCGCCTCGACAAGCGTGAAGGTGGGCTTCTCCAGCAGGTGGGCCACGTTGTCCTTGGACCCGGTGACGAAGTTGTCCAGCACCACCGCGGTGCAGCCGCGCTCGACGAGCCGGTCGACCAGGTGGGACGGGACGAATCCGGCGCCGCCGGTGACGAGGATGCGGTGACCGGCGCCGAACCGGGGAGCGACCTTCATGCCCGCCACCCTATACAGGTGAGGCGGGGCCCCCGCCTGTGGCAGGGCCCCGCCTCCCGACCGTGTCGGTCAGTGCGCGCCCGCGCCGGTGAGCGAGCGCACCTCCAGTTCCGCGTACTTGTCGTCGTCGCTCTCCTTGGACAGGATCGTGCCGATCCAGCCGCAGAGGAAGCCGAACGGGATCGAGATGATGCCCGGGTTCGACAGCGGGAACCAGTGCCAGTCGTGGTCGGGGAACATCGCCGTCGGCGCGCCGGAGACGACCGGGGAGAAGAACACCAGCAGTACGGCGGCGAGCAGGCCGCCGTAGATCGCCCAGACCGCGCCCGAGGTGTTGAACCGCTTCCAGAACAGGCTGTAGAGGATCGCCGGCAGGTTGCCGGAGGCGGCGACCGCGAACGCCAGCGCGACCAGGAACGCCACGTTGAGGCTCTGCGCGAAGATCGACAGCACGATCGAGACCGCGCCGATCGCCAGCGCGGAGATCCGGGCGACGTTGACCTCCTGCCGCTCCGACGCCTGCCCGTGCTTGACGACGTTGGCGTAGAAGTCGTGCGCCAGGCTCGACGACGACGCCAACGTCAATCCGGCCACCACGGCGAGGATCGTGGCGAACGCGACCGCCGCGATGATCGCCAGCAGTGTCGCGCCACCCAGGTTCCCGCCGAGGAAGTCCACGCCGAGCGCCTCGGCCAACTGCGGTGCGGCGGTGTTGCCCGCCTTGTCCTGCGCGGTGATCGCCTGCCCGCCCACGATCGCCGCGGCGCCGAAGCCCAGGGCCAGGGTGAGCAGGTAGAACGCGCCGATGATGCCGATCGCCCAGAGCACGCTCTTGCGGGCCGCCCGCGCGGTCGGCACGGTGTAGAAGCGGATCAGGATGTGCGGTAGACCGGCGGTGCCGAGCACCAGGGCGATGCCGAGCGAGAGCAGGTCCATCTTGCTGTAGAACGTCTTCAGCGCGTCGCCTGGTGTCTCGACGCCGTAGCGCAGCCCGGGTTCGAGGAAGGCCGCCCCCTTGCCCGAGGCGTCGGCCGCGTCGCCGAGCAGCGAGGACAGGTTGAACTTGTACTTGGCGAGCACCAGCAGCGTCATCACGATCGCGCCGCTCATCAGCAGGAACGCCTTGACGATCTGGACGTAGGTGGTGCCCTTCATGCCGCCGACGGTGACGTAGATGATCATCAGGGCGCCGACCATGATGATGGTGGCGACCTTGGCGGTGTCGGCGTCCATGCCGAGGAACGTGGTGCCCGGCTTGATGCCGAGCAGCAGGGCCACCAGCGCGCCGGCGCCGACCATCTGGGCCAGCAGGTAGAAGATCGACACGGTGATGGTGGAGACCGCCGCCGCGGTCCGCACCGGCCGTTGCCGCATCCGGAACGCCAGCACGTCGGCCATCGTGTACCGGCCGGAGTTGCGCAGCAGTTCGGCGACGAGCAGCAGCGCCACCAGCCAGGCGACCAGGAAGCCGATCGAGTAGAGGAAGCCGTCGTAGCCGTAGAGGGCGATGATGCCGGCGATGCCCAGGAAGGACGCGGCGGACATGTAGTCGCCGCCGATCGCCATGCCGTTCTGGAAGCCGGAGAAGGAACGCCCACCGGCGTAGAAGTCGGTGGCGGTCTTGGTCTGCCGGCTGGCCCACACGGTGATCGCCAGCGTGATCGCCACGAAGATCAGGAACAGCGTGATGGTGAGGTTCCGGGCGGTGGTGCTGCCCGCCTCAGCCGCGAGGACCGTGTTCATCGGTCACCTCCCCCATCTCGGCGCGGATCCGGTCGGCGACCGGGTCGATCCGCCGGTTGGCGAACCGCGAGTAGAGCCAGGCGATGACGAACGTCGAGACGAACTGGAGCAGGCCGAAGACCAGGGCGACGTTGATGTTGCCGACCAGCTTCGTCCCCATGAATCCCCGCGCGTACGCGGAGAGGATGACGTAGAGCGCGTACCACAGGAAGAACGCGACGGTCATCGGGAAGACGAAGCCGCGCAGCGCGCGCCGCAACCCGGCGAACTCGTCCGACCGCTGGACGGCTAGGTACCTTTCCGCCGTCGATTCGGAGGGTGCGGACGCGGGTGTGTCCGTGGACATCTGTGGATCACCACCTTCGCAGGCGTGGGGGATTTCCGCGCACGCTAGAGAGCGCGCTTCCCGCCGCGAAAGGCTCAGTCGGGTCCCGGTCGACGGGTGCGCCGAACGGCACCACGGCTGCGCCGAGTGACGCACATCACTCCGCTAACCGGTCGGATCCAGGACGGCGCTGAACCGGGACGGAACCCGAGCCGTCGTGGGGGGCACCTTCGGAAGGAGTGCCATGCCAGCGACGAGAGGGCACCTCTACCTGCCCTACGACGACAACAGCAGCATCCAGGTCGACTACGTGCACAGCGGCAGCAACGCCCGCCGGACGACGGTGCTGGTGCCGTTCGCGGTGGACGCCGCCTGGCGCGCGCGGATCGAGGCGGCGGTCCGGGCGAAGGACCCCGGCCGCACGGACATCCAGATCAGCAACGCGGCTACCGGCGAGATCAGGCGCGTCAGCCGGCAGCCGACGGCGTCGACCCCCTCCCCGGAGCCGGACCACGTGGTCCGGCCGACCGCGGAGCAGAACAACGACCGCGCCCGGAACATCGTCGGCAACTATCTGACCGGCAGCGACATGTACACCGACCAGCACCGGTCCACGCTGGCGGACGACAGCCGGGTGCACCACCCCGGCTACAGCGAGTTCGTGTCCCAGGTGGCGGCCAACGACGCCGGCGCACCCGGGCAGGCGTTCCAGCGTGCCGCGCACGTCGAAGGCATCACCACGCGGGGGCCGGTCGGGGAACGCGCCACCTACCTCAACCCCCACAACCACACCGTGTTCGCGCAGGCCCACGAGAACTTCCACCGCATCGAGCACCCCAGCCTCCAGGCGCCCGGCAGCCGGCTCACCGACTCGACGGTGGAGGGGATGACGGAATACCTGACGCAGTCCGCGACCGGGCTGGACTTCCGCACGGCGGGCCCACCCGGGCAGCGGGGCTTCACCTACCGGGAGGAGACCCGGACCGTCCGCGACGCGGTCCGCGGCGGCGGCTACTCGAACCAGGACGTCCAACGCGCCTACCTGCGGGGCAGCGAGAGCCCGACGGAACGGATCGCGCAGGTCCAGAACGGGGGCACGGCCGCGATCGCCCGGATGACCTCCACCCCCGACGCGGGTCGGGGCGGCACCCCGGGCGCCCGACCGCCGAGCGGCGGCGCGTCCGGCCCGTCGAACGGTCAGCAGCGCGGCGGCGGACTCGCCAAGTAGCCCGGCCAGGGACCTCCGGGCCGCTCGGTCCGGAGGTCCCTAGTCGGTCAGCTCCCGGTAGCGGCCCCGGTAGTGCAGCAGGGGGGTGGTCTCACCGGGGAGGTCGACCGCCTCGACGGTGGCTTCGACCAGCAGGCCCCAGCCGTACTCCCGGGCGGCGTCGAGCCGGCAGCCGGCCCACCCACCCGCGCCCGCCGGCACCGGCCCGTACGGCGTCTCGGTCCACGCGTCGAGGGCGAACAACCCGCCCGGCGACGGGAACAGGCCGGCGAAGCGGTCGGCGAGTTGCCGGTGGGGCGGTCCCAGTGGGGTGACCGCGAACCGGCCGGCCTCCTCGACCGCCGCCCACAGTTCCGACTCCGGGTCGACGAGGCCGAGCAGCCGGTCCGGTTCCCCCTCGGCGACGAGCGTGGAGGAGACGGTGAGGCCGGCCGGGCCGGGCGCGGTCCAGAGCGTCACCGGAGCGGCCAGCCGGCCACGTAGCCGGCGAACCGGCGAACGCTGCCCGGCCGGCACCGCGAACGGGTCGGTGTGGTGGATCTCGGCACCCGGCTCATGATTCACGTGAAACATTGTGCCGCCCCGCGGTGCTTGCCGAGCTGCCTGGCGCTCCCTGGTCGCGCATTTCCACCGGGCACCACTCGACTGAGCCGCCTACCCTGCGGGGGCATGGCTCTCGTACCCCCGCAGAAGCTCGCCCAGGAGCGCGTCGTCAGCGCGGACGCCGTCCTCGGTGGCCAGGTGGACCTGCGGGCCTACCCGCACCGGCACCTGATGATCATCGCCCGGCACAAGTGGGGAAGCAGTGGCTTCCCGCCGTTGATGGAGGCGGTCGAGCACCTGTCGAACTACGGCTGGGAGTTGGTGAACGTCCTCAGCGTGGGCGAGGGCCACCACGTCTACGCGGCCATGCGCCGCACCATGTAGCGCCCTTTTTCGGCGGACGCCGACGGCGCCGAGCTAGGTGGCGAGCGAGCGGTGGGCGGCGGCCAGCACCTCCGGGTCGGCGCAGCCGGCCGCGTAGCCGGCGATCCGGCGGCGGATGTCCCGCCCGAGCAGCCACGTGCCGACCCGTTCCGCCACCGGGCGCAGGAACGCCGGGCGGCACCGGAAGTTGTAGCGCCAGGTGGCCACCGTGGTGCCCGGCTGCGGGCCGGGCGCGAAGCGCCACCCGCCGCCGAACCGCTCGAAGAACCACGGCCCACGGACCATCTTCATGCCCACGTTCGTCGGCGGCGACCAGGAGACGTACTCGCTGACCATGGTCAGGCCGTGCCGGGAGCGGGTGAAGGTGCGCACGCCACGACCGGGCCGGGTGGCGCCGTCGGTGAAGTGCTGCTCGCGGACGAACGGGTCCCACCGGTAGCGCACCGGGGCGACGGTCTGGGAGACGGCGAACGCCACGTCCGGCGGGACCGGCACGGTGACGACCGCCTCGACGACCGGCATCAGCGCTTCGGGGTGACCGTGGACAGCAGCTCCGGTTGCCGGCGGTCCAACGCGTCCCCGGCCAGGTAGGCGCCGAGCAGCGCGGCGCCCGTGCCGTAGGCCAGGCCGACCGGCAGCGCCAGCCAGAGCCAGCCGTCGCCGAGCAGGGCCGCGGCCACCACGAACGGCACCGCCGCCACCGCCGATGCAATCATCGAGAGCAGCGTGAGCAGGCTCTTCGCGATCCCCGCGCCGGTGTTCATGGCGAACGGGTTGCTCGTCTCCGGCAGCGAGTAGGCGCCGAGCACCGAGATGAAGCCGTTGATCGCCAGCCCGCAGCCGTACGCGGCGAACAGCCCGCCGGTCATCACCCCGAGCCATTCGGGCCGCCCGAGCACGGTCGCCAGCACGACCGCCACCACCAGCAGGATCGGCACCACGTAGAGCGAGAACGCCGCCATCCGCGCGCGCAGCTCCACCCGCCCGGGTACGGCGGTGACCACATTGGCGGCGTACGCGCTGCCGTCGAAGCCGAACTGGTTGGCCAGCGTCACCGAGGCGAGCACCCCGACGAAGACCATCGAGATGCTGACCAGCACCGGGGACGAGTTGGCGCTGGCCCCGCCGAACGCCGCTCCGCCCTCGGTGCTGAACGAGGCCCCGCCGAGGTTCACCATCACCGGCACGAACACGCCGACCACCGCGACCGTGATCAGGTTGGCCCGGCGCCGGGCGTCCCGCCACCAGTAGCGGCACTCCCGGGCCACCAGCGCGCCGAACCGGTCCCGCCGGGCCCAGGCGACTGCGCGGGGGAAGAGCTGCGCGATCGCGCCGCCGACCGCGCCGCGCGGAGCCTTCGCCGGCCCGGCGCTCACCGCGCCGACCATCGCCGACTCCAGCGACCGCGACCACCACAGCAGGAGTACGCCGAGCGTGGCGACGGCGATCAGCAGCTTCAGCACCGCCGCACCGGTCCGGCCCTGCGCCACGTCGATCCCGGCGGTCCACGGCGCGCCGAACGGCGTCCAGCCGACCACCCGGGCCACCCCGGTCAGCCGGTCCCAGTCGGCGTTGCGCACCGCGGCGAGCACGAGCAGCTGCAACGGCCCGAGCAGGGCGGCCAGCACCGCGAGCAGGACGGCGGCCAGATCGCGTACCCGGCGGGACCGCAACATGGTGGCGAACGCGCTGGTCACCGCGCGCGCCTCGGCCACGCAGACCAGCACCCCGGCGACCACCCCGAGCGCGCCGACCAGCGCGGCCGGCCATCCGCCCAGCGCGGCGGACGTGACCACCAGCCCGGTCACGGTGAGCGCCGTGGCCACCGCCGGGACGCTCACCAGGGCGGCGGCGAGCAGGCCGGTGACCAGGGTACGGCGGGCAAGCGGCAGCAGCGCGAACCGGGCCGGGTCCAGCGTCTCGTCCACGCCGAAGAAGACCAGCGGCAGCAGCAGCCAGCCGAGCGTCAGCACGCCGCCGCCGAACGCGGCGGTCATCAGCGCGTACCGGGGCTCGCCGGCCAGGCCGGGCGCGGCCAGCGCCAGGAATCCGCCCGCGGCGAACCAGAGCCCGAACAGCACGCCCACCACGAACAGCGCGACCCGCCATCCCTGACCGCGGAAGTTGTTGCCGAGCACCCGCAGCTTCAGCCGGACGAAGTGGCGGGGCGAGACGGCCCGCGTCGGCCGCTCGGCGGTCACCGGGACAGCCACGACAGCTCCTCGCCGGTCGCGGTCCGGCCGCCGACGACCTCGACGAACACGTCTTCCAGCGAACGGTCGCCGCGCACCTCGGTCAGCGTGCCCACCCGCTTGATCGTGCCATCGGCCAGGATCGCCACGTGCGAGCAGAGCCGCTCGACCACCTCCATCACGTGGCTGGAGAAGACCACCGTGCCGCCGCCGGTCACGTAGCGGTGCAGGATGTCCCGGATCAGCGCCGCCGAAACCGGGTCGACCGCCTCGAACGGCTCGTCGAGCACCAACAGGCGCGGGCCGTGCAGCAGCGCGCAGGCCAGGCCGATCTTCTTCTTCATGCCAGCCGAGTAGTCGACCACCAGGGTGCGGCCCGCGTCGCTGAGCGCCAGCACGTCGAGCAGTTCCGCCGCCCGCTGGTCGACCACCGCCGGGTCCATGCCGCGCAACAGACCGTGGTACGCCAGCAGCTCCGCCCCGCTCAGCCGGTCGAAGAGCCGTACGCCGTCCGGCATCACGCCGAGCAGGCGCTTCGCGCGTACCGGATCGGCCCAGACGTCGTACCCGAGGACCCGGGCCTCACCGGCGTCGGGCCGCAACAGGCCGACGGCCATGGAGAGGGTCGTGGTCTTGCCGGCCCCGTTCGGGCCGAGCAGGCCGTAGAACGAGCCGGTCGGCACGGCCAGGTCGACGCCCGCCACCGCGACCTTGGTGTCGAAGCGCTTGGCCAGGCCACGCAGGGACAGGGCCGGGTGCTGATCGGTCATGCTCCGACGGTAGCCCGCCCCGGCCAGCGCCGCTCCGGCCGGAGGACGATCTTCCCGTCATACCTGAGAGGTACGCCGACCGTCTGCAACCGGGAGCTCCGCGGGCGGGTGTCAGGCGCAGGGACGGCGACGGGGAGAGAGATGGATCCGGACAGTGGGTTCGAGGAGTTCTACCGGAGCAGCAGGCAACGGGTGGTCACCGTGCTCTACGCGTTGGGCGGTGACCTGAGCGAGGCCCAGGACGCGGCCCAGGAGGCGTACGTGCGGGCCTGGCAGCGCTGGTCACGGGTCGGCACGTACGACGACCCGGAGGCGTGGGTCCGTACCGTCGGGTATCGGCTCCTGGTCAATCGTTGGCGGAAGGTGCGCAACAGCGTCGTCGCGTACCGGCGGCACGGGCCACCACCTGCCGTCGGTCCACCCTCGGAGAACACCGTCGCGCTGATCAGCGCGCTGCGACGGCTGCCGGCCGAGCAACGGCAGGTCATCGTCCTGTACCACCTGGCCGACCTGTCGGTCGCCGAGATCGCCGCGCAGCTCGGCACGCCCAGCGGCACCGTCAAGGCGCGCCTCGCCCGGGGCCGCCGGGCTCTCGCCGCACTCCTCGACGTGACGCTCCCGGAGGAGGTCCGCCATGCCTGACCCGATCTTCTCGGATCTCTACCAGGACACCGAACACCTCATCTGGGCGCCCACCGAGCAGGTTCGCAGTCGCGGCCGGCGCCGTAGCCGGCGTAACCGGGTCGCCGCCGCGCTGACCGCCGCGGTCGCGGTGGGCGTGGTCGCGTCCGGCGTGGTGGCGTTGGCCCGCCACCCGGACGCCGCACCACCACCGGTGCCGCCGGCGACCGTCGACGCCACCACGCCGGCACCCACGCCGTCCCCGTCCGGGTCGACCGTGTCGACGCCGAGCGCGGAACCGGAGCCGAGTCGGACCACGCCCTCCGGCGCGCCCGCCACCAGTGGGAGCCCGCCCGTTCGGCCGCCCAGCCGGGCGATTCCGGTCGCGGCGATGCTGCAACTCGCCGACCTGCCCGACGGCTTCACGATGCGTACCGACGTGGACGGCGACTGGTCGCTCGAATTCATCAGCCAGTTCTGCGTGAACGAGTCACCGTCGCTCGACGTCAGGCAGGTGGCCAGCCGTTCCGCGGCGTTCGACTCGCCCTCCGACCGGCTGGTCGAACGGGTCACCCGGCACTCCGGCACCTCTGCGGCCACTGTCATGCAGCGGGTCCGCCAGTTGGTCACCGGATGTGAGCTGATGGCGTCCGGCGACTCCCTGTCGATCCTGGCTGAGTCGCTGGGCGGTGACGACGCCGTCCTGGTGGGCAGCGAGATCGGCGGAACGTCGAACCGGTGGATCTTCGTACGGCAGGGCGATCTCGTGGCGCAGATGCGACTCGATCACCAGACCACACCGGCCGAGGCCCGTGGGACCGTCAGGTCGGTGGCGAGCCGGCTCTGTGCCGGCACTGACGCCTGCTGAGGCCCGGTTGTTAACAGGGGCCCCTTCCTCTACCGAATGCGTTAAGAAGGGGCCCTTCCTTACAGGCGGAGCGACTCCGGGGTGTGCAGGCGGAGCATCGTGGTGCCGACGTCGCGTGGCAGGCGCCGCCGGCTGGCCATCGAGACCACCACCATCACGGTGAACGCCAGCGGCACCGTCCACGCCGCCGGCTGGGTGGTGAGCGTCGCCGGCCAACCGGTCAGCGGTGGCCCCAGCACCGTGAGCAACACCGCACCGATCGCCGCGCCGCCGCCGACCACCACCCCGGCGGCGGCGCCGAGGTCGGTCAGGCCGCGCCACCAGATGCCGAGCACGAGAAGCGGGCAGAAGCTCGACGCGGCGACCGCGAACGCCAGCCCCACCACCTGCGAGACGTCCAGCCCGGAGACGTTCAGCGCGAGCAGCGCCGGCACCGCGCCGGCGATCACCGTGGCGAGCCGGAACCCGCGCACCGAGCCGCGGCCCAGCACGTCCGTCGAGATCACCCCGGCCACGCTGGTGAGCAAGCCGGACGAGGTGGACAGGAACGCCGCGAACGCCCCGGCGGCGACCAGCGCGGCGAGCAGCCGGCCGGTCGTGCCGTCCCCCAGGGCCGCGCCGGGCAGCAGCACCACCACCGCGTCGGTCTGACCGGTGACCAGCAGTTGCGGGGTGTAGATCCGGCCCAGCACACCGTAGATCGTGGGCAGCAGGTAGAAGACGCCGACCAGGGCCAGCACGACAAGTGTGGTGCGCCGGGCGGCGGCGCCGTCGGGGTTGGTGTAGAAGCGCACCAGCACGTGCGGCAGCCCCATGGTGCCCAGGAACGTGGCCAGGATCAGCGAGTAGGTCGCGAACAGGCTGCGGTCGTCGTCGCCCGCGGTGTCCGGCAGCAGCCAGTCGGTGGCGGCGATCGCCGCGCCGGACACCTCCGGCACCGGGTCGCCGGCGGCGAAGTCGAGGCGGTCGCCGGGGCGTACCTCCCGCACGTCGCCGTCGGGCAGGGTGAGCGTCGCGCGGTGCTCGACCACCACGGTGGTCGCGGTCCGGAACGCCGGTCCGTCGGGCGGTGTCACCGCCGGGCGGGCATCGGCCTGCCACTGCAACGCCAGGAAGATCGCGGGTACGGCGAGCGCGGTGAGTTTGAGCCAGTATTGGAACGCCTGCACGAACGTGATCGCCCGCATGCCGCCCAGCGCCACGTTCGCGGTCACCACCACGGCCACCAGCAGTGCCCCGACCGGGTAGGGCGAGCCGGTCAGCGTGGCCAGGGTCAGCCCGGCGCCCTGCAACTGCGGCACCAGGTAGAGCCAGCCGATGAAGATCACGAAGGCGGTGGCGAGCGTGCGCAGCCGGCGCGAGCCGAGCCGCACCTCGCAGAAGTCGGGCAGGGTGAACGCGCCGGAGCGGCGCAGCGGTGCGGCCACGAACAGCAGCAGCGCGAGGTAGCCGGCGGCGAAGCCGACCGGATACCAGAGCACGTCCACGCCGTACTTGAGGATCAGCCCGGCCACGCCGAGGAAGCTCGCCGCGGACAGGTATTCCCCGCCGATCGCGGCCGCGTTCCAGGTCGGGCTGACCGCCCGGGACGCGACCAGGAAGTCGGAGGTGGTGCGGGCCAGCCGCAGCCCGTAGAAGCCGATGCCGACGGTGACCAGGGTGACCGCGACGATCGCCGGGACCACGTAGCCGTTGCCCATCAGCGCTCCGGCCGCTCGACCAGGTCGACGAAGTCCTGTTCGTGGCGTTCCGCCAGCCGCACGTAGGCCCAGCCGACGACGATCAGGAAGGGGAAGGCGGCCACGCCGAGCAGCAACCACGGCAGGTTGACCCCGAGCACGGTGACCCGCCCGACCGAGGGCGCGATGGCGAACAGCCACGGCAGCCCGCCCAACCCGATCAGCACCAGCAGGCTCAGCCGCAGGGCGAGCGAGAGCTGGGCGCGCATCAGGCCCTGCACCAGCGTCTCGCCGACCCGGGTCTGCTGGGCCAGCTCGGACCGGGTGCGGTCGGCCCGGTTGCCGGTGCGGGAGACCTCGGCCAGCACGATCCGGGTCCGCTGCGGCACGCGGGGGCCGGGCACGGCGGGCGCCTCGACGGGCCGGCCCGCCGGCGGCGACTCCTCGGCTGCGGTCATCCCCGGCAGTCTCGCCTGCTCGTCGCGAATGTCAAGAGCACCGGCGACGGCTCTGTGCACAACCTGTGGATAACCGGTCGAGCCTGTGGACAACCCGGTGGATGAGCGTGGGGTCGTTGTGGACGACCGGATCGCTCAGCCGAGGCCGACCCGGACCGGGTGGGCGGTGGCCGAGCCGAGCCAGGTGTGCGGATTGCCGAACCAGCACCAGCCGAGCTTCGGCGCGCCCTGGCTGATCCAGAGCGCCGGCACCCGACGGTCGCCGCAGCGGGAGCCCACGAGCGAGAAGCACCTGTTGCTGGCCAGCGCTGGCGGGTGCAGCGTGACGAAGGCCAGGCCCTCGTCGATGGTGATCGGCAGCCGGTCCCGCGCGGTCATGTCCTCCAGCGCGGCCGACGGGGGCTGGTTGCGGTACTCCTCGCCGCGGTCCACGTCGAACAGCAGGTACGCCGGCCCGGCGGGCACCTCCAGCTCCTTGATCGGGTGGAACGTGGGCAGGTCGTCGGCGGGGAAGTTGCGGTCGAGGACGCCGGGCTTGCGCTTGCCGGCGAGCGTGGTGAGCGCGATCCGCTCTCCGACCGGCACCAGCTCCCGCGTGGTCACCAGCAGGAACGGCACCCGCCGGTCGGTGGGCGCGGCCAAAGCGGCGGCCCCGGTGACGGCCGCGTCGCGCAGCGGGGCGAGGCGGGCGCGGAACGCCGCCTCGGGCAACCCGGCGAGCGCGGGGTAGCCGAGGGTAACCAGGCGGTCGAGTTGGCGGTCGAATTCGGCGGCGGCGTCGAACTGGTCGTCGGACATGCGGTCCTCCACGCTGTCGTACGGATTCCCGTACATTGTACGTCAGGAGGTCAGCGACTCCAGTCCTGCTTGGCCGCGCGCACCAGCTTGTCCTTCAACTCCCGGGTGTGCCGACGACTCACCGGCAGCTCCGTTCCGTCGATCACCACCACGTAGCCGGAGTTGACCAGCCGCAACTCGGCGATGAGCCGCAACTGCACCAGGTAGGAGCGGTGCACCCGGACGAAACCGGCGTCGGCCCACCGCTCGGCGAGCGTGGCCAGCGAGACCCGGACCAGATGCGACCCCTCCGCGGTGTGCAGCCGGGCGTAGTCGCCCTGCGCCTCCACCCAGCGCACCGCCGAGCGGGGCAGCATCCGGGTGGTGCCGGCCAGCTCGATCGGGATGGTCGGATCCTCCTCCGCCCGGGACAGCGCCGCCGGATGCGAGGGCACCACCCGCGAACCCGTCACCCGGCGCAGCGACTCGGCCAGCCGCTCGGCGCGCACCGGCTTGCGCACGTAGTCGGTGGCGCCCAGGTCGAACGCGTCCACCGCGCCGTCGTCGTAGGCGGTGACGAACACGATCGCCGGCGGCCGGGCGAACCGGCGCAGCACCCGGGCCAGTTCCATGCCGTCCAGGCCGGGCATCCGGATGTCGAGGAACACCACGTCCACGTCGTCGTCGCGCAGCACCCGCAGCGCCTCGGTCGCGTCGCCGGCCGTGTGCAGCCGGGCCACCCGGGGATCGGCGCGCAGGTGGTAGGCCAGCTCGTCGAGGGCCGGTGGCTCGTCGTCCACCGCCAGCACCCGGAGGAAACCGGTGCCGGGAAGCGTCATGACGAGACCCGGACGCCGGGATGGAACTTCGGCACCCGCATGCTGACCTTCGTACCCGAACCCAGGCCGGTCTCGACGACCAGGCCGAACCGGTCCCCGAACGCCGACCGCAGCCGCTCGTCGACGTTGGAGAGCCCGACGTGCTGCCCCGGGTCGTCGGTCGGGTCGCTGCCGACGCCGGACACCTCCGCGATGCCCGCGGTCAGCGTGGTCGGATCCATCCCCACTCCGTCGTCCTCCACCGTGATGTGACACTCGGCGCCCGCGTCCCGGGCCTCGATGCTCACCATGCCGGTGCCCGGCTTGCGGGACAAGCCGTGCCGGACCGCGTTCTCGACCAACGGCTGGAGACAGAGGAACGGCAGCGTCACCGGCAGCACCTCCGGGGCGATCTGGAGGCGCACCTGGAGCCGTTCGCCGAACCGGGCCCGCTCGATGGTCAGGTAGCGATCGATCGAGCGCAACTCCTCGGCCAACGTGGTGAACTCGCCGTGCGCCCGGAACGAGTAGCGGGTGAACTCGGCGAACTCCAGGATCAGCTCGCGGGCCCGCTCCGGGTCGGTGCGCACGAACGAGCCGATCGCGGTGAGCGCGTTGTAGATGAAGTGCGGGCTGATCTGCGCGCGCAGCGCGCGCACCTCGGCCCGGGCCAGCCGCTCCCGCGACGAGTCCAGCTCGGCCAGGGCGAGCTGGTCGCCCGCCCAGTGCGCGGTCTCCAGGGTCGCCTGCACCAGACCCGGGGCCGGCCGCTCGTCGGCCACCGCCACCAGCGCCCCGACCACCCGGCCGTCCGCGCTCAGCGGCGCCACCACCGCGCCGCGGACCGGGCAGTCGACCAGGTCGCAGTGCAGCTCCGACTCGTGCAGCACGGTGGAGCGCCCGCTGCCGACCACCCGCCGGGCCGCCGCGACCAACTGGTCGCCGTGGTGCGCGCCGCCGCCGTCGATGGCCAGCAGCGCGTCCCGGTCCGTCAGCGCCAGCCCGGCCGCGCCCACCAGGGCCCGCAGATGGCGTACGGCCTTCGCCGCGTCCGCCGCGCTCAGGCCGGCCCGCAGCGGCTCGGCGGCCAGCCCGGCGGTGTG
Source organism: Micromonospora sp. WMMD980 (assembly GCF_029626035.1). Taxonomy (NCBI): domain Bacteria; kingdom Bacillati; phylum Actinomycetota; class Actinomycetes; order Micromonosporales; family Micromonosporaceae; genus Micromonospora; species Micromonospora sp. WMMD980. The sequence goes on from NZ_JARUBE010000003.1 coordinate 5,680,331, forward strand.
CAGCACCTCGTAGGTGGCCCGCTGGGTCGCGGTGGCGATGCCCCGGCGGGCACGTAGCCGCAGCACCGCCCAGAGCGCCGCGGCCAACGCGGTGACCAGCGAGACGACGGCGAAGACCGCGGAGACGTTGGCACCCACCCCGGGAACGCTAGTACGCGCCCTTGCGCGCCAACACCACCCCGACGGTCCGCCACAGGATGCTCAGGTCGTACGCCAGCGACCAGTTGTCGACGTAGTAGAGGTCGAGCCGGACCGCCTCGTCCCAGGACAGGTCGGAGCGGCCGGAGACCTGCCACAGCCCGGTCATGCCCGGCCGCACCAGCAGCCGGCGCCGGACGTCGCCCAGGAAGTCGCCGTCGTCGGCGGGCAGCGGACGCGGCCCGACCAGCGACATCTCGCCCCACAGCACGTTGATCAACTGGGGCAGCTCGTCGAGCGACGAGGCCCGCAGGAAGCGGCCCACCGGGAAGACCCGGGGATCCTGCTTCATCTTGAACAGCATGCCGTCGGTCTCGTTCTGGTCGACCAGACCGGCGAGTCGTTCCTCGGCGTCCACGTACATGGTGCGGAACTTCCAGACCCGGAAGGTGCGCCCCTCGTGCCCGACCCGGGGCTGGCGGAAGAACACCGGGCCGGGGTCGGAGATGCGGATGGCGAGCGCGACGGCCAGGAAGAGCGGCGAGAGCAGCAGCAGGCCCATCCCGGAGGCGACCCGATCCAGCAGGCTCTTGAGCAGCAGCGCCGGGCCGGAGAGCGTCGGCTCCTCGACGTGCAGCAGCGGCAGGCCCTCGATCGGGCGGATGTGCACCCGCGGGCCGGCGATGTCGGTGAGCTGCGGCGCGACCACCAGGTCGACGCCGGAGCCCTCCAACTGCCAGGCCAGCCGGCGCAGCTCGCCCGGCTCGGCGCTGGCCGAGCCGCACACCGCGATGGTGTCCCCGCCGACCTCACGCACCAGGGCCAGCACGTCCCGGCCCGCGTACACCGGAACCGGGGTTTCCAGGCCACGGGCGGCGGCATAGCCGTCGGTGAGGTGGATGGCCACCGGCACCAGCCCGACGCCCGGGTGGCGGGTGACCGTGGTGAAGACCTCCAGGCATTCCGGCAGCGTCCCGACCAGCACCATCCGGTGCCCGGCCTGACCGGCGCGGCGGCGCAGCGCGTGCAGGCCGGCCCGGGCGATCATCCGGCCGAGCAGGATCAGCAGCAGGGCGCCGAGCAGCGCGAAACCGACCGTCCACCGGGACAGCGACGTCACCGTGGCGAAGGCCAGGAACGAGACGGTGGCGGCGACCGCCACACCGGAACGGATCACCCGCTTGAACTCGTCCGGCCCGAGGCCCAGGTAGCGCCGGTCGTACGACCGGTTGCCCCACAGGATGAGCACCCAGCCGAGCGGCAGCAGCAGGAACGCCACGGTGTAGAACCACGCCTGCGGCGAGTTCTTGAAGCCGGAGTCCGCCTGCTCGAAGATCTGCACGGCCAGGAAACTCGCCAGGGCCGCCGCGCCGAAATCGAGCAGCAGCAGCAGCGCGATGTAGGGGCGGTGCCAACGGGACACCCGACGCCGGGCGCGCGCCCACCCCGACCGGGGCACGCCGTTGTGGGACGGCGGTGTCGGCGGCTGGATCTCAAAGCTGTCGACGTGCCGCACGCTCTTGCTCCGGCCTGTGTCGGTTACCGGGCGCTGGAGGCTTGTCGTCACCTCAACCCATGTCCTCCCGCATGACCCGTTCCCTCACTCGCCGTGAGGACCCGGGTCGCTCACCGTTCCAGTCTCCCACGCGCTCGGGTGAGATCTGGCCGGCTCCCAGTCAGTTGTGAAGCCGGGGACCGAGCCACTATACCGATGGATGACCGCTCGGGTAGAGCCGCCGAGTGGGACCTTCCGCGATCCCCGGTCGATTCCGCTCAGTAATCGCCCGGTGCGATTACTCACCGTACGAGGCGGGACAACCTTCGGTCAGCCAGCGGCTTGCCGCCGGTCTGACAGGTCGGGCAGTACTGGAGGCTCGAATCGGCGAACGACACCTCCCGCACCGTGTCACCGCAGACCGGACAGGGCAGGCCCTTCCGGGCGTGCACCTTGAGGCCCGACCGCTTCTCACCCTTCAGCTCCGCGGCCCGCTGCCCCATCGACCGCCGCACCGCGTCGCCGAGCACCGTCCGGGTCGCCGCGTGTAGGCCGGCGAGCTGCTCGTCGGTGAGCCGATCGGTGATCGCGAACGGGGACAGCCGCGCCGCGTGCAGGATCTCGTCCGAGTAGGCGTTCCCCACACCGGCCAGCACGGACTGGTCGGTCAGCACTCCCTTCACCTGGCCGCGGCGGCTGCGCAGCCGCTCGGCGAACGTGGGCAGGTCGGCCGCCAGCGCGTCCGGGCCCAGCTTCGTCACGCCGGGCACCAGGGCCGGATCGGTGACCAGGTAGGCGGCCAGCTTCTTCTGCGTGCCGGCCTCAGTCAGGTCGAACCCGGAGCCGTCGTCGAGGCGCAGCCGCACCGCGATCGGACCCTTGCCGGGCCGCAGCGGGGTGGCGGACGGGAACGCCTCCCGGTAGTGCAGCCAGCCCGCGCGGGCCAGGTGGACCACCAGGTGCAGGTCGTCGCCGAACCGGACGTCCAGGAACTTTCCGTACCGGCCCGCGCCGGTGACCGTGCGGCCGGCCACCGCACTGGGCGGCGGGTCGTACGTCTTCAGCGCGTTGATCGACGCCACCTCGAACCGCTCGACCCGCCGGCCGACCGCCCGCTCACGCAGGTAACCGGCGAGCGCTTCCACCTCCGGTAGTTCAGGCACAGGACAACGGTAGCCTTTCCACCCGTGAGAATCGTGGTGGCGCACAACCGGTATCGGGAAGCCCAGCCCTCCGGCGAGAACACCATCGTCGACGCGGAGATCGCCCAGCTCACCGCCGCCGGTGTGGAGGTGCTGCCGTTCCTGCGCAGCTCCGACGAGATCCCCTCGATGTCGAAGCCGGCCAAGGCGCTGCTGCCGATCTCGCCGATCTGGGCCCCGAAGGCCCAGCACGACCTCGACCGCCTGCTGGTCGAGCACCGGCCGGACGCGCTGCACCTGCACAACCCGTACCCGCTGCTCTCGCCCTGGGTGGTGCGGACCGCGCACAAGCGCGGCGTGCCGGTGGTGCAGACGGTGCACAACTACCGCCAGGTCTGCTCCTCCGGCCTCTACTTCCGCGACGGCGTGATCTGCCAGGACTGTCGCGGTCGGAAGCTGGGCGTGCCGGCGATCGTGCACCGCTGCTACCGCGACTCCCGGGCGCAGAGCGCGCTGATGGCGACCACGCTCGCCGTGCACCGCCCCACCTGGAGGTCGGTGGACCGATTCATCGCGCTCACCACGGCCGTTGCCGACCATCTGCGGGACTACGGCATCCCGGACGAGCGGATCGTGGTCAAGCCGAACGCGGTGCCGGACCCCGGCACCCCGGTGCCCCCGGGCAACGGCTTCCTGTTCATGGGCCGGCTCAGCCCGGAGAAGGGGCTGGACCTGCTGCTGTCGGCGTGGCGTCGGCACCCGGTGGGCGCGCTCGGCCCGCTGCGGATCGCCGGTGACGGCGAGCTGCGACCGCTGGCCGAGGAGGCCGCCGCCGAGCGGCCAGACGTGCTCTACCTCGGCCAGCTCGACCGGCCGGGGGTCCGCGCCGCGCTGGCCGACAGCGCCGTGGTGCTGGCCACGTCGACCTGGCACGACGTGCTGCCCACCGTGATCATCGAGGCGCTGGCCGCCGGCCGCCCGGTGCTCGGCACCGCGCTCGGCGGTATCCCGTACCTGGTCGGCGCGGACACCCCGCGCGAGCCCGCCGGCACCGGCCCGGCCGAGGTGGCGACCGCCGCGCCCGGCGACGGTCGCGTCCCACTGCCGACCGGGGTGCAGCGCGGCGAAGCCGGCTGGGTGGTCGCGCCGGAGGTCGACGCGCTGGCCGCCGCGCTGCCGCTGGCCGCCGCCGAGGCGGGCGCGCTCGCCGGGGCGGCCCGGAGCCGCTACGAGCGCACGTTCCACCCCGACGTGATCACCAAGCGCCTGATCGACGTCTACGCCTCGCTGTCCTGAGGGGCGGTCCGTGCAGGCTGGCTTGTAGGTACAATTGCGGTGTTGTCGGCACAAGGGAGGTGTTCAGTGAGCACCGTGTCCGTGCGTGAGTTCTCCTACAACCCCAGTGCGATGTTCGCCCGCGTGGAACAGGGCGAGACGATCGAGGTCACGCGGCACGGCAGCGTGATCGCGGTGCTGCTGCCGGGCTCCGGGACGCTCGGAAGATACGCGAGCCTGGTGGCCAAAGGGGTGATTCGCCTCAAGGCGACCACCACGAACGACCTCGACCGGCTGCCCCGTTACGACGTGCCGCCCGATGTCTCCACCCTTGACCTGCTGCTGGCCGACCGCGAGGACGACGACCGGTGATCTACCTGGACGCGTCCGCCCTGGTCACTCTGATCGCGGGCCGCACCTACGTCACCGAGCTGCAGGACTTTCTGGCGAGTCGGGCGGGCATGCCGATGGGAACCAGCTCCGTCGGATTCGTCGAGACGGTACGCACCCTCGACCGGGTCGGCGACTACCCGGACGCCATGCAGATGTTGGTCCGGAACTTCACCGAGGTCCTAGTGACCGAGGAGGTCCGGGATTTGGCGGCTGCCCTCCCCACCGGTATTCGGACGTTGGACGCGCTGCACGTGGCGAGTGCCCAGGCGCTCGGTGACGCGCTCGACACGCTTGTCACGTACGACAAGCGGATGTCGGATATCGCAGCATCGGTGGGCCTGCCGGTCGCCGCACCAGGTACCGACTGAGCCTCAAGCGGCGTTAAGAGAGGCCCCTCCTCAGCGAGCGGCGCGGGCGGAGAAGGCGATGCTGGCGAGCAGGAAGCCGCCGTTCACGACGGTGAACGCCACCATCACCCAGAACGCCAGCGCCGGCGCGAACACCAGCACCAGCCCGGCCACGAAGATCACCGCGCCGTAGTCGCGGACCAGCTTCACCAGGCGTACCGGCAGCGACGTCGAAGTGACCATGCTGGCCGCGTTCGGGCCGGCCTGCATCACCGACGTCACCAGGTTGACCATCCAGGTGCCGGCGAACACCGCCACCAGCCAGACCGGCGTGGCCGGGCGCTGCGCCACCGCCACCGCTCCGATCGCGGTCACCAGCGCGATCTGGGCGGCCACGTCGCAGAGCACGTCGATCCGGGCGCCGGCCGCGCTGCCCTGCCCGGTCACCCGGGCGAGCTGCCCGTCGGCGCAGTCCAACGCGTACGCGATCTGCCAGCCGATCAGCGCGACCAGCCCGACCACCCAGGCCGCGACGGTGCCGGCGGCCACGTCGTCGGCGAGCGCGACCACGGTGATCGAGGCGGCCAGCCCCAGCACCAGGTTGGCCAGGGTCAGCGCGGTCGGGCGCAGCCCCAGCCGCTGGGCGACGAGCGCGAACGCCGCCCCGATCCACTGGCTGATCGACTCGCTGAACAGGCCGCCACCCCGGTTGACCCGGTGGAAGTCGGCGACGGTGGGACGGGGCTCAGCCACTGTGGTCGCGGAGTGCACCGGCGTAGTCTGCCAGCCGCTCCCGGGTCTCGGAAGCGGACATCGCCAGGTGTTCGAGGATGGTGTAGCGGTCCGGCCGGGTGGCCGGCGCGAACTGCACCGCCTCGACGAACCGGTCGTCGGTCAGCCCCACCTCGGCCGGCAGCCGGGGCAGCCCGTGCCGGGCCAGGCAGGCCGACATCTCGACGAACCGGCGCTCGTCGCCGCGCAGGAACGTGCAGAACAACGCGCCCAGCCCGGCCAGCTCGCCGTGCGAGGCGGTGCCGGGGAAGAGCGCGTCGATCGCGTGCATGATCTCGTGGCAGCCACCGCTGCACGGGCGGCTGGTGCCCTCGATGGCCATCGCCAGGCCACTGGAGATCAACGCGTCGGCCAGCACCGTGACGAACGCGTCGTCGGCCATGTCGCCCGGGTGGTTGAGCACCGCCTCGGCGCCCGCCCGCGAAAGCGAGGCGGCCAGCCCGTCGAACGCCTCACCGCGCACCTCGCGGGCCAGCTCCCAGTCGGCCAGCGCGCTGATGTTGCTGACCACGTCACCGAGGCCGGCGCGGTTGTGCCGCTCCGGCCCGGCCTCCACGAAGTCCAGGTCGACGATGACCGCGATCGGGATGTGCACCCCGTAGGAGCCCTTCAGGCCCTCGGTGATCAGGCTGGCCACCGGCGAGGCGATGCCGTCGTTGGCGAGCGCGGTCGCCACCGACACCATCGGCAGGCCGCGCCGGGTCGCCGCGTACTTGGCCACGTCGATCGTCTTGCCGCCGCCGATGCCGACCACCGCGTCGTACGACCGGGCGCGCAGCTTGCCGCCCAGCTCGTCGGCGGCGTCCAGGGTGCCGCCGGAAACCGTGAACACGTCCGCCGACCGCAGCGACGGCCGGAGCAGCTCGGCGATCTTCTCGCCCTGCCCCGGCCCGACCACCACCGCCACGTCGCCGCCGGCCGAGATCCGGCCGTCGGAGAGGATCGACGCCAGGTCCGCCACCGCGCCCCGCCGCACGTCGATGTGCAGCGGAGTGAGGACGCTACGGGCTAGTAGCGGCACGCGATCTCCCGCGCCCGGGCCAGGTCCTCGTGGTTGTCGACCTCGACCCAGGAGACGTCCCCGATCGGCGCCGCCCGCACCTCGCCGCCGCGGTCGGCGAACTCCTGGTAGCCGTCCTCGTAGTAGAGGTTCGGGTCGCGCCGCCAGGTCGCCTCCAGCGCGTCGGCGAGCGCGTCGGCCACCTGCGGCTCGATCAGCGTCGCGCCGATGTACTCGCCGTACGCCTCGCCCGGGTCCATCAGCTTGGTGATCCGGGTGAGCTGGCCGGCGGCGTCGAAGGTGGTCTTCATCTCCTCCTCGGCCAGTGGCTTGAGCGTGTCCACGGCAAGCAGGACGCCCGGCCCGCGCTCGGCCAGCAGCGTCTTCTCCACGCTCACCGGGTGCACGGTGTCGCCGTTGACCAGCAGCACGCCCCGGGAGAAGTGCTCCCGGGCCAGCCAGAGCGAGTAGGCGTTGTTCCACTCCTCGGCCTTGTCGTTGTCGACCAGGGTGATCGTGACGCCGTACTTCTCCGCCAGCTCGATCTGGCGCTGCCGGACCGCGTCGGCCGCGTAGCCGACCACGATCACCACCTCGGTCAGGCCCACCTCGGCGAGGTTGCGCAGCGCGATGTCGAGGATGGTGATCTCCCCGTCGACCGGCACCAGGGCCTTGGGCAGGGTGTCCGTGTGCGGCCGCAGCCGGCGCCCCGCACCCGCGGCGAGCACCATCCCGATCATGCCGACACGCTCCTCTTCTCGACCGATTCCACGAGGCGAGGATATCGTCGGCGACCCGGGAGCCGGGGTTCAGCCCGTGATCGCCCTAGAGCCCGATCGACCGCAGCGCGGCGAAGCCGTCCGTCACGATCTGCCGGATCAGCCCGTCGTTGGCGTCGCGGTGCTCGTCCAGCAGGGCGATGTCCCGCTCGGCCAGCCAGCGGAACTCGGTGTGCTCGGTAGGCTCCAGCCGGGGGCGGCTCAGGTCGCCGTCCACCCGGACCAGGAAGTCGGTCTCGATTCGCGCCAGCCCGTCGTCGCCGGTGTAGCGGTATTCGCCGACCAGGCCGAGCACGTGCGACACGGCCCAACCGGTTTCCTCGGTGACCTCCCGGCGCAGCGCGTCGTCGATCTCCTCACCCGGTTCGAGGTGGCCGCCGGCGATGTCCCAGCAGTTGGGGAAGAGCCGTCGCTCGGCGGAGCGGCGCTGGACGAAGATGCGGCCGTCGTCGTCGACGATCAGCGCGCCGGCACAGCGAAGGGGCTCGGTGGGCATCCTCCGACAGTAGCCATCCGCGCCGCTCGCGGCGATGCCCCTTCTTGTCCGGGTACGCATCGATGGCCCACCATGTCCGTAACCAGTCGCCGTCCCGCAGGAGTGATGTGTGATGCAGGTTCGGGAAGCGATGTCCAGTGAGGTTCTCGTGGTCGGCCCGGAGCACACGCTCCGCCAGGCGGCCCGGATGATGTCGGCCCGCGGTGTCGGGTCGGCGGTCGTGATCGACCCGGACTCCGAGGGGGTCGGGATCATGACCGAACGCGACGTGCTGAAGGCGATCGGCGCCGGGCTCGACCCGGACACCGAACGCACCGGCGCCCACCTGACCTGGGACGTCGTCTACGCCGGCCCGGACTGGACGGTGGAGGAGGCGGCCGCGGCGATGGCCCGGGGCGGGTTCCGCCACCTGGTCGTGCTCGACGGCCAGGAGGTGGCCGGGGTGATCTCGGTACGTGACCTGATGCGGATCTGGGCAGGGGAACACGCCCCGACCCGGGCCTGAGACGGGCGATGGCCCGGCCGGTACCGGCCGGGCCATCGTCGTGCGGTGTGTCTCGGTCGCGCCGCCCCGGTCAGGGGCCGACGAAGACCGCGGTGCCGCGCCAGTCCACGTCGTCGACGCCGGGACCGCTGCGCAGCGTGGCGGAGCCGGTCGGCGCGCCGTTGGACCAGTCCATCGAGGACAGGTTGCCGGTGCTCCGGGAGACGACGTAGAGCTTGTCACCGTCGAGGAGCAGAGCGCCCGCGTCGGCGAAACCGGTGGTGCCGGTGACCGCGGCGCGCTCCGCGCCGACGGTGCCGGTGTCCGGCGCGAACCCACGCCAGAACAGTGCGCTCTGGCCGGCCAGCGTGTAGTAGAGCCGCCCGCTCTTGTAGACCATCGCGGTCACGTTGGGCAGCTCGGCGGAGAAGTTGACGGTCATGCCCGCGTACGTCGAACCGTCCGGCGCGGAGCCGGTGACGACCTTGTCCCACTTCGCGTCGTGGTACGGGTCCACCTTCTTGGCGGTGCCGAAGTCGGCGCCGTCGAACGAGCGCTTGTAGAGGTCGCCGCCGAGGCCGTAGAACAGGTCACCGCCGACCCAGAACGCCCCCTTGACCTGCGACCAGCGGGTGTCGTCCGGGTTCGGCACCGACATCGCGTTGCCGACGTTGGTCGCGCCGTCGTAAGACCGCTTGGTGACGCTGTCGACGGTGGTGGCCGGCGGCACCGGCGGCAGCTTGACGATCTCGACAGCCTGCACCAGCGGGTTCTCCAGGACCCGGCCGAAGTCGACGTCGACGTTGCCGTCGCTGGTCACCGCGAACGCGCGCACGGTGCCCCTGTTGGTGGCGCCGGTCGCGGCGACCGGGTCGAAGTTGCTCAGCTTCTGCACCCCGTCGATGCTGACGTTGAACTTCCGCTTGCCGGCGGTGGCGGTGCCGGCGTACCGGTTGGCCAGGTAGAGCCGCACCTGCACCGGCGTGCCGGCCGGGACCGGGAAGTCCCACTGCATGTCCGGGGCGGGCGACTGGTCCCACCGCTCGCTCCGGAACAGCGTCGCCGGGGTGCCCGCCGGGACGGTGGCGTCGAGCGCCGCCTCCGTCGGATACGTATTGACCGTGCTGCCGGCGTTGTGCAAGGCGCTCGGCGCGGTCGGGGTGTCGGCGGCCCAGGCCGGGCCGCTCGGCGCCGCCACCTCCTCGCCACCGGCGTTGACCCGGTAGAGCACGTCCGACGCGTCCGGCGTCGGCGCGGTCTTGACGATCTCGATGCCCTGGACCAGCGGGTTCTCCAGGACCCGGCCGAAGTCGACGTCGACCACACCGTCGCTGACCACGGAGAAGGACTGCATGGTGCCGCGGTCGGTGCCGCCGGCGGCGACCACCGGGTCGACGTCGTTCATCTTGAGCACGCCGTCGATGCTCACGTCGAGCTTCCGCTTGCCTGCCGCCGCGGTGCCGGCGTACCGGTTGGCCAGGTAGACCCGGACGTTCACCCGGGTGCCGGCCGCAATCGGGATGTCCCACTGCATGTCGGGCGCGGTCGCCTGGTCCCACCGCTCGGTGTTGAAGAGGGTGGCCGGGGTGCTGGTCGGCACGGTGGCGTCGAACGTCGCGTTGGTCGGGTACGACTTCGCGCTGCTGCCGCCATTGTGGTAGGGGCTGGGTGTGGCGTCGGTGTCGGCCGACCAGTCCGGCCCGCCGTCGGTCGCCGGGATGGCCGGACCACCGGCGTTGACCCGGTAGAGCACCTCGGTCTGCGCCGCCCGACCGGCCTGGTAGACGTCGCCGGGCAGGCCCTTGGTGCTGGTCGAGTGCGGCGTGCTGCCCCCGTCCAGCGGGAAGAAGGCGAGCCGCTTCCGCTGGTACTCGAAGTTGCCGATGTATTCCTGGTCGCTGCCCAGCCATAGGCCCTGCGGGGTGACCAGCATCTCGGTGACGCCGTAGCCGCGCGGGTGGCGGCCCGGGTTCCAGGCCAGCGGCAGGCCGCTGAGCGGGTCGAGGGCCGCGATGCTGGCCCGCGGCACCGCGCCCGGGCCGGCCTTGTCCCGCGCCAGCGGGTTGTTGGACCAGCGGAAGTGGCCGCCGACGTAGATGGCCTTCTCGCTGATGCCGACGGAGAGGAAGGTGTCGCCGCCGCTGAAGTTGGTCCAGGTCGGCTTCTGGCCGGCGCCGGTGGCGTCGGTCTCCCAGCGGGCCGCCGAGTCGCACAACGTGCCCGGGTAGGACGCGCCGGTGGTGACCACGACGAAGTACTTGCCGTCGGGGGAGAACTGGGCATCGCGCACCCACGAGTCGAACGCGCTGTACTTGCAGGCGCCGGCGTAGCCGTCGGTGTTCCAGTCGGCGACGGTGGCCGAGTCGGCGCCCAGGTTGATCCGCACGATCTGGTCGTGCACCGCGCCGTCAGCCTTCTTGAAGTTGCCGATGACCACCAGGTGCTTGCCGTCCGGCGAGACGGTGAACTTCTCGACGCCGACGCCGGCCGAGGCGCCGCCGTTGGTCGAGGTCCAGTTGTGGTGCTCGGTGAGCGCCACGGTCAGGTAGTCGTCCACGGCGCCGGTGGTCGGGTTCAGCGAGGCGAGCCCGTTGCGGTCGGTGGTCGCGGTGACCGTGCTGAAGATGCCGCCCACCAGCAGATGGCCGTCGACGAGCACGATGTCGCTGACCGTGCCGTTGAGCGCCGGGCCCTTGAACCCGTCGACCGGGGTGCCGTCGGCGACGTTCAGCAGCGCGAGCTTGCGGACGTTCTTGTCGCCGACCTTGTTGAACGTGCCGGCGACGTAGACCGTGCCCGGCGTCGGGCCGGCGATCACGGCGGTGACGTCACCGTCGAGCACCGGCGCGAACGCGTTGTCGATCTTGCCGGTCGCCTTGTCGAAGGCGAGCAGGCCCCGGCGGTCGACCGGGGTGGGCGATGATCCGCGGTTCTGCGCGTTGGTGAACGAACCGCCGACGATCACCTTGCTGCCGGCGTCGTGGATGGCCACGACGTTGCCGTCGTTGATGTTCGGCGTCTTCGCCGAGGGCACCTCGCCGACCAGCGTGCTGTGGTCGGGCGCGACAGTCGCCGCCGGTGCGGCGAATGCCGGCACCGGGGTGAACAGGGTGGCGATGCCGAGCACGGCGGCGCCGAAGGCGGACACCGAGCGGTGTCTCAGGATCGAGGAAGGCACAGGCTGCTCCGGGGGGAACGTCGGAGGCGCTGCGATCGTGGCCGGTGCCGACGCGAGGTGTGGTGTCGCACGGCCGACCGCAGACGTGAGAGCAATACCTTCTCGCATTTGCCTGCCGCCCGTCCACCCGGGACCGGCCTTTTTGACACAACGAGCGGCCCGAGCCGAACGAAAAGACGAGTGAAGATCACTCAGTGCGTGCGGGAGATGTCGCAGCGGAGGCGCTGAGATCCGGCATCGGCGGATTGAAGTACGGATCGGTGGCCACCTCGCGGAACACCGCCGCGCTCTCCGGATCGCTGCCGAACGTGCTGTCGTACAGCGGCTTCTCGGTCTGCCTGGCCGCGAAATAGATCACGGCCTTGATCTGCGGGTGCTTCTTCAGGTACGGGCCGACCTCACGCATCCACTCGGCCCGCTGGCCCGGCCGGCCGTCCTGGGTCAGCCCGAACTCGCCGATCACCACCGGTCGCGGATGCTTCTTGGCGAACGCCATGAAGTGGTCCATCCGGTTGCTGAAGCTGTTCCACTCCGGGCTCGGATAGACGTCGGTGCAGAGCCAGTCGACCTGGTCGTCACCCGGGTAGTAGTCGGCGGCCCGGCGTTCCGGCTCGGCGAACCCGTCCGCGTGCGGGCACCACGTCCACGCCGCGTTCGTGACGCCGACCTCGGTGAAGATGGCACGCACGTGCTTCCAGGCGGCGACGTAGTCCTCGGGGGAGTGCATGCTGGCGGCCAGGTTCGGCCGGTCCATCTCCCACCGGTAGCGCAGCAGCACCGGCACGCCGAACGCCTTGACGTCCTGCGCCCGCTGCCGGATCAGGTTGTCGTAGACACCGCTGACCGTCGACCGGGTGTCGGTGCCCTGCCAGGAGATCATCTGGAGCTTGCCCTGGGCCTGGAACGCCCGCTCGGTGCCACCCGGGAACGGCTCGTTCCACTCGTGGAACATGTGCGCGATGGCGAGCTGACCGCCCGCCGCCCGGTTGAAGTCGTCCCACGCCGCCGCCCGGCCGGTCGCGTTGTGGAACTGCGGCTTCACCCAGGCGCCCACCCAGGCGCCCTTCTCCGGCAGCTCCGGCCCGCGCCCGGTGGTCTGGACCGCGCCCTTGCGGGGCGTCACCGTGGGCGGCGGCGGCACCGCCGACGCGGTCTCCCCGGCCCGGTCGCCCGACCCGGAGTCGCACGCCGCAACCGCCGGTGCCAGGAGGGCCAACGCGAACACGGCTGCCATCGTCCGTCGTAACCGTCGTACCACCGCAACCTCTCCCCAGGATGGTCGCCGGTCCACTGTCATGTCTGCCGGGCCGGCCCGCGTCCGCGGGCCGGCCCGCCGGGCGGGGCGGGCGACCCCTGGCACTCTACCCGTGCCAGCGTCCTCACGGGTGGTAGCCGAGTTCCGTCAACAGCGGGCCAGCCTGGGCCAGCACATCGGTCAGATCCTCTTCGGTCAGTCGCTTCCGCCAGCGCCCCACCGAGCCGGGCCGGGCCTGCCCGAACCGGGCGTGCAGCGCCTGCCGGCCGGCCGGGTCGCCGACCTCCAGGAAATCGGCGACCACCTCGGCCGCCTCGGCCGGTCGGGTGACCACGTCCTCGTAGCGCAGGTGCCGGACCCGGTCCGTCGGCAGCGCGGCGAGCTGGGCCAACGCGCTGCTGGTAAAGCGCCGCCACATCCAGGCGGACCGGCCCAGGTCGGAGACGCGGGTGAACTCCTCGCGCCGCTCCGGCTCCACCCAGAACCGCGGCGCGGCACCCCACGGCGTACCGCCGCGACCGCTGCGCCCGCTGCCCGTCGAGGCCGCGTTCAGCCAGGGCTGCTCCGCGTGCGACACCGCCACGTCCCGGCCGTCCCGGTGGACGTGCAGGAAGACCGCATCCGGGAAGACCTCGGCCAGGAACGGCACGATGAAGCAGTTCTCCGGGTCCTTCTCGGCGAACCGCAGCCCACCGTGACCGGCGGCGGCGAGCAGCGCCCCGTAGTAGCCGCGGAAGTAACGCGCGGCGCGCTGCCGGGTCCAGCTTCCCTCGTAGACGCACCGGGCGACCGCCTTGGTCAGCCGCGGTTCGTAGTGGTAGGACACGTCCGGCAGCGCACCCACGCAGCTACCCAGGAACGTGGTGCCGGAGCGCGGGGCGCCGAGGATGAAGATCGGTCGCTCCACCTTCAGCGTGAGCTTCCGCTTCCCGGCCTCCACCGGTCGCTCCAGGTCCCGGCGTTCCTTGCGGTCCGCCAGCAGGCCGACCGCGGCGAGCTTCGCGGCCTTCGCCGTGGACAGCCCGGATTGCGGGGCGAAGGGGGAATCGCTGGTCATCGAAGATCCCATCGGTGAGCAGGAACGGTCAGGATCGGGGCGCCGGGTCCGCCCCGGCGCGGTTGCGGCCCCGGCGCAGCGACCGGAGCGCGTCGAGGTGCAGCGTGCGCCGCCACCGCCAGGCCCCCACCAGGTACGCCGCCGTGCCGGCCAGCGCCACCAGCGCGAGCACCGGCAGCGACACGCCGAGCAGGGTGGCCGCCCCGAGCGGCAGGCCCAGCGCGACGACGGCCAGCGCCATCGCGGCCCGGGTGCCGGCGCCGAACGGGTGCAGCCGCATCGACCACCAGAGCTGGGTCAGCGGCACCAGGTTGGTGACCAGGATGGAGAGGGTCCAGGCCAGGGCGGCGCCGAGGATGCCGTAGCGCGGGATGAGCAGCAGGTTGGCGACCACGTTGAGCACCGTGCCGCCCATCGCGTTGTAGAACGTCCACGCGGTGCGACCGGCCATGTTGAGCACCATGTCGACCATGCCGCACCCGGTCGCCACCAACATGGTCAGCGCGAGCAGCACGACCACCCGGCGCCCGTCGCCGTAGCCGGCGCCGAACAGCGACAGCATGGGTGCGGCGAACGCCGCGAAGACCAGGTACGCCGGCCAGGAGAGCAGCACCAGCCAGCCGGTCGCGGCCTGGTAGAGCTGCCGGGCGTCGGCCCGGTCGTCCCGGGCGAAGGCGGCGGCGAGCCGGTGCTGAACCGAGCTGGAGAGCGCGACGCTGGAGAGCTGACCCAGCGCCAGGAACCGGGTCGCCGCCGTGTAGACCGCCGCGTCCGCCGGCCCGCGCAGCGCGCTGAGCAGCACGATGTCCAGTCGCTGCACCACGATCGCGGCCACGCTGCTGACCGCGCGGGGGCCGGTGAACCGCCAGAATGGCCCGACCATCTCGCCGGCCGGGACCGGCCGGGCCACCTGTCGGCCGGTCCGGCCGACCAACCGGCCCAGCCAGATCAGCGCGACCACGGCGGCGAGCAGGTAGGGCACCACCCAGGCCAGCGGCAGCGCGACGGTGGCGGAGAGCCCGAGCCAGGCGGCCACCGCCACGGCCAGGAACTGCACCAGGGTGCGGCCGATCCGCTCCACGGTCAGCAGCGGGCGCATCTGACCGAAGCCGCGGCAGGCGGCCAGCGCGTAGTCGTTCAGCGCGGCCAGCGGCACGAAGGTCAGCAGGATGCGCAGCGCGGTCACCGCGCCCGGCCCGGCCTCCGGCATGGTCGCCCGGGCCAGCGCCGGGGCGGCCAGCCAGCCGGCCGCGCCCAGCAGCGCGCCGACCGCCAGGACCGGCAGCAGACCGGCCAGGATCGTGCCGCGGATCTGGTCCCGCCGGTCCAGCGTGCGCTGGCGACTGACGAAGTAGACGGTGCCCACGTCGGTACCGAGCCGGGCCGCCGACGCGGCGATCATGAAGGCGCTGGTGGCGGCGAAGAACATGCCTGCCTCGCGGACCGACCAGCCGCGGGCGATCACGATGTTGAGGCCGAAGCCGGCCACCGCGGCCAGACCCACCCCCAGCAGGTTGGCGAAGCCCTGCCGGGCCGCGCCGCCCAGGCCCGCGCCCGCGCCCGGACCGACCGCCGGCAGGACGACAGTGGCGTCGGCGTCCTGCCGGGTCACCGCCGCCACGACGGCACGCGTCCCCACCACGAGGCCAGCCGCTCGTCGTACGGGGCGAAGTGGTCCTCCAGCCGGGCCCGCAGCTCGGTCGACATCGGCGAGCGGGACCGCGAGTTGTGCTTGCCGAAGGAGATGTCGGCCCAGCGGGGCAGCTCCAGGAAGTCGCAGACCGCGTCGAAGGACGGCCTCGGGTCGGCGAAGAAGTCGTCGCTGTCGATGACGTGCAGCCGGTCCCGACCGACCAGCGCCTCCAGCCGCTCCACCTGCTCGATGTAGCGACCCCGAGCCAGGTAGGAGTTGTGCTGGAGGTGCTCGCTGGCGTACGACGGGTCGGCGGTCATCCGCTCGCGCTCGCCGGCGGTCCGCTGCTCCTCCAGCGCCAGCGCCCGCTCGAAGTCCGCCTCGGTCTCGTAGCCGCGGGCCAGCTCGTGCGAGTGCGCCGAGTAGGCCCGTTCCACCGGGTCACGCAGCAGCACCAGCAGCTTCACCGAGGGCAGGTCCTTGGCGATCCGCTGCCCGGCCAGCGGGTGGAACATGTAGTAGGGGCTCGACTCGCCGGTGATCCCGCGTACGCCGACCTGCTCCCGCACCGCCTCGGCCTTGCCGGTGGTGGGGAAGTGCCCGAGGTACCAGCTCATTCCCCGGCGGTAGTCCATGTCGAAGTAGTGCACGCCCTTGTGGTAGGCGGGCGGCAGCACGCCGGGGTGCTGCGCGAGCGTCTTGAACAGCGAGGTGGTGCCGCAGCGTTGCGCCCCCACGATCAGGAATCCCGGCACCATCCGTGAGCCCGCGGTCAACCGACCGACCGTCCGGCTCACCGACTTCACCGCGCGGAGCGCCTGCTCCCTGGCCACCGTCACGTCCCCACTCCTCACTCTCACCGGGCCCGACGGGCCAGGTGCTCCTCGACGGCAGGCAGCAGCCAGGTGTCGACGTGCCCCAGTCGCGCACCCGCCTCGGCCTGCCGGTCCCGCAGATAACGCGCCGCCAGCTCCACCAGGTAGAGCACGGCGACCAGGTCGGCGCCCCCGCCGGCCTGGTCGAACGGCGCGAGCGTCCGGTCCGCGCCGGCGATCAGCGCCCGGGCGGCCGCGACCGGTTCCACCCCGTCGTGGCTCATCGCGCCCTGCACCGCGAGGTGCAGCGCGTCGTAGCCGGCCGGCACGTCGCCGGCGAACCGCTCCCAGTCCCAGACCAGCACCCGACCGTCGGCCAGCACCGCGCTGTTGCCGCCGTTCCAGTCTCCGTGCCAGGCGCCGAAGGCCACCACCGGGTCGGCGTCCGCGACCGACTTGAGCGCCGCGCGCAGCCGCCCGGCCTCCGGCCGGTCACCGAGCGCGTCCACCGCGTCGGCGAGCCGGGCCGCGTGCGTGCTGCCCGCCCACGACCCCCGGTGTACGCCGAGACAGCCGGCGACCGCCACCATGGCGGCCCGCTCGGCCTCCACCGCGACGGCCGGGGTGGCCCGGGGCAGCCGCACCGGCAGGGCCTCCTGCACCAGCAGCGCGTGCCCGTGCCAGTCACTGTGGTGCCGGACCCCGGCCAGGACGACCGGGCCGAGCGGCACCCCGGCGAGGCGGCGCAGCGCGGCGGCCTCCGCATCGACCAAGGCCCGGGTCAGCGGGTCGACGCCGAGTTTGGCGTAGCCGAGGGGCCGGCCGTCCGGGGCGAGCAGTTGCAGCACCGGTTTGCGGTTGGCCCGCGCCGGACCGATGTGCAGGCTGACCAACGCCGGCTCGCCCAGCACCTCGGTCAGGTAGGCGTTCAGCCCGCCACCGGCGACCACCAGCCGGTCGCGGAACACCACCGGCCCCAGCCCGAGCCGGAACGCGGTGGCCAGCCCCCGCCGGACCAGCTTGGCCTTGCGGCCGACCGCCTCGGTGGAGTGCCGGACGGCGGCGGCGGCGGCTCGGCCCGAGCCGGTGGGCACCAGCAGCCGGGGGCGGGCGGCCGAGGGCACCACCACCCAGCCGGCGCCGCCCCGGCGCAGCGCGGGTTCGGCAGGTGCGGGCCAGATCAGGCCGGCCAGCTCACCGAGGTAGGCGGAGCGGCCGTCGCCGTCCGGGGGTACGCGGAGCACCATCAACGTTCACCGGCTGCTTCCAGTCGGGCCCGTAGCCCGGCGATCGTGCCTTTGGGTGGCACCGGCGCGAGCGCGCGGCGGAGCTGGTCGTTGCGGGCCAGCAGGGCGACCGAGATCAGGGCGTAGGCGAGGGTGGCTTCCAGTGCGCCGTAGGTGAACTGGAAGAAGAGCATCAGAATGATCACGAGCGTGCCGGCGATCCCGATCGCGCTGTGGTCGCGCCGGTAGCGCCAGAGGGAGTAGAGGAAGAAGCCGTTGTAGGCCAGCGCGCCGACCCAGCCCTGGCCGACGAGCAGCGCCCAGAGCTGGCCGTTGCTGCCCAACTCCCGGTTGCCGCACTGCTTACAGTCGTCGGACTTGCCGATGGCGATGGACCGGTTGCTGCCGATCAGTGCCCGGTTGCCGCCGTAGCCGAGGATCGGCGAGTGGTTGGCCGCGGTGACCGCGCCCGCGGACAGCGTGGTGCGGATGTCGTCGCTGTGCCCGTTCTGCAACCGTTCGTCGAACGTCCGGCCGAGCGGGGTGGCGACGATCAGTACGCCGATCAGCCCGACCGCCAGCGCGAGCCCGCCGAGCACCACCATCCGGCCGCGCAGCGCGAGCCGGAGCGCCACATAGGCCGCGGCGATGCCGAGACCGATCCAGAGCCCGCGGTTGAGCGAGTAGATGATCGGGAAGATCGCGGCCAGCGCGATCGCCACCCCGGCGGTACGACGCAACGGCCTGCCGCCCAGCACCACCCAGCCGACGATCAGCCAGACCAGCAGGATCGCGGTGTTCTCACCCCACGAGTTCGTGTACGTGAACGGCGCGGACGGTCGCGGTGAGCTGGCCTCCCCCTCGATCACCTGCTGCACCTGGGCGAACTTCACGTCCATCAGCGAGGCGACGAAGGGGTGGGTGGCGATCGAGTGCGGCAGGACGAAGCGCAGCGGCGCGACGAAGCCCAACGTCGGGAACAGCGCGCCGATCCAGCCGCCGATGACCACCACCACGCCCATGAACCCGAAGAGCCGGATCATCCGGCGGCGGGACAGCTCCCGCTCGCCGAGGTTGTAGACGTAGAGCATGGCCACGGTCATCGCGACGAAGTTGGCCAGCCGGATGCCCCAGCCGAGGTAGCGGCCGCCACCACCGCCGGGCGGCAACGTGTTCGGGGTGGTCAGCCCGAGCATCGAGACGGACAGGAGCAGCCAGAGCAGCAGGATCAGCCAGATGCCGAAGCCGGGCGGCACCCGGACCGGACCGCGCCGGGCCATCTGCACCACCATCGGCACCGCGAAGATGATGAAGACGAAGCTGGACACCCCGAGCGCCCACCACACCGGCCAGAGCAGGAAGAGTGAGATCAGCGGCCACGCGGTCGGCAGCCGCCAGGACCAGCCCCTCGGCCGCACCGCCACCGGCCGAAAGCGCTTTCCCTCGGGCGGTGACACCGCGTCGAGGGGAACCGACCCACGCGCCGAGCGGGGCGGGGTGACAAGGCTCATTTCACGGTGACCTTGGCGGTGGTCGGCACGTAGATCACCCACGCGTTGCCGGGCGCCGGTTGCAGCAGGTCACCGCCGAGGTCGGCGATGGTGCAGACCATGCCCAGGCCAAGCTTGCGCCATCGACCCTTCGCGCTGGTCGGGCCGGACACCGCTAGCACCGCGCCCTCGCCGAAGACGTTGGCCGACGGCAGCGAGCGGTAGGACGGCTTCCGGACCTCCAGCGTGCGGTATTCCATGGTCAGCACGATCACCGAGGCCGCGGTCACCGTCGCGGTGCCGACCTTGCCCGCCCAGTGCGCCTTCTGCTTGTCGTACCGCCAGACCATCGGTGGCCCGCCGGAGACCGCGATCGACAGCTCGGCGGCCGGGATCAGGTCACGGGCGACCAGCGCGTCGCCGTCGGTGGCGTGGTCCAGCGCCGGGGTGGGCGGCTGACCGCCCTTCGGCGCGGCCTTGAACAGCGCGGCCGTGGAGGTGTAGCCACTGCTGAAGACCTTGCCCCCGTCGTCCGGGGTGACGCCGCCGAGCTTGGAGTTCTCGAACTGGCTGAGGAAGCCGGTCGGGCCGCCGTTGTAGCCGACGAACGGCTTCAGCACCGCGACCGAGCGGATGTCGACCGGCCGGATCTCGGCGACCGGGCCGATCTTGGCGGCGTCCCGGGAGTGGAACACCGCGGTCAGGTGCAGCGTGTCCGACTCGGCGAACTCGGCGTAGACCAGGTCGGCGGCGTCGAGGCCAGCCGGGGTGGTGGCGGGGCTCACCCGCATCGGCACCGCGACCGCCTGGCGGGTCGCGGCTGCCGGGGTGCCGACCGGCCCTCCGGTCAGCGGGGCCGTCGGCAGGGTCGAGGTCGGGCTGGGCGAGGCCGACGTCGGGGTGACGTCTCCCGGGTCCACCACGTCGGCGCTGCCCGGCTTGGGCTGCGGCTCGCTGCACCCCGTGCCGACGCCGAGGACGACGGCTGGAGCGAGGGCGGCGCGGAGCATCTGCCGGCGGTTCACCCCAGGTCCTCGCCCGAGTCGATGGCGTAGCTGCGGCCCTCGCCGCCGTCACCTCGGGACCGGTAGGTGCCACCGGTGCCGTTGACCGGGAGCGGCTTGCCCGGGGCCGCGCCCTCGCCGGGGACCGCGCCCTTGCCCGGCACCGCGCCCTTGACGGGGGGCGGCGGCTGCTTCGCCGGGCCGGAACGGGACGACTGCATGCGCGGCAGCACCATGGTGGACTCGGCGGACGGGCCGGGGCTGGGTCGGGGCTTGGGCCGGTTGGCCTGGCCGGCCGGCGTCGTCGAGCCGGTCGGTGCGGCCGGGCCGACCGGGCGGGTGGCGGCTCCGGTCGGTGCGGGCAGGCGCGGGGCCAGCACGGCACCGAGCACCGGCGCGTTGACCTGCTCGAACTGTTGGAGAGCGGCGGTGATCTCACCGCTGCGGGTCTTGCCGGCCTCGGCCACCACGATCACCGCGTCGACGTACCGGCCCAGCGCCTGGGCCTCCACGGCGTGGGTCGGCTGGCCGGTCTCGATCAGCACGTGGTCGAAGCGCGCGGTCAGCTCCTGCAGGATCTCCAGCAGGCCGGCGACCGGCAGCTCCACCTCCGCGTCCAGCTCGCCGGGGACGAGCACCCGGAGCTGGCCGAGGCCGGGCACCGGGGCCAGCGCCTTGAGCGCCGGCACGTCGCGACGGAGCACCGAGGCGAGGCTGTGCCGACCCTCGGTGACGCCGGTGATGCTGCTCAGCGTCGAGTCCGGCTTGGTGGTGATCAGCGCGACCTGTGCGCCGGTGCGGGCGTACGCGGCGGCCAGGTTGGCGGCGACGAACCCGGCGGCGGTGCCCGCCGAGCCGTCGCAGAGCAGGAGTTGCCGGCCGCGGCCGGCCTGGTTCGACTCGGGGACGGCGGAGAGCAAGACGTTGCGCAGCCGGCCCAGCTCGCGGGAGATGCGGTGGGTGGCGGGCAGGACGGAGAGCGACGGCGGGCGGGTCGCCAGCTCCAGCAGCAACGGCAGGCCGACCCGGTCGGAGATGTCGCGGCCGCGCCGGATCCGCGTGTCGAGCCGGTCCAGCACCAGCGCCAGCACGATGCCGAGCAGCAGACCCGCGCCCATGCCGCTGGCCAGGTTGAGCGTGCGGTTCGGTGAGCTGGGCCGCTCGGGCAGCCGGGCATCGGAGATGATCTCACCGGGATCGGAGTCGGCCGAGACCAGCGGGCTGAGCCGGTTGTTCAACCCGTTGAGCTGGTTGGTCAGCACGTTGCGGTCGGCCTCGGCGCGCTCCCGCTCGGGGGAGTTGGCCGGGGCCGCCGCGATCCGCCCGGCCACGGAGCTGAGCTGCTTGTTCAGGTCGGCGATCTGCTGCTTGAGCGCGGTGGTCTCGTTCTCCAGCGCCTTCTGCGCGGTGGCCTTGCGCAGGTCGAGGTAGGCCTGCGCGAAGGCGTGCGAACCCGCCTGCGCCTGGGCCGGGCTGGTCGCCTCATAGGCGACCTGGAGGATCTGGCTGTTCGGCGGGACGTTGACGGCCACGGACTTGACCAGCTCGTCGCCGCCGGTGGTGACCTTCATCAGGCCCTTGGCCCGCTCCGCCACCACGAGTGACCGGACCACCTGCGCCTCGGTGTCGAGGTTGACCTTGGCGTTCGGGTTGTTCTCCGGGCCGGAGCCGAGCGGGCGCACCAGCAGTGAGGTGGTCGAGGTGTAGCGCGCCTCCTGGAGCTGGCTCACCGCCAGGCCGCCGGCCAAACCGAGGACCGCGGCGAGCAGCAGGATCCACCAGCGGCGGCGCAACCAGCCCAGATAGGCCATCAGGGCAAGACCGTCGGCGTCGTTCTCGGCCAAATGGGGTGAGGGCATCAGAGTCTGTCGCTCCCTTTCGACCGAGCCGGGCAGTCCCACGGCACAGCTGGAACTGACCGTGACTTCGAGTGTCCCCGATCCGAACGTTGAGGGAAAGTCTGCTCACGTTCCGGTAAGCCTGCCCAGGTGTGGGCAGCCCGCGTAGAGATGGCCGATCGGTGCTGGCCATTCGGCGGGGTTCCCGGCAGCGGGCCCGACCTGCCCCCGGGGAGCCGACGTCGTCGCCGGTTCTCGTGCGGAGCGGTGACGGCATCCTGACACATCCCGTCGCGCAATGGTGGGCCCGCCCACCATCCCGGTGCCATCGCGCCTGACCTGCCGGCTCGCATCGTCCGCCGGATCCCGGCGGCGGGATTCCCGAGGTGACCCGACCGGCGGCCCGGGATCCGTCCAACGGCCCCTTCAGTTGTCCAGGGGCGCGCCAGTAGGTTGTCAGGGCGCGTCCGAGGGTCTTTCACGTAAACCGGACGCGGTCCGACGCGTACGGGAGGAAACGTTGTGGTGAGCGGGTCAACCGACGGCGCGGGACAGGTCCTGCTGGTCGGCTCCAGCGGCGGCCATCTGGCCCAACTGCTGGCGCTGGAACCCTGGTACCGGGATCGGCGCCGGGCCTGGGTCACCTTCGACACACCAGATGCCCGCTCGTTGCTCGACGGGGAGGACGTGGTCTGGGCCCACCACCCCACCACCCGCAACGTCAAGAACCTGGTCCGCAACGCGTTCCTCGCGCTGACGGTGATCCGCCGGCGCCGGGTGGACGCGGTGGTCACCACCGGCGCCGGGGTCGCCCTGCCGTTCGTGGTGGCGGCCCGGCTGCGTCGGATCCCGACGGTCTACATCGAGGTGTACGACCGGATCGACAGCGCGACGCTGACCGCCCGGCTCTGCCGGCCCTTCCTCTCCGCGATGCTCGTGCAGTGGGAGGAGCAGCGCCGGATGTACCCGGAGGCGACCGTCGTGGGAAACCTCCTCTGATGGCGCACATCCCCCAGCAGCGAGACCGGCGGTCGGCGCCGTTCGTGCTGGTCGTGGTCGGCACCGACGTGCACCGCTTCGACCGCCTGGTCGGCTGGCTGG
The DNA here is from genome assembly GCF_029626035.1 of Micromonospora sp. WMMD980. Taxonomy (NCBI): domain Bacteria; kingdom Bacillati; phylum Actinomycetota; class Actinomycetes; order Micromonosporales; family Micromonosporaceae; genus Micromonospora; species Micromonospora sp. WMMD980. The sequence continues at coordinate 5,703,269 of NZ_JARUBE010000003.1, forward strand.
AGCGCTGGCACGCCGCCCGGCCCGAGGTGCGACTCGTCCTCCAGTACGGCCACAGCCGCCCACCGGCGCTGCCCGACGCCACCCCGTTCCTCGGCCACGAGGAGCTGCAACGCGCGATGGCCGAGGCCACGCTCGTGGTCAGCCACGGCGGCCCGGCCACCATCACCGAGGCCCGACGCACCGGCCACCTGCCGATCGTGGTGCCCCGCGACCCGGCCCACGACGAGCACGTCGACAACCACCAGCAGCTGTTCTCCCGGCGACTGGGTGCGGCCGGCATGGTGCGGCTCTGCGAGTCCGAGGCCGAGTTGCTCGCCACGCTCGACGAAGGGTTGGCCGAGCCGGGCCGCTTCGTCCTGACCGTCGACCCCGGGCGGCCGGATCCGCGCGCCGAGGCGGTCGCGCGGGTCGGCGCGGTGATCGACGACCTGGTGGCCCGGCGGGTCGGCCAGCGGGCCGGCGGGCGGTGCGGATGAGCGCGCCGGAGTCGTCCCAGCCCCGGATCCTGTTCGTCGGCGGCCTCGGCCGCAGCGGCTCCACGCTGCTGGAACTGCTGCTGGCGCAGAGCCGGGACGTGTGCGCGGTCGGTGAGGTGGTGCACCTCTGGGAACGGGCGCTGGGCGCCGACGAGCGGTGCGGCTGCGGCGAGCGGTTCACCGCCTGCCCGTTCTGGCGGCAGGTCGGCGACCGGGCCTTCGGCGGCTGGTCCGCGGTCGACCGGGACGACGTCCTGGCGCTCAAGGACCGGGTCGACCGGACCCGGCACATCCCCCGGCTGGCGAAGAACTCGCTCCCCCCGGAGCAACTCGCCGACGTGCGCCGCTACGCCGACCTCTACACCCGGATCTATCGCGCCGCACTCGCGGTGAGCGGCGCGCGGGTGGTGGTCGACTCCAGCAAGCACGCCTCCCTCGCCTTCGCGCTGAGCTGGGCCGACGACCTCGACCTGCGGGTGCTGCACCTGGTCCGGGACAGCCGGGCGGTGGCCTACTCCTGGGGCAAGCAGGTGCGCCGGCCCGAGGTGGTGGACGGCGAGGACTTCATGCCGACGTTCTCGCCGTTCGAGGTGAGCAAGCTGTGGACCGCGCAGAACGCCGCGTTCCACCTGCTCGCCGCGCGGGCGAAGGTGCTCCGGTTGCGCTACGAGGACTTCACCGCCGACCCGGCCGGCACCGTACGTCGACTCCGGGAGTTCAGCGGCCTGCCGGACGATCCGGCGGCGCTGCGCATCCTGGCCGGCGGCGAGTCCGACACCTCGGCCGAGCCGGCCGCGCCGTCCCGCGCGCACAGCGTCGCGGGCAACCCGCTGCGGTTCAGCGGCGGCCCGCTGACGATCCGACGGGACGAGGCGTGGCGGGACCGCCTGCCGCGCCGCAGCCGGGCCGTGGTCGGCCTGGCCACGCTGCCGCTCCGAGTCCGCTACGGCTACCTGGGCCAGCGGGCATCCGACGAGTCCGTGGAGAGAGCATGAGTGGGCCGAGCATCTCGGTCGTCGTACCGACGCGGGACCGACCGGAGCTGCTGCGCGCGGCGCTCGACGCGATCCTCAGCCAGGCGCATCCCGGGCTAATCGAGGCGATCGTGGTCTACGACCAGTCCGAGCCGGACCGGTCGCTGGAGGCGGATCGGGGCGACCGGCGGGTCCGGGTCATCGCGAACACCCGCACCGCCGGGCTGGCCGGCGCCCGCAACACCGGCATCGAGGCGGCCACCGGCGACTGGGTGGCGTTCTGCGACGACGACGACGAGTGGCTGCCCGGCAAGCTGGCCGCCCAGTTCGGCGCGCTCGACGCGCACCCGGACGGCGCGTTGGTGAGCTGCGGCATCCGGGTCAGCTACGACGACCGCACGGTGGACCGTTCGCTGGACCGGGCCCGGATCTCGCTGGAGGCGCTGCTCCGCGACCGGCTCACCGAGCTGCACCCGTCCACGTTCCTGATCCGGCGGGCCGCGCTGCTCGACGCGATCGGCCTGGTCGACGAGCAGATCCCGGGCAGCTACGCGGAGGACTACGAGTTCCTGCTCCGGGCCGCCCGGTACGCCCCGCTGGTCAACGTGGAGAGCCCGTACGTGCTGGTCCGCTGGCACAAGCGGTCCTACTTCGCGCAGCGCTGGGAGACCATCTCGACCGCGTTGCAGTGGCTGCTGCGCCGCTATCCCGAGTTCGCCACCGTGCCGCACGGCGAGGCGCGGGTGGCCGGTCAGATCGCCTTCGCGCAGGCGGCGATGGGTAACCGGCGGGACGCGGTCCGCTGGGCCCGGCGCACGCTGGCCCGCAACCCGAAGGAGCCGCGCGCCTATCTGGCGCTGGCCGTGGCGAGCCGGGCGGTGCAGGCCGACCGGGTGCTGCGCACGCTGCACAAGCGCGGCCGGGGCATCTGAGACGGCGGCGGGCGGGCGACCTGGGGCCGCCCGCCCGCCGCTTCACTCTCGTCAGGTCAGGCCACGCAGAACGACTTCCAGGCCTGGATGCTCGGTCGGTCGAGCAGCCGGAAGTCGCCCTGGCTGACCGTCTGGTTGTAGTAGGCCACGAACTCCGGCCGCTGACCGTTCAGATAGCTGGTCATGGCGCGGATCCAGGTGGCCCGGCCGGCGCCGGAGTCCCCGGGCACCAGGTCACTGCCGGTCTCGGCGACGCCCCACGGCTTGCCCAGCGCCTTCGACTTGTTGATAATCGGGCCGTAGATCTCCTGGGGCGACGCGTACCGCTTCCATTTCTTGCCCCAGTTGTAGCAGTCCCAGCCGAGCGCCTCGATCACGTCGCCGCCGGGGTAGAACGCGTCGAAGCTGCGCCCGGACTTCGAGTCCAACGTCCAGCACATTAGTATCAGCGTGTTGATCAGCTTGGCGTTGTCGGCCCGGGCCGCCAGGCCGGCGACCCGCTTCCACGCCGCCCGGTACGCGTCCGTGGTGAACGCGCCGCGCTCGACGTCGTCCTCCGGCTCGTGGAAATAGGACCAGTAGACGTTGTGGTCGCGCGGGATCGAGGCGAACCAGGAAGCCAGGCGGGCGTCGTGCCGGCCGGAGTTGATCTCCTGGGGTGAGGCCTTGAAGGACACCACCACGGTGCGGTCCACCACGTCGGCGCGGCTGCCCTTCCAGGCCGGCGGCATGCCCGGGAAGAAGATCCGGGCCATCTGCAGCTTGCCGAACGTCTGGTCGGAACGGGTCAGCGCCTGGCCGAAGGTCTCCCCGCTCTGCACCCCGATCGACGCGCCGGGGAGCGTCAGGCGGGTGCCGGCGAAGCCCTTGGCGTTCGCGCCGGCGGACGCCGACGGCTTCGCGGCGGGCTTGCCGCCGACGCCCTGGGCGACCTTCGGGGATGCGGCACCGGGACCGGCCGGGACGCCGAGGCCGGCCGACGGCTTCGGCCCGACGGTGGTCGGCACCTCGCCCGCCTGCGGGTTGGTGGCGTCGGGCCGGAGCGCGGCCACCGCGACCCCGCCGCCGGCCACGGCCAGCACCACGGCCGCCGCGGTCATCATGCGCCAGCGTCGACGGGCCCGGCCGGGCGGCGGGGCGGGGGAGCCGGGCGGTGGCGGCGGCTGCCCCGGGCCACCGACGGCCGGCCGGGCGTGCGGCCCGACCGGGGCGTCCGGGTGCGGCGGCCCGGTCAGCGTGGCGGTCGCCGCCACGTGGCCCCAACCGGCGGTCGCCCGGTCGGCGCCGACCGGCGAGGTCGCGTCGGGTCCGGACCAGGACTGGTCGTGTCCCCACCCGGGCTGGTCGCGCCCGGATGCGGACCGGTCGTGCCCGGACCAGGACTGGTCGTGCGTCGGCCAGCTCTGGTCGGGGTGCTCGTGACCGGCCACCCCGCGTTCGGGCCAGGGCAGGTCGCCGTGGGCGTCGAGCCGGGCCGGTGGCGCGAGCGCGGCCCGGGCATCGGGCCACGGCAGCGCGACCCTGTCCGACTGGTGCGAAATGTCCTGCCCCGGCCACAGGCCGGGCGGCTGCCCGTAGGCGGCGTGCGGGTCTCGGTCGGCCGGCATGGCCCTCCCTGGCTGTCGGCGGCCCGTGTCGTGGGTTCAGGTCGGACGCGCATTCCCGCCCGACAATATCCCTCGTTCACCGTGGCCGTACGTACCGTCACTCTCAGCCGAACGCCTCACCCTGCTCACCGGTGACGGCCGAAGCGGGCATCTCGACCCCGGTACGCGAGATCGCGTCGAGCAACCGGTCTGCGATCTCGGGGCGGCAGACCAGCAGATCGGGCAGGCGCGGGTCGGACCGGTTGTAGCGCAGCGGCGACCCGTCGATCCGGGACGCGTGCATGCCCGCGCCCAGCGCGACCGCCACCGGCGCGGCGCTGTCCCACTCGTACTGGCCGCCCGCGTGGACGTACGCGTCGACCTCGCCGGTCACCACCGCGCAGACCTTGACCCCGGCCGAGCCCATCGGCACGGCCCGGGCGCCCAGCAGCTCGACCAGTTCGCCGACGAACGCCGGCGGACGGCTGCGGCTCACCGCGATGCGGATCGGCCCGTCGGTCGCCTTCGGCGTCGGGCAGGTGGTGCCGAGGACGACCGGGTCACCGTCCACCGTGGCGCGGGCCGGCATGCCGACCGCGCCGGCCACCAGCGCGCCGTCCGGCGCGGCGGAGCGCTGCCAGAGCGCCACGTGCACCGCCCAGTCGTCCCGCCCGGCCTCGGAGAACTCGCGGGTGCCGTCGAGCGGATCGATGATCCAGACCCGGTCCGCCGCGTGCCGGGGTGCGCGCTCGCCGTCGGCCCAGGCCCGGCGGGCGTCGGCCTCCTCCTCGGAGAGCACCGCGTCGGCCGGGCGCCAGCGGGCCAGCGCCGCGGTCATCAGTTCGTGCGACGCGCGGTCGCCGGCGTCCTTGAGCGCCTTCGGGTCGGCGAAGCCCTGCCGGTCGCGCAGCGCGGTGAGCGCGATCCCGGCCTCGGTGGCCAGCCACTGCGCGAACCGCTGGTCGTCGAGTCGTCCCGTCTCGTCCTCGGTCACGAGGCCCCATCCCTGTCTCGCGGGTCTGCCGACCCGTCATCCTTCGGCGGCCGGTCCGGTCGGTGCCACCGTCCGGTCGGATCGTAGACAGTCGCGAGCCGGTCTCGGCTCCGCCGGCCCTGGTGGACACCCACGACCGCCCGCATGTTGAACTTCGCGTGTATGCCGGTCGGACCCGCCGGGCCAGGCCCTAGGCTCTGCGCATGACCGCCGAGCAGCTGATCTCCTTCGCCCGTGGGGCTCCTTCGCTGGACATCGTCGATGTCGAGGGGCTCAAGGCCGCCGCCGTCCGCGCCTTCGACGCCGACCCCGCCGGGGTCACCGCGTACGGCACCTCCGTCGGCTACCCGCCCTTGCGGAAGTGGATCGCCGAGAAGCACGGCGTCGAGGCCGACCAGGTGCTGGTCACGAACGGCTCGTTGCAGGCCGACGCGTTCCTTTTCGACCACCTGGTCCGCCGCGGCGACGCGGTGGTCGTCGAGCGTCCGACGTACGACCGCACGCTGCTCAACCTCCAGCAGATGGGCGGCGAGGTGCACGGCGTGACGATCCAGCCGGACGGTCTGGACGCCGCCGAGCTGCGCAAGTTGCTGGAGTCCGGGGTCCGGCCGCGGCTGGCCCACGTGATCCCGAACTATCAGAACCCGGCCGGCGTGACGCTCTCCCTGGAGAAGCGTCGTGAGCTGCTGGACCTGGCCGCCGAGTACGAGTTCACGATCTTCGAGGACGACCCGTACGCGGACATCCGCTTCCGGGGTGAGCCGCTGCCGTCGATGCTGTCGATGGACGGCCGCGGCGTCGTGGTGCACGCCTCCAGCTTCACCAAGACGGTCTGCCCGGGGGTCCGGGTCGGCTACCTGGTGGGCCCGGCGGAGCTGATCGCGGCGATCGCCAAGAAGGCCACCAACCTCTACATCTCGCCGGGCATGGTGGCGCAGGCGATCGTGCACCAGTTCTGCGTCTCGGGGGCGATCGAGCAGTCGGTTCACACGGTCCGCACCGCGCTCGGCGAGCGGGCCGGCGCGCTGGCCGAGTCGCTGCGTCGGCACATCCCGGAGGCCCGGTTCGTGGAGCCGGACGGCGGTTACTTCCTCTGGGTGGAACTGCCGGCGGACGTGGAGGTGGACCGGCTGGCGCCGGCCGCGGCCGAGCGTGGCGTCGCGGTGGTGAAGGGCAGCGACTTCATGGTCGACGGCGGCCGGCACGCGCTGCGGTTGGCATACTCCGCCGTGACGGCGGACCGGATCGACGAGGGCGTGCGGCGGCTCGCCGACGCGATGGGCGCGGTTCGCGGCTGAAAAATCTGTCGGATTTCCGACACAAACGCCTCAGGGGTCGGCCCGGCTCTCCCGCCGGGCCGGCCCCGGGCCCACAATGCTGCGAGCGTCGCTCGTCTCTGCCGGCGGCCGCCCGGCCGGCTCGGCGACGCGTCCAGCATCACTCCCGCCCCCAAGGGTGCCGGGTGGGCCGTGTCGCCCCTCACCCCCCTGACGCGGCCGGCCCGCCCGGCGCCACACGTGATCGACAGTCCCGGTCCCCGGCGGCGTAGCCTGCAACCCGCAGCTTCGTGGAGAGGGGGCGAGAGATGACGGACCGGGTGGCACGCGAGCGAAACGCCGGCCAGCACGGCGAGCGGGCGGTCAGGCCACGCGCCTGGGCGGCCCCGGTACGCGCCATGTCCCGCATCCTCAACGCCGACGGCTCCCCACGAACGCCGCAGCCGGCCCGTTCCGGTCGCAGCGGGATCGTGGACTGCGGGCTCTACGTCGACGGCGAGCGCCGGCCCGGCCGCCCGCAGTACGCCGAGGCGCTCGCCGACGCCCGCCGGGAGCGCGACGGCTTCGTCTGGCTCGGCCTGCACGAGCCCGACCTGACCGAGATGACCGAGATCGCCGCCACGTTCGGCCTGCACGAGCTGGCCGTGGAGGACGCGGTCAAGGCCGAGCAGCGGCCGAAGCTGGAGCACTTCGGGGAGATCGCCTTCCTGGTGTTGCGCACCGCCCGCTACTGCGAGCACGCCGAGCTGACCGAGAACTCCGAGGTGGTGGAGACCGGTCAGGTGATGCTCTTCATCGGGCCGAACTTCGTGATCAGCGTGCGGCACGGCGACGCCTGCCGGCTGTCGCCGGTGCGCGCCGACCTGGAGGCGAAGCGGGATCTGCTGCGGCACGGGCCGTGGGCGGTCGCCTACGCGATCACCGACCGGGTGGTCGACCTCTACCTGGAGGTCGCCGACCGGCTGGAGGACGACCTCGACGTACTGGAGGCGGACGTCTTCGACCGCCAGAGCAGTGGCCGGATCCAGCGGATCTACCAGATGAAGCGGGAGCTGGTCGAGTTCAAGCGGGCGGTGGCGCCGTTGCAGCGACCGCTGCTCACCCTCACCTCGCAGGCCAACCGCGCGGTGCCGCAGGAGGTGCGGCGCTACTTCCGGGACGTGCAGGACCACCTCAGCCGCACGGTCGAGCAGGTCAACTCCTACGACGACCTGCTCAACTCGATTCTCCAGGCCCGGCTGGCCCAGGTCACCGTCGACCAGAACAACGACATGCGCAAGATCGCCGCGTGGGCCGCGATCGGCGCGGTGTGGACGGCGATCGCCGGCATCTACGGCATGAACTTCGACAACATGCCCGAGCTGAAGTGGACGTACGGCTATCCGGGCATCTGGGCGGTGAACCTGACCCTGTCGTTCGTGCTCTACCGCTGGTTCCGCCGCAACGGCTGGCTCTGACCGGCGCCGGCCGGGACACGGCCGGCGCGGACACGGAAGCGCCGGCCACGCGGGACGTGCCCGCGCGCCGGCGCTGCTCCGTCGGCCGTGGCCGGCTCAGCGGCGACCGCTGGCCCGGGCGGCGCTCCGGCCGTTCTGCGCGGCCTTGGTGATGTCGTCGGCCGGACGACCGGAGACGTCCCGCGCGCCCTCGGCGACCGAGGGGACCTGGCTGTTCGGGTGGATCACCGGGTCGGCGCCGGGCGCGGTGGTCGACGCGCTGCTGCCGTCGGCCACGGTCGAGCTGCCGGCGCCGGTCGGGCCGGCCTGGGTCACCTTCGCGGTCGCGTCCGGGGTCTCCACCACGATCGTGTCCACGTCCTCCCGCATCGGATCCAACGTGTCCTGCCCGGTCGGGGCGAGCGTGCCGGTCGGGTCGTACTCGGCCCACTCCGGCTGCTCGCGCCGGCGGCGCATGGCCATCGCCCCGGCCAGGCCGGCGACCGTGCCGGCGATCAGCAGGCCGGCGGTCATGCCCCGCGACCTGCGCTGCTTCTTCTTTCCGGCCTTCGTGTTCTTCGCCTTCTTCGTCATCGCGGACTGCTTCGCCGCCACGGCCTTACGGCCGGTCAGCGCCTTGCCCGCGGTCTCGGCCCGGGCGTTGCGCACGGCCAGGAGCACCGGCGCGAGCGCGGCGGCGCTCGACGCGATCCCGCTGGAAGCCCGGTCCCGGACCAGGACGGCGGCGGGTGCGACCGCGACCCGGGCTGCCTGGACCCGCGGGCCGACCGTGGCGCCGGCACCCTTCGCCGCGTGCGAGGCGGCCTGCCTCAGGTGACCGATGCCCTGGTTCAGCTCCACCTTCGCGAGCTGGCCCTGGGTCTTTCGCCGCCCGATTCCAAACACGTTCCCACCTCCTGGGAGTTGTTCCTTCGTCATCCTCCACCTTCGGATGCCTCCGCATGGCCAGATCGGGCACATGGGAGGATCCGCAAGGAACTGACCAACGAGTGAGGAGTACCCGTGGCCGAGGCTGTCTACGCCACCTTGCACACCAACGCCGGCCCGATCCGGCTGGAGCTCTTCGAAAACCACGCGCCGAAGACCGTCCGGAACTTCGTGGAGCTGGCCGAGGGCAACCGGGAGTACATCGACCCGCGTACCGGTCAGCCGGGCAGCGGGCCGTACTACGACGGCACCATCTCGCACCGTGTGATCAGCGGTTTCATGGTTCAGATGGGCGACCCGACCGGCACCGGGCGCGGTGGCCCGGGCTACAAGTTCGCCGACGAGTTCCACCCCGAGCTGCGCTTCGACCGGCCGTACCTGCTCGCCATGGCGAACGCCGGGCCGGGCACGAACGGCTCGCAGTTCTTCATCACCGTGTCGCCGACGCCACACCTGAACAACCGGCACACCATCTTCGGCCAGGTGGCCGACGAGGAGTCGGTGAAGGTGGTCGACTCGATCGCGAACACCCCCACCGGGCCGAGCGACCGTCCGCTGCAGGACGTGGTGATCGAGCGGGTCGAGATCGAGCGGCAGCAGTCCTGAGCGTCTCGCGGGTACCTTTGCTCGCATGACTGAGCGCTCCGGGCAGGCAGGCGACGCGACCGAGGGGCCGGTGCCGACCACTCCGGTCTGCTACCGGCACCCCGATCGGGAGACCTATCTCCGGTGCACCCGCTGTGACCGGCCGATCTGCCCCGAGTGCATGCGCGACGCCTCCGTCGGCCACCAGTGCCCGGAGTGCGTCGCCGAGGGACGCCGCAGCGTGCGGCCGGCGCGCACCGCCTTCGGTGGCGGTGCCGCCGGCCGCGAGGGCTATGTGACGAAGGCCCTGATCGGCTTGAACGTGGTGATGATGGTGCTCTCCGTCATCTCGGCCCGGAGCGGGTCAGCGGTCGCCGGCGGCGGTCTCGGCGGCCTGATGGGTCAGTCGACCCCGCTGACCAACTGGGGCGGCGTGATCGGCCTGGCGATCCTGCCCGACCAGACCCTGGGCGGGGTGGCCGACGGCCAGTGGTACCGGTTGGTCACCGCGATGTTCCTGCACTTCGGCGTGCTGCACCTGTTGTTGAACATGTGGGCGCTCTGGGTGCTCGGCCGGACGCTGGAGGCGGTGCTCGGGCCGCTGCGGTTCCTCGCGCTCTATCTGATCGCCGGGCTCGGCGGCAACGTCGCGGCCTACGTCTTCACCGCGCCGAACCGGTCCACCGCAGGGGCGTCGACGGCCATCTTCGGCCTGTTCGCCGCGATCTTCGTGATCATGCGTCGGTTGGGCCGGGACACCTCGGCGATCGTGCCGATCCTGGTGATCAACCTGATCTTCACGTTCACCGTGCCGAGCATCTCGGTGGCCGGGCACCTCGGCGGGCTGGTGGTCGGCGCGGTGATGGCGCTGATCCTGGCGTACGCGCCGCGATCCCGGCGGACCGCGTTCCAGGTGGCCGGCGGCGCGCTCGTGCTGGTCGCGCTGATCGGCATGACGCTGGTCCGCACCGCCGCGCTGACCGGCTGACCGTCAGCGCGCGGCGGAGCGGGCGGCGGTGAGCGCGGCGGCCACCTCGTCCAGCGGCGCGTCCAGGTCGCGGCGGCCGAACAGGTGCAGCGACTCGCCCGTGTCGATCTCCAACGTCTCGGCGGTGACGCCGCGGCGGCTGCGCCGGTCCAGCCGGATCGCCTCCACCGCCGCCCAGGGCAGTCGGCGCCGGCCGGCGTAGCCCCGGATCACGGTGAGCCCTTCCGGGTCGACGGCGAGCCGGACCGGCGCGACGAGGTCGCGCACCGCCCAGGCGAGCAGCGCGGCGGCGACCGCCCCGGCGAGCGCCGGGCGGACCGGGTCGCCGGCGGCCAGGAGCGGGCCCAGGGCGGCCACGGCGAGCGCGCCGAGTGCCTTGACCAGCGGCAGCGCCCGCGGCACCCGCCACTGCCGGGCCGGTGACGGCTGTGGATCCATGTGCCCAGCATGCCAGCCACCAACGCCGGGACGCGGGGGAGGACGACCGGACGGCCCGGCCGCGACCACCGGGGGCGCGGGGGAGGACGGCCGGTCGGGTCAGCACGTAGTATCGGGGGAAGCGAGGTTACCGGGGAGTAGACATGAGTGACGCGGTCATCGTCGGTGCGGTACGGACCCCGGTCGGGCGGCGCAAGGGCAGCCTCTCCGGCGTGCACCCGGTCGATCTGTCGGCGCACGTGCTGCGGGCCCTGGCCGAGCGCACCGGCATCGACCCCGGCCAGGTCGACGACGTGGTGTGGGGTTGCGTGTCGCAGGTCGGCGAGCAGTCCTGGAACGTGGCCCGCAACGCCGTGCTGGCCGCCGGCTGGCCCGAGTCGGTTCCCGGCACCACCCTCGACCGGCAGTGCGGGTCGAGCCAGCAGGCGCTGCACTTCGCCGCCGCGACGGTCCTCTCCGGGCAGGCCGATCTGGTCGTCGCCGGCGGCGTCGAATCGATGACCCGGGTGCCGATGGGCTCCAGCGTGGTCGGCGGGATGCCGTTCAGCGCGGCGATCCTGGAGCGTTACCGCGGGGTCGAGGGCGTCGCCGAGGACTCGCCGCTGCCGTTCAACCAGGGCGTCGGCGCGGAGCTGATCGCCGAGCGCTGGCGCTTCTCGCGCGCCCAGCTCGACGAGTTCGCGCTGGCCAGCCACGAGAAGGCGGCCGCCGCGCAGGACGCCGGCGCGTTCGACCCCGAACTGGCCCCGGTGGTGCTCGCCGACGGCGGCAAGTTCGCCGCCGACGAGGGCGTCCGCCGGGACACGTCGCTGGCGAAGCTGGGCGAGCTGGCCACCCCGTTCCGGGCCGACGGCGTGGTCACCGCCGGGTCCGCGTCGCAGATCTCCGACGGCGCCGCCGCGCTGGCGGTGACCACCGCCGAATGGGCCAGCCGGCACGGCCTGCGCCCGCTGGCGCGGGTACACACCGCGGTGGTCGCCGCCGACGACCCGGTCGCCATGCTCACCGCGCCCATCCCGGCCACCGCGAAGGCGCTGCGCCGCGCGGGGCTGGGCATCGAGGAGATCGGGGTGTACGAGGTGAACGAGGCGTTCGCCCCGGTGCCGCTGGCCTGGCTGGCCGAGACCGAGGCGGACCCGGAGCGGCTCAACCCGCGCGGCGGCGCGATCGCGCTCGGCCACCCGCTCGGCGGGTCCGGCGCGCGGATCATGACGACGATGCTCCAGCACATGCGGGACAACGGCATCCGCTACGGCCTCCAGACCATGTGCGAGGGCGGCGGCATGGCCAACGCGACGATCGTCGAGCTGCTCTGACCGGAGCCGGACGTCGCACCGTGGGTGCGATTTGCACGGATGGAAGTTCCAAAAATCGGGGGTGACCCATATCACCCCAGGTCAGCCGTTCGTTGCACCGGGTATGGACGTGTTCTCGCGAACGTTCCTTCCGGCCGCCGCCGAAACCGGGCTGGCGACCCAGACCGCCACCCGGCACATGCCGGTGTTTCGTCGCTGCGTCGGTTCCGGCGACGCCACCATCCTGGTCACCCGGTGCAGCCGCCCGGACCACCCGGTCGGCGGCGAATACCTGATGCTGCTCACCCACCGCCGGCTGGTGGTGACCCGGCAGACCCGGGTGCTGCACCGGCTGCGCCTGCACCTCAACACCGAGCTGCGCGAGCTGAGCAACGTCACCTGGAGCCCCGACCCGCGATCGCACAGCCTGGAGTTGGCGGCCACCGCCATCGACGGGGTGCGCGAGCGGTTCCTCATCCGTGCCCACCATCCCAAGCAGGTGTGGCAGCTCGACGCCCTGCTGAACCACGCCTTCCGGACCCGGCTGCGGACGCCCACGGAACGGCTGGTCGCCACCATCGGTGACCCGCCGGCCGTCGACCGGCCCGTCGTGTTCCGGCCGGCGCCGGCACGCTGACGTCCTCCTTACCGAACCCGAACATCGCCCGGACCGTCCTCGACGCCGACGGTCGGTCATCATGGGCCGGTGACCGCCGATGCCACGCAACGCGGGCTCGTCCTCGTGGTCGAGGACGAACCGGCCATCGCCGACCTGGTCCGGCTCTATCTGACCCGGGACGGTTTCGGCGTACACCTGGAACGGGACGGCACGGCCGGGCTGGCCGCGGCGCGGCGCCTGCGCCCGGTGGCCTGCGTGCTCGACATCGCGCTGCCGGGCCTCGCCGGCACCGAGATCTGCCGGCGGCTGCGCGCGGCGGACGACTGGACGCCCGTCATCTTCCTCACCGCGCGCGACGACGAGGTGGACCGCGTGGTCGGCCTGGAGTTGGGCGCCGACGACTACGTCACCAAACCGTTCAGCCCGCGTGAGCTGGTCGCCCGGGTGCGGGCGGTGCTGCGCCGCAGCGCCGGTACGCCCGTCGAGCAGCCACGGGTGCTCGGCGCGGTCACCCTGGACCCGGTCCGGCGGGCGGTGACCGCCGGCGGGGTCCCGGTGCAGCTCACCTCCACCGAGTTCGACCTGCTCGCCCACCTGATGGCCCGCCCCGGCCGGGTGTTCACCCGGGAAGAGCTGCTGGCCGCCGTCTGGGGCTACACGGCGCACGGCGGGACCCGGACCGTCGACGTGCACGTGGCGCAGGTCCGGGCCAAGCTCGGCCCGGCCGGTGTGATCCGCACCCACCGTGGCGTCGGGTACGCGGCCGATGCCTGACCAGCCCACGATGGCGCTGCCGATCGTCGGCCCCGGCGCGTCGCCCGCCCGTCGCCGGCCCGGCCGCACCCTGACCGCCCGCGCGGTGCTCGTCACCTGCGCGGTGGCGCTGGTGTCGGTGCTGGTCACCGCGTTGGTCGCGGTGCCGCTGGCGGTACGCGGCGCGGAACGGCGGGACCAGGAAGCGCTGGCCGCCCAGGCCCGGCTCGCCGCCGACGTGCTGCGGGTCCGGCCGGCACGCCAGCGCGACAACGCCGGGGACCGGCTCATCCGGCAGCTCCGCCAGCAACAGATCGACGTGTACGTGGTCCGGGGCGGCCAGGTCGACAGGCGCGGGCTGCCCGCGCCGCTCGTCGCCCGGGTCGCCGCCGGCGGGAACGTCTCCGGCCGGCGCCTCGTCGACGGGCAACGCCGGCTGGTCGAGGCGCGGGCGCTGCCCGGCGGCGACGGGGTGGTGCTCACCCGGGAGGTCACCGCCGGACCGTGGCGGCAGGTGCTGCGCGGGCTGTGGCTGCCGCTGCTGGCCGGCCTCGCCGCCGGAGCGGCCGCCGGGCTGCTGCTCGCCCGCCGGCTGGCCCGGCCGATCCGGGTCGCGGCGGACGCCGCCGCCCGGCTGCGCGCCGGCGACCGGGCGGTCCGGGTGCCGGTCGAGCCGCCCGACGAGGTCGCCGACCTGGCGTACGCGCTCAACGGGCTGGCCGCCGCGCTGGCCACCAGCGAGGGCCGGCAGCGCGAGTTCCTGCTCTCGGTCTCGCACGAACTGCGTACCCCGCTCACCGCCATCCGCGGCTACGCCGAGGCGCTCGCCGACGGCGTGCTCGACGCGGACGCGGTCCCGGCGACCGGCCGGACCGTGCTCGCCGAGGCGGAACACCTGGACCGGCTGGTCAGCGACCTGCTGGCGCTGGCTCGCCTAGAGGCCGCCGACTTCCCGCTGGAGCCGGGGCCGGTGGACCTGACCCGGCTCGCCGCCGATGCCGAGCGCACCTGGTCGGACCGGTGCGCGGCGGTCGGGGTGCCGTTCCGGGTCGAGGTGCCCGGCGTGCCGGTGCCGGCGTACACCGATCCGGGGCGCATCCGACAGGTGGTGGACGGGCTGCTGGAGAACGCGCTGCGGGTCGTACCCCCGGGGGCGCCGGTGGTGCTCGCGGTCCGGCCGGCCGGCGCGGGCCCGGCCGCCGGCGGGGTGGTGGAGGTCCGCGACGGCGGTCCCGGCTTCACCGACGACGACCTGGCGGTGGCGTTCGAGCGGGGCGCGCTGCACCAGCGGTACCGGGGGGTGCGCAAGGTGGGCAGTGGGCTGGGGCTGGCGCTCGCCGCCGGCCTGGTCCGCCGGCTGGGCGGGGACATCGTCGCCGGGCACGCCCCGGAGGGCGGCGCGGCGTTCACCGTCCGGCTGCCCGGAGACCCTTACCTGGCTCGAACATCGGCCTGACGGTCCGCTCGCGTCGGTGCGGGACGCTCCTCCCACCACCGGACGAGAGGAAACCCACGTGACACGTCAGCGGATCGTCACCGGCGTCACCGCACTGCTCGCCACCGCGGCGCTCGGCCTCAGCGGGTGCGGGGCGGCCCAGGTCGGCGCGGACCAGGCCAGGGAGAGCGCGGTCGAGGTGGCCGCCGCGATGGGCGTGGACGGGCAGGCCCTCGCCGCGCTCGGCGTCGACGCCACCGACCTGGACGTCGACCCGGTCGCCGCGCCCGCCCCGTCCGCCTCCGGCACGCCGGGCCAGCAGGCCGGCGAACACAAGGGCGACCGGGCCCAGGACTGGCGCAAGCGACACCGCGCCCGGGTGCTGCTGCGTAAGAACACGCTGCACGGCGAGGTCGTGGTGCAGACCAAGGAGAACGGGACGAAGACCGTCGCGGTCCAACGCGGCCAGGTCACCGCGATCGACGAGAAGTCGATGACCGTCAAGTCCACCGACGGTTTCACCATGACCTGGACGTTCGACGCGAAGCTGCGGGTGGTCGAGCGCCGCGCCACCATCCAGGCGACCGACGTGAAGGTCGGCACCACGGTCGGCGTGGCCGGCACCAAGGACGGTGACCAGGGGATCGCCCGGCTCGTCGTGGTGCCCCGCAAGCAGCAGTAAGGTTGACGGGCTGTCGTGACCTGCCGGATCTGCCAGGCTACGCTATGCCCCGACCTGCCATCGCGTCCGTGGAGAACCCGTGAAGCTCTCGATCCTCATGCCGGTCTATAACGAGGAAGATCGTGTCGCGGACGCGCTCAAGCAGGCGCTGGCGGTCGACTACCCGTGCGAGATCGAGCTGGTCGTGGTGGACGACGGGAGCCGGGACGGCACCGGTGAGGTGCTCGGCCGGGTCGACGACGCCCGCCTGCGGGTGATCACCCACCAGCGCAACGCCGGCAAGGGCGCGGCCATCAAGACCGCCGTCGACAACGCCGAGGGTGAATACATGGTCATCCTCGACGCCGACCTCGAATACGACCCGCAGGACATTCCGCGCCTGCTGGAGCCGGTGCTCGACGGTCGGGCCACGGTGGTCTACGGCAACCGCACCTTCGGCAGCCACAGCTCCTACAGCTTCTGGTATGTGGTGGGCAACAAGGGCGTCACGTTGGCGGCGAACGTGCTCTACAACTCCTACATCGGCGACCTGGAGACCTGCTTCAAGTTGATGCCGCTGGAGCTCTACCGCTCGCTCCAGGTGCGGTCGCGGGGCTTCGGCATGGAGGCCGAGGTCACCGGCAAGCTGCTGCGCCGGCGCATCCGCCCCTACGAGGTGCCGATCAGCTACCGGGCCCGGGGTCGCGAGGAGGGCAAGAAGATCACCTGGAAGGACGGCGTCGAGGCGATCTGGATCCTGGCCCGCGAGCGCACCCGGCGCCGCCCGGTCGGTGTCGCCGCGCGCTGACCCGCACGACCTGAGGACCCCGCACCCGGCTTCCACCGGGTCGCGGGGTCCGGTCGTGTCCGGTCCAGACCGGGGCCGAACTCGCGGCCGGCGCGCACCCGGTCCAGCAGCGCGCCCACCTCGGTGGCGGTGGTCGTCGTCATGCGGATAGCCTCGGACCTGAACCGAACTTCAACTCAAGGTCCTGTGATGCACGAGGCAACCCTCACCATCGGCCAGCTCGCCGACCGCAGCGGCGTGGCGCCCTCCGCGCTGCGCTACTACGAGCGGCTCGGCCTGATCCACGCCGCCCGCACCGGCGGCAACCAGCGCCGCTACGCCCGCACCGAGCTGCGCCGGGTGGCCTTCGTCCGGATCTCCCAGCAGGTCGGCGTGTCCCTCGACGAGATCCGGGAGGCGCTCGACTCGCTGCCCGCCGGACGCACGCCGACCCCCGAGGACTGGGCGGCGCTCTCCCGGGCCTGGCGGGACCGGCTGGACGAGCGGATCCGGCTGCTCGGCAAGCTCCGCGACGACCTGGACGGCTGCATCGGCTGCGGCTGCCTGTCGTTGCACCGCTGCACGCTCTACAACCCCGGCGACTCGCTGGCCGCCGAGGGCCCCGGCGCGCGCCTGGTGCTCCCCCGGGACTGATGCCTCACCGGACCAGCAGCACCTTGCCCAGGTGGTCGTTGGTCTCCACCAGCCGGTGCGCGTCGGCGGCGTCCGCCATGTCCACCCGTGCGTGCACCACCGGCCGGACCTTCCCGGCCTCCACCAGCGGCCACACCCGCTCGCGCACGCCCCGGGTGATCGCCGCCTTCTCGTCGACCGGTCGGGACCGCAGCGCGGTGGCGTGCACGGAGGCGCGCTTGGCCAGCAGCATCCCGAGGTCGAGTTCGCCCTTGCGACCGCCCTGCATGCCGATCACCACGAGCCGTCCGCCGGTCGCCAGCGCCGCCACGTTCCGGGGCAGGTACGACGCGCCCATGATGTCGAGGATCACGTCCGAGCCCCGGCCGTCGGTCACCCGGCGCACCTCCTCGACGAAGTCCTGCTCCCGGTAGTCGATCGTGTGGGTGGCGCCCAGCTCGCGCAGCCGCTCGTGCTTGGCGTCCCGCGCGGTGACCACCACCGTCGCGCCCAGCGCCACCCCGAGCTGGACCGCGAACGTGCCGATGCCGCTGCCGCCGCCGTGCACCAGCAGCGTGTCCCCCTCCGCCAACCCGGCCAGGTCCACCACGTTCGACCAGACCGTGCAGGCCACCTCCGGCAACGCGGCGGCGTCCACCAGGTCCACCCCGGCCGGCACCGGCAGCAACTGCCCGGCCGGCACGGCGACCTGCTCGGCGTAGCCGCCGCCGGCCAGCAACGCGCAGACCTCCTGGCCCACCGACCACCCGGTCACGCCCGCCCCGAGCGCGCGGACCGTCCCCGAACACTCCAACCCGGGGTACGCCGGCGCGCCCGGCGGTGGCGGATAGTGGCCCTGTCGTTGCAGCAGGTCGGCCCGGTTGACCGCGCTGGCCCGCACCTCGACGACCACCTCGCCGGGGCCGGGCTCGGGGTCGGGGACCTCCGCCCAGACGAGTGCCTCGGGTCCGCCGGGTTCCGTGATCGTGATCGCGCGCATGGCTCAGTCTTACCCGATCGCGCGTTCGTGGCAGACTATGCGCGGTCGGGTTCCCCATCGGGGAGCGCGTCGGGAGGGTTCGCCTAGTGGCCGATGGCGCTGGTCTTGAAAACCGGTAAGGCAGCGATGTCTTCGTGGGTTCGAATCCCACACCCTCCGCCCGCGACGCCGGGGAAGGCGCAGCTGACGGACGCGTCGGTCTGGATCGGCGAGATGGTGCGCCGGCAGCACGACAGCGGGGTATGAAGGGGCGCAGAACATTTCGCACACCCGGAAGGACCCCGTTTCGATGACCCTGGAACGACCGATCGCCCCGGACCCGTACGAGCTGCTGCCGACCGTGCCGGCGTTCGACCTGACCAGCGACGACGTGCACAACGGCGAGCCGATGGACGCCAGGTACGCGCACGGCAGCGCCGGCGGCGAGAACGTGTCGCCGCACCTGTCGTGGTCGGGCTTCCCGGCGGAGACGAAGAGCTTCGTGGTGACCTGCTTCGACCCGGACGCGCCCACCGGCAGCGGCTTCTGGCACTGGGTGCTGGTAGACGTGCCCGCCTCGGTCACCGAGCTGCCCACCGGGGCGCGGGAGACCGACCTCGGTGGCGCGTTCAGCATCCGCAACGACTACGCCGACACCGGCTACGGCGGCGCCGCCCCACCGCCGGGTGACCGCCCGCACCGGTACGTCTTCGCGGTGCACGCGGTCGACGTGGAGCGCCTCGACGTGGGCAAGGAGGCCAGCCCGGCCTTCGTCGGCTTCAACCTTGCGTTCCACACGCTGGCCCGGGCGGTGATCCGCCCGACCTACCAGGTCAAGGACTGACCCCGGGTGTAAGGAGGGGCCCCTTCTTAACACGTGGGTGTGAGAAGGGGCCCCATCTATACCGGAGGCGTTAAGAAGGGGCCCGGCCTTACACCCGGGCCACCGCGAAGACGGACTGGCCGAAGGGGGGACGGATGCGCTGCTCGGCGGCCTTGGTGGCGGGCAGCACCAGGGTGTCGTAGACCTTCACCATCGGGCCCTCCTTCGGCATCAGCCGGAAGACCTTGGTGGCCATGAAGTAGCCGATCAGGCCGAGCGCGTTCGCGTAGTGGATCTTCTCGACCGTGAGCCCGGCCTCGGTCATCGCCGTGCCCAGCGTCTTCTTGGTGTAGCGCCGCACGTGGCCGGTCGCGATGTCGGCCGGGCCCATGGCGAACTGGAACGCCGGCACGATGATGATCACCGCGCCGCCGGGCCGGACCAGGTCGCGCATGCTGCGCAGCGCGCCTACGTGGTCGTCGATGTGTTCCAGCACGTTGTAGGAGACGGCGGCGCTGTAGTCACCCCGCTCGGTGTGCGGCAGCAGCATCTGCCGGACCTCGACGCCGGGGTGCTGGCTGAGTCGCTCCTTGAGCTTGACCAGGCGGTCGGGGTCGGCCTCGGTGGCGGTGATCCGGGGGATGTGCGCCGCCCACTCGAGGGCGTAGTCGCCCAGGCCGCTGCCGATCTCGATGGGGTTGTCACCGAGGTAGGGCACCGCCAGCTCGACGAACCACCGCCGGTGGTTGACCGCCGTGGCCAGGCCTTCGAGCACCTCCGCCTGGACGCGCTGATCCCCAGTGATCTCTGCCATGCGTCGATTCCTCACGATATTACTGACCCGCGCCTGGACCGTCAGAGTCAACCATCTGGATGGCTGGCGGGAAAATCGGGGCACCGGAGTGGCCGAATTGCGGTCGGGTGGGGCACGTGATCGGCGGTCGGCGAACTCGGCACACAGTACGTGAGTCACCGAAAAATGTCACGGGCCCGTCATACTCTGACTACGCTCTGAAATGTCATGACTACTCCGCAATCGCGCGCGGGCCCACGGCGAGGCTGGCGGATCGACGCCCTCGCCGTGCTCAGTTTCGTGCTGCTGGCGTTCTGGGTGACCGCCCGACTGTGGGCGAATCCGGCGAACGGCGTACGGGACAATCGCACCGATCAGGCGCAATTCGAATGGATGATGGCGCACGGTGCCCGCGTGGCCACGGATTTCGCCTATCCGTTCACCTCGGACCAGATGAATGTGCCGGACGTCGTCAATTTGATGGCGAATACCTCCGTATTATCCATTTCGCTGCCCCTCGCGCCGGTCACGGTGTGGTGGGGGCCGCGCTGGTCGTTCCTCATTTTCCTCACCCTCGGCCTGGCCGCCACCGGAGCTTCCTGGTATCTCCTGCTCTCCCGGGTGGTGGTCGGCGCCCGCGGGCCGGCCTGGCTGGGCGCCGGCTTCTGCGCGTTCGCGCCGGCCATGGTGTCGCACGCCAACGCCCACCCCAACATCGTCAGCCAGTTCGTGGTGCCGCTGATCGTCTGGCGGACGCTGCGGCTGGCGCAGCCCGGCCGCTGGGCGCGCAACGGGGTGCTGCTCGGACTGGTGATCGTCTGGCAGGCGTTCCTCAACCTGGAGATCCTGCTGATGACCGCCATCGGCCTGGGCGTCGTGGTGCTGGCGCTCGTGCTCGGCCGGCCGGCGCTGCGGGCGGCGGCCCGGCCCTTCGCCGCCGGGCTCGCCGTCGCCGCCGTGGTGGCCGGTGTGCTGCTCGCCTACCCGCTCCACGTGCAGTTCGCCGGCCCCGGCGCGTACTCCGGGCTCTCCACGCTGATTCGCGGCTACTCCACCGACCTCGCCGCCTACCTGGCGTGGTCCCGGGAATCGGTGGCCGGCGACGCCCGGGGCAGCGCGCCGCTGGTCAAGAACGCCACCGAGGAGAACGCGTTCTTCGGCTGGCCGCTCGTGGTGCTCGTGGTAGCGCTGGTCTGGTGGCTGCGTCGCGACGCGGTGGTGCTCGGGCTGGCCGCCGTCGGGGTGGTGTTCGGTCTGTTCTCGCTCGGCCGGGAGATCCGGTTCGACGGGCGCGACACCGGCGTGCCCGGTCCGTGGGCCGCGCTGGAGAATCTGCCGGTCCTGCATTCCGTGGTGCCGACCCGCTGGTCACTCGCGCTCACCCCGATCATCGGCGTGCTGCTGGCCCTCGGCGCCGACCGGGCGCGACGCCTGGCCCGGCGGCATTCGGCGGCCCGGGGGCAGATCCGGTTCGCCACCGGCACCGTGCTCGCCATGGCGCTGCTGCCGATCCTGCCCACCCCGCTGCCGGCCACCCGACTGGACCCGACCCCGGCATTCGTCACCTCCGGGGCGTGGCGGCCCTACGTGACGGGTGGACGCAGCATCGTCACGCTCCCGCTGCCCGACACCACCTACGCGGTCCCGCTGCGCTGGTCCGCCGAGACCCGGCTGGACATGCCGCTGGCCCGGGGCTACTTCCTCTATCCGGACACCCGGCCGGGCGCCGGCCGGATCGCGCTCTTCACCGCGCCGCCGCGCCCCACCAGCACGTTCTTCGAGACGGTGCGCCGCACCGACGCGGTCCCGCCGATCACTCCGCAGGACCGGGTGGCGGCCGTCGACGACCTGCGCTTCTGGCGGGCCGGCGCGGTGATCCTCGATCCCCGGCTGCGTTCGGCGGAGTCGCTGCGCCGGGCGATGACCGAGCTGACCGGGGTCACCCCGACCCGCGCCGGCGGGGTCTGGCTCTGGGACGTCCGCCCGCTCGTCGACTGAGCGCCGGTCAGCCCTGGCGGACGCAGCAGCCCTGGCAGACCTTCGGCCGGGGCAGCGTGAAGGCGAGGCAGCAGGTGCGCCGCTGCACGGTCGGCTCACCGGCCGGGCCGGGCACCAGTTCGACCAGGTCGGCCAGGTCGAGCGCGTCGAGCAGCGTGCCGACGGTCGCGGTGGTCGGGCCGGGCAGCGCGTCCGCCGCGCGCAGGATGCCGTGCGCGATGCCGGAGGCCACCGAGCCGAGCAGGGTACGGGTACCGATCCGGACCTCGCGCTGGATGGCGGCGATCAGCGGGGCGAAGTGGGCGTCGAGCAGCGACGCGCGCAGCGCGCCGAGCAGGGCGTCCTCGTCGGCGACCACCCGCACGGCGGGCGCGCCGGCCAGCGCCAGCGGGTCGCCGGGCAGCACCGCCACGCCGGTGGAGGCGTGCAGGCCCAGGGTGAGCAACTGGTGGTGGTCCTCGAAGTGCACGAGCACGTCGGTGGGGTGGAGCAGTGGCACCCGGCGTGCCGAGGCCCAGCCGAGCACGGCCGGCAGCGCGGTCCAGTAGCTGTAGGACTTCCAGGCGAGCGCGGCGCAGGCGTGCGGGGTGCCGCCCCAGCGGCGGCCGGCGGCGGTGAGGAACTCGGGGAGCAGCGTGCCGTCGATCAGGCGGGCGGCCGGCGCCCAGCGGTCCAGCTGGTCGCGGACCAGCAGGCCGGGCGCGAGCCCGGGCAGGTCGTCGGTGCCGAACATGGCGCGCAGGGTGGCGGTCACCGGGGCGAACGGGGTGGCGACGTCGCGCCCCGGCATCACCGCAGTCACCTGGCCGTCCCCTGTCTGGTCGCCCGTCGGCCGGCGCGTGCCGTCGACCGAAGCTAAGGCTAGCCTAACCACACTCCCGGAGGAGGGGAAGTGGTGCCACGGGCTTCGGGGAGAGGTCCCGGTCACTCCGTCGCTGTCGCGTACTACCCGGCAGGGCGGGTGGAAAACGCTGCCGAGGGCCCCGGCGAACGGCGCAAGCATCGACGTGCGCCGCTGAATTGTCAAGGTGAGTGTCGAATACGAGCCAGTTTCCGTACACGGTCGGACACGAAACGTGAAGATGGTCTTCCCGCGTACGAGGATGCTGATGACCTCACCGATCGAGCGTGCCGCCGACTCGTTCGCGGCCGAACTCGCCCGGCACCGGACCGGTCGAGGGCTGTCCAAGAAGCAGTTGGCGACGCTGATGGGCTTCGACCCGTCCTACGTCAGCCACGTCGAAGGGCGCCGGCACCGGCCCACCGAGGACTTCGCCCGCCGGGCCGAGGCCGTCCTGGAGGCCAGCGGCGCGATCTGGCAGCGCTTCCGGGAGTACGACGAGCTGCGGCACAGCCGGGCCGCCGGAACCCACCGGGAATCACCCGTCCCCGGCCAGTGGTTGCCCCCGGGGACCGGCCTGGTGGTCGAACGCGAGGTCGCCACGCTCACCCACACCGGCGACGGCTACCACTGCGCGATCCGCCGCGAGCTCTACAACGCCGGCACCGAGCCGGTCACCCGCTACCTGGTCCGGGTCGCCGTCGACCGCTACCCCAACGACCCGGGCCGCTCCAACCGGCACCACCGGGAACACCCGCTCACGTTCGCCGAGCTGCAACTCACCGCCTACCGGGACGATGGCGGCGGGCGGGAGCCGATGCACTGGCGGGCCAAGCACGACCGGGACGCGTTCAAGGAGATCTGGCTGCTCTTCGAGAACGACGAGGGCCGCTTCCCGCTCTACCCGGGCGACCGGGTCACCATCGAGTACGCCTACCGCGCCGGCCGGGACAAGTGGGGCCCCTGGTTCCAGCGCGCCGTACGCCTGCCCACCCGGCACCTGGCGGTGCGGCTCGACCTGCCCGCCGACCTGGACCCGAAGGTGTGGGGCGCGGAGACCTCGCTGTCGGCCGAGGAAGGGCCGCTGCGTACCCCGATCCAGCGCGCCGTGGCGGACGACCGGGTGATCTACGACTGGGGGACCGACGACCCGCCGCTGAACGCCCGTTACCGGATGCAGTGGCGGTTCCGCAGCCACGCGGCGGACGCCGAACCGGACACGCCGCCCGCCGGCGACACCCGGGTGCGCGCCAGCGACCGGATGCGCGCGGTGGGCATCGTGCAACGCGGCGACGACGTGCTCCGGCAGCCCGCCCGCCAGTTCGACCTGCCGGCCGAGGAACCGCACGCCCGGCAGGTGGTGGACCGGCTCGCCGGCATGCTGACCCGCCTCGACGAACTGCACCCGTTCAGCAAGGGCGTGGGGCTCGCCGCGCCGCAGCTCGGGCTCGGCTGGGCCGCCGCGCTGGTCCGCCCCGCCGACCGGGCCGCCGAGCCGGTCGTGCTGCTCAACCCCCGGGTGGTCGACGCCGCCGCGGAGACCGACGAGCAGTACGAGGGCTGCCTCTCCTTCTTCGACCACCGCGGCCTGGTGCCCCGGCCGCTGCGGATCGACGTGGAACACGCCCAGTGGGACGGCAGTCGGGTCATCACGTCCTTCGAGTACGCGATGGCGCGGCTGGTCGCCCACGAGATCGACCACCTGGAGGGGCGGCTCTACGTCGACCGGATGGCGCCCAACGTGCCGCTGGTGCCGGTCGAGGAATACCGCGAGACCGGCACCCCCTGGCGCTACTGACGCGGGCGGGGGGCCGGGTCGCGTGCCCCAGGGGGCGGGGGCACGCGACCCGGCTCGGGGGGAGTAAGGCTCTAGAGGGCGCCGAACGTGTCGTAGCGGATGTGGTCCGGCGGGACGTCGTCGGCGGCGAGCGCCCGCAGGGTCGCCCGGACCATGGCGGCCGAGCCGGAGACGTAGCAGTCGTGCGTGGTCCACGGCCCGTACCGGGTGACCACCTCGGAGATGTCGCCGATCTCGCCGGCGAAGTCCGGGTCGTCGCTGCACGCCGGCGTCACCGACAGCCACGGGTGCGTGGCCACCAGCTCCTCCAGACCCGGCAGCCCGTACAGCTCGTCCGGGTGGCGGGCGCCGTAGAAGACGTGCACCCAGCGGGTCCGGTTGACCCGGGTCAACTCCTCCACCAGTGCCTTGATCGGGGCCAGCCCGACCCCGCCCGCGACGCAGAGGACGTCCCGGGTGGAATCCGGGTCGAGCGTCATCGACCCCATCGGTCCGGCCAGCCGCAGCAGGTCACCCGGCCTGGTCCGGCGGACCAGCGCGCCGGACACCCAACCGGCGCCCCCGTCCGGCGTGCGGACGTGGAACTCCAGCAGGTTCTCCTCGTTCGGCGCGTTCGCCACCGAGTACGTGCGCCAGGTGCGCGGGAGGTGGCGCGGCACCTCCACGCTCACGTACTGGCCGGCCTGCCACGGCAGCGGGTCCTGCAGGGCCCGCACGGTCAGCACCGCCGTGTCCGCGCCGTGCCGCTCGTGGGTCAGCACCTCGGCGTGCCAGAACGGCGGGTTCCCGTCCGCCTCCGCGCCGGCCTGCATCCGCTCGCTGATCCCCGCGTACGCGTCCCGCCACGCCTGGTCGTACTCCAGGTTCCAGCCGTCCCCGGCGACGCTGCGCAGCCCGTCCAGCAGCGCGACGCCGAGCGTCTCGTAGTGCTCCGGCGTCACGTGGTACTTCCGGTGGTCCCGGCCCAGCCCGCGCAGGTAGTCGTCGAACGTCTCCGGGTCGTCCATCGTCTGGGCGGCCGTGACGATCGCTTCCAGCAGGCGGTCCCGCTGCCCGCTCATCTGCACCGGGAAGAGCTTGCGCAGCTCCGGGTCGAGCAGGAACAGCCGGGCGTAGAAGTGGCCGCAGAGGCGCTCCCCGTGCTCCTCGACGAGGGCCCAGCTCTCCTTCAGCAGCCGCGCGACGTTCTCCACAGGGCACGCTCCTTCTCCGGGACGGGCGGATCGGCGCCCACAGAATGTCAACGGAGCGTGTCCACCGGTCGCACACAATGTGCGACCGGCTCATCTGCCGTCGGAAGTGGTTTCATGGTCCGGTGACGGTCGACGAGCTGGCCCGCCCGGTCTCCCGCCGGGTGCTGGGCACCGAGACGCTGCTGGTGCTCGGTCTCTCCCTCGGCCAGTCGGCCGTCTACGCGCTGGTCTCGCTGATCGGCAAGCTGACCGCGTCGGGTGGGCTGTCCAAGCAGACCGCCGCACTGAACACGTCCGCCTCGGCCCGGCCCTACCTCGACCTCACCTACCAACTACTCGGGATCGTCTTCGCGCTGCTGCCGGTGCTGCTCGCCGTACACCTGCTGGCCCGCGACCCCGGCGACCCGGCGCGGACGCTCGGCGTCGACCTCACGCGGCCCGGCTCCGACCTGGTCCGCGGCGCCGGCCTGGCCGCGCTCATCGGCCTGCCCGGGTTGGCCCTGTTCTGGGTGGCCGCCCAGCTCGGCGTGAACGCCACGCTGGTCCCGGCCGCGCTGCCGGACCTCTGGTGGGCGGTGCCGGTGCTGATCCTCGCCGCCGTGCAGAACGCGGTGCTGGAGGAGGTGATCGTGGTCGGCTACCTGGTCACCCGGCTGCGACAACTCAACTGGCGACTCGGCGCGGTGCTCGCGACCAGCGCGGTGCTGCGCGGCTCCTACCACCTCTACCAAGGCTTCGGCGCGTTCGTCGGCAACGCCGTGATGGGCGTGATCTTCGGGCTGGTCTACCTGCGCACCCGCCGGGTGGCCCCGCTCATCGTCGCGCACACGGTGCTCGACGTGGTCGCCTTCGTCGGCTACGCGCTGCTGCCGAGGTCCTGGTTCGGCTGGCTCTGACCCGTCGACCGGTAACGCCCGACCGCCCGGGCGGCGACCCGCTCGGCGGCGGCGGTCCCGCCGGTCACCGCGGCCAGCACCGCCGCACCCGGCAGCAGCCGCGCCGCCAGCCGCAGTCCGAGCCAGCCGCCCGCCTGCGCGGCCACCGGCGTGGCGAGCCGCCAGGCCGCCTCCGCCGCCCGACCCCACGGCTCGTCCGCCGGCTCGCCGGCCGCCCCGGCCGCCGCCAGCGCCGCCCGCGCGGCACCCTCGTCCGGATGCACCGACGTCAGCACCAGCAGCTCCGCCGCCCGGTCCGGGTGCGCCGGGTCGTGGTCGTAGGCGGCGGCCACGTGCAGTACCAGGTTCGCCTGCGTCCAGAGCACCGCCGCCAACTCGGCCGCCGGCGCGAACAGCCCGGCCCCCGCCGCCAGCGCGCCGCCGGTACCGGCCATCCGGACGAACCGCCGGGTCGCCAGCCGGGCCACCCCGTCGGCGTCCGCCTGCGGGTACGCCCCACGGACCTGTTCCACCCAACTGCGGGCGCGCGGCCCGAGCGCGTCCACCGCGGCCAGGGCCAGCAGCTCAGGCGCGAACCCCGGGTGGTCGCGCAGGCGCGGCCCCAGCACCCGCCAGCCCGACACCGGGGTACGCGCCACCGCCGCGATTCCGGCCACCGGCTCGGGCTCGGCCTGCTCCTGGCGGGGCGGGGTCGGTGCCGGCTGCTCGGGCCGCTCGCCGGCGGGGTCGCCGTGGTTGCCCGCGGCGGGCCGGATCGTCGACGGGGCGTCGGCCGTCTCGTCCGACGGAGTCGCGACGGGCGCCCGCTTGGCGGCGCGCTTCGCCGGGCTGGTCCGCGCCGCCGGGGCGGCCTTCGTGCTCCGGCGGGCCCGCGGGGCCCGAGGCGCGGGGTCGGCCTCCTCCGCCGGTCCGTCCGGCATCTCGGCCGACGTCTCCACCCTTTCGGGTGCGGTGAAATCGGGCGCGGCGGCGGTCTTCCGGCGAGGTGCGGCGGGAGCCTTCCGGACGGCTTTTCCGGCCGGTTTCCTCTCGGCCGGGACGGGGCGCCCCGGCTCCACGCCGACCGGGGTTTCCGGCCCCGGCCGAGTGGCCGCTGCCGTCTCCTCGGCGGGTGTGCGTCGGAGCGGCTCGTCCGTGGGCGACGTGGCCGGCGTCGCCAGGGGAGGGTGTGCACTCGGATCGGTCGGTGCCGGCGGGTCGGAGTCGGTCGGCGGCGTGGCGACCCGGGTGCCGGTTTCGCCCCCGGCGGTCGGTGCGCCGGCCGGCGTACCCGATGGGGGGGCCGGGCGCTCGACGGCCGGGCGTGGGCGCGGGGCCGGTGGGGCGTCGGCGGCCGGCTCCGGCGGCTGGAACAGGACGGTCGGCGTGGCCCGGCGCGCTCGCTTGCGCGGCGGCGCGACGTCGGTCACGTCCGCCGACGGCGGCTCGGGGGCCGGCGGCGGGCTGAAGGTGGGCCTGGGGGAGCGGCTCCGCCGGGCCTTGTCGGCGGGCTCGCGACGGGGGGTATCGCTCGGCGGCTGCTCCTGCATATCGATGGAGCGTAGTCGGCAACGTGACCTGGCACACGGCGAAGACACGGCGGCTCGGCGGGGTGCCGGTAGTCGCTTTGCCCCCGGCGGGTGTGGGCCTGTATCCTCGGGCGCGGTGACCTCCGGGTCACCGGGGAGACTTCGCCTAGTCTGGTCTATGGCGCCGCACTGCTAATGCGGTTGGGGTTTTAAAGCCCCTCCCGGGTTCGAATCCCGGAGTCTCCGCGCGAAAGCCGGTTGTGTAGACTGGCCGAGCACCAAGCGCCCGTAGCTCAATGGATAGAGCATCTGACTACGGATCAGAAGGTTAGGGGTTCGAGTCCCTTCGGGCGCACGAGATCATAAAGGGCCTGACCTGCGGAAATGTGGGTCAGGCCCTTCTTGCTGTCCGGCCTGTGGACCACAGGTGTCGCGGGATGGGACGCGGGTGCAGCCCTGGACGCCACCTTCGGGTCGAACGGGCTCCGAGCCGCCACCGGCACCCTTGGGGCCGAGGAACTGTCCGCCGCGCGGCCGGTCCGCCGATTGAGCTTCGGAGCCGGAACGAGCGGCAGGCACGTCGAGGCGCGCCTGCCGCTCGTTGTGTCCTGGATCAGAAGCCAGCCGAGATCCGGCTGAATTCCCAGTCGCTCTGGGCGATGCCACTGCAGTTGGAGACCACGCCGCCGCCGGCGCAGCCGCGATCCCGGTTCACCGCCCAGAAGGTGAATCGGGCGAGCCCGTTGCTCCTGGCGTAGTCACGGATTCGCGTCCAGGTCTCCGGCGTGGTCACCTCCTGCTGGTCGGAGAGGCCGTTCATGCCGGAGATGCCCATGTGGGCGTACGCCGTCTGGTCGTTCCAGCCGAACGTGGACTTCAGTTGGTTCTTCAGGCCCTCGGCGGCGTTGCGGGTGCTGGTGTACATGTCACTGCCGCCGCCGAAGTCGAACGGCATGATGGTGAAGACGTCCACGTTCGCGTTCAGTGCCCGGGCCTGGTTGATCAGTCGGACGCCGTGCACGTTCGGCCCGCTCGTGGTGGTGCCGAAGGTCAGGATCGTGGTGACGCCCGGGTTGTTGCGTTTGATGATGCCCAGGGCGCGCACGATGCGGTCGGCGACCGTGTAGTTCTCGAACTCGTCGTAGTTCTCGATGTCGATGTCGATGGCCTTGAGGCCGAACGTGTCGATGACCTTCTGGTACGCGCCGGCGAGGGCCTCCGGGGTCGAGCAGTTCGGGCCGAGCTTGTTGCCCTGCCAGCCGCCGATCGACGGGACGATCGTCGCGCCGGCCGCCTTGGCCTGGTTGATCCAGGACTGGTGGACGCCGCCGGTCAGGCCGCTCTCCCCGTCCCAGACCGGGTTGCAGCCGTTCGCCAGCACGAACGCGACGGTGAACGCGCGGACGCCCTGACCGGTGATCGTCGAGGGCGCCGGCGGGTTGCCCCAGCCGGGGTAGACGTACGGCGCGGCGGCCATCTTGCCGGCCGGCGGCGGGTTGGTCGGTCCGGTGGGCGGCGGGGTGGTCGGGGTGGTGCCGCCGCAGGTGCCCTGGTTGGCCCAGACGTCCCACTGGCCGCTGTGGGTGGCCGGGTTCTCGTTCTGGGTCCACCACTTGGCCTGGTAGTTGACGCCCTGGTAGGACGACTGGCCGCCGCCGACGTACACCTGGGACGCGGACCAGGCCGGGTAGCAGGCCGCGGCGGCGCTCGACGTGGACATCGGGGCGATCGCGATCGCGATGGAGGTGGCCGCTACCGCGGTCGCGGCGAGGATCTTCTGCCTGAGCTTCATGGCACTCTCCTGTGGGGGTTTCAGGGCAGGGTGTCGAGGTGGGGGCGGATGGTGTCGGCGAAGCCGTTGCCGTTGGTGACGTCCCAGTTGATCGACCAGGTCATGGCGCCACGGATGCCGGGGTAGGTGCGCGGCGGCCTGACGGAGCCGCAGTTGGTGCCGGTGGCGAGGCAGTCGAGGGCTTGGTTGACCACCGTCGGGTTGACGTAGCCGCCACCGGCGGCGCTCGGCGCGGCCGGCAGTCCCAGGGAGACCTGGTCCGGCCGGAGCCCGTTCTCGAGCTGGATGCAGGCGACCGCCACGATGAAGTTGACCGATCCCTGGCTGTACGCGGCGTTGTTGTCGCAGCCGAGCATCGCGCCGGAGTTGTAGAACTGCGTGTGGACGACGGTCAGGATGTCCTTGATGGCGAGGGCGAGTTGGAAATACTGGGCGCCGGTGCTCTGCATGTCGATGGTCTGCGGTGCCATCGTGATGATCAGGTTGGCGCTCGTCCGGTTGCGGATGTCGCGCAGCGCCTGACCCATGTAGGTCGCGTTGAGGCCGTTCTCCAGGTCGATGTCGACGCCGTCGAACCCGTAGGTTCCGATGAGGTTGACTATCGAGTTGGCGAAGTTGGTCGCGGCGCTGGCACTGGCGACCGAGATGGTGCCGCGCTCGCCGCCGACCGAGATGACGACCTTCTTGCCGCGGGCGTGCAGGGTGGCGATGTCGTTCTTGAAGTCGGTGTCGGTGTAGCCGCCGAGCGAGGCGCTCAGGCCCGCGTCGATGCTGAAGGACACCGCGCCGGGTGTGCTCGTCGCATCGGCGAACGCGACCGCCACCAGGTCGTAGCGGGCCGGGACGTCGCGGAGCCGGATCTCCCGGGCCGGGTTGTCGAAGTTCTGCCAGTAGCCGGTGAGGAAGTGCTTCGGCAGTTGACCGTTGCCGGTCGGTGGCGGCGTGGTGGCTGGCGGGGTGGTCGTGGGCGGCGGGGTGGTCGGGGGTCGCGTGGTGGGCGGCGTCGTGGTCGGTGGTGGCGTGGTCGGCGGCGTGGTGCCGCCGCAGGTGCCCTGGTTGGCCCAGACGTCCCACTGGCCGCTGTGCGTGGCCGGGTTGTCGTTCTGGGTCCACCACTTGGCCTGGTAGTTGACGCCCTGGTAGGAAGCCTGGCCGCCACCGACGTAGACGGTGGACGACGACCAGGCGGGGTAGCAGGCGGCGGCCGCGGCGGCGGACGACGCCAGATGGACGGAGGTGCCACCGGCGGCGAGCACGGCGGCCAGGACGAGGAGGGCGGGGCGGCGCATGGGGTGGGCCTTCCGGATCGGAACGGAGCCGAGGCCCTATTATTAAGAGTGTTAACAGTAAAGGTCCAGGGGTAGACCGACTTAAATTTGTCGGACAGCGCCGACGGGCCCGAGGCCCGGGGGTGCGGGTCAGCCCCCGAGGTAGTGGTAGTTCGCGTTCAGGCTGCCCGGCGCGGCCGGCGGTGGGGACAGCGCGTCCGACGGGTCGACGGTGCGGAAGCGCACCAGGTCGGGCGGGTCGGTCGAGGTGATCGTGGGCACGTCGATCGCGTCGGGCGCCTCGCCCCGCTCCACCCAGGACATCAGCGGCGTCAGGAACTCGGGAACGCCGACCTCGCTGGGCCGGTCCACCTCCGGCCCGAACAGACAGTGGTACCCGCCCGGGATCATGTAGAGCCGGGAGAACCGCTGACTCGCCGCGAACCCGCCCGCGTGCCGCTCGACCGCGGCGTACCAGTCGAGCGTCGAGAACGGCGAGATCTGCGCGTCGGCCCAGCCGTGGTAGACGATCAGCTTGCCGCCGTGCGCGCGGAACGTGGACAGGTCGGGTGACGTCGCGTTGTAGACGGCGTCGCCGAGGACCTGGAGCCGGTCGAAGGTAGCCTCGGTGAAGGTGACGTCGTCCAGGGTGAAGTCGGCCGGCGGGTTCTTCGGGTACGCCAGGTTCCTGAAGTACGCCAACGCGATCCTCGCCGCGAACGGGTCCG
Organism: Micromonospora sp. WMMD980; assembly: GCF_029626035.1. Lineage (NCBI taxonomy): Bacteria > Bacillati > Actinomycetota > Actinomycetes > Micromonosporales > Micromonosporaceae > Micromonospora > Micromonospora sp. WMMD980. Next base: position 5,734,703 of record NZ_JARUBE010000003.1, read on the forward strand.
GCCCGACGAACGAGCCGTTCCAGCTCAGTTCCGACCCGTACGCGAATCCGCCGTTGTAGAGGTTGCGGCGCCGCGCGTCCGACGGCCCGCGGTAGGCCGCGACCGCCACCGCGACCTGCTCGCCGGTCAGGCAGTCGGGCCGGTCGGCGCCCGGGCACCGGATGGACGCGGGCTGGAAGCCGCAGGTCCGAGGATCCTCGATCAGCTCGCCGCAGGCCCGTTGCACGGCGGCGTGCAGCACCGGCAGCTTCGCCGCGGGGAGGATGTCACCCTTGTTCTTCCGCGCCAGCCAGGCGTTGGCCAAGGCGAGCGGCGCCAGGTTGTGCGCGGGCGCGCCGGCCAGGACGCCGTCGAAATCGGTTGGGAACCGCTCGGCGAGGTTCAGGCCCTGCCGGCCGCCCGTGGAGCAGCCGTCGAAGTAGCGGTAGGCCGGTCCGTGGCCGTAGAACGCTCCGGTCACCACGTCGGCGAACACCCTGAGCTTGTGCTCCGAGGTCAGTCCGAAGTCGATCCGGGCCGCCAGGTCGTGCGCCCCCCAGTTGCCGTCGCCGAGGTCGGCGCCGGTGTGCCCGCTGTCGGAGGCGGCCAGCACGATCCGCTTGTCCACCGCGGGCGCGCACCGGAATCCGAACAGCGGCAGGGTCAGGTCGGGCACCGCGCCGCAGAGGCCGCTGCAACCCTGCTGGACGTACTGCCCGGTCCAGTTGCGCAGCGGCAGCTTGATCTCGTATCTCTCGTGCGGCGGCAGCGTGCCCCGCACGTCGCAGTAGTCGGCGTCCGCCACCGCGGACTCCACGCCGGGCAGCCGGGTCAGCCCGGCGCAGCCACCCGGCGCGGCCCGGGCGGACGGCGGCGGCGGCAGGATCATGATCGCCAGGGCGGCCAGCACGGCCGTCGATGTTCGCCTCATGGTTCCCGACGCTACGGACGCGGCGCGCCTGCCGGATCGGTCCACGGAACGGCTTCCGACTCGGTCTCCCGACGGAGCGCCGACCTCGGGTGAGAAGGGGACCCCTCTCTACCGGAGGCGTTAAGAGGGGGCCCCGCCTTGCACGCCGGAGGATCTGCTCGGCGTGGTCCCCGGCGGCGGGTCGTCAGGTCGGGCCGGGCAGCCGCACCGTGACGACGAGCCCGCCGGCCCGACCGCACGCCAGATCGAGCGTACCGCCGTGGGCGTGGACGACGCTGCGCACGATGGCCAGGCCGAGGCCGGCGCCCGCGTGCCCGTCGGCGCGTACCCGTGTGGTGCCTCGCCGGAACGGCTCGGTGAGCGTCGGCACCAGGTCCGGTCGGAGCGAGGGCCCGGTGTTCGCCACCCGCAGCACGGCGCTGTCGCCGGACGCCGCGGTGTGCACCGTCACCGTGCCACCTTCGGACCGGTTGTGGACGACGGCGTTCTGCACGAGGTTGGCCACCATCCGCAGCAGCAGCTCCGCGGAGCCGCTGGTCAGGGCCGGGCCGCCGGTGACGTCGAGGGCGACCCGGCGCTGCTCGGCGACGGGGAGCAGCGTCTCGGTGGCCTCCTCGGCGAGCAGGGAGAGGTCGACCCGCTCGCGGGTGGCGACCCCGCGGTCGCCGCGACCGAGCAGCAGAAGCGCCTCGGTGAGGTCGATCGCCCGCCGGTTGACCTCGTGCAGGCGCGCGACGAGTTCGTCGCGGTCCCGCGTCGGGTCCTCGCGGGCGACGTCGAGCAGCGTCCGCGAGATCGCCAGCGGGGTACGCAGCTCGTGCGAGGCGTTCGCGGCGAACCGCCGCTGCTCGGCGACGTGCGACTCGAGCTGGTCGAGCATCGTGTCGAACGCGTCGGAGAGTTCCCGGAACTCGTCCCGCCGACCGGGCATCCGGATCCGTCGGGACAGCGATCCGGTCCCGGCGGTCCGGGCCGCCTCCGTGATCCGGGTCAGCGGGGCGAGCATCCGGCCGGCGAGGATCCAGCCGCCGAGGAGCCCGAACGCCAGCAGGAACGCCAGCGTCTCGGCCGCCCTCGGCGCGAAGACGCGCAGCAGGTTGGACCGGACCGGGAAGACGCCGGGGGTGAGCGTGTCGGCGGAGCCGGGGACGATGAGCATGGCCCGGTCGGGGACGTACCGCAGCAGGAACACCCAGACGGCGGTGAGCAGCAGGGCGCCGGCCAGCACGAGGAACCCGGCATAGCTGAGGGTGAGCTTGGCGCGCACGCTCAACCCCGGTCTCCTAGCCACGCTCGTCCCCGGTCGCCGGCGTCTGGATGCGGTAGCCGACGCCGGGCACGGTGGCGATGACCCAGGGTTCGCCGAGCCGCTTGCGCAGCGCGGAGACCGTGATGCGCACCGCGTTGGTGAACGGGTCGGCGTGCGCGTCCCAGGCCCGTTCCAGCAGTTCCTCGGCGCCCACCACCCCGCCCTCCGCGGCGACCAGGACCTCCAGCACGGCGAACTGTTTGCGGGTGAGCGCGACGTGGCGCCCGTCGCGGAAGACCTCGCGCCGGAAGGGATCGAGCCGGAGGCCCGCGATCCGGCGCACCGGAGGCCGGGCGTGCCCGCGCCGGCGGTCCAGCGCTCTCAGCCGCAGGACGAGTTCGCGCAGCTCGAACGGCTTGGTGAGATAGTCGTCGGCGCCCAGCTCGAACCCGGATGCCTTGTCGTCGATCCGGTCGGCGGCGGTGAGCATGAGGATGGGGATGCCGCTGCCGGAGGCCACGATGTGCCGGGCGACCTCGTCGCCGGAGGGCCCGGGGATGTCCCGGTCGAGCACCGCCAGGTCGTACGCGTTCACGCCGAGCAGTTCCAGGGCGGTGTGCCCGTCGCCGGCGATGTCGGCGGCGATCGCCGCCAGCCGCAGACCGTCCCGGACGGCCTCGGCCAGGTAGGGCTCGTCCTCCACGACCAGTACCCGCATGCGACTCAGTCTGCCCCGGCCGGCACCGGCCGCGGTCGCTCCGGCGCCGGCGTCCCGGTCCGCCACCAGCGGCGCGACGCGAGCCCGAACAGCGCGGCACCGACCGCGTTGACCAGCACGTCGTCCACGGACGAGACCCGGTCCAGGCGCAGCACCCACTGCAGGGTCTCGACCACCGCCGAGCAGCCCGCCCCGAGCGCGAGCAGCCGTGGCACGGACGCCAGAGCCGCGAACCGCATCGGCGCGAAGAACCCCAGCGCCGCGAGGACCAGCAGGTTGCCGCCGATCCCGAGCGGTCCCATGGTGACCAGGTCGCGCAGCGGGGCCAGGCTCACCCGACCTGGAACGACACCCGCGCCGGGTCCCGGCATCAGCGTCATCCAGACGAACGGCACCGTGCCGTAGACCATCCCCACCTCGGCCAGCGACGACCGCCACGGCGAGGTGGCGCCGGCGGCCCGACTGCGACGGGCCAGCGCCCACACCGCGAGCGCGGCCAGCGGCAGCCCGACCAGCGTCATGAGCACGACGCCGTTCTCGGTGTCGAAGCAGCCGTGCCACCGGCCGGCCCGGCAGGCCGGGGCGGCCATCAGCAGCGGTCGGCGCACGACGAACACCGCGGCGGCCAGGCCGAGGGCGGCGAGCACGACGAGCACCGTGGCCGGTGTACGGCGGGAGCCGCCCTTGCCCAGGATCATGTCGACCCGGCCGGTCTGCCCCACCTGACGAAGCTGACGCCGGCTGTCGGATCCCTGCCCATGCTCGTGCTCCTTCCGGTCGATGTGGTCGCGGTCGCCTTCCCCCTCAGCCAAGACGCCGGGATGTTGCGAGGGCGTATGCGTTTTCCGATCCGGGCAGACACGATGTTCGAGACATCTGCCTTGAAGGGTTCGTCGCCTAGGCTGGACTGCACACGGGGCCAGCAAGGTGTGACGCCGGCAAGGAGGACTGATGGCGGGATCCGTGACCGGTCCGGCCGAGCCTCCCCCGCACATCCGGTTCGTGTCGTCGGAGCCGGACGAGGCACGCGAGTTCATCGGCCGGCTGTACGACTCGCACCTGCGGGTCGGCGACGCGGTCGACGGCGGCATGTGGGTCGGCTTCGACCGTCTGGAGTTCGGCGACGTCAACCTGAGCGCGGTGCGGGTCGCGGCGGACCTCGACTTCCGGATGGAGGGCGGCGACCAGGTGCTCATCGGCACCGTCAAGGCCGGCCGGGTGGACTACTCGCGGGGTCGGGACACCGCCCGCTACGGGCCCGGCGACACATCACCCCGCTGGCCTATCTGCACCGGGTCCGTCTCGACAAGGCGCGGGAGGACCTGACTCGGGTCACGGCCGGCGACGACGGGACCGTCACGTCGATCGCGCACCGCTGGGGCTTCGCCGACCCCTCCCGCTTCGCCGAGCGCTACCGCGAGGAGTACGGCGAGACACCCGGCCGGACGCTGCGGCACTGATCCCCGTCGGCCGCCGACGTGTTGACGCGGCCGGGGAATCAGGGCAGGCTGTGGCAGCGCTCCCAACGGCGAGCTTCGATTTCCTCAGGAAGGAAGAGCTCGTGCGTCCCACCACAGCACTGCTCCCGGTCGTGCTTGCCGCCACCCTCGGTGGCCTGGCCCTGCCGGCACCCGCCCAGGCGGCGGCCGGCCCGGCGCTGGCCGTCGACGTGACCGCCGGCCGCCACGCCATCAGCCCGTACGTCTACGGCATGAACTTCGCCGACGAGGCCCTCGCCCGGGAGCTGCGGCTACCGGTGCACCGCTACGGCGGCAACGCCACCACCCGCTACAACTTCCGCACCGACACCACGAACCGCGCCTCGGACTGGTACTTCGAGAACATCCCGAACGACAACCCGGACCCGGCCAGCCTGCCCGACGGCTCGGAGAGCGACCGCTTCGTGCAGCGGAACAAGGCCACCGGCACCGACACGATCATGACCGTGCCGATGATCGGCTGGGTCGCCAAGGACCGGGCCCGGTCGTGCGGCTTCAGCGTCGCCAAGTACGGCCCGCAGGAGTCCACCGACCAGTGGGCGCCGGACTGCGGCAACGGGAAGAAGCCGGACGGCACCCTGATCACCGGCAACGACCCGGAGGACACCAGCGTGGCGGCCGGGCCGGAGTACGTCCGCGACTTCGTCACCCACCTGAAGGACCGGTTCGGCGCGGCCGGTGCCGGCGGGGTCCGGTTCTACAACCTGGACAACGAGCCGGACCTGTGGCACGCCACCCACCGCGACGTCCGACCGGTCGGGCTGGGCTACGACGAGTTGCGTGACCGCACCTACGACTACGCCGCGGCGATCAAGGCGGCCGACCCCGGCGCGAAGACGCTCGGCCCGGTCGGCTGGGGACTGAACTCGATCTTCTACTCCGGGCTGGACCAGGACACCTGCTCCCGCACCGGCTGCTGGTCGAATCCGCCGGACAAGGCCGCGCACGGCGGCCAGGACCTCGGCCCGTGGTACCTGGACCGGATGCGGGAGTACGAGCAGCAGCACGGCACCCGGATCCTCGACTACTTCGACGTCCACCTCTACCCGCAGCAGTCCGGCGTCAGCGGGTCCGGCGCGGGCAACGCCACCACCCAGGCGCTGCGACTGCGCTCGACGCGCCAGCTCTGGGACCCGACGTACATCGACGAGAGCTGGATCAACCAGCCGGTCCGCTTCATCCCGCGGATGCGCGAGCTGGCCGACCAGCACTACCCGGGCACGAAGATCGCGATGACCGAGTACAGCTGGGGCGGGTACGGCTCGCTCAACGGCGCGCTCGCCCAGGCCGACGTGCTCGGCATCTTCGGCCGGGAAGGTCTCGACCTGGCCAGCCTCTGGACCGCGCCGACCGCCGACCAGCCGGTGGCCGACGCCTTCCGGATCTACCGCAACTACGACGGCGCCGGCGGCGCGTTCGGCGAGACCTCCGTCCGGGCCACCAGCGCCGACCAGGACAAGCTGGCCGTGTACGCGGCCGAACGCACCGCCGACAAGGCGTTGACCCTGGTCGTGGTCAACAAGAGCGGCGACGACCTGACCAGCCCGGTGGCCCTCACCGGCGCCTCGGCCGGCGCCGCCCAGGTCTACCGCTACAGCGGAGCCGACCTCACCGGGATCGTCCGCGAGGTCGACCAGCCGGTGACCGCCGGCGGTTTCACCGCCACCTTCCCGGCGAACTCCATCACCCACCTGGTGCTGCCGCGCGGGACCACCCCCGGTGACACGAAGCCGCCGACCGCGCCGGGCAGGCCGACCGCCGGCACGATCACCGCCGACAGCGTCGCGCTGAGCTGGGCGCCGTCCACCGACGACGTCGGCGTCACCGGGTACGACGTGCACCGGGTCGACGCCGCCGGCACCGTGAAGGTGGGCAGCGCCACCGGCGCCACCTACACGGTGACCGGGTTGACGCCGGACACCCCGTACACCTTCGTGGTGACCGCCCGGGACGCGGCGGGGAACGCCTCGGCGGCCTCGCCCGGGCTGGCGGTGCGGACCGCACCGGCCGCCCCGACCGGCGGTTGCGCGGTCGGCTGGACGGCGAACAGTTGGCCGGGCGGCTTCACCGCGACCGTGACGATCAAGAACACCGGCACCACCGCCATCGACGGCTGGAAGCTCGCGTTCGACTTCCCCACCACCGGCCAGAAGGTCGGTCAGGGCTGGTCGGCCACCTGGAAGCAGAGCGGGGTGGGCGTGACCGCGGAGAGCCTGAGCTGGAACGGCACGCTGGCCCCCGGAGCGTCCACGAGCATCGGCTTCAACGGCACGTGGAGCGGCACCAACCCGGCACCCACCGCGTTCGACCTCAACGGCCGACGCTGCGCCTGACCGCCGCGCGGTCGCATGAGTACCGGCGTCGCAATCCCGCCGGTGCGGCGCCCCGCCCGGCCACGCTTCCGGTGTGGCCGGGCGGGGCGCCGCGGTGGGCATGGGAACTGTGGCATGTGCTGCCGTCGATGTTAGCGCCATCATCGGCCGCCGACCGATGATTCGAAAAAGTTACGACTTGACGAACGTCATGTTATCGCCCACATTCGATGGTCAAGGGCGAGGCGAGGACTCACCGGGCAGGTCTCCCTTGTCGAGATTTCGTGTACGCGTGAGTGCGCGGCATCTTGTGAGCGCTAACAACCGGATGGGCCGCCGTCCGGGCTCCAGTCATCGAGGAGGATCATGTTTGGCTTCGGTAGGTCCCCATCGGTCACCTCGCCGCCGGCACGGCGGCGGGGGTGGCTGCCGCGGGTGGTCGCGACCGGCGTGACGGCGGTGCTGGCCGGCGTCGGCGCCACGGCGGTGCTGTCGTCCCCGGCCGCCGCGGCCACTGTCGACACGAGCGCCTGGTACGTGCTGGTCAACCGCAACAGCGGCAAGGCCCTGGACGTCTACAACCTGGCCACCAACGACGGCGCGCGGATCGTGCAGTGGGCGCGCAACAACGGCAACCAGCAGCAGTGGCAGTTCGTCGACTCGGGCGGCGGCTACTACCGCCTGCGGTCCCGGCTCTCCGGCAAGGTGCTGGACGTCTACAACTTCTCCACCGCCAACGGCGGCAACATCGTCCAGTGGGCCGACGCCAACGGAACCAACCAGCAGTTCCGGCTGGCCGACTCCGACAGCGGCTACGTCCGGCTGATCAACCGGAACAGCAACAAGGTGGTGGAGGTGCAGGGCGCGTCGACCGCCGACGGCGGCAGCATCGTCCAGTACGACGACTGGAACGGCAGCAACCAGCAGTGGCAGCTCGTCCGCGTCGACGGCGGGGGCAACCCCACCACGCCGCCGCCGGGCGGCACCTGCAACCTGCCCTCGTCGTACCGGTGGTCGTCGACCGGCCCGCTGGCGCAGCCCAAGTCGGGCTGGGCGTCGCTGAAGGACTTCACCGTCGCGCCCTACAACGGCCGACACCTGGTGTACGCCACCACGCACGACTTCGGCTCGTCGTGGGGCTCGATGAACTTCAGCCCGTTCACCAACTGGTCGGACATGGCCTCGGCCAGCCAGAACACCATGAACCAGGGCACCGTCGCGCCGACGCTGTTCTACTTCGCCCCGCGCAACATCTGGGTGCTCGCCTACCAGTGGGGCGGCACCGCGTTCTCCTACAAGACCTCCACCGACCCGACCAACCCCAACGGCTGGTCCTCGGCGCAGCCACTGTTCACCGGCAGCATCTCCGGCTCCGGCACCGGCCCCATCGACCAGACCCTGATCGCCGACAGCCAGAACATGTACCTCTTCTTCGCCGGCGACAACGGCAAGATCTACCGAGCCAGCATGCCGATCGGCAACTTCCCCGGCAACTTCGGCTCCACCTACACCACCGTCATGAGCGACAGCACCAACAACCTCTTCGAAGCCGTGCAGGTCTACAAGCTCCAGGGCCAGACCCGCTACCTCATGATCGTCGAAGCCATCGGCGCCCAGGGCCGCTACTTCCGCTCCTTCACCGCCACCAGCCTGAACGGCTCGTGGACCCCCAACGCCGCCACCGAGAGCAACCCCTTCGCCGGCAAGGCCAACAGCGGCGCCACCTGGACCAACGACATCAGCCACGGCGAACTGATCCGCACCACCGCCGACCAGACCTTCACCGTCGACCCCTGCAACCTGCAACTGCTCTACCAGGGCCGCTCCCCCAACTCCGGCGGCGACTACGGCCTCCTGCCCTACCGCCCCGGCCTGCTCACCCTCCAACGCTGACACCCGGCGAATCGGATCGAGGGCCGGTCTCCCCACCCCGGGGAGGCCGGCCCGTCAGGCTGGGTAGGCCCGGGTCTCGACGGCCTTCACGGCGGCCCAGACCGGCCGGCCCGGGGCCAGGTCGAGGTGGCTGGCGGCGGCCGGCGTGATGTCGGCGGCGACCGCGATCGGGCCGTCCAGTTGCACCCGCAGGTTGTCGCCGTGGCGTTGCAGCCCGGCGATGACGGCCGGCCAGGCGTTTCGCGGGCTGCCGTCCGGCCGGCGCGGGTGCAGGGCGACGGCCGACGGTGGGAACGCGACGAACGCGTCGCCGTGCAGGGCGTCCGCCACGGTCAGGGTGAGCCGGTCGTCGACGCGTACGGCGTGGCCGTCGGCGGCGCCGCGGTAGAGGTTGAGGCCGACGAGACGGGCGACGTAGTCGGTGCGCGGCTGCGCGGTGATGGTGGCGGCGTCGCCCTCCTGCACCACCCGGCCGTCCTCGATGATGACGAGCCGGTCGGCCAGCACCAGGGCGTCCAACGGATCGTGGGTGACGAGCAGCGCGGCGCCGGCGTGGGCGTCGAGGTGCCGGTGCAGTTCGGCCCGGGTGTCGAGCCGGGTGCGGGCGTCGAGCGCGGCGAGCGGCTCGTCGAGCAGCAGCAGCACCGGGTCGACGGCCAGGGCCCGGGCGAGCGCCACCCGCTGCGCCTGCCCGCCGGAGAGCTGCCGTGGCCGGCTGCGCGCCTGGTCGGTCAGGCCGACCCGGTCCAGCCAGTCCGCGGCCCGACGTCGTGCGCCGCGCCTGTCGACGCCGTGTCGTCGCGGCCCGAAGGCGACGTTGTCCAGCGCGCTCAGATGCGGAAAGAGCAGGTAGTCCTGGAAGACCACGCCGATCGGCCGGTGCTCCGGCGGCGTCCAGCGGCGCTGCCCTGGCCGGTCGACGTCGCGCCCGGCCAGGGCCACGTGGCCGGCGGTCAGCGGTTGCAGGCCGGCGAGCGCACGCAGGGCGGTGGTCTTGCCGGCGCCGTTGGGGCCCAGCAGCGCGACCACCTCGCCGGCGTCGATCCGCAGGGGCAGGTCCAGGCGGAAGGCGGGCCGGCCGACGACCAGGTGAGCGTCCACGATCGGGCTCATGCGCTGGTGATCCACCTGTCCCGTAGGCCGGCGAGGATGGCCACCGACACGGTCAGCAGGACCAGGCTGAGCACCACCGCGCCGTCCAGGTCGCCACCCTCGATGGTCTGGTAGACCGCCAGCGGCATGGTCTGGGTGATGCCGGGATAGTTGCCGGCGAAGGTGATGGTGGCGCCGAACTCGCCCAGCGCCCGGGCCCAGCAGAGCACCGCCCCGGCGGCCACGCCCGGCGCCACCAGGGGCAGGGTGACGTGGGTGAACGTGGTCCAGCGCCCGGCGCCGAGGGTGGCGGCGGCCTCCTCGTAGCGGGCGTCGGCCCCGCGCAGCGCGCCCTCCACGGCGATCACCAGGAACGGCATGGCGACGAACGCCTCCGCGACGACCACGCCGGTGGTGGTGAACGGCAGCGTGAAGCCGAACGTGCCGTCCAGCCACTCCCCGAGCAGCCCCCGCCTGCCGAACACCAGCAGCAGCGCCACCCCGCCGACCACGGGTGGCAGCACCAGCGGAACCGTGACCAGCGCCCGGACCAGCCGGCGGCCGGGGAACCGGGCGCGGGCCAGCAACCAGGCCAGGGGTACGCCCAGCAGCAGGCACACGACGGTGGCGGCGGTGGCGGTCTGCAACGACAGCCGTAACGCGGTCAACGCGCCCGGTTCGGTGAGCCGTTGCGGCAGGGTGGTCCACGGGGCCCGGACCACCAGGCCGGCCAGCGGCAGCACCAGGAACAGCAGGCCCAGCAGCGCCGGTGCGAGCAGGGCGGCCGGCGCCCGTTGCGTCCGACGGCGGCGCGGCGGCCCGCCCGACTCGGGAGGTGCCGCCGTGTCACGGGCGCCGGTCGAGGTCATCGCCGGTCAGGGGGTCTGGAAGCCGGCGGCGGTCAGGACGGAGGTGCCCCGGTCGGAGCGCACGTACGCGACGAAGGCCCGGGCGGCGGGCCGGTTCGGCGCGTTCTTCAGCACCACGATGGGGTAGTCGTTGATCGCGCCGGCGGACTCGGGGAATTCCACGCCGTCGACGTCCGCGGCGGCCGCCCGGGCGTCGGTGCGGTAGACCAGCGCGGCGTCCACCTCGCCGAGCTTCACCTTGGACAGCGCGCCCTTGACGTCCTGCTCCAGGGTGACCGGGGTGAGCGTGACCCGCGCGGCGGCCAGCGCCTTGGTCGCCGCCGCGCCGCAGGGCACCTGCTCGGCGCAGAGCGCCACCTTCAGGCCGGGCCTGGTGAGGTCGGCCAGCGCCCGGACGCCCTTCGGATTGCCCCTGGCCACGGCGATGACGAGCTGGTTCCGGACGAACGTGGTGGGGCTGCCGTCGGCGTTGCCGGCGTCGGTGACCGACTGCATGTTCTTCGGCGCGGCGGAGGCGAACACGTCCGCGGGGGCGCCCTGGTTGATCTGGTTGGCCAGCGTGGAGCTGCCGGCGAAGTTGAACGTGACCTTCACGCCGGGGTTGGCGGCCTCGAAGTCCTTGCCGATCGTGGTGAACGACTCGGTCAGGGACGCCGCCGCGAACACCGTCACCGAGCCGGTCACCCCGGAGGTCGAGCCGCTCGGCGCGGAGCCGGCCCCGCCGGTGTCGCAGCCGGCCAGCCCCGCCATCGCCAGGGCGGTCGCCCCGGCCAGCGCGGCGCGCGCGAGACGTCTACCCACCACGTGCTCCTCCTCGTGAATCCCGGGTGCGCCGGCTCATCCGCCGACCCGTGCCCGGTGGGTCGGGGCCGACCGCTCCACCACCACGGTGGTCGACTTGATCACCGCGAACGCGACCGACCCGACCCGCAGCCCCAACTCCTCGACCGCCTCCCGGCTCATCAACGAGACGATCCGGAACGGCCCGGCCTGGATGTCCACCTGGGCCATCACCGTGTCCTTGGCGACCGCGGTCACGATCCCCCGCAGGCGGTTGCGCGCCGACGACTCCTCGGACCGGCCGTTCGCCTCGCCGGCCTGCTCGCGGACGAACCCGGCCAGCTCGACGCCGTCGACCACCCGGTGGCCCTGCTCGTCGCGGGAGGCCGCCAGCCGGCCCGCGTCGACCCAGCGGCGCACCGTGTCGGCGCTCACCCCGAGCAGCTCCGCGGCCTCCCCGATCCGAAAAACCGTCACGCCAGGCACTCTACCGACGCGCATGTACTAGGGGAAGATCGCATATCGCCTCGTGTTTGCGCCAGGAATGCGGTCATCGGGTCGGCAGGTGCGGATAGCTTTGCCGGATTGCGCGGCGGGCCCGGCGTACTGAACCAACGGCCAGCAGGTTTTTCCGGTCCGCCGGTTTCCGGCGCGTCCGAGGGGAAAGCTCGGAGGAGAAGCCAGCGCCCAGAGTCGGGAGGCGCCATGAAGATCGGTTACAAGCTGTCCAGCGAGGGATTCGGGCCGGACGAACTCGTCCGGCAGGCCGTCCGGGCCGAGCAGGCCGGCTTCGACTTCGTCGAGATGAGCGACCACTTCCACCCCTGGCTCGACGGGCAGGGGCACTCGTCGTTCACCTGGACCGTCTTCGGCGTGATCGCCGCGAAGACCGATCGGATCGGCCTGGCCACCGGGGTGACCTGCCCGACCGTGCGCTACCACCCGGCGATCATCGCGCAGGCCGCGGCCACCCTGGCCATCGTCTCCGACGGCCGGTTCACGCTCGGGGTGGGGGCCGGGGAGCGGCTCAACGAGCACGTCGTCGGTCAGGGCTTCCCGAGCGTACGAGGGCGGCACGAGCGGCTGCGCGAGGCGCTGGAGATCATCCGGCTGCTCTGGCGCGGCGGGTACCGGTCCTACGAGGGTAAACACCTCCAGTTGGAGGACGCGCGCGTGTTCGACCTGCCCGACGAGTTGCCGGTGATCGCGGTGGCGGCGAGCGGTCCGGTGTCGGCGGGGATCGCCGCCGAGTACGGCGACGGGCTGTTCGCCACCGAGCCGAAGCCGGAGCTGGTCGAGGCGTACCGGAAGGGTGGTGGCGACGGCCCGCGCTACGCCGAGGTGCCGGTGGCCTGGGCGGCCGACGAGCAGCAGGCGGTACGGGCGGCCTGGGAGACCAGCCGGTGGGCGGTCACCGGGTGGAGGGTGATGAGCGAGTTGCCGAACCCGGTGAACTTCGAGGCCGCCTCCCGGACCGTGACCGAGGACGACATCCGGCAGCAGTTCGCGGTCGGTCCCGACCCGGAGACCCACGTGGCGGCGGTGCGCACGTACGTCGACGCGGGCTTCGACCACCTCGTGCTGCAGAACGCCGGCCCGGACCCGGACGGTTTCCTCGACTTCTACCGCGACACGCTCGCCGAGCGGCTCCGCGCCCTTGGCTGACCCGATCCGGAGGTTCACCGTGAAGGCACTTGTCTACCGAGGTCCCCGCGACGTCGCCGTCGAGGACCGGCCCGACCCGACGATCCAGGCCCCCACCGACGCGATCATCCGCATCACCACCACCAACATCTGCGGCTCCGACCTGCACATGTACGAGGGACGCACCTCGGTCGAGGAGGGCAAGATCCTCGGTCACGAGAACATGGGGGTCGTCGAGGCGGTCGGCGACGCGCTCACCCGGATCAGCGTCGGCGACCGGGTGTCCGTGCCGTTCAACATCGCCTGCGGCACCTGCCGGAACTGTCTGCACGGCTGGACCAGCTTCTGCCTGCGCACCAACCCGACCGAGGGGATGGACGGCGCGGCCTACGGCTACGCCAACATGGGCCCGTACGACGGCGGGCAGGCCCAGTACCTACGGGTGCCGTACGCGGACGTCAACCTGCTGCGCCTGCCGTCCGGCACCGAGCACGAGAACGACTTCACCATGCTGTCGGACATCTTCCCGACCGGCTGGCACGGCACCGAACTCGCCGGGCAGGCCCCGGGCGACACGGTCGCGGTGTTCGGCGCGGGCCCGGTCGGGCTGATGGCCGCCCACAGCGCGATGATCAAGGGCGCCGACCGGGTGTTCGTGGTGGACAAGGAGGCCGACCGCCTGGCCATGGCCGGCAAGCTCGGCGCGATCCCGATCAACTTCGCCGAGGGCGACCCGGTCCAGCAGATCATGGACGCCACCGACGGCGTGGGCGCGGACTGCGGCGTGGAGGCCGTCGGTTACCAGGCCCACGACCCGTCCGGTGACGAGCACCCGGAGCTGGTGCTGGACAACCTGGTCAGCGTGGTCCGCTCCACCGGCGGGATCGGCGTGGTCGGGGTCTACGTGCCGCAGGACCCGAACGGCCCGGACAAGCAGGCGCGGGAGGGCCGGATCGGCTGGCAGTACGGCACCTTCTTCACCAAGGGCCAGCGGATGGGCACCGGCCAGGCTCCGGTGATGCGCTACAACCGGCAGCTCCGGGACCTGATCATCGCCGGCCGCGCCCAGCCGTCGTTCCTCGTCTCGCACGAACTGCCGCTGGCCGAGGCGCCGGAGGCGTACGGGCACTTCGACCGGCGCGAGCACGGCTGGACGAAGGTGCTGCTGCATCCCAACGACTGAGTACGCGTACGGATGGCGGGAGCGGCCGGGGCGACCAGAATTCTCCCCATGCGAACCCGAATCTCGATCGCCCTGGCCGCGGTCGGCCTGAGCACGCTCATGCTCACCACCGGCTGCTCGTTCGAGGAGTCCATCTGCGGCAGCGGTGAGTACCCGGCCATCGCGGTCGGCGCGCAGGGCGGCAGCGCCTGCTTCCCGAACGGCCAGGAGCCGACCCCGCCGTACGTCCGCTATCCGGAGGGCAAGGTGCCGCAGCACGTCGACGACGAGTGGGACGTCTACTGGCGCACCCACGGCATCGACGAGAACAACACCATCGTCGAGCGCTGAGCGCACCGGCCCCGGCGACCGGATCGCCGGGGCCGCTGCGCCGGGCGCCTACGCCGCCGGCCCGCCGGGCGCGGCGCCGAGGTGGATGTCGACGTCGGCCGGCTCGGTGAACGTCCGCTCCGCCTACCTGCGCGACCCCGAGGACAACGTGGTCGAGGTGCAGTCCTGGCTGCCCCGCTGACCCGGCCCGCTCACAACCGCTCGGGGGTGCGGATGCCCAGCAGGTGCAGGCCCTGGTGGAGCACCCGAGCGGTCACGTCACAGAGCGCCAGCCGGCTCTGGAGCACCGGTCCCGCGGACCGCAGCACCGGGCAGCGCTCGTAGAACGCGCTGAACGCGGACGCGAGCCGGTGCAGGTACGCGGCCAGGTGGTGGAACTCCAGGCTGCCGGCCACCTCGTCGACCACCGCCGGGAACCCGAGCAGCTCGATCGCGAGCGCCCGCTCGGCCGGCTCCGCCGGCGCGACGGCCGCGTCCGGCCGGGCCGCCACGCCGGCCCGCCGGAAGATCGACCGGATCCGGGAGTACGCGTACTGGAGGTACGGCGCGGTGTTCCCGTCCAGCGCCAACATCCGCTCCCAGTCCAGCACGTAGTCCTTGTGCCGGTCGCCGGACAGGTCGGCGTACTTGATCGCGCCGATGCCGACCGCGCGCCCCACCTCGGCCGCCTCCGCCTCGCCCAGTTCCGGATTACGCTCGCGGGCCAGCGCCGTGGCCCGCTGGACCGCCTCGGTCAGCAAGCCCACGAGCTTCACCGCCCCGCCGGCCCGGCTGCGCAGCATCCGCCCGTCCGGCCCGAGGATCGACCCGAACCCGACGTGCTCGGCCCGGGCCGGCGCGGCCAGCCAGCCGGCCTGCGCGGCGGTCGCGAAGACCATCTCGAAGTGCCGCCGCTGCGGCGATCCGACCACGTAGAGCAGCCGGGTCGCGCCCAGCGTGCCGGTCCGGTGCCGCAACGCGGCCAGGTCGGTCGCCGGGTAGCCGTAGCCGCCGTCCGACTTGCGGACGATGAGCGGCAGCGGCTCGCCGTCCCGGCCCACCGACCCGGGCGGGAACACGCAGTCCGCGCCGTCGCTGCGCCGCAGCAGGCCGCGCCGGTCCAACTCGGCGACGGTCGGTGCGAGCAGGTCGTGGTAGCTGCTCTCGCCCCGGAAGTCCGCCCGGGAGAGGGTGACGTCCAGCAGGTCGTAGACGGTCAGGAAGTAGCTCTCGGACTGCGCCACCAGCAGCCGCCACAGCCGCACCGTCGCCGGGTCGCCGCCCTGCAACGCCACCACCCGCAGCCGCGATCGCTCCCGGAACGCCTCGTCGTGGTCGAACTTCGCCCGCGCCGCCGTGTAGAACGCGTCCAGGTCGCCCATCGACAGCTCCTGCGCGGCCTCCGCCTCGCCCCGGTCGACCAGGTGCTCGATCAGCATGCCGAACGGCGTGCCCCAGTCGCCGAGGTGGTTGGCGCGCCGCACCCGGTGGCCCAGCCACTCCAGCAGCCGCGCCGCCGCGTCCCCGATCACCGTCGAGCGCAGGTGGCCGACGTGCATCTCCTTGGCCACGTTCGGCGCCGAGTAGTCGACCACGACGGTTTCCGGTTCGGCCACCACCGGCACCCCGAGCCGGCTGTCGGCGGCCAGCGTGGAGACCAGGTGGCCGAGCGCCCGGTCGGCCACGGTCAGGTTGAGGAAGCCCGGTCCGGAGACCTCCACCGAGGTGCAGAGGTCGGCCAGCTCCGCACGGTCCCGCACCTCCGCGGCGATCGCCCGCGGTGGCCGGCCGAGCCGGCGGGCCAGCGCGAGCGCCGCGTCGGACTGGAAGTCCGCGTGTTGCGAGCGCCGCACCACCGGGTCCACCGGCACGCCGGCCACCGCCGCGAACGCCGGCGCCAGCCGGTCGGACAACATCTTTTCAAGATCCATAGGTACGCCGATCTCGCTCGATCCGCCGCGCGGATCACCGGATGGGAGGGCGGCGGAGCGAGGGCGATCGACGACGACCGGCGGCTCGATCCGCCGGTCGCAGGAGAGGAAGGCTCAGCGCAGGCGGTCGCGGGACCGCCGGCGTCGCAGCGTGCCGAGCCGGACGTCGGGGGACGCCGTCGGGTACGCCTGCGAGCTGCTCATGCCGGCAGCGTAACCGGCCGGCCCGGGGGTGGCGCAAGCGCGTACCCGGACCGGCCGGTCGGCGTATCCGGATCGTCAGGCCGGCGTGGCGGCGGCCTTGCGGTAGCGCTCCGCCCGCCGTCGAACCTGGGTGTACGCGCTGGTCAGCCCCATCGCCCGGCGGACCTCGACGAGCGTGGCGTGCACCTGGGCGCGGGTCCGTTCGGTGCCGGCGACGATCAGCTCGTCGACCAGGCCGGGCTGCGCCTCGAACCGGGCCCGGCGCTCGCGGACCGGGTCGAGGAAGCGGTTGAGCGCCGTCGCGAGCGCCTCTTTGACCTCGACGTCGCCCACCCGCCCGGCCCGGTAGCGCGCCTTGAACTCCTCCACCTGCGCCCGGTCCGGGTTGAACACGTCGTGGTAGGCGAAGACCGGGTTTCCCTCGACCGTCCCCGGCACGTCGGCGCGGACCCGGTTCGCGTCGGTGTACATCCCCATCACCTTGCGCCGCACGGTCGCCGCGTCGTCGGCGAGGGCGATCGCGTTGCCCCTGCTCTTGCTCATCTTCCCGGCGCCGTCCGTGCCGGTGAGCGTCGGCGTCTCCGACATGATCAGGTCGGGCACCGGGAAGACGTCGCCGTAGAGGTGGTTGAACCGACGGGCGATCTCCCGGGTCACCTCGACGTGCGCGGCGTTGTCCTTCCCCACCGGCACGACCTGCCCCTTCACGCAGAGGATGTCGGCCGCCTGGAGGACGGGATAGCCGAGCAGGCCGTACGGCATCTCGTCCTTGCCGGCGTCGCGGGTCATCTCCTTGAGCGACGGCACCCGCTCCAGGCGGGGCACCGTGACCAGGTTCTGCAACAGCGTGTTCAGGTCGCCGACCTCGGGGATCGCCGACTGGAGATAGAACGTGGCGTGCTCCGGCTCGACGCCCGCGGCGAGCACGTCGGTGACCATCTCCCGGGCGTTGCCGGCCACCTGCTCGATGTCGGCGCGGGTGTTCCTCGTGGTGAGCATGTGCAGGTCGGCGATGATGAAGAAGCTCTCGTAGCGCTGATGCAGTCGCACCCGGTTGGCGATGCTGCCCACGTAGTGGCCGAGGTGCAGCCGCCCGGTCGGGCGGTCGCCGGTGAGCATGCGTGCTGAGGACATAGTGGTGGGCCTTTCGTGCCGGTCGTTGGCGGGACGCGCGGACGCGCGGACGACCCGGGTGACCCGGATCGGTGGAACGGGCTCGTCAGAACGAGCGCCGCCATCGCCCGCCGGCGCGGAACCGCAGCCCACCGGCACGAAGAACGTCGAGAATCTGCTCCCGGCCGTCGTCGGCACGACCCGGGAGACCGGCAGCGGTCTCCGGGGCACACACGCGCGACCGGTCCATGCCTGACACGGTAACCGTTCGGTCGCCCTCCGGCTGCCCTCCCGTCCGGCGACTCAGCCGTGTCGGTAGCTCTCCGAGTAGTAGGTGCCCACCCGGTCCCGGTAGTCGGGGCGCGCGAAGTCGTCCGGGTCGAACGCCGGGGACTCCTTCACCTGGTCCCGGGTCCGATCCACCCGCACGACGCGTTCCCGGTGGTCGACCCGCGCCACCGTCCCGGCGGGCAGCAGCACCTTTTTGCCGAAGATCCACGGGCCGGTGTCGACCACCAGGTAGCGGGCGTCGGCCTCCTCGCTCGCCTCGTCGATCGAGCCGATCCGGCCGTCGGTCGCCTCCACGCGGTAGCCGGTGAGGTCGATGGGCGTGCCCGGACCGGGCGCGTCCACGAGGTCGTCGCCCTCGGCGCGCTGCCGTGGCACGTCGTCCGGGCCGGTCTGGTCGTAGCCGCCGGCGAGGGCGGCCGGATCCCGCCAGGCCCATGGATTGAACGGCTGCATGTCGGCACCTCCGCGATGTCGTGTCGGCACTGACGACAGTGCCCGCCGGAACGGAGCGGGAAACGCCGAGGCACGCCGCCGAGCTGCCGGTCGTGCCAGCTCCGGTCCCGGTGCCGCTGGCATACTGGCCGACCATGGTGCTCTCGCGCGGTTGGTCGTTGTTCCTGGTCGGGGTCGGGGTGTGGACCTGGGTGATCTGGCCGAGGTTCGCGGTCGCCATCTGGCACGACACCCGGGCCTGGTCCGCCGGCGTCGTCGGCGAGGGCGGGCCGACGAGCTTCCTCTGGGTGCACGCGCTGCTCATCGCCGCGTCCCTGGCCATCGGTACGACCGCAGGCATCCTGGGCGTGCGCGGGTGGCGGGCCGCCCGCCGCGCCTCCGGACCTCGTTAGGTCGCCGGCCGGCCCACACCGCCACCCGCCGAGGTCGGGACGCCTGCGCCCTGAGCTGCGGACATAGCGCGCCGGTGATGATGTGACGCGGGACGCTGCCCCTGGATTTGACGATCAAACCCGCAGACGCGTAACTTTCTCTCTGCCAGCGCGGAACGGGGCAAACGGGATGAAAGCCCGGGAGTGCCGATCCGAGCGGGCGACCGGGTTCTCCAAGGGTGTGTTCAACCCCGAGGGCGCGGTCCGGGCGGGGCTCGCCGAAACGCCGCAGGGCGGATTTGGCGGAGCGGAACCGACGGGGTAAGGTTGTCGACCGGCAGGGCACCGGGCGAGCTTGCGGGAAACCGCGGCGGCCGGTCTGCCAAATCCGATGATCAAGCGCAGCGGTTCGCTGCTGCGCGAGTTCAGCGGCGCCGACCCGTACGAAGCATGACAGACCGGGACACACGGTTTGACACGGCGGAGACGGTGCGGTAACGTAGTAAAAGTGCCCGACGCGAGAGTGGCGGGGATGTGGACGAAATGCCCCGGGTCGGGGGTCCTCTTGGAGGGCTTCTGGGCGGTGTGTGGTTGTTCTTTGAGAACTCAACAGGGTGCTTGTAAAGCCAGTGCCAATTGTTTTATACCCCGGACTGGTCAGGCTGTTGTCTGGCTGGTTGGGATTCCTTTGGCAACACTTTTGTTGCCAGGACATTGTGTCCGACAAATAGGTTTTTGTTGGAGAGTTTGATCCTGGCTCAGGACGAACGCTGGCGGCGTGCTTAACACATGCAAGTCGAGCGGAAAGGCCCTTCGGGGTACTCGAGCGGCGAACGGGTGAGTAACACGTGAGCAACCTGCCCTAGGCTTTGGGATAACCCCGGGAAACCGGGGCTAATACCGAATATGACCTCGCATCGCATGGTGTGTGGTGGAAAGTTTTTCGGCCTGGGATGGGCTCGCGGCCTATCAGCTTGTTGGTGGGGTGATGGCCTACCAAGGCGACGACGGGTAGCCGGCCTGAGAGGGCGACCGGCCACACTGGGACTGAGACACGGCCCAGACTCCTACGGGAGGCAGCAGTGGGGAATATTGCACAATGGGCGGAAGCCTGATGCAGCGACGCCGCGTGAGGGATGACGGCCTTCGGGTTGTAAACCTCTTTCAGCAGGGACGAAGCGTAAGTGACGGTACCTGCAGAAGAAGCGCCGGCCAACTACGTGCCAGCAGCCGCGGTAAGACGTAGGGCGCGAGCGTTGTCCGGATTTATTGGGCGTAAAGAGCTCGTAGGCGGCTTGTCGCGTCGACCGTGAAAACCTGGGGCTCAACCCCAGGCCTGCGGTCGATACGGGCAGGCTAGAGTTCGGTAGGGGAGACTGGAATTCCTGGTGTAGCGGTGAAATGCGCAGATATCAGGAGGAACACCGGTGGCGAAGGCGGGTCTCTGGGCCGATACTGACGCTGAGGAGCGAAAGCGTGGGGAGCGAACAGGATTAGATACCCTGGTAGTCCACGCTGTAAACGTTGGGCGCTAGGTGTGGGGGGCCTCTCCGGTTCCCTGTGCCGCAGCTAACGCATTAAGCGCCCCGCCTGGGGAGTACGGCCGCAAGGCTAAAACTCAAAGGAATTGACGGGGGCCCGCACAAGCGGCGGAGCATGCGGATTAATTCGATGCAACGCGAAGAACCTTACCTGGGTTTGACATGGCCGCAAAACCTCCAGAGATGGGGGGTCCTTCGGGGGCGGTCACAGGTGGTGCATGGCTGTCGTCAGCTCGTGTCGTGAGATGTTGGGTTAAGTCCCGCAACGAGCGCAACCCTCGTTCGATGTTGCCAGCGCGTTATGGCGGGGACTCATCGAAGACTGCCGGGGTCAACTCGGAGGAAGGTGGGGATGACGTCAAGTCATCATGCCCCTTATGTCCAGGGCTTCACGCATGCTACAATGGCCGGTACAATGGGCTGCGATACCGTGAGGTGGAGCGAATCCCAAAAAGCCGGTCTCAGTTCGGATCGGGGTCTGCAACTCGACCCCGTGAAGTCGGAGTCGCTAGTAATCGCAGATCAGCAACGCTGCGGTGAATACGTTCCCGGGCCTTGTACACACCGCCCGTCACGTCACGAAAGTCGGCAACACCCGAAGCCGGTGGCCCAACCCTTGTGGAGGGAGCCGTCGAAGGTGGGGCTGGCGATTGGGACGAAGTCGTAACAAGGTAGCCGTACCGGAAGGTGCGGCTGGATCACCTCCTTTCTAAGGAGCACCATCCGGCGAAAGCTGGTATGGAGCCCGCGACCTGCGAATGTCGGGTCGGGGTGCTCAGATGGCGGAGACACTGGCAAGTTCGTCCTCGGCAACGGCCTGGATCCTTCTAGTACTGCTCACTTTCGGGTGGGTGTGGAGCGGAGTCCTGGTGCGGCTGGGGAGGAGCGTAAGCACCCTGTTGGGTCCTGAAGGAACAACCGCTGGTTGTTGTCTTCGGAGCCTTGGAGACGGGCGGGAGCCTGTCGGGGCGCCAGGCATGGCCTGGTTCTTCATACCGCCGGCGGTGAGCTGGGTCTGGTGGGGAACTGTTCGGGTTGTGGGTTGGTCGTTTGTTGAGAATTGCACAGTGGACGCGAGCATCTTTGTGGTCAAGTTGTCAAGGGCGAACGGTGGATGCCTTGGCACCAGGAGCCGATGAAGGACGTGGGAGGCCGCGATAGGCCTGGGGGAGCTGTCAACCAAGCTGTGATCCCAGGGTGTCCGAATGGGGGAACCCGGCATCAGTCATGTGATGTCACCCGCACCTGAACACATAGGGTGTGTGGGGGGAACGCGGGGAAGTGAAACATCTCAGTACCCGTAGGAAGAGAAAACAAATAGTGATTCCGTGAGTAGTGGCGAGCGAAAGCGGATTGAGGCTAAACCGGCGGCGTGTGATACCTGTCAGGGGTTGCGTGGTCGGGGTTGTGGGACCCTGCTGATTGTGCTGACACACGGTCGAGGAGTTACAAAGCCAGTGGTTAGTCGAACAGTCTGGAATGGCTGACCGTAGACGGTGATAGTCCGGTAGGTGAAAGCTGCTGGTCTTCTGTGGGTGTTCCCGAGTAGCGGCGGACTCCTGAAATCTGCCGTGAATCTGCCAGGACCACCTGGTAAGCCTAAATACTTCCTGGTGACCGATAGCGGACGAGTACCGTGAGGGAATGGTGAAAAGTACC
The DNA here is from genome assembly GCF_029626035.1 of Micromonospora sp. WMMD980. Classification (NCBI taxonomy): domain Bacteria; kingdom Bacillati; phylum Actinomycetota; class Actinomycetes; order Micromonosporales; family Micromonosporaceae; genus Micromonospora; species Micromonospora sp. WMMD980. The sequence goes on from NZ_JARUBE010000003.1 coordinate 5,756,724, forward strand.
CCGGGAGGGGAGTGAAATAGTGCCTGAAACCGTTCGCCTACAATCCGTCGGAGCCTTACGGGGTGACGGCGTGCCTTTTGAAGAATGAGCCTGCGAGTTAGTGGCATGTGGCGAGGTTAACCCGGGTGGGGGAGCCGTAGCGAAAGCGAGTCTGAATAGGGCGTTTTTAGTCGCATGCTCTAGACCCGAAGCGGAGTGATCTAGCCATGGGCAGGCTGAAGCGCGGGTAAGACCGCGTGGAGGGCCGAACCCACCAACGTTGAAAAGTTGGGGGATGACCTGTGGTTAGGGGTGAAAGGCCAATCAAACTCCGTGATAGCTGGTTCTCCCCGAAATGCATTTAGGTGCAGCGTCGCGTGTTTCTTGCCGGAGGTAGAGCACTGGATGGTCTAGGGGGCCCACAAGCTTACCGAAATCAGCCAAACTCCGAATGCCGGTAAGTGAGAGCGCGGCAGTGAGACTGCGGGGGATAAGCTTCGTAGTCGAGAGGGAAACAGCCCAGATCACCAGCTAAGGCCCCTAAGCGTGTGCTAAGTGGAAAAGGATGTGGGGTCGCATAGACAACCAGGAGGTTGGCTTAGAAGCAGCCACCCTTTAAAGAGTGCGTAATAGCTCACTGGTCAAGTGGTTCCGCGCCGACAATGTAGCGGGGCTCAAGCACACCGCCGAAGCTGTGGCATTCACATTTCAACTTCGCGGCGCCGTGATGTGCCGTGCAGGTGTGTGGATGGGTAGGGGAGCGTCGTGCCGGGGGTGAAGCGACGGGGTGACCTAGTTGTGGACACGGCACGAGTGAGAATGCAGGCATGAGTAGCGAAAGAAGGGTGAGAAACCCTTCCGCCGGATGACCAAGGGTTCCAGGGCCAGGCTAATCCGCCCTGGGTGAGTCGGGACCTAAGGCGAGGCCGAGAGGCGTAGTCGATGGACAACGGGTTGATATTCCCGTACCCGCGAAAGAGCGACCCTGACGAACCTCGTTGTGCTAACCACCCGAGCTCCGGGAGGTCTTCGGACCGAACGGGGGGAGCGTGGGAACCTGGCGGGTAGTAGTCAAGCGATGGGGTGACGCAGGAAGGTAGCTGATCCCGGCCGGTGGTTGTGCCGGGGTAAGCGTGTAGGCCGTGCCGTAGGCAAATCCGCGGCGCATGTAGGCTGAGACGTGATGCCGAGCCGATTCAGGTGAAGTCAGTGATCCTATGCTGCCGAGAAAAGCCTCTAGCGAGTTCTGAGCGGCCCGTACCCCAAACCGACACAGGTGGTCAGGTAGAGAATACCGAGGCGATCGGGCGAACTGTGGTTAAGGAACTCGGCAAATTGCCCCCGTAACTTAGGGAGAAGGGGGGCCGGAGACGTGAAGCCCCGCGCGGGTGGAGCGTTGTATGGCCGCAGAGAGCAGGGGGAAGCGACTGTTTACTAAAAACACAGGTCCATGCGAAGAAGTAATTCGATGTATATGGACTGACGCCTGCCCGGTGCTGGAACGTTAAGGGGACCTGTTAGCTCTTCGGGGCGAAGCGGAGAACTTAAGCGCCAGTAAACGGCGGTGGTAACTATAACCATCCTAAGGTAGCGAAATTCCTTGTCGGGTAAGTTCCGACCTGCACGAATGGCGTAACGACTTCCCCACTGTCTCAACCACAGGCCCGGCGAAATTGCATTACGAGTAAAGATGCTCGTTACGCGCGGCAGGACGGAAAGACCCCGGGACCTTTACTATAGCTTGACATTGGTATCTGAATTAGCTTGTGTAGGATAGGTGGGAGCCGGTGAAGTCCATACGCCAGTATGGGTGGAGGCAATCTTGAAATACCACTCTGGTTGATTTGGGTATCTAACTTCGGACCGTTATCCGGTTCAGGGACAGTGTCTGGTGGGTAGTTTAACTGGGGCGGTTGCCTCCTAAAGGGTAACGGAGGCGCCCAAAGGTTCCCTCAGCCTGGTTGGCAATCAGGTGTTGAGTGCAAGTGCACAAGGGAGCTTGACTGTGAGACTGACAGGTCGAGCAGGGACGAAAGTCGGGACTAGTGATCCGGCACTGGCATGTGGAAGCGGTGTCGCTCAACGGATAAAAGGTACCCCGGGGATAACAGGCTGATCTTCCCCAAGAGTCCATATCGACGGGATGGTTTGGCACCTCGATGTCGGCTCGTCGCATCCTGGGGCTGTAGCAGGTCCCAAGGGTTGGGCTGTTCGCCCATTAAAGCGGTACGCGAGCTGGGTTTAGAACGTCGTGAGACAGTTCGGTCCCTATCCGCCGTGCGCGTAGGATACTTGAGAAGGGCTGTCCCTAGTACGAGAGGACCGGGACGGACGAACCTCTGGTGTGCCAGTTGTCCCGCCAGGGGCACGGCTGGTTAGCTACGTTCGGAAGGGATAACCGCTGAAAGCATCTAAGCGGGAAGCTCGCTTCAAGATGAGGTATCCCACCCACTTTGTGGGGTAAGGCCCCCAGCTAGACGACTGGGTTGATAGGCCGGAAATGTAAGCCCGGTAACGGGTTCAGTTGACCGGTACTAATAGGCCGAGGACTTGACTACCAAGCTGCTACGCGTCCACTGTGCAACTCTGAACACTCGAACACCCCACACGCGTGTGTGTGTTTGACATGTTCATAGAGTTACGGCGGTCATGGCGGAGGGGAAACGCCCGGCAACATTCCGAACCCGGAAGCTAAGCCCTCCAGCGCCGATGGTACTGCACTCGGGAGGGTGTGGGAGAGTAGGACACCGCCGGACAATCTTTCAATGAGGGCCACCCCCGACGGGGTGGCCCTCATTGCGTTCCACCGGGAACCGCCACGACCGACCGCCGCATCTCGTACCGTCGAGCCGGGACCGCCCCACGCGTCCCCCGCCGGCCTGGCGGATCCAGAAAACGTGACATCGCGTACGGCCGGGTTCGCGCACGGAACGGACCCGCCGGGGTACAGGAGTGGTCATGGAGATCGGAATCATCGGGTCGGGGCACATCGGGGGCACCCTCACCCGTCGTCTGAGTTCACTCGGCCACGACGTCGCGGTTACCAACTCCCGCGGCCCGGAGAGCCTGACTGACCTCGCCGCCGAGAGTGGCGCGCGGGCCGGCACCCTGGAGGAGGTGGTCCAGGGCGCGGAGGTGGTGGTCGTCGCGATCCCGCTGAAGGCCGTCCCGCAGCTCCCGGCCGCGCTCTTCGACGGCAAGCTGGTCGTCGACGCCAACAACTACTACCCGCAGCGCGACGGCGACGTCGCCGAGCTGCTGGACCGCAGCCTCAGCTCCAGCCGGTGGACCGCCGACCACCTGAAGGGCGCCCGGGTGGTGAAGGCGTTCAACAACATCCAGGCGGCGCACCTGATGGACCAGGGGAAGCCGGCGGGCACCGCGGGCCGCATCGCGCTGCCGGTGGCCGGCGACGACGCGGACGCCAAGCAGGTCGTCATGGGGATCGTCGACGAGCTGGGCTTCGACCCGGTCGACGCCGGCACGCTCGACGAGAGCTGGCGGCAGCAGCCGGACACCCCGGTCTACGGCGCCGACCGGGACGCCGACGGCGTCCGGGAGGGGCTGGCCGCCGCGCGGCCCTGACCAGACCGGACATGAGGAAGGCCCCCGCCTCGGCGGGGCCTTCCTCATGCTCGGTCTCAGGCGCCGGGCTCCGGGGCGCAGATGAAGCGCGGCTCGGCGTCGTAGCGCCAGCTGAACTTCTCCCGCTTGACGACCTTGCCGTCCTTCTTGATGACCCGGAACGCGTCCTGGGCGAACCCCACGCCGCCGGCGGCGGAGATGCAGTCCGGGCCGGGCTTGAGGTAGACCGTCTTCGGCTGGGTGACGTTCCGGCGCGGTCCGTACTCGGTCTGCACGCTGTCGTAGATCTTGGTGCTCCAGATCGACACGGTGATCGAGCTGCCGGTGTACGAGGTGTCGATGAGCACCCCGTGCGGCGTGTTGTTGCGGAACTTGAAGTCGAGCTGCGGCCAGTAGATGGTCGACTCGATCACGGCCGGGTAGCGGCTGAAGTAGAACGAGTGCGGCTTGTGCTCCACGTCCTCCATGCCGGCGTAGTAGGTGGCGTTGAACAGCGTGGTGGTGAACTGCGAGACGCCGCCGCCCACCCCGGGGACCAGCTTGCCGTTCACGATCGTCGGCGCGTCCTGGTAGCCCTGGTCGTAGCCGCGCTCGCCGGTGTGGGCGTTGAGCGAGAACGTCTCCCCCGGCCGCACGATGGTGCCGTCGACGTCCTTGGCCGCCTGGACGATGTTCTGGCTGCGCGGGGAGGAGAGGCCGCCGGTGAACCGGGTGGTGAAGGTGGAAACCCGCTCCTTGATGCCCAGCTCGGCCAGCTTCGCCTCGGTCAGCTCCGGCGTGGCCGCCTTGAGCTGGGCGGTCACCGTGCGGTCGGTCGACTTGGGCAGCACCGCGAGCAGCGCGGGGCCGAGCGCGGCGGCGTCGACCTGGCGGCCGGCGCGGCTGGGCACCACCTTGGGTTTGCCGCCGGTGATGGTCAGGCCGGCGTCGCGCGGCTCCACCTCGAGCCTGGCCAGCTTGCCGCCGAGCGCGGCGCGCAGCCGCTTGACGTCGACGCGGGGCGTGACCGTGCCGTCGTCGTCGGTCGAGAAGCGCAGTGACCGGGCGATGGCGGCGGGCGGGATGGTGACCGAGCCGCCTTCGGTGGTGAGCGTGACGGGCGCGGCGACGGCCGGGCGGGCCAGCTCGGTGACGAGCCGGTCGACCTCCTCCCGGCTGGTGGCCGGCCACTTCTCCACCAGCGGCACGGTGACCGGCTGGGCGGCCAGCCAGGCCGTGGTGACGGCCTCGGTGGCGCCGGCCGTGTCGACGGTCAGCGCCGGCTTCGGGTAGACCGGCTTGGGCGTGGTGCCGGTCCAGATGACGGTCGGCATCGTCATCTCGCGCCCCTGGTCGCCGACCGCCTCGCGCAGCGCGGCACCCAACCGCTGGGCGTCCACGGTCACCACCGGCTCGATCGCCCGGGAGCCGACCAGCCGGCTGACCGCGTGCGCCTCGGCGGCGGCGGCCGCCGCCACGGTGGCGTCCACGTCGATGGCGAGCCCGACGTCGGCCGGCTTCAGCTCGGTCTTCTCTTCGCCCACGGTGACGACGATCGGGGCGTTCAGTGCGGCGGCCCGGCGCTCCAGTTCGGCGCGGAGCGCCCGGGCGGCGTCCGCCCGGCTCCGCCCGCCCAGCTCGGTGCCGAGGACCGTGGTGCCGCGGGGGACGTCGCCGGCGTACGCGTAGGCACCGACGGCGATGCCGCCGGCGAGCAGCGCGGCGGTGAGGCCGCCGGCCAGCAGCAGCCGGCCGCGCCGGGAGCGTGTCGGCTTCCGCCCGTCGGCGGCGGGCGGCGTGGCGACCGGCTCCAGCTCGACCCCGGGCCAGCTCACCGCCGCCACCTTGATGGTGGGCCGGTCGTCGGCAGCCGGCATCTTCTCGCCGCTCATCGTCACTGCAACCTCGATCGGAAATGCGTGTGCGGGGACCGCTTCCCCCGCGGGAGACACCTACGGTAACCAACGCTCGAGCCGGCCGGGAGTCTCCGGCCGGGAGGTCGTGTCGGAGCGGCGGAGGTGTCGCACCGATCACCCGTTTCGGGTCACCGTTCCGGTCCGGGTCGTGACACGGTGGGCGGGTGCGGACGGATGGCCCGGTGGTGGCGTACGGCGGCGGTTGGCTGGACCGGGCGGCGGCGCTGCGCGGCGACCCGGAGTGGCTCGCCGAGCGGCTGGGTGACCCGATGAGCGTGGTGCTGCCGCTGTGGCGGGACCGGTGTCTCGTCGACTCCGGGCGGGTGCCCGTGCGTCCGGCGGCGGTGGGCGCGGGCGAGCTGCTCGGCGGCGCCGACGAGACGGTCTTCCTCGGGCTCGACGCGGGGCGCGCGGTGTCCGCCGCCGACCTCTCCGGCCTCGAGGAGGGCGAGGCGTGCGCGCGTGCCGGCGCGGCCGAGGCGGTGGACGTCCGGGCGCTGGTGGGTGGGCTGGGCCCGGCCGAGGCGGCCGTCCAGGCGTACGCGAAGGGTCTGCTGCACTGGCACCGCGGCCAGCGATTCTGCGGCAGTTGCGGTGCCGCGACGGCGGCCGGGACGGGCGGCCACACCCGCTCCTGCACCGGTGCGGGCTGCGGCCGGTTGCTGTTCCCGCGGATCGAGCCGGCGGTCATCATGCTGGTCGAGGCGCCCGGTGAGCCGGAGCGGTGCCTGTTGGCCCGGCACCGCGGCGCGGCGGAGGACGCCTGGTCGACGCTCGCCGGGTTCGTGGAGATCGGCGAGAGCCTGGAGGACGCGGTCCGGCGGGAGGTGGCCGAGGAGGCCGGCGTGGCCGTGGGCGAGGTGACCTACCAGGGCTCGCAGGCGTGGCCGTTCCCGGCCGGGCTGATGGTCGGTTTCCGGGCGACCGCGGTGTCGACGCGGGTGCGGGTCGACGGCGACGAGGTGGTGGAGGCGCGCTGGTTCACCCGGGCCGAGCTGCGCGCGCGGGTCGCCGCGGGGCGTCCGCTCGGTCGGGTCGACTCGATCGACCGCCACCTGTTGGCGTCGTGGTTGGACGGGCGGGGCTGACCCGGTCGCCGGTCGGCGTCGGGGCCTGACCGGACGGGTGATCGCCGCCTCACCCTCAGCGGCTTACCAGCTCGCCGTTATCGAACTGTGATGTTTGGTCGTGACGGCTACCACAGGTGAAACCTCTCCGCCATCGTGTCGTAATCCAGGGGGTTTGTCCGGGCCTCCTTGCTGCCCGGACGTTAACCGTTGGTAACCGTAGGCGATCTTGATACCACATCTGTGTTACCCGTCAGTAGCAAGGGACTTGTGAGGTCTGTCGCTTCGCGAGAGCATCCAATCCGCGACCGCGCGGCCCGTTCGGCACAACGGCCTCCCGCGCCGCCCCGCAGCTTTCCCCGTCCCGCGTCGCGTCCCGCGTCCGGAGACGCACCCCCGTCGAGGAGGACCTTGTGAGTGAATCGGAGAACCGCCAGCTGAGTGGCGGCACCCGCTGGCGGCGCTTCGCCGCGATGATGGTGCCGGCGACCGTCGTGGCCGGCGGCATCGTGCTCGGCATGGCCAACGGCGCCATCGCGGCGTCGTTCGCGGTGTCGGGGCAGACCTTCAAGGTCGGCGCCTCGAAGCTGGAGGGCAACGGCTTCAAGCAGTACGGCGGTCTGGTCCAGGAGAAGAACGGCACCCAGCACCCGGTGGCCGTCTCCGAGATCGCCGACGCGAAGCTCTACGACCTCTGCCAGTCGGTCAACGCCAGCATCCCGGGTGTGCCGATCGTGCTGACCATCAACGCCGGCGGCGGCGGCAAGCCGGCCACCGCCACCAACCTGCTGATCGACATGGAGTCGCTCGAGGGCGACGCGACGTTCCAGAACATCCAGATCGGCCGCGACGCCAACGAGCTCAACCCGACGAAGGGTCAGCCCGGCGCGTTCGGGCAGAGCGCCGACTCGGTGACCATCACGAAGCTGGAGCAGGTGGCCCGCTCCACCAGCGCCGGCGTCTTCACCCTCAACGGCCTGAAGCTGAAGGTCAACGTTGGCAAGGACGCGAAGGAATGCTTCTGATCTGATGGCGAGGCCCGCGGAGGGCGCCCTCCGCGGGCCTCGACCATGTCGCACCCCGTCAGCACCGCCAGGAGGAGTACGTGACAACCGCCGAAACGCAGCAGGCCCGGCCCGGTCGGCTCGGCCAGGCGTGGCGTGGCTTCCGCCGGTGGCGCCGGGCGCGGCCGTTCTGGGGCGGTCTCCTCACCGCCCTGGCCGGGCTGGAGATCTTCGCCACCACCCAGATGAGCCTCAACGGCCTCACCTTCCAGATGGGGCCCACCGGCTTCCTGTCCTGGCTCGTCCCGACCATCCTCGTCACCTGCGGCATGTTGCTCTGGTTCAGCCCGGCCCAGCGGATGTTCTACTCGGTGGTCGCGGCGATCACCGCGCTCTACTCGCTGATCGGGGTGAACCTCGGCGGCTTCTTCATCGGCCTGCTGCTCGGCATGATCGGCAGTGCGCTCGGCTTCGCCTGGGTGCCCCGCAAGGACGCCCACGAGACGCCGGTGGCGCCGGTCGACGAGCCGGTGGCCGAGGAGCCGGTCGACGAGCCGGAACCGGCCCTGGTGGACGAACTGCTGCCGCGCCAACGGGAGGACGAAACCACCGGCGTCCTCACCGACACGCTCCCGGAGCCGCGCAACCCGCTGCGCGAGTCGGCACCCGTGGAACCGGCCGTCGACGCGCCGCCCCCGTACTCGCCGCACGGCCCGGGGCACCCGCCCAGGGCGTACGCGATCCTGCTGGTCCTCGCGGTCTCGGTGGCCGGGCTGGTCGCGCTCCGGGACGCGCGGCCGGCGGTGGCCGCGCCGGCGGCCTGCCCGACCACGTCGGCGCCCGCGCCGAAGCCGTCCGCCTCGAAGACGGCCTCGGCTTCGCCGTCGGCCAGCCCGAGCACCACCGCGCCGGCCGAGCCGGCCCAGGAGTCGGACGGCAACCTGCTGACCGACCTCGTCGACGGCATCACCGGTCTGTTCACCGGCGGGAACGACAAGACCGAGGCGTCGCCGTCGCCGTCGCCGTCGACCGAGGCGAAGGCCGCCGCCGCGCCGAGCGCCAGCACCACTCCGGAGCCCAGCGGCAGCGCGAAGCCGTCGTCGGCGCCGGCCACGCCGGGCGCCGACTGCGCCGAACCGGCGCCGACCAAGCCGAAGCCGGTCGAGGAGGGCAAGCCGCTGCCCAAGCTCGCCGCCGACCCCGACCAGCCGATCGTCGCCGACCCGCCGTCGCGGCTCACCGGCTCCAAGGTGACCATGACCGGGCTGCGCTTCGAGGGCATCGTCGAGCTGCCCACCCACGACGGCAAGCTCAAGTGCCTGAAGTTCACCATGAAGAAGGCGGTCACCGACGACTTCACGCTGCTGGCCAGCGGCCCGGCGGGCAAGAAGCAGCGGTACGTCACCGACCGGCTCACGGTCGAGGGCGACGTGGCGTTCTACGCCACCCGGTTCGTCGGGCACCTGCTCGGCATCAAGATCACCCTGACGCCGGACCTGCCGTTCCCGGACGGTATTCCGATCACCTCGCCGATCCCGATCAGCTTCGACGACCCGGTGATCGAGCTGGCCTACGAGCACTCGAAGTCGCTCACCGCCGAGCCGGTGCTCCGACTCGACCTGGCCTGACCGGCCGCACCGACGAAACGGCCGGGAGCCGGAGGGAACACCTCCGACTCCCGGCCATCGCCGTCGCCGGGAGACTCAGAGCCGGGCCAGCGCCCGGCGCAGCGGGTCCAGCCCCAGCGCGCCCAGGTCGAGCGCCTGGCGGTGGAACTCCTTGAGGTCGAAGTCGGCGCCCTTGCGGGCCTTCGCCTCCTCGCGGGCCTGCAACCAGATCCGCTCGCCCACCTTGTACGAGGGGGCCTGCCCGGGCCAGCCGAGGTAGCGGTTCAGCTCGAAGCGCAGATTCTCGTCCGGCACCCGGCAGTGCGCCCGCATGAACTCCCAGCCCAGCTCCGGGGTCCAGCGCTCACCCGGGTGGAAGCCGAACGGGTTGTCCGCCGGGATCTCCAGCTCCAGGTGCATGCCGATGTCGACGATCACCCGGGCCGCCCGCAGCGCCTGCCCGTCGAGCATGCCGAGCCGGTCACCCGGGTCCTCCAGGTAGCCCAGCTCGTCCATCAGCCGCTCCGAGTAGAGCGCCCAGCCCTCACCGTGGCCGGAGACCCAGCAGAGCAGCCGCTGCCAGCGGTTGAGCAGGTCGGCCCGGACGGCGGTCTGGGCGACCTGGAGGTGGTGGCCGGGCACGCCCTCGTGGTAGACCGTGGTCACCTCGCGCCAGGTGGAGAACTCGGTGATGCCCTGCGGCAGGGCCCACCACATCCGCCCGGGCCGGGAGAAGTCCTCGCTCGGGCCGGTGTAGTAGATGGCGCCGTCGCTGGTCGGTGCCAGGCAGCACTCGATCCGGCGGACCTGCTCCGGGATGTCGAAGTGGGTGCCGTCCAGCTCGCTGATCGCCTTGTCGGCGAGCGCCTGCATCCAGTCGCGGAACGCCTCCTTGCCCCGGACCGTCCGCGCCGGGTCGGCGTCGAGCGCGCTCACCGCCTCGTCGATCGTGGCGCCGGGACCGGCGATCCGGCCGGCGACCGTCCGCATGTCGGCCTCCAGGCGGGCCAACTCCGCGAACCCCCAGGCGTACGTCTCGTCCAGGTCGACCTTCGCGCCGAGGAAGTACTGCGAGGCCAGCTCGTAGCGCTCCCGGCCGGCGGCCTGCTTCTGCCGCCCCACCGGGGCCAGCTCGGTGCGCAGGAACTGCCCGAACTCGGCGGTGGCCGCGGTCGCGGCGGCGGCGCCCTTGCGCAGTTCGGCGCCGAGCGTGCCGTCCGCGTCGAGGCGCTCGACCAGGCCGTGGAAGAAGTTGTCGCCGTTCGGGTCGACCCAGATGTCGCACTGCTTGGCGACCTCGACGAGCTGCACCTGCGAGCTGACCCGGCGTTTGGCGGCGGCCTCGCGCAAAGTGCGCTTGTAGCCCTCCAGCGCCGACGCGAAGCGGTTGAGCCGGCTGGCCACGTTGGCCTGGGCCGCCTCGCCGTCGGTCGGCATCAGGTCGAAGACCAGCCGCAGCTCGTGCAGCCCGCTCTCGATCACGCTGACCTCGCTGGTGGTCTCGCCGGTGTCGTACCGGGCGAGCTCCAGGCCGAGGCGTTCCTGCATGGCCTCCTGGGCGGTCCGCTCCGCCTCGGTCTCCGGCTCGGTCACGTCGAGCTCGGTCAGCGTGCGCCGGACCAGGTCGGCGCGGGCCGCGTAGCCGTCGGGCGTCAGGTCGTCGAGCTGGTCGTCGTAGCCCGCGATGCCGACGTAGGTGGCGCCGGTCGGGCTCAGCGGAGCCCACTGGGCCACGTATCGGTTGGCGAGGTCATCGATTCGTCCCACCGGGCGAGACTACGTGACCGGGGCGCCCCGGTGTCGACCATGTTTGCCGTGTTCAGGGCAGCAGATCAGCCGGGTCGAAGTCGATCGGGAAAGGCAGTCCGACCTTGAGCCGCTGACCGCTGACCGCCTGGGCCGTACTGACATAGCTGCCGTTGTCGAGCGTGAGGAACTCGACGCCGACGTGCCGGATCTGCCGGGCGATCTGCACCCGCATGAAGTACGGCACCCCGGCCTCGGCGCAGAGGCGCGGCTTGTCCACGAAGTCCTGCCGCCGGCTTCCCGGCGACACGAACTCGACCGCCATCGTGCACAGCCGTACCGGGATCCAGCGATCCTCCTGGTCGCTCGCGGGCAGGGTGTGCAGGATCGTGAGGTCGGGCTGGATCCAGCGGTCGGGGGTGAAGGTCAGGTTCACCTGACCGAAGACGTAGAAGCCGGCCGCCTTCGCCGCCGGCTTGAACAGGTAACTCAGCTCACCCTCGGCATAGCTGCTGGTGCCGGTCTCGGCGGGGGTCATGACCAGCCTTCCGTCGATGCACTCGTAGCGCGCATGCGGCAGCTCGCGCAACGGGAGGTAACGGTCGGCGAGCCGGGTGGTCCACATGCCGTCGAAATCGACGAGCGGATCGAAACGCAGGGGCGCGGCCATCGACGTGTCACCTCCTCGACCGGTCAACGTCTCCACTGTAAGTCGGTTGCTGTGGCGGTCGACACCACGTCCGAATTTCGCGCGACAGCGTCGTACCCGAGGGGCAGAGTGTCAGGGGTGAACGTCGATACCGCTCCTGACCGGGCGCCGCTGCGGAGCTGGCTGCCCGGTTTCGTCGCCCTGGGCGCGATCTGGGGTTCCAGCTTCCTCTTCATCAAGGTGGGGGTGACCGAGCTGCACCCGGTGCACCTCACCCTCTACCGGGTGGCCACCGGCGCGGCGACGCTGCTGGCGGTGCTGGTCGTGCTGCGCGACCGGCTGCCCCGCGAACCCCGGGTGTGGGCCCACATGCTGGTGGTGGCCGCGTTCGGTGTCGCGCTGCCGTTCACCCTGTTCGGGTTCGGTGAGCAGCGGGTCGAGTCCATGCTGGCCGGCATCTGGAACGCCACCACGCCGCTGATCGTGCTGCCGCTGGCGGTGCTGGTGTTCCGCACCGAGCGACTGACCGCGCGACGGGCCGTCGGGCTGGCCCTGGGCTTCGTCGGCGTGCTGGTGGTGCTCGGCGTCTGGGCGGGCGTCGGCGGGGCCCACTTCACCGGCCAGCTCATGTGCTTCGGCGCGGCGGCCTGCTACGGCGTGGCCATCCCGTACCAGAAAAAGTTCATCGCGGGCAGCGCGCACTCGGGGTTGTCGCTGTCGGCGGCGCAGCTGCTCGTGGCGACCGCCCAGCTCGCCCTGGTCGCGCCGCTGGTGGCGGGCGCGCCGCCGGTGCCGACCGGCCTGTCGCTGCGGGTGGTGGCCAGCGTGCTCGCGCTCGGCGCGCTCGGCACCGGGCTGGCGTTCGTGATCAATATGCGCAACATCCGCTTGGCTGGCGCGAGCACGGCGTCCACCGTGACCTACCTGATCCCGGTCTTCGCGGTGCTCGTCGGCGCCGTGGTCCTCGGCGAGCGGATGAACTGGCACCAGCCGGTGGGAGCGCTCGTGGTGCTCGTCGGCGTCGCGGTCGCGCAGGGCCTGTTCGGCCGGCGCCGCGCCGCTCCGGCGCCGGTGGCACCCGCCGCCCGCCCGGTCGAGCCGGTCGCCCGGGGCTGACCCTCAGCCGCGGCCGGCCGTCCACTTCAGCAGGCGGTCGGCCGTCCAGGTGTTGACCACCCGGTCCGCCGGCACGCCGCAGCGGGCCGCCCGCTCGCAGCCGAACCGCTGCCAGTCGAGCTGACCGGGGGCGTGCGCGTCGGTGTCGATGGCGAACCGGCAGCCCGCCTCCAGGGCGCGGCGGATCAACCTTTTCGGCGGGTCCTGCCGCTCCGGCCGCGAGTTGATCTCGATGGCGACGTCGCGCTCCGCGCAGGCGGCGAAGACGGCGTCCGCGTCGAAGTCGCTCTCCTTGCGGGTACGCGCCCGGTGCCCCTTGTCGCCCGGCCCGGTCACGCCGGCCGGTCGGGACGACACCATCCGGCCGGTGCAGTGGCCGAGGATGTCCAGGTGCGGGTTGGCGACCGCGGCCAGCATCCGGCGGGTCATCTTCGCCCGGTCGTCGCTCAGGCCGCTGTGCACCGAGCCGACCACCACGTCCAGCCGGGCCAGCAACTCGTCGGTCTGGTCCAGCGAGCCGTCGGCGAGGATGTCGACCTCGATGCCGGTGAGGATGCGGAAGCCCTTCGGCAGCGCCTCGTTCACCGCGGCCACGTGGTCGAGTTGCTTGCGGAGCCGGTCCGCGGTGAGGCCCCGGGCCACCTTGAGTCGTGGCGAGTGGTCGGTGAGCACCAGGTATTCGTGGCCCAGCTCGACCGCGGCCAACGCCATCTCCTCGATCGGTGAGCCGCCGTCGGACCAGTCGGAGTGGCTGTGGCAGTCGCCGCGCAGCGCGTCGCGCAGCCTCGCCGCCTCCTCGTCCAGGTCGGTGCCCTCGGTGGCGAGCAGCCGGCGCAGGTAGACCGGCTCCGCACCGGCCAGCGACTCGGCCACGCAGCGGGCGGTGACGTCACCGACGCCGGCCAGCTCGGTCAGCTTTCCGGTGCGGGCCCGCTCGGCCACCTCGCCGGCCGGCAGCGCGCCCAGGGCGTTCGCCGCCGACCGGAACGCCCGGACCCGGTAGGTGGCCTCGTTCGCCCGTTCCAGCAGGAACGCGATCCGGCGCAGGTCGGCGATGGGATCCCGGGCAGTCATGCCTGGAACCTACGCGTTCCGGCGGCCCGCCGGGAGCCGCCGGGCGCGCGTCGGGTCAGCCGCCCGCGGCGGACCCGCCCGGCGACGTGGGGCAGCCGTGCTTGCGCTGCCACGCGGTGACCTCGGCGACCGGGGAACGGTTGCCGCCCTTGCGCCAGGAGTCGAGGTAGGGCGCCGGCCAGACCACGCCCCGGCGGATCCACCAGTCGTCGTGGCCGGAGCACTTCGGGGAGACCCCGAAGTGCAGGTGGCACACGTTGTTGGCGTTGCCGGTGCGGCCCACCCTGCCGAGCTGCTGCCCGGCGCGGACCCGGACGCCGGCGTCCACGCCGGCCGCGACCGCGCTCAGGTGGGAGCCGTAGTAGCGCACCCCGTCGTCACCGAGCAGCGAGACCGACAACCCGCCGTTGTTCGGCCCGAGCGGCCCGCGCTTGTCGAACCGGTCCACCCGGCTCACCTCCAGGACCACCCCGTCGGTGACCGCCACCACCGGCTCGCCGCAGTCGGCGAACAGGTCGGTGCCCGGATAGCCGCCGTGCGTCGGGTGGTAGTCGACGTTGCCGGCCCGCACCGGGAAGACCCGACGCGCCGCCGCACGGGTCGGCGTCGGTACCGGCGCGGTGGAGGAGAGCACGGACGGGGCCGGGCCCGCCGTCGGCTCGGCGGGCTGCGCGGCGGTCGCCATCGGACTCGGGTCCCGCCACCCGTCGGCCGGCCCGGCGGGACGGTCGCACCCGGCGGCCAGCGCCGCGACGAGCAGCAGGACCGGGAACGCCGGACGCGCGCGGCGTCCGATCGATGGCGAGCGCATCCGATCATCCTGGCAGACCACTACCGTGGGGACGAAAGCCGAGACCCGCCCGCACCGTCGGCGTCACTGTGCGTGATGTCGGGGCGGTGGGCCCGGATGAAGGGAGCAGCGGTGACGAACGGGTGGCACGGCAGTGGGGACGGCCCCGGCGCGGGAGCGTTCCAGCCGCCGCCGCGTACGCCGTCGGGGCTCTTCCCGTCCGGCGGGCCGATGCGGCCCAGCTATCGCGAGCCGAACCCGGTCACCGGCGGCGGCGTCGCGATCGGCGCGGTGGTCACGTTCGCCTGGCTGCTGCTGTTCGGGCTGGTAGAGCGCGACGTGCCCGGCTACGCGTGGTGGACGCTGCTCGCCGGCGCGCTCGCCTGGGCGGCCGCCGCGGTGCTGGTCCGCCACGGCGACCGGGGGGTGGCGACCGGCGTCGCGATCGTCACCGCGGGCGGCTGGAGCATCGCCGCGGCGATCGTCGCGGTGCGCTGGGCGCAGACCGGGGACTGGCCGCTCTGGTGACCTTGGGTGCCGGTTTCGCTGCGTAGCGAAGACCATCTTGACGTACGGGCGGTGACGGTTCACGCTCGCCGTATGGCCTGGACCACACCGCCGCGGCTCGACCCCGATCGGAGCCGCCGCCGCCTGCAACTCCTCGCCGAGTTGGCCGGTGCCCGCGCGGTACAGCAGCGCGAACGGCCGCAGCGGGCGCGCAGCGAACGTCTGCGCCAACTGATCGCCACCCGCCGGCGCGTCGCCGGCTGACCGACTTTCTCCAGGAACGGCCGGCCCCTTACGGGGCGTTGACCGGTCGCCTGCCGACCCGACCGGTTAACGTGCATCGCGTGACGTGTCGGCGTGCTGCCGAGGCCAGTTTGGGGGGACCGTGTCGTACTTCGCTGCTGCCGTGGCGCGCGTCGACGGCGGCTGGACCGCCGGCGAGGTGAGCCTGCGGGGTGTCACCGACGTCGAGGAGGTGGCCGACCGGCTGCGCGACGTCGAGCCGGACGCGGACCTCTCCCTGCTCTTCGTCGAGGCCGACGACACCTACCTCGTGGTGCTGCGCCTGGACGAGGGGGAGGACCTGCGGGTCTTCGGGTCCGACTCGGCGTACGCGGAGGAGTCCCGGCTGGGCGCGCTGCTGGTGGGCGACCTGAAGACGTCGGTCACCGGGCTGGAGGACGTCGACGAGCCGCGACCGTCCGGCGGCGACGACGAGAGCGAGCAGCCGGCCGTCGACCCGGAAGCCGACCCGGTGGGCGACGCCGACCTCCTCACCGACCTGGGCATCCCGGCACAGAAGCTGCTCGCGCTCTGCGCGCACGAGGGCAACATGCCGGCCGACGTGACGGCCGAGATCTGCCAGGTGCTCGGCTGCGTGGACGAGGTCGAGGAGTTGCGTGAGGTCTGAGCCCGGCGAGTCCGTGGCACCAGGCGCCGCCGAGCCGGCCGACGCGACCGACCCGACGTTGGACACACCCGGGTCGCCCCGGACGGGCCCCGGTGCCACCGAAGGGCTGGCCGACCCGGGCCCGCCGGGCCGCCGGCAGCGGCACGAGCTGTGGATGCGCCGGGCGCTTCAGGTCGCGGTGACCGGCCCGGACGGCGGGCCGCCCGACGAGGGCGCCGATGACGTGCCGGTCGGCGCGGTGCTCTACGGCCCCGACGGCGCCGAACTGGCGACCGGGCGCAACGAGCGGGAGCTGACCGGCGATCCCACCGCCCACGCCGAGGTGCTGGCGCTGCGCCGCGCCGCGCGGCGGCTGGGCCGGTGGCGGCTGGACGACTGCACGCTCGTGGTGACGCTGGAGCCGTGCACCATGTGCGCCGGGGCGATCGCGCTGGCCCGCGTCCCGACCGTGGTGTTCGGGGCGTGGGAGCCGAAGACCGGCGCGGTCGGCTCGCTCTGGGACGTGCTGCGCGACCGTCGCCTCCCGCACCGCCCGGAGGTGTACGGCGGCGTCCTCGCAGCGGAGAGCGCGGCGTTGCTGCGCGCGTTCTTCAGATAAGGAGGGGCCCCCTGTTAACGCCTCCGGTAGAGAAGGGGCCCCTTCTCAACGAACCGCCGCCCCCGGCACCGGGCGGTGACGGGGGCGGGCGGAAGACGGGACGGCGGGTCAGGCGACAGCGGTGTCCAGGGCGATCTCGACCATCTGGCCGAACGTCTGCTCACGCTCCTGCGACGTGGTCTTCTCACCGGTCTTGATGTGGTCGCT
Organism: Micromonospora sp. WMMD980; assembly: GCF_029626035.1. Classification (NCBI taxonomy): domain Bacteria; kingdom Bacillati; phylum Actinomycetota; class Actinomycetes; order Micromonosporales; family Micromonosporaceae; genus Micromonospora; species Micromonospora sp. WMMD980. Next base: position 5,773,458 of record NZ_JARUBE010000003.1, read on the forward strand.
GACGGTCAGGATGGTCAGCGCGCGGGCCTTGAACCGGGCCGCGATGGTGTAGAGCGCCGCCGACTCCATCTCCACCGCCAGCACGCCGTAGTCGGCGAGCGTGTCGTACAGGTCCGGCCGGTCGGTGTAGAAGGCGTCCGCGGCCAGGATCGGGCCGACCCGCATGGTGATGCCGCGCCGCTCGGCCACCTCCACCGAGGTGCGCAGCAGCCCGAAGTCGGCCACCGGGGCGTAGTCGATCAGCCCGTCGAAGCGCATCCGGTTCATGTTCGAGTCGGTGGACGAGCCGATGGCCGCCACCACGTCCCGCAACTGCAGGTCCTCGGTCAGGGCGCCGCAGGAGCCGACCCGGATCAGTGTCCTCACGCCGTAGTCGTTGATCAGCTCGTGCGCGTAGATGGAGGCGGACGGCATGCCCATGCCGGAGCCCTGGACGGAGACGTCGACGCCGTTCCACCGCCCGGTGAAGCCCAGCATCCCGCGCACCGTGGTGTAGCAGCGGGCCTCCTCGAGGTAGGTCTCCGCGATCCACTTGGCCCGCAGCGGGTCGCCCGGCATCAGGACCCGCTCGGCGATCTCTCCCGGCTCAGCGCCGATGTGCGTACTCATGGCAAAGATCCTGCCAGGCCGGCCGGCGGGATACCGGTTCGGCGTCCGTACCGGTGGTCCTGTACCCTCGTCGGCGGTGGCGTGTCCGAGTGGCCTAAGGAGCACGCCTCGAAAGCGTGTGAGGGTTTACGCCCTCCGCGGGTTCAAATCCCGCCGCCACCGCTCGTGAACAGCGAGAACGCCCGGTGTGACCCGTGCGGGTCACACCGGGCGTTCCGTGTCCACGGGGTCAGTTCCCGGTGAAGTCCTCGCCGAGCAGCGCGCGGATCCGGCCCAACGCCCGGGCGTCGCGCATCTTCACCGCCGAGACGGACAGCCCAACGATCTTGGCGACGGCGGCGACGCTCTGGTCCTCCCAGTGCCGCAGCACCACGATCGCCTGGTCCCGGACGGGCAGCGTCGCCAGCGCGGTCATCAGCGCGACGTGCAGTTCCGGATTCGGCTCCGGTTCCGAACGGTCGGGCGGCTCCGCGCAGACCACCTCGGTGCCGCTGCGCCGTCGCCGCTGGTCGAAGAGGGCGTTCACGAGCACCCGTCGGCTGTACGCGTCGAGGTTCGCGCTCTGCCGGATGCGACCCCAGGAGGCGTACATGCGGGTGAACGTGATCTGGGTCAGGTCCTGGGCGAGGTGCCAGTCCCGGCACATGAGGTAGGCGGTGCGTCTCAGTCGGGGCGCGCTCGCCGCGACGAACGCGCTGAAGTCCTCGTCTTGGACGTCACGCTCGCGTCGGCGGGCGATTCTCCACCGGGCCAGCGGGCCGGGCTGACGTTCGGCGGCCGGCGGGGCGCAGACGTCGACCTGCCCGCTGCTCACTCGCCCTCCCCGGAACCGGTGCGGAACGCGCAGGGGTTGGCCGCGATCTGGTCCACGCCGCTCGCGTCGCGAAACTTCGCCGCGAGCCGCGCGTAGTCCGCCGTCCGCACCAGCTCGACCTGGAAGGACTCGGGAAGCTGCTCCGGTTCCACTGAGCCGACCAGATCCGGGTTGTCCTGGTAGGACTCCTTGAACCTGGCGTACGCCTCGTCGTGACCCTGGAACGTCACGCGCCGCACCGGCGGGTACGACTGGAGCGCAGCGCGCAGGTCGAGGCGCTGCTGATCGGTGACGTCCTGCCGCAGGAAGATCCGAGCGTCGACCGGCTCGCGTCGCATCTGGGGGCTGCACGCGGGGTCCGTGGACGGCTCTGGTGCTCCGATCGCCGCCGGTGGCACCGGCTCCGGGGATGTCGGTGTCAGGTTCAGGGCGACCAGGGTGGCGGCGATCGCGACGAGGCCGGCCGTCGCGCCGCCCGCGAGCAGGCCACGCCTGCGCCGCAGCGCGGTGCCCGCCACCATGGCCTCCCGGGCCAGTTCCCCGGTCGGGGGCGCGGGTCCGGCGCCGAGTGCCCGCTCGAAGAGCACGTGCAGGTTCTGGTCCACAGCTCGCTCCTGTTTCCGATGGCTTCCCTCTTTAGGACTGGTCGGGACGCCGGATCGGTCACATCTCCGGTCAGCAGGGACCGTAGCCCTCGTCGAAGAAGCGGCGGGCCCAGTTCGCGTACCCGGCGATGATCTTGCGGACGGTGACGCCGTCGTGCAGGAACAGGTAGGCGCGGTCGCCGGCGCGGGCGAGCAGCCCGGCGAAGCGGTGGCTGCCGGGCGGCGCCGGCAGCGCGACGGTGTCGGGGTACGCGGCGCGCGCCTCGGCGATCGGCGTGCCCGCGCCGATGCCCTCCGGCGTGGTCATCGGGTCGTCGAGCCAGAGCAGTACGAGCCGGTCGTCGACGAAGATCGGGCTGACCGAGCCGTGCCCGGCGAGCGTGGGCCCGCACGCCTCCTCGTCGGTGCGCAGCAGGCCGCGCCGGGTGAGGTCCTCCTCGGTGGCGCCGAACTCCGCGTTGCGCAGGCCGTCCAGGCCGACCACCTCGGCGGAGCCGACCGGGCGGGCCGGGATGTCCGACCCCTGTGGATGGACGCCGCTCCCGGCGACGGAAGCGGCGGCGAGCAGCGTGGCGATAAAGACGAATTGTCGCAATTTCATGTAATCCCCTAGTCCCCAACGGGGCCGGGGCGAAGAGGTTGCTGGTGCGGGCCGGATTGGCGCAGTTCCCACTCGTCGGCCAGATCGTCCCAATAGTCGGCGGACAGCCCGCGCCGGCCGTGCGCCAGCCAGCCGGCCGTGTCCCGCTCCAGATGCAGGCCCAACTCGGCGAACGGGTCGAGCCACGCGCCCGGCTCGACACCGAGTCGGGCCAGCGCCGCGTTGATCGGCCATTCGACGCGCGGTCGGTCCAGGACGCCGTCGTGGCGCGGCCCCCAGCTCACCTCGCCGTCCAGCCACGCCACCGCCGCCTGGTGGCCGAGCCCGCCGGCGAACTCCGCCTCCAGGTATGCCACCGGCCCGCGCCTCGACCAGCGGGCCAGCGTCTCCGCCAGCGGCGGCGAGAGAACCAGCCGGAACGGACGCACGGCGCACGGCTCGTCGGCGGCGAAGTCCGGCGGGCTGCCGGTCAGCTCCTCCACGAGCTGCGGGGTGACCGGCAGCAGCGCGAAGTCCTGGCGGAGCGCGGCCAGCACCGCGTGATCGAGGTCGGCGGTCTGCTCGCGCAACAGCTCGATGTCGGCGACCACGGCGCTGAGCTGGTAACTCATCCGATCCTCTCGGCATCCACAGCCTGTGGATAGAACATGTGTACGACGGTGGATCCTGGTGCCGTCCTGGAACGGTAGCCCGCCGCCCGGGGTGGAAAACCCTCGGATGAGGTCGGATGGTTTCCGGCTTACCGCTCCCCGGCGCGGTGCCTGGCGTCGTCCTCGTGATCGAAGTACGCGACCTGACCGAACGCTACGGCGCTCGGACCGCCGTCGACAGGCTGAGCGTCCGGATCCGACCGGGCGCGGCGCTGGACCCGCTGTCGCGGCTGACGTCACGCCGGGGCGCCGCCGACGAGATACCTCGGACGTCCGTCGCCGAGCGCGGCCACCGCGTGACGCAACCGCAGCCAGGGGTACGGGCGACGCAGCCCTTGCGCGTCGTCGAGTGCGACGAAACGCGCCTCGGCCGGCTCGCCGTCCGTCGGCCATGACGCCAGTGTCCGCGTACGCGGGAAGGGGGCCGGCCCTCGACGGGCCGGCCCCCTGGCGATCAGGTCGTCACCACGCGGACATGTCGGGAAGCTGGTCGATCGAGATGGTCCTGGGGTTGGCCATCGCGGTGCGCCACAGCCCGGCCACGTCCTTGCCGCTGCCGTTCCAGTCGCGCGACGCCCAGACCACGAAGTACGGCCAGGCCGGGTCGGAGTTCGGGTTGAGCGGGCTGAACGTCTCCGCCACGCCGGTGGTCTTGGCGCCGCTGACCGCCTTGGTGGTGGCGAAGTCGCCGCTGCTCTGGAAGTAGTCGGAGGTGACCAGGTCGACGTAGCCGTCGCCCGGGTACCAGGACGCCAGCGAGGTGCCCTGGCCGCTGGCCATGCCGTTGAACACCCAGACGATGTTGTGCGCGCCGGCGAGCTGGGCCCGCTGGTAGATCAGCCGCCAGAGCTGCTTGTAGGCGTCCTGGCCCTTCTTCGCCCACCACATGTAGTTGTTGTTCGCCTCGTGCAGCGGGCGGAACAGCACCGGCACGCCGGCGTCGCCCATCTTCTTCAGCTCCCGCACCACCAGGTCGATGTCCTGGTAGAGCTTCGACGACGGGTTGTTCAGGTCGGGCTGGAAGTCGCAGGGTGCGGAGTAGTTGCCGCCGCGCGGGCAGTACCAGTGCCACTGGAACGCGACGATGCCGTTGCGGGCCTTGGCCCAGTCGATTTCCTGCTGGGTCTGGATGCTGCCCTGGGTGTACTCCATGAAGTCGAACGCCACGATCGCCGGATAGCGGCCGGTCAACTGCTGCACCCGGTCCGCGTCCGGCAGGTCGGTCTGGCCGCTGACGTAGGTGTGCGTGCGCAGGTAGCAGATCAGGTTGCGGGCCTTCGAGTTCGCCTGCGGGTCGGCCGGGGCCTGGCCGCAGTCCGGGCCGGGCGGGGTGGGCGGCTTCACCGCGTACACCTCGAACTCGTAGAGCGAGTAACCCCAGGCGGTGCCGCGGGCGGTGCCGGACATCCGCACGTACCGGCCGCTGGCGCCGGCCGGCGTCACGTCGTCGGTGCCGCCGTCGCCGGTGGTGGTGCTGAACACTGAGGTCCAGGTGGTGCCGTCCGTCGAGGTCTGGATCTGGTACGCCCTGCCGTACGCGGCCTCCCAGCGCAGCCGCACCGTGTTGATCGGGTACGTGGCGCCGAGGTCGACCTGGATCCACTGCGGGTCGGCGTAGAGGCTGGACCAGCGGGTGCCGCCGTTGCCGTCGACCGCCTGGCCGGCGGCGTGCGGGCTCTCCGTGGACGACGCGGTGACCGGTCGGTTGAGCGCGAGGTTGCCGCTGGGGGTGGTGGTCGGGTCGGGGCTCGCCGTCGGGCTCGGGCTGCCGGTCGGGCTCGGGCTGCCGGTCGGGCTGGGTGGTGTGGTGTCGCCGCAGCTCGCGCCGTTGAGCGTAAACGCGGTCGGGGCCGCGTTCGACCCGGTGTAGGTGACGTTGAAGCCGAAGCTGACCGTGCCGCCGGCCGGGAGGCCCGCGTTGTAGGAGACGTTCGTGGCGGTGGCGTTCGCGCCGGACTGGGTCTTCGTCGCGTTCCACATGTCGCCGATCACCTGGTTGCCGGGGAACGCCCAGCCCAGCGTCCAGCCGTTCACGGTGGCGCCGGTGTTGGTGATGGTGACGTTGGTGGTGGCGCCGCCGCTCCATTCGTTGGTGACCTGCCAGGTCACCGAGCAGGCGCCGGCGGCGGCCTGGGCGGGTGGCGTGGTGACGAGGGCGGTGGCCAGCGCGGTGACGGCTGCCGCCGCCCCGGCCAGGCACGCCCGTGTGCGGGTGCGCTGGATCATGAGGAACTCCCGTGGGGTGATGGTTGCGGGGAGCCCTCGCCGCCCGGACGGGTCGGGCCGTCGGTTGCCCTTCCGGCGGCCGACCCGGCGAAGATATCCACGATGGTCTTCTTAACCGGTTAACTTTGTCAATCCCCGTCGAACTCACGTCGAACGGGAAGGTTTGTGAACCGGTCAAGAGGGGGCGCGGGAACGAAGAAGGGCCGGCACGCGGGGTGCCGGCCCTTCTTCGACTGCGGAGGATACGAGATTCGAACTCGTGAGGGTGTAAACCCAACACGCTTTCCAAGCGTGCGCCCTAGGCCTCTAGGCGAATCCTCCGCGAGCCAGGATACAGGTCCCGCGACGGCGGGCCACCCCACCCTCCCGGAAGATCCACACGGCTTCGGGTAGTCTTGGCGGCACCCCCCGTGCGGCGTGCATCTCGTGAACCTCCCCAGGGCCGGAAGGCAGCAAGGATAAGCGGGCTCTGACGGGTGCACGGGGGGCCTTTCTGTCTCCGGGGCCCGGTAGCGTCGCTGCGGGTCAGGTCACGGGGTGGTGGGTGGTCACCGGCGGCCGACCGGCGCAGAATGGCTCGGTCGAGAGGAGGCGGGACGGGTGGCACTGGCCCTTTACCGCAAGTACCGGCCCCGTACGTTCGCCGAGATCATCGGTCAGGAGCACGTGACCGAGCCGCTGTCGCAGGCGCTGCGCAGCGGGCGGCTCAACCACGCCTATCTCTTCTCCGGTCCACGCGGCTGCGGCAAGACCTCCAGCGCCCGGATCCTGGCCCGCTCGCTCAACTGCGAGCAGGGGCCGACGCCCGAGCCGTGCGGCCAGTGCGAGTCCTGCCGCTCGCTGGCCACCGACGGCTCCGGCTCGATCGACGTCATCGAGATCGACGCGGCCAGTCACGGCGGCGTCGACGACGCCCGCGAACTGCGCGAGAAGGCGTTCTTCGCGCCGGCCCGCAGCCGCTTCAAGATCTATGTCATCGACGAGGCGCACATGGTCTCGTCGGCCGGCTTCAACGCCCTGCTCAAGCTGGTCGAGGAGCCCCCGGAATACGTCAAGTTCATCTTCGCCACCACCGAGCCGGACAAGGTCCTCGGCACGATCAAGTCGCGGACCCACCACTACCCGTTCCGGCTGATCCCGCCAAAGGTGCTCCGGCCCTATCTGGAGCAGCTCACCGAGGCCGAGGGCGTCAAGGTCGAGCCGGCGGTGTTCCCGCTGGTGGTGCGCGCCGGCGGGGGCAGCGCACGGGACAGCCTCTCCGTGCTCGACCAACTCATCGCCGGCGCCGGCCCGGAGGGGGTCGGCTACGCCCGGGCCGCCGCGCTGCTCGGCGTCACCGACTCCGCGTTGATCGACGAGATGTGCGACGCGCTGGCCGCCGGCGACGGCGCGGCCGCCTACGCGACCGTCGACCGGGTCGCCGAGGCCGGCCACGACCCGCGCCGGTTCGCCTCCGACCTGCTGGAGCGGCTGCGTGACCTGATCGTGCTCCAGCAGGTGCCGGACGCCGCCGCCAAGGGCCTCATCGACGGTCCGGCCGACCAGATCGAGCGGATGGCCGCCCAGGCCCAACGGCTCGGTCCCGCCACGCTGTCGCGCTGCGCCGACATCGTGCACAACGGCCTGGTCGGGATGCGCGGCACCACCGCGCCCCGGCTGCTGCTGGAGCTGATCTGCGCCCGGATGCTCCTGCCCGGCGTCGACGACTCGTCCGGCGGCCTGCTCCAGCGCCTGGAGCGGATGGAGCGCCGGCTCACCCTGGGCGGCACCGAGCCGCCGCCGGTCGGGCACGCCGGCACCGCCCAGGAGGTACGCCCGGTGCCTTCCGCCCCGGGCGCGGCTGCCGCCGCGATCCACCCGGAGACCGCCGGCACGCCGGCGGCTGCCGACGCCCCGACCGGTGCCGCCGCCGCCCGGGCCGCCGCCATGGCAGCCGGCTCCCGTCCCGCCTCGGCCGCGCCGCGCGCCGCCAACGATGCGGCTGCCGGCCGGCGAGCCCCGGTCGGTGCGGACCCGGTGGACGGCCCGGCCGTCCCCACCGGCCTGTCCGGGGCCACCCCGGCCACCGACGACCGGCCCGCCGCAGGTGCGAGCACCGGCCCCGGCGCCGGCCCGGCCGGCGGTCCGGCCGGGGTCGACGCGGTCGCCGGTTCCGCTGGTCCGGCTGGGTCCGGCGCGGCGCCCGGTGGCCCGGGTGACCGGTCCACCCCCGGAGCGCCGGCCCGACGGCCCGTGCCGGCCTCGGCGGTGATGCCCGACCCGGTCACCCCCGAGCCGCCCCGGCCCGGTTCCGCCGGCCCCGGCGCGCTGGACGCGGTCGCGGTGCGGCGGGTGTGGCCGGACATCGTGGCCAAGGTCAACCGGATCAAGAAGCCGGCCGCCGCGCTGATGCGGGACGCGGTGGTCCGCGACGTGGACGGCGAGACGCTGGTGCTGACCGTCAAGTCGCCGGTGCTCGCCCAGATGATGGCCGCGCAGACATCGGTCCTGGCCGAAGCGCTCTACGAGGAGTTCGGCGGGCGCTGGCAGATCCGCTGCGAGGTGGCCGGCGAGCGGGGTGGCACCTCGCTCGGCGGATCGCGCCCGGCCCGCCCGGCATCCGGCCCGGCCGCCGAGCCCGACGGCCCGGCTCCTCGTCCCGGCGGATCAGCCGGGACCGGTGCCCCGGGCTCGACCGGTGGACCCGGTGGTCCGGGCGCGGCGGGCGTCGGGTCCGGTGGTCCGGGTCCGGCGGGTGCCTCGCAAGGCGATCCCGGTCCGTCCGCTGCCGGCACCGGTCGGGCTGATGCGGGCGAGGGCACGAACGGCGCTGCGCGACGGCCCGACACCCCGCCGGCCAGTCCGGCCGCCGACGACGACGACGACGAGGACTGGCCGGAGGCGGCCCGTCCCGGCGGCGAGGCGAGCGCGGCGGACCGGTCGGAGCCGGTGCGCTCCGCCGGCACCGGCACGGCGGCGGGTTCCGGCGGCGCCGAGGACTGGCCGGCGGCGGCCCGTCCGGGTGGGGGCACGGCCACCGCGACCGCGACTCCCGCCGTATCGAAGCCGGCCGGACCGGCGGCCACGCCGCCGCCGTCCGCGAAGGGCGCCGCCGGCGGGCCGCGGAACAGCGCGATCGCGGCGGCCCGGGCCGCGGCGGCCGCCGCGGCGGGTGGTGGGCCGGGTAAGGGCACCCGCGCGGCGCAGGCGGGTCAGCCGGCCGCGGACGTCGAGTGGGCCGGTGAGCCGCCCTATGACCCGGACTTCGACGGGCCGATCCGGCCCGGCCAGCGGGGAGCGGCCCCGGCGACCCCCGCCTACGAGGGGTTCGACCCGGGCGACGAGCCGCTGGACGAGGTGATCGACGAGCGGACCGCCCGGCAGTCCAGCGAGGAGCAGGCGGTGGCGCTGCTGCGCGAGGCGTTCGGGGCCGAGAGGATCAACGAGGTCGACGCGCGCTGAGCGCGCGTCGACCCGGAACAGCGGTGCCGCGACCGGACTAGGCTGGGCGCGGCCGATCAGACGAGTGCGAAGAAGGAGCGGCCCGTGCGCCCAGGTGGACAGCCCAACATGCAGCAGATGCTGAAGCAGGCGCAGAAGATGCAGCAGCAGATCGCCAACGCCCAGGCCGAGTTGGCCGAGGCGGAGCTGACCGGCACCGCGGGCGGTGGCCTGGTGACGGCCACCGTCGCCGGCACCGGCGAGCTGAAGGCGATCAAGATCGACCCGAAGGCGGTCGACCCGGAGGACGTGGAGACGCTGGAGGACCTGGTCGTCGCGGCCGTGCACAACGCCGCCGAGGCGGCCCGCGAACTGACCGAGAAGAAGATGGGCCCGGTCGCGGGCGGGATGGGCGGCCTCGGCCTGCCCGGTTTCTGAGCCGGCAGATGTACGAAGGTGCCATCCAGGACCTGATCGACGAGTTGGGTCGGCTGCCGGGTGTCGGCCCGAAGAGCGCCCAGCGGATCGCCTTCCACGTCCTGTCGGCGGATCCGGCCGACGTCAACCGGTTGGCCGGCGCGCTGCGCAAGGTCAAGGACCTGGTGCGGTTCTGCACGACCTGTTACAACGTGGCCGAGTCCGAGCAGTGCCGGATCTGCCGCGACCCACGGCGCACCGACGAGGTGCTGTGCGTGGTCGAGGAGCCGAAGGACGTGGTGGCGATCGAGCGGACCGGCGAGTTCCGCGGGCGCTACCACGTGCTCGGTGGCGCGATCAACCCGCTGGAGGGCATCGGTCCGGACAACCTGCGGATCCGCGAGCTGATGACCCGGTTGGGCGGTGGCGAGGTCCGCGAGCTGATCCTCGCCACCGACCCGAACACCGAGGGTGAGGCGACCGCGACCTATCTGGCGCTGATGGTCAAGCCGATGGGGATCGCGGTGACCCGGTTGGCCAGCGGCCTGCCGGTCGGCGGCGACCTGGAGTACGCCGACGAGATCACGCTGGGCCGCGCCTTCGAGGGGCGCCGGGCGGTCTGAGTTCCCGGCCTGGTGGTGGGCGCTGTGCTCACCACCAGGCCGTTGGGTGAGACGGCCTCGGAAGGTGTCGGCTTGATAGCGATTGCCCCTCGCCCGTTCCTCTTCTGTGTGACATGCCATAACCTCCCGCTCACGGACTGAGTCACAGCTCGGCGTGTACACATGCGCATGACAGAGGTGAGAGATGCAGGCGAGCAGGCTGAAAACGGCCGTGGCCCTCGCGGCCGTGGCCGCCCTGGCGGTCGGTGCGTCCGGCTGCGCCAAGAGCGACCGCGAAGAGGGCGGTGGTGACGCCAAGACCGGCGGCACCTTCGTCTTCGCCGGTGCCGGGGACCCGAAGAACTTCGACCCGATCTTCAACGACGACGGTGAGTCGTTCCGGCCGATCCGCCAGATGTACGACACCCTCGTGCAGAACAAGCCCGGCACCGCCGAGCTGCAGGGTGCCCTGGCGGAGAGCTGGGAGCACGACCCGGACGGCAAGGTCTGGACCTTCAAGCTCCGCAAGGGCGTGAAGTTCCACGACGGCACCGACTTCAACGCGGCCGCGGTCTGCTTCAACTTCGACCGCTGGTTCAACATGAAGGGCGCCGCCGCCCAGTCGCAGATGATCTACTACTCGGACACGTTCGGCGGCTTCGCCAAGAACGAGGCCGAGGGTGTCGGCGACCCGGTCTACAACAAGTGCGAGGCCAAGGACGACGGCGCCGCCGTCATCACGATGAACCAGTACAAGGGCGCCTTCCCGGGCGCCTTCGCGCTCACCGCGCTGTCGATCGCCAGCCCCGAGGCGCTGAAGAAGTACGACGCCGACTCGGTGAAGCAGAACGGTGACTCGTTCGAGTACAGCGCGTTCGCCAACGAGCACCCGGTCGGCACCGGCCCGTTCAAGTTCGTCGGCTGGGACAAGGCCAAGGGTGAGATCACCCTGGACCGGAACCCCGACTACTGGGGCGAGAAGGCCAAGGTCGACAAGCTGATCATCAAGATCATCAAGGACGAGAACACCCGCAAGCAGGAGCTCAAGGCGGGCACCGTCCAGGGCATCGACTTCCCGGCCCCGGCCGACCGCAAGGCGCTGGCCGGTGAGGGCTTCCAGGTCCTCGACCGTCCGGCCTTCAACATCCTCTACCTCGGCATCAACCAGAAGAACCCGAAGCTGAAGGACCTGCGGGTGCGCCAGGCGATCGCCTACGCGCTCAACCGTCAGCAGCTCGTCCAGACCAAGGGCCCGGGTGGCACCAAGGTCGCCGACGAGTTCATGCCGGACACCGTGCTCGGCTACGCGCCGGACGTGCAGAAGTACGACTACAACCCGGAGAAGGCCAAGCAGCTGCTCAAGGAGGCGGGCGCGGAGAAGTTGACCCTCAACTTCTACTACCCCACCGACGTGTCCCGGCCGTACATGCCGAACCCGCAGGAGATCTTCACCGTCCTGGCCAACGACCTGAAGGCCGTCGGCATCACGGTCAACGGTGTGGCCCGCCCGTGGAACGGTGGCTACAAGGACGACGTGCAGCAGTTCGGCAAGCACGACCTGCACCTGCTCGGCTGGACCGGTGACTACAACGACCCGGGCAACTTCATCGGCACGTTCTTCGGCCGCGGCAAGGTCGAGTTCGGCGACCAGGCCATGACCGAGATGTTCGCCGCCATCGGCAAGGCCGACGGCACTGTGGACGAGGCCGGCAAGAAGGCCGCCTGGGAGCAGGTCAACCGCGACATCGCCGCCAAGTGGCTGCCGGCCGTGCCGGTCTGGCACGCCCCGCCGGCCATCGTGGTCACCAAGGACGTCAAGGGTCTCGTCGCCAGCCCGCTGACCGACGAGCGGTTCAACACCGTCAGCGTCGGCTGACGCTGCACCACCGCTGACGCCACACGCGGAATCGGCCCGGGCCGGGCTCTCGCTCCCGGCCCGGGCCGACCCGCTGTTCACCCGAGAATCTGGTGTGTGAGAGATGTTGCGAGTCATAGTTCGCCGCCTGCTCCAACTGGTGGTGACCCTGATAGGGCTGTCCGCGCTGGTCTTCGTCTGGCTGCGGAACCTGCCCGGCGGTCCGATCGAGGCGCTGCTCGGTGAACGGGCCACGCCGGAGCGACGCGCGCTGCTGGTCAAGGCGCTCGGCTACGACCAGCCGATCCTGGTGCAGTACGCGAAGTTCATGCAGCGACTGGTCACCGGCGACTTCGGCAACTCGATCCGGAGCGGCGACCCGGTCACCGAGGTGATCGGCCGCGCCTTCCCGGCCACCGTGGAGCTGGCCGCCGCCGCGATGATCATCGCGATCGGGCTCGGCGTACCGCTCGGCTACCTGGCCGCCCGGCACCGCGGACGCCTGCTCGACAACCTGAGCATCGGCGGAACTCTGCTCGGCATCTCGATCCCGATCTTCTTCCTGGGCTATCTGCTCAAGGACGTGTTCACCCAGAACATGCACCTGTTCCCGCCGTCCGGCCGGATCAGCACCGGGCTGGACAACACCGACGTCACCGGCTTCTTCGTGCTGGACGGTCTGCTCACCCGGGAGTTCGACGCCACCGGTGACGCGCTGTGGCACCTGATCCTGCCGGCGATCACGCTGGCCACCATCCCGCTCGCGGTGGTCGTCCGGATCACCCGGGCCAGCGTGCTCGACGTGCTCAACGAGGACTACGTGCGCACCGCCGAGGCGAAGGGCCTGCGCCACAAGACGATCCGCGGCCGGCACATCCTGCGCAACGCGCTGCTCCCGGTGGTCACCACCATCGGCCTGCAGACCGGCGCGCTGCTCTCCGGCGCGGTGCTCACCGAGCGGGTCTACAACTGGGGCGGCCTCGGCACGCTGATCTACGACTCGATCAGCGGCGGTCGCGACTACCCGGTGCTCCAGGCGCTGATCCTGCTGGCCGCGCTGGTCTTCGTGCTGGTCAACCTCCTGGTCGACCTCTCCTACGCCTTCATCGACCCGAGGGTGCGTGTGCGATGAGCGATCCGATCACCCGGCCCACCGTGGGCGCACCGCGCGAGAGCGTGGACCCGTCGGCCGTCACCGAGAAGCCCGAGGGCAGCCTGCCCCGCGGCCTCGACCGGCTCGGCGAGCGCAAGCGCGCCCGGCTGGAGCAGTTGGCCCAGGCCACCGCCGACAAGGGCGGCGTCAGCCTGGTCCGCGACGCGTTCCGCCGCCTGCGGCGCAACCCCAGCGCGATGGTCGGCGCGGCGATCGTGGCGCTGTTCGTCCTGGTCGCGATCTTCGCGCCGCTGCTCGCGCCGCACGACCCGGCCCAGCGCTTCGACGAGTTGACGAAGAACCTGACCGTTGACAACATCCCCGGCGCCAGCAGCGACTTCCCGCTCGGCTCCGACCCGCTTGGCCGCGACTTCCTGTCCCGGATGATCCACGGCAGCCGCCAGACCCTGTTCGTCGGCGTGCTCGCCACGCTGATCGGGTTGGCCCTGGGCGTGCTGGTGGGCGCGCTCGCCGGCGCCTTCGGCGGCTGGGTCGACAACATCCTGATGCGTGTCACCGACGTCATGCTGGCGCTGCCGGCGCTGCTGCTGGCGATCAGCCTGGTCGCCCTGGCCAGCCGGTCCAGCCAGTGGACGGTCATCTTCGCGGTGGCCATCGTGAACGTGCCGATCTTCGCCCGGCTGCTGCGCGGTTCGATGCTCGCCCAGCGGGAGAGCGACCACGTGCTGGCCGCCCGGGCGCTCGGCGTCAAGCGGGGCGCGATCGTGCTGCGGCACATGCTGCCCAACGCGATGACCGCGGTCATCGTGCAGGCGACGCTGACGCTCTCCACCGCGATCCTGGAGGCGGCGTCGCTGTCCTTCCTCGGCCTCGGCGACCCCGACATCAACCGCGCGGAGTGGGGCCTGATGCTCGGCGTGGACGGTCAGCGCTACTTCGAGGTCCGGCCCGAGCTGGCCTACTTCCCGGCCGCCGCGATCATCGTGGTCGCGCTCGGCTTCACCCTGCTGGGCGAGGGCATGCGCGAGGCCATCGACCCGAAGAGCCGGCGGTGACCCGGTGCGGACCAACGACCAGCACGATGAGGACGTGACCCGATGAGCCTGCTCGACGTACGCGACCTGAGCGTCGTGTTCCAGCGTAAGGGTGAGCGGCCGTTCACCGCGGTCGACCAGGTCAGCTTCAGTGTGGAGCCGGGGCAGACGGTGGGCCTGGTCGGCGAGTCCGGCTGCGGCAAGAGCGTCACCAGCCTGGCGATCATGGGCCTGCTGCCGCGACGCGGCAACAAGGTCACCGGCGAGGTCAACTTCGACGGCGCCGACCTGCTGAAGCTGCGCCCGGAGGACCTGCGGGACCGCCGTGGCCGGGACATCGGCATGATCTTCCAGGACCCGCTCTCCTCGCTGAACCCGGTCATCCCGATCGGCACCCAGGTGGCCGAGGTGCTCGAACGGCACCGCGGCATGGATCACAAGGTGGCGCTGAAGGAGGCCCGGGAACTGCTCGACGCGGTCGGCATCCCGGACCCGACGCGGCGGTTGAAGGAATACCCGCACCAGATCTCGGGCGGGATGCGGCAGCGCGCCCTGATCGCCATCGCGCTGGCCTGCAAGCCGCGGCTGCTGATCGCCGACGAGCCGACCACCGCCCTAGACGTGACGATTCAGGCGCAGATCCTCACGCTGCTCAAGCAGCTCGTCGACGAGACCGGCACCGCGCTCATCATGATCACGCACGATCTGGGTGTGGTGGCCGGGCTCTGCGACACGGTGAACGTGCTCTACGGCGGCAAGATCGTGGAGCGGGCGGAGCGGCACGAGCTGTTCGCCCGGCCGGAGCACCCGTACACCCACGGGCTGCTCAACTCCGTGCCGAGGCTCGACTCGCCGCGCGGCGAGCGGCTGCACGCCATCCGCGGCTCGGTCGCCGACAACATCCCGTGGGCCGAGGGCTGCGCGTTCGCCCCCCGGTGCGACAACGTGGTGGACGCGTGCCTCGACGGCACGCCCCCGCTGGAGCCCACCGCGAACGGCGGCGACCTGCGCTGCAACAACCCCGTTTCCGAGGAGGTGGCGGTCCCGTGACCGAGTCGACCGAGCGGACCGGACCGCTGATCGAACTGCGCGACGTCAAGGTCCACTTCCCGATCAAGAGCGGCGTGCTCGTCGACCGGACGATCGGGCACGTCTACGCCGTCGACGGGGTCTCGCTCTCCATCAACCGTGGCGAGACGTACGGGCTGGTGGGCGAGTCGGGCTGCGGCAAGTCCACGCTGGGCCGGGGCCTGCTGCGGCTGGTCGAGCCGACCGACGGCGAGATCGTCTTCGACGGCACCGACCTGCGCGCGCTCAAGGACGAACCGATGCGCCGGATCCGCCGCCGGATTCAGATGATCTTCCAGGACCCGCTGTCCAGCCTCGACCCTCGGCAGTCGGTGGAGTCGCTGCTGGTCGAGGGTCTCAAGGCGCACGGCCTGGCGAAGGACAAGGCCGCCGTCGCCAAGCGGCTGCGCGAGGCGCTCGCCGCGGTCGGCCTGCCCGCGTCGGCGCTGAGCAAGTATCCGCACGAGTTCTCCGGCGGCCAGCGCCAGCGCATCGGCATCGCCCGGGCGCTGGTGCTCGAACCGGACCTGATCGTCGCCGACGAGCCGGTCTCCGCGCTGGACGTGTCGATCCAGGCCCAGGTGCTCAACCTCCTCGACGATTTGCAGGAGGAGCGCGGCCTGACCTACCTGATCATCGCGCACGACCTGGCGGTGGTCCGGCACATCGCCGACACGGTCGGGGTGATGTACCTCGGCGGCCTGGTGGAGGAGGCGTCGAGCGACGACCTCTACCGGGAGCCGATGCACCCGTACACCAGGGCGCTCATGTCCGCGGTGCCGGTGCCCGACCCGCAGGTCGAGGACCAGCGGGAGCGGATCCTGCTCGCCGGCGACCTGCCGTCACCGGCGAACCCGCCGGCCGGCTGCCGCTTCCACACCCGCTGCCCGTGGGCCCAGCCCACCCGCTGCGCCGACGAGCGGCCGGCGCTGCGCGAGGTGCTCGACGGGCACCGGGTCGCCTGCCACTACGCCGAGGACATCGCGGCCGGGAAGATCCGGCCGCACGAGGTGGAGCCGGAGCTGGTCCGCCCGGACGACGGTGGCGCGTCGGGCGAGACGGGGGACCTCATCCCCACCCCGTGACACGACGACGCGTCGGCCCGCCGGGGCCGACGCGTCGTCCGGGGATCAGCCCTCGGGGCGGTTGAGCAGCCCCACCGCGACCGTGTGCACCGCGTCCAGCCCGGCCGGGTCGGCCAGCGGCGCGGTGCCGCCGGTGACCGCGTACCACTCGTCGGCGTCCTTGTACTGCACACGCAACGTGACCCTGCCGTCGGCGTGCTCGGTGCGCAACGTCAGCTCGCCGGTCACCACACCCACCTCGTCGGTCATCACCCCGCCCGGGCCGGCCGTGATGTCGGCGGTACGTGCCGTCGGCCCGCCCCCGGCGGGGGCGGCGTCGGCGGACATCCCCGCGCCGGAGACGTCGGCGGGCGCCGCCTGCTGGCCGTCCGCGGTCATCCCGGCCGACGCCGGACCGGTCGGGGTCGGACCGGTGCCGGCCGCCGCGGCGTCGTCACCGGTGGCGTCCGGCGTTCTCTCCTCCGCCGGTGCGCCACCCGCCCCGGTCACGGCTTGCTCGCCCATGTGCAGCCCTCCAGCATGTCGGTGAGGGCGGCCTTCTCGGCGGTGGTCACCGTCAGCCGCCAGTAGTGCTTGACCGTCACCCAGTTGGCGGCGTACTGGCACCAGTACTGCCGGCTCGCCGGCTTCCACTGCGACGGGTCCTGGTCACCCTTTGCCCGGTTGGAGCGCGCGGAAACCGCGATGAGCTGCGGCCGGGTCAGGTCGTTGGCGAAGTCGCCGCGCTTCGAGTCGTCCCACTCGTCCGCGCCGGAGCGCCAGGCGTTCGCCAGCGGCACGGTGTGGTCGATGTCGACATCCGACGGGTCGGTCAGCTCCACCCCGTCGTACACGCTCTCCCATCGCCCACCGACCACGTTGCAGCCGGACAGCTTGATCCCCGCACCGTCCTTCTGGAGGACGCTGTCCCGCACGTCGCAGTTCTTGCCGGTGTCCCGCCAGTGCGGGAACCGGGAGCGGCTGTAACCCTTCATCGAGCCGGCAGCGGCCACGGTGAGCTGGCCGAGCTGCTGATTCACGTTTCCCGAGGCGCTCGGCGGCGCGTCCGGCTCGGTGACGGCGGGGTCACAGCCGGCCGCGCCGAGGGCGAGCACCGCGGTGAGCGCGGCGGTCAGCCCGGCTCGGACTCCTGAACTCGTACGCACAGACGACACCTCTCCAGCTTGCGGGCTCCGGGCGAGTCCGCACAGTACCCGGCGGCGGTTTCTCTGATTCGTGGCGTCGGCGGTGGATCGAGGGCAGAGTGGATGGACGTGACCTCACCCGCTTCCGCGCCCAGCCTGCGTACCGGAACCGCCGCCGGGCGCGGCACACTGCTCGCGGCGGTCCTCGCCTCCGGCATGGTGTTCCTGGACAGCACCGTGGTCAACGTCGCGCTGCCCCGCCTCGGCGCCGAACTGGACGCCACGGTGGCCGGTCTCCAGTGGACCGTGAACGGCTACCTGCTGATGCTCGCCGCGTTCGTGCTGCTCGGCGGCGCGCTGGGGGACAGGTTCGGCCGGCGACGGATCTTTCTGCTCGGGGTGCTCTGGTTCGCGGGGGCGTCGGTGCTCTGCGGGTTGGCCCAGGGCACCGGCTGGCTCATCGCCGCCCGGTTCCTCCAGGGCGCCGGCGGGGCGCTGCTCACCCCCGGCTCGCTCTCCGTGCTCCAGGCCAGCTTCCACCCCGACGACCGGGGTAGGGCGATCGGCACCTGGTCCGGCCTCTCCGGCGTGTCCACCGCGCTCGGACCGCTGGTCGGCGGCTGGCTGATCGACGCGCTCTCCTGGCGGTGGATCTTCTTCGTCAACCTGCCGCTGGCCCTGGGCGTGGTGCTCGCCGCGATGCGCTGGGTGCCGGAGAGCCGGGACGAGTCGGTCTCGCGTACCGGTGGGGAGCACCACGGGTTCGACGTGGCCGGCGCGCTGCTCGGCGCGCTGGCGCTCGGCGGCGTCACGTACGCGCTCATCGACGCCCCCGCACACGGCGCCTCCCCGGCGGTGCTCGCCGCCGCCGTCGTCGGGTTGGCCGCCGTGGTGGTCTTCGTGCTGGTCGAGCGGCGACGCGGCGACCACGCGATGCTGCCCACCGGCCTGTTCTCCAGCCGGCTCTTCTCGGTGCTCAACGTCTTCACCGTGGTGGTGTACGCGGCGCTCGGCGGGTTCACCTTCTTCCTCGCCGTCTACCTGCAGAACGTGGTCGGCTGGTCGGCGCTGCTGACCGGGCTGGCCACGGTGCCGATGACGGTGCTGCTGCTGGTCGGCTCGCCCCGGGCCGGCGCGCTCTCCGCCCGGATCGGCCCCCGACTGCCGCTGACCGTCGGCCCGGTGATCGCCGCCGCCGGTCTGCTGCTGCTGCGCGGGGTCGGGCCGGGCGCCTCCTACTGGACCGACGTACTGCCCGGCGTGGTGCTGTTCGGCGCCGGGCTCACGCTGGTGGTCGCGCCGCTGACCACGTCGGTGCTCGGCGCCGTGTCGGACCGCTTCGCCGGGGTGGCGAGCGGCTTCAACAACGCCGCGTCGAGGGCCGGTGGCCTGCTCGCGGTGGCCGCGCTGCCGCTGCTGGTCGGGCTCTCCGGGACCGGGTACGAGCAGAAGGGCGCACTGGCCGACGCCTACCGGGGCGCGTTGGCGTGGTGCGCCGGGCTGCTGCTCGCCGGCGCCCTGCTCGCCGCCGTGCTCATCCACCGCCCCCCGGCGAAAGGAGGGGCCCCCTCTTAACACCTCCGGTAGAGGAGGGGCCCCCTGTTAACACCACGCAGCCGGTGCGGGCGGCGTGGGCGGTGCGGGCGGCGTGGGCAGCGGGCGCGGCGCGGCGCGGCGGGCGTGCCGTGTTAAGCGGGGCCCCCTCCTATGCCTCAGGCGTTAAGAGGGGGCCCCGCCTTGCGCGTCAGCGGGTGCGGTTGACGGCGCTGGTGACCGCCTTGATCGAGGCGGTGACGATGTTGGCGTCCACCCCGACGCCCCACACCGTCCGGCCGTCCACCTCGCACTCGACGTACGCGGCCGCCTGGGCGTCACCGCCGGAGGAGAGCGCGTGCTCGTGGTAGTCGAGCACGCGTACCGCCACGCCCAGCGACTGCAACGCGTTGACGTACGCGTCGATCGGGCCGTTGCCGACCGCGGCGAGCGCCCGTGTCCCGCCGCCGAAGCCGACCCGAGCGTCGATCTCGACCTTCCCGTCGACGGTGCCGATGGTGTAGCCGGCCAGCGTGACCGCCGGGTCGACCTGGTGGTCGACCAGGTAGTTGCGGGCGAAGATCTCCCACATGGTGCCCGGCTCGACCTCGCCGCCGTCGTGGTCGGTGACGGCCTGCACCACGCCGGAGAACTCGATCTGGAGGCGGCGCGGCAGGTCGAGCTGGTGCTCGGACTTCATGATGTACGCGACGCCGCCCTTGCCGGACTGCGAGTTGACCCGGATGACCGCCTCGTAGGTGCGGCCCAGGTCCTTCGGGTCGACCGGCAGGTAGGGCACCGCCCAGGTGACGTCGTCGATCGGCACCCCGGCCGCCGCGGCGTCGGCGTGCAGCGCGGCGAAGCCCTTGTTGATGGCGTCCTGGTGGGAGCCGGAGAACGCGGTGTAGACCAGGTCGCCGGCGTAGGGGTGGCGCTCGTGCACCGGCAACTGGTTGCAGTGTTCGACGGCGCGCCGGATCTCGTCGATGTTCGAGAAATCGATCATCGGGTCGATGCCCTGGGAGAACAGGTTCAGGCCCAGCGTGACCAGGTCGACGTTGCCGGTGCGTTCGCCGTTGCCGAACAGGCAGCCCTCGATCCGGTCGGCGCCGGCCAGCAGCCCCAGCTCGGCGGCGGCCACGCCGGTGCCCCGGTCGTTGTGCGGGTGCAGGCTCAGCACCAGGCTGTCCCGTCGGGGCAGGTGCCGGTGCATCCACTCGATCGAGTCGGCGTAGACGTTCGGCGTGGCCATCTCGACGGTGGCCGGCAGGTTGACGATCAGCTTCCGGTCCGGCGTCGGGTCGATCACCTCGATCACCGCCGCGCAGACCTCCAGCGCGTAGTCCAGCTCGGTGCCGGTGTAGGACTCCGGCGAGTACTCGTAGTGGATGTCGGTGTCCGGGGTGTGGATCTCGGCGTACTTCTTGCAGAGCCGGGCGCCCTGGGTGGCGATGTCGGTGATGCCGTCGCGGTCCAGCCCGAAGACCACCCGGCGTTGCAGCGTCGAGGTGGAGTTGTAGAAGTGCACGATGGCCCGCCGGGCGCCGCGCAGCGACTCGAAGGTCCGCTCGATCAGGTGCTCCCGGCACTGGGTGAGCACCTGGATGGTGACGTCCTCCGGGATCAGGTCCTGCTCGATCAGCTGGCGGACGAAGTCGTAGTCGGTCTGGCTGGCCGACGGGAAACCGACCTCGATCTCCTTGTAGCCCATCTGCACCAGGAGCTGGAACATCCGGCGCTTGCGCTCGGGCGACATCGGGTCGATCAGGGCCTGGTTGCCGTCGCGGAGGTCGACGGCGCACCAGCGGGGCGCGGCCTCGACGCGGCGGGTGGGCCAGGCGCGGTCCGGCAGTTCCACGCGGAACTGCTTGTCGTACGGCAGGTAGCGGTGGACCGGCATCCGGCTCGGGCGCTGCCGGGCGAACGGATCGGTCTCGGTGACAGGTTGAGCCATCTCGGAGTGCTCCCTGGAACATGTGGCGTCAGCAGATCGGAAGGTGTCGGCGAGGTGCCGGGCGACGGTGCGCGGCGGTGCCGAGGGGAGGTTCGGATGTGCTGGACGGCGCGGTTCAACTCCGCGACGAGGTGCCGGCCGGTCAGGCCTCGTCGCGGCAGCCAAGGAGAAGAGACGCCTGCCACATGACAGAGTCACCCTACGTGGTGGGACGGACGGTGGGAAGGCCGGTCCGGACTATGGGACCGGAGTCACCGTACGGGCGGGCTCCGGCGCCTCGCCCAGCCGGGGCGTCCGCTCGGCTCGGGTCACCGCCGGCACGATCGCCAGCCCGACCAGCACGAAGATCGCCGCCGCCGGGTACCAGCCCCAGCCGCCGGTGCTCACGCCGAGCGCGGTCAGCCCGGCCGGGGCGATCAGGAACTGGAGTTGTGAGCCGAGCCCGAACGCGCCCACGTACGCGCCGCGTTGGGCGGCGGGCGGCAGCGTGGCGGTGAGCCCCCAGGTGCCCGCCGACTCGATCAGCTCGGCCAGGATGAGCAGCGTCGCGGCGGCCACCAGCGCCACCACGGTGAGCCAGCCCCGGGTCTGCGCCGAGATCGGCAGCACCACGCAGAACAGGGTGATCAGCAGCGCGCCCCGGCGGGACGCCCGGGCCGCGCCCGACGCGGTGTCCGCGCCCCGGCTGGCCCGCACCTGGAGCAGCACGATCAGGACGGTGTTGAGCAGCACCAGCGCCGCGATGATCGTCTTCGGCGCGTCGGTGTGGGTGAGGATCCACAGCGGCATCACCGTGAGGTAGAGCGTCTGGTGCGCGGTGAGCAGCCCGGACAGCAGCGCGACGGTCATGAACGGGCGGTCCCGCAGCACCGCGAGCCGGCTCATCGGCTCGGTCGGTCGGGTCACCTCCGGCAGCCGGGGCAGCCGGCGCACGAAGACGGCGGTCACCACGAAGACCGTGGCGATGAAGAAGACCATGCCCCGGTACGCCCAGATCGTGTCGACGGCCAGCACCAGGCCGCTGATCAGCGCGCCGATCCCGAAGCCGACGTTGAGCGAGGAACGCTGGTAGGCCATCGCGGTCACCCGTTCCTCCGGGCGCAGCACGTTGATCGAGTAGACCTGGCGCGCGGTGTTCGCGGCGGCGCCCACCACGGCCAGCGCGAGCACCACGGCGAGGAACCCGGCGAAGCCACCGACGAACGGGTACGCCGCGAACAGCGCCGCGTCGAGCAGTAGACCGACGATCCAGACCCGCTGCGGGCCGTACCGGTCGGTGAGCCCGCCCAGCGGGACGGTGCCGAGCAGGGACGCCCCGGCGGCCAGCGAGAGGCCGAGACCCACCTGGGCCGGGCTCAGCCCCAGCGCCCGGGTGAAGAAGACCGCGCTGCCGGCCTGGAACAGGCCGTGGCCGACGGCGTTCACCATGGCCTGCACGGCCAGCGCGCGGGTCAGCCCGGCCGGCGGTACGACGTGTCGGACGGCGGTGCGGATGCTTTCTCTGGCCCCCATGACCGGTGAGCAAACCGTGCCCCCCGCCCTCCGGTCGAACGTTTTAGGCTGGGTCGAATCCTGGCTCCGGGGGTGCGGGTGTCCGAGTTGCGGTTCAATCTGGCCGACGTGGCGGGCGTGCGGTTCGCGGTGTCGCCGGTCAACGAGACGGTGATGAGCCTGTGGGCGCTGTCCCAGCCGGTCCGCTACGCGGTGCACCTGCCGTGGATCGACCGGGCCCGGTCGACGCTGCGCCGTCCGGAGGTGGCGGTCCGGGTCCGCCCGCTGGTGGAGTTGACCCTTCCGCGCCGATGGCTGCCCGACTTCCTCACCCCGGCGGCCCGACCGGACGCGGGGATCACCGAGCAGCTCGACCAGATCGCGGCGACACCGCCGGACGTGGTGGTCCAGGACCTGCTGGCGACCCTGCCGAGCCGGCCGCTGAGCCCGTTCGGCGCGGCGTTGCTGGCGGATCCGCGCGGGCTGCTGCCGCAGCTCGTCGACGCCGTCCGGATCTGGCACGACGAGGCGATCGCCCCGGACTGGCCACGGATGCGGGCGCTGCTCGACGCCGACGTGGCGCACCGGGCCGCCCAGCTCGCCGAGGGCGGCGCGGGCCGGCTGTTCGAGCAGCTCCACCCGAGCCTGCGCTGGCTCGGCGACCGGGTGGTCAGCGACGACCCGTTCGAACGCGACTTCGACCTGCGCAGCCGGGGCTTGGCGTTGAACCCGAGCGTGTTCACCGACCGTCGGGTGCTGTGGAACCTGCTGGAGGACTCGCTGCCGGCCGGGGCGTACCCGGTCCGGGCGGTCGGGACGCTCTGGGAGCGGGCCCCGGCGCCGCCCGGCGACCCGCTGGCCCGGGTGGTCGGCGCCGGCCGGGCCGCGCTGCTGCACCGGCTCGATTCGGCGGTGAGCACGACCGACCTGGCCCGGCTCACCGGGATGTCGGCGGGGAACGTCTCCCAGCACCTGACCGCGCTGCACGCGGCCGGGCTCGTCGCCCGGTCCCGGGCCGGGCGGCACGTGCTCTACCGCAACACCGACGTCGGCGACGCCCTGCTCCGGGCCGCTCGGGGCGGCTGAGTCGGCCGTGCGACGCCGGGGCCGCCGGCCGGCGGCGCTCAGCGGAGCAGCAGGGCGGCGGCGTGCCGGGCCCAGCCCTGGTCGGTGTCGGGGAGGCCGACCAGGATCCGCTTCCAGGTCTCGTCCTGCCGGCGCCCGAGCGCGAACCGCCACGGCTGGGCGTTGCCGGCCGAGGGGGCCCAGCGGGCCGCCTCCAGCAGGGTGGCCACCTCGTCGGCGGTCAGCTCCGCGTCGGGGTCGAACGCGCGGGGGCTCCACCGGAAGGCGAGCAGCGGGGTCAGGTCCGTCATGGAGTCAGCGTCCCCGATGACCGTTTTGTCGGGGAGGTGAGGGTGTGCGGGTGTGGTCAAGGACACCCGTAACGGACAAAAGCTAGGGTGTTCCGGGCGGCGGCGCGTCCCGGCCGACCGGCTCGTCCTCGGTCACCGCGCCGGCCAGCTCGACCGTCCCCGGCCCCGGGCCGGGCTTCCCGGTCAGGGTGAGGCTGCCCAGGGCGGCGCGGACCGCCAGTGGCGTGCCGTCCTCGCCGAAGCAGTAGACGCCCACGTCCAGCGGCGCGTTCATGGAGGCCGCGGTGGAGTCGACCGAGTAGCACCGGCCGGTGACGCCGGCCGGCGAGGTGGCCGAAGCGACCGCGAGCGGCGCGCGCCGGTCGGTGAGCACCTCCAGCCAGTCGGTGAACGGGTGCTGCACCCGCGGGTCGAGCCGGCGGGGCACCGCGTCGTCGGTGTCGCCGAGGCGCACGCAGCCGGCCGGCCGGGTCCGGCCGGTCGAGGGCAGGGCGCACTGGAACAGCCCGTCGGAGGTGCCGGCGAGGGAGACGTCCACCGTGCCACCCTGCCCCCAGCCGGGCACGTCGACCCGCCAGCTGTCGTCGTTCGCGCTGGTCCAGGTGACGGTCCGGGACGGCCCGCCGGGCGGGGCCCAGGCGTAGGTGGCGACGAAGTGTAGGTCCTGCGCGGCGGCGGCCAGCCCGGCGAGTTCGTCGCGGGCGGCGTCGACCTGCACCGGCACCGGGTCGGCGCCGTCGGCGGGCGCTGTCCGCGGATGGTCGGTGGCGCAGGCGGCGAGCAGCGCCGGCAGGGTGAGCGCGAGTACGCCGGTCAGCCGCCGGGCCGCGCGTCGATGAGCGAGCACCAGGTCATTCTGCGACGTCCCGGTGGCCCGGGTCAGCCCACCGTACGGCTGTACCGGTTGGCGTCCCCGGGCCGGATGGTGGGATCACCCGCTCCGGCCGCGCGGCCCGCCCGATACCCTGAGGAGGTCTGACACGCGCCGCCGGACCGAGAAACCCGGCGGCGTCGGCACGCTCAGGGCCGTCATGGGAGGGGAGCGCACCGTCGTGGCACTCGTGGTGCAGAAGTACGGCGGGTCCTCCGTCGCCAACGCCGAGCGGATCAAGCGGGTGGCCGAGCGCATCGTGGCGGCCCGCAAGGCGGGCGACGACGTGGTCGTGGTGGTCTCCGCGATGGGTGACACCACCGACGAGCTGCTCGACCTGGCCAACCAGGTGAGCCCGCTGCCGCCCGGCCGCGAGTTGGACATGCTGCTCACCGCCGGCGAGCGGATCTCCATGGCGCTGCTGGCCATGGCGATCCACAACCTGGGCTACGAGGCGCGGTCGTTCACCGGCTCCCAGGCCGGCGTGATCACCACCTCGGTGCACGGCCGGGCCCGGATCATCGACGTGACCCCGGGGCGGCTCAAGGGCGCGCTGGACGAGGGCGCGGTGGTCATCGTCGCCGGCTTCCAGGGCGTCTCGCAGGACACCAAGGACGTGACCACGCTCGGTCGGGGTGGCTCGGACACCACCGCCGTCGCGCTGGCCGCCGCGCTCCACGCGGACGTCTGCGAGATCTACACCGACGTGGACGGCATCTTCACCGCCGACCCGCGGATCGTGCCGAACGCCCGGCACATCGCGCAGATCACCTACGAGGAGACGCTGGAGTTGGCCGCGTGCGGCGCGAAGGTGCTGCACCTGCGCAGCGTCGAGTACGCCCGGCGCGCGGGGTTGCCGATCCACGTCCGTTCGTCATACTCGACCAACACCGGCACGATGGTCACCGGATCGATGGAGGACCTTCCTGTGGAACAGGCACTGATCACCGGGGTCGCCCACGACCGCAGCGAGGCGAAGATCACGATCGTCGGGGTGCCCGACGAGCCGGGCGCCGCCGCGCGGATCTTCGACACCGTCGCCGGTGCCGAGATCAACATCGACATGATCGTGCAGAACGTGTCCACCGAGGGCACCGGCCGCACCGACATCTCGTTCACGCTGCCCAAGGCCGACGGTCCGACCGCGATGGCCGCGCTCAGCAAGATCCAGGAGACGGTCAAGTTCAAGGGCCTGCTCTACGACGACCACGTCGGCAAGGTCTCGCTGATCGGCGCCGGCATGCGCTCGCACCCGGGCGTCGCCGCCGGCTTCTTCGCCGCGCTGGGCACCGCCGGGGTGAACATCGAAATGATCTCCACGTCGGAGATCCGGGTCTCCGTGGTCTGCCGCGACACCGACCTCGACAAGGCGGTCCGCGCCATCCACGACGCCTTCGAGCTGGGTGGTGACACCGAAGCCGTCGTCTACGCCGGCACCGGGCGGTAACGCGGATGCGGCCGCTGCCCACCCTCGCCGTGGTCGGTGCGACAGGTGCCGTCGGCACGGTGATGTGCCAGATCCTCTCCTCCCGCCGCAACGTGTGGGGCGAGATCCGGCTGCTCGCCTCGGAGCGCTCGGCCGGCCGTCGGTTGCGGTGCCGGGGCGAGGAGCTGACCGTCCAGGCCGTCACGCCGGAGGCGTTCGACGGCGTCGACGTGGCGATGTTCGACGTGCCCGACGACGTCTCGGCCGAGTGGGCGCCGGTCGCGGTGACCCGGGGCGCGGTGGTGGTGGACAACTCCGGCGCCTTCCGGATGGACCGCGACGTGCCGCTGGTGGTCCCCGAGATCAACCCCGAGCAGGTGCGCAACCGGGCCAAGGGGATCATCGCCAACGCCAACTGCACCACCCTGGCGATGATCGTCGCGATCGCGCCGCTGCACCGCGAGTACGGCCTGCGTGAACTGGTCCTCGCCTCCTACCAGGCGGTCTCCGGCGCGGGGCAGGCCGGTGTGGACGCGCTGCACCTCCAGCTCGGCAAGATCGCCGGGGATCGGGCGCTCGGTTCCCGCGCCGGCGACGTACGCCAGGCCGTCGGCGACGAGCTGGGCCCGTTCCCGGCGCCGCTGGCGCTCAACGTGGTGCCCTGGACGGGCTCGCTGGCCGACGCCGGCTGGTCCTCCGAGGAGCTGAAGCTGCGCAACGAGTCGCGCAAGATCCTCGGGCTGCCCGACCTGAAGGTCTCCGCCACCTGCGTGCGGGTGCCGGTGGTGACCGGGCACTCGGTGGCCGTGCACGCCGTCTTCGCCACCGAGGTGGACGCCGAGGGCGCCCGCGAGGTGCTGCGCAACGCGCCGGGTGTGATCCTGGTCGACGACCCGGCGGCCGGGGAGTTCCCGATGCCGATCGACGCGGTCGGCACGGACCCGTCCTGGGTCGGCCGCATCCGGCGCGCCGTCGACGACCCGAGAGCCCTCGACCTCTTCGTGACGGGCGACAACCTCCGCAAGGGCGCCGCCCTGAACACCGCCCAGATCGCCGAACTCCTGGCCCGCGAACTCACCGCCTGACCCCCGCGATCTTGCAGTTCCTGCCCCGGCAGAAGGCACATCTGCCGCGTGATCCGGGCCGAAAGTGCAAGATCGACGCGCGGGGGGTGGGGGTCAGGCGGCGGAGAGGTGGACGCCGTCTCGGCCCTGGCGCTTGACGGCGTAGAGGGCCTGGTCGGCTCGGTGCAGGGTGCCGTCGGGGGTTTCGCCGGGGCGGGGCAGCGCGATGCCGACGCTGATCGTCCGGCCGGTGCGGCGGGCCGCCTCGGTGAGCCGTTCGGCGATCCCGACCGCCTCCTGCGGGTGGCTCACCTCGATCACCGCGACGAACTCGTCGCCGCCGGTCCGGTACAGCTCGTCGCCTTGGCGCAGCGCGCCCTCCAGCGCCCGGGCCAGCCCCACCAGCAGCCGGTCGCCGGCCTGGTGGCCGAAGGTGTCGTTGACGTCCTTGAACCCGTCCACGTCGATCGCCAGCAGCGCGGTACGCCCCGGCGTGGCACTGGCGATCCGCTGCCCGAACGGCCCGGTGTGCCGCAGCCCGGTCAGCGGGTCGGAGCTGGCCTGCTCGCGCAGGCGTGCCAGGGTGCGCAGCCGGTCGAGGCAGGTCCACGCCTGCCCGGCCAGCAACTCGATCAGGTTGACCGTGGTCGGGTCGGGCCGCAGCGACCGCTCGTCGGCGACGAGCAGCACGCCACCGGCGGTCGGCGCGCCGACCGGCACCGCCACCAGCGTGCGCGCGCCGGCCCGGGTCAGCGGCAGATATTCCCCGGTCGGCGGGTGCCCCGCCTCGCCCAGCGTGTACGCCGAACCGTAGCGGTGGGCCCGGTCGATCATCCGGTCGAGCGCGGCCGGGCCGGCGTCGGTCAGCTCGGCCCGGATCCGGGCCTCCAACTCGCCCGGGGTGTCGGTGGGTGCGCCCAGCCGGGGGCCGCGCCGGCCGGTGAGCACCAGCACGGCGGCGGAGAGCGCGGACACGTCCCGGGCCGCCGCGATGGCGGCGGTCATCAGGTCCCAGTCGGTCGGCGCGGCGGTGAACGCGGCGGCGTGCCGGAGCAGCTTCTCGCTGCGGCTCTCGGCCGGCGGGCCGCCGAGCGTCGCGATCCGGGCACCGAGCCGGTCGGCCAGCCGTTCGGCGGTCTCCCGCCACGGCGCGAGCGTGACCGGCTCGCTCCACTGGAGGTCGAGCACGCCGATCGGCCGGCCGGCCGGGTCGCGTACCGGCACGCAGAGCTCGGCCGTGACGTCCGGTCGGACCGGCAGGTAGTCGGGGTCGGCGGTGACGTCCGGGACGGCGGCGGTCTCACCGGAGGCGTAGACCCGCCGCACCACCGACGGCTCGGGCCGGTGCCGGGCCGGCCCGTCGGCGGTGGCCGGCACGTGCGAGAAGACCTGCCAGGCGCCGGTGGCCGCGACGCACCTCAGGCGGTCGTGGACCCGGAGCAGGATGGTGGCGGTCGCCGGGGTGTGCCGGGCGAGCGCGGCGACGGTCCACTGGCACGCCTCCGGCACGGTCGACGCCGTGGGAAGGCGCACCGTGACATCGCGGAGGACTCGCTCGTGATCCACGTCGTTCCTGCTGGGAGGGGGGATGGTCGCGATCAAGCGTACTCAGCGTGGGCATCGTCGACCTTCGTACACATGTGCTATCCACAGGCTGTGGACGCCGCCTGTGGGTACGGTGGAGATCCCGGGCCCGAGGAGACGCCGATGCTCATCGCCCAGCTCAGTGACCCGCACGTGACCACCGGCCCGCTCGCCGCCGAGCCGGCCGCCGGGCTGCACCGGGCATTGGGCACCGTGCTCGCCCTGCGCCCCCGGCCCGAGTGCGTGGTGATCAGCGGGGACCTCACCGGCAACGGCCGGCCGGACGAATACCTCGCCCTCCGCGAGATCGTCGGGCGGTTTCCGCTGCCGGTCCACCTGGCCGCCGGCAACCATGACGACCGGGAGTCGCTGCTCGACACGTTCGGCGGCACCCCCCACCTGGCCGGCGGGTTCTCCGCGCATTACCACGTGGACCACGAGGAGGCGACGCTCGTGGTGCTCGACTCGCTCGCGCCGGGCGGCTCCGGCGGTCGGCTCGGCGACGAGCAGCTCGACTGGCTCGACGGGGTGCTCGCCGGGCGACCGGAGGCGCCGGCCGTCGTGTGCCTGCACCATCCGCCGGTCGCGGTGGGCGTGCCGGCCGCCGACGCCGTCCGGCTCGCCGACGCCGACGCGCTCGCCGCCGTGATCGGCCGGCACCCCCATGTCGTACGCGTCGCCGCTGGTCACCTGCACCGGCCGGTGACCAGCGCGTTCGCCGGCACGGTGCTGACCACCGCGCCGAGCACCTGGGTGCAGGCGAGCCTGACCATGACCGACGGCGACGAGATCGGCTGGGTCGCCGAGCCGACCGCGTTCCTGCTGCACCGGGTGGCCGACGTCGGCTGCGTCACGCACACCGTCCAGGTCAGTCACGCGGCCGGGCGGACCTGTTGGTTCTGACGCTCCGTGTCGTTCCTCTGGTACGTCGCCTACGGCTCCAACCTGCACGCGGCGCGACTCGACTGGTATCTGCGCGGCGGACGGCCGCCGGGCGGGCTGCGCGCGTACCCCGGTTGTCGTGACTGCCGGCCACCACGGCGGACGGTTCCGGTGCTGATTCCCGGCGGGATCTACTTCGCAGGCGAGTCGCGGGCCTGGACCGGCGGCATGGCGTTCTACGACCCGGAGCTGCCCGGCCGCGCGGCGGTCCGCGGCTACCTGGTGACCATCGAGCAGTTCGCCGACATCGCGGCCCAGGAGATGTACCGGCCGCCCGGCGCCGACCTGGCGGGGATCCGCACGGCGGCCGGGACCGGCCGGGCCACGCTCGGTCCGGGCCGCTACGAGACGCTGCTGCGGGTCGGCGAGCGCGACGGCCTGCCGATGCTCACCTTCACCGCCGGGCACCGGGCGGTGGAGGTGCCGTGGAACCGTCCCGCCGCGGTCTACCTCGGCATGCTGGCGCGCGGGTTGCGGGAGGCGCACGGCTGGGACGTCGCGCGGACCGTCGGCTACCTGGCGGGTCGGCCGGGGGTGGCCGGTAGGTGGTCCGGTGCGGCGTTGCGCGCACTGGTGCGGGCCACCCACACCGGGTCCGGATCCCGGCCCTCCGGCGCTCGTGTCGAGTTCGGACAGTCCGTGCCGGATGCCGGACCGGTCGGGGTGAACGGCCGTTCGGTTCGCGATGGGTGACCTGCCGGGGGTGTTTCGGCCAACGACGGTTGCCAGCGCAAGGAATTCCGCGTGACATGAGCGTCGGCGTCGGCTCCCTGGTCCCTGGGGGCCGACGCCGTGGGCTCGACCTGCGGCCCGGCGGATGAGAAGCTACCCCGGCGGGCGGCGTTCCCCCGAGTGCCGCCTCTCGCGATCGACCCCTGTCACGGCACGGATCAGGGTCACCGGGCGAACCATCGCCCGGACACCACGCGCCGGTATCTCACGAGGAGTTCCATGTCCGTCTCCGGGATGCGCCGCCGGGCCACCGTAGGCCTGGCCGCACTCGCCGCGACCGCGTTCACCGCGGTCGCCGTCACCCCCGACCAGGCCGAGGCCCACTCGAAGCCGGTCGACGTCCAGCTGCTCGCGATCAACGACTTCCACGGCAACCTGGAGCCGCCGAGCGGGTCCAGCGGCACCATCGACGGCCAGCCCGCCGGTGGCGCGGAATACCTGGCCAGCCACCTGAAGGCGATGCGTGCGGCGGCCCAGGCGCAGGGCAAGGGCACGGTCACGGTCGCCGCGGGCGACCTGATCGGCGCCTCCCCGCTGCTCTCCGCCGCGTTCCACGACGAGCCCACCATCGAGGAGATGAACCTCGCCGGGCTCGAGTTCGCCAGCGTCGGCAACCACGAGTTCGACGAGGGCGCCAAGGAGCTGCTGCGGATGCAGCGCGGCGGCTGCCATCCGGTGGACGGCTGCGCCGACGGCACGCCGTTCGAGGGCGCCAAGTTCAGGTACCTCTCCGCGAACGCGTTCAAGACCTCCACCGGCCTGCCGCTGATGCAGCCGTTCGGCATCAAGATCGTCAAGGGTGTGCCGATCGGGTTCATCGGGATGACCCTGGAGGGCACCCCGAACATCGTCAGCCAGCAGGGCGTCGCCGGGCTGCGCTTCACCGACGAGGCCGACACCGCCAACAAGTACGCCAAGATCCTGAAGCTGCTCGGCGTCAAGAGCATCGTCGTGCTGCTGCACGAGGGCGGCGTGCAGAACGGCGGCGGCATCAACGACTGCACCGGCTTCAGCGGCCCGATCGTCGACATCGCCAACCGGATGGACCCGGCCATCGACGTGATCGTCAGCGGGCACACCCACGCCGCGTACAACTGCAACATCAACGGCAAGCTGGTCACCAGCGCCAGCTCGTTCGGCCGCCTGGTCACCGACATCAACCTGAAGATCGACCCGCGTACCCGGGACGTGATCAGCGCGTCGGCGAACAACGTGGTGGTCACCCGGGACGTCGCCAAGGACCCGGCCTCCACCGAGCTGATCAGCCGGTACAAGACCGCGCTCGGCCCGGTGGCCGACCGGGTGGTCGGCGAGACCACCGAGGCGATCACCAAGACCCAGGAGAACCTCTTCCAGACCGGGGTCGACGCCAACGGCAAGCCGACCTACCAGACCGGTGAGTCGCCGCTGGGCAACCTGATCGCGGACGCGCAGCTCGCCGCGACCGACAACGAGCAGAACGCCGTCGCCGCGTTCATGAACCCCGGTGGGGTGCGCGCCGACCTCGACGCCGGCCCGGTCACCTACGCCGAGGCGTTCACCGTCCAGCCGTTCGCCAACAACCTGGTCACGCTGGACCTGACCGGCGCGCAGCTCTACTGCATGCTGGAGCAGCAGTTCACCGTGGCCCGGGTGCTCTACGCGTCCTCGACCGTGAACTACGTGGTCGACGTCAACGGCACCACCGCGCCGGCCGGCACGCCCTGCGCCGGCACCCGGGTGGTCCGGGGCAGCCTCACCATCAACGGCACCCCGGTCACCGACACCGCGACCTACCAGGTCACGGTGAACAACTTCCTCGCCGGTGGCGGCGACGGCTTCAGCGTCCTGACCGGCGGCACCAACGCGGTGACCGGCCAGATCGACCTGGACGCCTTCACCGCGTACCTGACCGAGAAGTCGCCGGTGTCCGCGCCGGCGCTGGACCGGATCCGGACCACCGCGGAGGTCCCCGCGGCCTGACCCGCACCGACGACGGGCCCCGGAGCAGCGCTCCGGGGCCCGTCGCCGTCCGCGCCGCTCCGGCGCAGGATGGCTGGATTCTTCGCGGCCGGTGTCTGCCATGCTGACCCGGTGACCACGACCTGGCGTCATCTGCCCGCACCGGTGCGCGAGATCGCCGTGACCGCCACGGACGCGGTCGACGCGGCGCGGGCCCGGGACGCCGAGGCGTACCGGCCGGCCGTGGCACGGCTCGCCACCGCCGACCGGGCCGGGCTGGTGCTCGGCGGCGTGGTCCGGCTGCTGCTGGAGGAGGGCCATCCGGACGGGCTGGACGGCGACGACGTCCGCCAGGTGCTGGAACGCTGCGTCCGGGCCGCCGCGACGTGGTGGCCCGAGGTCGACCCGCACATCCTGCTGGTGCTGCTGGCCGGCGCGCTCGGCGTCTACGACCCGGGCGACGACGACGCCCCGCCCGACCCGGCGGCCGTGGCCCGGCACGCCCCGCTGCTCGTCGCCGACCTGCTCACGGTCACCGGCCGCCCGTTCGCGGACTACCTGACCGCGGCGTTCGGCGAGGTGGCCCGCACCGAGCTGCACGACTGACCGCGACCGTCCGGGTTGGTCACGGGCTGGCGGCCAGGAAGACGAACGCGGCGAGCAGCACCAGGTGCACACCGCCCTGGAGCACGGTGGCCCGCCCGGGCACCACGGTCAGCACGGCGGTCACCGCGGTCAGCGCGAGCAGCGTCATCTGGGTGCCGCCCAGGCCCAGCAGCAGCGGACCGTCCAGCCAGATCGAGGCGATCGCGATGGCCGGAATGGTCAGCCCGATGCTGGCCATCGCCGAGCCGAGGGCGAGGTTCAGGCTGATCTGCACCCGGTCCCGCCGGGCCGCCCGCGCGGCGGCAAGCGTCTCCGGCGCCAGCACCAGCAGCGCGATGACCACACCGACGAACGCCTGCGGCAGGTTCGCCGCCTGCGCGGCGCTCTCGATCGCCGGGGAGATGGTCTTCGCGTCGCCGACCACCGCCACCAGCGCCACCACCAGCAACGCCAGGCTGGCCAGCGCGGTACGGGTGGACGGCGGCTCGGCGTGCCCGTCGCCGTCGCGGTCCTCGGCCATGATGCTGCCCTCCTGGGTCACCGGGAGGAAGTAGTCACGGTGCCGGCCGGTCTGCACCATCACGAACAGCAGGTAGAGGGCGAGCGAGGCGACCGCCGCGAAGGCGAGCTGGGCCGGGGAGAACTCCGGGCCGTGCCGGCTGGTGGTGAACGTCGGCACCACCATGCTCAGCGTGGCCAGGGTGGCCACGGTGGCCAGCGCCCCGCCGGTGCCCTCCGGGTTGAACACCGCCACCTGCCGGCGCAGCGCGCCGAGCAGCAGGGACAGGCCGAAGGATGCCGTTGCAGGTGATCATCACGGCGGCGAAGACGGTGTCCCGGGCCAGCGCCTGCGTCTTGTCCCCGCCGTTGATCATCAGTGTGACGATCAGACCGACCTCGATCACGGTGACCGCGACGGCCAGCACCAGCGACCCGTACGGCTCACCCACCTTGTGCGCGACCACCTCGGCGTGGTGGACGGCGGCCAGGACCGCGGCCGCGAGCAGGGCGGCCACCACGAAGATCAGCGGACCGGGCAGCTCGCGGCCCCAGGTGAAGACCAGCAGGAGCACGGCGAGCACGGGGACGACGGTGGTCCAATCGGTCAGGCGGGATCGGATCAT
Source organism: Micromonospora sp. WMMD980 (assembly GCF_029626035.1). Lineage (NCBI taxonomy): Bacteria > Bacillati > Actinomycetota > Actinomycetes > Micromonosporales > Micromonosporaceae > Micromonospora > Micromonospora sp. WMMD980. The sequence goes on from NZ_JARUBE010000003.1 coordinate 5,807,326, forward strand.
CATCGCTTGCATGCGTCCTACTCTGCCAGGTGGACGGGTAGACCGCCCGCAGCCGGGCGTGCCCTCGTCGTCGACGTCACCGACGCAATCTGGCTGGCCGGTGTCACGTGTACGCCGTCGGAGACACCCATCGTGTTCCAATCGCCGGCTGGCTGAACCACGAGTGGAACGCCATGGGTGTCTCCAGAGCGCGGAGACATCCATAATGTTCCACTCGTGGACCGGATGAGGCGTGAATGGAACGCCACGGGTGTCTGCACGGGGGCCGGGTGTCGTCCTCAGCCCGTTCCGAGCGTGGCGGCGAGTTCGGTGAGCGTCGTCGGGGCACGCGGGTCGCGGGCAACCTGGGCGAGTACGTCCCGGCCGGCCGGCCGGTGGCGGATCTCGGCCGGCGCGATGCGATCGGCAGCGATCAGGGTGCGGCCGGCGTTGACCGGGTCGCCGGTGTGCAGGTACATGCGGGGCGGCGTCGATCAGGTGCGCGGCGCGGTGTTCGGCGGGCAGCCACCGCCAGCCGTCGCGGGTGGTCACCTCCTCGTGCCGGGCGACGGCCTGTCGTGCGTCGCCCCGCTCCGCCGTTGCGGCGATCCGAGCAAGCTCCACCGCAGTTGGTCCGAATCCGGTCCGGTGGTGGTCGTGGCCGTCGCCCACCCGCGCGGCCATCTCGGCGGCCTCGTCGATCAGCTCGACTGCGGTGCGATCTTCCCCGTCGCGGGACGCGGCCAGGGCAGCCTGGACGAGAAGCGTGCCACACAGGGACAGCTCGGGCGGGGTGCTGTACCCGGCAACCGGCGGGGCGATCCGGTAGGCGGCGGCCAGCATCGCCGATGTCGCCAGCTTTGCCCGACCCGACTCGCGTAGGACCGGACCGAGCTGCACGGCGGCGGCAGCCACCGAGAGTCGGTCGCCGGTGGCGGCGATCATCGCCCGGTCGACGGCCAACCACGCGACGTCGGTGGAACCCAGCTTCGTCAGCAGCGATGCCGTGACCCGGTACGCCTCCACCAGCAGCGCTCGGCCTGCCTCAGGATGGTGGGCGTGGGTCCGCTGCGCGTCGGCCACCATCCGGGGTACCAGGTCGACCGCCTGCGGATAGCGGGCGTGCTGGAAGGTGCTCCACACGTGCGCGACCCCCCGCGACAGCGTCTCGACCGACAGCGGGGGACGGCGGCCGGCCGGGCGCCCCAGGGCGATTTCGTAGGTCGACAGTGCCGCGCGGATCCGCTCCACACCCTCAACGCGCTCGGTCGCCCCGACCGGCCGGGCAGCTCGACCGAGCAGCACCGCCGTGTCGATCCGCAGGGCGGCGGCGATGTCCTGAAGCGTCGACACCTTGTCCAGCGACCGGACACCCCGCTCCACCTTGTCCACCCAGCTCTTCGACTTGCCCAGCCGGTCGGCCAGCATCTGCTGGGAGAGCTTGCGCCGACCACGCCAGTACGCCACCCGCCGGCCGATCGGCAGCAGGTCACTGCTGTCCACGGCGCCACCGCCGGTCCGGCACCGCCCGGGTCGTGTCCTCGGCCGGTATTCGATCCGCCTCGGCCTGCTGGAGAAGCCGCTGACGGGCGGCCTCCCGCTCCGCCTTCTGGACTTCCTCGCCTCGGCGTCCCGACGGGGCCTTCTCGCTCATCCCTACCTCCGCTGGCAGGGGCGTGACGGCATGCTCGGTTAAGGACCGCGACCGCCGCGCCCGACCTCCAGGCGGGTCACCTGGGTAACTCCGCCCTGGTCACAGCATCGAGGGATCGGCCGGTTACCTAAAGGTGCCGCGTGTCCGCTGGACGAACGGGTTGTCCGCTGTCAGGACGCGGGCCGGTACGCCTCGTAGACCTCGCGAAGCGTCGACACCTCTGACGCGCCGGTCTGCTCGACCCGCCGGAGCACCTCTCGCGCCCGCCACCAGTTTGAAGGCACCACCCGTCCGGAGCGGATCGCCTCGACGGCGACCGCACTGGCTTCGTCGGGCTGATCAGACGCGACCAACGCCAGGGCCAGGTCGAGACGCGCGGAAGCGGAGCGTCTAGGGCGGTCGCCACCGTCCCCGCGCGGATCCAACTCCGCCAACACGACCCGGGCGACCTGCTCCGCAGCCGGATCGCCCGCCCAGGACAACGTCGTCGCCGTGTACGCCAACGCTTTCGTCGGGTCGTACCGGTAGTGATGCTCGGCCCGCTGCGGCACGGCCAGGTTCGCGGTCGCCCGCTCCAAACGGTCCAACGCACGGCGGGTCAGCCGGACATCACCGACGCGTGCCCAGCCCCGCGCCTCCTGCGCCGTCGCCTGGATGTGCGCCGAGCTTCCCCGAGGCGCCACCCGCTGGGCCTGCTGCGCCAGTGCGATCGCCGGCCGGTGCTCGCCCCGGGTGAGGTGGTCCCACGCCCGGGTCTCCAGGCACCACGCCTGCATCTCCGCATGCTCGCCGTGATCGGCGAGCTTGGCAGCGGCAGCCAGATGCGCCCCGGCCGCTGAACGCTGCTGAAGGTCGATGTGCACCGTCGCCCGCAGCACGGTCAGCCAACCGCCGGCAACGATCAGACTCCGCCGCTGCGCAACGGTGCCCCGGCCGTCGAGCAGCCGACCCACGTACGCCAGATGCCGGCGCACCGCCGGAAGCAGGTCCACCGGGCGGGTGGTCGCGTACGCACTCGCCAGATCGTCGACGCCCGCCTCGATCCGGCTCAGCGTCTCGGCGCTCACATCACTGGCGCGCACCCGAGCCAGCAGCTCATCTGCCTCCGCGTCGTGGTCGACGGGCTGATCGACAAGCCGTACGAGTGCCCCACCAGCCTGAAGAATCTCATCAAGGTGCCGGGCCGTTTCGGGCGTCGGAGCCTTGACGCCGGTCTCCAGGTCGTGCAGATGGCTCTTACCCCGGTGGGCGAGCTGCCCGAGCGCCCGCAGAGACAGCCCACGGTCGGTACGCAGGGTCCGCAACCGAGCCCCGAAACGCGGATCGACGTGCGACACAACGACGCTCCAAGCGTTAGAGGAGGACGCGCCACCACATCGGAAGGTACACCGGAGCGCCACGCTATGTAATGCCACGCTGACCTGATCGCGAGCGACCTTGACTCAGTCGTGTCCGGAACGTGGTCGGTTCGGTGCGGGGGATCAATACCTGACGCCTTCGTCGCCAAGCTGAAGAACAGCTCCCGTCCGGTCGATCACTCCGTCCTCGGCGGGGCGTTCGCGGACGAACCCGGCCATCGAGCGTGGATCGACGTGCGGCTCGTCGAGGGGAGCGGTGCGACCCGCGAGGTGACGCTCTCCCTGGCGGGCCGCGACCGAGCCTGGCGGGTCTGCGGAGACACATTCATCTAGGCCAGGACGTGGGGCGCATCGGCGGCGAGGACATCGCCGACCTGTGCGGCTACTCCGGCGTAATCGCTCAGTTGGTCACCCAGAAAGCACAGAGGGCACATCCATAGATCGGATGTGCCCTCTTACCTCTGTCGGGGTGGCCGGATTCGAACCGACGACCTCTTCGTCCCGAACGAAGCGCGCTACCAAGCTGCGCCACACCCCGAGGCGTGCCGACAAATAGTAGCCCACCCGCCCCCGTGGTCAAACTCGGTACCCCCCGCCTGCCTCGGCACCTGGATCTTGGTACGAATCCGCCCCGCCATGAGCGCGGATCCGTACCAAGATCGCCGGAGGCGGGCCCGGGTCAGCGGGAGATCAGGGTCAGGATGCTCGCCTCCGGCCGGCACGCGAAGCGGATCGGCGCGGTCGGGTGGGTGCCCAGGCCGGCGGAGACGTGCAGCCACGAGTCCGAGCCGGGCCAGCGGTGCAGGCCGCGGGCCATCGACCGGGGCAGCCCGCAGTTGGTCACCAGCGCGCCGTAGCCGGGCACGCAGACCTGCCCGCCGTGGGTGTGCCCGGCCAGCAGCAGCCCGAAGCCGTCGGCGGCCATCCGGTCCAGCACGGCCGGCTCCGGGGAATGGGCCAGGGCGATCGACAGCGCGGCGGAGTCACCGGCCGGCCCGGCCACCGCGTCGTAGTCGTCCCGCTCGATGTGCGGATCGTCCACGCCGACCAGTTCGATCTCCCGGCCACCGGCCTTGAGCGTGGTGCGCGCGTTGTTCAGGTCGGCCCAGCCGGCACCGGTGAGGATGCCGCGCAGTTCCTCGTACGGCAGCGGCACGCCCTCGGTGTACTCCCGGTCGGGCAGGAAGTAGGCGAACGGGTTCTTCAGCACCGGCCCGGTGTAGTCGTTGGAGCCGAACACGAACGCGCCGGGCAGATCGAGCAACGGCTGGAGGGCCCGCAGCACGCCGGGCGCCGCCTCCGGGTCGGCCATGTTGTCGCCGGTGACCACCACCAGGTCCGGGTCGAGCGCGGCCAGCGAGGCCACCCAGTCCTGCTTGCGCCGCTGGTTGGGCATCATGTGCAGGTCCGACAGGTGGAGCACCCGCAGCGGTTCGGCGTCGGTCGGGAGCACCGGCACGTCATAGCGGCGCAGGGTGAACAGGTTGCGCTCGACGAGCGACGCGTAGGCCAGGGTCGCCGCGCCGAAGGCGGCGGTGCCGGCCGCGAGCCGGAATAGTGTGCGCTTTCGCATGGTGTTCAGGGTAGTTTCACCGTCCATGAGCACGCTGAAGGACCGTCTCACCACCGACATGCGCGCCGCTCTCAAGGCGCGCGACGAGCTGACCACGTCCACGCTGCGGATGGCCCTCGCGGCCGTCGGCAACGCGGAGGTGGCCGGCCGCGAGAAGCGCGAGCTCAGCGACGACGAGGTGCTCGCGGTGCTGACCAAGGAGGCGAAGAAGCGGCGCGAGGCGGCCACCGCGTTCGCCGACGCCGGGCGCGCCGAGCAGGCCGGCAAGGAGACCGCCGAGGGTGAGGTGCTGGAGCGCTACCTGCCGAAGCAGCTCTCCGACGACGAGCTGGCCGAGCTGGTCTCGGGGGCGCTCGCGGCGGGCGGCTTCACCGGCAAGGCGCAGATGGGCCCGGCGATGAAGGCGGCCCAGGCCGCGGTGGCCGGTCGGGCCGAGGGTGGTCGGGTGGCCGCGGAGGTACGCCGCCAGCTCGGTCTCTGACCGCCGGACGGGGACGGAACGGGCGGGCACCCGCTGGGGTGCCCGCCCGTCGTCGTTGCTCTCCGGTCAGCCGCGGCGTCCCGGCCGGCCGTTGCCCGGGTTGGCCGGTCCGGTGGCGTCGCCGGGTTTCGGCGCGCCCTGCCCGGAGCTGACCTCGATCAGGACCACGCCGCCCTTGATGGTGCGCCCGTCCGGGCTGGTGCCGGCCGCGGTGCCGGCGGGGCACTCGGACGGCACCTTGTTGCTGGACACCACCGGCTCGAAGCCGGCGCCGCTGATCCGCGACTTGGCGGCATCCACCGACTGGCACTTCACGCCCGGGATCGAGCGCTGGTCACCCATGACGATCTTGCCGTCCGGCGGGGTGAAGTTCTTCCGTTCCTTGCCCTTCATGGCGTCGCGCAGCGTCTCGTAGACCGCCGGGTTGATGCCCTGGGGCGTCTCGTTGTGGAGCATCTTCTGGGTGGTCTGCGCCCAGTCCGGGTCGGCCATGATGCCGGCCACCGCGTACTGCTTGGTCATGGCGACCAGCGCGGAGGTCTTGTCGCCGTCGGTGGTGCCGGACTTGCCGGCGACCGGCGCCTTGACGATGCCGCGGACGTTGCCGGCGGTGGCGGAGGGGCCGCACTTCGACGTGTCGGAGTGGTCGCCGACCGGGCAGCGGGCCGCGTCCACTGCGGCGCGCGCCACCTCGGTGCTGACCCGCTGCTCGCAGTGCGGGTTGGCGATGTCGAGCTTGTTGCCGTCCGGTCCGCGGATCTCCTGCACCGGGATCGGCTCGCAGTATTTCCCGTCGGCGGCCAGCGTGGCGTACGCGTTGGCCAGCTCGAGTGGGGTGGTCTGCGAGACGCCGAGGCTGAACGCGCCCCACTGGTGCGGGTTGGCGGCGAGCTTGGCGTCCTCGGACGAGCGGAAGCTGATGCCGAGCTTCTGCGCCGCCTTGACCGCGTTCTCCGCGCCGACCCGTTGCTGGAGGTCGATGAAGAACGTGTTGACCGAGAAGCTGAAGCCGCTCCACATGGTATGCGTGCCGGCCATCGACTTGCTGGCGTTCTGCGGGCAGTACTTGTTGGTGCCCTTGCAGGCGGCCGGGGAGTTGACCTCGACCGGGTAGTCGGACTTGAACTGCTGCGGCGCGTTGATGGTGTAGCTGAGCGGGTAGCCCCTCTCCAGCGCGGCCACCAACGTGAAGATCTTGAAGGTCGAGCCGGCCTGGTAGCCGGAGATGCCCGGGCCGCCGGTGACCAGCGGGTTCACCGTGTTCGGGTAGTTGCCCCGGATCTTCTTCTTGGCCTTCTTCGGGTCGCTGGAGATCTTGTTCTGCGGGTTCTTCGGGTCGTCGATCTTGAACTTCCGGTTCACCGCGACGGCCCGGACCCGGCCGCTGCCGGGCTCGATCACGGCCACCATCCGGGCCGCCTTGCTGCTCTCGCTCAGATGGTTGCGGACGGCCTTGTCGGCGGCCTTCTGCGCCTGCACGTCCATGCTGGTCACGATGGTGTAGCCGCCGCTCTTCAGCCGCCGCTCGCGGTCGTACGAGGTGGCGCCGAACGTCTCCTGCTGGAGCCACCAGCGGTAGAAGTAGTCGCAGAAGAAGCCCCAGGAGTTGGTGGCCGCCTGCACGCAGCCGTTCGGCGTGCGCTTGTCCTTCACCACCAGCTTGATCTTCTTGGCGGCGTCCGCCTCGGCCTGGTTGATCGCGCCGATCTGCACCATGTTCTGGATGACGTAGTCGCGCCGCCCGACCGCCTCCGGGTAGCCGGCCTTGGTGGTCGGGTCGAACGAGGTCGGCGCCTTGACCAGGCCGGCGAGCATCGCCGACTCCTGGATGTCGAGCTTGCTCGGCAGCTTGCCGAAGTAGACCTGACTGGCGGCGAAGATGCCGTACGCGCCGTTGCCGAACGCGGCGATGTTCAGGTAGCGCTCCAGGATTTCGTCCTTGGAGAGTTCCTTGTCGACCTGGAGCGCCAGGCTCATCTCGCGCAGCTTGCGGGCGCTGGTGTCCTCGGTGGCGGCGACCACGTCGGCCGGGTGGGTGGCCGAGTAGGAGATGGCCAGCCGGACGTACTGCATGGTGAGCGTGGACGCGCCCTGCTGCGAGGAGCCGGCGGACTGGTTGTTGACGAACGCCCGGGCGACGCCGTTGAGGTCCACGCCGTTGTGCTTGTAGAAGTCGTGGTCCTCGGCGGCGACGATGGCCTTGCGCATGAACGGCGAGATGTCCTTGAGCTTGACGTCCTTGCGGTTCTCGTCGTACATGGTGGCCAGCGGCGTCTTGCCGTCCGAGGCGTAGACGTTGGTGATCTGCGGGGCCCGGGCCACCGTCAGCTCCTTGGGCAGCGCGCCGAACGTCTCGGCGCCGGCCTTGGCGGCCAGGCCGGACATCGCCACCGCGGGGAAGGCCGCCGCGGCCACCACCACACCGGCCAACAGGCCGCAGATCAGCAGCGATGCGGCGTTGGTAAAGACGTTGTGGTCACGTTTCCGCATCCAGGTCACCTCGACAGGGTACGCGAGCAGGGATCGGCGGGCGCATGGGGAAGTTTCCCCATTTCCATCACGCGCCGGCCTCGTTGTGCTAAACGCGCGGCCCCCGGTTCGGGGTTGCGTGAGATCCACAGAAGTTCCTTCAAACAGCCGCGTTTTGCCGTACCGGGGTCGGGTAGACGGCGGCGAAGGCCCGGGAAGCCGGGTATGTCCGGAACAATGGATTTTGCCGACAACGTTGCGTAATCGAGTGACTACGCAGCATGATGGTGACGGCGATCGCAGTCACCTGTCGTCCGTGCCGCCTTGGGGAGGCCGGCCGGGACGACCGGGGGGAAGTTCGGGGGCTGCTCGCGCGAAGTCGGTAGGTACTGCAAGGGGGGACGTGTACAGATGGGCATGATCACTGACTGGCCGTCGCTGGCGGCGTGTCAGAACGGGGACCCGGACGCGTTGTTCGTACAGGGCGCCGAACAGAACGTGGCGAAGAGGATCTGCCGGAGCTGCCCAGTTCGGTACGAGTGCCTGGCTGACGCGCTCGACAACCGGATCGAGTTCGGCGTGTGGGGCGGCATGACCGAACGCGAACGCCGCGCGTTGCTGCGCCGTCACCCGCAGGTGACCAGTTGGCGCAAGATGTTCGAGGCGGCGATGAGGAAGAACGCCAAGGAGAAGGCCGGCAAGGACAAGGTCCTGGTCACCACCGCGACCTGACCGTCACGGCCGGCTGATCGCCTCGCCGATCGTCCGCAGCCCGTCGACGTCGTGCACGTCGGCGGGCTGCGCCGTCACCGACACCGCCGGCACCGCCGGGAACGCCTCGGTGAACCGGGCCGCCACCCGCCGCTCCCGGTCCGCCTGTCGGGCCAGCGTGGCGTGCGCGCGCAGCACCTCGACCGTGCTCTCGTGCCCGCCGGCGGTCGCCAACCGCTCCGCGGCGGCCAGGCTCTCCGCCGCGCCCAACTCCGACGCCGCCGGCTCGTGCACCCGGTTGAGCACCAGCCCGGCCAGCGGCATCCGCTCGTCGCGCAGCCGGCCGGCGAAGTAGGCGGCCTCCCGGACCGCGTCCGGCTCCGGCGCCGCGACCAGCAGGAACGCCGTCTCTCCGGCCTGCAGGATCTGGTACGTCTGCTCGGCCCGCTGCCGGAACCCGCCGAACATCGAGTCGAGTGCGGCGACGAAGCCGGACAGGTCGGTGAGCAGTTGGGCGCCGAGCACCTTCTGCACCACCTTGGAGAACATCCCGAAGCTCGCCGTCACCAGGCTGAACATGCTCCGCCCACCGCTGCGCGCCGGGGCCAGCAGCAGCCGCAGCATCCGGCCGTCGAGGAACCGCGACAGCCGGGCCGGCGCGTCGAGGAAGTCGAGCGCGGAACGCGACGGCGGCGTGTCCACCACGATCAGGTCCCAGTCGCCCCGGGCGTGCAACTGCCCCAGCTTCTCCATCGCCATGTATTCCTGCGTGCCGGCGAAGGTGGAGCTCATGGCCTGGTAGAAGGGGTTGGCGAAGATCTCCGCCGCCTTCGCCGGGTCGGTGTGCTGGAGCACCACGTCGTCGAACGTGCGCTTCATGTCGAGCATCATGGCGTGCAGCTCGCCGCCGCTGGCCTCGACGTCGATGCCCTTGACCTGCCGGGGCGTGTTGTCCAGCTCGGTCAGGCCGAGCGACTGGGCCAACCGGCGGGCCGGGTCGATGGTGAGCACCACCGTCCGCCGGCCGTGCCGCTCGGCCGCCCGCAGCGCCAGCGCCGCGGCGGTGGTCGTCTTGCCCACGCCGCCCGCACCGCAGCAGACCACGATCCGCACGCCCGGGTCGGCGAGGATCTGGTCGACGTCCAGCGGAGGCGCCGCGTCTTCGGAAGGCACCAATCGAGCGTATCGGTCCCGAGGGGCTCTCTGCTCCGTGCCGGCCGCAGGTGTGAGTCAATCCGCCCGGACGAGCGCCTCGGCGAGCGTCGCCAACCCGGCCCGGTCGACCCCGTCGGGGAGCAGCGGCAACTCGGTCAGGGGCAGGCCCAGCTCCACCAGGTCACCGCGGAGCGAGTCCTCCAGCTCTCGGCGTACCCGCTGGTCGCGGGCCTCCTCGGCGAGGCCGGCCGCGGTCCGGGCGTCGGCGGGCAGGCCGGCGGCGGCCAAGCCCCGCCTCAGCTCGGCCGCGGTCACCGCGCGGCCGGCGGGCACCGGCGGGCGGACCCCGTTGACGATGACCCGGCCGACCGGGAAGCCGAGCTGGGTCAGGTCGGCCACCGCGTCGAGCGTCTCCTGGACCGGCATCTCCTCCAGCAGCGTCACCACGTGCACCGAGGCCATCGGCGAGCGCAGCAGCGCGGAGACACCCTCGCTCTGGGTCTTGATCGGGCCGACCTTGGCCAGCCGGGCGGTCTCCGCCGTGACGTTGAGGAAGCGGCCGATCCGCCCGGTCGGCGGGGCGTCCAGCACCACCGCGTCGTACGCCCGGCGGGACCCGACGGTGCGGGTGGTGGCCTCCTTGACCTTGCCGGTGAGCAGCACGTCGCGCAGGCCCGGGGCGATCGTGGTGGCGAAGTCGATCGCGCCGAGCTTGCGCAGCGCCCGGCCGGCCGCGCCGAGCTTGTAGAACATGTCCAGGTATTCGAGGAGCGCCTCCTCGGCGTCGACCGCCAGGGCCCGCACCTCACCGCCGCCGGGGGCGTCGGTGAGGTGCCGCTCCTTGTAGGGCAGCGGGTCGGTGTCGAAGAGCTGGGCGATGCCCTGCCGCCCCTCGACCTCGACCAGCAGGGTGCGTCGCCCCCCGGCGGCCAGTCCGAGGGCCAACGCGGCGGCCACGCTCGTCTTGCCCGTGCCGCCCTTGCCGGTCACCACGTGCAGGCGCCCCCGCCATCTGCCGGCGGACTCGGCCGGCTGCTCACTCGCTGCCACCCGTCGAGCCTAACCAGCCGCCGCGATCAGGCGACCTCGCAGACCCACCAACCCGTCTTCCGCACCACGGTGAAGCGCAGTTCCTGGTCGGCGACCTTCTCGTCGGCGGTGGTCATGGTGACCCGGGTGGAGACCGTGGCGCGGTCCCCGGTCTGGTTGTCGACCGTCGGGTTGGTCCAGCGGAACCGCGGGTTCTGGTACTGCCCGGCGTACTTCTGGACCTCGGCGACCTTGGCGGCGATCTTCTCCTCGTCGCGGGCCGCGGAGCAGACGAACGTGGCCGCCTTCTCGGCGTCCCGGTCCTGGTAGACGGCCTTGACGAAGCCGTCCACCGCCACCTGTGGCTCCTTCGCGCCCTGGCCGTCCTCGCCGTTGCGGAGGGCAAGGAAGGCGGCGGTGCCGCCGCCGCCGCAGAGCAGCACCGCCGCGGCCAGCACGATCGAGGCGATCAGCAGCGTCGGGCGCTTGCGCGGCGGCGCACCCGCGGGGTGCGGCGGGTGGCCGGGCGCGGGGCCCGGTGGGGTGCCGGTGGGCGGTGGCTGATGGGGCCCGGCCGGCGTGGCGCCGGTGGACGTGGGTGGTGGGAAGGGGTCGCCAGGCGTGCCGGTGGCGCCGCCGGCGGGTGGTTGGGTCATCGATCTCCCCCGGGTTGCGGCGCGCCCGTCGCCGCCCCAGGCGACGGGCACGGGGTCGAGGTGGTGGGCGTGCGACCGCGCGCGCCCAGTCCGAGAGGGTAGCGGTCGGCGGGCCGCTTGCCAGCCCCGCGTGGACGGCGTGCCGGACGTGAGAAAGCCATCGCGTTCCCGACCAGCCTTGTGTCGCATATGTGACTTAACGTAATCAATCATGCGCGTCCCGTTGTCGGGGCGGTCGCCGCGTCCTACGTTCGTCGCGACGCGGTGGCCGACTCGGGGGACTTCGGGCCGCCCGATGGTGCTTGTGAACAGGTATGACGCCCGGAGGCAGCGGATGCGCGACGCGGAGAACATTCCCCGAGCCCAGTTTCCCCTCGGCGACCGGGCGGCGCGGCCCGGCGACGCCGACGGCCCCGGCGCGGGCGCGTCGTTCAACGAGCGTTCCTACCGCCCCCCGGTCGAGGTGGTCCGTACGCTGGTCCGACCGGCCGGTCGCGGCCGGGACGAGGAGGAGCCCGGCTACGTCATCCACCTGCCGGTGCGGGTGCCCGACCTGGCGGCGGCCACCGCGCTCGCCAGCATCGTGGCCACCTCGCTGGGCTTCCTGGCCGAGTTGGACGCCGGGGAGACCACCGTCTCCACGGCCGACGACCAGAACAACCGGCACCGGGTCTTCTGCGACCTGCTGCTGGCCGACCGCAGCCGCTGCCCCCAACGCTACGAGCACCTGGGCCCCTGCGGCGAGCCGCCCGCCCCGGAGCAACGTCCCGCGACCGGCTGAGGTCGCCGGACCGTAGGCTGTGCCTGACCGAAGTCCAAGCCAGGCAAGGGAGCCTTCCTCCGATGCAGAAGTGGGAATACGCCACGGTTCCGCTGCTGGTCCACGCGACCAAGCAGATCCTCGACAACTGGGGCGAGGACGGCTGGGAGCTGGTCTCCGTGGTGCCCGGCCCGAACCCGGAGCAGCTCGTCGCGTACCTGAAGCGCCCGAAGGGCTGACGCCGTGAGCAACGGACCCCACGCGAAGCTCGCCGAACTCGGTCTCGACCTGCCCGAGGTGGTGCCGCCGGTGGCCAGCTACGTCCCGGCCGTCCAGTCCGGGCAGCACGTCTACGTCTCGGGTCAGCTCCCGATGGCCGAGGGCAAGCTGCTCGCCACCGGCAAGGTCGGCAACGGTGTCTCCGCCGAGCAGGCAAAGGATCTGGCGGAGCGGTGCGCGTTGAACGCGCTCGCCGCGATCGACGCGCTGGTCGGGCTGGAGAACGTGGTCAAGATCGTGAAACTGACCGGCTTCGTGGCGAGCGCGACCGGCTTCACCGGCCAGCCCGGCGTGATCAACGGCGCCTCCGACCTGCTCGGCGCCGTCTTCGGCGAGGCCGGCCGCCACGCCCGCAGCGCCGTGGGCGTGGCCGAACTCCCCCTCGACGCCCCCGTCGAGGTCGAGCTCATCGTCGAGGTCGCGTAACCCCTCCCCGCGATCTTGCAGGTTCCGCCCCGGCAGAAGCCCCGAACGAGGACAAACTCCGGGCCGGAAGTGCAAGATCGCGGGGGATGGCGGGTGGGGTCGTACGATCGCTGCCATGGGTGGGCGCGTGACCGGGGCCGCAGGAGCACTCGCGGAGGAGTTGCCGCGGTGGGTGTCGCTTCTTCGTGCGCCCAATCCGGGGCCGATGACGCTCGACGGGACCAACACCTGGGTGCTGCGGGCCGGCCCGGACGCGCCGGCCGTGGTGGTCGACCCGGGCCCGGCCGACGAGGGGCACCTGGCGGCGATCGCCGCGCACGGGCCGATCGGGCTGGTGCTGATCACGCACGGGCACCCGGACCACACCGAGGGCGCGCCCCGGCTCAGCGAACTGCTCGGCGGCACGCACGTGCTCGCCGCCGACCCGGCGCACACGATCGGCGGCGAGCCGCTGACCGCCGACACTCCGCTCGACGGAAGCATCGACATCCGGCTGCTCAAGACCCCCGGGCACACCGCCGACTCGGTCTGCTTCCTGGTCGAGCACGCCGGCGAGCGGGTGGTGCTGACCGGCGACACCATCCTCGGCCGGGGCACCACCGTGGTCGCCCACCCGGACGGGCACCTCGGGGACTACCTGTCGAGCCTGGAGCTGCTCTCGACGTACCGGGGGATCCCGGCGCTGCCCGGCCACGGCCCGGCGCTGGCCGACTGCGGCGCGGCGGCCGAGTTCTACCTGGCGCACCGGCGGGCCCGGCTCGACCAGGTGCGCGCCGCCGTGGCCGCCGGCGCGACCACCGCGCCCGAGGTGGTCGCCGTGGTCTACGCCGACGTCGACCGGTCGCTGTGGTGGGCCGCCGAGTGGTCGGTCCGCGCCCAGCTCGAACACCTCGGGGTGGAGCAGCCGTGACCTGCCCGGTGTGCGGGACCGTCGCCGTGCCCGGCGCGCGGTTCTGCCACAACTGCGGCGCGGCGCTGCCGGCCGCGGCCACGCTGCCGGCCGCCGAGCGCCGCGTGGTCACCGTGCTCTTCGGCGACCTCTCCGAGTTCACCTCCTGGTCGGAGGACCTGGACCCGGAGCGGGTCGGCGCGGTCACCGACCGGGTGCTCGCCGCCCTGGCCGGCGCGGTCAAGACGTTCGGCGGGCACGTCGACAAGCTCACCGGCGACGGGATCATGGCGGTCTTCGGCGCGCCGGTCGCGCACGAGGACGACGCCGAGCGGGCGGTCCGGGCGGCGCTGTCCATGCAGCGGGCCGTCCGCCGGGCGCTCGACGACGAGCGGGGCGGCGGCGCGCCGCTGGGCCTGCGGGTCGGGCTCAACACCGGGGACGTCATCGCCGGCATCCAGGCCGCGATCGAATACACGGTCATCGGCGACACGGTGAACACCGCAGCGCGGCTCGCCGACGCCGCCGCGGTCGGCGCGATCTACGCCGGCGCGCGGACCTCCACCGCGACCCGGCACGTCGCCTCCTGGCGGGCGCTGCGCCCGCTGCGGCTCAAGGGCAAGCGCGAGCCGGTCGAGGCGTACGAGCTGCTGGGCCTGCTGGACGCGCCGGGCACCCGGTCCGGTCTCGGCGACGAGGCGCCCTACGTGGGCCGGGAGACCGAGATCGGCCGGATGGCCGGCCGGCTCGCCGAGGTGATCGACCGGGGTGAGCCCCGGGTGCTGCTGATGACCGCCGAGGCGGGCATCGGCAAGTCCCGGTTCGCCGCCGAGGTGGAGCGGCTCGCCGCCGGCTACGACGTCGGCGCCGGCCGGTACGCGGCGCACACCGGCGCCCGGGTGCTCTCGGTCCGCTGCGCCGCGTTCGGCGAGCGGCGCCGGCTGGCGCCCCTGGCCGACCTGGTCCGCGCCGCGGTCGGCCTGCCCACCGACGCGGCGACCGCGGTCACCCGGGCCGCCGTCGAGGAGCGGCTGCGCCGCCTCGGCCAGCGCCTCGCCCGGCTCCCCGGCGACCCGCCGCCGATCGCCGTGGACCAGCTTCTGGCCCTGCTCGGGTACGCCGAGCTGCCCCCCGCCGCCGACAGTGTCGAGTGGAACGCCGCGGGCGCCCCGCCGGACGCCGAGGCGGTGCCGAACGCGGTCGCCGAACTGCTCAGCGCGCTGGCCGGCGAGGCGCCGCTGGTGATCGTGGTGGACGACCTGCACGACGCGACCGCCGAGACGGTCAAGGCGCTCGCGCTGACCCTCAACCGGCTCGCCGGGCCGGTGCTGGTGCTGCTGCTCGGCCGCCCCGAACTGGTGCGGACCGCTGGTGCGCTGACCCGGCTCGCCGACGCCGAGGTGCACGCGCTGCCACCGTTGCGCGGCGCCGACGCGGCGCGGCTGCTCACCAGCTATCTGGCCGGGGGCCGGCTGCCCCAGGCCGACGCCGACCGGCTGCTCGCCACCGCCCAGGGCAACCCGTTCTACCTGGCCGAACTGGTCACGCTGCTGATGGAGCGCGGCGCGCTGACCGCCGGCGCGGGCCGAGGTGCGGACGTGTCCTGGCGCCTGGCCCCCGGCTCGCTCGGCAGCCGGCTGCTCTCCCGGGACCTGGCGGCCGTCCTGGCGGCCCGCATCGACGCGCTGCCGCCGGACGCCCGCTCGGTGCTGCGCGACGCCGCGGTGGTCGGCGACACGGTGGCCACCGGCACGTTGGAGGCGCTGCGCGAGCAGCGGGTCGGGTGGGACGGGCGGCCCGCCGCGGTGGCCGCGGTCGAGCTGGACCGGGCCGTCGAGGAACTGCTGCAACGCCGGATGCTGCACCGCACGCGCACCGGGTTCGCCTTCGCGACCCCGCTGATGCGGGAGGCCGCCTACGCCGGGGTGAGCAAGGCCGAGCTGGCCGAGCGGCACGCCGCGCTGGCCCGCTGGGCGGCGCCGGATAGCGCGGCCGAGGCGGGCAACCCGCCGGGCGGGTTCACCGAGCCGGCCCGGGACGACTTCGTCGCCGAGCACGTCGAGCGGGCCACCGCGTTGGCCGACGCGGTGAAGCTCCGCCCGGACGCGCCGGCCCGGGCGGTCGCCGGCCTGGGCGTGGCCGCGCTGGGCCGGGCCGCCCGCCGGTCGTTGCGGCTCGGCGAGCCGGCGCTCGCCGTCGAGTACGCCGAACGCGCGGCCGAACTGGCGCGTGGCGCGGTGCCCCCGGCCGACCGGGTGGTGCACGCCCGGGCGCTGCTGCAGATCGGCCGCCCGGCCGACGCGCTCGCCTCGGCCGAGAAGATCGCCGCGAACGCCGGCGAACCGTCCATCCGGGCCGCCGCGCTGCTGCTCGCCGGACAGGCCCAGCAGACCCTGGGCGACGCCGAGCGGGCCGAACGCAGCTATCAGGAGGCGTTGCAGGTGGCCACCGACGCCGACCTGCCGACCGTGCGCGGTTCGGCGATGCGCCGGCTCGGCATGGCCGACTTCATCGCCGGCCGGCTCGGGCAGGCGAGCAGCCGGCTGGCCGCCTCCTACCAGGTAAGCCTCTCGGCACGCGACCCGCGTGGGCAGGCCTGGTCGTTGCAGAACCTGGCCTGGGTGACCACCACCCGGGGCGACTTCGCCGGCACCGACGCGGTGCTCGGGCGGGCCGCCCGGCTCTTCGCCGAGCTGAAGGACCCCTACGGGCGAGCCTGGCTGCGCGGCACCACCGCGTTCGCCCGGCTGCTCGCCGGCCGGCTGCGGGAGGCGGGCCGGCTGGCCCGGGTGTTCCTGCCGTTCGGTGAGCGGGTCGGCGAGGCGTGGGCGGTGGGCACGCTGCGGGCGGTCGAGGCGTACGCCACCGCCGAGCTGGGCGACCTGGCCGAGGCGGATCGGGCGGCGCGGCGCGCGTACCGGGACTTCGCCGAGGTGGGGGACGACTGGGGGCAGGGCTTCGCGCTCGTGGTGCGCGGCGTGGTGGCGCGCGGCCTGGGCGAGCCGGAGCACGCGGCCGACCTGTTCTGCGACGCGCTCGAGTACGCCGACCGCACCACCCATCCGCTGCTCACCGGGATGGCCGGCACGCTGCGCGGCTTCGTCGCCCTGGACATGGGCGACTGCGAAACCGCCGAGCGGGAGGCGCGCGCGGTGCTGACCAGCGTTGAGCCGCACAACCCGCAGGCGCCGGCCCAGGTCGCGCCGCGGGTGCTGCTGGCCATGGCCCGGGTGGCGGCCGGTGACCCGGGCACCGCGGTGGGACTGCTCGCGCCGGTCGCCACCGGCGCGGCGAACGCGCCCTCGCTGCTGTTCTCCCGGCGCCAGACGATGGCCCGGTACGCCGGCGCGCTGCTCGCGTACGGCCAGCGGGAGCAGGCGCTGGACTGGGCGCAGCGGGCGATCTGCGCCCCGGCCGAGGACGTCCGCAGCCAGGTGGTGGCCCGGCTGGTGCTGGCCGAGGCGCTGGACGCCTGCGGCCGTCCGGCGGAGGCGCTGGCCAGCGCCGAGGAGGCGGTGCGCCTGGCGTACGCCACCGAGCAGCGCAGCGAGCGGGCTGCCGCCGACGCGTTGCGGGCCCGCCTCGCCGCGGGCTGAGCGGTTCCGGTTCTGCCGGTTCCGGGGATGTGTTCGGCGGTGCGGCCGGTTAGCGTGGGGCGGCGGCGCGCGTGGGCGATCGCCGCCGCGGGCGTGCATGGGGAGGGACGATGAGGCTGCCGCGCTCCGGCGCCGGCTGGACGATCGCGGTCTTCGGGCTGCTGGCGCTGCTGCTCGGCGCGCTGGGTCTGATCTGGCCGGAGACGCAGCTGCGCTTGCTCGGCTTCGAGGTGCCGGCCGAGCGCGCTCCCGGTGACTACACCGGCACGTTCCTCACCGCCTCCTCGATGGCCTCGTTCAACATGGGCGTCTACTACCTGCTCGCGGTCGCCACCGAGTGGCGTCCGTTCTACCGCTTCACGGTCTGGTTTCGGCTGGTCACGTTCACCGTGTTCACCATCGCGGTGCTCTCCGACGTGGCGCCGGGGCGGTTCTTCGGGGTGGCCGCGTGGGAAGGGCTGGGGGCGCTGGCGACCGCCGCCGGGCTGTGGTGGGACGCGCGCCGAGTGACCGCCGATCCGTCCGGTCCGACCGGGCCGGATGCGTCAGTGCCGACGCCGGCCCCCGACGCGGCGCGCTGACCGACCGGGACCGTTGGGTATTTTCGAGCCGTGACCGAGACCCCGCCCGGCGCCCTGCGGCTGCCCATCGTGCCCGGTCTGACCGATCTGGAAGTTTTCGCCCGGGGTGGTTACGCCACCGTCTACCGGGCGACCCAGATCTCGGTGGGGCGAGAGGTGGCTGTCAAGGTCGAGAACCGGACGCTGGACAGCGAGCGCGACCAGGCCCGGTTCCTGCGCGAGGCCCGGGCCGCCGGCCGGATGTCGTCGCACCCGCACGTGGTCGACCTCTTCGACGTCGGGGTCACCGTCGACCAGCACCCCTACCTGATCATGGAGCTCTGCGACGGCTCGTACGCGGAACGGATGCGCACCTCGCCGCTGGGCCCGCTGGAGACCCGCGACCTGGGTGTGAAGATCGCCGACGCGTTGGCCCACTCGCACGCGGCCGGCGTGCTGCACCGCGACGTCAAGCCGGCCAACATCCTGCACTCCGAGTTCAACTCGGCGGTGCTCGCCGACTTCGGCCTGGCGGTGCTGGCCGAGGTGCGCGATGCCTCGGTCACGATGGAGGTCCTCACCCCGGCGTACGCGCCGCCGGAGATGTTCAGCCACAGCCCACCCAGCCCGGCCGTCGACGTCTACGCGCTCTGCGCCACGCTCTACGCGGTGATGCACGGCCGCCCGCCGCGTTGGCAGTCCGAGCGCAACCCGAGCCTGGTCACCGTGCTGGAGATGTTCCAGCAGCCGATCCCCGGCCTGCCCGGGGTGCCCGAGGAACTGGTCGACGTGCTGCGCCTGGGCATGTCCAACGATCCGGGTGCACGCCCCTCCGCCGTCGAGCTGCGCGGCATGCTCGCCGCGCTCCCGCTCGACCCGGGCGCCCCGACGCCCCCGTTCGTCGGCACCTGCGGCCCGTACTGCCGGCCCGACGGGCCGAGCCCGCGGCAGCCCGTCAAGGACGAGCACCCGACCGTGCCCGCCCGGAGCCGGCGCTGGCCGAGGCGCTGGTTCCTCGGCGGAGCCGGGGTGCTCGCACTTGCCGCCTCCGCCGGTGGCGGCGCCTGGCTCGCCGGGGGGTCGACCTCCGGGGTGTCGCCGACCGTGCTGGCGACCGGTGCGGCCGGGGCGACGCCGCTGCCCGGCTGCGCCTCCGCCGACGTCCGGCTCCCGGCCGGCGCGCGCTGCGGCTCCGAGTTGGAGTGCTACGGCCCGGTGCGGTTGCGCCGTGACCGGGCCGAGGCGAGTCGGGTGCCGTGCGACGGGCAGCACACCTGGGAGACCTACGCCGCGGGCGACCTGCCGGCCGCGCTCGCCGGGGCGGCGTACGACGCGGTCACCGCCGACCCGGCCGTCCGAAAGATCTGCAACACCGGCACCCTCCGCCTGGTCAGCGGTGCCGCGTCGGCGAGCGGATGGAACCTGGAGGTGCTGCCGCCGGACGCGACCGGGTCCGACCGCACCTACCGCTGCCTGGCCGGGCAGGGCGTGAACGCGCTCGCCCGCCCCACCCTCACCGGTCGCTGAGCCCGTTCCCGGCGCGCTGCTGCTGTCGCACCGAGCGCGGGTCGAGCGTCTCCAGCGTGTCGGCGTCGACCGGGTGACCGCCGGGGGTACGCAGGTTCCGCACCGCGCGCGGGTCGATCGCCTCGAGCGTGTCGGCGTCCACGCCGTATCCCGGGTCGGGGACCGGCCAGCCCTGGGGTCGGGAGGTGTCGGCGCCGCCGCCGGACTGCCGGGCGGCGGTGATCGTCACGCCGGCGACCATGCCGAGCACGACGCAGACCAGGGCCAGGACCACCGACAGGATGCCGGACGGCCGCCAGAGGGCCAGCGTCACCAGCGCGGCCAGCGTCGCCACGGATGCGACGAGGGCCTTCGTCCGCGCAGTCGACCTCGGGAACGAACTCACCCGACAAGCATGGCCCAGCGCGTCCACCTGTCAACCGCCGGCTCGGGACGGCTTCCCGTCACTGGCGCGCTCCACATCGGAGCGCGGAAGCGGCACGGACATCGCGCTCGCCGCGCCCTACTTCCTCGGCGACGACCTGCTCGACCGCTTCGACATCGTCGGCGTCGACCCGCGCGGGGTCGCGGCCAGCGACAACATCAGGTGCTTCCCATCCGTGGAGGAACAGACCCGGGCGTACGCCGGGCTGAACGTCGCGTTCCCGTGGACGAAGGCCGAGGAGAAGGCGTACGTCGCCTCCTCCAAGGTGGTCGGCAAGGCATGCTCGACCACCGGCGAGCCGCTCACCGGCGCGGCGTCCACCGCGGAGGTGGCCCGCGACATGGACGTGCTGCGCCGTGCGGTCGGCGACAAGAAACTCAGCTACCTGGGCTTCAGCTACGGCACCGCGCTGGGCCAGCACTACGCCAACATGTTCCCGGACCGGTTCCGCGCGCTCGTCGTCGACGGCGTGCTCAACCCGAACGCCTGGGTCGGCCAGGGCAAGGCCCGCAACCAGCTCCAGGAGACCCGACTGCGCAGCGCCGACGGCGCCTACCGGGCGCTGCACGAGATCCTGGTCCGGTGCGGCAAGGTCGGTCCCGCGAAGTGCGAGTTGGCGGCCAAGGGCAACCCGGTCGCCGCCTACGAGACGGTGGCGAAGCGGCTGCGCAAGAAGCCGGTGGTGATCGACGACCCGGACTACGGCTCGTACACCGTCAGCTACGCCGACTTCGTCGGCGCCACGCTCGGCGCGCTCTACGACCCGTACGGCTGGTCGTCCGTCGTGGAGATCACCGTCCAGTTGCTGGCCGCCACCGACCCGGCCGCCGGGAAGGCCGCCACCGCGGCGGCCCGCAAGGCACTCGCCGCCGTTTGCTTCCAAGATCTGCCCGGCGCCCGGCGCCCGGCGCCCGGCGCCCGGAGTCGGCAAGGGGCCTGGTCAGCGCGTGCTTCGGGGCAGGTCGACCAGGTCTGCCGCCTCGGCCAACTCGTCGCCGAGGAAAGTGCCCGCACTGGCCACCGCCGCCGTCCACAGCAACTCCGCCGGGGTGCCGGAGGTCAACCAGCGCGCCAACTCCCGCCCGGACCGCTCGTCCGGCGCCGACCACCGCACGACCTCCGCCAGGTGACGGGTGGGCGCCTCGCCCGGCAGCTCGGCGAAGTCCGCCAGGTAGGGGCCGGTGTTCAGCTCCAGCGCGGCCACCGCGTCCAGCACCTCCTCCGCCGGACATGTCGACGGCCACGACGACAACGTCCACCGCCACCAGGCGCGGAGGAAGTCCTCGACCGCGTCCCGCTCGGCCGGTGTCCAGCCCGCCCACTGCGCGCCGATCCGGCGGGTGCCGTTCGACGGCCACCACCAGTCGGTCAGCTCGCCGGCGGCGTAGGCGGTCAGCAGTCGAGGCACCAGGTGTGGCAGTTCGCTCCCGTCGCCCCAGGTGCCCGGGTTGCCGAGGTAGCTTCCGAGCTGGTCCGGGGTCAGCGCGCGCAGCGGCGTACGTCGAAACCGGTCGACCTCCGCCGGGTCCACGCAGTGCTCGCACGCCGCCATGTCGGGCGGCATCGGGTGACGGGCGAAGACGGCGTACAGCCGCTCGCCCTGCCCGCTCCACCTCACCCGTCCACACCGCGCCAGTGTGACACCCACGGCGTTCCACTCGG
Organism: Micromonospora sp. WMMD980; assembly: GCF_029626035.1. Lineage (NCBI taxonomy): Bacteria > Bacillati > Actinomycetota > Actinomycetes > Micromonosporales > Micromonosporaceae > Micromonospora > Micromonospora sp. WMMD980. The sequence continues at coordinate 5,828,514 of NZ_JARUBE010000003.1, forward strand.
CGCCGAGAACGGCGGTCAGTAGGACTTGTCCTGGCCCAGGACGTGCTGGGCTACGAAGTTGAGGATCATCTCGCGGCTGACCGGGGCGATCCGGCCGGCCCGTACCGCGCCGAGCAGCGTCGCCACCCCGTACTCGGTGGTCATGCCGGCCCCGCCGAGCGCCTGGACGGCGGTGTCCACGGCGAGCGCGGCGGCCTCGCCGGCCGCGTACTTGGCCATGTTGCCGGAGACGCCGGCCTCCAGGTCGCGGCCGGCGTCGTAGAGCGTGGCCGCCTTGTGGATCATCAGCCGGGCCAGTTCCACCTGCACTGCCGCGTGCGCGAGCGGGTGCGCCACGCCCTGGTGCGAGCCGATCGACCGGCCGCCCCACACCTTGCGGGTGGCGGTGTAGTCGGACGCCTTCTCGATCGCGTACCGGCCGGTGCCGGCGCCCATCGCGGCCACCGTGATCCGCTCCGGGTTGAGGCCGGCGAACAGCGCCGGCAGGCCGGCGTCCAGCGACTCGCCGACCAGCGCGTCGGCGGGCAGCCGGACGTCGTCCAGGAAGAGCAGGAACTGGTTCTCCGGAGAGAGGATCTCCATGTCCAGTTTGGACTTCTCCAGCCCGGGCGCGTCGGTCGGCACGATGAACAGCGCCGGCTTGAGCTTTCCGGTCGAGGAGTCCTCGGTCCTGGCCACCACCAGCACGTGATCGGCCTCGTCGACGCCGGAGATGTAGACCTTGCGGCCGGTGAGCAGCCAGTCGTCGCCGTCGCGGCGGGCCACCGTGCCGAGCCGGTGGAAGTTCGAGCCGGCGTCCGGTTCGGTGATCGCGAAGACGATCTTCTGGGAGCCGTCGGCGAGGCCGGGCAGGTGCCGCTTGCGCTGCGCCTCGGTGCCGTGCTTGGTGATCACCGTGGCGGCGATGGCGGGGGAGACGACGAGCAGCAGCAGTGGGCAGCCCGCCGCGGCCAGCTCCTCGCAGACCAGCGCCAGTTCGGTGATGCCGCCGCCCCCGCCGCCGTACTCGGTGGGGATGTTGACGCCGAGGTAGCCGAGCCGGCCGGCCTCGTGCCACAGCTCGGTGGTGTGCTCACCGGCCTTGGCCTTGCGGACGAAGTAGTCGTGGCCGTACCTGCGGCCCAGCGCCCGCACGGCGTCGCGGAGCTGGTCCTGTTCCTCGGTCAGGTCGAAGTTCACTGCGGGTCCTCCTCGGGGTCGACCACGGCCAGTACCGCGCCCGTCTCCACCTGGCCGCCGGGTGGCACCGGCAGCTCCGCCACCACGCCGTCGGCCGGGGCGAGCACGGGGTGTTCGAGCTTCATCGCTTCCAGCGTCAGCAGCAGGTCACCGGCGGCGACCCGCTGGCCGACCTCGACGTGCACCCGGGTCACCGCGCCGGGCAGCGGTGCGAGCAGCGAGCCGGCCGCCAGTGCCGCGGTGGGCCGGGGCAGCCGGGGCAGCTCGGTGAGGCTCGCCGCCCCGTCCGGGCCGTCCACGAAGACCGACGACCCAACCCGGTGTACGCGGAAGGCGTGCCGCACCCCGTCGACGTCGAGCACCACCCGCTCCGGCGTGGCGCTCACCAGCTCCACCTGCGCCTGCGGCTCGGTGTTGAGAGGGGGCCCCTTCTCTACCGCAGGCGTTAACCGGGGGCCCCTGCTTTCCCACGCGGCGAGGGTGTTGGTGCGGGTGAGGCGGTAGCGGATCTCCAGCTCGCCGTCGGCGGTGCTGAAGCGGGTGACCTGCGGGACGGCCGGCACGTTGCGCCAGCCCGACGGCAGCCCAGCGAGCACCGGCGCGGCGGCCCGGCGCGCGGCGGCACCGGCCAGCGCGGCGGCGAGCGCGGCCAGCGGGAGCTGCTCGGGCGGCAGCAGCGGCGCGAAGACCTCGGGATGCCGGTCCAGGAATCCGGTGTCCACCTCGGCGGCGGCGAACTGCGCGCTGCGCAGCACCCGGACCAGCAGGTCCCGGTTGGTGGCCACGCCGTGCAGCTCGGCCCGGGCCAGCGCGCCGGCCAGGGCGCGGGCCGCCTCGGCCCGGGTCGGCGCCCAGGCGACCAGCTTGGCCAGCATCGAGTCGTAGTGCACGCTCACCGTCGAGCCGTCCACCACGCCCGAGTCCAGGCGCAGCCGGCGTGCCGGCCCGAACTCGGCGTCGACCCCGGGAATCGCGAACCGGTGCAGCGTGCCGGTGGCCGGGCGGAAGCCCTGGGCCGGTTCCTCGGCACAGAGCCGCACCTCGATCGCGTGGCCCTCGGCGGCGGGGGTCGCCGACAGCGGCAACGGCTCGCCCTCGGCCACCAGCAGTTGCAGCCGGACCAGATCCAGCCCGGTGGTCAGCTCGGTGACCGGGTGCTCCACCTGGAGGCGGGTGTTCATCTCCAGGAAGTGCACCTGACCGTCCGGCGCGAGCAGGAACTCCACAGTGCCCGCGCCCACGTAGTCGACCGCCCGCCCGGCCGCCACCGCCGCGGAGTGCAGCTTCTCGCGCACGTCGTCGGGGAGCACGCCCGGCGCCTCCTCGACGATTTTCTGGTGCCGGCGCTGGATCGAGCAGTCGCGTACCCCGAGCGCCACGATCGTGCCGTGGGTGTCGCCGAAGATCTGCACCTCGACGTGCCGGCCGCGTTCGACGTACCGCTCGATGAAGACGGTGCCGTCGCCGAACGCCGCCGCCGCCTCGCGGCGCGCGCCCGCGACGGCCTCGGCCAGCCCGGCGGCGTCGCGGACGATCCGCATGCCCCGCCCGCCGCCGCCCGCGCTGGCCTTCACCAGCACCGGGAACGCGGTGACCTGGTCCGGGTCGGTCCAGGTGGGCAGCATCGGCACGCCCGCGTCGGCGAGCAGCGCCTTGGCGGCCATCTTGTCGCCCATCGCGGCGATCGCCTTGGCGGGCGGTCCCACCCAGGTCAGGCCGGCGTCGGTCACCGCGGCCGCGAACTCGGCGTTCTCGGCGAGGAAGCCGTAGCCGGGGTGGACGGCGTCCGCGCCGGACCGGCGGGCCGCGTCCAGGATCGCCTCGATGCGCAGGTACGTCTCGGCGGGCGTGTTCCCGGGCAGCCGGACCGCCTGGTCGGCCTCGGTCACGAACGGCGCGTCGGCGTCCGCGTCGGAGTGCACGGCCACGGTTCCGACGCCGAGCGCCCGGCAGGTGGCGAGGACCCGGCGGGCGATCTCCCCCCGGTTCGCCACCAGAAGCTTCGTGATCATTCGCGCTGAGCCTGCCTTTCGTTCGCGACTGCGGGACTCCGCTTCGCTGCGTTCCTCGCGCTCACAGGTCACATCCGGAAGACGCCGAAACCGTCGGCGCCCTTCACCGGTCCGTTGTGGATCGCCGACAGGCAGAGCCCGAGGACGGTACGGGTGTCGCGGGGATCGATCACCCCGTCGTCGTAGAGCCGGCCGGAGAGGAAGAGCGCCCCGGACTGCGACTCGATCTGCTGCTCGACCATCATCCGCATGGCGGTGTCGGTGTCCTCGTCGTAGTCGCGGCCCCGGGCCGCGGCGGCCTGCCGGGCCACGATCGACAACACGCCGGCGAGCTGCGCCGGCCCCATCACCGCCGACTTCGCGTTCGGCCAGGTGAACAGGAACCTCGGCTCGTACGCCCGGCCGCACATGCCGTAGTTGCCGGCGCCGTAGGACGCGCCCAGGTTGACCGTCAGGTGCGGCACCCGGGAGTTCGACACCGCGTTGATCATCAGCGCGCCGTGCTTGATGATGCCGCGCTGCTCGTACTCGGTGCCGACCATGTAGCCGGTGGTGTTCTGGAGGAAGACCAGCGGCGTGTCGGACGCGTTGGCGAGCTGGATGAACTGCGCCGCCTTCTGCGCCTCCTCGCTGAACAGCACGCCCCGGGCGTTCGCCAGCACCCCCACCGGCCAGCCGTGCAGCTCGCCCCAGCCGGTCACCAGCGCGGTGCCGTAGCCGGGCTTGAACTCGTCGAACACGCTGCCGTCCAGCACCCGGGCGAGGACCTCGCGCGGGTCGAACGGCACCTTCAGATCGGCGCTGGCGATGCCGAGCAGCTCCTCCGGGTCGTGCCGGGGTGGCAGCGGGGACAAGGTGCGCGGCGGCGGGCCGCCCTTGCGCCAGTTGAGCCGGCGGACGCACTGCCGGGCCAGCCGGATCCCGTCCCGCTCGTCCTCGGCGAGGAAGTCGGCCAGGCCGGACGTGCCGGCGTGCATCTTCGCGCCGCCCAACGACTCGTCGTCGGTGACCTCGCCGGTGGCCATCTTCACCAGCGGCGGCCCGGCCAGGTACACCTGCGAACGGTCCCGGATCATGATGGTGAAGTCGGACATGCCCGGCACGTACGCGCCGCCGGCGGTGGCGTTGCCGAAGACCACGCTGACCGTGGGGATCCGCGCCGCGGAGAGCCGGGTCAGGTCGCGGAACACCCGCCCGCCGGGAATGAAGATCTCCGCCTGGGTGGGCAGGTCCGCGCCGGCCGACTCGACCAGGTTCACCATCGGCAGCCGGTTGGCCGCCGCGATCTCGCCCGCCCGGCGGGTCTTTGCCAGCGACCACGGGTTGATCGCGCCGCCGCGTACCGTCGGGTCGTTCGCCACGATCAGGCACTCCACGCCCTCGACCACGCCGATGCCGGTCACGGTGCTGGCGCCGACCGGGAAGTCCGTGCCGTACGCGGCCACCGGCGACAGTTCCAGGAACGGGCTGTCCGGGTCGAGCAGCAGCTCGATCCGCTCCCGGGGAAGCAGCTTGCCGCGCTCGTGGTGCCGGGTCACGTACTTCTCCCCGCCCCCGGCCCGAGCCTGGTCGAGCGCCGACTCCAGCTCGGCGAGGCGCTCCAGCAGCGCGTCGCGGTTGGCGGTGAAGGCCGGCGCGGACGGGTCGATAGTGCTCTGGAGAACGCTGCTCATAGGCCCATGCCCTTCGCGATGATCTCGTTCATGATCTCGGTGGTGCCGCCGCCGATGCCGAGGATGCGGGCGTCCCGGTAGTGCCGCTCCACCTCGGCGTCGCGCAGGTAGCCGAAGCCGCCGTGCAGTTGCAGCGCGACGTCGACCACCTGGTCGCAGGCGGCCACCGCCGCGTTCTTCGCCATCGCCACCTCGGTCACCACCGGTTCCCCCGCGGCCACCCGCTCGGCCACCTCGTGCACGTACGCGCGGGCCGCCTCGGCGCGGGTGTGCATCTCGGCCAGCCGGTGCCGGACGAGTTGCCGGCTCGCCAGCGGACGGCCGAACGTGGACCGGTCCCGGCACCACCGCACGGTCAGGTCCACGCAGCGCTGCGCGGTCGCGTACGCCTGGGTGGCGAGCGACAGCCGCTCGGCGGCGAACTGCTGCATGATGGCGAGGAAACCGGTGTCCTCCGGGCCGACCCGGTTCGCCACCGGCACCCGGACGTCGGCGAACGACAGCTCGGCGGTGTCCGAGCAGTGCCAGCCCAGCTTCTCCAGCCGCCGGCCCACGGTGAACCCGGGCGCGCCCTTGTCGATCACCAGCAGGCTCAGCGAGCCGGACCCGGGAAAGTCGGTGCAGACCGCGGTGGTCACGAAGTCGGCCCGGACGCCGCTGGTGATGTAGGTCTTCGACCCGTTCACCACGTAGCGGTCGCCGTCGCGTACCGCGCAGGTGCGGATGCCGGCCACGTCCGAACCGCCGTCCGGCTCGGTGATCGCCAACGCGCCGATCATGGTCCCGGCCAGGGTGGGCCGGACGTACCTGTCGACGAGCGCCTCGTCCTGTGCCGCCACGATGTGCGGCAGCGCGATCCCGTGCGTGAACAACGCAGCGACCAGCCCGGACGAGCCGCCCGAGCGGATGATCTCCTCGGTGACCACGATCGAGTCGAGCAGGTCGCCGCCGCTGCCGCCGACCGACTCACCGAAGCCGATTCCGAGCAGCCCGATCTTCGCGGCGGTCCCGTGCAGTGACCGGGGTACCTCGCCGGCCCGCTCCCAGTCCGCCAGGTGCGGCAGGACCTCCCGGGTGACGAAGGCCCGGGTCAGCTCACGCAGTTGGCGACGCTCCGGCGTGTCCACGATGGTCATGCCGGCACCTCCGCCGGCAGGTCGACCACCCGGGCCCGGAGCAGCTCACCGAGCGCCTTGGCCTGCGGGTCGAACCGGGTGGACGCGGCCACACCCTGCCCCAGCAGCCCGCGGATCACGAAGTTGACCGCGCGCAGGTTCGGCAGCTCGTACCGCTCGACGGTCAGCTTCGCGGTCTCCGGCAGCAACTCGGCCAACCGCTCCACGGTGAGCCAGCCGCGCAGCCAGGCCCAGGTGGCGTCGGTGCGGGCCCAGACGCCGAGGTTGGCGTCACCCCCCTTGTCGCCGGACCGCGCGCCTACCACCTCACCCAGCGCCCCCCGCCGGGTGGGATGTAAGGAGGGGCCCCCTGTTAACGCCTGGTGCATAACAGGGGGCCCCTGCAAACCACCACTGGCGGGCGGCGGCGGGATCGGCACGCGCTCGCCGGAGGGGAGCACCGCCACGTGCTCCACCGCGTCCTGCGCGACGGCGTCGGCGGTGAACACCCCGTACGGGGTCGCGTCACCGGGCAGCGTGGTCAACGTGCAACCCGGGTAGGAGGCGAGCGCCAGCTCCACCGCGGCCGCCGAGAACGCCCGCCCGGCCCGTGCCTTGTCACCGTCGCGCAGGTGTACGTGCAGCAGCGCGCTCGCCGCCTCGGTGTCGGTGGCGTCCGGGTGATCGGTGCGGGCCAGCGTGAACTCCAGCCCGTCCGGGCCGACCGCCTCCTCCACCTGACCGCGGACCAGGGCCGCCTTGGCCGGGATGTCCAGCCCGCACAGCACGAACGTCATCGAGTTGCGGAAGCCGCCCAGGTTGTTGACGCCCACCTTGAGCGTGTCCGGGGGCGGTGTGCCGCGCGCCCCGGAGACCCGGACCCGGTCCGGGCCCGCCTGCTCCAGCCGTACCGTGTCCAGCCGGGTCACCACGTCCGGGCCGAGGTAGTCCGGCCCGCCCACCTCGTACAGGAGCTGGGCGGTGACCGTCTCGACGGTGACCGCGCCGCCGGTGCCCGGGTGCTTGGTCAGCACCGACGACCCGTCCCTGTGCAGCTCGGCGATGGGGAAGCCGGGTCGGTGGCCGCCGTCCGGCAACTCGGTGAAGAAGCTGAAGTTGCCGCCGGTGACCTGCGCCCCGCACTCGATCAGGTGCCCGGCCACGGTCGCCCCGGCCAACGCGTCCAGGTCGTCGCGGGTCCAGCCGAAGCGGGCGATCGCCGGCCCGACCGCCAGCGACGCGTCGGTGACCCGCCCGGTGACCACCACGTCTGCGCCGGCGTCGAGGCAGGCCGCGATCCCGAACGCGCCCAGGTACGCGTTCGCGGTCAGCGCGTCCGGTCGCCGGAGCGCGTCGCCCGCCACGTACCCGACGCGCACGTCGAGGCCGAGCCGCGCGGCGAGCGACCGGACCGCGTCGGCCAGGCCGGCCGGGTTGAGGCCGCCGGCGTTGGTGACCAGCGTGACCCCGCGCTCCAGCGCGGTGCCGAGCACGCCCTCCAGTTGCCGCAGGAACGTCCTGGCATAGCCGAGCGACGCGTCCCGCATCCGGTCGCGGCCGAGGATGAGCATGGTCAGCTCGGCCAGGTAGTCGCCGGTCAGCACGTCCAGCTCGCCGCCGTCGAGCATCTCCCGCCAGGCCGCGAAACGGTCGCCGTAGAAGCCGGACGCGTTGCCCACCCGCAGCACGCTCATGCCCGATCCCCGTTCGTGCCCCGGTGACCCGCATGCGCGCGATGGTCACCCACGCCCGCCGGCTCGCGCTTGTCGCCGGGTGGGCCGGCGAACGCCTGGGCCACGTCCAGCCACTCGTCGGCGACCGGTCCGGTGGCGACCATGGCCAGGTCGGCGCGGTGCCGGCGCTGGGTGACCAGCAGGCAGAAGTCGAGCGCCGGCCCGGTCACCCGGTCGGCCGCGTCCGCCGGCCCGAACGCCCAGACCTCGCCGCCGGCGGGCGCGGTCAGCTCGACCCGGACCGGGTCCGTGGGCACCGCGCGGCCGTGCGCGGCGAAACCGTGCCCGAGGGTACGGAAGCCGAGGTGGGCGACGTGTCGAAGGCGGGCGGTCGGGGTGCGGGTGATGCCGAGCGCGTCGGCGACGTCCTCGCCGTGTGCCCAGGTTTCCATGATCCGGGCGGTGGTCATCGAGGCCGGCGACATCCGCGTCCCGTACCAGGGCAGTTTCTCGCCGGCCGGGGTGGCGGCGAGGGCCGCCGTGAGCGTGGACCGGCCGTCGCGCCAGCGGGCCAGCAACGCGGGCGGTGGGGCGAGGAAGGACTCCGTCCCGTCCTCGACCAGGCGGGACGGGTCCGGCGCGGCGGTGACCGAGGCGAAGAACGCCGACTCGTCGGTGGCGGCCAGGTGCGCCACGTGGTCGGTCCAGGCCAGGTGCGCGATCTGGTGCGAGACGGTCCAGCCCGGTGCGGGTGTCGGGCGTTCCCATCCGTCCGCCGGCAGCTCCGCGACGAGCGCGTCGAGCTGCTCGGACTCGGCGGCCAGGTCCGCGAGCAGGGCGGTCAGGTCGACCATGGTGCCTCCGGGCGAATTGTGCCGGTCAGGGGCTTCGGGTCAGGGCCGCGCCGTCGGCGGACGGGCCGGCGGTGGGCGGGCCGACGTCGGCCGGCCCCGGTTCGGCCGAGCGGGCGCCGAGCGGGCCGGCGGTGGCGTCGGGCGTGAGCAGGCTGGCGAGCTGGCGTTTCCAGGTGCGCAGCAGGGCGGTGCGGCGGGTCGAGTCGTCACTGAGCAGGTTGGCGACGCCCAGCCCGCGCAGCAGGTCGAGGGTGGCCTGCACCGCCTCGCGGACGCCGGGGCGGCGCTCGTCGACGCCGAGCAGCTCGACGGTGAGCCGGTGCATCTCCCGGCCCACCGTGGCTTCCAGCGGCACGAGGGCGTCGCGCAGTTCGGCGTCGGTGCGGGCGGCGACCCAGAGTTCGAGGGCGGCGACGAAGAGCGGCCCGGTGAAGGCCGCGCCGAGCAGGTCGATCACCCGGTCCAGCCGGCGCGGGCCGGCGGGCAACGCGTCGGCCTCGGTGCGCAGCTCCACCGCCCGGCGTTCGGCCAGGTGGGCGACGGCGGCGGTGACCAGGGCGGCCTTGGTGGGGTAGTGGTGCAACTGCGCGCCCCGGGAGACTCCGGCCCGGGCGGCCACCACGGTGGTCGTCGTGCCGGACCAGCCGTGCTCCACCAGGCATTCGACGGTCGCCTCCAGCAGCCGGGCCTGGGTGGCGCGGCTGCGCTCCTGCTGCGGGACGCGGGTCGGTGCGGGGGGCACGGGGACAGCGTCCCGCCCCCGAAACAAACAGTCAAGACTGACTTTTTCTGCGGCCGACATCGGACACCGTCGAGGGAGGGATTCCGCGATACTGGGCACCGTTCCCGGGGAGGGCGCGACATGGATGATTTCGTGCTGGTCGGCGGCTCCGGTTTCCTGGGCACCGCGACCGCTGGGGCGCTGCTGGCCGCCGGCGCGCGGGTGACCACGGTGGACCGCCATCCGCCCGCCGAGACCGACACCGCCGCCGGGCTCGACTGGATCCGGGCGGACCTGCTCACCGACGACCCGCCCGAGCTGCCGCCCGGCATCGTCGTGGTGCTGCTCGGCGCGAGCGAGCCGCGCCCCCGTCGGCCCTGGACGCTGCCGCTCGACAACGCCGTCAGCACCGCCCGGCTGCTGCCCCGGCTGGCCGGCCGCCGGGTGGTGCTCACCTCGTCGGTCGAGGTCTACGGCGCGGTGGCCGGTCCGCTGGCCGAGGACACCGCGCCCGAGCTGCCGTGGACCCTCGACGAGATCGACGACTGGTGCGTGCTCGTCCGCGAGCTGGCCCGGACCCCCTGCCCGCCCTGGCGGGCCGCCCCACCCGCCCGCGCCATGGCCGACGCCGACCCCACCGGCCGCTGGACGTACGCGATGGCGAAGCTCGCCCAGGAGCGGCTCGTCGCCGGCGCCGTCGACCCCGACCGGCTGACCGTGCTCCGCCTCGCCAACGTGATCGGCGCGGGACAGCACCGGGTCGCCACCAGGCTGATCCGCCGGGCCCGGCAGGGGCTGCCGCTGCCGGTCACCGCGGACGCCGTACGCAGCTTCCTGCCCGCCGCCGCGCTCGCCCGGATGCTGCTCGACGGCATCGGCCCCGGCGTCTGGAACGTCGGCGGGAAGGCGGTGCCGCTGGCCGACCTCGCCACCTGGATCCGGGACCTGTGCGGCTCGTCGGCACCACTGCTGACCACGCCCCGCCGGCTGCCGGACAGCTCCGGTCAGGTGGTCACCGACCGGCTGACCACCGCCGGCCACCGGATCGACCCGCTCCGCCCGCACCTGGCGGCGCTGGTCGCCGAGGTGGACCACGACCGGACGCCGTTGTTCCGGCCGCCGCTGCCGGTCGTCGTGCCGCCCCCGCCGACCCACCCCGAGCTGGTCGCCGCCCGCCAGCAGGAGGCGCTGGCGAGCGGCGAGGTCAAACACGGCAACCGCTGGACGCGGGAGCTGACCGAACGGCTGGGCAAGGAGCTGGAACTCGACGACGAGCACCGGGTGCTGGTCACCGCGTCCGGCACCGCCGCACTGCGGATCATGGTGGCCGCCACCGTCGGTCCGGCCCGACCCGGCGACGTGGCGGTGCTGCCCTCGTACACCTTTCCCGCCACCGCGGAGATCCTGGTCCAGCTCGGTTACGCGCTGCGCTTCGTCGACGTGGACGCCGCGACCTGGACGCTGGACCCGGCGGCCGTCGCCACCGCGATCGCCGGCGGCGGCGTACGGGTGGTGCTCTGCGTCGACACCTTCGGCAACCCGTGCGACTATCCGGCCCTGCGGGCGGTCTGCGACCCCGCCGGGGTGGTGCTGCTGGCCGACTCCGCAGCCGCCCTCGGCAGCCTGCACCAGGGGCGGCCGGTGGCCCAGCAGGCGCTGGCCCACTCGTACTCGATGAGCTTCGCCAAGGTGGTCTCGGCCGGTGGGGCCGGCGGTGCCCTGGTGCTGCCCGCCGGCGCCGCCGAGGCGGTACTCGACGCGCCGGCCGGCTGGACCCGCTCCGAGCTGATGAACGAACTGCACGCCGTGGTCGCCGTCGACCAGCTCGCGGAGCTGGACACGCTGGTCCGCCACCGGGGCGAGGTGGCCGAGGTGTACGCCGAGGCCGCCCGCACCCTGCCGGTCGAGATCCAGCGGGTCCGCCCCGGGGACCGGCACTGCTGGGTGCACTGGGTGGCCCGGCTCGCCGACCGGGATCGGGTGGCGGCGGAGCTCGCGGCCCTCGGGGTGCGGACCAAGCCCTACTTCGCGGCGCTCCACCGTGGCCCGCTGGGCGGCGGCGAGCGGCTGCCGGTGACCGAACGGCTGGACATCGAGGCGCTGGCGCTGCCCATGTCGTCGGAACTCACCGTGGGACAGGCGGAACGAGTCGTCGCCGCGCTGCGCCGCTGCCTGGGCTGAACCTCGCCGCGGCGACGTACGCGGCGGCTTCGAGCGACTGCCGGGCGATGTCGACCCGGCCGCCGGGCGGCGGCCCGAGCGGTCAGGTCGGGGCGCGGTGACCGGTCACCAACAGCTGCTTGCCGGCGTCGGCGAGGACCGGGTCGTCGCCCAGCCGGCGCTCCAGAGCCAGCAGCCCGCCCCGGTCGGCGGCGAGCCGATCGGCCAACCCCGCCCGACCCAGCGGGCCGGCGCTGACCAGCAGCCCGGCGCTGCGCACCTGGACCAGCCCGGCGGCGGCGAACGCGGCCTCCAGCCGGGCGCGGTCCAGCAGGTGCAGATCGGCCGCGTGCCCGTCGGACCGCCAGACGCCCCGGCGGCGGGACAACCGGTCCACCGCCTCGTCGTCCCGGCCGGCGCCGACCAGCTCCAGCACCAGCCCCACCAGCGAGTCGACGAGCACCGCCAGCACCCCGCCCGGCCGCAGCCAGCCGGCCAGGTGCCGGACCGCGGCCTCGGGATCGGCGGTGTACTGCAGCGAGCCCATCGCCAGCACCGCGCCGGCCGTGGCGGGCAGCGTCACCTCGGTCATCGAGCCCTCGACCAGGGTGAAGCCCCGGCCCGGCGGGCGGCGGCGCAGCTCGGCGACCATCCCCGGGGCCTGCTCGACGCCGGTCACCGGATGGCCCAGGTCGAGCAGTCGCCGGGCCCACCGGCCCACGCCGCAGCCGGCGTCCACCACCGGGGCGTCCGGCGGCAGCAGCTCGCGCACCCGCTCCCACGCCAGGTCGTCGTAGGCACGCCGGTGCGGCACCGCGAAGTGCTCCTCGTAGCCGGGGGCCAGCGCGTCGTACAGCGGCTGGCTCGGGCGCATCGGCTCAGACAAGGCTGCGCCGCCCGCGCCGCCACTGCCGGTCGGCCAGATAGGTGCCCGGTCGCCACCGCAGGTTGAGGCTGTAGTTGCTGCCGCAGCCGACGCACTCCTTGCGGAACAGCCTCGCGTGCTCGGCGCGGTATTCCGGGGCGTCGACGATCTCGGCGATCGGGCGCTGCCGCACCGAGGCGGTCGGATCGTGCGCCCAGCAGCCGCCGACCTCGCCCCGGGAGTGCACCATCAGCTTGAGCTGCGACTCGGCGCAGGGCAGGTCGCGCTGCACCAGGTCGTCGAAGTGCCCGCGCAGGTAGCGCAATTCGGAATAGCGCGGCAGCCACCGCCGGTCGGCCCGGGCCATCACCTCCAGCTCGGCCAGCGCGGCGTCGAGCCGGTCGCCGGACACGTCGGTCTGCCCGGTGACCGCGTCGGTGCGGAACAGGAACGTCCGGTCGGTGACCAGGTTGAGGTAGAGCGCCACACCCAGCTCCTGGGCCAGCGCCGCGATGCCGGGCAGGCCGTCCACGTTGTCGCGCATCACGGTGAAGTTCATCCGCACCTTCAGGCCGAGCCGGTCGCGCTCCGCGACCAGGTTGCGCAGGTGCCGGGTCGTCGTCTCGAACGCGCCGAGCCGGCCCCGGATCCGGTCGTGCACCAGCGCCGTCGGGCCGTCGACCGAGACGTTGAAGCTGCGTACGCCGGCGGCGAGCACCTCGGTCAGGACGGGCGGGGTGAGCCGGATGCCGTTGGTGTTCAGGTGCAGGTGGCGCACGCCGACGTCGCGGGCGTACGCCATCAGCGCTGGCGCGTCCGGCCGGATCAACGGCTCACCGCCGGTGAAGTTCACCTTGTGGATGCGCAGCGCGACGAGTTGGCGCAGCACGTCCCGCCACTCCTCGGTGGACAGCTCACCCTTCGTGTTGGTCGTCCAACAGCCGCAGCTCGTGCAGCGCAGGTTGCAGTTGTCGGTGAGGAACAGCTCGGCGACCAGCGGCCGGACATGCAGCCGGGGCGCCACCCGCTCCTTGACCGCGAGCCGGCCGAAGAACCACGCCAGCCGAGCGGTGTCGGCCACGCTCACGGGCACCTCCGAGCGGTGTCGGCGGTGCTCACGGGCACCTCCGGGCGAGGACGAAGAGGTTGGCCGAGCGGAACAGCCGGCCGTCGAGGTGGATCCCGCGTTCCAGCAGGCGGCGTACCGGCCCGCCGGTGAGCAGCGCCGGGATCTGCAAGCACCGCCAGAACAGGTTGGCGCCGGTCACCGTGGTCGGTGCGAAACCCGCGGCGCGCAGCAGCCGGAGCAGGTCCGCGGTGCGGTAGTTGGTGTGCCGGTCCCGGCCGACCGACATGTCCCCGCGCAGGTCGTCGGAGAGGTCGGCGAACCGGCGGCGCCACACCTCGGCACCGAAGCGCCACGAGTAGATCCGGCGGTGCAGCCGGGGGAAGTCGAACTTCGCGTTGTCGGGGTCGAGGAAGCTGAAGACGTGCCGGCGCGGCACGGTGAGCACCAGCAGACCACCGGGGACGAGCACCCGGTGCGCCTCGGCGAGCGACGCGGCCTCGTCGGGCACGTGCTCCAGCACGTCGAGCAGGCTGACCGAGTCGAAGCTGCCGTCGGCGAACGGCAGCGGCGCGCCGACCCGGAGCCGGTGCAGCGGCAGGCCCGGGTGGCGGGCGGCCAGCCCGGCCAGGTAGCCCGGGTGCGGGTCGGCGCCCGCGCAGGTCACGGTGCCGTGCTCGTGCAGCGCGCCGAGGAAGTCGCCCGGACCGCAGCCCAGGTCGAGGTGCCGGCCGGTGCGGCCGGCCAACGCCGACCAGGCGAACGCGTAGCGCCGCAGCGGGTGGGTGGCGAACGGCGTGCCCGACCGGCGGGTCGCCTCGTCGGCGCGGCTCATCGGACCAGCCGGGCGCAGAGCGCGTCGAGCGTGGCGGCCAGCCGTCCGCCGTCGACCGCGCCCGGCAGCGGGCGCTCGGCGAGCAACCGGCGCTGCCGTTCCGGGTGCGCGGCCACCACGGCCGGCAGTTCGGCCACGTCCCACACCGCGACCACCCGCCCGGACCGTTCCTCCGCGCGCAGGTAGGCGACCTGGTGGTCGTTGCCCATCTCGCCCCGCGCCGCCTCCCGGGCCACCGCGACCGGCACCCGGCCGAGCCGCTGGACCAGCCGGACGGTGTTGCCCGCGTGGGTGACCACCACGTCGGCGTCGGCCAGCCGCTTCCGCAGGTCGTCCAGGGGCAGGAACGCGGCGTGCGGGCACGGCGGTGTCACGGCCGAGGTGCCGGTCTGCACGAACACCTCGTGCGCGGCGCAGAGCGGCGCGACGGCGCCGACCAGGCGGTCGAACGGCCAGGGGCCCATGCCGACGGTGACCAGGACACGGGCCATGGTCAGTAGAGCTCCCCGACGAACACCGCGCGGGGACGGGAGGCCAGCAGCGCGGGACGCTGCACCAGCACGGCGGCGGCGAGTCGGGAACAGAGCCCGGCGGCGGCGCCGGCGGGCCCGGTCATGTTGAACGTCTCCAGCCAGAGCGACGGCACCCGGAGCAGGCGGGCGGCGAGGAAGACGCCGACGGCCACCCCGGTGCCGGCCGACACCACCACGTCGGGTCGCTCCCGGCGCAGCAGCCGCAGCGCCCGCCAGGTCGCCGGCAGCACCCGCAGTCGGGTGCGGGTCGACAGCTCGGGCCGCCAGTGCACCCGCTGCCCGGCCAGCGCCACCTCGGTGTCGGGGGCGGGCACCGCCACCCAGACCGGGTCGTGCCGTTCCCACCAGGGGCGCAGGGCGAGCAGGTCGAGCAGGACGCCACCGCTGCTGGAAACGAGGAGTATCCGGTATCGCCGGCCCATCACGCCACGCTATCGCAGAGTCGCGGATCGGGGTGACCCGTCCAGAGTGGACGGTCGAGGTGTCGGCGCCACCCTCCCTGCCGCGATCCTGCACCTCGGGCCGTCAGGCCGCGCCTCCGCGCGGTGCGCCGGAGCGGAAAGCGCAAGATCACACAGGGAACGGGTGGGCGTCAGACGCGCGCGCGGCGGGCCAGGCGCTCCGGGTCGAGGATGATGATGCTCTTGCCGTCCAGGCGCAGCCAGCCGCGGGAGGCGAAGTCGGCGAGCGCCTTGTTGACGGTCTCCCGCGAGGCGCCGACGAGCTGGGCGATCTCCTCCTGGGTGAGGTCGTGGGTCACCCGCAGCACGCCGCCGTCGCGGGTGCCGAACCGGCCGGCCATCTGGAGCAGGTTCTTGGCGACCCGGCCCGGCACGTCGGTGAAGATCAGGTCGGCGAGCGAGTCGTTCGTCCGGCGCAGCCTGCGGGCCAGCACCCGGAGCAACTGCTCGGCGATCTCGGGGCGGTTGTTGAGCCATGGCCGCAGGGCCTGCTTGCGCAGCCGGACCAGCCGGGTGTCGGTGACCGCGGTGGCGGTCGCCGTCCGCGGGCCGGGGTCGAACAGCGACAACTCGCCGACCATGTCCGACGGGCCCATCACGGCGATCAGGTTCTGCCGGCCGTCCGCAGCCCGGCGACCCACCTTGATCTTGCCGGACAGGAGGATGTAGAGACTGTCGCCGGGCTCGCCCTCGTTGAAGACGACCTCGCCCTTGCGGACGTCGATCGTCTCCATCTCCTTGGCGAGCGCCTCGGCAGCCTCCGGGTCGACACCCTGGAAGATCCCGCTGCGGGCCAGTACCTCGTCCATCGCGCACCTCCGCCTGCGCGTGCCGTCCGTCGGCCCGGGTCCGCCGTCCGCTGATCCCTCGCGCGCCGCCAGTCTAGGCGCACATGAGCAGGAATCGGAGGTGCACCCCTGGATCCCCGCCCTCCGGGCCGGGGCAGCACGACCCGTTCCCACCTGTGATCGTAGGGTGATCGGCGTGCTGAGCGAGCCGACCCTGACCAGCCGATACGAAACCGGGTGGAACATCCCGTTGCTGTGCTGGCGGGCCGAGACGCCACTGCTGGCGGTCGGCTCCGCCCCGCTGGGCGGGGGGATCGGCGTCCGCCGGTGGGTGCTGAACGCGACAGTGCCGATGTCGTACGACCGGGACGACCCCGCCGCCCACCTGGCCGAACTGGCCCACGGTCTCGACCTGACCGGGCCCGGGGTCGGGCTGCTGACCGGGGTGGACGTGGCCGAGGTGGTGCGCCGGACCGACCAGGGCGTGCGGGTCTGGGCGACCGTCGGCCTGGGCACCCCGGTGTGGGCCGCCGCGCCCGCGCCCGCGCCGCCCGCCCAGCGCGTCGGCACGGTCAACCTCGTGGTGCACGTGCCGGCCCGCTTCGGTGACGCGGCACTGGTCAACGCGGTCGCCACGGCCACCGAGGCGAAGGCGCAGGCGATCTGGGAACTGGGACTGCCGGCCACCGGCACCGCCACCGACGCGGTCACCGTGCTCTGCCCGGCCGACGGCGAGCCGGCCGCGTACGGCGGCCCGCGCTCCGCCTGGGGAGCCCCGCTGGCCCGCGCCGTGCACGCCGCCGTCCGGGCCGGGGGCGCCGGCACCGTCGTCCCCTGGTCCGACCGGCGGGCCCGCTGACGTGCCCACGCCGAGAGGCAGCGGCTCACCGGCCGGCGACGCGGCGGCGTCGTGCTCCGGTCCGACCGGGCCGGCCGGACCGCTCCCGCCGGCACGCCGAGCGTCCGGAGGTGGGCCGCCGGGCCCCGCCCGACGACCGCTGGTCCGGGTGTTCCGGCCATTCGGTCCTCGTCGTGGCGTTCCCGGCACGGTAGCGTCGCCGACGATGTACGCTCCCGCCCGCTCTCTGTCCCGTTCCCGCCGCGCCGCCGGCCCGCGCCCGGCCGGTCCCGGCCCGCGCCGTGCCGTTCCCGGTCGGCCGGCCACCGCCCCCGGCTCGCGCCTCGCCGCGCTGGTCGCGCTCGTCGTCGTCCTGCTCGTCGCCGGCTGTTCCGACTCCGGCGGCGCGGACGACCCGCTCTGGCAGACCGGGCAGGGCGGGGGTTCGACCGGCTCGGCCGAACCCGCGACGGGTGACCAGCCGGCGGCCCCCGACGGGACGACCGAGGCGTCGATCTCCCTCACCGCGACCGGTGACGTGATCATGGGGAACGCGCCCAACCGGCTGCCGCCCAACGGCGGCAAGGGCTTCTTCGACGACGTGAAGTCCGCGCTCAAGGGCGATCTGGTGATGGGAAACCTGGAGGAGCCGCTCACCGAGGACACCGGGGCCGGGAAGTGCGGCCCGAACCCGAAGAACTGCTACCAGTTCCGGGCGCCGCCCGGCTACGCGGCCCACCTGCGCTCGGCCGGGTTCCAACTGCTCAACCAGGCCAACAACCACGGCAACGACTACGGTCAGCAGGGCTACGAGAACACCCAGTCGGCGCTGGAGGCGCACGGGCTCAAGCACACCGGCGCGCCCGGTGAGATCACCGTGGTCGACGTCAAGGGCGTCACGGTGGCGGTGGTCGGCTTCTCGTCGTACCCCTGGTCGAACAGCCTGGTCGACCTCGACGCCGCCAAGCAGGTCATCGAGATGGCCAAGGGGATGGCCAAGCTCGTGGTGGTGCAGGTGCACATGGGTGCCGAGGGTGCCGAGAAGACCAGGGTCAAGCCGGGCACCGAGACCTACGTCGGCGAGAACCGGGGCGACCCGATGCGTTTCGCCCGCACCGTGATCGACGCCGGCGCCGACCTGGTGATCGGGCACGGCCCGCACGTGCTGCGCGGCATGGAGTTCTACCAGGGGCGGCTGATCGCCTACAGCCTGGGCAACTTCGCGGGCGGCGGGAAGTCGCTGAACAGTTCCGGCCGGCTCGGCTGGGGCGGCGTGCTCAAGGTGTCGCTCACCGCCGACGGCCGCTTCGCCGGCGGCACGTTCACCTCGACCGCGATGAACGGCGTCGGCCGTCCGTCGGTCGATCGGCAGGATCGCGGCCTCGGGCTGGTCCGCGAGGTGACCCGGGCCGACTTCCCGGACACCGGCGCGAAGATCGACGCGTCCGGGAAGATCAGCGCGCCGAAGGGTGGCTGAGCGCACGCCGCCCGCGGCGACCCGCCGGAGCGTCGGCCCCGCGACGTAGGCTGGCCGGCGTGACCACGCGCTCCCCCGAGACCGACCTCGGCCGTACGCGTCGGGCCCGCCGCATCGGGCGGGTGCTGACCGAGACCCACCCCGACGCGCACTGTGAACTCGACCACTCCGACGCGTTGGAGTTGGCGGTCGCCACGATCCTGTCCGCCCAGTGCACCGACAAGAAGGTCAACGAGGTCACGCCGAAGCTGTTCGCGCGCTACCGCACCGCCGCCGACTACGCCGGGGCGGACCGCGGCGAGCTGGAGAAGCTGATCCGGCCCACCGGTTTCTACCGCAACAAGACCAGCTCGCTGATCAACCTGGGTCGCGCGCTCTGCGAGCGCTACGACGGCGAGGTGCCCGGCCGGCTGGCCGACCTGGTCACCCTGCCGGGCATCGGGCGCAAGACCGCCAACGTCATCCTCGGCAACGCCTTCGACGTCCCGGGCATCACCGTCGACACCCACTTCCAGCGACTGGTGCAGCGCTGGCAGTTGACCGCCGAGACCGACCCGGTCAAGATCGAGCACGCGATCGGCGCGCTCTTCCCGAAGCGCGACTGGACGATGCTCTCGCACCGGGTCATCTTCCACGGCCGCCGGGTCTGTCACGCCCGCAAGCCGGCCTGCGGCGCCTGCACGCTGGCGAAGCTCTGCCCCGCATACGGCACCGGGCCGACCGAACCGGTCGCGTCGGCGAAGCTGCTGAAGGGCCCCCGCGCCCGGGATCTCGCGGCGGCCGTCGGCCTCGACCCCGACCTGGTGCCGCAGCAGGCGGCCGGGGCGGACGCGCCGTGACCCGCCGGCTCGCCCACCTGCTCGTCCCGCTGGCGCTGCTGGCGGCGGGTTGCACGGCCACGGCCGAGGAGCCGGCCGGCCCGCCGCCCGCCACCCGCGCGGAACGCCCCTCGCCGTTCGCCGACTGCGCCCCGCTGACCGTGGCGCCCACCTCGGCCGCGCCCGCCCCGGCCGGCGCCGCCGGCGGTCCGCTGCCCGACCTGACCCTGAGCTGCTTCACCGGTGGCCCGCCGGTCAAGCTGCGCGACGTCAAGGGCCCGGCGGTGATCAACGTGTGGGCCTCCTGGTGCCCGCCCTGCCGCAAGGAGCTGCCCGCCTTCCAGCGACTCAGCGAACGGGCGGACGGCCGCTTCCAGGTGATCGGCGTGAACAGCCGGGACAGCCGCGGCGGCGCGCAGTCCATCGGCGAGGACTTCGGCATCGGTTTCCCGATGCTCGTCGACCAGGGCGACGCGTTCGAGCGTGCGCTCGAACGCAGCGCGTTCCCGCTGACCGTCCTGGTCGGCACCGACGGCCGGATCCGGCACATCGAGGGCACCGGCGCCCTCGACGACGCCCGCCTGGCGAAGCTCGTGCAGGCCCACCTCGGGGTGCGGGTGTGACCCGACAGCCCCCGGGATGGTTCGACCCGCTGCTGGGCCGGCTCGGCACCGCGCGGGCGGAGGACTTCACCCGGCTCACCACGCCGGAGACCGGCGGCCGGGAGAGCGCCGTGCTGGTGCTGCTCGGTGAGGAGCCCGGCGCCGGGCCGGACGTGCTGGTCCTCCAGCGCGCCGCGACGCTGCGCAACCACGCCGGTCAGCCGGCCTTCCCCGGCGGCGCCGCCGACCCGGAGGACGCCGACGCCCGGGCCACCGCGCTGCGCGAGGCGAACGAGGAGGTCGGTCTCGACCCCGGCTCCGTCACCGTGCTGGCCGAGCTGCCCCGACTCTGGATCCCGGTCAGCGACTTCGTGGTCACCCCGGTGCTCGCCTGGTGGCACGACCCGCACCCGGTGCACCCGCGCGAGCCGGCCGAGGTCGCGCACGTCGCCCGGCTGCCGGTCGCCGAACTGGTCGACCCGGACAACCGGATGCGGGTCCGCCACTCCAGCGGTTGGATCGGGCCGGCCTTCTCGGCCCGCGGCATGCTGGTCTGGGGCTTCACCGCCGGCGTGATCGACACGCTGCTGGAGATGGCCGGCTGGGCCCGGCCCTGGCCGCGCTCGCGGGTGGTGGAGCTGCCGCCCGTCGCCGCCCCGGCACCGTCGGCCGGCACGGACGCCGCCGACGAGAGTCCGGTGCGATGATCACTCGCCCGGATCCTCAGGTCACGTTCAGCGAGCGCTGAGTCGACCGGGAGCCCGGTGCCCGTACCCTTGGGGCGTGTCCGCCGTGGATCTCGTCCTGCTCCTGCTCATGCTCGTGTTCGCGATCAGCGGATACCGTCAGGGCTTCGTCATCGGTGCCCTGTCGTTCTCCGGGTTCTTCCTGGGCGCCTTGCTCGGCCTCCAGGTCGGCCCGCTGATCGCCCAGCAGTTCGCGTCCAGCGGCACCCGGGTGCTGGTCTCCCTGGTGGCCATCTTCGGGCTCGCCGTGCTGGGCCAGGCACTGGCCGGTTGGCTCGGCTCCAACCTGCGCGCGGCCATCACCGGGCCGGCCGGGAAGAAGGTCGACGACGTCGGCGGCGCGTTCATCTCGGTCGTCGCGGTGATGCTGGTGG
This sequence comes from Micromonospora sp. WMMD980, assembly GCF_029626035.1. Lineage (NCBI taxonomy): Bacteria > Bacillati > Actinomycetota > Actinomycetes > Micromonosporales > Micromonosporaceae > Micromonospora > Micromonospora sp. WMMD980. The sequence continues at coordinate 5,849,304 of NZ_JARUBE010000003.1, forward strand.
CCTGGTTGGTCGCGGTGCCGCTCGGCTCCTCCTCGGTGCCGTGGCTGGCCGCCTCGGTCAAGGACAGCGCGCTGCTCACCGTGGTCGACCGGGTGCTGCCCGACCGGGCCCAGGAACTCTCCACCGCGCTGCGCGACACCGTCGACACCAACGGCTTCCCCGACGTGTTCAACGGCCTGGGCAGCACCAACGCGCGGCAGGTCTCCCCGCCCGACCCGGCGCTGGCCAACTCCCAGGTGGTGCAGAACAGCAAACGCTCGGTGGTGAAGGTGCTCGGCTCCGCGCCGAGCTGCTCCCGCCGGATCGAGGGCTCCGGCTTCGTCTACGCCGACGACCGGGTGATGACCAACGCGCACGTGGTGGCCGGCACCCGCTCGGTGGCGGTGGAGCTGCGCGGCGAGCGCTACGACGGCGAGGTGGTGGTCTACGACCCGGAGCGCGACCTGGCGGTGCTCTACGTGCCGGGGCTGCCCGGGCCGTCGCTGCGCTTCGCCGCCGGGGCGGCCGCCAGCGGGGCCGACGCGATCGTGCTCGGCTTCCCCCTCGACGGCCCCTACGACGCCCGGCCGGCCCGGGTGCGGGACGTCGACCGGATCACCGGGCCGGACATCTACTCGTCCGGTGACGTGACGCGGGAGATCTACACGATCCGGGCGCTGGTGCGCAGCGGCAACTCCGGCGGTCCGCTGGTCTCCTCGAACGGCCTGGTGCTCGGCGTGATCTTCGCGGCCGCCGCGGACGACCCGAACACCGGCTTCGCGGTGACCGCCGCCGAGGCGCGGTCGGTGGCGCTGACCGGCGCGGAGCGTACCCGGGGAGTCGCCACCGGCGACTGCACCTGAGCCGCCGGCGTGAGGCCGGCCGGCTCAGTGGTCAGCCGGCCGGGGCGGCGGCCGGCGCCACGTCGTCGCCCGACCGGCTCAGCGGCAGCTTCGCGCGACCCCAGGTGAGCGTCTTGTCGAGCACCGCCCGCGCCATGATCGCCACGCAGATGCCGCCGTTGAGGAATGAGGCCACCACGTCACTGGGGTGGTGCATGCCCCGGTACATGCGGGTGAGCGCCACCCCGACCGGCACCAGCACCAGCAGCGTCCACCAGGCGGCCTTGGCCGGTGTGCTGCGTGCCCGCAGCGCCAGCAGCACCGCCAGGCCGACGTAGAGCGCCGTCGCCGCCGAGGTGTGCCCGGAGGGGAAGCTGGAGGTCGGCGGGGACGCGTCCATGTGCTCCACGGCCGGACGCTGCCGGTCGATCACCATGGTGGTGAACAGGAAGATCAGCGCCTGGGCGGTCACCGCCGCGCATAGGAAGATCGGCTCCCGCCAGCGGTGCAGCACCAGCCGTAGCACCAGCGCGGCGAGCACCGTCACCACGACGATCATCTGGGTGCTGGCCAGCGTGCTGAAGACCAGCGACACGTCGTTCCAGCCGGGCGTCCGGTCGCCCGCGAACTCGCGGTTCACCCCGTCCTCCACGGTGAACGGCCAGGTGTGCGTGAGCACCCGGCTGACCAGGAGACCCAGCCCCACCATGACGGCGAAGAGCAGGGACACCGGCAGCAGCACGCGCCGGGCGATCTGAACCGCGACATCGGACATGAGCCGCCCATTACCCCGGCGGACGCCCCGCTACGCGCGTGCGTCCTCCGGCCCCGGGTCGGCCAGCTCCGGCTCGACGCCCTCCCGCATCGGGCGGGCCGACCGGTGACCGGCCCTGGTCCGCCAGGTGGCGAACCCGGCCGCGGTGGACGCGACCACGGCCACCCCCAGCACCCAACCACCCACCACGTCGCTGCTCCAGTGCACGCCCAGCGCGATCCGGCTGAGCCCGGTCACCACGGTCAGCAGGACCGCCGCGGTCCACAGTGCGACCCGCCCGGCCAGGCTGTGCCGGGCGAACGGCAGGAAGACCAGCAGCAGCACCCCGGCGGCCAGCGCCGCGTTCAACGCGTGCCCGGACGGAAAGGAATAGCCGGCGGCCCGGGCCACCGGCTCCAGCAGGTCCGGCCGGTTCCGGCCGGCCAGCAGCTTGAGCAGCGCGCCGAGAAACCCGCCGACAAGCATCGTGGTGACCACCCAGGCGGCCAGTCGCGGGGCCCGGCGTCGCCGGAGCAGCCAGACCACCACCACGGCGGCGGCCACCCGCAGCGGACCCGGCCCGAAGACGTGCGTCCACACGGTCACCGCGCGTACCCAGGCCGGATGCGCCAACGCGTAGCCGTGGAACGCGTCGGTGACCGAGGCGTCCAGCCGGAACAGCGGCGGCCAGGCACCCAGGACCAGCAGCGCGAGCAGGGCGAACGGCACCAGCACCAGGACCGCGGCGACGGCGGCCAGGGTGAGCCGCAGGCCCAGCGAGCGGTCGGGGTCCAGGCGGCGGTTCCGCCAGGACCGGTCACGGGTGGACGTCGGACCGGTGGTGTTCATGCGCCGTTCACTACCCCGCAGGGCCCGGCCAGACCGGTCAGCGACGGGCCCGCCGGAACCGGCGCACCATCAGCGCGGCGCCGGTGAGCAGGGCGACGAACAGGGCCAGCCCGGTCCAGAGCCGCTCCGGCGCGGAAACCTCGGCCTGGCCGGCCGGGCGGGCCGACCACCCCGTCTGCTTCGGGCCGCCGAACGGGTCGCCACCCTGCCCCGCCACCGCGGCCCGGGTGTCCGGGCCGTCGCCCGGGGCCGGCCCGAAGCCCACCACGCCGGGAGAGGCGTTGTCGTCCAGCGGGTTCTGCCCCACCGCGGCCACGTCGGCGGTGAGCGCGGCCACCGGGTCGACCATGCCGTAGCCGAAGCGGTCGTCCCGGCCCGTCGGGCCGAGATCCCGCGCGGTGCTGACCAGCCGGTTGACCACGTCACCGGCGGTCATCTTCGGATATCTCGCCCGGACCAGGGCGGCCGTCGCGGCGACCAGCGGCGCGGCGAAGCTCGTCCCCTGCACCCGCCAGTAGCCGCCTCGGGACCGGGCGCCGTAGAGGGCGGTGGCCGGTGCGCTCAGCACCGTCTCGTGGCCGGTGATCGAACCGGACCAGAGGTTCTCGCTGTCGCGGTCCAGGCCGGTGACCGCCAGCACGCCCGGCTCACGGGCCGGGTACCAGACCTTCGTGGTGGTCGAGGTGGCCAGGTTGCCGGTGCAGGCGACCACCACCACGTCGCGGGCGAAGGCGTAGTCGAGCGCCGCGGCCAGGGCCGGGCTGTCACCACTGCCGCCGAGCGACAGGTTGATCACCCGGGCGCCGTTGTCGACCGCCCAGCGCACCGCCTTCGCGATGACCAGGGCGTCGTCGTAGCGGTTCTCCGCGTCCAGCACCCGGATCGGCAGGATCTTCGCGTCCGGCGCGAGGCCCACCACGCCCCGGTCGTCGTCGGCCCGCCCGGCGATCAGGCCGGCCACCGTGGTGCCGTGCCCGACCGGGTCCGGCTCCTCCCGGCCGCCGGCGGGGTCGACCAGGTCGAGACCGGGCAGGACCTGACCGGCCAGGTCGGGATGGGAGCCGTCCACCCCGGAGTCGATCACCGCGACCACCACGCCGCGCCCGGTGGAGGTCCGCCAGGCGGTCTTCGCCCGCAACTCGGTCAACTGCCACTGCTCGTCGCGGACCTGGTCGGTGCGGAGCGCGGCGACCGGGGCGGCCGGCGCGGCGTAAGCCGGCGCAGCCAGCGGGCCGGCCGAGAGGGTCAGCGCCGCCGTGGCGGCGAGCAGCGCCCGCCCGGCGGTACGCCGGGGCGGCACGTCGGGAAGTCCCTGCCGATCCCTGGTCACATTCCCCAGCCATTCCGTCGCTTCCGACACATGCTGCTCGGAGATTACCGGTTGTCCCGGCCGTCCCGGGTCAACTCCGGGCACCCGGTCATCCGGGCGGGAGATGAGCCAACTGCACCAGACGCACACCCTCACGGCGGGTGACCAGACGCGCCCGGCCCGGGGGCAGCGGACCGGCCTTGACCTGACCGACGAGCGGCCCCTCCTCCGGGCCGCCCGACATCACCAGCCCGGCCGTGGACAACTCCCGCAACCGCTGGATGATCGGCTCGTACGCGGTCCGGCCGGCCCCGCCGGAGCGCCGGGCCAGCACCAGGTGCAGGCCGACGTCCCGGGCGTGCGGGAGGTGCTCCTCCAGCGCGCGCAACGGGTTCGTCGGGCCGCCGGCCACCAGGTCGTAGTCGTCCACCAGCACGAACAGCTCCGGCCCGGTCCACCAGGAGCGGGCCCGCAACTCGGCCGGGGTCACCTCGGGGCCGGGCTGCCGTCCCTGCAGGTAGCCGGCCGCCGACTCGATCAGCTCGGCGGTGTGCGGGGCCGCCGTGCCGTAGCCGATCAGGTGCGGCGTCTCGATCGTGCCCATCAGGCTCCGCCGGTAGTCGACCAGGATGACCCGGGCCTGCTCCGGGCTGAACCGGCCGACGATCGAGGTGGCCAGCGCGCGCAGGAACGAGGACTTGCCGCACTCGGCGTCGCCGAAGACCACGAAGTTCGGCTCGGTGGCGAAGTCCAGCACCACCGGGGACAGGTCCGCCTCGGCCACCCCCACCGGAAACGCCAACCCGGTGGTGGCGGTCTGGTCCAGCTCGGCATAGGAAAGCACCGGCGGGAGCAGCCGCACCCGGGGCGCCACCGGACCGGTCCACCCGCCGACCACCGCCTTGACCAGGTCGCCGGTCTCGCCGCCCAGGGCGGCCACCCGCGACTGCGCGGTGAGGAAGTGCAGCCCGCCCGCGGTGATCCCGCGTCCCGGCCGCTCCTCCGGGACGGTCGCCGCCAGCGCGCGCTTGACCACCACCGAGTCGGACGGGTCGCCGAGGCGCAGCTCCAGCCGGGAGCCGAACAGGTCGCGGATCGCCGGCCGGAAGTCCGACCAGCGCAACGCGCTCGCCACCACGTGCACCCCGTACGCCAGACCCCGGGTGGCCAGCTCGGTGACCAGCGGCTCCAGGTCCTCGTACTCGCCGCGCAGCGTGTTCCAGCCGTCGACGACCAGGAACACGTCCCCGAAGGGATCGGCCCCGGCCGGCCCGCCCGCCGGCGTCGCGGCCCGCCGTCGGCGCCACGCCGCCATCGACTCCACCCCGGACTCGGTGAACCGCCGCTCCCGTTCGGCGAGCAGACCGGCCACCTCGCCGACGGTACGGCGGACCGCGGTGCCGTCGGTCCGCCCGCTGACGCCGCCCACGTGCGGCAGGTCGCGCAGCGCCCCGAGCGTTCCGCCGCCGAAGTCGAGGCAGTAGACCTGAACCTCGGCCGGCGTGTGGGTGAGCGCCAGCGCGCAGATCAGCGTGCGCAGCAGCCCGGACCGACCGCTGCGGGTGGTCCCGACCACCGCGACGTGCCCGGCCGCGCCGTCCAGGGCCAGCCACAGCAGGTCCCGCCGCTGCTCGAACGGCTTGTCCACCACGGCCACCGGCACCTGCAACGCGCCGTGCAGCTCGGGGTTGGCCACGGTGAGCCCGCGCCCCGGGTCGACGCCGACCGGGCCGAGCAGCTCGTCGAGAGTGGGGGAGGCGTCCAGCGGCGGCAGCCACACCTGGTGCGCGGGCGGCCCCTGCCCGGCCAGCCGGTCGACGATCGTCTCCAGCAGCGTCTCGCCGCTCTCCTCCTCGGTCGGCCGGGCGGCCGGCGTGGCCGGTCGGGGCACCGGCGCCAGGTGGGTGGAGAACGCGAGCACCCGCGGCGACCCGCCGTTGGTCGCGCCCGCCGCGCCGGTGCGGCGACGCACCGCCCCGGAGACGTACGCGGCCTTGAAGCGGACCAGCGGGTCGGTGCCGGAGCGCAGGTAGCCGTGCCCAGGGCTGCGGGGCAGCTCGTGCGCGTCCGGCACGCCGAGCACCGTCCGGGACTCCAGCGCCGAGAACGTGCGTAACCCGATCCGGTACGACAGGTGGGTGTCCAGCCCGCGCAGCCGCCCCTCCTCCAGTCGCTGGCTGGCCAGCAGCAGGTGCACCCCGAGCGACCGGCCCAGCCGGCCGATCTGCACGAAGAGGTCGATGAAGTCGGGCTTGGCGGAGAGCAGTTCGGAGAACTCGTCGCAGATCAGCAGCAGCGAGGGCAGCGGGGCGAGCGGGCTGCCGGCCGCCCGCGCCCGCTCGTAGTCTCGGACGCTCGCGAAGGTGCCCGCCCGGCGCAGCAACTCCTGCCGGCGCATCAGCTCGCCGTTGATCGCGTCGACCATCCGGTCGACCAGGGGCAGGGCGTCGGCCAGGTTGGTGATCACGGCGGCGGTGTGCGGCAGCCGCTCGAACGGCGCGAAGGTGGCGCCGCCCTTGAAGTCGACGAGAACGAAGTTGAGCTGTGCCGAGCTGTGCGTGGCGGCCAGCCCGAGCACCAGCGTGCGGAGCAGCTCCGACTTGCCCGAGCCGGTGGCGCCGATCAGCAGCCCGTGCGGGCCCATGCCGTCCAGCGCCGACTCCTTCAGGTCGAGGTCGATCGCCCCGCCGTCGGCGCCCACCCCGATCGGCACCCGCAGCCGGTCCCGGGCGGCCCGGGGCGCCCAGCCCTGCTCGGCGGTGAAGCCCTCCGGGTCACCGAGGCCGAGCAGCTCGGGCAGGCCCGGTTCGGCGCCGGCGGGCGCGTCCGGTCCGCGTACCGTGCCGGCCAGCCGCAGCGGCGCGAGCCGCCGGGCGACCGCCTCCGCGTCGGCCGGCGCCAGCGCGTCGGCGGCGCCCACCTCGGCGTGCCCCGCCGACGAGTGCGAGTGCAGCCGGCCGTCGACCAGGTCGAGCAGCAGGGCGTACCGGTCGAGCAGCCGGGGCGGTGGGGTGTCCAGGTCGAGCACGGTGACCGCGTCGATGCCGCCGTCACCGGCCAGGTCGGCCGCCCCGGTCAGGTCGCCGCCGTCGAGCACCACCACCACGTGCGGCCCGTCGGTGGCCGGGCCGTGCGGGCTGAACCGGGACCGGCTGCCGAGCACGTCACCGAGGAGCCGTTCCAGGTCGGCCGCGGAGCTGGTGACCAGGCGCACCGGGCCGAGCGCGTCGGTGCGGGCCGGGTGGTGGGCGTGCGGCAGCCACTTCACCCACTCCCACCGGTCCCGGCGTTCCGGGCCGGCGCAGACCGCGATCAGCAGCTCGTCCGGGGCGTGGAAGACGGCGAGCTGGGTGAGCACCGCCCGGGCCAGCGCCTGCGCGGCCGGCGAGCCGGACCCGCGCACCGTGCCGCCCGGGCCGCGCACGAACACCCGGGCGAAGCTGCGCAGCGACAGCGCCACCGGCAGGTCCGGCACCACCGAGTACGCGTCCAGGAAGCGCCGCAGCGCCCCGGCGGTCATCGGCTCCAACTCCTCCAGCGGTCGGGTCACCGGTGGGACCAGGGGGGTCGCGAGCGTCTGCGGCCCGGTGCCGACCCGGACCACGGCGAAGTCCGGGTCGCCCGGGCGGCGCTCCCACACCCGGTGACTGTCGACCGTGGACCAGAGCCGCCCCGGCTCCGGGTGGCGGTAGGACAGGCCGGCCCGCTGGGCGCCGGCGGTCTCCCGGACCCGCCGGCGCAGGGTCGCCAGGTGGCGCAGGTACTCCCGGCGGGCGGCGATCAGCTCGGACTTCTTCGGCCCGGCGCTGCCCCAGGTGGTCACCAGCATCGCCAGCGAGGAGAGCCCGAACATTCCGCCCACCACGTACGAGTAGGCGCCGCCGCCCCGGCCGAACATCATCGCCATGGCCACCGTGCCACCGAGCATCGGCAGCACCAGCAGCGCCTGCTGCCAGCGCCCGCCGGCCGCCGCGGGGATCTCCGGCGGGGCCTCGACGGGCAGCTCGCCGACCGGGATCTCCGGGGCCGGTCGGCGCGGCGGCCGCTTGATGACGACAGTGGACACGCAGCCCTCCCATGGCTCTCGGTAACCCGAGCCTGGCTCATAGTAGGTAAAGTCCTCTCGTCCGTCAGCCCACCGATCCGGCTCGATGATGGAGATACGTCGATGACAAGCGGGCTCGCCCGGGTCACGATCAGCGCGCCCCGCCGCCGCGTCGACGTGGCCCTGCCGGAGCAGGTTCCCCTGGCCGAGCTGCTGCCGGAGGTGCTCCGGCACGCCGGGGAGGGGCTCGCCGACGACGGCGAACGACACGGCGGGTGGGTGCTGCGACGCACCGACGGCGCGGTGCTGGCCACCGCCCAGGCGCTGCTGTCGCAGGGCGTCCGCGACGGCGAGGTGCTGCACCTCGTGCCGGCCCGCGCCGAGTGGCCCGAGCTGGAGTACGACGACGTGGTCGAGGCGATCGTCGACGGGGCCCGCCGCCGGGGTGCCGCCTGGTCGGCCGGCGCGACCCGGGTCGCCGCGCTGGCCGGCGCCGGCGTGCCGCTGGCGGTCGGGCTGGTCGCCGTGCTGTCGGCCGGCCCGGGGGAGCCCGGCTGGCCGGTCGCCACCGCGGTCGCGCTGATCCTGGTGCTCGCCGCCACCGCCGCCTCGCGCGCCTACTCGGACGGCCCGACCGGCGTCACCCTCGGCGGATACGCGCTGCCCTGGGCGGCGGCGGCCGGCGCGCTCGCGGTCGGCTCCGGCGACCCGGTCGGCCCGATCCCCGGCCTGCGCTGGGTCGGCGCGCCCGAACTGCTGGTCGGCTCGGTGGGGCTGCTGCTGGTGGCGGTGCTCGCCCTGCTCGGCGTGGCGCACCGGTCCCGCGTCCCGGTGGCCGGCGTGACGGTCGGCGTGGCCGGCGCGGCGGCCGCCCTCGGGGCGTTGCCGCTCGACCCGGCCGGCGCGGCGGCGGTGCTGCTCGCCGTGCTGGTCTTCGCGCTCGGCGGGCTGCCGCTGCTGGCCATCCGGGTCGGCAAGCTACCCCTGCCACCGCTCACCCTGCCCACCCCGGCCGGGACCCGTGACCTGCCCGACCGGGGGCGGGTGCACGCGGCCGTGGCCCGGGCCGAGGAGGTGCTGACCGGGATGCTGCTCGGGCACGCGGTGCTGGCGGTGGGCGCCGCCGCGGTGCTGGTCGCCACCGGCGGGACGGCCGGTCGGCTGCTGGTCGCGGTCGGCTGCGCGGTGCTGCTGCTGCGCTCCCGGCTGTTCGTGGCGATCCGGCACCGGGTGCCGGCGGTCACCGCCGGGCTGGCCGGTTTCGCGCTTCTCGGCGCCGTCCTCGCGGACCGGGCCGGCCCGGGCGGCCGGCTCGCGCTGACCGTCGGCGGGCTGGCCCTGGCCCTGGTGGCGGTCACCGCCGGCGCCACGTACGCCCGCCGGCCGGTCTCGCCGTACCTGGGTCGGCTGGCCGACCTGACCGACACCGCGTTGGTGGTCGCGGTGGTCCCGGTGGCCTGCGCGGTGCTCGACCTCTACGACCGGGCCCGTGGCCTGCTGGCCTGAACACGACGGGGCCCGGGTCGCGGGTGCGACCCGGGCCCGGAGAAGTCTCGCCGTCAGTGCAGCGTCTCGCCGCGCTCCTCGGCCTCCTTGGCCCGCTGGTAGGAGGCGACGATCTCGGCCTCCGCCTCGACCCGACCCACCCAGGTGGCGCCCTCGACCGACTTGCCCGGCTCCAGATCCTTGTAGACCTCGAAGAAGTGCTGGATCTCCAGCCGGTCGAACTCGCCGAGGTGGTGGATGTCGCGCAGGTGCTCCTGGCGCGGATCCTCGTAGGGCACGCAGAGGACCTTGTCGTCGCCGCCCTTCTCGTCGGTCATCCGGAACATGCCGATGGTGCGGCAGCGGATCAGGCAACCCGGGAAGGTCGGTTCGGGCACCAGCACCAGCGCGTCCAGCGGGTCGCCGTCCTCGCCCAGGGTGCCCTCGATGAAGCCGTAGTCGGCGGGGTACTGCGTGGAGGTGAAGAGGGTGCGGTCCAGCCGGATCCGGCCGGTCGCGTGGTCCACCTCGTATTTGTTGCGGTGACCCTTGGGGATCTCAACCGTGACGTCGAAATCCATCTTCCACGCTCCCTCGTTGCCCACGCTGGCTGACGGAAACCGGCGGCTCGCCACCCGCGCGGGAGGAACGCCCCCGCCGGCTCCGGCCGCCGCATAGTGTTCGGACCGAAGTAGTGTCACCCAAGGCGATTTCGAGCGGGGGAGGAGGGGGCCGTGGGGAGGGAAGATTCACACTACCGCCCCGAGGGGGTTGACGGCCGGCGGTCCGCCGGATTCGGTTCCGGTCCCGCCGGCGCCACCGGCCGGGTGTCCGTCCCCGGCGCCAACGTCACCCACCGTGGCGCCCCTGCCACCGGATCGGCCCGCGTCGGCCGCCCTGACGACCGGGCGCGCCCCGGGAACTGGCCGGCCCCGATCCCGGTGAGCCCGCCCGTCCCGCCGGTCGGAACGGCCCCACCGCCGCCCCCCGCACCGGCCGCCGGTCCGCGCCGCCGGGCCCGGCTGGTCGCGGTGCTCGCCACGGTGCTGGTGCTCGTCCTCGCCACGGCCGGGCTGGCCGTGCTCCGGCCTGGCCCGGTCGCCGGTTGGCTGGGCGGCGGGGCCACCCCGTCCGGCGCGGCCGCCGCGCCGCCCGAGCCCGACCCGCCGGCGGTGCTCGCCGGTCCGGACGCGAACGCGCCGCTGCCCTCCGGGGCCGGCATCCGCGCCGTCCTGGATCCGTTGGTGCGCGCCGCCGCGCTCGGCGACCGGGTGAACGTGTCGGTGGCGGACGTGACCACCGGCCAGGCGCTCTACGGCAGCGGACCGGACACGCCGACCGTGCCCGCCTCGGTGACCAAGCTGGCCACCGCCGTCGCGGTGCTCTCCGCACGCGGCCCGGCCCACCGGATCCCCACCCGGGCGGTGGCCGGCGCCAACCCGGGCGAGGTGGTCCTGGTCGGCGGCGGTGACCCGACCCTCGCGGTGGACCGGAAGAACGCCTTCTACCCGGGCGCGGCCCGGCTGGACGATCTTGCCGGTCAGGTGCGCGCCGCGCTTGGCGGCACCGCCCCGACCAAGGTGATCGTCGACTCGTCGCTGTTCAGCGGCCCGGTCTTCGAGCCCGGCTGGGACGCGGACATCCCCACCGGCGGGTTCGGCGCGGCGATCACGGCCCTGATGACCGACGGCGCCCGGAAGGACCCCGCGCAGGCCCGGCGCACCGCCGAGGAGACCAACCACGCCGCCGACCGGGTGCCCCAGCCGGACCTGACCGCCGGCCGGCAGTTCGCGAAGCTGCTCGGGCTCGCCGGGAGCGCCGCGCAGGTGACGCGGGGGACCGCGCCGGCCGCCGGAGCGGCGGGCCAGCCCGGCGCCGAGCTGGGCACTGTCGAGTCGCTGCCGGTGATCCGGCAGGTCGACATCATGATCAGCGACAGCGACAACGTGATCGCCGAGGCGATGGCCCGTCAGGTGGCGCTGGCCAAGGGCAAGCCCGGTTCCTTCGTCGGGGGCGCGGCGGCGACCGACGAGGTGCTCGGCGGGCTGGGGCTGCCGGCCGGTGAGATCAGCCTGGCCGACGGCAGTGGCCTGTCCCGCACCAACCGGATCAGCCCGTCGCTGCTCACCGACCTGATCACGCTCGCCGGGAACGGGAGTCACCCGGAGCTGGCCGCGATCTTCGGCGGCCTGCCGGTGGGCGGCTGGTCCGGCACGCTGGACGAGCGCTACCGGGCGGACGCCACCCGGACCGGGGCCGGCGTGGTACGCGCCAAGACCGGCACGCTGAGCGGGGTGAACGCCATCGCCGGGACGGTGACCACCGCGGACGGCCGGCTGCTCACGTTCGCCGTGCTCACCGACCGGACGCAGGGCTCGCTCGACGAGACCCGGCAGGCGCTCGACCGGATCACGTCCGCGCTGGCCGGCTGCGGCTGCCGCTGACCGACGGGCGTCGATCGGCCGGCGCGAGCCCGGGTGGGGGTGTCGCGGCGCGGGTACGGTGGGTTCATGGCGCAGTTCGTGGACTGGGATCTGGCCGCCGCCACCGCGGGGGCGCTGAGCAAGTCGGGCCCCCGGGTGTCGTACACCGAGGCCACCGACGTGGTCGGCGACCTGCGCCGGCTGACCGAGGAGGCCGCCGGTCACGTGGCCGACCACACCGGCCTGCGGGCCCAGGTGGCGCACCCGCCGGTGCGCGTGGTCGACCGCCGGGACTGGGCGGCGGCCAACATCGCCGGGCTGCGTGAGGTGATCACCCCGCTGGTCGAGCGGCTCTCCGGCGACAAGCGGCCGGGCGCGCTCACCGAGGCGATCGGCTCCCGGCTCACCGGCGTGCAGGCCGGCACCGTGCTGGCCTACCTGTCCGGCCGGGTGCTCGGCCAGTACGAGGTCTTCGCCGGCGACCCCGGCCAACTGCTGCTGGTGGCCCCGAACATCGTCGAGGTGGAGCGGAAGCTCGGCGCCGACCCGCGTGACTTCCGGCTGTGGGTCTGCCTGCACGAGGTGACCCACCGGACCCAGTTCACCGCCGTGCCGTGGATGCGCGCCTACTTCCTCGGCGAGGTGCAGGCGTTCGTCGACGCCTCGCAGGGCGGTGAGCACCTGCTGGAGCGCCTGCGTCGCGGCGTGGCCACGCTCTCCGACGCGGTCAAGGACCCGGAGAGCCGCGCCAGCGTGCTCGACATCGTGCAGACCCCGGCACAGCGCGCCGTGCTGGACCGGCTGACCGCGCTGATGACGCTGCTGGAGGGGCACGCCGAGTTCGTGATGGACGGCGTCGGTCCGGCGGTCATCCCCAGCGTCGAGTCGATCCGGGCGGCGTTCAACCGCCGCCGGGAGTCCGGCAACCCGCTGGAGAAGGCGATCCGGCGGCTGCTCGGCGTCGAGGTCAAGATGCGCCAGTACGCCGAGGGGCGCAAGTTCGTGCACGGCGTGGTGGAGCGGGTCGGCATGGCCGGCTTCAACAAGATCTTCTCGTCCCCGCTCACCCTGCCCCGGCTCGACGAGCTGGGCGACCCGGAGGCCTGGGTGTCCCGGGTGCACGGGCCCGCCGGTGCCACCCCGACCGCCGGCTGAACCGGCCGCGCCGGCTGCGGCGGGCCCGCCGACGTCGGTCACGCCGGCGCCGGCGCCGGCCGTCGCCGCCGTGCGGCTCGCCGTGCGCCGGCTGCTGGCCGGGCTGCCCGCGGCCGGACCCGTGCTGGTGGCCTGCTCCGGCGGCCCCGACTCGCTGGCGTTGGCCGCGGCCACCGCCTTCGTGGCGCCACGGCTCGGCCGCCCGGCCGGCCTGCTGACCGTCGACCACGGCCTGCAACCGGGCTCGGCCGAGCGGGCCGAGGCGGTCGCCGGCTGGGCCCGTACTGCCGGGTTCGACCCGGTCGAGGTGCTTCCGGTGCGGGTGGCGGGCCGCTCCGGCGGCCCGGAGGCGGCCGCCCGGACGGCCCGCTACGAGGCGTTGGTCGCGGCGGCCCGGCGCCACCACGCGGCCGGGGTGCTGCTCGGCCACACCCGCGACGACCAGGCCGAGACCGTGCTGCTCGCGCTGGCGCGCGGCGCGGGCCCGCGCGGGTTGTCCGGGATGCCGGAGCGGCGGGACCTGGACGGGGTGCCGCTGCTGCGTCCGCTGCTCGACGTGGCGCGGTCCGACACCCGGGCGGCCTGCGCCGCGCTCGCGCTGGCGCCGTGGACCGACCCGCACAACACCGACCCGGCGTACGCCCGGGCCCGGGTCCGGGCCGAGGCGCTGCCGGCGCTCGTCGACGCGCTCGGGCCGGGGGTGGTGGCGAACCTGGCCCGGACCGCCCGCCTGCTCGCCGCCGACGTGGCCGCGCTGGACGCGCTGGCCGCCGCCGCGCTCGACGAGGTCCGGGCCGCCGGCGGCGGGCTCTCGGTGGACGGGCTGGCCGGGTTGCCGGACGCGGTCCGTACCCGGGTGCTGCACGCCTGGGCGCGGGAGGTGGGTGCCGCGCCCGCCGACCTGTCCCACCGCCACGTGGCGGCGCTCGACGCCCTGGTCACCGACTGGCGCGGGCAGGGCCCGACGCACCTGCCCGGCGGCCTGCCGGTACGCCGCCACTCGGGTCGCCTGGTGCAAGGCGGGGATCCCGCTTGACGCCTCCGGTATAGGCGGGGGCCCCGCTCTGCGCTCTTCCCGGGCGCCGGTCAGGCGTCGGCGCGCTCCCGGAACGTGGTCCGGTAGGCGTGCGGCGTGGTGCCGACCCGGCGGGTGAAGTGGTGCCGCAGCGCCGCCGCGTCACCGAAGCCGGCCCGGTCGGCGACGCTCTCCACGCTGAGCGGGGTGTCCTCCAGCAGCCGCCGGGCGAGCAGCACCCGCTGGTTGGTCAGCCAGGCGTGCGGCGTGGTGCCGGTCTCGGCGCGGAACCGGCGGGCGAAGGTGCGCGGGGCCATCCGGGCCCGGGCGGCCAGCTCGTCCACGGTGACGCCGCGGTCCAGGTGGCCCATCAGCCACTCCAGCACCGGTTCGAGGGTGAGCGCCTCCGGCGCGGTCGGGATGGGCGCCTCGACGTACTGGGCCTGGCCGCCGTCGCGGTGCGGCGGGACCACCATCCGTCGGGCCAGCCGGGTGGCCACGGCCGAGCCGTGCTCCTGGCGGACCAGGTGCAGGCAGGCGTCGATCCCGGCGGCGGTGCCGGCGCTGGTCAGCAGCCGGCCGTCCGGCACGTAGAGCGAGTTGCACCGGACCCGGGCCCGGGGGTTGCGGCGCTGCAGCTCGTCGCCGTAGAGCCAGTGGGTGGTGCACTCCCGGTCGTCGAGCAGACCGGCCGCGCCGAGCACGAACGCGCCGGAGCAGACGCTCAGCACGTACGCGCCGCGCGCCGCGGCCCGTCGCAGCGCCGCCAGCACCTCGGCCGGGATCGCGTCCATGTCCTCGTCGCCGGGCACGGTGACGCCGCTGAAGTGCGCGGGCACCGCGACGAGGTCGGCCTTCTCGAGCGGCGCCAGGTCGGCGTGCGGCTGGAGGTGGAAGCCGGAGGAGGTGCGCACCGCGCGGCCCCCGGGCGTGCAGACCTGGAACTGGTAGGCGGGGAAGCCGTCGTCGGTGCGGTCGGTGCCGAAGACCTCCGCGAACACGCCCAGCTCGAACGTGGCCACCCGGTCCATCGCGAGGACGGCGACGGTACGCAGCATGTGACGAGGGTAACCCCAGTGGTGGCAGGAAATCGATGATCGCGGTCATTCCTGCCACTGTCCGCAGCGGACGGCGGGCCGCAGGCTTGGGGGTGTCCGGTGCGCACCGGCGGCGAAAACAGTCTCAACCATGTGAAAGCGAGCGCCGCCATGACCGTTCTGCTGCTCCTGCTCTTCCTGCTCCTGCTCGTCGGGGCCAGTGCCCTCGGGCTCACCGCCGACACCCGCGACTCGGCCGACTGGAAGCCGACCGAGGACGGGCGGCGCTGGCGCTCCCGTACCTGCTGAGGTGATTTGTTTCGTTCGCGCCGAAAATTCCCGGCGGGACCGCGCCAAAAGGGGCGGCCCCGCCGACGGAGGCCATCCGGCGTACGGCAGGCTAGGAGCATGGCTGACGGCTCCTGGTACGACGCCGATATCGATCACGTGATCATCTCTGAGGCGCAGATCCGCGAGAAGACGGCGGAGCTGGCCAAGCAGGTCTCGGCGGACTACGCGCACGTCGAGGACGGCCTCCTGCTCGTCTGCGTGCTCAAGGGCGCGGTCATGTTCATGGCCGACTTCGCCCGCGCGCTGGGCCGCCAGGGCCCGCCCGCCGAGTTGGAGTTCATGGCCGTCTCGTCGTACGGCCAGGGCACCACCTCCTCCGGCGTGGTGCGCATCCTCAAGGACCTGGACCGCGACATCGCCGGCCGGCACGTGGTGGTCGTCGAGGACATCGTCGACTCCGGCCTGACCCTCTCCTGGCTGCTGCGCTACCTCGAGTCCCGCTCCGCGGCCAGCGTCGAGGTGGTTGCCCTGTTCCGCAAGCCGGACGCGGTCAAGGTGCAGGTTCCGGTGAAGTACGTCGGCTTCGACATCCCGACCGAGTTCGTCGTCGGCTACGGCCTCGACTTCGGCGAGCGCTACCGCGAGCTGCCCTACGTCGGGGTGCTCAAGCCCGAGGTCTACGCGCGCGCCTGAGCGCCGGCGGGCCGCTCGTCAGCGGACGTTCAGCGGGCTCTCAGTCTTTCGGTCTACGGTAGGGGCCGGTGACGTGGAGGCACCCTCCACGCCCGACCCCTCGAGCCGCAAGACCGTGCGGCATGGGCGGGTCGGGTGCGGAGCTCCCCGCCACGCCGGCTCGAACCCTGGTTCGCCGTACGCGTAAGTGCCGGGCTCGCAAGCTCACACCTCGCCCATACGGTGTACCGTCGAATGACCGTGGTGCGGCAGTTCGCGCGCCCCGGGGGTCGGGCCGGCCCGCACGGCGGCTCCGGCCGCCGCCCGAGGCGGCGACACCATTCAGACGGTCAGGACGTCGATCAGGAGGATGCGGGCGCCTCGGTGCCCGACGACAGCATGGAACGTACGCGTTTCTTCCGCCGACCGGTGGTCTGGATCATCCTGGTCATCCTCGGCGCCGTTGTGCTCAGTCAACTGTTCACCGCTGGTCCCAGCTACCACCGGGTGGACACATCCGTTGCGCTCGACCAGCTCAATTCCGGTGGCATCGAGAAGGTCGTCTTCCAGGACAAGGAGCAGACGCTCCAGCTCGACCTGAAGGACAAGGCCAAGTTCGACGACACCACCACCGACAAGATCGAGGCGCAGTTCCCGTACGAGGTCGGCGGCCAGGTCTGGAACCAGGTCCGCGAGGCCGAGGCGGCGGACCGGATCACCGGTGCGGTCGACACCAAGGTGTCGTCGGACAGCATCTGGGTCAGCCTGCTGGTCAACCTCCTTCCCATCGCGCTGCTCGTGCTCCTGCTGCTGTTCTTCATGTCGCAGATGCAGGGCGGCGGCTCGCGGGTGCTCAACTTCGGCAAGTCCAAGGCGAAGATGATCACCAAGGACACGCCGAAGACCACCTTCGCGGACGTGGCCGGGGCGGAGGAGGCCGTCGAGGAACTGCACGAGATCAAGGACTTCCTGCAGAACCCGGCGAAATACCAGGCCCTGGGCGCCAAGATCCCGAAGGGCGTGCTGCTCTTCGGCCCGCCCGGCACCGGTAAGACGCTGCTGGCGCGGGCCGTGGCCGGCGAGGCCGGGGTGCCGTTCTACTCCATCTCCGGCTCCGACTTCGTCGAGATGTTCGTCGGTGTCGGTGCCAGCCGGGTCCGTGACCTGTTCGAGCAGGCCAAGTCGAACGCCCCGGCGATCGTCTTCGTCGATGAGATCGACGCGGTCGGCCGGCACCGGGGCGCCGGCATGGGTGGCGGCCACGACGAGCGGGAGCAGACCCTCAACCAGCTCCTCGTCGAGATGGACGGCTTCGACACCAAGGGTGGCGTCATCCTGATCGCCGCCACCAACCGGCCGGACATCCTCGACCCGGCGCTGCTGCGTCCGGGCCGGTTCGACCGGCAGATCCCGGTCGACGCCCCCGACATGGAGGGCCGCAAGGCCATCCTGCGGGTGCACGCCAAGGGCAAGCCGTTCACGCCCGACGTCGACCTCGACGCGGTCGCCCGGCGTACCCCGGGCTTCTCCGGTGCCGACCTGGCCAACGTGATCAACGAGTCCGCGCTGCTCACCGCGCGTAAGGAGCAGCGGGCGATCACCAACGACTCGCTCGAAGAGTCGATCGACCGGGTGATCGCCGGCCCGCAGCGCCGCACCCGGGTGATGAGCGACCAGGAAAAGAAGATCACCGCCTACCACGAGGGCGGGCACGCGCTGGTCGCCTGGGCGCTGCCGCACGCCGCACCGGTGCACAAGGTGACGATCCTGTCCCGCGGCCGGTCGCTGGGGCACACGCTGGTCCTCCCCACCGAGGACAAGTACACCCAGACCCGGGCCGAGATGATCGACACCCTGGCGTACGCGCTGGGCGGCCGGGCGGCCGAGGAACTGGTGTTCCACGAGCCGACCACCGGCGCCGGCAACGACATCGAGAAGGCCACCCAACTGGCCCGCGCGATGATCACCCAGTACGGCATGAGTTCCAAGCTCGGCGCGATCAAGTACGGCACCAGCGGCGACGAGCCGTTCCTCGGCCGCAACATGGGTCACGAGCGGGACTACTCCGACTCGGTGGCCGCCGAGATCGACAGCGAGATGCGCGCGCTGATCGAGCTGGCCCACGACGAGGCCTGGGAGATCCTGGTGGAATACCGGGACGTGCTGGACACCATGGTCCTGGAGCTGATGGAGAAGGAGACCCTCTCCACCGCCGACATGGCGCGGATCGCCGCCCGGGTGGTCAAGCGCCCGCCGATGGCCCCCTACCACGGCTTCGGCAAGCGCCAGCCCTCCACCGAGCCGCCGGTGCTCACCCCGGCCGAGAAGGACGCGCTGCAGAAGCAGGCGACGGCCGACGGCATCTCGGTCGGCGGATCCAGCAACAACTCGGACGGTACGCACTGAGCAGCGACCCGACGGCCGGCTCCCCCCACCGGGAGCCGGCCGTTTCCGCGACCGAGCCCGACGGGGACGACGCCCTCGACTACGTGGCCGCGCGCCTGATCAGCGGCAAGCTGACCGGTGGCCCGGTCGAGGAGAGCGTCGACCTCGGCCGGATCGAGAAGGCCGTCCGGGAGATCCTCATCGCGGTCGGCGAGGACCCCGACCGCGACGGCCTCCAGCAGACCCCGGCCCGGGTCGCTCGCGCGTACGCCGAACTCTTCGCCGGCCTGCGCGTCGATCCGACGCAGGTGCTCCGCACCACCTTCGAGGCCAACCACGAGGAGTTGGTGCTCGTCCGGGACATCGACGTGATGAGCCTCTGTGAGCACCACCTGCTGCCGTTCCGGGGCAGCGCGCACATCGGCTACATCCCCGGCCCGGACGGCCGGATCACCGGCCTGTCCAAGCTGGCCCGGCTGGTCGAGGTGTTCGCCCGCCGGCCGCAGGTGCAGGAGCGGCTCACCTCGCAGATCGCCGACCTGCTGATGTCCAGCCTCGCCCCGCGCGGCGTCATCGTGGTGCTCGAGTGCGAGCACATGTGCATGGCCATGCGGGGCATCCAGAAGTCCGGCGCCAAGACCATCACCTCCGCGGTCCGCGGTGGCCTGCAGAACGACGCCAAGTCGCGCGCCGAGGCGATGGCCCTGATCATGCACCGCTGACCCGACGGCTCCCACGGCCGCGCGCTCCCCACCGGCGGAGGCGCGGCCGTCGCCGTCTCCGGACGGTCAGCCCGGCAGCACGGCCAGCAGCAGACCGGCGGCCGTGAGCACCGCCGGGACCAGGCACACCAGGGCGCCGAACCGGGGCGTCCGGTCCACCCGGTCGGTCGGGCGCGGGCGGAAGACCCGCCCCACCACGAGCCAGCCCAGCATGAACGCGACAGCCGGCAGCGGCAGCCCCACCAGCAGCGCCAGCACGGTCACCGGGCCCGGGCCGGCGACCGCGTAGAGGAGAAGTTGCAGCAGCGGCACCACGAGCGCCACCGGCCCGTACACCAGCAGGTTGCGTGGCCGGGACGGCCAGCGGGCCAGCCGGGGCAGGCCGCGCGCGGACAGCGTGTCGTCCGCCGCGTCGGCCCAGCCACGGGCCGCGCGCAGCGCCGCCAGCACGGCGGACGGCCCACCCGCCATCGACCGGGCCGCCTCGGTCACCTCCGGCGGCGTCGGGACCAGGGAGATCGCCGGCACCCCCAGATCGCGTAGCCGCGACTGCTGGGACGCCAACCGCTCGCGTACCCCGGTCAGCTCCTCACGGGCCGCCGCCACCGACCGGGCCTGCTCCCCGGCGGCGGTCGCCGCGGACCGGCGTACGCCGTCGAGCTGCCGCGCGGCCGCGACATATTCCGCCCAGGCCGACTCGGCGGGGTCCACCGCCACCGTCGGGTCGCCGACCCGCGGCCCCGGCACTGCCGTACCCGTCTCGCTCACCGGCTCGCCCCCTCGGCGCCGAACGGCACGAAGACCGTGCCCTGCTCCTCCGGGCCGTCCCACAGCACCGCGCGACCGGGGCGGGGCTGCCACCACACCGGACGGTCGAAGAGCCGCTCCAGCCGGCCCGCCGGCACGTCGGTGACCGCCACCGCGGTGAGCTTGTCCACCTCGCCCTCCGGGCCGAGCAGCCCGGCCAGCGGTGCCGGGCTCCGCCACCAGCCGAGCAGGTGCCGGCCGGCCGGCGGCCCCTCCAGCAGCAGCGACCGCAGCAGCTCCGGCGGCAGCTCGGTGGCATCCGGCACGTCCGCGCCGAACACCACCAGGTAACCCGGCTCACCCGACTCGACGGCCGCCCGCAACCCGGCCGCGTCGACCGTCTCCACCCGGTGCCGCCCGGCCAACTCGGCGGCGAGCGCACCGGCCGGCTCGGCCGACCCGTTCGCCAGCGGCGCGAGCACGAACCGCCCCGGCTCCGGCTGCGCCGCCGCCGCGCTGCGCACCGCGGTGACCAGCAGCCGTTCCGCTTCCTCGTTCCGGCCCAGCACGGCCAGGTTCCGCCCGGCGGCCGGGCCGAGCGGCACCGCCACCGTGCTGCGCCGGACGTCCACCGCACGGCCCAGCAGCGCGGCCGGCGCGTGGACCCGACCGGCCAACGCGGCCCGGTGCCGCGGATCGTTGGCGAGCAGCGGGCGGGCGTAACCGGCGAACACCACCGGCGGGACGGACCCCTCCGGCCGCGCCGACCAGAGCCGCCGCCGCAGCTCGGTGAGCACCTCCGGATCCCCGTACGGGTCCGGGAAACGGATCATCCGCTCGTGACCCCGGGTCGCGCCGCGCGGACCGCCCAGCCCACCGGCCGTGTTGACCACCGCGCTGCCCACCGGCAGGCCGGCCGCCGAGTCGTTCGCCGGCTCCAGCACCGCCGCGCCGCCGGGCAGCGCCACCCGCACCGGGAACTGCCCGAGCAGCGGATCGCGTGGGCCACCGATGCCCAGGTCGCCCTCGCCGGCCAGGACCAGATGGATCCCGTACGAGCGGGCGGCCCGGGCCAACGCGTCCAGCCGGGCCAGCAGGTCGCCGGCGAGCCGGTCCCGCTCGCGCAGCAGCAGCGGGAAGTTGTCGATCACGCAGACGATCCGGGGCAGTGACTGGTGCTGGCGCAACTCGGCGTAGCGCTGCCCGCCGGCCCGCCGGGACGCCTCCTCTCGGCGGCGCAACTCCGCCTCCAGCTCGCCGAACAGGTCCGCGACGTACTCCCGGTCGGCGGCCATCCCGGCGGCCCGGACCTGCGGCACCCAGGACCGGTCCCGCTCGGTCTGCAGGAACTCCACGAAGGACTCGCCGTCGCCCAGATCGGCCAGGTAGAGCGCCAGCTCGTCCGGACCGTACCGGGCGGCCAGCCCGAACAACGCGTCGGTGAGGAACGCCGACCGGCCGGCCTGCGACCGGCCGCTCACCAGCCAGTGCGGGGTCAGCTCGGTGAAGCCGAGACTCACCGGCCGCCCGGCCGCGTCACCCACGGTGGTGCTGAGCCCGTCGACCGAGCCGGCCGTCCACACCCCCTCCGACGGCAGCAGGTCGGCCAGGGCCAGCCGGGAACCGTCCTCGACCTGCCGGGCCAGCCGCCGGCACACCTCGGTCACCAACTCGGCCGGCGGGTCGTCGTCCACGAACACGGGCGAGTTCAATCCGCCCGGCGGCTCGGCGCCCGGACTGCTGAACCCGGCCCCGGGCGGATCCCCGACGAGCGCGTAGGCGGTGCGTACCGCGAGCGGGGTGGCCCGGGGCAGCGGATCGCCGGTCGGCCAGCCGGCGACGACCAGGTGCAGGCCGGCGCGCGGCCCCCGGTCGGCCAGGTCGGCGAGCCGCCCCCGGTCGGTCGAGGTCGCCCCGGCCGGGAGGGACGCCACCACGAGCAGCAGCGTGCGATCGTGGCCGCGCTGCCGGGCGGTCCCGGCGGCCACCCACTGCTCCGCCTCGGCCAGCACCGCATGCCACCCGGCCAGGTCGGTGGCGGGCGGCGGCAGCAGGCCCGCGTCGGCGAGCGCCGCGAAGCCGGCGAACGTGTCACCCTGGCCCCCGTCGACCGCCCGAGCCAGCAGCGCGCCCGCCGGCGTCGCCGCGAACAGGCGCAGCAGCAGCGCCCGGAGCAGGCCGGCCAGCCGCGGATCCGTGGCGTCGACGTCGACGCTCAGGTGGCCGCTGCCGAACAGCGGCACCAGCGCGGGGAACCGGGCGTCGTCCAAGGGTGCGGCGACGCCGACCCGGACCCGCGCCGGCGGGCCGTCGCCGGGCGGCGTGGCGGCCGTCAACGCCTCCAGCGGCGCGCCGGCCCAACCGGGGGCCACCCGCTCGGCCGCCGCCCGCAGGCGCTCGGCCAACTCGTACTGCCGGTGGTGGTCCGCGGGCGCGGGCCGGATCTCGTCGAGAATGCCGGCCGCCGCGGTCGCCGCGGCCTCGGCCCGCCGGTGCAGCGCGGCGGCCCGGCCGGCGCGTGCCTTCGGAGTCGCCACCGCGTCCACCTCTCTTCCCGAGGCCGACATCTTCCCCCCGAGCTGTGACGGTAACCCAGCCGGCAGCCGTCCATGGGGACGTCGGTCGGCGCGGTGATCTGCCCGGCGGTGAGCAGCCTCACCCGACCGCCGGCCGGCGACCGCCCGGCGGTTCGCCACGATCCGCCAGTTCTGAGGCATTGGGTACGCGGCGCGCAGCCGATAGCCTCAGGAGGTGGAATCAGTGCAGCCCCCCGCCGGTTCCCAGGTCTCCCGCGTACCGGCGCAGCGGACCCCACCGGAGCAGTTGGCGCCCCCCGCGCCCGCTCCGGCTCCGGTGCGGCCGAAGCGTCCGCTGCGCACCCTGCTCGCGATCGTCGCCGGGGTGTTGGCGTTGCTCTGCACGGGCGGCGCAGTGGCCGGGTTCGTCCTGTACGACCGAGCGACGGCACCGGACCGCAGCGCCCCGGACGTGGTGGTGGACAACTATCTCCGGGCATTCTTTGTGGATCGCAACGACACCAAGGCGGATGAGTACACCTGTGGTGGGCGGGCAGACGTGGACGGCCTGCGGGTGCTCCGGGACGACCTCGTCGCCAGGGAACAGCGGTTCGACGCGACGATCGCGGTGAGTTGGGGCCCGCTGACCGCCCAGGAGTCCGCCGATGTGGCGGTGGTCAACGTGGAGCTCATCATCTCCGCCTTCGTCGACGGCGTCTCGCAGGCCGACCGGCAGGGCTGGCGAATCGAGACGAAGCGCGAGGACGGCTGGGGTGTGTGCGCGGCTCAGCGTGCCGGCTGAAGCCTGCCTATTCCAGCCAGAGCAGGTGGACCGGCACCTCCAGCGTGGTGGGTGCCTGGCCGCGCCAGGCCCAGCGGTACCACTCCAGTTCAGGTGCAACCCGGACGCAGATGTCACCGTCGGCGCCGGAGTAGGTCTCGGTGACCGCGCGTAGGTCGCGTCGCTCCGCGCCGCCGTCCATGTGCACCACCCGCCGCCCGGTCACCGCGTCGGCCTCGAACACCGGCGTGGGCGGCCGGCGGCTCGGCGCGTCGAGCGAGACCAGCCGGATGCCCGATCCGGCGAGCGCCCGGGGCGGCCGTCGTTCGCCGACCGTCTCGACCCAGACGCGTTCCACCGGCACCAGCGGCGCGAACACCTCCACCTGCTCGGACTCGGCCCGGTACCACTCGTGTTCCGGAATCACCGGCACGTAGGTGCGGCTGCCCTGCACCACCCGCTCGTCGGCTCGCAGGTCGCTCCGCCAGCCCAGACCGGGCAGGCCGACCAACACGCGGCGACCGCGTAACTCGGCGCCGCCGACCGCGGGCACGACGTCGACCGGTCGGGGCGGCAGCGGGGCCCAGTCGGGCCGGTCCGCGAAGGGATCGGGGAGCGGGTCGCTCATCGGCGGGACCTCACTTGGTCTCGCCCAGGGGTGCGCCCCGTTCCCGCATGAACGGGACCGGGTTCTCGGCGCCGTTGCTCGACCGGTCGCTGTCGTGATGCACCTCGAAGTGCAGGTGCGGGCCGGAGGAGTTGCCGCTGGTGCCGGAGAGCCCGATCACCTCGCCGGCCGCGACCTCCTGACCCGGGCGGACCTTGGGCCGTTCGATCATGTGGCAGTAGCGGGTGATGAACCCGCCGGCGTGCAGGATGTCCACGAACCATCCACAGCCGCCCTTGTTCGGCCAGCCGTCCCGGTCGCAGTCCCGCCGACCGGAGTGGTCGGGGTCGCACCTGGACACCAGCACCCGCCCCGCCGACGCGGCGTGGATCGGGGTGCGCTTGCCGGCGGCCAGGTCGACGCCGTCGTGGCTCGGGCGGGCCTCGGTCCGGAAGCCGGACACCACGCCGCCGGGGAGCGGCGCGGTCCAGCCGGAGGCGGCGATCCGGGCCCCGGCCGCGGCGTCGCAGACGGCCTTGCCGGCGATCTCGACGGTCCGGGCCGCGCCTCCGGCCAGCGCGTCGACGATCCGGCCGGCCAACTCCTCATGCTTGGCGTACGCGTCGGGGAACGCGCTGACCTGCACCCGCTGGGCCACTACCGTGAGGGGTCGCCGCTCCCAGTTCGGCACCTTCACCATCTTCTGGTAGAACTTGCGGGCCGTGTAGGAGGGCGTCATCCGTTGCTCGACGCTGCCCCAGCCGGGCCGCTGCTGGAACAGACCCAGCGAGTCGTGGTCGGAGCCGACCCCCTCGTGCGGCAGGGCCAGCGACGCCGGCACCGTGCTGTTGGCCAGGTTGCGCAGCGCGGACTCCTGCATCGCGGTGGCCAGCGCGATCACCCAACCGCGGGCGGGCAACTTCATGTCCTGCCCGACCTTGATGATGACGGCGGCGTTGCGCAACTGGCCCTCGCCGTACTCGGCGAAGCGCGGCATGTCCCCGGTCAGGTTCACCTGGTAGCTGGGGTCGCAGCTCAGGCCGGCGAGCTTCGGGTCCTCCGGGTCGCCACCCAGCTCGGTGAGGAGGAACGCGCCGGCCCCGCCGACGCAGCAGAGCAGCGTGAGCACGGCGGTGACCGCGGTGGCCAGCACGCCGACGCGCAGCTTACGGCGGACCCGGGCGGCGGCGGCCGGCCCGGAGCTCACGACCGCTCCCAGTCGACCGCGTCCACCAGCCACGGACCGTCCGGGGCGACCAGGTCGAGCCGCAGCGTGCCACTGTCCAGCGGGATCGACGCCTCGACGAAGGACTCGGTGCGGGGTCGCAGCGTCGGCGGGCCGGTGGTGCGCCGCGCGGGCACCGTCTCCGGGTCGGCGCCGGTCATCTTCTCCACCAGCGCGGGGGTGCTCAGCGGGCGCAGCTTGGCCTGCCAGGCATCGCCGGTGCTGCCCGGGCCGGTCAGCCACGCGGTGGTGAACCGGGCGGCGACCTGCTCCGGCGTGGGCTCGCCCGGGCGGATCCGCGGGGCGACCGCGGCCGGCGGGCTGGACAGCATCCCGTCCTCACCGGCTTCCGGATCCACCGTGCTGATCGGCTGGGTGGGGCGGACCGCCACGCCGGTGCCCGGATCGCCGGGCCCGGAGACGAGCCGGGCCGCGCCGATCACCCCGAAGACCAGGACGGCGATCACCAGCGCGACGCCGAGCCGGGACCGGAGGACCCGGGTGAAGAGGAATTCCAGCGCCCGTCGCACCGGTGTCACCTGGCCTCGGAGCGGATCCGCGGCGTCGGCCGGGCAGCCGGTGTGCCGCGGTCGGCCGAGTCCGGCCGGTAGACCGCATAGGAGGGCGACTCCTCGGGCACGTCCGGCTCGGTCCAGGTGGACGGTGCCCGGCGCGGCCGGGGCGCGGCGGTGGGACGGCCGCCCCGACGCTCGGGCGCGGGCGCCTCGTCCGGGCGTTCCCGCCCGTCCGGCCGCTCCCGCTCCACGGTGGTGGCGGCGTGTGCCGGGTCCTCGTGCCGGGCCTCCGGGCGGAGGCTGCGCTGGTCGGCCACGACACCACGCCGCCGGCCGAGCGCCGGCTCGTTGGTGCCGCCGGGCTCGGCCACGTCCAGCCGGGCGGCCACCCGCATGTCCCTGAAGAACCGGCGGTGCCAGGAGCCGGCCGAGCTGACCGCCTCGCTGCTGTCCTTGCCCCCGAGCTGGGTGATCCGGCGGTAGGGCCGCAGCAGCAGCCACCCGACCACGCCGCAGAGCCAGACCAGCACCACCTGGAGCCAGCCGGGCAGCGTCGCCGTGTTCATGATCAGATCGACCGCGAAGAGATAGATGGCCGCGCCGGTGCCGAAGATGGCGATGTTGAACACGGCCGCCACCACGGCGTTGGCGAGCCGGCGGAGCCCGGCGCTGGCCGGGCGCATGAGCCCCACCGTGCCGAGGATCGGCGCGGCGATCACCGCCCACCGGAAGATCAGGAAGCCGAGCAGCACCAGCACCGACGCGGTGAGGTCGAACATGGCGAAGAGCAGCGAGGCCAGGACCGCGATGAAACCGGCACCGATCCGGTCCATGTCCTTGGTGCCCTGGAGATACTCGTACGCCTCCGGGTCCTCCGACTTGATCTGCTCGGCGACCCGGGCCCACTGCTGCTGCTTGGCCTTGATGGTGGCTTCGCGGGTGGCCGGGTTCTGGCGAAGCTTTTCCGCCTCCTCCCAGGTCAGTGATTTGGCGTCGTAGAGGGCCGGACCGTACTTCTTCGCGGTCTCGCTGTCCGCCGAACCGAGCACGCCGCGCAGCCAGTTGCGGTAGAGCATCGTCTCGGTGGCGGTGTCACTTGCCCGCACGGCGGGTGGGCGCTTGTCGACGCAGGCGCTCGGGTTGGGCAGGACACACTTGTCCGGCGGGATGTCCTTGGTGGCGGGGCCGACCGCGTCGTGCACGACGCCGAGTGTGGTGATCAGCGTGTTGTCGGCGATGTTCGCGGACTTCACCGGCCAGGCAGCCAACGCGGTCACCGCCACCATCACCAGGATGGCCCAGCCGGCCGTGGTCATCGCGTTGCTCATGTCGGACTGGCGGGAGCGCCACAGCAGGTAGAGACCGACCACGCAGATGGTGATGATGCCGAAGACGCTGAACACCTTCTGGTAGACCGCCTTGGTGGCCTGCTCCACCAGCGGGTCCGCCCAGCGCCACATGGTCCGCGGGTCCCACGCGCGTTCGCGCAGCGCGTTCGAGGCGCCGATCACCGCGTTGGCGAACATGAACTCGCCGTTCGCCACCATCGTGGTGAAGCGGTAGTCCGGGTGGAGCACCGACGAGGCGCAGCCGCCGTCCACGTCGTACGTGGTGTAGCTGTATCCGGCGTACCCGTAGTCGCTGTAGAGGCCCTTGGGGCCGGGCTGTTTGGCCGAGTCGGGCCGGGACGCGAACCAGCCGGCCAGGCCGGAGTCCGGCGCGCCGGGGACCGGGGCGTTGCGGCACTCGACCTGGTCCTCGCTGACCGCCTTGAGGCGGTCGACGCAGGCCCGGAAGTTGGTCTGCCACTCCTTGGTGCTGCACAGCTCCGCCCGCGCCTGCGCGGTCGGCCCGGCGGCCTGCGCCGGTGTGGCGCCGATCAGCGGCCAGGAGATGGTGGCTCCGGCGAGTACGCCGAGAGCGATGAGGAGCGCCGCGATCCGTGCCCGGGCCCTCGCCATGTCACGCCTCCAGATCAGCCAGCACGGTCGGCAGTTGCCCGGCGGCCTGGGCGACCGCCGCGGGGGTGGTGTCCAGGTGCTTCAGCAGCCCGTCGACGTACGACACGTCGACCCGGACCTTCTGCACGCGACCGTCGACGTCGCGCATGACGAACTCCCGGAACCCGAGCCGGTTCGCCGAGCCGCTGTCGGCCTGGGAGAGCGAGGCGAGTGTCGCCTCGTAGCCGTCGTCGACCGGCACCCGCAGCAGCCGCAGCGCCTCGGAGGCGATCTCGCTGTCCTCCGCGATGCGGCCGACGAAGACGGTGGAGACGAGGTTCTGCACGTCGAGGCCGAGGATGTCCTTCGGGTTCTGCGACGCGACGAGCGCGGCCAGGTTCCACTTGCGGGAGTCGCGGGCGAGCCGGACCAGGAACGACCGGCCGGAGCGCCAGCCCTCCATGAAGTGCGCCTCGTCGAGACCGACGAGCTTGCGGGAGGACATGGAGCCGCCGTAGCAGCGGCGGACCGCGAGCCGGTGCGCGGTGTGCAACATCGGCAGGGCGAGCGCCTCCTCGGCCGACCAGTACTCCCGCTCGATCTTGAGATCGGGTAGCCGGAGGCCGGCCATGGTGATCACGGTGAGCGCGGCGTCGGCGCCGAGCAGCCCCTCCGGCGGTCGGCCGAAGAAGAGCATGGCCAGCGGCATCTCGGCGGTGTCGAGCAGCAGGTTGGCCAGCTCGCGCCCGGCGTCGTCGTCGAGTCCCTGGAGGCAGGTGACCACGTCGTCCAGGGTGGACGTCTCCTCGGCCGGCACCTGGCGGACCGCGTGCCGGAACAGCGTCGCGGTGGACGCCTCGCGGGCGACCTGCGGCGGCACCAGCATCATGCAGATGTCCTGCACCAGCATGCGGCGTTCGGCGCGGGCGTTGGAGACGGCGATCTCGAACTCCCGGTCGCCGGCCGGCCCGGTGGTGAACTCGCTGCGCAGCGGCGTGGGGATCAGCGCGTAGGGCGCCAGCGTGCCCTGCTCGGAGCCGGTCAGGTTGAGCACCCGTGAGTAGGGCGCCAGCTCGGGCATGGCACAGAGCCGGGCCAGCGGGCCGGAGGGGTCGAGCAGCGTCACCTGCGCGCCGCGCCGCGCGGCCAGGTAGCCGAGCGCGCCGAGCAGGGTCGACTTGCCGCCGCCCGGCTCGGCGACGAAGACGGCGAGGCCGGAGCGCTCGCGGACCTCCATCGGGAAGTGCAGGTCGAGGAAGACCGGCCGGCGGCAGGTGCCGGCGGTGCGGCCGATCAGGTCGCCGCGCCGGTCACCGACCGTGCTCGCGGCCTGCGGCAGCGCGGCGGCGAGCAGGTTGACCGGCATCCGCCGGACGTAGCCGGTGTTGGCGATCGGCTCGCCGGGGATGAACTCGCGGGCCAGCCAGTCCTGGTTCTTCGGGTGCTGGAGCGAGATCCGCAGCTCGCGGGAGTAGAGCTGGATGAGCCGGCGCGCCCGTTCCAGGCATTCCTCCCGGGTGCGGCCACCGACCGCGATCCGGTGCCAGCCGTGCGCGCGGGCCGAGTCGACCGGCAGCCCGGTGGTCATCTCGTCGCCGATCACCAGCGCCCGCTTGGCCAGCCGTTCCAGCTCGGGCGGCGCGTCGATGCCGTGCTCGGCGTAGTCGAGCTGCTGGGAGCGGATCATCCGGAGCCGGTGTTCGAGGTTCCGGAAGGAGTCGTTGGGGCCGAGGATGTCGACCCGGGTGGACAACTCCATCGGCCACGGCAGCCGCTCGTGGAAGTGCAGCCAGGGCTCGTGCCGCTCGGGGATCTCCAGCGGCTCCATCCGGCCGACCGCGAGCACCGCCACGTGCCGTTCCTCGCCGGTCATCCGGTTGACCAGTTTGACCGTGGAGCCGTAGGGCGTGCGGTAGCGCTCCACCTGCTCGGTGAGGGCCAGCAGGTCGCCGCGTTCCCACCGGCCGTTGGTGATCGGCGAGAGCACGCCGGGTGGCGCCATGCAGAGCGCCACCGAGCGGTAGAGCAGCCACTCCAGTTCGGGCGCGCTGACCCGCCGGCCGCGCATGCCGAACGCGCCGAGCACCTCGTCGAACTGCTCGACGGTGCGGCCCAGCCGGCGTCGCTCACCGTCGGCGGTGCCCCGACCGAACGTGCGCAGCAGCCGCTCGGTGAGCGAGTCGCCCAGCGACCGGCGGGCGAACGTGACGCCGAGGTAGGTCTGCCCCTCGGCGTGGTTGACCGACATCAGGTGCCGCTGGGCGGCGACCAGGTGGTCGGCCCAGCCGATGGTGCCGGGCACGTCGGGCAGCGGGGCGGCGGTGAGCCCGTCGATGGTGCGGGCCCACTCGTCGGCCGGGAAGGGCCGGGTGGTGCGGCGCAGGTGCAGGCGGAAACCGGCCAGGCCGGCGTACTGCTCGGAGATCGCCGAGAGCAGCGCCTCGCGCTCCGCGTCGGGGCGGAACGCCCAGCGCACCTCGGGCAACCAATACCACGCGGTGACCGTGTTGGGGGTGAAGGTCAGGTGGCCGGCGATCTCGGTGATGGCCAGTTCGACCGACGGGTCGCGGTCGCCGAACTTGATCTTCGGGGCGCGGACCCGGACCGGCTTGGCGGGCTTGTCGCGGCGGCCGGCGGAGCGCTGCCGGGGCGGCGTCACCTCCCGGTGCGCGGGCCGGCCGATCTCTCGGGAGGGCGCGGTCGGCACCGGGTACGCGTCCACCGGCTCGGGCGCCGGCTCGCGCCGCTCGGTGCGGTGGGCGGCGCCGGGTGTCTCGGCGGGCGCCGGGAGGCCGGCGACCGGCTCGGCGGCCGGCTCCGGCTCGGCGGTGGGCCGGAGTGCCGGCAGTCGGTCGCCGGCCTGGAGCGGCACCCGGCCGCGGGTGGTGGGCGGCGGGTCGAGCGCGGGCGGCGGCGGGGGCGCGGCGATCGCGGGCTCCGGCCTGGGGCGGCCCACCGCCCGTACGCCCGGGGTCTGTTCGCGGGCCGGGGGCTCGGGATCGGCCGGCGGCGCCGCCTCGACCGGCACGACGGGCTGGTGCGGGATCGGCAGCGGGTCGCGGCCCACCCCCCGGCGGGGCGGCGCCACCACCGGATCCACCGGCGTGACCGGCGGGGCTGCGGGGCGGCGGACCCGGGGTGACGCGCCGCCGAACAGGTCGAGGAAGGGCGAGTCGATGTCGCCGTCGGGGCGTACCGGCTCGCGCGGTTCCGCCCCGCGCGCGGCGAGGGGGCGAGGTGGCTGGAAGACGCCGACCCGACCGTGCCCGGGGCTGGTGACGAGCGCCGGGTCCAGAACGACCTCGTCCACCTCCTCGACGTCCGGGTAGTCGAACGATCGCGCACGGTGACCGACTGGCCCGCCCGGGCGCCCGGCCGGGGAACCCGGCGTGGAAGAGCGACTCATGCGACCGCCTCACCCGCGTCGTTCGTCTGCACCGTCGGTGTACGCCCGGTCATGCCAGTTCCTCCCGGATCCTGATCCGGCTCGCGACGAGGCGCGGGTCCCGCAGCTCGGCGGCCGGCTCCCGGGTGCGTCGCCAGTCGGTCAGCGCGGTCCGGATGACCATGCGCGCCGGCCGGTCCGGGTCGACGTACCGGAAGATGAACGAGGTCGTCACGATGGCGAGCGAGATCTCCCAGGCGGGAAAGAGCTCGACCTGGAGCGTGAACAACCAGTGGATGAACACGTAGAGGGGTACGAGCAGCATGAACAGGCCGTACTGGGCGTACGGCAGGTGGACGGGAAGGGTGTAGCCGGGCGGGCCCAGGTAGACCAGGCGTGCCCGGTAGATGTCGTCGTCGGTGCGCAGCCGCATCGTCGCCCAACGCCCTACTCGAAGATGAGGTTGATCAGGTAGTCGCCGACGAAGAAGAGTGTGGCCGCGCCGGCGATGAACGCGAGCCCGATGATGGCGATGGCCGAGCTGGTCAGCACCTTGGAGATCTCACCCCGGCTGGCCCGGCCGATGAAGATCACGCCGAGCACGGCGAGCAGGATCGGCGCGACCTTGCTGGCGAAGAAGGTGACGACGTTGTCGGTGTCGATGCCCTTCGGGGCCGGCTCGGCGAGTGGAGTCGACGCCAGGGTGTGGAGCGCGTGGTCGACGGCGGTCGACGCCGTTGCCATGAGCTCGATGGCGATCACTGGAAACCTCCCCAAAGGTCGCGGCCGGCGGTGCCGCGGTGGTGCAGTCAAGGCAAGCCTGGCGGGATGGTGCTCGTCAGGAACAGCGCATTCGACGCTGAGTCCGTCACTCGCCACGCAGGGTGGTGAGTCCTGGGCGGATTCGTCCCGCTTCGGCCCTCCCTCCAGGCTTCGCCATCTCGATGCTGGGCAATTCCAAAGCGTACGGGCCGGCCACCTTTGCGACAAGCCGCGAAGAGTGGACCCGGAACGACCCAGACGTCCGATCGTACACCTGTTCCAATTCGCACGTCAGGGCCGTCGGATCCGGGGCTCGCCCGGTGGCCGGAAGCCCGGCCGGCGAACGGTACTGTCGGGTCCGTGACCGATCTGGTACGAGCGGACGCTCCGGTGGTGATGGGCGTCCTCAACGTCACCCCCGACTCCTTCTCCGACGGCGGCAGATACGCCGATCTGGACGCCGCCGTCGGACACGGGGTGCGACTCCGCGACGCCGGCGCGGACCTCGTCGACGTCGGTGGCGAGTCCACCCGGCCCGGCGCCGACCGGATCGACGCGGCGACCGAGACCGCCCGGGTGCTGCCGGTGGTCCGCGAGCTGAGCGCCGCCGGCATCCCGGTCAGCATCGACACCAGCCGGGCCCGGGTCGCCGAGGCGGTGCTCGCCGCCGGCGCGGTCGTGGTGAACGACGTGTCCGGCGGGCTCGCCGACCCCGACATGGCGCGGGTGGTCCGCGACGCCGGCTGCCCCTGGGTGCTCATGCACTGGCGCGGGCCCTCCCGGCGGATGCGCGACCTGGCCACCTACACCGACGTGGTGACCGACGTCCGGGCCGAGCTGGGGCAGCGGGTCGACGCGGCGCTCGCCGCCGGGGTCGCCGCCGACCGGATCATCGTCGACCCGGGGCTGGGCTTCGCCAAGACCGCGGCGCACAACTGGGAGCTCAGCGCCCGCCTGCCCGAGCTGGTCCACCTCGGCTTCCCGGTGCTGTTCGGCGCCAGCCGCAAGTCCTACCTGGGCCGGTTGCTCGCCGACCCGGCCGGCGAGCCCCGCCCCGCCGCCGGGCGGGAGGCCGCGACCGTCGCGACGAGCGTGCTGGCCGTGGCGGCCGGCGCCTGGGGGCTACGCGTGCACGACGTCCGCGCCACCGCCGACGCGCTCGCCGTCTGGCGGGCCACCGGCAGCCCGCGGGTGGCCGGCACGACGCGGGCCGCCCGCAGCGGAGGGGACCGATGACCGACCGGATCGAACTGACCGGCCTGCGCGCGCACGGCCGGCACGGCGTCTACGACTTCGAGCGGGCCCAGGGGCAGGAGTTCGTGGTCGACGCGGTGCTCGAACTCGACCTGGCCCCGGCCGCCCGCTCCGACGAGGTGACCGACACCGTGCACTACGGCGAGCTGGCCGAACGGCTGGTCGCGGTGGTCACCGGCGAGCCGGTGGACCTGATCGAGACGCTGGCCGACCGGCTGCTGGCGGTCTGCCTGGCCGAGCCGCGGGTCGCCGCCGCGACGGTGACCGTGCACAAGCCGGAGGCGCCGATCCCGCACGCGTTCCGGGACGTGGCCGTCACCATGCGGCGTACCCGGTGACCCGGGCCGTGCTGTCGATCGGCAGCAACCTCGGCGACCGCCTCGACCACCTGCGAACCGCGGTGGCCGCGCTCGGCGACCACGTGCTGCTGGTCTCCGGCGTCTACGAGACTCCGCCGTGGGGGGACGCGGAGCAGCCCGCGTACCTGAACGCGGCGGTGATGGTCGCGGACCCGGCGGCCGGGCCGGACGACTGGCTGGCCCGGGCCCGGGCCGCCGAGGCGGCGGCCGGGCGCACCCGCGACCCGGCCCGCCGGTACGGGCCGCGCACGCTGGACGTGGACGTG
This sequence comes from Micromonospora sp. WMMD980, assembly GCF_029626035.1. Taxonomy (NCBI): domain Bacteria; kingdom Bacillati; phylum Actinomycetota; class Actinomycetes; order Micromonosporales; family Micromonosporaceae; genus Micromonospora; species Micromonospora sp. WMMD980. Next base: position 5,882,624 of record NZ_JARUBE010000003.1, read on the forward strand.
ATCGCGGTCTGGGACGAGGCCGGGCAACCGGTGCTCGCCGACGACCCGGAGCTGACCCTGCCGCACCCGCGGGCCCACCTGCGCGCCTTCGTGCTGCGGCCCTGGATCGACATCGAGCCGCACGGCCGGCTGCCCGGGCACGGCTGGCTGACCGACCTGCTCAACGCCGAGCCGCTGGCCGGCGACGCCCTGGAACTGAGCCCGCGACCCGATCTGACGCTAGAGTCGGACGCATGAGTACGGCCCGGAACCCGCAGGACCCCGACCGCTTCCGGATGGGTCCGACCCGGGTCTCCACGCTCGTGGTGGCCGGTCTGGCCGCCGCGGCGGTGGCCTGGCTGCTGATCAGCGGCTTCTACTACGACTTCGCGCCGGACCTGCCCTGGCTGCCGGTGATCACGCTGGCCGGGCTGGCCGTGCTGGAGGGCTACGCGGCGGCGAACACCCGCGGCCGGATCGAGCGGCGGCCGGGCCGGGAGCCGGTGAACCCGCTGCTGGTCGCCCGTTTCGTGGTGCTCGCCAAGGCGTCCGCGCTGGCCGGGGCCATCTTCACCGGTTTCTACGCCGGGCTCACCGGCTGGTTGTTCGTGGAGCGGACCAACGCCGCCGTCGGCGACCGCCCGGCCGCGGTGGCCGGGCTGGTCGCCTCGCTGGCCCTGACCGTGGCCGCGCTCTGGTTGGAGCGCTCGTGCCGGGTGCCCGAGCAGGAGGACGACGAGGACCGGGAGCCGGGCGACCGGGAGACGCCGCGCGGGCGCCGCTGATCCGAGGGTTCCCCCACCCCCCGCCCGCAGGTACCGTCCCTGGCGACCGGAGAGCGACGGCCGCCGCCGGTCCGCCCGAGGAGTGGGTCGGACGCGGCCACCTGGGAGGCGCGGGCCAATGGGGTACGACCAGTCGGGCCGGACGGTCCCGTCGGAGACCACGTCCGGCGTGCCCGCCGCGGTGCTGGAGAACGTCTTCGACGACCCGTCGCACGGCGAGCCCGGCCGGGACCGGATCGCGGTGCACGTGGTCTGGGAGTTCGTGCTGCTCGCCGGCCTGGCGACGGTGACCTGGCTGCTCTGGCGGGAAGACTCGGACGCGTTGCGCGGCGGGGCGCTGAAGACGCTGCTGGTCGACGTGGCCGGGCTCGGTTTGCTCACCCTGGCCGCCGGCCTGAGCCTACGGGCGGCCGCGGTGAACCTGGCCATCGGCCCGGTCGCGCTGGCCGCCGCGCTGCACTACGCCGAGCAGGGTGACCGGGGCGCCCGGGAGGTGCTGCTCCCGGCGCTCGCGGTGGCGGCGGTCGCCGGGTTGGCGCTCGCCCTGGCCGTGGTGGTGCTGCACGTGCCCGGCTGGGCGGCGAGCCTGGCCGGCGCGGCCGGCGTGATCGTCTGGCTGGAGCGGCGGACCGCCCCGGTCACCGTCCAGGGCGACTACGACCCCCGGCGCGCCGCGCTCTACCTCTTCGTCGGCTTCGCCGCGGTGGCCGTCCTCGGTGGCCTCTTCGGCGCGATCAAACCGGTGCGCCGGCTGCTCGGCCGGTTCCGTCCGGTCGCCGACCCGGCCCGCCGGCGGGGCGCGGCGGCCGCCACGGTGACCGCGCTGGCGCTCGTCGGCTCCACGGTGCTGGCCATGTTCGGCGGGATGCTGATCGCCGCGAACGGCGACGGCACGGTCACGCCGGGCACCGGCCTGGACTGGTCGGTGCTGGCGGTCGGCGCGGTGCTGCTCGGCGGCACCAGCGCGTACGGCAGGCGTGGCGGCGTCTTCGGCGCCCTGCTCTCGGTCTGCCTGGTGGTGGTGTTCCTGGCCTGGTCCGTGGCGTACGACTGGACGGTCAGCAGGTGGGCGGTGGGTGGGGCGGCCGTCGGCGTCGGGCTGCTGGTCACCCGCCTGGTGGAGACGTTCGGGCGGCCCCGTCCGGTGTCGCCCGGCCCGGCCGGCTCCGGGCCGCTGCGGCCGGCCGGCGACGGCACGCTCAGCAGCGGCTGGGCGATGACGCCCGCGCCCGAGCCGACCGCCACCTGGCCGTCGGTGCTGCCGACCCGCACCGACACCGACACGCCGGTCGAGGCGTGGGAGGCGCCGGGCTGGGAGAGCGAGCCGCGCCGCTGGGACTCCGACGACCGTTGACCCGGCCGGGGGCGTCGCGTCGGGCGGGCCGGAGCTGATCTCGCCGGTTAGGCTCGGCGGCATGACGGACACTCCTGCCCCCGGCGGCCGTACCTTCGACGAGCTCGACAAGCTCTCCACCGAGGAGCTGCGCGAGCAGGCGTTCCACCTGGCCCGGGAGCGTCGCGACGTGGGGTTCTTCTGGTCGGTGCTGCGGCACCTGCCGAACGCCGACGAGGCCGCCGCCCTGGACGGGGCGCCGAACTCGGTCGGGCCGACCATCGACGAGGCCAACGCGCTGTGGCGCGAGCTGACCGGGCACGGCTACGAGGAGTCCGCGCCGCTGCTGCGCGCCGCGTTCATCGACTACCTGATGAAGCACTGATCCGGTGGCCGTCCGCCGGCCGGCGGCGGCCGCGCGGTGGGGCAGGTTTGCCCGGCGCGGCGGCCCGGGAACTGACCGCTCCATGGCCCTCACCAACCGCCCCCGCACCGTCTCCCGGTACGGCACGGCCGCCGGCACCGGGACGCTCGCCGCGTTCCTGCTGGTCGCGGTCGGCGGCAGCCCGATGTACGTGGGCTGGGCGCAGGGCCACACCGACCCCACCGGCGCCGGTGGTTGGTTCCTGCGGCTGCTGGCCTGGCCGGCGTGGCGGTGGCACGCGGACGAGGGGCTGCTCACCGCCAACCTGCGGGCGATCCTGCTGATCGTGGCCGCCGCCGCGCTGCTCTACCTACTGCCCGGCCCGCAGGTGGACCGGGTGGCCGCCTCGGGCAGCCAGTTCCTCTCCGGCTGGGGCGCCTACGCCCTGGCGGCCGGGATCGCCGCGCTGCTCGCCACGCTCCTCGGGCCGGGCGGCACGCTCTACGCCGCCTTCCAGGCCGCGAGCGCCGGCGTCACGTACGGCTTCTTCGCCGGCTGGATCGTCGGCCTGGCCAGCCTGGGGGGCCGGGCCTGACCGGCCGGACCCGCCGGCCCGGCCAGGTCGGGCGGGTCGGTCTCAGTCCACCGCGCCCATGGCCAGCACCCGGGCACGGGTGAGCAGCCCGACCGGGCGGCCGTCCTCGGTCACCACCGCCCGCTCGGCGCCGGAGGTGAGCAGCGCGCCGAGCGCGTCGTAGGCCGAGCTGCCCAGCGCCACGGTGGGCAGGCCGGACCCGTCGCCGGCCGGGAGCGGATCGAGCGCCGCGGGGGTGAGTGGGGTGACCGCCAGGCGCCGGATGCCCCGGTCGGCGCCGACGAACTCGCGGACAAACGCCGAGGCGGGCGAGCCGAGCAGCGCGGCGGGGGTGTCGTACTGCTCCAGGGCGCCGCCCTCGGACAGCACCGCGATCCGGTCACCGAGCCGCACCGCCTCATCGAGGTCGTGGGTGACCAGCACGATGGTCTTGCGGACCTCGGCCTGCAACCGGAGGAACTCCTCCTGCAACCGGGTGCGGACGATCGGGTCGACGGCCGAGAACGGCTCGTCCATCAGCAGCACCACCGGGTCGGCGGCGAGCGCCCGGGCGACCCCGACCCGCTGCCGCTGCCCGCCGGACAGCTCGTGCGGGTAACGCCCGCCGAACTGCGCCGGGTCGAGGCCGACCAGTTCGAGCAGCTCACCGACCCGGGCGCGGGTCCGGTCCCGGGGCCAGCCGAGCAGCCCGGGCACGGTCGCCACGTTGGCGGCCACGGTCTGGTGCGGGAACAGACCGACGTTCTGGATCACGTAGCCGATCCGGCGGCGGAGCGTCACCGGGTCGACCCTCGTGACGTCGTCGTCGCCGAGCAGGATCCGTCCGTCGGTCGGCTCGATCAGTCGGTTGATCATCCGCAGCACGGTGGACTTGCCGCAGCCGGACGGCCCGATCAGCACCACCAGCTCGCCGGCCTTGACCTCCAGGCTCAGCTCGCGGACCGCTTCGGTGCCGTCCGGGTAGCGCTTGCGGATGCGCTCCAGCGTGATCGAGGCGGCGCCGTGACCGGGGTCGGTCGCCGGGGTAACGTCCACGTGTGTTCCTCCACCTGAGCTACCGGGCCGCCCCGGGTAATCCGTGGTTCTCCTGGCAGTACGTGCGGGACAACTCTGACAGCATCCTCGCCGCGTTGCGCGAGCACACCTGGCTGACCGCCCGGGCCGTGGTGATCGCCGCGCTGGTGGCGCTGCCGCTCGCGGTGGCAGCGTACTGGTTCCGGTCGCTGGCCGCGTCCATCCTGGCGTTGACCGGGGTGCTCTACACGATCCCGTCGCTGGCGCTGTTCGCCTTCCTCGCGCCCTACCTCGGGATCGGCGCGGCGACCGTGTTGACCGTGGTGGCGCTCTACGCGTTGCTGGTCATCGTGCGCAACACGCTCGCCGGCCTGAACCAGGTGCCACCCGAGGTGCGGGAGGCCGCCGAGGGCATGGGTTACGGCCGGTGGGGTCGGCTGTTCCGGATCGAGCTGCCGCTGGCGCTGCCCGGCATCCTCACCGGCGTACGGCTGGCGACCGTGTCCACCGTCGCGCTGGTCACGGTGGGGGTGGTGGTCGGTCGGGGCGGCCTCGGGCAGCTCATCTTCGCCGGCTTCCAGAACAACTTCTACAAGGCCCAGATCATGACCGGTACCGTGCTCTGCGTGCTGCTGGCGCTGGTGCTCGACCTGGCCCTGGCCGGGTTGGGTCGGCTGCTCACCCCCTGGCTGCGCGGAAGGACCGCTCGGTGAGCGCGAGGAGTGCAGCGCAGCGGAGCCCCGCAGTCGCGAACGGAAGGACCGCTCGGTGAGCGCGAGGAGTGCAGCGCAGCGGAGCCCCGCAGTCGCGAACGGAAGGACCGCTCGGTGAGCGCGAGGAGTGCAGCGCAGCGGAGCCCCGCAGTCGCGAACGGAAGGACCGCTCGGTGAACCCGGTGCAGGCGGCGGTGACCTGGCTGAACGACCCGCTGAACTGGACCAATCCCGGCGGTGTGCTGGACCGCCTCGGCGAGCACCTGAGCATGTCCGCCCTGGCGGTGCTGCTCGGCTGCCTGGTGGCCTGGCCGGTCGGCCTCTGGCTCGGGCACACCGGCCGGGGCGGCGGGCTGGTGCTGCTGGTCTCCAACGTCACCCTGGCGATCCCGACCCTGGCTCTGCTCACCATCCTGCCGCTGACCTTCCTCGGCTTCGGCCGCGCGTCAGTGGTGGTGGCGCTCGCGGTGTTCGCGGTGCCGCCGCTGCTGGCGAACGCGTACACCGGGGTTCGCCAGGCCGACCCGGAGGCCCGGGACGCCGCGCGCGGGATGGGCCTGTCCGGCGGGCAGGTGCTGCGCCGGGTGGAGCTGCCGCTCGCGGTGCCCTACCTGGCGGCCGGTTTCCGGACCGCGGCCGTGCAGGTGGTGGCCACCGCCGCGCTGGCGTCGTTCGTCAACGGCGGCGGGCTGGGCCAGATCATCCGGGCCGGCTTCGGTCTCGACATCGCGGCCGGCGGGGGCCAGATCATCGCCGGGGGCGTCCTGGTGGCCGGGCTGGCGATGCTCGTCGAAGCCGTGCTCGCGGTGGTGGAGCGGATGGTCACGCCGCGTCCGCTGCGCCGGGTGCGGCGGCGGGCGAACCGGCGCGCCGCCGCGGCCACGGCCGGCGGCTGACGCGCCCGTCCCGGCGGACGCTGAGACGGCGGTCACGGTCGCCGGCCCGCCCGGTGACGATCGGATGACAAAAACCGCTCCGAATTTGTCGGTCGGGTCCGGAGGATGTTGGGTGAAGTCGCGGGCGGCGCTCGGATCGCCCGTCGGACACGCGGCCGGCCCGGGGGGTCGCGCCGGGACACGGAAGGCGGGCACCTGATGCGCGCACGTTCACGGCTGGCCGCGGGGGCCTTCGGCGCCCTCGTCGCGGCGAGCCTCCTCACCGGCTGCGGCGACGCCGGCTCGTCCGGCACCGACGCTCCCGAGGCGGGCGCCTCGGGGGCCGGTTGCGCCCCGGTGGCGGGTGACCAGCTGGTCGTCCTCACCGACGACAAGAAGCTCCAGAACACCGACAACGTCCTGCCCGCGATCAACGCGAAGGCGGCCACCCCGCAGTTGGTCGCCGCGCTGGACAAGGTCTCCGCGAAGCTCGACACGCCCAAGCTGATCCAGCTCAACCGGGCCGTCGACGTCGACCGCAAGACACCCCAGGTGGCGGCGCAGGAATTCGCCGACGCCAACGGCCTGACCGACGGGATCGAGAAGGGCCCGGGCGGCCAGGTGACGGTCGGCGCGGGCAACTTCAGCGAGAGCCAGACCGTCGCCGAGCTCTACAAGATCGCGCTCACCGCGGCCGGCTACCAGGTCAAGGTGCAGACCATCGGCAACCGCGAGCTCTACGAGCCGGCCCTGGAGAAGGGCCAGATCCAGGTCGTCCCGGAGTACGCCGCGACGATGGCCGAGTTCCTCAACACCAAGGCCAACGGCAAGGACGCGCAGCCGGTCTCCTCGCCCGAGCTGGAAAAGACCGTCTCGGCGCTCAAGACCGAGGGCGACAAGGCCGGTCTGGTGTTCGGCCAGCCGTCCCAGGCGCAGGACCAGAACGCCTTCGCGGTCACCAAGGCGTTCGCCGACAAGTACGGCGTGTCCACCCTCTCCGACCTGGCCGCGAAGTGCTCCGGTCAGGCGACCGTGCTGGCCGGTCCGCCGGAGTGCCCGCAGCGGCCGAAGTGCCAGGCCGGTCTCGTCGAGGTCTACGACTTCAAGGCCGGCTCGTTCAGCTCGCTCGACGCGGGCGGCCCGCAGACCAAGAACGCGCTCAAGACCGGTTCCGCGAGCGTCGGCCTGGTGTTCTCCTCCGACGCCGCGCTCGCCACGAGCTGATCCACCGCCGCCGGCCGGGCGCACCGGTCGGCCGGCGGCGTCCCAGCCGGGCGGCGGCACGCTCGGCGGTCCGTGCACCGCAGCGCGCCGACCCGTTCCCCTCCGGTGCAACTCTCGGTACTCTGCACTCCCATGCCAGCCTCGGTCGTATCCGCCGACAAGCGCACCCCAACGCCGCTGACCGTCCTGTTCTGGATCGGTGTGGGGCTGGCGCCCCTGGCGGCGCTCATCCTGCTGGTCGCCGACGGCACCGGCACGCTCCGGTTCGGTGCGGTGCTCGCGATCCTCGCCGTGGTGCTGATCGGCCTCTCCGTCGCGCTGCGGGCCGACCACGGCGGCGTCGGCGCCGAGGAGCTGCGCGAGGAGATGGAACAGCTCCGCCGCGAGCTGCGGGCCGAGATCGTGGCCGCCGCGCAGCGCGGCAACCAGGCCCTCGACCAGGCGCGCCGCGCGGAGGAGGCGGCCGGCGCGGTACGCCACCGGCTCGACGCGGCGGCGGCGGGTCTGGCCGCCGCCCCCGCCGAGGAACGGCCGGGCGGCCGAGCCCGGGTGCCGGTCGCCGGGGCGTACGAGGCGGGTCGGTCGCATCCGGCCGGCCGCGACGAGGAGGAAACCGCCGGCCGCTACGGCCCCGACCAGCGGGCCGAGTCGGCGCGGGCGCGTCACGACGTGGAACGACCTGGATCCGACGGCTACCCCGTCGAGGGCCGGGCGCGGCCCGAGCCCTCCGGTGTCGGGCGTGACCGGCCGGCCGGCGGCCACGACGAGGAGCGCACCGGCTTCGGCGGTCGTGGCGCCGAGCCGGCCCGTCCCGGTCCGCGGCGTGCGGAGTTCGACGGCTACGGCGCGGAGCCCGTCCGGCCCGCCGGGCGTGCCTCGGCCGGCGCCTACGGGGCGGCCCGGGTGTCCGAGCCGGCGTCCCGACCGGAGTCCCGCCCGGTAGGCGTGGTCCACCACACCGAGACCGTGCACGTCACCACGCGGCACACCATCGTGGGTGGCGGCGGCGATCCGTCCGGTTCCCGGTACGGCGGGTTCTCGGGCCGGTGGTCGCCGTCGGCGGAGGACCGGCCGCGCGGCGCGGACCCGGAGGAGTACCGGGCTGCCGACCGGGGCGACGGGTCACGGTCCGGTGCCGACCCGGAAGCCTGGCCGGGGAGCCTGCGGGCCGGCGCGGAGCGGCAGTGGCCCGGTGCCCCGGACGACGACCCGCAGTCCGGCTACCGGTCGGGCGGGTCGGGCGACGGGTGGGCCGGCGACGATTCCGCCCGGCCCGGCGACGGCTCGGGGTGGGCCGGAAACGATTCCGGGCGGGCGGCCGGTGGCTCGGGGTGGGCCGGGGGCGGTTCCGGGTGGCCCGGCGACGGTCCGGGTCGGGCCGGTGGCGAGCATCCCTGGGCGAGCGTCGGCAGATCCGCCGCAGGTGGACGCGGCTGGTCGCCGCGGACCCCGGACGACGGCCGGCCCGCCGGCGACGACCGGGCGCGTCCGGTGGAGGAGCCGGCCTGGCCGCCGGCCGGACAGTACGGCCGGGCGACGACCTCCGATCGGTTCGGCCGGGCGGACCCGGTCGAGCGTTCCGGCCCGGTGACACCTGCCGAGCCGGACGGCGAGAACTGGTCCGAGCTGCGTGCCGGCAACCGGTGGGCGGCGGTCCGCGACGACGGTCAGGGCCGGGAGTTCCGGGTCGGCGAGCGGCGGGCCGCGGTGCACGCCGACGGTGGCGGCACCGAGTACCGGATCGAGGACCGATGGGCGGCGGTCCGCAATGCCCCCGGCGAGTACGGCGGCTCTTCGCGCCACGATCCTGAGCCGTCCTACGGCGGCGGCTCCCCCCACCACGATCCCGGCGGCTCGGGTGCGGCCTGGCCGGATCCGGAGCCGCCCTACGGCGACTCCGCCTGGGCCGGGGAGAGCCGACCGGCGCTGCCGGCGGGGGGTGTGCCGGTGCCGGGCGAGTGGCGCCCACCGACCCAGCGCAGCGGCCAGCCGGAATGGCGTCAGGCCGAGCCCGAGTGGCGGCAGCCGGAGCCGGAGTGGCGGCAGCCCGAGCCGCAGTGGCACCGGCCGGAGCCCGGCGGCCACGGACAGCCGCCGCGGGACGTTCCCGACCGCTGGCGTTGACCGTGCTCGTGGTCAGGGCCGGGTCGTCGCACGCGGACCCGCGCCGCCGGGCCGGGGCCGGGGCCACCCGGACGGCGTCTCACTTGTCGATGTCGCCGACCACGAAGAACATCGAGCCGAGGATGGCGATCAGGTCCGGCACCAGGCACCCGGGCAGCAGCGTCGACAGCGCCTGCACGTTCGCGTACGAGGCGGTGCGCAGCTTGAGCCGCCACGGTGTCTTCTCACCTCGGGAAACCAGGTAGTAGCCGTTGATGCCGAGCGGGTTCTCGGTCCAGGCGTACGTGTGCCCCTCGGGCGCCTTGACCACCTTGGGCAGTCGGGTGTTCACCGGTCCGGAGATCCGGTCCACCCGGTCCAGGCACTGCTCGGCGAGGTCGAGTGAGGCGTACACCTGGTCGAGCAGCACCTCGAACCGGGCGTGGCAGTCGCCGGCGGTCTTCGTCACCACCGGCACGTCGAGCTGGTCGTAGGCCAGGTAGGGCTCGTCGCGGCGCAGGTCGAGGTCGAGGCCGGAGGCCCGGCCGACCGGCCCGGACGCGCCGAACGCGGCGGCGTCGGCCGCCGAGAGCACGCCGACGCCGACGGTGCGGGCCAGGAAGATCTCGTTGCGCCGGATCAGATGGTCCAGGTCCGGCATGCGCCGGCGGACCTCGCCGATGGCGGCCCGGGCGCGGCCGGTCCAGCCGGCCGGCACCTCCTCCTTGAGGCCGCCGACCCGGTTGAACATGTAGTGGATCCGGCCGCCGGAGACCTCCTCCATCACGGCCTGGATGGTCTCCCGTTCCCGGAACGCGTAGAACATCGGCGTGATCGCGCCGATCTCCAGCGGGTAGGAGCCGAGGAACATCAGGTGGTTGAGCACCCGGTTCAGCTCGGCCAGCGCCATCCGCAGCCAGGTGGCGCGCTCCGGCACCTCCATGCCCATCAGCCGTTCGACAGCGAGCACCACGCCCAGCTCGTTGGAGAACGCCGAGAGCCAGTCGTGCCGGTTGGCCAGCACGATGATCTGCCGGTAGTCGCGTACCTCGAAGAGCTTCTCCGCGCCCCGGTGCATGTAGCCGACGATCGGCTCGGCGGCGACCACCCGCTCCCCGTCGAGCACCAGGCGCAGCCGGAGCACGCCGTGCGTCGACGGGTGCTGCGGCCCGATGTTCAGCACCATGTCGGTGCCGAGCTGCTCACCGCCGGCCCCGGTGCCGACGGTCAGCTCGCGGAGGTCACCGGCGTCCGTGGTCATGCCCGTCATCGTGCCACGAGCGGGTCGAGGGGGACGCCGACCGGCTGCCACAGCCACAGGTGCCCGCCGAGGCCGGCCGGGTCGGTCAGCTCGGCCACCGCCGACGCGGCGGCCAGCGCCCGCAGGTAGCCGGCCGGGTCCCGGGCGGCCAGGCCCAACGGCGGTCGCCCACCGTCGGCCCCGAGCGCCCGCAGCGCCGCCCGCTGCGACACCAGGGTGTACGCGCACCGCGCGACCCGCTCACCGGCGGAGGCGACCGAGTCCATGGCGACGTGCGCGGTCACGTCGCACGACCCGTCGAGGGCGGGTGGCACCTGTCGCCCGTCCCGGTAGCCGGTGACCGTCCCGTCCACCGGCCGGGCGTCCCGCAGGTGTCCGTAGTCGACGGCCAGCGCGAGCCCGCGCTCGAGCCGCCCCACCGCCTCCGCCCACGCCTCGTCCCGGGCCCGGCCGATCTCCACCCGCGCCCCACCGCCCCCCGCCCCGCCGTCCTCGGCCGCGACGATCAGGGAGGCAACGTCCGGATCCGATCCGCCGGCCGACACGAACTCCCTGATCATCGGGGCGGCGGCGGGTGCGGGCGGCCACCAGCGGGTCAGCCAGGCGGTGTCGTCGGGGGGGAGTGCGGGCCCCCGGGCCTCCTCGCCGGTGTCGGGATCGACCAGGACCAGGCGCCAGCCCTGCGGGGTGTGCACGGCCACGTCGAGGGGGACGTTGTCCAGCCATTCGGTGGCCAGCAGCAGGCCGGTGATCCGTGCCGGGACCTCGGGCCGCCAGTCGATCTCCGGGGGCAGGTGGTTGGGGCGGGCGGCCCGTTCCACGGCGACCGGACGGAGCCGGGCGGCCAGCTCCGGGCCGGCCTGCGCCCGCAGCGCCCGCAGCAGTTCGCCCCGGCCCGCGCCCACGTCCACCACGTCCAGCCGGGCGGGCCGCCCCAGCGCCTCGTCCAGCGCGACGAGTTGCCGCAGCAGGCAGCCGGCGAGGACCGGCGAGGCGTGGACGCTGGTACGGAAGTGCGCGGCGGGGTTGGCGCCGGCGACGAAGAAGCCGTTCGGCCCGTAGAGCGCCCGTTCCATCGCGTCGCGCCAGCGCAGCATCACCCGTCGACGGTACGCGCCCGTCAGATCTCCACGTGGCCGTCCGGCACGCTGGCGTTCGGGGCGGGCGAAACCCGGGGGCTCCGCCTGGTGAACGATTTCACACATGCTTGTTTCGGTTCCGTGACCCCGGCGCATACTTGCCATCGACCGGTACCCCCTTCGAGGACTGGATCGCTGCCATGAGCGCACCGCTGCGCCCGCGGGCCCTTCGCGCCCCGCTCGCCTTTCCCCGTACCCTCACTGTCGGCGTGCTCGGCGCCGGCCGGGTCGGCGCCGTGCTCGGCGCGGCCCTCGCCGCCGCCGGCCACCAGGTGGTCGCCGCGTCCGGTTCGTCCGGCGCCTCGCGGGCCCGGCTGGCGCTGCTGCTGCCGCAGACCCCGCACCGTGCCGCGTCCGCCGTGGCGCGCGCCGCCACCGACCTGCTGATCGTCGCCGTCGGAGACGACGCTCTGGCCGGCGTGGTCGCCGACCTGGCCGCCTCCGGCGCGCTGCGTCCGGGCCAGGTGGTGGCGCACACCTCGGGCGCGCACGGGCTGGCGGTGCTGGCCCCGGCCGCCGCGGCCGGTGCCCGGCCGCTCGCGCTGCACCCGGCGATGACCTTCACCGGCACGCCCGACGACCTGTCCGGCCTGGCCGGCTGCTCCTACGGGGTGACCGCCCCGGCCGAGCTGCGCCCCTTCGCGGCCCGGCTGGTGGCCGACCTGGGCGGCGTGCCGGAGTGGGTGGGTGAGGCCGACCGGCCGCTCTACCACGCGGCCCTCGCGCACGGCGCCAACCACCTGGTGACCGTGGTCAACGACGCGGCCGACCGGCTGCGCGACGCCGGGGTGGACCGACCGGAGAAGGTGCTCGCCCCGCTGCTGCGGGCCGCCCTGGAGAACGCGCTGCGCCTCGGCGACGACGCGCTGACCGGCCCGGTGTCCCGGGGTGACGCGGGCACCGTACGCCGGCACCTGGAGCGGTTGGCCGCGACCGCGCCGGAATCGGTGCCGGCCTACCTGGCGTTGGCCAGAAGGACGGCGGACCGCGCGGTCGCCGCGGGCCGGCTGCGCCCGGTGGACGCGGCCCCGCTGCGCGCCGTGCTGGACGGGATGGAGGTGGCTTCCTCGTGGTGAGCGTCGTGCACACGCGCAAGGAGTTGGCGGCGGCCCGGGACGGGCTGACCGGCACGGTCGGCGTGGTGATGACCATGGGCGCGCTGCACGCGGGGCACGAGACGCTGCTGCGGGCGGCCCGGGAGCGGGCCGACCACGTGTTGGTGACCGTCTTCGTGAACCCGCTCCAGTTCGGCCCGAACGAGGACTTCGACCGTTACCCGCGCACGCTCGACGCCGATCTGGAGATCTGCCGTCGGGCCGGGGCGGACCTGGTCTTCGCGCCCCCGGTGAACGAGATGTACCCGCAGGGACAGCCGACGGTGCGGCTGAACCCGGGTCCGCTCGGCGAGGACCTGGAGGGCCTGAGCCGCCCCGGCTTCTTCCACGGCGTGCTCACCGTGGTCATGAAGCTGCTCCAGCTCACCCGCCCGGACCTGGCCTTCTTCGGCGAGAAGGACTACCAGCAGCTCACCCTGGTCCGCCGGATGGTCCGCGACCTGGACGTACCCACCGAGATCGTCGGCGTGCCGACGGTGCGTGAGCCGGACGGGCTGGCGCTGTCCAGCCGCAACCGGTATCTGTCCGCCGAGGAGCGGCCGGCCGCGCTGAGGCTCTCCGCCGCGCTGCGCGCCGGTGTCGCGGCGGCCGAGCGGGGCGACGACGCGGGGGCGGTACTGGCCGCCGCGCACCGGGCGTTCGACGCGCCGGGCGCCCGACTCGACTACCTGGTGCTCACCGACACCGACCTGGAGCCCGGGCCGGTCGCCGGCGCGGCCCGGCTGCTGGTCGCCGCCTGGGTCGGCGCCACCCGTCTGATCGACAACACGGCGATCCACCTCGCGCCGCGTCCCTGACCTCTCAACGAATGCGGAAAGGCACCCCGATGCTCCGGACCATGCTCAAGTCGAAGATCCACCGGGCCACGGTGACCCAGGCCGACCTGCACTACGTCGGCTCGGTGACCGTGGACGAGGATCTGCTCGACGCGGCGGACCTGCTCCCCGGTGAGCAGGTCGCGATCGTGGACATCACCAACGGCGCCCGCCTGGAGACGTACGTGATCCCGGGCCGGCGGGGCAGCGGCGTGATCGGCATCAACGGCGCTGCCGCGCACCTGGTGCACCCCGGCGACCTGGTCATCCTCATCTCGTACGGGCAGATGGACGACGCCGAGGCGCGCGCCTGGGAGCCCCGCGTGGTGCACGTGGACGCCGACAACCGCATCGTCGACCTCACCGCCGACCCCACCACCGCCGCACCCGGCACCGCCGGAAACCCCACCCCCAACCCCCTGGCCGCCACCCTCTCCTGACCCGCCCCGCCCTCCCCCTCGGCGATCGTGCAGTTGGTGCCCCTCGTTCGTCTTGTCCGTTCCTTTCGTCGGGGCGGAAAGTGCAAGATCGGTGGGGCGGGGGAGCGCGGTCTGTTACCGGAAGGTCATTTTCGGCTACCCTGGGCGCACCGTCGGAATCGACGGTCGTCGGGCTGGGGGAGGCGCGATGGGCCGTGTGATGCGAAGCCTCGTCGCCACCGTGGTCACGGGCGTGCTGCTGGCCGGGTGCGCCTCGTCCGGCGGCCTCGACGGGGACCTCGGGGACGACTGGGCGGCGATGCCACCGGCCGGCCCGTTCTCCCCGGCGGCCGGCGTCTGCCAGGTCGCCGACTTCACCCCGACCGTGGGCCTGCCGGCGTACGCGCCGGTCGGCTGCGACCTGCCGCACCGGGTGGAGACGGTGCACGTCGGCGCGTTCACCGTCGACCGGCCCACCCCGCCGGCGCTCGCCTCGCCGGAGATGCGGGGCGCGTTCTCCGAGTGCGACACCCGGGCCCGGGGCTACGTCGGCGACGACTGGCGCGCCGGGCGGCTCCGGCTCGCCGTGGCCGTGCCCACCGACACCGGCTGGACGGCCGGCTCCCGCTGGTACCGGTGTGACCTGACCGAGCTGAACACCGTCGAGGCGGCGGCGGTCGTGGTGACCCGGACGGGCAGCCTGCGCGACGCGCTCAAGCCGCCGTCCCCGCTGCGCCTGGGCTGCCAGCGCACCGGGCAGGACCGCGGCCGGGTGCAGAGGCTCACGCCCGTCGACTGCGCCGTGGCGCACGACGCCGAGTTCGCCGGCGTCTGGGTGGCGCCGGACCACCCGTACCCGAAGAAGCCCGCGGACTGGGCGCCGCTCTACGCCGGCTGCTTCGCCGCCGTCGCGCGCTTCTCCGGGGTGCCGGCCGACGGATCCCTGCGCTACCGCAGCGACGTGGTGGTCCGGCCGCCCGCTGCCGGTCGCTGGGGGGTGGGCGACCGGGGCGTCCGGTGCTACCTGTGGCTCAGCGACCGCACGGTGACCGGTTCGCTGAAGGCCTCCGGCCCGGCCCGCCTGCCGGTCCGGACGAGGTAGCCGAAACCACTCGTCCCGCCCCCGTCCCCCGGGACGAGGACGCTTCGGGTTGACTGTGCCCATGGACCTACCCACCGTCGACCTGCCCGCGCTGCCCCGGCTGCTCGCCGCGCCCGCGCCCGGCTGGGTGGAGACCACCGACGTGATCGTCGTCGGTTCCGGGGTCGCCGGGCTGACCGCCGCGCTGCACCTGCGCGAGGCGGGCCTGCACGTCACGGTCGTCACCAAGGTCGACATGGACGAGGGCTCCACCCGCTGGGCGCAGGGCGGCATCGCGGCGGTGCTCGACCCGGCGGACAGCCCGGGCGCGCACGCGTTCGACACCGAGGTGGCGGGCGTCGGCCTCTGTGACCCGGCGGCGGTCCGGGTGCTGGTCGAGGAGGGCCCGCTCCGGCTGCGCGAGCTGATGCGGATCGGGGCGGAGTTCGACCGCAACCCGGACGGGTCGCTGATGCTCGGCCGGGAGGGCGGCCACCGGGCCGACCGGATCGTGCACGCCGGCGGCGACGCCACCGGCGCCGAGGTGCAGCGGGCGTTGCACGCGGCGGTGCGCCGCGACCCGTGGATCCGGCTCGTCGAGCACGCCCTGGTGTTGGATCTGCTGCGCGCGTCGGGTGACGGTCCGGAAGGGCTCGGTCCGGCCTGCGGGATCACGCTGCACGTGCTCGGTGAGGGCAGCGAGGACGGCGTCGGCGCGATCCTCGGCCGTGCGGTGGTGCTGGCCACCGGTGGGATGGGGCAGGTCTTCGCGGCCACCACCAACCCGGCGGTCTCCACCGGCGACGGGGTCGCCCTGGCGCTGCGCGCCGGCGCGGCCGTCACCGACCTGGAGTTCGTCCAGTTCCACCCGACCGCGTTGATCGTGCCGGCCGGTGGACCCGGCGCCGGCCTGGCGCAGCAGCCGTTGGTCTCGGAGGCGCTGCGGGGCGAGGGCGCCCACCTGGTCGACGGCGACGGCAAGCGCTTCATGGTGGGCCAGCACGAGTTGGCCGAGCTGGCGCCCCGGGACGTGGTGGCCAAGGGCATCCACCGGGTGTTGCTGGCCACGGGCGCCGACCACGTCTTCCTGGACGCGCGGCACCTGGGCGGCGACTTCCTGGCCCGGCGCTTCCCCACCATCGTGGCGTCCTGCCTGGCCATCGGCGTGGACCCGGCGACCGACCTGATCCCGGTCGCGCCGGCCGCGCACTACGCCTCCGGCGGCGTCCGCACGGACCTGCACGGCCGCACCTCGATCCCGGGCCTGTACGCCTGCGGCGAGGTGGCCTGCACCGGCGTGCACGGCGCGAACCGGCTGGCCAGCAACTCGCTGCTGGAGGGGCTGGTCTTCTCCCGCCGGATCGCCGCGGACATCGCCGCCGGGCTGCCCGAGCAGGCCCGGCCGGCGGAGACCGGTGCCTGGGTGGGCGGCGCGGGCCGGCTGGTGCCGTCGGCGGGCACGCCGGAGCTGCAACGGGCGATGACCCGGGGCGCGGGCGTGCTCCGCTCGGCGGAGACGCTGACCGCCGCCGCCGGGGCCCTGACCGCCCTGGGCGAGGGGCGGGGCGTGCCGCGTACCGCCGACTGGGAGGCGACGAACCTGCTCACCGTGGCGTCGACGCTCGTCGCCGCCGCGTACGCCCGGGCGGAGACGCGGGGCTGTCACTGGCGGGAGGACTTCCCGGCGGCCGACGACCGGTGGCAGGGTCACCTGGTGGCCGAGGTGGGCACGGGCGGGCTGCTGGTCGAGAGTTGGGTGAGCGCGCGGAGCGAGCCGGTTCTGCGAGCCCCGCGGTCGCTGACGTCAGGAACAGAGGAGCGGAACTCATGATCGAGTCGACGGTGCGGGCGCTGCGGGACGGGGGCCTGGATCCGGACCGGGTCCGGCAGGTCGTGGTCGACGCGCTGGGCGAGGACCTGGGCCCGGACTTCCTCGACGTCACGAGCGTGGCCACCGTTCCCGACGATCAGCGGGACACCGCCGACGTGGTGGCGCGCGAGGACGGGGTGGTGGCCGGGCTGCCGGTGGCCGCCGCCGTGTTCGAGCTGGTGGGCGAGGTGACCGGCAGCGGGCGTACGGTCGCGGTGTCGCTGGTGGCCCACGACGGCCGGCGGGTGGCGCGCGGCGACGTGCTGGCCACCGTGACCGGGCCGACCCGGCTGCTGCTCACCGCCGAGCGGACGGCGCTCAACCTGCTCTCCCGGATGTCCGGGGTGGCGACCCACACCAGGGCCTGGGCGGACGCGCTGGCCGGCACGAAGGCGATGGTGCTGGACACCCGGAAGACCACGCCGGGGCTGCGCGCGCTGGAGAAGTACGCGGTCCGGGCCGGCGGCGGCACCAACAAGCGGATGGGCCTGCACGACGTCGCCATGATCAAGGACAACCACAAGCTGGCCGCCGGTGGGATCGCACCGGCGTTCCGGCGGGTCCGGGCGGCGTTCCCGGACGTGCCGGTGCAGGTCGAGGTGGACACGCTCGCCGAGGCGGTGGAGGCGGTCGAGGCCGGAGCGGGTTTCCTGCTGCTGGACAACATGACCCCGGCGCAGCTGCGTGAGGTGGTGGCCGTGGTGGGCGACCGGGCGGAACTGGAGGCGACCGGTGGGCTGACCCTGCCGGTGGCTGCCGAGTACGGGGCCACCGGCGTGGACTTCCTCTCGGTCGGCGCGCTCACCCACTCCTCGCCCATCCTCGACATCGCCCTCGACCTGCGCGACAACTGACCGTCTAGTACTCCAACGTCACTTGGCTTTGGCGTTGGGCGTGGCGCGGGCATGAAGACGGCCACCGCGTTGATCATCGATGGTTTGTGAGGACAATCGAAGATCGTGCGGTGGCCGCGTGCCACAGCGTAGACCCCGCCGGGTGGCGGGTCGTCCTGGACGAGGCGGTGGCGCGTGTCGCTGGCCGGTTCGTGCGGGCGGAGCCCCGTCGGACCGCCGGGCAGTTCGTGGAAGGGCTGTTGTCGGGCGTGGAACGCAAGACCTGCTGGTCGCTTGCGGAACGGGCGGGTCACGAGGATCCACAGGCGATGCAGCGGCTGCTTCGCACGGCGGTGTGGGACGCCGATGGCGTCCGCGACGACGTTCGGGCCTGGCTGATCGAGCAGCTCGGGCACCCCGACGCGGTGCTGGCCTGCGACGAGACCGGGTTCCTGAAGAAGGGTCTGTGCTCGGTCGGGGTCCAGCGGCAGTACACCGGCACCGCCGGACGTGTCGAGAACAGCCAGGTCGGGGTGTTCCTGGCCTACGTCTCGCCCGAGGGGCGGGCGATGATCGACCGTCGGCTCTACCTGCCCGAGACGACCTGGTGTCAGCAGCCCGACCGCCTCGCCGCCGCCGGCGTCCCCGACCAGGTCGGGTTCGCCACGAAGCCTGCCCTCGCCCGGCAGATGATCGCCGCCGCGCTGGATGCCGGAGTCCCGTTCGGGTGGGTGACCGGCGACGAGGTCTACGGCGCCGATCCCGGCCTACGCGCTGACCTCGAACACCGCGGGATCGGCTACGTTCTGGCCGTCGGCTGCGACCGACGCGTGCACATCAACGACGGTCGCACCCTGATCCGCGTCGACGACCTCGCCGACCGGATCCCCACCGCCGAGTGGCAACTGCATAGTTGCGGGCCGGGAGCGAAAGGTCCCCGCGACTACCTGTGGGCCTGGATCACCACCGCCACCAGCCCCGTCGAGCACCGGTGGCTGCTGATCCGCCGCAACCGCACCACCGGTGAGTTGGCCTTCTACCTGTGCTGGTCACCCCGCCCCGTCCCGCTGCACACCCTCGTCACCATGGCCGGCTCCCGCTGGAGCATCGAAGAGCTGTTCCAGACCGGCAAAGGCCAAGTCGGCCTCGACCACTACCAGGTCCGCGGCTGGGCCGGGTGGCACCGATTCATCACCCTGGCCATGCTCGCCCTGGCCGTCCTGACCATCATCGCCGCCCAGCAGCCCGACACCGACCCGGAGATCATCGCGCTGACCGTCGCCGAGATCCGCCGACTCCTCAACGCCTTCGTTCTCGCCGTGACGCTCCCACCCGCGCACACCCTGCACTGGTCGATCTGGCGACGAACATCCCAAGCCCGAGCCCGACGGGCCCACTACCAGCGCAGACAGGCGAAGTGACGTTGGAGTACTAGGCTGCCGCTGTGCTGCTCTGCATCGACATCGGAAACACCAACACCGTGCTGGCGACCTTCGACGGCGACAAGCTGGTGCACTCCTGGCGGATCAAGACCGATGCCCGTTCCACCGCGGACGAGCTGGGCCTGATGTTCCGCGGGCTGCTGGCCGGTGACGCCGTGGAGATCACCGGGGTGGCCGCCTGCTCGACCGTGCCGGCCGCACTGCGCTCGCTGCGCACCATGCTGGGTCGCTACTACGCCGACCTGCCGAGCGTGATCGTCGAGCCGGGCGTCCGCACCGGGGTGCAGCTCGCCATCGACAACCCGAAGGAGGTGGGCGCGGACCGGGTGGTGAACACGCTCGCCGCGTACACGCTCTACGGCGGGCCGTCGATCGTGGTGGACTTCGGCACCACCACGAACTTCGACGTGATCAGCGACCGGGGCGAGTTCCTCGGCGGGGCGTTCGCGCCGGGCATCGAGATCTCGTTCGACGCGCTGGCCGCCCGCGCCGCGCAGTTGCGCAAGGTGGAGGCCACCCGGCCGCGCTCGGTGATCGGCAAGAACACCGTCGAGTGCCTCCAGTCCGGCCTCTACTTCGGCTTCGCCGGCCAGGTGGACCGGATCGTCGAGCGGATGTCCGACGAGTTGGGCGAGGTCAAGGCGGTGATCGCCACCGGCGGCCTGGCCTCGCTGGTGTTGGGCGAGTGCCGCACGATCACCCACCACGAGCCGATGATCACCCTGATCGGCCTGCGGATGGTCTACGACCGGAACACCTGAGTCAGTACCGGCGCGCCCGCAGCACGACGGTGCGGTAGGGCAGCTCGACGGCGTCCCGGCCGGCCAACTCCGGGTGGGTGGCGAGCAGGTCGGCCAGCCCACCGTCGACCCGGGCCCGCTCGGCCGGGGTGGCGGTGAGCCAGTAGGAGCGGGTGTGCAGCATCGCCACCAGCTCGTCCGGCGTGAGCGTGGTGGCGTGGTCGAACTCGCCCACCTGGACCGGGATGAAGGCGGGACCGAAGTCGGCGTACCTGTCGATCACGTCACCGGCGTTGTGGTCGAGGTGGGCGATCCGGGTCAGCTCCGCCACCCAGCCGACCCGTTCGTCGCGGACGTTCCACACCGGCGCGAACGTCCCGCCGGGGCGCAGCACCCGGGCCACCTCCGCGTGTGCCCGCTCCCGGTCGAACCAGTGGTAGGCCTGACCGGCCAGCACCGCGTCCGCGCCGCCGTCCGGCAGCGGCACCGACTCCGCGCTGCCGGCGAGCGCCGTCGTGCCCGGCGTGGCGGCGGCCAGCTGCGCCCGCATTCCCGGATCCGGCTCGACGGGTACGACGTGGTGCCCGAGCGCGGTCAGGTCGCGGGTGAGGATGCCGGTGCCGGCGCCGAGGTCCACCACCCGGGCCGGGGCGGGCAGCCCGTCCAGTGCCCAGCGCAGCGCCGCCTCGGGATAGCGGGGCCGGAACCGGTCGTACTCGGCGGCGGCGGCGCCGAACGAGAGCGCCGCAGTGGGGTCGGTCATGGCGGGCAGGTTATCCCGTAACGGTCGGCACGACGCTTGAGTACGCTCATGGGCTGACCCCGCCGATGTTCCCCAGGCCTGAGGAAGCGTGCCGTGACCGAGCAGAACGCCCTGCCCACCGACCCCGCCGACGACCTTCCCGAGCAGATGAAGGTCCGCCGGGAGAAGCGGGACCGAATGCTCGCCGAGGGCGTCGAGCCGTACCCGGTCGGCTTTCCGCGGACCACCACGCTCGCGAAGCTCCGCGAGCGCTACGCCGACCTGCCCACCGACACCGCCACCGGCGACCGGGCCTCGGTCACCGGTCGGGTGATCTTCATCCGCAACACCGGCAAGCTCTGCTTCGCGACCCTGCGCGACGGTGACGGCACCGAGTTGCAGGCGATGCTCTCGCTGGACCGGGTCGGGCCGGAGCGGCTGGCCGACTGGAAACGCCTGGTGGACCTCGGTGACCACGTCGGGGTGACCGGTGAGGTGATCACCAGCCGTCGCGGCGAGCTGTCGGTGCTGGCCGACGAGTGGGCGGTGACCGCCAAGGCGCTGCGCCCGCTGCCGGTGGCCCACAAGCCGCTGAGCGAGGAGTCCCGGGTCCGCCAGCGCTACGTGGACCTGGTGGTCCGCCCGCAGGCCCGGCAGATGGTCCGCACCCGGGCCGCCGCGGTGCGCAGCCTGCGCGACACCCTGCACTCCCGGGACTTCGTCGAGGTCGAGACGCCGATGTTGCAGTTGCTGCACGGCGGCGCGGCGGCCCGCCCATTCGTGACCCACAGCAATGCGCTCGACACCGATCTGTATCTGCGAATCGCGCCGGAACTGTTTCTCAAGCGGGCGGTCGTCGGTGGCGTGGACCGGGTCTTCGAGATCAACCGCAACTTCCGTAATGAGGGCATCGACTCCTCGCACTCGCCGGAGTTCGCGATGCTGGAGACCTACGAGGCGTACGGCGACTACGACACGATGGCCGAGCTGACCCGAAATCTCGTGCAGCGGGCCGCGATCGCGGTCGCCGGCTCGACGACCGTGACGCACGCCGACGGCCAGGAGTTCGACCTGGGCGGCGAGTGGCGTTCGGTGACGCTGTTCGGTGTTCTTTCCGAAGCGCTCGGTGAGGAGGTCACCGTCCGCACCGAAAGGTCACGCCTGGTGGAGTACGCGGACAAGGTCGGCCTCTCCGTCGACCCGAAGTGGGGGCCGGGCAAGCTGGCCGAGGAGTTGTTCGAGGAACTGGTGGTGCCGTCGTTGCAGGCGCCCACGTTCGTCCGCGACTACCCGGAGGAGACCAGCCCGTTGACCCGGGCGCACCGCGCCGAGCCGGGGCTGGCCGAGAAGTGGGATCTCTACGTGCTGGGATTCGAGCTGGGTACCGCGTACTCCGAGCTGGTGGACCCGGTGGTGCAGCGGGAGCGGCTGGTGGCCCAGGCGCAGCTCGCGGCGCGCGGCGACGACGAGGCGATGCGTCTCGACGAGGACTTTCTCCGGGCGATGGAGTATGGAATGCCGCCGGCCGGTGGGATGGGAATGGGAATCGACCGGCTGCTGATGGCGTTGACCGGCCTGGGAATTCGGGAAACCATCCTGTTCCCGTTGGTCCGCCCCGAGTAGGCGGGCAAAGCTTCGCCGCCTCGTTACGCCGTCCTATTGACGGGGCAAGCATCGGACAGGTTATTGTGCTCGGTGTATTGCAGGAGCACAGCCCTGCTCGAAAGGAATGTGGGACGTGGCCAAGCAGATCATTCACAAGCTGGTCGATGACCTGGACGGCGGGGACGCTGACGAGACTGTCAAGTTCGCGCTCGACGGCGTGCAGTACGAGATCGACCTGTCGGCCTCCAACGCCGAGAAATTGCGCGGCGAATTCGCGCAGTACATCGCGCACGGCACGAAGGTCGGTCGTGGTGGAGTGGTGGTGGGCGGCCGGGCCGCGCGTGGCCGGGGCGGCGCGACCGCGGACCGGGAGCAGAACCGGGCCATCCGCGAGTGGGCCAAGAAGGCCGGCAAGGACATCTCCGACCGGGGCCGGATCCCGCAGGAGATCGTGGACGAGTACCACGCGAAGGCGGGGCACTGACCCGACGGCGACGGCTGGACCTCGACGCCGGCCCGGAGGACGACTCCGGGCCGGCGTCCGCCGTTTCCGCCGGCCGGTGCGCTACCGAGCCGTTTCCGCCCACCCGTGCCGGATGTCCGGTCCGGCTTGAGGCCGGGCGGCCCGAGGCGTCCGGCGGGAAGAATCCGGCGTCCGGCCGAGTTGTCCACAGGCGGTGGAGATTCCGTCCACAGGCTGTGGACGACGGTGGCGGGCGCGTGGACGCCCGCTCAGAAGCCCTCGACCGGGCCTTCCACCGGC
This sequence comes from Micromonospora sp. WMMD980, assembly GCF_029626035.1. Lineage (NCBI taxonomy): Bacteria > Bacillati > Actinomycetota > Actinomycetes > Micromonosporales > Micromonosporaceae > Micromonospora > Micromonospora sp. WMMD980. The sequence continues at coordinate 5,905,434 of NZ_JARUBE010000003.1, forward strand.
GGTCGAATTTCGCTCTGCGCGTACAGGCGGGGGTTCCGGAACACCTCCTGAGCGTGGACGGTTGGCAGAAACGACGTCGGAACGGTCATCCAGGGGGTCACACGACCTCAGCGGAGACGGTCCGCGGCGATAGAGTAAGGAGGCACGGACGCCCGTCCCGGACGTCCGCGCACCGGCCCCGCCGAGATCTGACCATCAAGGCGCACGGCATGTGAGGAGCACGAGGGCATGTTCGAGCGGTTCACCGACCGAGCGCGACGGGTTGTCGTCCTGGCCCAAGAAGAGGCCCGGATGCTCAACCACAACTACATCGGCACGGAGCACATCCTGCTGGGCCTGATCCATGAGGGTGAGGGCGTGGCGGCGAAGGCCCTGGAGAGCCTGGGCATCTCGCTGGAGGGTGTGCGCCAGCAGGTCGAGGAGATCATCGGCCAGGGCCAGCAGGCGCCGAGCGGGCACATCCCGTTCACGCCGCGGGCCAAGAAGGTGCTGGAGCTGTCGCTGCGTGAGGCGCTGCAGCTCGGCCACAACTACATCGGCACGGAGCACATCCTGCTGGGCCTGATCCGCGAGGGCGAGGGCGTGGCCGCCCAGGTGCTGGTCAAGCTCGGCGCCGACCTCAACCGGGTCCGCCAGCAGGTGATCCAGCTCCTCTCGGGTTATCAGGGCAAGGAGCCGGCCGCCGCCGGTGCCGCGCCCGGCGAGGCCGCGCCGTCGACCAGCCTGGTGCTGGACCAGTTCGGCCGGAACCTCACCCAGGCCGCCCGCGAGGGCAAGCTCGACCCGGTCATCGGGCGCGAGAAGGAGATCGAGCGGGTCATGCAGGTGCTGTCCCGCCGCACCAAGAACAACCCGGTGCTGATCGGTGAGCCCGGCGTGGGTAAGACCGCCGTGGTCGAGGGGCTGTCCCAGAAGATCATCAAGGGCGAGGTGCCCGAGACGCTGAAGGACAAGCAGCTCTACACGCTCGACCTCGGTGCTCTGGTCGCCGGGTCGCGTTACCGGGGCGACTTCGAGGAGCGCCTGAAGAAGGTGCTCAAGGAGATCCGCACCCGCGGCGACATCATCCTGTTCATCGACGAGATCCACACCCTGGTGGGTGCGGGCGCGGCCGAGGGCGCGATCGACGCCGCCAGCATCCTCAAGCCGATGCTGGCCCGTGGTGAGCTGCAGACCATCGGCGCCACCACGCTCGACGAATACCGCAAGCACCTGGAGAAGGACGCCGCGCTGGAGCGTCGTTTCCAGCCGATCCAGGTGGGTGAGCCGTCGCTGGCCCACACCATCGAGATCCTCAAGGGCCTGCGGGACCGTTACGAGGCGCACCACCGCGTCTCGATCACCGACGCCGCTCTCGTGGCCGCCGCAACTCTGGCCGACAGATACATCTCCGACCGCTTCCTGCCGGACAAGGCGATCGACCTGATCGACGAGGCCGGCGCCCGGATGCGGATCCGTCGGATGACCGCGCCGCCAGACCTGCGCGACTTCGACGAGCGCATCGCCCAGGTGCGCCGCGACAAGGAGTCCGCGATCGACGCGCAGGACTTCGAGCGGGCCGCCCAGCTCCGCGACAAGGAGAAGCAGCTCCTCGGTCAGAAGGCCCAGCGCGAGAAGGAGTGGAAGGCCGGTGACCTGGACGTCGTCAGCGAGGTCGACGACGAGCAGATCGCCGAGGTGCTCGGCAACTGGACCGGCATCCCGGTCTACAAGCTGACCGAGGAGGAGACCTCGCGCCTGCTGCGCATGGAGGACGAGCTGCACAAGCGCGTCATCGGGCAGGAGGACGCGGTCAAGGCGGTCTCGAAGGCGATCCGGCGGACCCGTGCGGGTCTGAAGGACCCGAAGCGCCCGTCCGGCTCGTTCATCTTCGCCGGCCCGTCCGGTGTCGGTAAGACCGAGCTGTCCAAGGCCCTCGCGGAGTTCCTGTTCGGCAGCGAGGACGCCCTGATCCAGCTCGACATGTCCGAGTTCCACGACCGCTACACGGTCTCCCGGCTGGTGGGTGCCCCTCCCGGTTACGTCGGCTACGACGAGGGCGGGCAGCTGACCGAGAAGGTGCGCAGGCGGCCGTTCTCGGTGGTCCTCTTCGACGAGATCGAGAAGGCCCACCCGGACGTGTTCAACACGCTCCTGCAGATCCTGGAGGACGGTCGTCTCACCGACGGTCAGGGCCGGATCGTGGACTTCAAGAACACGGTCATCATCCTGACCACCAACCTGGGCACCCGCGACGTGGCGAAGGCGGTGTCGCTGGGCTTCCAGCAGTCGGAGGACTCCGAGTCGAACTACGACCGGATGAAGCAGAAGGTCAACGACGAGCTCAAGCAGCACTTCCGGCCCGAGTTCCTCAACCGCATCGACGACACGATCGTGTTCCACCAGCTGCGGGAGAACGAGATCCTGCAGATCGTGGACATCATGATCCAGCGGATCGAGGGCCAGCTCCGCAACAAGGACATGGGTCTGGAGCTGACCGACAACGCCAAGAAGTACCTGGCGAAGAAGGGCTTCGACCCGGTGCTGGGCGCGCGGCCGCTGCGTCGCACGATCCAGCGCGACATCGAGGACAACCTGTCCGAGCGGATCCTGTTCAACGAACTGACCCCCGGTCAGATCGTCGTGGTCGACTGCGAGGGCGACCCCGAGAACATCGACAAGTCCAAGCTCGTCTTCCGGGGCGCGGACCGGCCGGACGCCGTGCCGGACGCGGTCCCCGCGGATCTCGGCGCCGCCGCCACCGGCGCGGACGACACCGCGGCCTGAGTCGGGCGAGACAAGGTTCCAGGGCGACGGCCCCGGTTGGCGAAGGCCACCGGGGCCGTCGCCTTTCCGCGCCCTTCCCGCCGCCCCGCCGATCGATCAAGGAGTTGGTGTCGCGAGGGGACGCGAACTCCTTGACCAACAAGCGGGCCAGGGGTGGGAGGTCAGGGGAGGGGGACGGGTGGGCCGTCGCCGGCGAGGCGGAAGGACTCCGGGCCCACCGGTTCCACCAGGCCGTCGGTGACCAGGCCGGCCAGGGCCCGGGCCCGCTGCACGTCGTCGTGCCAGACCTGGTCCAGTCGCTGGTGCGGCACCGGCCCGGTGGCATCCCGCAGCACACCGAGCAGCAGGCCGCGTACCTGCCGGTCGGTCCCGGCGTAGCGCTGCGGACGGCGGCTGGGGCCTTCCGGCGCGGTCTGACCGGACGCCCGCCACGCGCAGCTCGCCTCGACCGGGCACACCGCGCAGCGCGGGGCGCGCGCGGTGCACACGACCGCACCGAGTTCCATGAACGCCGCGCTCGCCAGGGCCGCCGCGGCCGGCTCGTCGGGCAGCAGCTCCTCGGTGGCGACCAGATCGGCCGGACGGGTGGTCGGCCCGGCGTCGGGCTCGCCGGCGACGGCGCGGCACACCACCCGCCGCACGTTGGTGTCGACAACCGGATGCCGCTGCCCGTACGCGAACGCCGCCACCGCCCGGGCCGTGTACGTGCCGACCCCGGGCAGCGCCAGCAACTGCTCCAGCCGATCGGGCACCACGCCGCCGTGCCGTTCGACGATCGCCACCGCGCACTCGCGCAGGCGTACCGCCCGGCGGGGGTAGCCGAGCCGGCCCCACATCCGGATCGCCTCGGCCGGGGTGTCCTCGGCCAGCGCGCGCGGCTCCGGCCAGCGGGCCAGCCACGCCTCCCACGCCGGCACCACCCGCACCACCGGCGTCTGCTGGAGCATGACCTCGCTGACCAGGATCGCCCACGCGCCGATGCCGGGGTGCCGCCACGGCAGGTCGCGGGCGTTGCGCTGGTACCACCGGCTGACCTGGGTGGCGAAGGTGGGTTCAGTCATGGCGGAGCCGATGATGTCACGGGTGGCTTTCCCGCAGGGTGGGCGGGCCGGGTGACCCGATGCGGTGGATCTTCGGCGGCGGGGCAGAATGTCCGAATGAACGAGCTCGCGATCACCGTCATCGGCCGGGACCGGCCGGGCATAGTGGCCGACGTCGCGGAGGTCCTCGCCGGGCTCGGCGCGAACCTCACCGACTCGACGATGACCCGGCTGCGGGGGCACTTCGCCATGACCCTGATCTGCGTGGGGCCGGCCGCCGCCGACGTCGAGGCCGCGTTCGCCCCGCTCGCCGCCGACGGGCACCTGCTGGCCACGGTGCGCGCCGTCACCCCGGACGGCGCCAGCGAGCCGGCCGGCGAGCCGTACGTGCTGGCGGTGCACGGCGCCGACCGGATGGGCATCGTGGCGGCGATGACCCGGGTGCTGGCCGACGCGGGTGGCAACGTGACCGACCTGAGCACCCGGCTGACCGGCTCGCTCTACGTGGTGGTCGCCGAGGTGGAGTTGCCGCCGGGCAGCTCGGACGAGGTGGCCGGCCGGCTCACCCGTGCCGCGGCGGACCTGGGCGTCGGCGTCAGCCTCCGCCCGGCGGACTCGGACCTGCTGTGACCGGCCCGGAATACGCGGGCCTGGGCGGCTGGACGCCGGAGAAGCTGGGCGTCCCGGGCGAGGTGCGCGCGGTGGTCGCCGCTCCGGAGCCGGTGCTGAGCCGGCCCGGTCCCGAGGTCGACCCGACCTCGGCCGAGGTGGTGCGCCTGGCCGCCGATCTGGTGGCCACCATGCGGGTCTCCCCAGGCTGTGTGGGCCTGGCGGCGCCGCAGGTCGGGGTGAGCGCACAGGTGTTCGCGGTGGACGTGACCGGGCACCCGAAGGCGGTCACCGTGCACGGCACATTCGTGCTCTGCAACGCCCGGGTGGTGGAGGCGAGCCGGTGGAAGGCAGGCCGGGAGGGCTGCATGTCGGTGCCGGACCTGACCGGTGACGTGAAGCGGGCCAGTCGCCTGGTGGTGGAGGGCGTGCTCCCGGGGAGCGGGGAGCCGGTCCGGCTGGTTACCGACGGTTTCGAGGCGCGCGCTCTCCAGCACGAGATCGATCATTGCGCCGGCCTGCTCTTCCTGGACCAGGTCGCCGGCGCGCACGCCGTCTACCAGCGCAAGGTCTACCTCTGACGGTGGTCCGACACCTCCACTGTGGAGACGGCGGCAGGCGTCGCACGCGGTTGCCGGCGCGTCGGACCGGCGCGCCGAGCGCCGCGCGACTACGGTAGGCGCATCATGCGTCTGACGGTCGGCCCCCTGCCCCCCGCTGTCTACTGGCGGCGTCGCGCCGTCGTGCTCGGCGCGGGGCTGCTCTTCCTGATTGTCCTGCTCTATTCCTGCACCGGCACGAACAAGAACACTGGTGCGCCGGGCGGTGACCCGTCGCCCGGTGGCTCCGCCGGGGCGGCGCCGGGCCCGTCCGGCTCGGTGCTGGCCCCGCAGTCGACCGCTCCGTCGCCGTCCCCGGGTGCGTCCGGTGACAGCGGCGGCGGCACGGGCACGGACGGCGGCACGAGCACCGGCGGTGGCACGGGCACGGACGGTGGCACGAGCACCGGCGGCGGGTCGGGCACGGATGACGGCGGCGCGTCCGGCGAGCCGGTCTCCGCCGACGGCGCGTGCACCGACTCGGAGATCCGGGTGACGCCGGTGGCGGTGCCGGCCAGCGCCCAACGGGGCACCGTGGTCACCCTGCGCCTCAAGATCCAGAACATCTCGAACCGTACGTGCAGCCGCGACGTCGGCGCCGACCTGCAGGAGCTCTACGTCAAGGCCGGCGCGGAGAAGGTCTGGTCGTCCGACACCTGCGGCACCGGCAAGGGCTCGAACGTGCAGTCGTTCGCGCCCGACTTCGAGCGCGCCTACGAACTGGGCTGGAACGGGCGGGACACCAGCCGCTGCGACGGCGGGCTGGCCGCCGGACCGTACGCCCCGATCGGCACCTACCAGGTGTTCGCCCGGGTCGGCACCAAGATCAGCGAGCCGGTGAAGCTGACCGTCACCGGCTGAGGCGGGTCAGACGTACCGCTCCAGGATGGACGCCTCGGCGAGCCGGGACAGGCCCTCGCGGACCCCGCGGGCGCGGGCGTCGCCCACCCCCTCGACGGCCTGAAGGTCCTCCACGGTGGCGCCGAGCAGCCGCTGGAGGCTGCCGAAGTGCACCACCAGCCGGTCGACCACGGCCACCGGCAGCCGGGGCACCTTGGCCAGCAGACGGAACCCGCGCGGGCTGACCGCCGCGTCGAGCGCGTCGGACGCGGACGGGTAGCCGATCGCCTTGGCCACCGCCACCAGGTCGATCAGCTCGGTGGCGCTGAGCAGGTCCAGCTCGACGAGCCCCTCGTCGAGCGTGCGTGACTTGCGGCCCACCGGCAGGTAGTCGCGGATGACCAGGGTGCGGTCGGCGTCCACGCCGGCCATCAGCTCGTCGAGCTGGAGCGCCAGCAGGCGGCCGTCGGTGCCCAGCTCCACCACGTAGCCGGCGATCTCGTCGGCGATCCGCCGGACCATCTCCAGCCGCTGCACCACCGCCACCGCGTCGCGGACGGTGACCAGGTCTTCGATCTCGAGCGCGGAGAGCGTGCCGGAGACCTCGTCCAGTCGCAGCTTGTAGCGTTCCAGCGTCGCCAGGGCCTGGTTGGCCCGGGACAGGATGGCCGCCGAGTCGTCGAGCACGTGCCGCTGGCCGTTGACGTAGAGGCTGATGATCCGCATCGACTGGCTGACCGAGATGACCGGGTAGCCGGTCTGCCGGGCCACCCGCTCGGCGGTGCGGTGCCGGGTGCCGGACTCCTCGGTGGGGATGGACGGGTCGGGCATCAGGTGCGCGCCGGCCTGGACGATCCGGGTGCCGTCGCTGGAGAGCACCACGGCGCCGTCCATCTTGCACAACTCGCGGACCCGGGTGGCGGAGAACTCCACGTCCATCGGGAAGCCGCCGGTGCAGATCTGCTCGACCACCTTGTCGTAGCCGAGCACGATCAGCGCGCCGGTGCGGCCGCGCAGGATCCGCTCCAGGCCGTCGCGGAGCGCGGTGCCGGGCGCCATGAGAGCGAGGTTGGCGCGCAGCGGGTCGGCGCCGGCCCCGCCGACGCTTCCGCCGACGCTCACGCTGATGGCGCGGGTGGGGTTGCCGCTCACGGCGCCGGTGCGGGCGTGCGGCGTCGCCGTTGCGGGCTTGGTGGCATCGCGGTCGATCGGCACGGGCACAGTCTACGGACTGCGGTGCGGTGGGTGCTCTCGTGGTTACTGTGATGTGTCACGATGCCGCGCTCGCCCGGCCCTCGGTGGACCGAGCGGCCAGTCCGGAATCGTCCGCCCGCGCCCCCGCGTGAGCACTCACGGTCACTCCGCGGACGCGCGAGCGGCTGCCTGGAGCGCGGCGCGGACGTCCGTGACCTCGATCACGCGCATGTTCTCCGGGGCGACGCCGCTGCTGCCGGGGCCGCAACCGGGCGGGACCAGGGCCAGCCGGAAGCCCAACCGGGCGGCCTCGGCCAGCCGGCGGGGCACCGCGCCGACCCGCCGCACCTCGCCGGTGAGCCCGACCTCGCCGATGGCGACCAGGTGCGGGTTGAGCGCCAGGTTGAGACCGCCGGAGGCCACCGCGAGCGCCACTGCGAGGTCGGCCGCCGGTTCGACCACCCGGATGCCGCCGACGGTGGCGGCGAAGACCTCCCGGTCGTGCAGCGTCAGCCGCTCGGTGCGGCGCTGGAGCACCGCGAGGACCATGGCCAGCCGGGCGCTGTCGAGGCCGGAGACCGTGCGTCGGGGTGAGCCGGCGACCGTCGCCCCGATCAGCGCCTGCACCTCGGTGACCAGCGCCCGCCGGCCCTCCATGGCCACTGTCACGCAGGTGCCCGGCACCGGCTCGGAGTAGCGGGTCAGGAACAGCCCGGACGGGTCGGCCAGGCTGCTGATGCCGCCCTCGTGCATCTCGAAGCAGCCGACCTCGTCGGCCGCGCCGAACCGGTTCTTCACGCCGCGCACCATGCGTAGCGAGGAGTGCTTGTCGCCCTCGAAGTGGAGCACCACGTCGACCAGGTGCTCCAGCACCCGCGGACCGGCCACCTGGCCGTCCTTGGTGACGTGCCCGACCAGCACGGTCGCGACGCCCCGCTCCTTGGCGACCGCGACCAGCGCGGCGGTGACCGCGCGCACCTGGGTCACACCGCCCGGCACACCCTCGGTGCCGGTGGTGGAGATGGTCTGCACCGAGTCGAGCACCAGCAGCCCCGGCTTGACCGCGTCGAGGTGACCGAGCACCGCCGCCAGGTCGCTCTCGGCGGCCAGGTAGAGCTGGTCGTGCAGGGTGCCCATCCGCTCGGCGCGCAGCCGGACCTGGCTGACCGACTCCTCGCCGCTGACCACCAGCGACGGGCTGCCCGCGCCGGCGGCCCACTGCTGGGCCACGTCGAGCAGCAGGGTCGACTTGCCGACGCCGGGCTCGCCGGCCAGCAGCACCACCGCGCCGGGGACCAGGCCGCCGCCGAGCACCCGGTCGAGCTCGCTCACGCCGGTCGGCCGGGCCCGGGCCGGCGCGGCGCTGATGGTGGCGATCGGCCGGGCCGGCTCGGCCGGCATCCGGGAGCTGACCACCCGGCCGGAGACCAGCGGGCCGGTGACCGTGGACTCGACCACCGAGCCCCACTCGCCGCACTCGGGGCACCGGCCCACCCACTTGGGTGGCTGGTGACCGCAGGCGTCGCACTCGTAGGCCGGGCGGGGCTCGCGGGCGGCGGCGCGGCCGCGACCGGCACCGGCACGGGAGGAGGTCGATCGGGGCGTGGTCACCACCGGACGCTAACCGGCCGGTACGACGAAAGCCCACCGGAGAAACGACGACACCGCCGGTGTGGCGCAGGCCACGGCGGCGGTGTCGACGGGAAACGGTGCGGCGTCAGCCGTGGCTGCCACCCTCGACGCCACCCTCTTCGGCGGAGTGCTCACGCGGGTTGACGACCGGCGACGGCGGCGCCTCCGGGGTCAGCGGGACGCCGACCGGCGCCGGCGTCTTGATGACGTTGCCGTTGCCGAAGTCGAAGGTCAGGTTGACCTGCTGGCCGACGAGCACCTTCTGGTTCAGGCCGACGAGCTGGAGGAACTGCGGGTTGCCGCTGTTCAGCTGGGCGTAGCCGAGCGCCGGGATCTCGATCCGGGCCGGCTGACCGGCGGGCGCGGCCTCGGTCTCCGACGGCGACGGGCTGGCCGAGGCGGAACCGCTCTCCGACGGCGAGGCGGTCACCTCCAGCGACTGGCTGGGCGAGGCGCTCGGGTCGGTGGCGGTGGGCGAGGCCGAGGCCGGCTCGGTCGGCGAGCCGGTCGGGGTGGCCGCGCCGCTCGACCCGGCGCCACCGGTGAGCACGATCTCGCGCGCGCTGTCGGTGGTGACGGTGACCGTCACCGGCGCCTTGCTGTCGTTGTAGATCACCACGTTGAGTGGCGCGTCCGCGCCCGCCTCGTAGCCCTTCGGACCGGGGAACTGCACGTAGAGGCCGCGCACCTGGAAGAGGTTGTCGGAGGTCTGGACGTTGACGCCCTGAACCGACGGGATCTTGTTGGCGGTCTCGGCGATCTGCCCGGCGCCACACCCGGACAGCAGCAGGCTCGCCGCCGCCGCCGTGCCGGCCAGCAGCAGGGCCGGCCCCCGGGAACCCCTGATCGAGCGCGTCACGTCGGTCCTCCTCGTCACGATCCCCGCCCGGTCGACCGCCGGGCACGGGGTGGCCATACCCGCGCAGACCGCGCTCCAGGGTAGTTGGAGCTGATCGAGGCCCGCACGCGGACCCGGCAATGCCACCTGGGCGGGGACTCCTCAGACCACGCGACCGTTCGCCACCAGGAGCACCACATCGATGAGCGCGACCACCAGCACGGCCCGGAAGGCGGCCACCGGCCGGCGGCCGGCCCGGGCGGTGGCGCGTCCGGCGTACCACCCGAGGGCCGGCACCGCGACGGCGGCGGCGACCGCCGAAAGGCCGGCCCACGACGGCGGCCCGGGCGGGCCGAACACCAGGGCGACGGTGGCCGCGAGGAGCAGCCCGGCGGCGGCCCACCGGCTGCCCGCCGGGCCCAACCGGTGCGGCAGTCCGCGCACCCCGGTGCGGGCGTCGTCGGCCAGGTCGGGCAGGACGTTGGCGAAGTGCGCCCCGGCGCCGAGCAGCGCGGCCGCGGCCACCAGCCAGGCCGGCGGCGCGGGCGAGCCGGGCAGGGCCAGCACCACGAACGCGGGCAGCGCGCCGAACGAGACCGCGTAGGGGAGCACCGAGACCGGAGTCGACTTCAGCGGCTTGTTGTAGAACAGGGCGGAGACGAGCCCCACTGTGGCGCAGGCCGCCGCAGGCGGACCGGCGGGCAGCGCCAGCAGCGGGGTGGCGACGGCGGCCACCGCAGTGGCCCGGGCCAGCGTCGACCGGGCGACCGCGCCGGTGGTCACCGGCTTGTCGGTACGCCCCACCGCGGCGTCCCGGTCGGCGTCGATCAGGTCGTTGCTCCAGCCGACGGCGAGTTGGCTGGCGAGCACGGTCAGCGCCACCGTCGCGATTCCGGCGGCGGCGTGCCCGACGCCGGCGGCGAGCAGCGCGGCGACCACGACGACCGCCGCCGCCGGCTCCGGATGGCTCGCCCTGACCAGCCCTAACACCCGCGTCGACATAAGGGAAGTCTGGTCGTTACCGCCCAGTCGTGCCACGCTCGGTCCATGCCAGAAGCGTCCCCGGTGGCCGGTCCGCGCCGGGTGCTGCCCCCGAACGACCCTCGGCAGTACGACGATCTGGCCGGCGAGTGGTGGCGGCCGGACGGTGCCTTCGCGATGCTGCACTGGCTGGCGCGCGCCCGCGCGGCCCTGGTTCCGCCGGCGTCCACCCGGGACGACCTGCTGGTCGACCTGGGCTGCGGCGCCGGGCTGCTGGCGCCGCACCTGGCCGGCAAGGGCTACCGGCACGTGGGGGTGGACCTGACCCGCTCCGCGCTCGACCAGGCCGCCGCGCACGGCGTGACAGTGCTCCAGGGCGATGCCACCGCGGTGCCGCTGGCCGACGGCTGTGCCGCCGTGGTCTCCGCCGGCGAACTGCTGGAGCACGTGCCGGACTGGCGGCGGGCGGTGGCCGAGGCGTGCCGGTTGCTGCGGCCGGGCGGCCTGCTGGTGCTGGACACCCTGAACGACACGCTGCTGGCCCGGCTGGTCGCCGTGGAGGTGGGGGAACGGCTGCCCACCGTGCCGCGTGGCATCCACGACCACCGACTGTTCGTTAACTCCCGGGCGCTGGTGACCGAGTGCGCCCGGCACGGCGTGGCGGTGCGCCTGCGCGGGGTCCGGCCGGAGCTGGGCGGCACGCTGGCCTGGTTGCTGCGTCGGTGGCGCGGCGGCGACCGTCCGGTGCGGACGGAGCCGCGCATCGTGCCGACCTGGTCGACCGCCGTCCTCTACCAGGGCAGTGGGCGTCGGGGCGGGTAGCCGGGGGCACCCGGGGTAAGGGACGTCGAGAAGGGGGCGACATGACTGTGCACGCGCTGGAGGCGGCCCGCAGGTTGGCGCCGCGACTGGCCGCCCGCGCGGCCGCGCACGACCGGGACGGCTCGTTCCCCGTCGACGACTTCGCCGACCTGCGGGCGGCCGGCCTGTTCGGGCTGATGGTCCCGAGCGAGCTGGGCGGGGCCGGAGCGACGTTCGCCGAGTACGCTGCCGTCGCGACCGAGCTGGCCCGGGGCAACGGCGCCACCGCGCTGGTGTTCAACATGCACGCCTCGGTGACCGGGGCGTTGGGCGCGGTCACCGAGGAGCTGGCCGAGGCGCTCGGCGTGCCGGAGGAGGCGCTGGCCGCGCGGGACCGGCTGCTGCGCGCGGCGGCCGACGGCGCCTGGTACGCGGTGGCGATGAGCGAGCGCGGCGCCGGGGCCCGGTTGTCCCAGCTCAGCACCGTCTACGAACCGGTCGACGGCGGCTGGCACGTCAAGGGCAGCAAGACGTTCTGCTCCGGCGCCGGCCACCCGGACGGCTACCTGGTGGCCGCACGCAGCGCCACCGACCAGTCGGTGGTCTCCCAGTTCCTGGTGCCGGCCGGTGCGGGGATCACGGTCGAGCCGACCTGGGACTCGCTCGGCATGCGGGCCACCTCCTCGCACGACCTGCACCTCGACGTGACCGTGCCGGCCGACCGGCTGCTCGGCGGCGTGGAGGGTCTGGCCCTGGTGGTCGCCCAGCTCATGCCGCACTGGCTGGTGGCCAGCTACGCCGCCGTCTACGTCGGGGTGGCCCGGGCCGCGATCGACGCGGCGGCCGAGCACCTGCACGCCCGGAACCTGACCGGGCTGCCGGCGGTCCGGGCGCGGCTGGGGCGGGCCGACGCGGCCACCGCCGCCGCCGAGCTGGTGGTCGCCGAGGCGGCCCGCCGGGTCGACGAGGAGCCCGGCTCCGCCGAGACGAACCGCTGGGTGTGGCGGGCCAAGCTGCTGGCCGGCACCACGGCCGCCGAGGTGGCGGCGTCCATGCTGGAGGCCGCCGGCACGTCGGCCACCCGCCGGGGTCATCCGCTGGAGCGGCTCTACCGGGACGCCCGGTGCGGCTCGCTGCACCCGGCCACCTCCGACGTGTGCGCCGACTGGTTGGGCATCGCCGCGCTCGGCGGCGACCCGGACCGGGACGGCGCGGTCCCTCGTTGGTGAGCGCGAGGAGTGAGCCGGGTTGAGCCGGAGTTCCTTGGACCGCAGGACTGAGCGAAGCTAGGGGTGGGGGACGTGGGCGTACCGGTGATCGCGGGTCTGGGCACGGCGCTACCGCCGGGCGCCGCGCAGGACGAGCTGTGGACGGGATTCTTCGAGAAGCACTTCTCGGGCACCACCCGGGCGCTGGCCGAGAAGATCTTCGCCAACTCCGGGGTGACCCGCCGGCAGGCGGCGGTGAATCCGCTGCTGGAGGACGTCTCGGAGTGGCCGACCGAGCGCCGGATGCGCCGCTACCAGGTGGAGGCGCTGCCGCTGGGCAAGGAGGCGGTCGGTCGCGCGCTCACCGCCGCCGGCCTGGACGCCGGCGACATCGGCCTGTTCGTGGTCTGCTCCTGCACCGGTTACGCCACCCCGGGCCTGGACATCCTGCTCGCCCGGGACCTCGGCATGGCCCCGGACACCCAGCGCGTTTTCGTCGGTCACATGGGCTGCTACGCGGCGCTGCCGGGGCTGGCCGTGGCGGGCGACTTCGTCACCGCCCGCGGGCGACCGGCGCTGTTGCTCTGTGCGGAGCTGACCAGCCTGCACATCCAGCCGCCGGGTGCCCGGGTGGACACCCAGCAGATCGTCTCGCACGCGCTCTTCTCGGACGCCGCGGTCGCCGCCGTGGTCGTGCCCGGTGGCTCGGGGTACGCGGTGCGCGAGGTCACCTCCGTCACCGACACCTCCACGGCCGACCACATGTCGTGGGAGGTCACCGACACCGGCTTCCGGATGGGACTGTCGCCGAAGGTGCCGAAGGTGCTCTCCCGGTTCGTCGGCGATCTGGTGGACGACCTGTTGGCCCGACACGGGTGCGACAGGTCCGGGGTGGACGGCTGGGCGGTGCACCCGGGCGGCCCGCGCATCCTCAACGTGGTGGAGCGTGAGCTGGCCCTGCCGCCGACCGCGCTGGCGGCGTCCCGGGAGACGCTGGCCGAGCACGGCAACTGCTCGTCACCGACGGTGCTGTTGATCCTGGACCGCCTGGCCCGTCGGCCGGCGCCGCCGCGGCGGGTGGTGATGCTCGCGTTCGGTCCGGGGCTGACGCTCTACGCGGCGCTGCTGGAGCGCGCGGGCTGACGGGCCCGGCCCCGCGTCGATACCCTGACGGGCGTGGTCTCGGAGGAGCGGATCCGGCTGGCGGCGCTGGTCGCCCTGACCGTGCTGGCGGTGACGCTCGGCGCGTGGTGGTGGCGGTCGACCGCGCCCTGGCTCGGCACGACCGGGGGCGCGACGACCGACGACCTCGTCCGGTCCCGGGTCGAGCGCGCGTTCGGGCAGGACCGGTCGACCGGCCGGGACCCGGCGGTGGTCGTCATCGACCCCGACACCGGCGAGGTGGGTCCGGGGCCGGACCGTTCGGTGGTGATCCACGTCGGCCCGGACGGGTCGGCGCGTCCGCTCGAGGTGTCGCACGTGGTGTGGCGGGAGACGTCCCGGCTGACACCCGGCGCGCCGGCGGTGGTCCGCCAGGCGAACCCCTCGTCGGGCGACACGTACCGGTTGTCGGTGCGGTGCTCCGGTGCGGGGGCGGCTGTCGCGCTGCGGGTCATCGGGACCGGTGCCGGCGACACGGAGCGGGTGCTGAGCTGCGGCGCCCGGCTGGACATTCCGGTGCTGGAGGGCACCGGCGCGCCGGTCTGGGTGCGGTTCGAGCCGCTGCGGGGTGAGGCCGAGTTGGACGCCCGCCTGGAGGCGCTCTACTGAGCCGTCAGCCGGCCAGGCGGACCAGGTCGTCCCGGTAGTCCGACGCGGGGCCGAGTTCCGGCACCACCCGCACCAGCGTGCCCTGCCGGTCCACCAGCAGTGCGACGGCGGTGCCCGGCTGGGCGGCGAGGTGCAGGTAGGAGCGCAGTCCGCCGGCCGGGTCGCCGAGCGGGCGTACGCCGGTGGCGGTCGCGGGCCCGGCGGTGCGGCCCTCGGTCACGGTGACCACGGTGACCCCGGCGGGCGCGGTCGTCGCCGCCGTGCCGACCTCGCCGGCGCAGGCGCAGGCGTCGACCAGGATGATCATGGCGGGCAGCAGGCTGCGCAGCGGCACCGGGGTGTCGTCGGCGCCGACCAGGTCCAGCGCGGGCAGCGGGCCGACCGCCGCCGGCGCGGCCGTGGTGGACCGGGGCAGCACGGTCGGGGCAGTGCCGGAGCGGTGGGGTCGCGGCCAGGTGACGGCGGCCAGCCCGGCGAGCGTGATCAGCATCGAGACCAGCAGCACCAGCACCGGAAGTCCGAGCCGGACCCGGGCCGGCCGGTGGTGGGTGTGCCGGTGATCGCGGCGCAGGTCGCGGCGCACCTGTCGCGCCTCGTCGGCGAGCGCCGAGGCGTCGTCGGGGACGACCACCCGGCCCCATTCCGGGGGCAGCCCACCGAGCCCGTCCGGCGGCCCCTGGCCGTCCGCGTCAGGCACGCCCATCGGGACCCCCAGAACGTGTCGGTGAGCGGACGTCACGTCCACCACAAGCGTCCCGCACCGGGGGCCGTACCGCCACACCTGGGCGCGGACGGAGTTGCGGAGCTACCATGGAAGGAGCGCATTGCCCTAGATCTGCAACGCTCCGGCCGCCCGCATCCGGTTGTCATGTGTTAGTCACGGAGCGTGTCCAAACCATCGACTTGACCTCCTGTCAAGCCGAAGAAATACCTCTCACAGGGCCCCTGAGCTGCGCCAACGGTCAGGACAGCGGTGAGACATCGGTGCCTGAGCGTGTTACCCTAGACACAGCGAAAGGGGTTTCGAACCTATGGTTTTCAGTGTCGGCGAGACCGTTGTTTACCCCCACCACGGGGCCGCACTCATCGAGGCAATCGAGACTCGGGTCATCAAGGGCGAGCCCAGGGAATACCTCGTCCTGAGGGTCGCGCAGGGTGACCTGACGGTCCGGGTGCCTGCCGAGAACGCCGAGATCGTGGGTGTGCGCGAGGTGGTCGGCGAAGAGGGCCTGGGCAAGGTCTTCGACGTGCTCCGTGCACCGCACACCGAGGAGCCGACCAACTGGTCGCGGCGTTACAAGGCAAATCTGGAGAAGCTGGCCTCCGGTAATCCGCTGAAGGTGGCCGAGGTCGTCCGCGACCTGTGGCGCCGGGAGCGGGAGCGGGGCCTGTCGGCGGGCGAGAAGCGCATGCTCGCCAAGGCCCGTGACATCCTCGTGGGCGAGGTCGCGCTGGCCGAGAAGAGCACCAAGGACGAGGCGGAGACGCTGCTCGACAAGGTGCTGACCGAGGCCTGATCCGCAACTCTGCCTCTACCCGCACCACAGCGAACGAAACCGAGGACCGCGACGTGACCGCGCAGCTCAATCCGCGCGGTGACGTCGCGGTCCTCGTTCCTGCGGCCGGCGCCGGGGTGCGCCTCGGCCCGGGCGCGCCCAAGGCACTCCGCCCGCTGGCCGGCGAGCCGCTGCTGGTGCACGCCGTGCGCCGGATCGCCGCCGCGCCCTCGGTGCACACGATCGTGGTGGCCGCGCCGGCCGCCGACGTCGAGTCGGTGCGAGCGCTGCTCGCGCCGGTGGCGCCGGTGACCGTGGTGCCCGGTGGGGCCGAACGCCAGGCGTCCGTGGCGGCGGCCCTCGCGGCCGTGCCCGCCGGGCCGGAGATCGTCCTGGTCCACGACGCCGCCCGGGCGCTCACCCCGCCGGAACTGGTCGAGTCGGTGGCCGCGGCGGTCCGGGGCGGGCACGACGCGGTGATCCCGGTCCTGCCGGTGGTCGACACGATCAAGGAGGTCGACGCCGTCGAGCGGGTGCTCGGCACTGTCGACCGGGCCGCGCTGCGCGTGGTGCAGACCCCCCAGGGCTTCCGCCGGGCGGTGCTGGCCGCCGCGCACCGGGCGGCGGGGGATCCGCTCACCGACGACGCCGGTCTGGTGGAGAAGCAGGGCGTCGCGGTGTTCTGCGTACCCGGGTCGGAGCTGGCCTTGAAGATCACCCGCCCGTTCGACCTGGCCCTGGCCGAACACCTCCTGACCACCGGCGCCTGAACGCGCGGCGCGCGTACCCTCTGGTCATGATCGTTCCTCGGGTGGCTGTCGGCACCGACGTGCACGCGTTCGCGGCCGGGCGGCCCTGCTGGGTCGCCGGCCTGCACTGGCCCGGCCAGGACGGCCTGGCCGGGCATTCGGACGCCGACGTGGTCGCGCACGCCGCCTGCAACGCGTTGCTCTCCGCCGCCGGCCTCGGTGACCTGGGCGCGAACTTCGGGGTGGACCAGCCGGAGTGGGCGGGCGCCTCCGGGGTGGCCCTGCTGACCGAGTCGGCCCGGCGGGTGCGGGTGGCCGGCTTCGCGATCGGCAACGTGTCCGTGCAGGTGGTCGGCGACCGGCCCAAGATCGGGCCGCGCCGGGACGAGGCGCAACGGGTGCTCTCCGAGGCGGTCGGCGCGCCGGTCACGGTCTCCGCGGCCACCACCGACGGGCTGGGCTTCCCGGGGCGCGGCGAGGGGCTGGCCGGCATCGCGGTGGCGCTGGTGTACGAGGCGCCGGCGAACTGACGCGGCGGCCGGGGACGCCGACCGCCGCGCCCTGGTCAGTCGACGTCGGTGCAGACGTTGTGCGTGGTGCCGTGCAGCATCGTGATGGTCTTGTCGTAGGTAGGGGTGAACGCCACCCGGAACTGGCCGTCGACGATCCACAGCCCCTTCGGCAGCGAACCGGCGTTCTCCCGGAAGCCGAGCAGCACCGGACCGGTGACGTACCAGGTCATCGACCCGTCGGGGCGGTAGACGACGAGTGAGGTGCCGCTCGCGTCGGCCGTGGCGGTGGCCCCCGTCTCCAGGTTGGTCACCCGGTCGACGAGCGCGCCGGTGAACAATTCCCGCTTCGGGGAGCCGTCCGGGTAGGTGTCCAACGTCAGTTTGCGTACCTCGTCGACGATCGGCTCCACCCGTACCGCGAACTCGCACCGGGCGCCGGCGGGCATCTCGAATGCCTCCTGGGGCGCCGGCACCCAGGCGCCGGGCGCGACGTCGGCGGCGGACGCCGCACCGGGAAGGGCCGCCACCAGGGCGGCCACCACCGACGCCGCCGCGACGCTCATCCTGCTGAACCGCATGTTCACTCCATCCGTTCCGCTGATCAAGGGCGGTCCCAGCGTCACCGGGGTGACTCACCACCGGCTCACCACCGGGGCGGCGGCGCCGGGCCGCCCGACCCGCGCCACCGACCCCCGGTCGGGCCCACCGACCACGCGCTCACCGCCGGACGACAACCGCCCGGACCGGCCGGCTCGTCCTGGTCGGTATGGACTTCCGACTGCTCGGACCGTTCGAGGCGCGCCACGAGGGCCGGACCGTCGAGGTCGGCAGCCGCCGGCAGGAGCGCTGCCTGCTCGGGCTGCTGCTGCTCGACCCGGGTCGGGTGGTGCCGACCGACCGCCTCGTCGACCTGCTCTGGAACGGCCGCCCGCCGGCCACGGCGCGCGGCACGGTGCAGACGTACATCGGGCGACTGCGGGCGGCGCTGCATCCGTACGGGGTGCGGATCGACACCGGCGGCGAGGGCTACCGCGTCGACGTCACCGGGCATCGCGTCGACGTCGACGAGTTCGGTGAGCTGGTTCGGGCGGCGGGCACGGTCGCCGACCCCGCCGAGCGGGTGCGGTTGCTCGATCGAGGGCTCGCCCTCTGGCGGGGGCCGCTGCTCGCCGACGCGGCGGACGGCGACCTGCGGGACCGGCTGCGCGGCACGGTCGAGGAGTTGCGGCTGGTGGCGGTGGAACTGCGTGCCGAGGCGCGGCTCGCGCTGGGCCAGCACGCCCCGGTGATCGCCGAGCTGATGCCGGCGGCGACCCGGCACCCCACCCGTGAGCAGCTCCTGGCCGTGCTGATGACCGCCCTGTACCGGGGTGGTCGGCGGGCCGACGCGCTGCGGCTCTACCGCACCACCCGGGAACTGCTGGCGGCGGACTTCGGCGTCGAGCCGGGGCCGCGGCTGCGCGAGGTGCACCGCCGGGTCGCGGCCGGCGACGACCGGCTCGACCGGGTCGGCCGACCGATATACGAGGTGCGGGTCGGCGACGAGAGCCTGCCGTGGAGCGTCGGCGGCCATCCCGCGCTGGACTTCTGCAACACGCTCGCCGGGTGGGGCCTCGCGTCGCCGCTGCCCGGCGCCGAGTGGCTGCGCGGCTATCGGACCCTGGCCGTCTGGGCGGGACACGTCGGGTTGACCGACGAGGTGGCGGTGAACCGGCTGCTCCACCTCGCGCGCCGCGACCCGGACACGTCGGAGCGGGTGCTCGCCGAGGCCCGTACGCTTCGGGCCGCCCTCCGCGCCTGCCTGGTCGATCCGGCGGACCGTCGGGCCTTCGACGCGGTCGCCCGGTTCGCCGAGGTGGCCGCCCGGGCGCTGGTGTTCCGGCGCGAGGGGGACGGGCGCGGGCGCTGGTGGATCGATCTCGCCGCCGGGCTGCGACTGCCCCTGCACGCCGCCGCGTTCAGCGGCGCCCAACTGCTCACCGATCCGACCCGGCTCACGGTCCGGGCCTGTCCCGACGAGCGCTGCGGGTGGCTGTTCCTCGACGAGAGCGGCCTGCGGCGGTGGTGCAGCCTGGGCACCTGCGGGGGGCGGGCCGGCACGCCGTGCCGCGGCGCCTGACCGTGGTCGGGTGGCGAGCCGGTCGGCTACGCTCACCGGGATGCCGAGTGACGCCGCCGAGGACCAGTCCGCCGCCGACGGTTTCCTGCAGCGCGCCCACCTCCTCGCCGAGCTGGGCCGCTACGACGAGGGGATCGGCGAGCTGACCGCGTTGATCGCCAGTGAGCCCGCGCACGTCGAGGCGTGGGGAATGCTGGCCCGGATGCAGCTCGCCGCCGGCCGCCCCGCCGAGGCGCTCACGGTGGCCGAGGCGGCCTTGGCGGCCGACCCGGGCGCCGTGCCGCCGCTCGTGACACGCGGGCTCGCGCTGGTGGACCTGGAGCGCTGGAAGGGCGCCGCGAGCACCGCCGAGGAGATCCTGGCGCTCGGCCCCGACGACGCGTACGCGCAGCGCAGCGCCGCCGCGATCCTTTCCGCCGCGCGCAACGGGCAGCCGGCGCTGAACGCGGCCTGGCGCGGGGTCGAGCTGACCCCGGACGAGCCGGAGGCGCACCTGGTGCTCGGCCTGGTCTCGGTGCGGCTGGCGCTGTTCGACCTGGCCGAGCGGGCCTACCGCGAGGCGTTGCGGCTGGACCCGGCGCTGGCCGAGGCGGGGCGGGACCCGGGCGTGGCGCGGCTGGAGCGACGCCGCTACGCGGAGGCGCTGGAGCGCCTGACCGAGGCCGCCGACATTTCCCCGGCCCGCCCGGACCCGGCCCGGACCGCCGACACCGGCCTGCGCCGGCTGGTGCTGTCCGCGGCCGGCTGGTCGCTGCTGCTCACCGTGCTGGTCGCCGCGCTGGCCCCGGCCGCACCGGGCGCGTCCCGGCTGCTCGCCGTGCTCGCGGCGGTCGGGGTCGGGTTGCTGGCGGGTCTGCCGGCCGCCCGGTTGCCCGGCGCGCGGGACGCGATGTCGCGCGGTCTGTCCACGGCCGTCTACGCGGTGGCCGCCGCGCCGCTGCTGCTGGCGGTGTATGCCCTGGTCGGCGGGGTGTGGCCGCTGGTGGGTGCGATCACTGCCACGGTGGTCGCCGGGTTCGCCGTGTTCCGCCGGGGGTAGAAAGTCGGATGTTGACCGTCAACGCCTACGCGGCGACGTCCGCGTCCGACCCGCTCACGCCGACCACTGTCGAGCGGCGGGACCTCGGACCGGACGATGTCCTCATCGACATCAAGTTCGCCGGCATCTGCCACTCCGACATCCACACCGCGCGCAGCGAGTGGGGCCCGACCACCTACCCGATCGTCGTCGGTCACGAGATCGCCGGCGTGGTGCGCGAGGTCGGCTCCGCGGTGACGAAGTTCGCCCCCGGCGACCGGGTCGGCGTCGGCTGCATGGTCGACTCCTGCCGGGAGTGCGACAACTGCCGCAAGGGCCTGGAGCAGTACTGCCTCAAGGGCAACATCGGCACCTACGGGGCGGTCGGCCGGGACGGCGAGCCGACCCAGGGCGGCTACTCCGAGGCGATCGTGGTCACCGAGGGCTTCGTGCTGCGGATCCCGGACGGCATCGAGCTGGACGCCGCCGCGCCGCTGCTCTGCGCCGGCATCACCACCTACTCACCGCTGCGGCACTGGAACGCCGGGCCGGGCCGGAAGGTGGCCGTGGTCGGCATGGGCGGTCTCGGCCACATGGCCGTGAAGCTGGCCCACGCCATGGGCGCCGAGGTGACCGTGCTGTCCCAGTCGCTGAAGAAGCGGGAGGACGGGCTGCGGCTCGGCGCCGACCACTACTTCGCCACCTCGGACGAGTCCACGTTCACGGACCTGGCCGGCTCGTTCGACCTGATCGTCAACACGGTGAGCGCGTCCATCGACCTGGACGCCTACCTGGGGCTGCTGGCCGTGGACGGGACGCTGGTGAACGTGGGCGCGCCGGAGGACCCGCTGTCGGTGCGCGCCTTCTCGCTGATCCCGGCCCGGCGGTCGTTCGCCGGCTCGATGATCGGCGGCATCGCCGAGACGCAGGAGATGCTCGACTTCTGCGCCGAGCACGGGCTGGGCGCCGAGATCGAGGTGATCGCGGCCGACAAGATCAACGAGGCGTACGAGCGGGTGCTCGCCTCGGACGTGCGCTACCGCTTCGTCATCGACGCCTCGACGTTCTGACGGGCGACACCCGGGAGGGCCGCGTCCGCGCGGCCCTCCCGGGGTACGTCAGGGCTTGCGCGCCCAGGTCCAGGCGTAGCCGTCGTCCTCGCAGGCGGTGCCCGCGTCGCAGAGGTCCAGCGGGCGGAACGTGTCCACCATGACCGCCAGCTCGTCGAAGAAGTCCGCCCCGATGGACCGCTCGGCGGCGCCCGGCTGGGGGCCGTGGGTGAAGCCGGACGGGTGCAGCGAGATCGAGCCCTGCTCGATCCCGGAGCCGCGCCGGGCCTCGTAGTTGCCGCCGGTGTAGAAGAGCATCTCGTCGGAGTCGACGTTGTGGTGGTTGTACGGCACCGGGATGGCGGCCGGGTGGTAGTCCACCTTGCGCGGCACGAACGAGCAGATCACGAAGTTCGGGCCCTGGAACGTCTGGTGCACCGGCGGCGGCTGGTGGATCCGCCCGGTGATCGGCTCGAAGTCGTGGATGGAGAACGCCCACGGGTACATGTGCCCGTCCCAGCCGACCACGTCGAACGGGTGGTTCGCGTAGACGTACCTCGTCCAACCGCGCCGGTGCTTCACCAGCACCTCGACCTCCTCGCCGTCGACCAGCAGCGGGGTGTCCGGCCCCCGGACGTCGCGCTCGCAGTAGGGCGAGTGCTCCAGGAACTGCCCGCGCACGGAGAGGTAGCGCTTGGGCGGGCCGATGTGGCCGGCCGCCTCCACGGCGAGCAGCCGGGTCGGCTCGTCGCCGGTCGGCACCAGGCGGTGGATGGTCGAGGTGGGGATGACGACGTAGTCGCCGGCGACCGCGTCGAGCACGCCGAACGGCGACTCCACCCGCATCGAGCCGGATTCCAGGTAGAGGCAGTGGTCGCCGGTGGCGTCGCGGAACAGCGGCGAGGGCCGGTCGGCCAGCACGTACGCGATCCGGACGTCGTCGTTGGCGAGCAGGTACCGCCGGCCGAGCACCGGGTCCGCGCCGGGGCCGTCGAGCTTGTGGGTGCGCAGGTGGCGCGGCTTGAGTGGCAGGTTCGGCACCCGGGTGACGGCGGGCGGGGCGAACTCCTCGGCGGCGAGGATCGCGGTCGGCGCGTGGCGGTGGTAGAGCAGCGACGAGTCGGAGGAGAAGCCCTCCTGGCCGACCAGCTCCTCCGCGTAGAGCGTGCCGTCGGGCTGCCGGAACTGGGTGTGGCGTTTCCGGGGCACCTCGCCCACGCTGCGGTAGTAGGGCATCTCGCCTCCCGTTATGTCCCGTCTCCGGCCGATGGCGTCCGATAATCGGACGCAGTTGTCCGTTACTCGTAGCGTCCCGTACATTCTTGTCTCGTGTCAACGCAGGTGCCCCGCCTCCTCGCCGGCCTGGTGGACGACGCCGCGGTCTTCCCCCCGGGCAACGCCGCGCTGCCCGACGCGGTGACCGCGCACCGCGAGCACCGCACGGCCTGGTACGCCGACCTGGTCGGCCCGCTGCTGCTGCCCGCCTCGGAGATCGTCCGCGGCGCGTTGCACGGCGTGGTGGACCCGGGCCTCGTCATCGGGCTGATCGGTGACACCGGCCTCGACCAACTGCCCGCCGCGCTGTCGGCCCTGACGCCCGACGGGGTCACCGCCCGGCAGGTCGAGGCGCCGGTCGCCAAGCGCGGCGAGGACCCGCAGCCCGGCCTGGCCGAGTTGGTCGCGCTCGCCGGCCGGCTCGACGGCACCGCCGTCTACGCGGAGATCCCGCTGACCTTCGGGCTGATGGGCGCGCTGGACTCGCTCGCGCGGGCCCGCGCCGGCGGGTTGCCGGTGGCGGCCAAGTTCCGTACCGGCGGGCTGGCCGCCGAGCTGTTCCCGACCCCGGTCGAGCTGGCCGCGGTGATTCGCGCCTGCCACGAGCGGGACCTGCCGTTCAAGCTCACCGCCGGGCTGCACCACGCGATCCGGCACCGCGACCCGGAGACCGGCTTCACCCACCACGGCTTCGTCAACGTGCTTGCCGCCACGCTCGCCGCCGTCGACGGCGCCGAGGTGGACGGGGTGGCCGAGCTGCTGGCCGCCACCGACCCGCTGCGCGTGGTCGAGTCGGCCCGCGCCCGGCGTGCGGCTCCGCGTCCGCTCTGGGCCGGGTACGGCTCGTGCAGCATCTCCGAACCACTGACCGATCTGATCCGGCTGGGGCTGGTGAACGGAGGCTTCGAAGCATGACCGAACGCACCGAGTGGAGCGAGGGCCGTGAGGGCATGCCCGGCCAGCTCGGCATGACCGAACGCACCGAGTGGAGCGAGGGCCGTGAGGGCATGCCCGGCCAGCTCGGCATGACCGAACGCACCGAGCGGAGCGAGGGCCGTGAGGGCATGACGTGGGTTCCAGGAGCGGCGGGGTCGCCGTACGGGGTGACGAACCTGCCGTACGGCGTGTTCCGGCACGGCGACCGCGAGCCGCGGATCGGGGTCCGGATCGGCGACCTCGTGTTCGACCTGGCCGGCGCGGAGGCGGCCGGCCTGGTGCTGGCCGCCGGGGCGCTGGGCCGGCACACGCTCAACGCCTTCCTGGCGCTCGGCCGGCCGCAGTGGACGGCCGTCCGGGAGCGGGTCACCGAGCTGCTCACCGACCCGGCGCACCGGCCGGCGGTGGAGCCGCTGCTGGTGCCGGTCGCCGAGGTCGAGATGCTGCTCCCGTTCGAGGTGGCCGACTACGTCGACTTCTACTCCTCCGAGCACCACGCCGGGAACGTCGGGCAGATCTTCCGGCCCGGCCAGCCGCCACTGCTGCCCAACTGGAAGCACGTGCCGATCGGCTACCACGGCCGGGCCGGGACGGTGGTCGTCTCCGGAACCCCGGTGGTCCGACCGACCGGGCAGCGGGCCAGCGCGCAGGGCCCGACCACCGGCGCCTCGGTACGCCTCGACATCGAGGCCGAGGTCGGCTTCGTGGTCGGCGTGCCGAGTCGGCTCGGCGACCGGGTGCCGGCCGCCGAGTTCGCCGACCACGTCTTCGGCGTGGTGCTCGTCAACGACTGGTCGGCCCGGGACATCCAGGCATGGGAATATCAGCCGCTCGGCCCGTTCCTCGGCAAGTCGTTCGCCACCTCCGTCTCCGGCTGGGTCACGCCGCTGGAGGCGCTCGCCGACGCGTTCGTGCCCGCGCCCGACCAGGACCCACCGGTGCAGGACTACCTCCGGGACACCCCGCACCTCGGGCTGGACCTCACGCTGGGCGTGGAGTGGAACGGCGAACGGGTGGCCGAGCCGCCGTTCGCCACCATGTACTGGACCCCGGCCCAGCAACTCGCCCACCTCACCGTCAACGGGGCGTCGCTGCGCACCGGCGACCTCTACGCCTCGGGCACCGTCTCCGGACCGGCACGCGACCAGGTCGGCTCGTTCCTGGAACTCACCTGGGGCGGGGCCGAGCCGGTGAAGTTCGCCGACGGCAGCCAGCGGACCTTCCTGCAGGACGGCGACACGGTGACGATCACCGCCACCGCGCCCGGGCCGGACGGCACCACGATCGCGCTCGGCGAGGTCACCGGGACGGTCCTTCCGGCCCGCTGACATCCACCTTCCGCGTCGACGGCCCCGGATCGCACCCACTGTGCGACCGGGGTCGTCGCGTTGCGCGTTGATCGACGCGGGTCGCGCGCGCGCCCGGGCGGTGCCGGTCCGGAGGCGCACGCGAGGAGTGCACACAGGAAGGACCGAGCATGACCGAGTTGACCGGCGCCGTCTGGCGCACCAGCAGCCGATCGAACGATCAGGGCCTCTGCGTCGAGGTGGCCACCAACGTGGTCACCGCGCACGGCGTGGTGGGCGTACGCGACTCGAAGGACCAGGACGGTCCGACGCTCGCGGTGAGCCCGCCGGGCTGGACCGCTTTCGTCACGGCGTTGCGCGGCGACGCCCTTCGCGGCTGACCGATCCCGCCGGACCCCGGCGCCCCGTACGGGGCGCCGGTGGTGGAAATGTCACTCTGAGGCTCCCCTGGACCGGTGACGGCCCGTACCGTGGACGACACGGGAGGTGCCATGTCGACGGTGACCGTTTCCGCCTTCATCGAAGCGCAGGACGCCGATCTGTGGCGCCTGCTCACCGACCTTCCGGCCCGTGCCGACTGGCTCTCCGCGGTGGGCGAGGTCGAGGTGCTCACCGGCGGCGGGTTCGCCGCCGGCACCTCCTGGCGGGAGACCCGGGTCCGGCCGGACGGCGGGTCCGAGCCGGAACAGTTCGAGGTGATCGAGGCGATCGCCCCGCGCCGGGTGGTGCTCTGCTCGCGCGGTGCCGGCGTCGACTACCGGATCACCTGGGCGCTGCGCACGGTCGAGCGGCGGCGACGCGGCTGCACCGAGGTCACCGTCCGGCAGGAGGCGGTGCCGACCCGACCGTACGGCCGGGTGTTGGCCCTGATCCTCGGCGGCCTGGCCGCACGGGCGGTGGAGGGGGCGCTCCGACGCGACCTGGCCGATCTGGCCCTGGCCGCCGGTCCCGCCCGCTCCACCGAGGCCGCCTGAGCCGGCCCACCGCTTGCCGACGCTGCGCGTCGCCGTGCCGTGCCGGCGTCCCGGTGTCGGGCTCTGGGTGCGTTTGTGGTCGCCGGGGCAACCACGAGCGCACCCAGAGCTTCCGGGAGCCGCCGGCCCGCGGCGGTGAGCGGGCGATCGGCTCGCGCTCCGGCCGGGGCCGGTAGGGTGCCGGGGCGGAGGTGGCGGATGGCGAAGGCCGGCAGGCGGCGGGCCGTGGTGGCGATGGCGGCGGTGCTGGCCGTCGCGGCGTCGGTCGCCGTGGTCGCCCGGGTGTTGGCCCCGGCCGAGGTCGAAACCGTGGCCCGCGAGCCCTACCCGGCGGCGCCCGCGCCGACCGCCGGGGTGATCGGGCGGCTGCCGGTGGCGCCGCTCGTCGTGGACAACCGGCTCCGCGTCTACGCCGGCGCCCGCCAGGTGTACGCGGACCAGCCGGTCACCGGCCGGCACCGGGTCACCCCGTTCTGGTCCTACCGCCGCTGGCCGGCGAAGCTGGTCGGGGTGCTCGCCGAGGGCACCACCGTGGTCAGCCGCTGGTCCGACGGGAAACTGGTGGCGCTGGACGCGCGTACCGGACGGGTGTCCTGGCGCGCCGACGGGCCGCCGCCGGGCTCGGTGCCGAAGCCCCGCCGCACGTTCGCCGCCACGGTCTGGGACCCGGCCGGCCTGCACCTCGCGCGCACCGCCGAGGGTCTCGACGTGCTGCTCGCCGCCGGTCCGGGAGCGGTCGGCGGATACGCCCTGGCCGACGGTCGGCGGCTCTGGCGCGCCGACGTCGAGCGGGACTGCCGGGTCGACGTGGGCAGCACCGCGAGCGGTGAGATGGTCGGGGTGGACACCTGCGCGGGGCCGCCCTCGGTCGAGTTGCGGGACGCGGGGACCGGCGTGGTCCGCACCCGCTGGCGGCCACCGGACGCGCCCGGGCACCTCGTGGTCACTGCGGTCGGCTGCCGCGACGGGCACTCCGGCTGCCGCGGCCTGCGTACCGCCGGGCCGGACGGGGCGAACGGCCGCGGCTGGCTGGTGACCGATCCGGGCGAGCCGACGGCCGCGCCCGGCCTGGACGCAGCGGACGCGGTGCTGGACGGCGAGCGGGTGGTGGAAACCTCCGGCGGTGTGGTGACCGCGCGGTCCGCGCGCACCGGCGAGGAACTGTGGCGGCGGGCGGACATCCACCCGGCGCGGGTGCTCGCCACCGAACCGGGCCGGGTGCACCTGCTGACCGACCGGCGTGAGTTGGTCACGATCGACCCGCTCACCGGCGCGACCCGGTCCGAGTTCGTGTTCACCGCCGGGCGGGACGGGATCGGCTGGCAGCCGGGCCGGGCGTACGCGGTGGGCGGCTACGTCGCGGTGGAGCGCGCCCGGGAGGACGCCACCCCGGACGACGACGACCAGGGCTGGTTCCTGATGGCCGAGCCGGTCCTGCTCGCCGCCACCTGAGCAGCCGGCCGGCGCCGGCCGGTGTCGTTCTGTCGTTCGGTGAGAAGGGGCCCCTTCTCGACGCCAGGCGTTAAGAAGGGGCCCCTCCTTACGCCAGGGCGGCTTCGGCTGCGGCGAGGAACGCGTCGTTCTCGGCCGGGGTGCCGATGGTGACCCGGACGCCGTCGCCCGGGAACGGCCGCACGATCACGCCGCGCGCCTCGCACGCCTTGCCGAACGCCACCGCCCGCTCGCCCAGCGGCAGCCAGACGAAGTTGGCCTGGCTCTCCGGCACGTCCGGCACGAACTTGCGCAGCGCCTCGGTGACCCGGTCCCGCTCGGCCACCACGAGCGCACAGCGCCGCTCCACCTCGTCGGCCTGGGCCAGCGCGGCCAGCGCGCCGGCCTGGGCGGCCGTGCTGGTGGAGAACGGGGTGACCACCTTGCGCACCGCGGCGGCCACCGCCGGCGCGGCGACCAGCCAGCCGATCCGCAGACCGGCCAGGCCCCACGCCTTGGAGAGCGTGCGCAGCACCGCCACGTTCGGCCGGTCCAGGTAGCCGAGGCCGTCGGGCACCTCGGCGTCGGTGACGAACTCCCGGTAGGCCTCGTCGATCACCACGAGCACGTCGTCCGGCATCGCGTCGAGGAAGCGGTCCAGATCGGCCCTGCGCACCGCCGTGCCGGTCGGGTTGTTCGGGTTGCAGACCAGGACCATCCGGGTCCGGTCGGTCACCGCCGCGGCCATCGCGTCGAGGTCGTGCCCGTGGCCGGCGTCGTTGGGCACCCGCACGCTCGTCGCGCCGCTGGTCGCCGCGATGATCGGGTACGCCTCGAAGGAGCGCCACGAATAGATCAGCTCGTCGCCGGGCAGGCAGGTGGCCCGCACCAGGTGCTCGGCCAGCGCCACCGAGCCGCAGCCGGTGGCGATCCGGTCGGCGTCCACGCCGTAGCGTTCGGCGAGGGCCTCGCGCAGCGCCACCACGCCCATGTCGGGGTAGCGGTGCGAACCGGCGACCGCCTCGGCGACCGCCTCCACCACGCCCGGCAGCGGGCCGTACGGCACCTCGTTGCTGGCCAGCTTGATCGCCTCGGGCAGGCCCAGCTCGCGGGCCAGGTCGGCCGGGCTGCGGCCGGGCACGTAGTTGGGCAGCGCGTCCAGGTCGGCGCGGGTGAGCCGCAGCGGAGGCCGGTGACGTCCGGTGTCGGTCATGGGGTGTCTCCCGGGGGGTCGGCGCGGTCGTGCGGGGTGGTGCGGGGGTCGGGGCGGGTGCGGGGGAGCTGGACCACGACGGTCTGCGCCCGCTTGTCGTGCAGCGCCTGGCGCAGCGGCTGGTCGAACAGCGGCGAGACGGCGTCGACGAACTGGAGCACCAGCCCCAGCCCGCAGCAGTACCAGAGCAGCGTGGGCATGCCGAGCGTGCTCCAGCGCCGGAAGGCCCGGCCGAAGCCGAGCGGTTGGTTCGCCTCGACCGGCAGCGCGCGGATGCCGGCCATCCGCTTGCCGAAGGTCTGCCCGCGCGCCGCCATCGACGGCACCTCGTAGGCGAACCAGAGCGCGGTGGCGATCAGCAGGATGACGACCTGCAATCCGCCGGCCTGGTCGTCGATCTGGGGCAGCCCCTCGGTGGAGGTGTCACCGTTCACCGCCCGGCGCATCGTCTCCCGTAGGTAGGGCGAGATCGCCTCGAAGTAGCGCCAGACGAACCACCCGTTGACCAGGGCGTTGAGGAGGAACACCACGCCCAGGTCGATCAGGCGGGCGACCAGCCGCGCGCCGTACGAGGCGAGCGGCAGCCCGTGCGGGCGCGGGATCGGCGGTCGGCCCGGCCACTGCGGGTACGGCCAGCCCGGCGGCGGCCCGTGCTGGCCCTGCTGCCCCGGCTGACCGGGCTGCCCCGGCCACGATCCGGCCTGGCCCGGCTGGTCCGGCCACGATCCGGCCTGGCCCGGCCACGGCCCGGCCTGGTCCGGCCGCCCGGGTGCGCCGGACGTCGAGACCGGCTCGGGCGAGCCGGCCGCGCCCGAGGTCGGCCGGTCGTCGGTCGCACCGGGGGCCGGCGTGGTGGCCGGCTCGGGCTCGGCCGGCGGCGGACCGTCGGGCGGGGTGACGTCGACCGGAATCGGCGCGCCGATCCACCCCTCCCCGTCCCACCAGCGGCGGGTCTCCGGCTCGGCGGGGTCGACGTACCAGCCGGGTTCCAGACTCACGGTCGTGCCTCGCTGCGCTCGCTCACGGTCCAACCTTAACGACGACCGTGTTCGCGAACTTGTCGTGGAGGCACTGCTGCCAGGGCTTGTCCCAGAGCTGCCAGAAGCCGTCGAGGTAGCTGAGGAACGGCACCAGCGACCCGGCGACGAACTCGACGAGGTAGCGCTTGCCGAGCATGCCCCGGGTCAGCGTGGCGCCGGGCCGCGCCGGCACGATCCGTAGCTTCATCACCTTCTTGCCCAGCGTCTGCCCGCTCCGGCGGGCGTACTCCACGTGGTAGAGCCAGTAGAAGACCAGCACCACCAGGAAGAGTCCCAGCTCGGCGGCGAGGAGCGGAAGGAAGATCTCCGTCCAGACCGTGGCCGGATCGGGCCCCTCCGGGCCGGCGGCGCTCAGGTCGTCGACCACCCGGAAGACGATCCACAGGAAGACCGGCAGGAACAGCACCATGGCCACCGCCGAGGCCACCGCGGTGTCGATCAGCCAGGCCAGCAGCCGGTCGCCGAAGCTGGCCAGCGGCCGTCCGTCCGGCGCGACCGGGGGCGGGGCGAGCGGCGGGTACGGCGCGTACCCGGGCGGGGGCGGCGGGTAGCCGGGCACGCCCGCGTACGTCGGCGGGGTGCGCTGCGTGGGCGGCGCGAAGCCGCCGCCCACGGGCGGGGGCCCGGCAGGCGGCGGCGTCGGGTTCGGGGGAGGCTGGGTCACGCGGACAGTGTCACAGATTGCCGCGCTTCTCCTGCTCCCGCTCGATCGCCTCGAACAGGGCCTTGAAGTTGCCCTTGCCGAAGCCGAGGGAGCCGTGCCGCTCGATCAGCTCGAAGAAGACGGTCGGGCGGTCCTGCACCGGCTTGGTGAAGATCTGGAGCAGGTAGCCGTCCTCGTCCCGGTCGACCAGGATCTTGCGGGACTGAAGCTCCTCGATCGGCACCCGCACGTTGCCGATGCGGGCGCGCAGCTCCGGGTCCTGGTAGTAGGAGTCCGGGGTGTCGAGGAACTCGACGCCGGCCGCCCGCATGGCGTCGACGCTGGCCAGGATGTCGTTGGTGGCCACCGCGACGTGCTGGGCGCCGGGGCCCCGGTAGAACTCCAGGTATTCGTCGATCTGCGACTTCTTGCGGGCCACCGCCGGCTCGTTGAGCGGGAACTTCACCTTCCGGGTGCCGCTGGCGACCACCTTGCTCATCAGCGCGGAGTAGTCGGTCGCGATGTCGTCGCCGACGAACTCGGCCATGTTGGTGAAGCCCATGACCCGCTTGTAGAACTCGACCCACTCGTCCATCCGGCCCAGCTCCACGTTGCCGACCACGTGGTCGACGGCCTGGAAGAAGCGCTTCGGCTGGAGGCCGGCGTCGATCATCGGCTGCCGGTCCACGATCGGGCCCCGGGCGACGAAGCCGGGCAGGAACACGCCGGTGTAGCGGGACCGGTCGACGAGCGTGTGCCGGGTGTCCCCGTACGCGGCGATGGACGCCATCCGGACCGTGCCGTGCTCGTCGCTGACGTCGTGCGGCTCGACCAGGCCGGTCGCGCCCTGCGCGGTGGCGTGCGCGTACGCGGCGTCCACGTCCGGCACCTCCAGCGCGATGTCGGAGATGCCGTCGCTGTGCTTGGCCACGTGCTCCGCGCCGTCGGCGTCCGGGCGGACCACGCCGGTCAGCACGAACCGGGCCGAGCCGCTGGTCAGCACGTACTGCGCGTGGTCCCGGTAGCCCTGCTCCGGGCCCCGGTAGGCCACGCAGGTCATGCCGTAGGCGGTGGAGTAGTAGTGCGCCGCCTGCTTGGCGTTGCCGACCAGGAAGTGCAGGTGGTCGAGGCCCTTGACCGGGAAGGGGTCCCGGCTGATGTCGTGGTCGACGACGCCGACGAGAACGTCGGCGTCGGCCTCGTCGGTGGACTGGGGTCGGTCGATCGCCTGGGTCATGGTGGCCTCCCTCGCGTACCGGCCGGCCTCGTGGGCCGCCGTGGATGTGCTTCCGGCGAGCATCTCCGGACCGCCTCGGGTTGGGCAATAGTTGGCGAAATTCCTGGTCAGGTTGCGCATTCGGTACGGTGGATCACCATGAACACTGGTCAGGATGCACAGCTGGACGAGCTGGACGCCCGCTTGATCGAACTCCTCGCCGAGGAACCCCGAATCGGCGTGCTGGAGTGTTCGCGGCGGCTCGGGGTGGCCCGGGGCACGGTCCAGGCGCGGCTCGACAAGCTCGTCGGGCGCGGCGTGGTGGGCGGGTTCGGGCCGCAGATCTCCCCGGCCGCGATCGGCTTCGGGGTGACCAGCTTCGTCACCCTGGAGATCAGCCAGCGACACGGCCACGACCAGGTGACCGCGCACCTGGCCGCCATCCCGGAGGTGCTGGAGGCGCACACCATCACCGGCTCCAGCGACCTGCTCTGCCGCATCGTGGCCCGCTCGAACACCGACCTCCAGCGCGTCATCGACCAGATCGTCGCCTCGGAGGGCATCCGGCGCGCCTCGACCATCATCGCGCTGGCGGAGCAGATCCCCTACCGCACGTCGCCGCTGGTCCGCTCCGCGGCCCAGCGGTAAGGAGGGGCCCCCGCTTAACGCATTCGGCAGAGCAGGGGCCCCCTCTTAACATTCGAGCCCGGGCAAGAAGGGGCGCGACACGCCCCGCGTGGAGCCCGAGGGAACGGTGATCGTCGCTACCGTGTCGGTGTGAAGGGCCTAGGCGTACGCGGCTGGTTGCTGCTCGGGCTCATCACCGTGGTCGTGCTCGCCGCCACCGGCGTGTGGAATCCGTTCCCCCGCCTGTGGGACTGGGTCGACCGGAGCGAGCCGATCTCCGAGCCGGACGTGGCCTGGCAGCAGCGCGTCGGCGGCACCCCGCGCAGCGTCACGATCGCCGGCGACACCGTGATCGTCGAGCAGCGCACCCGGATCGAGTCGCGCAAGCTCGCCGACGGCAGCCAGCTCTGGGAACGCAAGGCCGACTGGTCGGCGGTGGCCGGCAGCGGCCGGGAGTCGGTCGTCGCCGTGGGCAAGCTGCTGGACAAGGGGTACGAGGTGCTCGACCCGGCGTCCGGCGTCACCCGTCGGCGCGACGATCGCGCGATAGCCGTCTGGACCTACCGCAACCTGCTGCTCGACGCCTACTGCGTGCAGCCCACCGACTGCACGTTGCGGGCCTGGGAGCCGCGTGGCACCACCCCGTTGTGGAGCGCGTTCCTGCCCGGCGTACACAGCGGCGTGCTGGCCGACAACCCGGAGCTGCTCGGCACCCGGCGGCTGGGCGCGACCCGGATCGACGGCGGGGTGGCCGGGCCGGAGTCGGTCCCGCCGCTGCTCGGCTTCCCGGTCGACGGCCGGGTGCACGTGGTGGACACCGCGACCGGTCGGGTGTTGCAGAACGTCCAGCCCGGGCGGGACGAGCGGCTCGCGGTGGTCGGCGGCCGGCTGCTCCGGATCGCGGCCACCTCCCGCGACGGGAGCTGCTACTTCGTCATCATCGCCGTCGACCCGGCCACCGGGCAGCAGGTGTGGCGCCGGGCCGGGATCAACCTGCGCACCGCGGACTCCGCCGGCTGCGTGCAGCGGGAGGACCCGCAGGGCGCCCGGAACGTCCTCATCGGGGTGGCCCCGGACGGCCGTGAGGCGGTCCTCGACGGCTACGACGGCCGGCTGCTCCAGGTCGGCGCGGACGGGGAGAAGCTGCTCGCGGTCGACGACCGCTACGCGGTGGTGCGCAGCGCCGACAAGGACTCGCTGTTCGGCCGCGAGCTGTCCGCCGACCGGACCCGGTGGACCCGCCCGGCCGGCGGCAAGACCGGCGCGGCGCTCACCCCGTACGCGGCGGTGATCACCGAGGAGAAGCCGTCCCGGCTGGTCGCGGTCGAGCCGCGCGGCGGCCGGGTGCTGGTCGAGCTGCGCACCGCGGCGAACGCGCTCGCGGTCGGCCCGAACGGCATGATCATCGGCGAGGGTCGGGAGATCGGGTACGTCCGCTGGGGCGCCGCCGACGCCGGCGTGCCCCCGCCGGACCAGGGCGCGGTGCCGGTGCCCGATCCGGCCGACACCTGGCGTCCCCCGAGCGACCAGGGCAGTTGCGGGCCGAAGAAGGAGCTCTGCGCCGACGGGAAGTGACGCCCGGTGAGATCGGCGTCCCACGACCCACCGGCGGGTGTCACCGATCGACCGCTCTGCCCTAGGCTTTTCGGTCATGAGCAGTGCCGCCGCCTTCTCGTACGCACCCCTGCTGCCGACCGGTCCCGACCAGACGGAATACCGCCTGGTCACCGACGAGGGCGTGGACGTCGTCAACGGCCCGGGTGACCGCCGGTTCCTCACCGTGGAGCCGGCCGCGCTGACCGCGTTGACCGCCGAGGCCATGCACGACATCGCCCACTTCCTGCGCCCGGCGCACCTGGCCCAGCTCCGGTCGATCATCGACGACCCGGCGGCCTCGCCGAACGACCGGTTCGTCGCGCTCGACCTGCTGCGCAACGCCAACATCGCGGCCGGTGGGGTGCTGCCGATGTGTCAGGACACCGGCACCGCGATCGTGATGGGCAAGCGTGGCCGGCACGTGCTCACCGACGGCACCGACGCCGAGGCGATCTCGCGCGGCGTCTACCAGGCATACACCCGGCTCAACCTGCGCTACTCGCAGCTCGCGCCGTTGACCATGTGGGACGAGCGCAACACCGGCAGCAACCTGCCGGCGCAGGTGGAGCTCTACGCCGAGGATCCGGACGGCCACCCCGACGCCTACAAGTTCCTGTTCATGGCCAAGGGCGGGGGCTCGGCCAACAAGTCCTACCTCTACCAGGAGACCAAGGCGCTGTTGAATCCGACACGGATGATGCAGTTCCTGGAGGAGAAGCTGCGGTTGATCGGCACCGCCGCCTGCCCGCCCTACCACCTGGCGATCGTCATCGGCGGCACCTCCGCGGAGTACGCGTTGAAGACCGCCAAGTACGCCTCGGCGAAATATCTGGACGCGTTGCCGACGCAGGGCTCGATGAGCGCGCACGGCTTCCGTGACCTGGAGTTGGAGGCCGAGGTGCTGGAGTTGACCCGCAACTTCGGCATCGGGGCGCAGTTCGGCGGCCGCTACTTCTGCCACGACGTGCGGGTGGTCCGGCTGCCCCGGCACGGCGCCTCCTGCCCGGTGGCGATCGCGGTGTCCTGCTCGGCCGACCGGCAGGCGGTCGCCAAGATCACCCCGTCGGGCGTCTGGCTGGAGCGACTCGAGACCGACCCGGCGCGGTTCCTGCCCGATGTCACCGACGAGACGCTGGACACCGAGGAGGTGGTCCGCGTCGACCTGAACCGGCCGATGGCCGAGATCCGCGCCGAGCTGTCGAAATACCCGGTGAAGACGCGCCTGTCGTTGACCGGTCCGCTGGTCGTGGCGCGCGACATCGCGCACGCGAAGATCGCCGAGCGGCTGGACGCCGGTGAGCCGATGCCGCAATACCTGCGCGACCACGCGGTCTACTACGCCGGCCCGGCCAAGACCCCCGAGGGTTACGCGTCCGGGTCGTTCGGCCCCACCACGGCCGGTCGGATGGACGCCTACGTGGAGAAGTTCCAGGCCGCCGGCGGCTCGATGGTGATGCTGGCCAAGGGCAACCGGTCCACCCAGGTCACCCGTTCCTGCGGCGCCCACGGCGGGTTCTACCTCGGCTCGATCGGCGGCCCGGCCGCGCGGCTCGCCCAGGACTGCATCAAGCACGTCGAGGTGCTCGAATATCCCGAGCTGGGGATGGAGGCGGTCTGGAAGATCGAGGTGGAGGACTTCCCGGCCTTCATCGTGGTCGACGACAAGGGCAACGACTTCTTCGCCGAGGTCACCAAGCCGGTGCTCACGGTCGGCCGCCGCTGAGCGACATCGGTGCGCTCGCCCGGCCTCGCGGCCCGACGAGCGCACCGCCCCCGTCGGATGCCGTCACCGACGGCAACCCGGGACGAGTGTGGACGCCGCCGCTCTCGATCGTCTATCAGATCTCTATCACCACCGCGCGGCGTTCGGTGACCGCCGCGTTACGCTCCAGGAAGTGCACAAAGGGCGTACGGGGGCGCGCATGCGGTTCGGGATCCTGGGACCACTGCGGGTGGGCGGCGGCGAAGCCACCGTCACCGCAGGTCGGGACCGGACCGTGCTCGCCCTGTTGCTGCTGCGCGCCGGCCGGGTGGTGCCGTTCGACGAGCTGATCGACGCGGTCTGGGAGGAACGCCCGCCGGCCACGGCCCGGGCCCAGTTGCACATCTGCGTCTCGCGGTTGCGGCACCGGTTCGTGGTGCTGGGGCTGCCCGCCGAGACCATCGTCACCGATCCGGCCGGCTACGGCATCCGGGTCGAGCCGGACGACCTGGACGCCGAGGTGTTCGCCCGGACCGTGGAGGCCGCCCGCGCGCAGGTGGTCGCCGGCCAGGTGGGCGAGGCGTGCCAGCGCTACCGGTCCGCGCTGGCGCTCTGGCGCGGTCCCGCGCTCGCCGGCATCCCCGCCCGGAGTGTGCGGCGGCGGGCGCAGACCCTCGACGAGCAACGGCTCGCGGTGCTGGAGGAGTGCGTCGACGTCGAGCTGCGGCTGCGCCGGGCGGCCGAACTGATCGACGAGCTCACCGACGCCGTCGAACGCAACCCGCTGCGCGAACGGCTGCGGGGGCAGTTGATGCTGGCCCTGTCCGCGGTCGGCCGCCAGGCCGACGCGCTCGCCGTCTACCGCGAGGGCCGGCGCATCTACGCCGACGAGTTGGGCATCGAACCGGGTACGGCGTTGCAGGAGCTGCACCAGCGGGTGCTCGCCGGTGACCTGGCGCTGGGCGGGACGGAGAGCCGGGCCACCGGCCCGGTGCGGGCGCTGCCCCGGGCGATCAGCGACTTCACCGGGCGGCAGCAGACCGTGGCACGGCTGGTCAAGGAGATCGAGCAGGACGGGGTCCGGGTCCAGTTGGTCGACGGCATGGCGGGCAGCGGCAAGACCACGCTCGCCGTCCAGGTGGCGACCGCCCTGAGTGACCGGTTCCCGGACGCGCAGCTCTTCGTCGACCTGCACGGGCACAGCGAGCGCAGCCCGCTGACCACCGCCGCGGCGGCGGCGACCCTGCTGCGGCAGCTCGGCGTGCCGGCCGAACGGGTGCCGGTGGACCCCGCCGACCGGTTGGCGATGTGGCGCTCCGAGCTGGCCGAGCGGCGGGCGGTCGTGGTGTTGGACAACGCGGCGGACGCGGCTCAGGTCGCGCCGCTGCTGCCGAACGGCCCGGACTGCCTGGTGCTGATCACCAGCCGCCGGCGCCTGATCGGTCTGGACGAGGGTCGGCCGTCGTCGCTGCCGCTGCTCGACCTGGACGAGGCGGTCGAGTTGCTGGCCCGGGTGGCCGGCGGGGAGCGGATCACGGCCGAGCCGGCGGCGGCCGCGGAGGTGGCCCGCCGGTGTGGCCTTCTCCCGCTCGCGTTGCGGCTGGCCGGGGCGCGGCTGGCGCACCGACCGCGGTGGCGGGTGGCCGACCTGGCCGAGCGGCTGAGCAGCGCGGCAGACCCGCTGGCCGAGCTGGCCGCCGGGGAACGGTCGGTGGCCCAGGCGTTCGCCCTGTCGTACGAGCAGGTGTCGCCGGCCGCCCAGCGGGTTTTCGCGTTGCTCGGCCTGCACCCGGGGGCCCGTGCCGACAACCGCGTCGCGGCGGTGCTCGCCGATCTCCCGCTCGCCGACGCGCAGGACGCGCTCGACGAGCTTGTCGACGCGCACCTGGTCGAGGAGGTGGAACCGGGTCGTTACGGCCTGCACGACCTGATCCGGGAGTACGCCCGTACCCTCGGCGCGGAGCGCGAGACGGCCGCGGGGCGGCAGGCGGCGCTGGCCCGGCTCCTCGACCATCACCTCCAGGTCGCCGCGACCATCGCGTTGTCGCTGGAACTCGCCGTGCCGCGCGATCTGTTCGCGCTGGCGGACCCACTGCGGCCCGACCTGGTGGCGGCCACGGTCGGGCTGGGCCGCACCTGGATCGAGGAGAACCGGGCGACGCTGGCCGCGCTGGTGCGGTTGGCCGAGGCGGAGGGCTTCCTGCAGCAGAGCTGGCAGCTCGCCCGCGCCGGGTGGGCGGTCAACTTCGACGGCGGTCACCTGGACGACCTGATCGAGACGCACCGGGTCGGCCTGCGGGCCGCCGAGCGGCTGGGTGACGACAAGGCCGTGGCGACCATGCACAACTATCTCGCCTCGGCCAACTACCGGCGGGCGCGCTTCGCCGAGGCGATCCGGCAGATGGAGGTGGCGGTCGGGATCTACCGGCGGCTCGGCCTGACGGGGGAGCTGCGGGGCGCGGTGGCCAACCTCGGCACGGCGTACGCGGTGGGTCTGCAGTTCCGGCGGGCGATCGAGACGTTCGAGGCGTCCCGGGAGTTCTTCCGGGAGTCGGACGGCCCGGCGCCCCTGGCCAATCTGCTCAACAATCTCTCGCTCACCCTGCTGTGGAGCGGGCGCACCGACGAGGCCGTCCGGATGTGCCGCCACCACCTGGGCGTCGCCCGGCAGAGCGGCGACCTGCGCCAGATCGGAAACGCCATCGGCCATCTCGGCATGGCCCGGCGCCAGCGCGGGGAACGGGAGCCGGCGCGGCGGCTGCTGCGGGCCGGGCTGACCGTGAAGCGCCGGACCGGCAACCGGTTCGGCGAGGGTGAGCTGCTCAACGAGCTGGGCGTGATCGAGCGCGAGGAGGGCCGGCCCGACCTGGCCGCGGCCCTGCACCGGCAGGCGCTGGTCGCCATCAACGACGCCGGTGACCTGGTCGGGCAGTGCGCCTCCCGGAACCTGCTCGCCCGGGCGATCCTCGACCAGGGCGACGAGGCGAGCGCGCTGGACCTGCACCGCCGGGTGCTCACCGACGCGACCCGGCTCGGCGCCCGCTACGAGCAGGCCCGGGCGCTGGACGGCATGGCCCGCTGCCTGCGGTGGACGGACCCGGAGCAGGCGCACCGGTACGCCAGCCGGGCGCTGGCGCTGTTCGTCCAGATCGAGTCGCCGGACCGGCGGGCCACCGCGGAGTTGCTGACCGAGCTGGGCTGAGACCGGCGCGCGTTCCGCTGCACGTCGGCGGGCGGCGCGGCAGGATGGGATGCGTGACGACTCCAGAGGCGACCGGCTACCGGATCGAACGCGACTCGATGGGCGAGGTGGAGGTGCCCGCCGAGGCGCTGTGGCGGGCGCAGACGCAGCGCGCGGTGCAGAACTTCCCGATCTCCGGGCGCGGGCTCGAACCGGCCCAGATCAAGGCGCTGGCGCAGATCAAGGGTGCGGCGGCTGAGGTCAACGGCGAGCTGGGGGTGATCGACGCGGACGTGGCCGAGGCGATCACGACGGCCGCGGCGCACGTCGTCGCCGGCGGCTACGACGACCAGTTCCCGGTGGACGTGTTCCAGACCGGGTCCGGCACGTCGTCCAACATGAACACCAACGAGGTGATCGCCTCGCTGGCGAGCCGTGAGCTGGGCCGGGACGTCCACCCCAACGACCACGTCAACGCGTCGCAGTCCAGCAACGACGTGTTCCCCACCTCGATCCACCTGGCCGCCACCCAGTTCGTGGTGGAGGATCTGCTGCCCTCGTTGACGCAGCTCGCCATGGCGTTGGAGGCGAAGGCAGCCGAGTTCGAGACCGTGGTCAAGTCTGGCCGGACGCACCTGATGGACGCCACCCCGGTGACGCTGGGGCAGGAGTTCGGCGGCTACGCCGCGCAGGTCCGCTACGGCGTGGAGCGGCTGGAGATGGCGTTGCCCCGGCTGGCCGAGCTGCCGCTGGGCGGCACCGCGGTGGGCACCGGTATCAACACACCGCTCGGCTTCGCGGGCAAGGTGATCGGGCGACTGCGCGACTCGACCGGCCTGCCGTTGTCCGAGGCGCGTAACCACTTCGAGGCGCAGGGCGCGCGGGACGCGCTGGTGGAGACGTCGGGTCAGCTCCGCACCGTCGCGGTCGGCCTCTACAAGATCGCCAACGACGTACGCTGGATGGG
The DNA here is from genome assembly GCF_029626035.1 of Micromonospora sp. WMMD980. Lineage (NCBI taxonomy): Bacteria > Bacillati > Actinomycetota > Actinomycetes > Micromonosporales > Micromonosporaceae > Micromonospora > Micromonospora sp. WMMD980. The sequence continues at coordinate 5,944,763 of NZ_JARUBE010000003.1, forward strand.
GTCCGGCCCTCGTGCGGGCCTGCGCGAGCTGCGCATCCCCGATCTCCAGCCGGGTTCGTCGATCATGCCCGGCAAGGTCAACCCGGTGGTGGCCGAGGCGATGCGCCAGGTCTGCGCCCAGGTGATCGGCAACGACGCGGCGGTGGCCTTCGCCGGCTCGCAGGGCGACTTCGAGCTGAACGTGATGCTCCCGGTCATGGGCCGCAACCTGCTGGAGTCGATCAAGCTGATCGCCGCGTCCAGCCGGCTCTTCGCCGAACGCCTGGTGGCCGGCCTGGTCGCGGACGCCGAGGTCTGCCTGGCGTACGCGGAGGGCTCGCCGTCGATCGTCACCCCGCTCAACCGCCACCTCGGCTACGACGAGGCCGCCTCGATCGCCAAGGAGGCGCTGGCCAAGCAGGTGTCCATCCGCGAGGTGGTGATCTCCCGTGGCCACGTCGACTCGGGCAAGCTCACCGAGACCCAGTTGGACGAGGCGTTGGACCTGCTGCGGATGACGCACCCCTGAGTCAGGGCGTCGCCCGCCGCCGGGCCCAGCCGAGGAAGCGGTCGAACAGGGCGGCCGGGTCGAGCCGGTGGTCGGGGTGGAGGCGGTGCAGGTCGGCGGTCGCCTCGTGGAGCACGCCGCAGAGGTAGACGCTCAGCCCGACGGGGTCGGTGGCGTACTCACCGACCAGGGTGAGGCGTGCCTGCGGGCACGGCCAAGGGGTGCCGCAGGTTCGGCAGAGCCAGAGCGGGCGTAACGCCAGGTGCGGCCGGTCGGGTGGGGGCATGCCAGTCCCTTTCGAGCTGAGTCGTTGGTGATGTCGCCGCCCCGGCGGGTGTGGGACCGCCCGGCCGGGGGAGCGGGCGGTCCCACCGCGACACCGTGCCCGGGGATCGGAGCACCGGACGTCGCGCTTCACAGTCTGCTGACGACGCGACTACGCTCGGAAGGCTTTGCGCGCGCTGCGCGAGGCACGCTGCGGTGCGCCGCCCGGTCGGTGGCGCACCGTCGGAGTTGACCGACCCGGCGTTGGAGGGCGACTGGATGGCGGACGGGCAGATGACGGCGGCGGCGTTCCTGGTCGCCGAGCTGCGCCGAGCCCGGGTTCGACGCGGCTTGAGCCAGGAGGAGCTGGCCCGGGCGGTCAACTATTCGGCGTCGATGGTGAGTGCGGTGGAGCTGGGTCACCAGCCGCCGACCGCGAAGTACGTGGAGCTGGTCGATGAGGCCCTCGACACCGGCGGTCTCTTCGGCCGCATGCTCACCGAGCTGGTCAGCCTGGACCGCGCCCAGCCCTGGTTACGCGGATGGCGGGCGATCCTGGCGCAGTCATGGGCCATGCGGTGGTTCGAGCCGCTGCACGTTCCGGGTCTGCTCCAGACCGAGGCTTATGCCCGGGCGGTGTTCGAGTCCGATCCCTTGCTCGATCCGGATGAGGTGGAGCGCCGGCTCAGCGACCGGATGGACAGTCAGAAGGTGCTCTACGCCGAACGTCCACTCCGACTCGTGGCCGTGGTGGATGAAGCCGCGCTGCATCGACGGGTGGGCGGGCGAACGGTGATGTCCGACCAGGCGCTGCACCTTGCCCGTATGACATCCGAGCACCCGCACGTCCGAGTGCAGGTTGTACCCAGTGCCGCAGAGGAGTACCCGGGTCTGAACGGCCCCTTCATCCTTGCCAGCATCGTGGACGGCAACGAACTGGCGTTTCTCGGAGGCCAGGTCGGCGGGCAGGAGCTGGATCGACCGTCCGATCTGATCCGATTGCAGCGGACCTGGGAGGCTACCCTCGCCGTGGCGCTGCCACCACCGGAGTCGCTGGAACGGTTGAGGGGATTGGCGGAGTCATGGAGTTGATTGGTGCTCGCTGGCGCAAGAGTCGCCGGAGTGGTTCCAATGATCAGTGTGTCGAGGTCGCCGTGAACCTGCCGGGCGTGGTCGGGGTGCGGGACAGCAAGGACCCGGCCGGACCGGTGCTCACCTTCGACGCGTACCCCTGGCGGGTTTTCGTCGCCGCGCCACCGCGGCGGTAAATGCCTCGCTCGGGCGCCGGGGACGGCGGGATGATCCGACCGTGGCTGACGACGACGGGGTGTTGCTGGAGACCGCGCGGCTGACGCTGCGCCGGTTCACCGCCGACGACGTGGACCTGTTGGGCGAGCTGGACGCCGACCCGGAGGTGATGCGGTTCCTCACCAACGGCGCGGCGACGCCGGTCGAGACGATCCGGGGCGAGATGCTGCCCCGGCTGCTCGCGCGGTACGACCGCCATCCCGGTCTCGGCTGCTGGGCCACGCTCGACCGGTTCACCGGGGAGTTCCTCGGTTGGCATGCGCTCGACCCGTCCGAGGACGGCGCCGAGGGGGAGTTGGGCTACCGGCTGCGTCGCGCGGCCTGGGGGCACGGGCTGGCCACCGAGGGGCGCGGGCGCTGGTGCGGCACGCGTTCGACACGGTCGGGGTGCGGCGGGTGTGGGCGCAGACGATGGCGGTGAACGACAGGTCCCGCGCGGTGCTGGCCCGGGCCGGGTTGCGCTACGTCCGCACGTTCCACCTGACGTTCGACGACCCGATCCCGGGTACGGAGCACGGCGAGGTGGAGTACGAGCTGGCCCGGTCGGACTGGCCGGGGGTGCGTCAGGAGTGGGACGCGGCCCTGCGTGCCCGGTAGGCGCTGACCGCGGCCCGGTTGCCGCAGCCACCGTCACAGAACCGGCGGGACCGGTTCTTCGACAGGTCGACCAGCACGTCGTCGCAGTCCGGGTGGTCGCAGTGGCGCAGCCGGGTCAGCTCGCCGGACCGGACCAGGTCGGCCACGGCCATCGCGGCCTCGACCGCCATCCGGGCGGCCAGCGGCGCGTCGCGGGGCACGGCGTGCAGATGGTACGGCTCGTCGTCGTGCCGGATGAGCTGCGGCAGCGCGCGGGACTCGCGGAGCAGCGCGTTGACGATCTCCACCACCTCGTCGGTGCCGGCTTCCCAGATCCGGCGCAGCCGGGGTCGTAGCGCGCGGACCTGACGCAGCTCGGCGTCGGTGTGCTCGTGCCGGCCGCTCCAGCCGTAGGCGGTGAAGAACGCGTCGAGCGCGGCCACGTCGGGCAGGCCCTCCCGGCCCGGGCCGGCGGTGTTCACCAGCGCGGCGGCGGCGACCAGCCCGCACTCGGTGTCATGAGCGAAAAGCAACTTGACTCCTGTCGGACGCTGCCCCTAGCGTCATCAGCGTAACGCCTATTCACCCATGACCAGGAGTTGCCGATGCGTGAACGGTCCGGTGTCGGGCTCGGCCTGGCCCTGCTCTCCGCGCTCACGTTCGCCACCTCGGGCACGTTCGCCCGTCCGTTGATCACGGGAGAGTGGTCGGCCGTGGCGGTGGTGATCGCCCGGGTCGGCATCGCCGCCCTGGTGCTGGCCGTGCCCGCCCTGCTGGCGCTGCGCGGCCGGTGGCCGGTGCTGCGCCGCAACGCGTTCACGGTGACCCTGTTCGGGCTGCTCGGCGTGGCCATGGCCCAGGCGTGCTTCTTCAACGCCGTCCGCTACCTGCCGGTCGGCGTCGCGCTCCTGCTGGAATACCTCGGCATCGTGCTGGTCGTCGGGTGGACGTGGCTGGTCCACGGCCAGCGCCCCCGCCGGTTGACCGTGGCCGGCTCGCTCACCGCCCTGGTGGGCCTGGTGTTCGTCCTCGACCTCACCGGCGCCGGCCGCCTCGACCCGGTGGGCGTGCTCTGGGGGCTCGGCGCCGCGGTGGGGCTGGCCGGCTACTTCGTCATCGCCGGCCGCCTCGACGACGAGCTGCCGTCGGTCGTGATGGCCAGCGGCGGCATGGCCGTCGGCGCCCTGGTGCTGCTGCTGCTCGGTGCCGTCGGGGCGCTTCCGCTGGCCGCCGGCACCGCCGACGTCAGCTTCGCCGGCCACCGGGTGAGCTGGCTGGTGCCGATCGCCGGGCTGTCGCTGATCGCCGCCGTGGTCGCCTATCTGTCCGGGGTGGCCGGCACGCGGCTGCTCGGCGCCCGGCTCTCCTCGTTCGTGGGGCTGACCGAGGTGATGTTCGCGGTGCTGATCGCCTGGCTGGTGCTGAACGAGCTGCCCACCCTGGTCCAACTGGCCGGCGGGGTGCTCATCGTCGGTGGCGTCGCGCTGGTCCGGGTGGACGAGCTACGGTCCGCCCCGGCTCCGGTCGCGCCGGTCCTGGCGGAGCCGGCGCTGAGCGGCGACCGATGAGCGGCCACCGCACCGCGGTCGTCTTCGACGCCGACGAGACGCTCGTCGACCTGCGCCCGGCGGTCACCGGCGCGCTGGCGGCCGTACTCGAGGAGATGCGGCGGCGGACCCCGGTGGCGGCCGAGGTCTCGCTCGCGGACCTGGAGGGCGACTGGGGTTCGGTCTTCGGCGCGCTCAGCGCGGCCCCGGTGCAGGAGATCCGGCGGGCCGCGCTGGCCCGGTCGCTGGAGCGGGCCGGGCTCGGCGCCCACCTCGACGAGTTCGCCGCGCTCTTCTTCGCCCGCCGGTATGCCCTGAGCCGGCCGTTCCCGGACGCGTTGCCGGCCCTGGCCGCCCTGCGCCCACACCACCTGCTGGGCTTCGCCACCAACGGCAACAGCCGCGCCGAACGCTGCGGCCTCGCCGGCCAGTTCGCCTTCGCGTTGTACGCCCACGAGGGCGGCCTGCCGAAGAAGCCGGCACCCGGTTCTTCGCCGCCGTGGTGGCGGCCGCCGGGTTGCCCGCCGGCCGGATCGTGCACGTGGGCGACTCGCCGGAACACGACGTGGTCGCCGCCCAGCGAGCCGGCCTGCGGGCCGTCTGGCTCAACCGGGGCGGACTGCCGCGCCCGCCCGGCCTCGAACCCGACGCGGAGGTGTCCACGTTGACCGACCTGCCGGCTGTACTCGTCGATATGACGGACGCGAATGCCTGATTGGGTGCTATTCCGGACGGGCCCCTGGCGAAACCCGCGTCCATGTTGTGGGATGACTGCCACGTCCCTCAACGAGAGGATCTGATGTGGTGAGCAAGCGCTTCACCGCCGGCGCGGTCGCGGTCGCGGCTTCGCTGGCACTCACGGTGACCGGCCTGGGTGTCCCGGCGACCGCCGCGCCGTCGCAGACCCGGACCTTCACCGTGCTGGCCGAGAACGGTGTCTCCACCGACGCCGCGATCGCCGCGATCAAGGCGGCCGGCGGCACGGTCGTCTCCCGCACCGACGACGTCGGCCTCTTCCAGGTGACCAGCGACCGGGCGGACTTCGCCAGCCGTGCCAACGCCGCCGGGGCGCTGGTCGGCGCCGCACAGGAGAAGGCGATCGGCCGCAAGCCGAAGCTGGACCGGGTCGAGCAGGAACACCTGCTGGCCGCCGCCGCAGCCAAGGGCAAGGCGGCCAAGGGCAAGGCCAAGAAGATGGACCCGCTGGACGACAAGCTCTGGGGTCTGGACATGATCCGGGCCGACCAGGCCCGCAAGATCGAGCCGGGTGACCGTCGGGTGACCGTCGGCGTGCTGGACACCGGCGTCGACGCCAGCCAGCCGGACCTGGCCCCGAACTTCAACTGGGCGCTGTCGCGCAACTTCGCGACGGACATCCCCGACGTCGACGGGCCCTGCGAGGTGGCGAGCTGCCTCGACCCGGTGGGCACCGACGACGGCGGGCACGGCACCCACGTGGCCGGCACGATCGGCGCCGCCGCCAACGGCTTCGGCCTCTCCGGCGTGGCCCCGAAGATCTCCCTGGTCGAGCTGAAGGGTGGCCAGGACAGCGGCTACTTCTTCCTCAACCCGGTGGTCAACGCGCTGGTGCACGCCGGTCGCTCCGGGCTGGACGTGGTCAACATGTCCTTCTACGTCGACCCGTGGCTCTACAACTGCGCCGCCAACCCGGCCGACTCGCCGGAAGCGCAGGCCGAGCAGCGGACCATCATCGAGGCCATGAAGCGGGCGCTGACCTTCGCCCACCGCAAGGGCGTCACGCTCGTCGGCGCGCTCGGCAACAACCACGAGGACCTGGGCGACCCCCGCACCGACGTGAGCAGCCCCGACTACGGCGCCGACCCCTACCCGCGGCCGATCGACAACGCGAGCTGCTGGGACCTGCCCACCGAGGGCCCGCACGTGATCAGCGTGTCGGCGGTCGGGCCGTCCGGTAAGAAGGCCGACTACTCGAACTACGGCACCGAGCAGACCGCGGTGGCGGCTCCGGGCGGCTGGTTCCGGGACGGCTTCGGCACCGACACCTACCGGGCCGACGCCAACATGATCCTCTCCACGTACCCGAAGAAGGTGCTCCAGGAGGAGGGGTCGGTCGACGAGAACGGCAACATCGTGGCCGGCTTCGAGAACTCGGTGTTCAAGCAGTGCACGGCCAAGGGTGAGTGTGGCTACTACACCTACCTCCAGGGCACCTCGATGGCGTCCCCGCACGCCGCCGGCGTGGCCGCGCTGATCGTCAGCAAGTTCGGCAAGAAGCAGGGCCGGGACGGCTACGGCATGGCGCCGGACCTGGTCGAGCAGCACCTCTACCGGACGGCGGCCGAGCACGCCTGCCCGGAGTCGCGGCTGCAGACCTACACCAACGAGGGCCGGAGCGACGAGTTCAACGCTTACTGCGCGGGCTCGCTGAACTTCAACGGCTTCTACGGCTACGGCATCGTCGACGCCTACGCGGCGGTGAAGACCCCGCTGAAGCCCAACGCGCGGCCGTAACACCCCGCACCACCGGGAAGCCCGGGCGACGCGTGTCGCCCGGGCTTCTCCGCGTCGGCGAATGCGTACGGTGGCCTTCCCGCCGGACGCTGCCCGGTTGGCGTGAGCTGGCATTTGCACAGCTCGAAACCGTTTCGATGAATGGCCGCGAGAGGGTTGCATCCGGTCCGGCACTCCGGTGATCGCCGCCCAGTCGGACGAGACCCGGCCGGGGCACGCCGCCCGCGGTCGGCCCCGAACGGGCCGGGCCGGGCAGGTCATGGGCGCCACCCCCGGGCCACCAGGGCGGCCCGGATCTCGCGGACCAGAGCGGGAAACTCCTGCCGCAGGCGGCGCCCGGTCACGTGCAGCACGAGCCAGCCGGCCTCGACGAGCTGATTGAGCCCCCGCCTGTCGAGGTGCATCCGGTCGGGATCGGCGTGCCACTGACCGTCGTACTCCACGGCGACCCGAAAATCCGGCCAGGCCAGATCGGGGTGCAGAAGGAGGCCGGTGGACACGCGTATCGGATGCTGCGCCACCGGACGCGGCAGCCCGGCGAACATGAGCCGAACCCGCAGGTGGGACTCGGGTGGCGACTGGGCGCAGCCGTCGGTCAGGCCGAACACCCAGGACGCCCGCCGGCCGCCCGGTCGACCGGCGTTGCGAGCCGCCTCCGCGGCCAGCCCGGACCGGCTGACCGCCCCGATCCGCAGCAGCCCGTCGACGATGCCCACCGCCCTGACCGGATCCGACCAGACTGCGGTCTCCCAGGCACAGGCGGCCGGTCCGGTGCGGGGTGGCGGCCCGGGCGGACGGGTCGGTTCGGGCGGGAGCGGCGCGCCGGCGAGGCCGGACGGACGGCGCGGATCTGGCGTCCGGGTCAGAGTCGCCTTGTCCGACGGACCGACCGCCAGTGGCGCCCCGCCGACGTCCGTCGACAGCAAGGTGGTGGCGGTCGGGGAGGCACCGGAACGGGCCGGTCCGAGCCCGCCTGCTTCGGGACCGCGACCGACGGGAGCGCCTGCGCGGGGACCGCCGGCCGTGGCAGCGCCGGCGGGGACCGGCAAACCACGCGAGAAGTCGGCAATCGGGGCGTGGTGCACCCGGACGCCCGGCTGGGAGTCGGCCCGAATCGTGGCCGGAAGCAGGACGTGCACGTCATCGGTGAAGTCGGCGGCGTGCTCGACACCGTGCAGGTAGGCCGCGGACGGCCCGGCGATCAGGGTGCCGGGCGGCATCCGGAGCAGCACGGCCCGGCAGGCCAGCGCATGATCGCGGTCGAGGCGCGCGTCGGCGTAGACGTCCTGCCGGAGCCGGACCCAGGACGCGCCACGGAGATGGTGCCGGGACAGCAATCCGCGCCGGACCGCGTCCGAGCCGCGGAAGACCTGCCCGGCCAACTGCTGCGGACGATGTGGATGAGGTGGCATGTGCCAAGCGTGAGGTGACGCCGCGACCGTAGGACAGCCCTGTGGACAACCGCTGCCGGCCCCGACCGCCGCGCCCTGTGGACAACCACCACACCACCCTCTGGTGTGCTACGTGCGCTCGCCCGGCGCCGATGCCGCCACGTCCCCGAACTGGCGGCGGCCACCTCGGGCACCCCCCGGCACCCGGGCGCACGGGCCACCTCAGGCGAGCGCGGCGGTGACCGCCTCGGCGGCGGCGGTGACCTGGGCGCCGACCTCGGCCACGTCCAGCGGGGTCAGCGACACCACGCCGACGCTCCCCTCCAGCCCGGGCACCCCGAGCACCGGCGCGGCCACCCCGTACGCGCCGGACTGCAGCTCGCCGCTGGTGCTGACCGGCCCGGCGTCGCCGGCGCGTCCGGCCAGCACGGCCCGGCCCGCCGCGCCCCGCTCCAACGGATGCCGGGAGCCGGTCCGGTAGGCCACGTGGAAGGCGGTCCAACTCGGCTCGACCACCGCCAGCGCGACCCCCTCGCCGCCCTCGACCACGGTCAGGTGCGCGGTCGCCCCGGTCCGCTCGGCGAGCCGGCGCAACGCGGGCAGCGCCCCCTCGGCGAGCAGCGGTTGGGCTCGCCGGGCCAGGTGTAGCACGCCGACGCCGATCCGCAGCCGACCCGCGCCGTCGCGCCGCAGCATGCCGTGCCCGGCGAGCGCGCCGACCAGCCGGTAGACGGCCGCGCGGCCGATGCCCAGCCGGTGCGCCGCCTCGGTGACGGTCAGCCCGCCCGGGGCGTCCGCGACGAGGTGCAACAGGCGTAGACCCCGGTCCAGGGTCTGCGCGGTCTCTGGAGGGCGTGCCGCCGTGTCCACAGCACGCAGCGTACGACCCGGCTCCGGCCAACCTCGAAATGTGCGGACGGCTACCCTTGTGAGGTGACGCTACGCCTGTATGACACCGCCACCCGATCGGTGCGGGACTTCGTCCCGCGGGAAGCCGGCAAGGTGGGGGTCTACCTGTGTGGTCTCACGCTCCAGGCGCCCCCGCACATCGGCCACCTTCGCTCCGGCGTCAACTACGACGTGCTGCGCCGCTGGCTGGTGCGCCACGGGTTCGAGGTCACGTTCATCCGCAACCTGACCGACATCGACGACAAGGTCCTCGCCAAGGCCATGGAGCAGGGCCGGCCGTTCTGGTCGATCGCGTACGCCAACGAGCAGATCCTCACCGCCTCCTACCGCGCGCTGAACGTGCTCCCGCCGACCTACGAGCCGCGGGCCACCGGGCACGTCCCGGAGATGCACGAGCTGATCGCCCGCCTGATCGAGACCGGGCACGCCTACCCGGCCGGCGACGACTCCGGCGACGTCTACTTCGACGTGGCCTCCTGGCCGGCCTACGGCTCACTGTCCGGGCAAGCCCCGGCCGACATGCAACCCGCCGGGGACGCCCCCGACCGGGGCAAGAAGGACCCGCGTGACTTCGCGCTCTGGAAGGGCGCCAAGCCGGACGAACCGGCCGACGCCTCCTGGCCGTCGCCGTGGGGTCGCGGCCGACCCGGCTGGCACATCGAGTGCTCCGCGATGTGCTGGCGTTACCTGGGCGTCGAGTTCGACATCCACGGCGGCGGGCTCGACCTGACGTTCCCGCACCACGAGAACGAGATCGCCCAGTCGCAGGCCGCCGACCTGCCGTTCGCCCGCTACTGGGTGCACCACGGCCTGCTCGGCATCGGCGGCACCAAGATGGGCAAGTCGCTGGGCAACACGCTCGACCTCGACTACGTTGCCTCGCTCGGGGTGCGCCCGGTGGAGCTGCGCTACTACTACGCCGCCGCGCACTACCGGTCCCACATCGACTACTCCGAGGACGCGCTGCGCGAGGCCGCGGTCGCGTACCGGAGGATCGAGGGCTTCGTGCAGCGAGCGGCCGAGCGGGTCGGCGCGGGCCGACCCGACGGGCTGCCGGAGGGCTTCGCGGCGGCGATGGACGACGACCTCAACACCTCGGCGGCGCTCGCCGTGCTGCACGAGGTGGTGCGCGACGGCAACACGGCGTTGAGTGGCGGCGACGATGTGACCGTCCGCACGACGCTCGCCGCCGCCCGAGCGATGCTGGATATCCTCGGCGTCGACCCCCTGGATCCGGCCTGGACCGGCGGCGACCGCGCGGGCGACCTGCGCGGCGTGGTGGACTCCCTGATCGCGCTGGCCCTGGAGCAGCGCGCCCAGGCTCGCGGCCGCAAGGACTGGGCCGCCGCCGACGCCGTACGCGACCAGCTCAAGCAGGCCGGCGTGGTCGTCGAGGACACCCCCCAGGGCCCGCGTTGGACTATTGGAGAGCAGGACTGATGGCCGGCAACTCGCAGCGCCGTGGCCGGCGACTGACGCCGAAGGCGGGCGCCCCCAAGGGCACCGGTGGCAAGAACAAGGACTCCCTCGCCGGGCGGGGCCGCACCCTGCCCGCGGACGAGCGGCCCTGGCACAAGGCCTACTCGGGCACCGAGAAGCTGCCCCAGCGCACCGCCTGGAAGCAGGACAAGGAGCGCCGGGCCGCCGCCGAGGAGGGCCGCGCGCCCAAGATCGGTCAGCCGGGCACCAAGGACACCACCTGGGGCAAGGGCGGCGGTCGGGGCGTGCCCACCGCCGCCAAGGGCCGGGGCGGCAAGCCCACCGCCGGCCGGTCCGGGCCGCGGGTCTCCCCGGGCCGCAAGTCGAACCCGGCGAAGGACAGCCCCGAGCTGCTCGTCGGGCGGAACCCGGTGCTGGAGTCGCTGCGCGCGCAGGTGCCGGCGACGGCGCTCTACACGGCGCAGGGCATCGACGTCGACGACCGGGTCAAGGAGATCGTCCGCACCGCCGCCGACCGGGGCATCGCGATCCTGGAGGTCGGCCGCGCGGAGCTGGACCGGATGACCGGCGGGGTGCTGCACCAGGGCGTCGGGCTCCAGGTGCCGCCGTTCGCCTACGAGCCGTTCGAGGACCTGGTCACCGCCGCGCTGGAGCAGGCCGCCCCGCTGCTGGTCGCGCTGGACGGGGTCACCGACCCGCGCAACCTCGGGGCGGTGATCCGGTCCGCCGCCGCGTTCGGCGCGCAGGGTGTCTTCGTACCCGAGCGGCGTGCCGCCGGGATCACCGCGACCGCCTGGCGGACCAGCGCCGGCGCGGCCGCGCGCGTCCCGGTCGCCCAGGTCACCAACCTGACCCGGTCGCTCAAGGCGTGCAAGGAGGCCGGCTTCGTCGTGGTCGGCCTGGACGCCGACGGGCAGACCGACCTCTACGACCTGGAGGCCGCGGTCGGTCCGCTGGTCGTGGTGGTCGGCTCGGAGGGGCGGGGCCTGTCCCGCCTGGTCGGCGAGACCTGCGACCTGACCGTCAGCATCCCGATGGTCTCCGACGTGGAGTCGCTCAACGCCAGCGTCGCCGCCGCGGTCACGCTCGCCGAGGTCGCCCGCCGCCGGGCCGTCGAGGTCTGACCCCGCGCACGAAAAGGGGCGGTCCGCCGTGGCGGGCCGCCCCTTTTCGCGTACGTCAGATTCGCTTGCCGGTGGCGGCGTTGAAGACGTGGTTGCGGCCGGCACGCGGCTTGACGAACACGGTGTCACCCATGTTCGGCATGGTGCGCCGGTCGGTGCGGACCACGAACCGCTCGTTGTGGCCCTCGAGCGCGGCGTGGCCGTAGATGTTGGCGTCGGAGCCGAGGTCCTCGACCAGCTCCACCACGACCGGCATGCCGCCCTCGGACGGGCTGACGAGGTCGCAGTCCTCCGGCCGGAAGCCGACGGTGACCTTGCCGTCGCCACCCTCGGCGCGGGCCGCCGCGATCTGCTCCCGGGTCAGGGGGATGGTCATCTCGGCGAACGCGCCGCCCTGCTCGGTCAGCGGCACCGTCTTGATGTTCATGGCGGGGGAGCCCATGAAGCCGGCGACGAAGACGTTGGCCGGGGTGTCGTAGAGCGCCCGCGGGGTGTCCACCTGCTGGAGCACGCCGTCCAGCATGACCGCCACCCGGTGACCCATGGTCATGGCCTCGACCTGGTCGTGGGTGACGTAGACCGTGGTGACGCCGAGCTTCGCCTGGAGCGAGGCGATCTGCGTACGGGTCTGGACGCGGAGCTTGGCGTCGAGGTTCGACAGCGGCTCGTCCATGAGGAAGACCTGCGGCTCGCGGACGATCGCACGGCCCATGGCGACACGCTGGCGCTGACCGCCGGAGAGCGCCTTCGGCTTGCGGCTGAGGAACTCCTCCAACTGGAGGAGGTTGGCCGCCTCCTTGACCCGCCGGTCGATCTCCGACTTCGAGGTCTTGCGGAGCTTGAGGGCGAACGCCATGTTCTCGTACACCGTCATGTGCGGGTAGAGGGCGTAGTTCTGGAAGACCATCGCGATGTCGCGAGCCTTCGGCGGGAGGTGCGTGACGTCCCGGTCGTCGATGTAGATCGCGCCGTCGTCGACGTCCTCCAGGCCGGCGAGCATCCGCAGGCTGGTGGACTTGCCGCAGCCGGACGGGCCGACCAGGACGAGGAACTCCCCGTCACCGATCTGGAGGTCGAGCTGGTTGACGGCGGGGCGCTCGGTGCCCGGATAGATCCGGGACGCCTTCGCGTAGGTGACCGTAGCCATGATGGAGCGCTTCCTTTCACCGGCAGGAACGTGCCGGACGATCCGAGTGAAGGAGCGACCGGCACCCGAGGTGCCGGCCCACGGGCGTCATCCGGGCAGCCGAGGCGGGTCGGAGTGTCGTCCGTGTCACTGCACCGTAAACGGCTTTCACGATCGTGCCAAGGCGGGGGGCAACGGGTGGGACGGACGGCATAGACATTTCGGTCACCCGGGCACGGCGAGGCATCAATCTCCCGGCCGTGAGCGCGAATCGGCGACGATCCGTCGGCCGGGCCGGTCGGGAAACTGACGTTTTCCGTGGTCGGGAGCGCTGCCAGGCGGGATTTCCGGAACCCAGTCGCTATGCTGAGCCCGTCACACGCGCCCCTGTAGCTCAGCTGGCCAGAGCACTCGCCTTGTAAGCGAGATGTCGCCGGTTCGATCCCGGCCGGGGGCTCCAATTCCACAAGGCGCTTCGGATCGAGTGTCGAGATCAGCGGTCGACCGCCAGCGTCGTGAGTGCCGTCCTAGCTCGTGAGGACCACGCCGGTCACGATGGTGGCAGGGCCGCCAGGTTCAGGCGGTGGCGAGGCCACGTCCACGCCATGGCCGCCCCGGCCACGCCTTCCGGGCCTGGCGAGCGCGCCCATCGTGGCAGAGGTGAGCGGCTCGCCGCTGCCCCTTCTCCGCCGCCGGTGGCCCGACCCGCGACGGGTCGACGATCAGACGGCGAGCTCGGGTGCGGGTCGGAGACCCCTGACGATCAGATAGACGCCCAGCGCGAACTCCCACACCGCGATAGGGAGCGCCCCGACCGCGGTCACCGGCGACAACCGGTCCCAGACACCGAACAGCACGCCCGCGTCGGAGGCGACCAACAGGGGTGCGCCGACCAGCCCGAGCAGCGCGGGACGAGGCGCGACTGGTACAGCAGGGAGCCCAGCAGCAGCGCGTTCACGGCCGGGATGAGGCTCTGGCTGAGCAGGAGCATCGAGTCGTAGAGGGCGACCAGTGCCTGACCGATGGACGGCGCGTCCGCTCCGGCTCCGGCCCGCCGCAGGCCGACAATCGTCAGGAGGCTCGCGACGCCGACGAAGATTCCGGCGGCCTCCAGTACCCGAGCGGCGACGAAGCCCGTTGCGCGGGCCTCGCCGTGCCGCTTGAGCACCGGGAACAGTGCGACGGCGGTGCCGATGCAGGCGAGGGCGACGATCACCTCGAGGACGCCGCCGACGACCACCGGGGTCTCCGAGGTGGTGCCCACGACGAAGTCCGCGTCGCGTACCGGGCGGTACAGGGCGACGGTCGGGATCGAGGCGAAGGTGAGCACGTAGGCCCCGCCGGCGACCAGCGAGGTCCTCCGCAGTGGGCCCATCCGGGCTCCTCCCGTGGCGGTCGTTCGATCGACGGCGGTCCTGCCGCTACCCTGCTCCGCATCCGGGCGGCGGCGAATCGGCCGCTCGGGCAGTCCTCGGTGACGACGGAAGCGGGCGAAGGAGGGAGGAGCGGCGTGGGCGCGAAGACAGCGCTGCTGGCGTTCGCTGACGGTGACATCCGTCCAGCACTGCGAGGCGCCGCACGGTCGGAGCGGGCCGGAGCCCAGGCGGCCCGGCAGGCCGCTGACGCGCAGGCGCTGTCAGCCATGGGGCCGCCTCGGCGATACCGGATGGAACCGGACGGCGTGATGCGCGAGGTGACGGGGTGTTAACCGGGGGCCCTTCCTATACCGGAGGCGTTAACAAGGGGCCCCGCCTTTCATGAGTCGGGCGGTGGAGGAGTCCAACCGGGCCCATGCTGCGGGCCCGGGACGCGATGGACCGCGCGTACGCGCAGCCGCTGGACATTCCCGTGCTGGCCCGGATCGCGCACGTGTCCGAGGCGCACTTCATCCGCACCTTCCGGGCCACGTTCGGCGAGACGCCGCACCGCTACCTGCAGCGCAGGCGCGTCGAGCGGGCCATGTCGCTGCTGCGGGAGACCGACCGGGACGTCACCGACATCTGCCTCGCCGTCGGCTTCACCAGCCTCGGCACGTTCAGCCGGACGTTCCGGGAGATCGTCGGCGAGTCGCCGCGTGACTTCCGGCGGCACCGCAGCGCCGTCGCGAACGTGCCGAGCTGCTTCGCCAAGTCCTGGACCAGACCGAGCAGTTTTGGATAAGCACCAGGTCAGGGCGTTGCTCTAGCGTCGACGGCATGACGATGACTTCGATTTCCCGCTCCCAGATCTACGTCCTCGACCAGGACGAGGCACTCGACTTCTATGTCGGCAAGCTGGGCATGGAGGTCAACACCGACCAGGATCTCGGCTTCATGCGCTGGCTCACGGTCAACGTGCCGGGCGACGCGCAGCGGGAGATCCTGCTGGAGAAGCCGGGCCCGCCCGCGCTCGACCCGAAGACGGCCGAGCAGGTCCGGGAGCTGCTCACCAAGGGCGCCGCCGGCGGCTTCCTGTTCCTCACCACCGACGACGCGCACAAGACGTACGCGGATCTGGTGGCCAAGGGCGTGGAGATCACCGACGAGCCGACCGACCGGCCGTACGGGATCGACTTCGGCATCCGCGACCCGTTCGGCAACCGGATCCGGATCGGCCAGATGCACCCGCGCGAGCAGTGGGCGAACGGCTGAGCGCGGGGCTGCGGGTCGCGGCGGAGGCGGGTTAGGGTCGGCCTTCCCGATCTTGGTGAGGTGACCGGTGGCGACCCGACTGCTGTTCCTGGCCCGGCACGGCGAGCAGGAGGAGACCGCGACGGAGGCGCCGGAGGTCGGCCTCTCCGCCCGGGGTCGGCGGCAGGCGACGCTGCTCGGCGAGCGGCTGCGGGGCGCGCGGCTCGACGCGGTGCACCACGGGCCGCTGGCCCGGGCGGCGGAGACCGCCGCGCTGGTCGCCGCCGCGTTGCCCGGTGTTTCGGTTCATCAGGACGATCGGGCCGGCGACCACATGCCGCACGACACCGACCCGACCGGCCTGCCCGAGCGCCACGCCGCGTTCCTGGCCGAGTTCACCGACGCGGAGCGGCAGGAGGGGCCGGTGGTGACGGCGGAGGCGGTGGCCCGGTTCGCCACCGCTCCCGCCTCCGGCGACGTCCGTGAGCTGGTCGTCACCCACAACTTCCTGGTCGCCTGGCTGGTGCGCCACGCGCTGGAGGCGCCGGAGCGCCGCTGGATCGGGCTCAACCACGCCAACTGCGCGCTGACCGTGATCCGCTACAGCGACGCTGGCCCGCCCGCGCTGATCGCCCTGAACGACGCCGCCCATCTGCCGCCCGACCTGCGCGCCACCGGCTTCCCGGACGACTACCGCTTCTGACGCCCGAGCCTCGGTGGAAGCGGGCGGCGTTCAAGGAGCTCGGGTCGCCACCGAGAGCGGCTCCGACGCGAACTCCTTGATCACGTCTGCGGAGGGGGTCAGCCGCGCAGCTTGACCACGGCGTCGGCCACCGCGCGGGCGGACTGCGGGTTCTGGCCGGTGACCAGGTTGCCGTCGACCACCACGTGCTCGGTGAAGTTCGGCGCGGGGACGTGCTGCGCGCCGGCCTCGGCGAGCTTGTCCGCGAGCAGGAACGGCACCACCTCGGTCAGGCCGACGGCGGCCTCCTCGTCGTTGGTGAAGCCGGCCACCCGCTTGCCGGCGATCAGGCGCGAGCCGTCGGATCCGGTGAGGTTGACCAGCGCCGAGGGGCCGTGGCAGACGGCGGCGACCACGCCGCCGCGCTCGTGGACCGAGCGGGCGATCCGGGCCAGGTCCTCATCGTCGGGGAAGTCCCACATGGTGCCGTGGCCGCCGGCGAAGAGGATCACGTCGTAGCCGGCCGGGTCGACGTCGGCCGCCTTCGGGGTGTCGGTCACCCCGGCGGTGGCGAGGAAGTCGTTCTGGGTCTTGTCGTCGGCGTCCCGGCCGTCGGTCGGCGGCTCGCCGCCGGCCACCGACACCAGGTCGACGTCGTAGCCGGCGGCCCGGAAGACCTCCCACGGCTCGGCGGCCTCGCCGACGTAGTAGCCGGTCTTGCGGCCGGTGTCGCCGAGTTCGGAATGGCTGGTCAGGGCGATGAGTGCACGAGTCATGTCTTCCATGCTGGCGCGCCGGGCCATAGCTGACCAATAGGCGAGAGTCACGTCGGCGATAGGTTTACCGATGTGAAGACGTCGCTTTGACCGGCTGCCCCGGGGCGTCACGCCGACCGCCGCCGGGGACGAGCTGGCCCGCCGGGTGGCCGAGCCGCTGGACCGGCTCGCCGTCCTGGGCCGAGCGGCTGGCCGGCCCGGTGACCCCGTCGGCGCTTTGCGACGTGCCGCTGGTCGCCTGGGGCGAGGAGGCGCCGCTTCTGCGCCGCTGCTGGCGCACCGTCTTCGACACCCGGCTCACCCGCACGCCCAGCCTGGTGGTGGCGGACCTGCGGGCGGTCCGGTCGGCGGTGGCGGCCGGCGCGGGGGCGAGCGTGCTGCCCGCGTACCTCTGCCGGGGTGAGTTGGCCTCCGGCGCGTTGCGGGCGTTGCTCGCGCCGCCGGTGCCGCCGCTCAACACGCTCTTCCTCGCGGTCCGGCCGGGTGCGGCCGGACGGCGCGAGGTGCAGGCCGTGCGACGGGCGCTGCTGGCGGCGGCCCCCGGCTGGTGAGCGGCCCTCCTCAGCCGGTCGCGCGGGTGAGGAGGCCGACCACCTCGGCGGTGGCGGCCGGCGGGGTGGCCTGCGGCGGGCAGTCCACGTAGGAGCTGGTGGTCGGGCCGATGGTGAGGCGGTAGCTGAACGCGTCGGCGCACATGGTCGCCGGCGTGGTGGCTGCCGCCTCGGTGGCCAGCCGCGGGTCGGCGGCGAGCTTCCGCAGCCGGTTGAGGTCGGCGTCGCTGAGTCGGCCGTCGCGGGCGGCGCCGGCCCGGTCGGTCTTCGTCCAACTGCCGTCGGGTCGCACGGTGATGGTGTCGGTCAGGCCGGCGATGCCGCCCGAGTGAACGAGCGTCACCTCGACTCCGGGCAGTCCGGTGACGGCCGGGCCGGCCGGTGCCGGGGTGTCGGCGCGGGCGCAGCCGGCGAGCGGGGCGAGGGCGGCGGCGAGGGTGACCGCCACGGCGTGGGCAGCTCTCATGCCGATCGGACGCACGACGGGGCCACCCGGTTCCGGTCCACGTCGCCTCCTCATCCGTTCGGTCAGTGTCTGGGACGGGAAACCGTCGCCCTATTTCATGGCTGTCGATGTCTCAGCTATATCTACAGCAGTGACTACCCCCGTCACAACTTCTCCTTGCAGGAGGGCACGTGAAAAGAACCGTCGCCGCCGTCAGCGCAGCGCTGCTCACCAGCGGCGTGCTGGCCTGCGTCACCACCACGGCGCAAGCGGCCGCGCCCAGCGCCCCCAACCCGGAGTCCGCCGCCGCGGCCCGGGCCGACAGCCTGATCCGTACCAACCCGGGTGCCGTCCAGGGCGCCGGCGGGGAGGCGTACCGGGCCGTCCGTACCAAGGTCGACCCCTCCGGGGCGGCGCACACCCGCTACACCCGGACCTACCAGGGCCTGCGGGTATACGGCGGTGACTTCGTCGTCCACACCGCGCCGAACGGCACCATGACCGGCACCTCGGTCGGCCTGTCCGCCCCGCTCACCCTCGGCACCACCGCCAAGGTCGGTGTGGCCGCGGCCAAGGCCAGCGCGCGCAAGACGTTCACCGGCAGCCTCACCTCCGTCGGCGCGCCCGAGTTGTTCGTCGACGCCAGCAGCGGCAAGGGCCGGCTGGCCTGGGAGACCGTCGCCACCGGCTGGAAGGCGGACAAGCAGACGCCGTCGAAGCTGCACGTCGTCACCGACGCCACCACCGGCAAGGTGATCGGCTCGTACGACGAGATCGAGTCGGTGGTCGGCAGCGGCCAGGGCATCTACACCGGCACGGTCAGCATCGACACGACACTCTCCGGCAGCACCTACCAGATGATCGACCCGTCGCACGGCAACGGTCGTACCTGCGACATGAACAACGGCACCTCCACCTGCACCACCTTCACCGACGCCGACAACGTGTGGGGCAACGGCACCAACTCCAACCGGCAGTCGGCCGGCGTGGACGCCCACTTCGGCGCCGCGAAGACGTTCGACTACTACAAGAACGTCCACGGCCGCAACGGCATCTTCGGCAACGGGCAGGGCGTGCCGAGCCGGGTGCACTACGGCAACAACTACGTCAACGCCTTCTGGGACGGGTCCCAGATGACCTACGGCGACGGCTCCGGCAACGCCCGGCCGCTGGTGTCGCTGGACGTGGCCGGGCACGAGATGAGCCACGGCGTCACCGAGGCGCTGGCCGGGCTGGTCTACTCAGGCGAGTCCGGTGGTCTGAACGAGTCCACCAGCGACATCTTCGGCAACATGGTGGAGTTCTACGCCGCCGCGCCGAGCGACCCGGGTGACTACCAGGTCGGTGAGAAGATCAACATCAACGGCAACGGTACGCCGCTGCGCTACATGTACAACCCGTCGCTGGACGGCTCGTCCGACTCCTGCTGGTCCACCAGCACGAAGAACAAGGACGTGCACTACTCCTCCGGCGTTGGCAACCACTTCTACTTCAACCTCGCCGAGGGCACCGGCGCCACCGCGTACGGCACCTCGCCGGTCTGCGGCTCGGCCCCGGCGGTCACCGGCATCGGCCGGGCCAAGGCGGAGAAGATCTGGTACCGGGCGCTCGACGTGTACTTCACCTCCAGCACCCAGTACGTGAGCACCAGCAACCCGGCGAACACCGCCCGGGCGTACACCCTCAAGGCGGCGACCGACCTGTACGGCAACTGCTCCACCGAGTACAAGGTCGTCCAGGCGGCGTGGACCGCGGTGAACGTGGCCGGCAGCGACGCGCCGTGCAGCTCCACCGGCAACAACTTCTCCGTCTCGGTCTCGCCGACCGCCGGGTCGGTGACCGCGGGTGGTTCGGTGTCCACCACCGTCGCCACGGCCACCACCAGCGGGAGCGCGCAGACCGTCACGTTCTCCGCGTCCGGCCTGCCCAGCGGCGCCACCGCGTCGTTCAGCCCGTCGTCGGTGACCTCTGGCGCGTCGTCCACGCTGACCATCGCCACCAGCTCCGGCACCCCGTCCGGCACCTACTCGGTGACGGTCACCGGCAGCGCCACGTCCGGCACGAAGACCGCCACCTACACGCTGACCGTCACCGGCAGCGGCGGCGGCTGCACCAGCCCCGGCCAGAAGCTCGGCAACCCGGGCTTCGAGTCCGGCAACACCGTCTGGTCGGCCACCTCCGGGGTGATCGGGCAGTACGGCTCGCAGGGCCAGCCGACCCACGGCGGCACCTGGAACGCCTGGCTGGACGGCTACGGCAGCACCCACACCGACA
Source organism: Micromonospora sp. WMMD980 (assembly GCF_029626035.1). Lineage (NCBI taxonomy): Bacteria > Bacillati > Actinomycetota > Actinomycetes > Micromonosporales > Micromonosporaceae > Micromonospora > Micromonospora sp. WMMD980. The sequence goes on from NZ_JARUBE010000003.1 coordinate 5,964,765, forward strand.
CGCTGGCCCAGTCGGTGAGCCTGCCGTCGGGCTGCTCGACCTACAACTTCAGCTTCTGGCTGCACATCGACTCGTCGGAGACCACGTCGAGCGTGCAGTACGACAAGCTGAACGTGCAGGTGCTCAACTCGTCCGGCACCGTGCTGGCGACGCTGGCGACCTACTCGAACCTGAACAAGGCCACCGGCTACACCCAGCGGTCGTTCTCCCTGGCCGCGTACGCCGGGCAGACCGTCACGCTGAAGTTCACCGGGACCGAGGACGCCTCGCTGCAGACGTCGTTCGTCATCGACGACACCGCGGTCAACGTCTCCTGACCTGACCGCCCGACCCCGGGGCCCGGCGGCCACCCCACGCGGGTGGTCACCGGGCCCCGCCCGTTACGGTCAGGCCCATGTCCGACGCGGAGTTGACCGTCACGGTGACCGGCCCGGTGGCGACCGTGGTGATCCACAACCCGGCCCGCCGCAACGCCATGACCCCGACCATGTGGCGCCGGCTCCCGGTGCTGCTCGACGGCCTGGAGGCCGACCCGGCGGTGCGGGTGCTGGTGCTCACCGGCGCCGGCGGCACGTTCTGCGCCGGCGCCGATCTCGGTGACCTGGACGAACTCCTGGCCGCCGGCGACGGCAGCATCGCGGTCGCCGCCGAGGAGCGGCTCGCCGCGTTCGGCCGCCCCACCGTCGCCGCGATCGAGGGCGCCTGCGTGGGCGGCGGCTGCCAGCTCGCCGTCGCCTGCGACCTGCGCCTCGCCGCGGCGGACGCCCGCTTCGGCGTACCCCCGGCCCGGCTCGGCCTGGTCTATCCGGTGCCCACCACGCGGCGGCTGGTCGGGCTGGTCGGGCCGTCCGCCGCCAAGCACCTGCTCTTCACCGGCGACCTGGTCGACGCCGACCGGGCGCTGCGGATCGGCCTGGTCGACGAGGTGCTTCCGGCCGCCGCGCTGGCCGAGCGGGTGGCGGCGCTGACCGCCACCATCGCCGAGCGGTCCCGGCTCACCGTGACCGCCGCCAAGGAGATCGTCGACGGGCGCGCCGGCGCCGACCGGATCGCCTGGTGGCACGCCCAGGTGCGGGACAGCGGCGAGGCCCGCGAGGGGGTGGCGGCGGTCAACGAGCGCCGGCCGCCGCGCTTCGACTGGACCCCGCCGGCGTACGACTGACCGCCGTTTGCCCGCCGCACCCCCGGGGTACGACCCAGGCGGCGGACGGGGGAGGCCATGATGGACGGTCGCGACGACGAAGCACGCCTGATCCGGCGGGGCAGGCGCCGGACCGGTGGGCTGATGCTCGGCCTGGCGCTGGTGTTCGGGGTGCTCGGCGGGCTCGGAGTCCTGCTCGCCCGCAATCTGTTCGGCTCGGGCTGGTCGAGCTGGTGGGAGGGAGACGCCCCGGAGGCGGCACAGATCGCCGGCGTGGTCCTCGTCGTGCTCGGCCTGGTGGTCGAGGTCGGCGCCGTCGGGTGGGCCGTCCGCCGTGGGCGGTACCGGTCCAGCCGGGAGTCCCCGATGTGGGCCATGCCGATGCGCCGGCGATCCCGTTTGATCAAGCAGGTGCGGCGCGGCACCGCGGGCCCCGACGCCGACCTGCCGACGCTCACTCTCGTCGCGCGTCAGATGGTGGAGAGCGGATGGTGGGTCGTCCTGGCGGCCGGGCTGGTGGCGGTGAACCTCGGTCAGATGCTGATCCGCGTCACCTCTCCGGCGTTCGTGGCCCTCTTCGGACTGGTGGCGGTGATGTTCGCGCTGGCCGGCTGGCAGGTCCACCACAACGCCCGCCGGGCGGCCGAGTTCCTGCGTCACCACGCTGCCGGGCCGCCCGCGGCCACTCCCACGAATGTCTGAGAAGCACGCGCTGCGCTAGATCTTGGAAGATGTCGGCCCCTCCGAGGGCCATTTCCTTCCAAGATCTCAGCTGGTCGGGGCCGGCGGGCGCCGCGCCGGGGGTTTACCCCCGACACCGCCCCCTGTGCCCGCCGGCCGTCCGTCACCGCGCCAGCGACGCCCAGTTCGGGGTCGTCGGCTCCCGCCGCAGCGGCATGCCCGCCTCGGCTGGGGTCCGGTCGCCCTTGCGCTGGTTGCACGCGTAGCAGGCGGCGGTGGTGTTCCCCCAGGTGTTCCGGCCGCCCCGCGAGCGGGGCAGGACGTGGTCGATCGTGCCGGCCGGGCCGTCACAGTAGGCGCACCGCCGGCCGTCACGCGCCAGCACTCCGGCCCGGGACCAGGCCGGGCCGGCGCGGAACCGCCAGCGGGTCACCACGTACCGGACGAGGCGGACCACCCGCGGCAGCGGGAAGACGCCGATCAGCCGGTCCGGATCGGCCTCGTGGATCTCGGCGACCCGCCGGCAGAGCATCCGGATCGCGTGCTGGACGGTGACCCGGTGCAGCGGGCCGAGGTCGGCGTTGATGACGAGGACGGCGTCCACCGGGTTCTCCCTTCCGATCGGTGGTACGAAAAAGCCGCCCGGTCCAGGGGGACCGGGCGGCGCGACGGGACGCGCGGGCGCGCGCGTCAGTCGAGCCGTCCGGACCATGGGCAGCCGTCACCGAGCGGCCACGACGGCATCGTGGTGGCGGATCGCAGCGACATGGACGGCTCCCGGAACGGTGGTTGACCTTGCGCGTTCACGGTAGATCGACGCCGGAAACGCGGGCAACGTATTTCGATCCGCCCTCGGACGGTGGCCCGGCCGACCGCGCCGGCCCAGGCAGACAGCGAGCGGCGCGCACCGCCGCCGAGTACGGGGGCAGGACGCTGGTTTTACGATCGTTTGTCGGCGGTTCGCGCCAGCAGCCCCCGGGGACGGATCGAGCGGACCGGCTCCGCCGCCGCGCCCTCGGCCCGCAGGATGTGGTTCGCCGCGATGATCCCGGTCGCCGCCGAACGCTCCATCAACGCGCTCGGGAACTCGGTCCGGATCCCGTCCCCGGCCAGATAGAGCCCCTCGGCGTCGGTGCGTACCCCGGGACGGCCGGCGTGGCTGCCCGGCGTGAACGCCGGCGCCTGCGCCTCGACCCGGGCGCGCAGCTCGCGGACCCGCAGGTCGGCCACCTCCGGCCAGAGCGCGGTCAGCTCCCGCAGCATCCGCGCGGCCAGCTCGTCCGCCGGCACGTCCGGCTCGCAGGCGTACGCGTGCAGCTCCACCACCGAGCCGCCGGTGCGCTCCGCCCAGCGGCGCGGCTCCGCCTCCAGCCGGTGGTAGAGCGTCACCGAGTCCAGCGTGGGCTGGCGGGAGACGCCGCTGAACACCGCTCGGTCCGGGCGGACGTCCCCGTCCATCCAGTAGCGCGCCACCGCGTACGGCGGACCGGGCCGGCCGAACGCGGGCATCCGGGCCACCAGCTCGGGCGCCACCGCGGCCAGGCCGGGCGAGGCGGTGACCAGCGCGGCGAGCGCCGGTGGGTCGACGGCGAGCACCACGTGCCCGGCCGCCCAGGTGTCGCCGTTCGCGCCGGTCACCCGCCAGCCCTCCGGCGTCCGGTCCAGCCGGGCCGCCGGAGCGCCGGTCAGCACCCGGCCGCCGTGTTTCTCCACGTGCCGGGTCAGCGGCTCCCAGATCGCCGTCGCATAGTCCTGGTCCGGGCAGTCGAACGCCAGCCCCTCCGGATTGCCGAGCAGATAGAAGTGGAACTGCGCGATCATCTCGGCGGCCGACATCTCCGCCTCGTGGTTGAAGAACGAGTGCGAGAAGACCTCGAACAGCATCGCCCGGGCCCGGTCCGGCAGGCGCAACGAGGTGAGCAACTCGTCGGCGGTGCGCTCGTCGAACTCCGCGTAGGTGCGCACCGGGTCGTAGGTGAGCAGCGGCAGCGCCGCGTCCCGGTCCATCGACCGCAGGTCGGCCAGGCGCAGGCTGGGGCTGCGCAGCAGCAGGGCCAGCAGGTTGGCCGGCGGGGCCGGCGGCAGCTTGCCGAACTCCTCGGTCGGCCACTGCGCGGAGAGGATCGGATAGCCCGGGATCGGCTTGAGGAAGCCCAGCGTCGGGTCGGCCCGGCGCAGGATCGAGCGCCAGTTCCAGTACTGCCGGAAGAACGCGTGGAATCCGTGCTCGTTCTGCTGGGCGCCGTCGGGAAGCTCCTCCGGCCAGGCGCCGAGCCGGCCACCCAGGTGCGGCGCGGCCTCCAACACGGTCACCGCCACCCCGCGCTCGGCCAGCACCACCGCCGCCGACATGCCGGCGATGCCGCCACCGACCACAAGCGCCGACGTCGACCGGGGCACGCGGGGCGCGCCACCGCCGCCCGGGTCCACCATGTGCTCCCGTACGCCGATGAGCCGACCAACCCTTTGCGACAGCCCCACGCCCCACCCCTCCAACTCAACAGTGCTCCCCATCCTGCCTGAGGTTGAAGGAAGGGCCCCTTGTTAACGCCTCCGGTATAGAAGGGCACCCCTCTCACCGGGCGCGATGACGGCGCGCGCACCCGACGCCGTGGCGTGTCGTGCCGGCTGCGGTGTCAAGCGGGGCGCGTTCCTATACCTGAGGCGTTAACAAGGGGCCCCTCCTTTCACGCTCGGCGGGGGCGGTCGGAAGGGGGCCAGACGTAGTCCAGGTCGAGCGGGGTGTCGGCGGGGAAGAGCGGGGTGTAGTGGGTGGGGTCCTTGCGCAGCAGCGACGAACGGTGACTGCGATGCAGGTCTTCGCGGCCCAACCAGGGCGGGACGTCCCCGGTGGCGGCCAGCTCGTCCTGGCGGCGGACGGTGGTGACGCCGCAGGCGGCGGCGAGGTCGGTGGCGAGCGTGGCGGCGCAGGTGTCCGCCCGGCCGGGCTCGCACCACACCGCGCACATGTCGAGCCCGTAGCGGGTCAGCGCCTCCTCGTACCCGGCCCACATCTTCACCGCCGGGTGGTTGCGCCACCCGTAGTCGGGTCGGGTCAGCCCGCGCAGCACCTGGATGGCCTCCACGCGCTGCTTGCCCAGCCGCTTCTGGTCCAGCGTCCGGGCGCTGGCCAGGAAGTCCGGATACGGCAGGAACGTCTGCATGCCGGTGCTCTACCCGCACCCGGCGACCCCATGCGCGCAAGATCGATGGGGGATGCGCCCACCGCGAGCGGCTGACTACGATCCGGGCATGGCCGAGCCCCTGCGCGACCGCGCGCGCCGTGCGACCGGGTGGCGGTTCCGGCCGAACGGGGACGAACGACCCCATTACGTGGTCTGCGGCTCCGATCCGTTGGCCTACTGGGTGGTCCGGGCGTTGCTCGCCACCGACCCGGCCGCCGGCCAGGTCCGGGTCACGCTCGTGGTGCCGGAGCGCCGCCGCTCCGACGGCCCGGACGGGCGGGACGTGCCGGGCGTGCGCGTCGTCCTGGCGGACCGGCTCGACGAGGCCGCGTTCCGTCGGGCCGGGTTGGCCGGCGCGGCGGGGTTGGCCCTGCTGCACCAGGACGACGTGGGCAACATGCACGCGGCGCTCTGCGCGCAGGAGGTCGAGCCGCGACTGCGCCTGGTGGTGCGGATGTACAACACCAACCTGGCGGACGGGCTGCGGCAGCTCTTCCCCGACTCGGCGATCATCTCCGACGCCTCGATGGCCGCGCCCGCGTTCGTCGCCGCCGCGTTGGGCGAGGTGGCACCCACCCATTTCCGGCACGCCGGCCGCACCCTCTACGTGGCCCGCCGCGCCGACGTACGCCCGCGGGACGTGGTGTGCGGGCTGGCCGTCACCACCGACCCGGAGCTGGTCCGGGTGCTGCCCGCCGACGAGGCGGCGGCCGACGTGGTGCTGGCCGAGGCGACCGGCCAGCCGCCCGGCACCGAGCTGGCCGCCCGCCGGCTGGTGCGGGCCCGGCGGCGCCGGCAGCCGGTGGAGGTGCTGCTGCGCGCCGTGCGCAGCTTCGCCACCCGCAAGATCGGCATGGCGGTGCTGGTGCTGCTCGGGGTGATCGCGGTGCTGGGCTGGCTGAACGCCCGCGCCGCCGACGTCACGTGGAGTGAGGCGCTCTATCTCACCCTGGTCACCACGCTCAGCGGCCAGGACCCGGACGTCAACAAGCCGGTCGCCGCCCAGGTGATGCAGGTGGTGCTCAACCTGGCCGGGTTGGCGCTGATCCCGCTGATCACGGCCGCGGTGGTCGACGGCATCGTCAACGCCCGGCTGGCCCTGCACGCCGGCCGGATCCAGCCCGACCGTTCCGGTCACGTGGTGGTCGTCGGGTTGGGCAACATCGGCACCCGGGTGATGGCCCAGTTGCACGACTTCGGCGTCGAGGTGGTGGCGATCGACAAGAATCCCGACGCGCGCGGCGCCGCGTTGGCGCACCGGCTGGGCGTGCCGGTGATCGTCGGGGACGCCGGCCTGGAGGAGACGCTCCGGTCCGCCTCGGTCGACACCAGCCAGGCGCTGGTGGTGGTCTCCACCGACGACGGGGCGAACCTGCGGGCCGCGCTGATCGCCCGTTCCCTCGACCCCGACCTGCGGGTGGTGCTGCGGCTGTTCGACGGCGACTTCGCCGAGCGGATCCAGCAGGCGTTCGGCATCGGCATCTCGCGCAGCGTCTCCTACCTGGCCGCGCCGTCGTTCGCGGCGGCCCTGCTGGACCGCGCGGTGATCGCCACCATCCCGGTGGACCGGCACGCGCTGCTGGTCACCGAGGTGCCCGTGGTGGCCGGCTCCCCACTGGACGGCCGCCCGCTCGGCGCGGTCGCCCGCCCCGGCGAGGTGCGCCTGCTCGCGCACACCCGCACCGGGCAGAAGGCCGACTGGTCGGTCGACCCGCGCGTGGTGCTGGGCGCCGGGGACCGGTTGACCGTGGTGGCCCGGCGGGCCGGGCTGACCGCCCTGCTGCGGGAGACCACGCCCGCGCCGGCCGCGCCCCCCACCCCGCGCGAGCCGGCGGAGTGACGCCGCTCAGCGGCGGCGGATGGCGTACACGAGCGCGCCGAGGGCGAGCACGCCGAACCCGGCGAGCACGCTCGGCAACGGCAGGCTGACCGCGAGCACCAGGCAGCCGACCAGCCCCAGCGCGGCGAGCAGCGACCTGCCGAGCGTCAGCGCCGCCGCGTTGGTGATCGCGTAGTAGACCAGCACGGTGCAGCTGGAAAAGCCGATCGCGCCACGGACGTCGCCGAGCGCCACCACCACGATCACCACGGCGGCCACCGCCAGCTCGGCCCGGTGCGGCACCCGGTGGCGTGGGTGCACGGCGGCCAGCGCGCCCGGCAGGTCGCCGCGGCGGGCCATCGCCAGCGTGGTGCGGCCGACGCCGGCGAGCAGGGAGAGCAGCACGCCGGTCACCGCCCCGGCGGCCCCGGCGCGCACCAGCCAGGCCAGCCCGGGCCGGCCGGCCGCGGTCACCACGTCGACCAGCGGTGCCGCCGAGACGGCGAGCCGGTCGGCACCGAGCACGCCGAGCGCGACCACGGCAAGCGTCAGGTAGAGCGCCAGCACCGCGCCGAGCGCCAGCGGCACCGCGCGCGGGATGGTGCGTGCCGGGTCGCGGACCTCCTCGCCCAGCGTGGCGATCCGCGCGTACCCGGCGAAGGCGAAGAAGAGCAGGCCGGCGGCGGTGAGCACACCGTGTGTCCCGGCGTCGGCGAGCCCGGTGAGGCGGTCGCCGGCCACCCGCGGCGCGCCGGTCACCGCCACCACCGCCAGCACGGTGAGCACCACCGCGACCAACGCCCGGGTGACGGCGGCGGTCTTGCCGATGCCGCGCAGGTTCACCGCGGTCACCGCCACCACCGCGAGGACCGCGAGGAGCCGCGCCCGGCCCGGCCACAGGTAGGCGCCGATGGTCAGCGCCATCGCCGCGCAGCTCGCCGTCTTGCCGACCACGAAACCCCACCCGGCGACGAAACCGGCGAACGGGTGCAGCCGTTCCCGGCCGTAGACGTAGGTGCCGCCGGACTCGGGGTGGAGCGCGGCGAGCCGCGCCGAGCTGGTGGCGTTGCAGAACGCGACGAAGCCGGCCAGCGCGAGCGCGACGAGCAGCCCGGCGCCACCGGCCGCCGACGCGGCCGGGGCGAAGACCACGAAGACGCCCGCGCCGAGCATCGCGCCCAGACCGATGACGACCGCATCGGGTACGCCGAGTCGCCGCGCCAGCCGTTCCACGCCGGCAGCCTAGAGCGCCGGGGTTAATGGCGGGTGCCGCCGACGGGATCGGGTCGACGGCGCCGAATGAGGTTGAGCGGGCCACCGCCGGGGACGCGGTCGGCAGACCGGCGGCGGACGCTCAGTCGAGCCCGTCGGCCGCCCGGGCCCAGGCCCCGAGGCGCGCCGGCAGGGGCAGGGCGTTCCAGGGCACCCGGCGCAGCAGCCGGTCCAGCAGCAGCCCGAGCAGCAGCCCGGCCACCGAGTCGGTGAGCCAGTGCCAGCCCAGGTAGACGGTGGTGCAGAAGACGATCGCCGGCGGCATGACCCGGACCACGGTGACCAGCCGGGGCGGCACGACGCGGCCGACCGTGCGCAGCAGCGGCGCCAGCAGCAGGGCGAGCACGCCGTACCAGACGATCGCGTTGGCGACGTGCCCCGACGGGTACGACTGGGCGAAGCGCACCGGCAGCTCGTGCTGGAACAGTGGCAACGTCTGCTCGGGCGGCAGGAACGGCTCCTTCACGCTCGCGCTCGGCGCCGGGCGGGCGGTCCACACCTTCAGCGGGCCGATCGTGAAGAACGTCAACACGAACGCGGTCACCGGCGGCAGCACCGCCCGCACCGAGCGCACCCGCAGCGCCAGCAGCACACCCAGCCCGGCCGCCAGCAGCGTCAGCGGGGTGCCCTGACCGAGCAGGTTGAGCGCCATCGCGACCCAGCGGGCGGCGGTCGGCCGGTGCGCGGCCGACCAGTCGGCGACCGCCCGGTCGAGCCCGAACAGGTGACCCGAGGCGAGCGTCACGGTCAGCGCCACCAGCGCGGTGAGCAGCAGCCCGTCGAACCACCACCCGGCCGGCCGGACGGGCCGCAGGCGCAGGTCCCGGCGTACCCCTGAGGTCTGGCGCACGCGCCTACGCTACCGGCCGACCAGCCCGACCCGGTCGGTGGCTGTGTGCCGAACCACGAAGGGAAGCGCTGCCCGGGGGTCAGCGGTCACACTGGTTGCCGTGCGGATCACCTCGGCCCTCGTCGACCCGGCGCTTCTCGACCTCCCCTGGTCGACCCCGCTCGAGCAGTGGCCTGCCGAACACCTGGTGGCGCTGCCCCAGGGCATCTCCCGGCACATCGTGCGATTCGTCCGCCTCGGCGGCTACGTCTATGCGGTGAAGGAGACCGGCGAGCGGGTCGCCGAGCGCGAGTACGACCTGCTGCGGGCGCTGGAGCGGATCGACTTCCCGTCGGTCGAGGCGATCGCCATCGTGGCCGACCGGCAGACCGACGACGGTGAGCCGCTCGACCCGGTGCTGATCACCCGGCATCTCCAGTTCTCCCTGCCCTACCGGGCGCTGTTCTCCAACACGTTGCGCCCGGAGACGATGAACCGGCTGCTGGACGCGTTGGCCGCGCTGATCGTCCGGATGCACCTGACCGGGTTCTTCTGGGGCGACTGCTCGCTGTCCAACACGCTGTTCCGCCGGGACGCGGGCGCGTTCGCCGCCTACCTGGTGGACGCCGAGACCGGCGCGCTGCATCCGTCGCTCTCCAACGGCCAGCGCGGCGAGGACCTGGAGATCGCCCGGGTCAACATCTTCGGCGAGGCGCTCGACCTCCGAGCCGCCGGCCTGCTGCACGAGTCGATCGACCCGGAGGTGGTCAGCGAGGAGGTCGTGCAGCGGTACGAGCGGCTCTGGCACGAGATCACCTACGAGCAGCAGGTCGAGCGCGCCGCGCGGCACGACATCGAGGGTCGCATCCGGCGCCTCAACGAGCTGGGCTTCGACGTCGCCGAGGTGGCCATGTCGACCGTCGACAACGGGCGCTACCTGGTGCGGCCCAAGGTGGTCGACGCCGGCTACCACACCCGGCGGCTGCTGCGCCTCACCGGCCTGGACGCCGAGGAGAACCAGGCCCGCAAGCTCCTCAACGACCTGGACGCCTACCGGGTGGAGAGCGACCTGACCGACGAGCAGCAGGCGGCGCACCGCTGGCTCACCGAGGTCTTCGAGCCGGTGGTCCGGGCGGTGCCCGGGCACCTGCGGCGCAAGCTGGAGCCGCAGGAGCTGTTCGCCCAGATCATCGAGCACAAGTGGTTGCTCTCCGAGCAGGCCGGTCGCGACGTCGGGATGCGCCGGGCGGTGCACTCCTACCTGGCCGACGTGCTGGTGCACCGCCCGGACGAGCAGGCCGTGCTCGGCGTCGAGGTCCCGACCGCCTGACTCAGTCCACCCAGTCGCCGCCGCGCATCACCCGCACCACGTTCAGGTCGTCGTCGAGCACCACCAGGTCGGCGCGCAGGCCGGTTCGCAGCGCCCCGACCCGGTCGCCCAGGCCGAGGGCCCGCGCCGGGGTGGTGGCGACCATACGGCAGGCGTCGGGAAGCGCGACACCCGCGCCGACCGCATGCCGCAGCGCGGCGTCCATGGTGAGCGTGCTGCCCGCGATCGCGCCGCCGTCGCTGAGCCGGGCCACGCCGTCGGCCACGGTCACCGCCTGGCCGCCCAACTCGTAGTCGCCGTCGGGCATCCCGGCGGCGGCCATCGCGTCGGTGATCAGCGCGGCCCGATCCGGGCCGGCCACCGAGGCGGCGAAGCCGAGCATGCCGTCGTGCAGGTGCACGCCGTCGGCGACCAGTTCGCAGACCACTCCCGGGGCCTCCAGCAGCGCCACCACCGGGCCGGGCTCGCGGTGGTGCACCGGGCGCATCCCGTTGAACAGGTGGGTGCCGACGCTCGCGCCGGCGGCCACCGCCGCGCGGGTCTGCTCCCAGGTCGCGTCCGTGTGACCGACCGCCGCCACCACGCCGTTCGCCACCAGCAGCTCGATCGCACCGGTCGCGCCGGCGCGTTCGGGGGCCAGCGTGACCATCCGCACCGTGCCGCCGCCCAGCCCGATCAGCTCGGTCAGCTCCTCGGTGGACGGGTCGCGCAGGAACTCCGGGTTCTGCGCGCCGCAGCGGTCGGTGGACAGGTAGGGGCCCTCGAAGTGCAGGCCGGCGAGCACGCCCGATTCGACGAGCGGGCGGAACGCGACGGTGGCGTCGCGCATCAGCGCGAACGGCGAACTGACCAGGCTGGCGAGCAGCGTGGTGGTGCCGTGTCCGAGGTGGAACGCCGCGGCCTGCCGGGCGGACTCCGGGTCGCCGGTGGTGAACGTGTGCCCACCGCCGCCGTGGGTGTGCATGTCCACGAAACCGGGCACGATCCAGTGGCCGTCGCGCACCGAGGGATATTCGGCCACGGCGGTGATCCGGCCGTCGGCGATCTCCACGCAGCCCTGCCGGACGACGCCGGTCGGGGTCACCACCTTGCCGGTCACGCGCCGGGTCATCGACTCTCCTTCGCCATGGTGTCCAGGGCCAGCAGGGCGGCGCCGAGGCAGCCGGCCTCGTCGCCGAGGGCGGCCGCGACCAGTCGCGGCTCGCGGTGGAAGGTCAGCCGCTCGCGCAGCGCGGCGCGCAGCGGGTCGAACAGTCGGGGCCCGGCCTGGGCGAGGCCGCCGCCGAGCACCACGGTCGCGACGTCGAACAGCGCCTGCCCGGTGGCGAGGCCGTCGGCGAGCGCCTCGACCGCCTCCCGCCAGACGTCGGCGGCGAGCCGCTCGCCGGCGGCCGTGCGGTCGGCCACCTCGGCCGCCGTCGCCGGCGTGCCGGCCAGCTCCGTGTACCGGCGACCGATCGCCGACGCCGAGGCCACCGCCTCCAGGCAGCCGGCGCGGCCGCAGCCGCAGTGCGGGCCGCCGGGGCGTACCAGAATGTGGCCGATCTCCCCGGCGGCGCCGTGCGCGCCGGTGGCGGCCGACCCGGCGACCACGTGCGCGGCGGCGATGCCGGTGCCGATCGCGACGAAGAGCACGTGGCCGGCGTCCCGGCCGGCGCCGAGCCGGGCCTCGGCCAGGCCGCCCACCCGCACGTCGTGACCGAGCGCCGCGGGCAGGCCCAGGCGGCCGCCCGCCAGGTCGCGCAGCGGTACGTCCCGGAAGCCCACGTTCGCCGACCAGACCGCCACCCCGCGCGTCTCGTCGACCACGCCGGGCACGGCGATGCCGCAGGCCACCGGCGTGTGCCCGGCGGCGCGGGCGGTGTCGGCCAGTCCCTCGGCCACGTCCAGGATCGTGCCGACCACGGCGTCCGGCCCGCGCCCCGCGTCGGTGGCGTGCCGTTCGGTGTGCACCGTCGTGCCGTCCGGGCGGACCAGGGCGCACTTCATTCCGGTGCCGCCCACGTCCAGCGCGACGACGACCTCGTCGCGCGAGGTCATGGTGCGAGCCGGCTGGGCATGCGCTCGTGGCCCTCGTGGCCCTCGCTGCGCTCGGTGCGCTCGCTCATGCCGTGCCGGCCGGGCATGCGCTCGTGGCCCTCGCTGCGCTCGGTGCGCTCGCTCATGCCAGCACCACGGACCGGGTCAGGTGCCGGGGCGCGTCGGGGTCGAGGCCACGGCTGGTGGCCAGCGCGACGGCGAACCGCTGGGCCAGGATCAGGTCGGCCATCGGGTCGACCGGGGTGCGGCCGGCCGCCCAGCTGGTCAGCACCGTGCGGCAGCCGTGGGTGCGGCTGTGCGCGAACGCCGCGCCGGTGGCCGCCACGTCTTCCGCCAGCCCGTCCGGGATGTCGCCGAACGCCCAGACCAGCCGACCCGGGGCGGCGATCGAGATGGGGCCGTGCCGGTAGTCCATGGCCGGGTATGCCTCGGCCCAGAACGTGGCGGCCTCGCGGCACTTCAGCGCGGCCTCCTGGGCCAGCCCCACGGTCCAGCCCCGGCCGAGGAAGGTGACCTGCTCGATGCCGGCCGGATCGATCGGCAGCGGCGCCCGGACTGCCACCTCCGCGTCGGCGGCCAGCCGGCCGAGGTCCTCGCCGAGGTGGGCGCGGAGCAGCGCGAGCGCGGTGGTGGCGAAGCGGGTCTGCACGACCGAGCGCTCGTCGGCGAAGGGCAGCGCGACGGCGGCGTCGGCCAGCGCGACGGCGGGCGAGCCCGGGTCGCCGACCAGGACCGTGGTGGGGATCCGCCCGCGCAGCGTGGCGAGCAGGTCGAGCACCTCGGTGGTGGTGCCGGATCGGGTGATCGCGATCAGTCGGTCGTAGCGGCGGCCGGTGGGGAACTCGCTGGCCTGGTACGCGTCGGTCTCGCCCTGGCCGGCGGCCTCGCGCAGCCCGGCGTACGCCGCCGCCATGAACCACGACGTGCCGCAGCCGACCACGGCGACCCGCTCGCCGGGGCGCGGCAGGTGCTCGGCGGCGGTCGGCGCGAGCCGGGCCGCCGCACGCCAGCAGTCGGGCTGGCTCGCGATCTCCGCGTGCACGTACGCCATGACAACTCCTCGCCGGGGGAGACCCTGCGCAATACGGCGCGATAGGGCCTTCTTTCGCGCGTCATTCTGCGCGAAGCGAGGTGGGCGTGGCAACCGTCTCCCGATTCGCGCAGGGCGGGGTTTTGCGCAGACGTAGTTTCGCGCACTACTGTGCACGCAATCAATCACCGTACGTGCAGAGTCAGGGGAGGCCCCCGCGGTGGACCGCTACGCGCGTTGGAACGCGCTGCTCGAGATGCTGACCGACAGCGGCCGGGTCAGCGTCGAGGAGGCGGCCGAGCGGCTCGAGGTTTCCCAGGCCACCATCCGGCGGGACTTCGACCAGCTCGCCCAGCAGCAGATGATCACGCGGACCCGGGGCGGCGCGGTCGCCAACGGCGTCTCCTACGACCTGCCGCTGCGCTACAAGACCGCCAAGCACTCGGCGGAGAAGCAGCGGATCGGTGCGGCCGCCGCCGCGCTGGTCTCCCCGGGCACCGTGGTCGGCCTCAACGGCGGCACCACGAGCACCGAGGTGGCCCGGGCCCTGGCGGTCCGCCCCGACCTGAACACCAGCGCCGAGGGTGCCCAGCTCACCGTGGTCACCAACGCGCTGAACATCGCCAACGAGCTGCTGGTGCGCTCGCGGATGAAGGTGGTGGTGGCCGGCGGCGTGGTCCGGCCGAAGTCGTTCGAGCTGGTCGGCCCGCTCGGCGGGGCGCTGCTGCGGGAGGTGACGCTCGACGTCGCGCTGCTCGGTGTGGACGCGATAGACCCCCAGCTCGGCGCCGCCGCGCACCACGAGGGTGAGGCGGCCATGAACAGCCTGATGGTGGCGCGCGCCAAGCGGGTCGTGGTGATCGCCGACTCGTCCAAGTTGGGCGGGCACGCGTTCGCCCGGATCTGCCCGGTCGACCGGATCGAGACGCTGGTGACCGACTCCGGGGCCGCCCCCGCGACGGTGCAGGCGTTCCGCGACGCCGGCGTGCACGTCGTCTGCGCCTGAGGTGTAAGGAGGGGGCCCCGCTCAACGCCTCCGGTACAGGCGGGGCCCCCGCTGAACACGCCGACACTGCATACCGGGTATTGCCTTCCGATGCATACCGCGTATGGTGTCGCTGTCGCCTAACTCATCGGGGGAGGTCAGCTGTGTCGGCTGTCCTGGAGATCGAAGGTCTCCGCAAGACGTACCGGAGCCGGAAACGCGGGGTCCGCCACGCGCTCGACGGCTTCGACATGCGGGTCGAGGCCGGCCAGGTGCACGGCTTCCTCGGCCCCAACGGATCGGGCAAGACCACCACGTTGCGTACGCTGCTCGGGCTGATCCGGCCCAACGGCGGCCGGATGGCCATCCTCGGCCAGGAGCTGCCGCGGGCGCTGCCGGCGGTCGCCGGGCAGGTCGGCGCCATCGTGGAGAGTCCGCAGTTCTTCCCGCACTTCACCGCGCGGGACACCCTCGGCCTGCTCGCCCAGGCCGGCGAGCTGCCGCGCCGACGGGTCGACGAGGTGCTGGAGCAGGTCGGGCTGCGGGACCGGGCGGGGGAGCGGGTGAAGACCTACTCGCTCGGCATGAAGCAGCGGCTCGCCGTCGCGTCCGCGCTGCTCAAGGACCCGAAGCTGCTGATCCTGGACGAGCCGGCCAACGGCCTCGACCCGGGCGGCATCCGGGAGATGCGCCGGCTCATGCGCGAGCTGGCCGAATCTGGGATGACAGTGGTGCTCTCCAGCCACATCCTCGGCGAGATCCAGCTCATCTGCGACTCGGTCACCATCATCTCGCTGGGCCGGCGGGTCGCGTTCGGACCTGTCGAGCAGGTGCTCGCGACGCACTCCGAGAGCAGCGTGCGGGTCCGCCTGGAAGCGGTCACCGACCTGCCGCTGGCGGCGGAGACGCTGACCCGCTCCGGGATCCGCGTCGCCGCCACCGAGCCCGACCACCTGATGCTGGCCGGCGTCGACAAGCCGGCCGCGGTCAGCCGGATCCTCGCCGAGCAGGGCCTCTACGTCAGCGAACTCACCCCGGTCGCGGTCGACCTGGAGAGCGTGTTCCTCGAACTGACCGCCACCGCGCCGGTCCCCGGCCAGAACCGTCAGGTCGATCAGTCCGCCAAGGTCGACCAGACCGGCACCGCAGGAGGTTGGGGCGCATGAGCCTGTTCGTCACCGAGCTGCGCCGGCTCGCCAAACGCCGGCTCACCCGGCTCATGCTCGTCCTGTTGGTGCTCGGGCTCGCCACCGTGGCCACCGCGTTCAGTTTCTCCAGCCACAAGCTCTCGCCCGAGGTGGTGGCCGCCGCGCGGGCCGAGTCCGACGCCCAGTACAAGCGGTCGGTCCAGGAGTGGCAGCGCACCGTGACCGAGTGCGAGGCCGCTCAGGCCAAGGGCGAGCAGACCGAGGAACGGTACGGCCCGAACTGCGGCCGGGACTACCAGCCGCAGCCGGAGATGTTCGACCCGAAGTGGAACCTGCCCTACCAGTTCGACTTCCGGGCCGAGTTCGGGATGTTCATCGCCGTGTTCGCCGGCGCGGTGGCGCTCTTCGCGTTCATCGTCGGCGCGTCCTTCGTGGGCGCCGAGTGGAACACCGGCGGGATGATGAACCTGTTGCTCTGGCGGCCGAAACGGTTGGCTGTGCTGGGCACCAAGGTGGGCGCCCTGCTCACCACCGTGCTCGGCCTGAGCGTCGTGCTGGGCGCGCTGTGGACGGTGGCCTTCTGGCTGATCGGCACGTCCCGGGGCACCACCGCGAAGATGACCCCGGGGGTGTGGCGCTCGATCGGGCTGGACGGGCTGCGGGCGGTGGCGCTGATCCTGGTCGTCGGCGCGGTCGCCTTCGCGCTCGCCTCGCTCGGCCGGCACACGGCGATGGCGCTGGGTGCGGCGGTGGCGCTGTTCGCGATCAGCGAGATCGGCATCCGGATCGCCGTCAGCGTGCTGTCGGTGCCGTTCGGCGAGCGCTACGTGCTCTCCACCTACGCCCAGTCGTGGTTCATGAAGCAGGCGGAGCTGTTCGACTACGACACCTGCCAGTTCGCCAAGGGCGCCTGCGAGCCGGCCAGGTACGTGGTCACCTGGGAGCAGTCGGCGGTGGTGTTCGGCGTCGGCGCGGTCGCGGCCCTGGCCGCCGCGTTCTGGACGATGCGCCGGCGGGACATCGCCTGACCGAGGCCCGCGCCGCCGGCCGCGCGGACCACGCGTCCGGTGCGGCCGGCGGCGGCCCTGGTTACCCTGGGGTTCCCCGGCCGGCGCGTCTCCTCGCGCCGGTCACCCGCCGTCGGAGAGGAGCGCCGTGTCCGCCGACGCCACCGACCGGGCCGCCGTCGACGAGTCGGCCACGACCAGGGGTACGCGCCGCGGCGCCGGCGTCCCCGTGCCCCCGCCCCGCCCCGCCCCGCCGGTCGAGTCCGCGCCTGCGGTCGAGGCCGAGCCCCCGTCGACGGCCGAAGCCGCGGCGCTCGCCGAGCCGGCCACTGTTGCTGACGAGGCCGAGGAGGCTCGGCTCGACACCGACGAGCCCCGACCCGCCGCCGACGCCGGACCGGCCGGTGGGCTCACCGAACGGGAGCGGCGGATCCTCGACTTCGAGTCGCAGTGGTGGAAGCACGCCGGCGCCAAGGAGCAGGCCGTCCGGGACACGTTCGGGCTCTCCGCGACGCGGTACTACCAGCTGCTCAACGCGTTGCTGGACCATCCGGCCGCGCTGGCCGCCGAGCCGCTGCTCATCGGCCGGCTGCGCCGGCTCCGCTCGTCGCGGGCCCGCAACCGGCGACGCTGACCGGCCTCACTTCTCGTAGGTGCGTAGCCCGTTGCCGATGGCGAAGAAGGTCGGAGCCCACTCGCCGATGAAGATGCCCCAGCGGTCCGCCCGGTCCACGCCGGCGCGTTCCAGGCTCTTGGAGAGGAACCAACTGGTGAACGAGAGTCCGATGCTGACGAATCCGGCGAGGTAGGCGTGCTCCGCGCGGATTCCCGACTCGTGCAGACGCTCCAACATGTGCGATCCCCCTGTCGCTGGTTCGAGCTGACCGCACCTGACGCTACCGGTTGCTCCGGACCGGTGACGCGGAGTTCCCGGGATGCGCGGCATGGGGGCACCCCCTGCGGGTAAGGCGGCGGGCGGCGACGGAGGGAGCGGATCGATGGGGGCACCGGACCGCCGGTACGCGACCGGCAGCGCGACGACCCGGCCGCTCGGCGAGGCGCCGACGATGCGGGTCCGTACCGCGTCCGAGCCGGCGCCGGGCCGGCCGGAGAACGAGGACCTGGTGTTCCGGTTCGGCCCCCTCGTCGGCGTCCTCGACGGCGCCACCGTGCCGGAGGGCTTCGACACCGGCTGCGTGCACGGCCCGGCCTGGTACGTCCGGCACCTGGCCGCCCGGATCGCCCTGGCGGTCGCCGCCCGGCCCGCGGCCACGCTGATGAGCAGCCTGGCGGCGGCGATCCTGGCCGTGCGGGCGGACCACGGCGGCGCCTGCGACCTCGACCACCCCGGCACCCCCTCGTCCACCGTGTGCCTGCTGCGGGAGGGCGGTGACCGGGTCGACCACCTGGTGCTCTGTGACAGCCCGCTGGTGCTGGACACCGGCGACCGGATCGAGGTGGTCTCCGACGACCGGTTGGAGACCGCGCTGGCCGACCTGCGCCGCACCGCGGCCGCGCTGCCGGACGGCGAGGCCGACCCGTCCACCCGGTTCCGGCGGGCCGTGACCGTGCAGCGGACCCGGATGAACCGTACCCACGGCTACTGGGCGGCGGCCGCCGACCCGGACGCGGCGTACCACGCGGTGACCGGGTCGACGCCGCTGCGCGGGCCGGGGGCGCTGCGCCGGGCGGTGCTGCTCAGCGACGGCGCGTCGTGCGCGGTCGAGCAGTTCGGTCTCTTCGACTGGGCCGGGCTGCTGGAGGTGGTGACCGGGGAGGGTCCGGAGGGCCTGATCGGCCGGGTGCGGGTGGCCGAGCGGGATCACCCGGACCGGTTGCGCCGACGCAAGCGGACCGACGACGCCTCGGTCGCGCTCTGCGAGTTCGCCTCGCGCGTGAGCACCCTCACCCCCGGAACGGACCGGTCGGATGACAACGCAGCGTGAGGCGGAACACCCCGGGGGTACGACCGGCCGCCCCGCTCCGCCGTACCGGCAATGAGTCGCCAAAGGGGTGGACGAGCGCTGCACCGGCCGGCAGACTCCGGCTCGTGACAGGTGCGGTGAAGCTGGAGTCGGTGGACGAGCGAAACCTGGAGCCGTTGCTCTCCGTAGCGGCGGCGGAGGCCGAGCCGGAGGACGTGATGCCTCCGGTGGACGCGCCGGCCGGGTGGTCGCTGGCTCGCCGGGACGCCTTCCGCGAGTTCCACCGGGCCAGCTTCGCCGGGTTGGACGGCCCGACCGGCACCCAGATGTTCGCGATCGTGTCCGGCGGTGAGGTGGTCGGCATGGTGCGGATGACTCGCCGCGACGAGCCGGGGACGGTGGAGACCGGGATGTGGCTGGGCCGGTCCGCGCGGGGCCGCGGCCTGGGCGCAGCCGCGCTGCGGGAGCTGCTGCACGCGGCCGCGGCCGCCGGCATGCACACGGTCGTCGCCGACACCACGCCGGACAATGCGGGTGCCATTTCGGTGCTTCGTAAATGCGGTGCGGAGTTGCGCGAAGAAGGCGGAAAGACCTACGCCCGAATGTGTCTGGATTCGGCCCTCCCGACCCACTGAGGTCGTTGCTTGCTGTTCCGCAATTTTACGTGTCCTCCCTGCTCATGGCGGCATTGGTGCGAAGTTTCGCGCCTATCGCGATGCCTTTCTGGATGTTTTGCGAATCGGCTGACGGGTACTGCCAGCCGGGTCCGCTAATGCGGCGCACCGGTGTGCAGGCTCCTTTCGCCATCCCCGGCAGTCGTGCCGGCGGGCCTGCTCCGTCGCTGGGCAGCGAAGGAGAACCGATGAAGAGCGGAGCTCGGATCGCCCTGGCGGTCGGTTTCGGATATGTCCTGGGCCGCCGGCGGAAGCTGCGGACGGCACTCACCCTGGCCGCCGCCGTGGCGGCCGGGCGGGCCAGCCAGAACCCCGCCGGCCTCAAGCAGATGGCCACCGGCCTGCTCGGGTCGAACCCGCAGTTGGGCAACCTGACCAGGCTCGGCGCGCCACTGGTCACCGCCGGCCGGGCCGCGGCGACCGCCGCCGCCGGCAGCGGCATCGAAGCGGTCAGTGGCCGGCTGCGCGGCGGCGCGGACGCGTTGCGCCGCCGCTCCGGCGCGCCGGCGGAGGACGGGCAGCGGTCCGCTCCGGACGAGGAGCAGGAACTCGACGACCAGCCGGACGCCGACTACGACGAGGCCGACGACCAGTTCGACGACGAGGATCGCGCCGAGCGGCCGGCCCCCGTGCGTCGGCGTCGGGGGCGGTGACCATGCCCGCCAACAACCTGACCGAACGGGCCCGTGACCAGATCGGCGGCGAACTGCGCAACCTCGCCGCCGCGATCGGCGAACGCGCCGTGCAGGTGGTGACCGAGCGGGTCACCGGCGCCACCGGCCGGCTCAGCGAGTACGCGAAGCAGGGCGGTGGCCCCGGCCTGGTCGCCGCGGCCACCGGCGCGCAGAAGCTCGCCGACGGCCACTCCCCGCTGAAGGCCATGGTCCATGCCGGCCTGGTCGGCGGTAAGGAGAAGCTGATGTCGGCGTTCGGCGGCGGCAAGGGTGGCAAGGGCGGTGGCAAGAAGCTCAAGGTCACCAACATCGTCGAGACCATCGAGGTCGGCGTGCCGGTGCGGGTGGCCTACAACCAGTGGACCACCTTCGGCGACTTCCCGAGCTTCATGAAGAAGGTCGAGCAGGCCGACAACGACGAAGACGAGAAGATGACCTGGAAGGCGCAGGTCCTCTGGTCGCACCGCACCTGGGAGTCCACGATCGTCCGGCAGATCCCGGACCGGCTCATCCACTGGCGGTCCAAGGGTGACAAGGGTTCGGTCGACGGCACGGTCAGCTTCCACGAGGTCGGCCCGGAGCTGACCCGCATCCTGGTCGTGCTGGAGTACCACCCGCAGGGCCTCTTCGAGCACACCGGCAATCTCTGGCGGGCCCAGGGCCGGCGGGTGCGGCTGGAGCTGAAGCACTTCGTCCGGCACGTGATGACCGAGACCGTGCTCGACCCGGACCTGGTCGAGGGCTGGCGGGGCGAGATCCGGGACTGCCAGGTGGTCAAGGACCACGAGACCGCGCTCCGCGAGGAGCAGGAGGGCGGCGGGGAGCCGGGCCGCGACGAGGAACGTCGACCCGCCGAGCGCGGTCGCGGCCGGCCGCCCCGGCGCCGCCGCCCCACCGAGGAGGAGCAGGAGTACGACTACTACGACGCCGGCGACGACTTCGACGACGACGAGTACGACGAGGAACTGGCGGAGGAGCAGCCACCGCCGCTCCGCCGCCAGCCCGAGCAGGTCCGCCGCCCGCAGCGCGAGGAGCGCGCGCCCCGCGAGGAGCGGGCGCGCCGCGCGCCCGAGGAGCCCCGCCGGCCGGGGGTCCGGCGTCGCCGTGCGGAGCGGGGCGAATGAGCGGGGCGACGGCCGACCCCCGCCCCACGCCGCCGCCCGGGTCAGCGCGGGGGCGGGTCCTCCAGCAACGACGGGTCACGCCGGATCATCTCGGCGAGCCGGGCCGCCGGATCGGTCTCCAACGGATCGTTGCCGGGCGCGACCACCGTCTTCACCGACATCGGCCAGGCCGGGGGCGGCGTCGGCGCGGGCACCGGACCCACCGTGACCGCCGGCCCCGCCCAGGAGACCCGCAGCTGGTATCCCTGATCGCCCAGCTCCACCCGCAGCGTCACGGCCAGGCCGGGGTGTTCGGCGACCACCCGACGCACCGCCTCGGCGACCTCCTCGACCGGGTCCCGGCGCAGCGGCGCCGCACCGCCCCGCAGTGCCGCACCGCCCCGCAGCCGGTACGCGCCGTGCCCGGCCCGGTGTTCCGTCGGCTCGACCGGTTCCGGGTCGCCGGCGGGCGTCGCCCGGTCGACCTCCGGTTCGTCCGGCAGCGGCTCCCGGCGGCGCTGCGCCTCCTCGCGTCGCGCCAGCCGGGCCAGTGTCTCGTCCAGATCACCCCTCATCGCGCCCACCCCCTCGCAGATCACGGACCGAACCGCCGGGCGGTTCAGCGTTCCCGGGCCCGGGTCGCCCGGTCCAGCGCCCGGTCGAGGACGACCAGCAGGGCGTCCCGTACGGAGAGCCGGTCCCGGGCGTCGAACTGCACCAGCGGCACGTGCTCGGCGATCGCCAGTGCCCAGCGGATCGACGGCAGGTCCAGGGCCAGCCGCCCGTCGAAGGCGTTGACGCCCACGGCGAACGGCAGCCCGGCTCGCTCGAAGAAGTCGATCGCCGGATAGCAGTCGTCGAGCCGCGCGCTGTCCACCACCACCAGCGCGCCGAGCGCGCCCCGAACCAGGTCGTCCCACATGAAGCCGAACCGGGCCTGACCGGGCGTGCCGAAGAGATAGAGCTTCAGGCTGCGGTCGATGGTGACGCAGCCGAAGTCCATGGCCACCGTGGTGGTGGTTTTCCCGGCCACCCCGCCCGGGTCGTCGACGCCGATCCCGGCGGTGGTCATCTCCGCCTCGGTGGTCAACGGCGCGATCTCGGAGATCGCGCCCACCGTGGTGGTCTTGCCGACGCCGAAGCCACCGGCGATCAGGATCTTCACCGGGATCGGCGGCCGGGGCGCGGGTACCCGGCTGACGATCGGGGTGGGCTCACCGGGGCCGCTCGGCGGCCGGTAGGGCAGCGGTGGCCCGGCCGGCGGGGGCGGCGTGGCCCGGCCGATCAGCGGGGCCGGGTTGCCGTAGCGGGCGGGGGCGCTGTTCGCGGCCGGCCCGCCCTGGCCGGCCGCCCGCCATTCAGGAGATCGCACGAAGTCCATCAATCACTCGCAGGATGAGGTCGGGATCGAGGGCGTCGTCGACGTCCGCGACGTGCACGTCGAGGTGGCCGGCGGCGCGCAGGTCGCCGACCAGCACCCGGGTCACCCCGAACTGCAACCGGGTCCGGGCGGAGATCTCGGCGACCGACACCGGTTCGGCGCAGATCGCGACGATCGTGGCCAGCTCCGGGGTCAACCGGGCGGTCACCGCCCACGAACTGCTGCCCGGGCGGGCGGTCACCTGGGTCTCCAGGCCGATCGACGGGTCGCCGTCCACCCGTCCGGCGGTCAGCACGAACGGGCGTGGGCCGGGCGGCTCCCCGTCGCCGTCGCCGTCGTCGGTGACCGGCGTCGGGGTGGACGCGCGCAGGAAGGGGCGGATCCGGACGCCGGGTTCCGGCTCCGGGTCCCCACCGGCGGCCCCCGGGATCATTGCTGGACGGCGTTCTTCAGCTCGGCGATCAGTCGGGGGCTCAGGGCGCCGCCGGCGCGGCCGGCGAAGAGCGTCATCTCGTACGCCACGGTGCCCAGGTTGGCGGTGCGGTCGGCGACCACGCCGAGGACCGAGCCGCTGCTGATCGAGCTGATCAGCAGGTAGCCCTCGGCCATGTCGACGATCACCCGGTTGAGCCCGCCCAGCGCGTACCAACTGGCGGCGCCGCCGGCGAGGCTGGTCATGCCGGAGACCACGGCGGCGAGCCGTTCCGCGTTGGGCCGGTCCTTGATCGCGGACATGGCCATCAGCAGCCCGTCCGAGGAGACCGCGATCGCCTCCATCACCCCGGCCGTGCTGGAGGTGAACGAGTCGAGCAGCCAGTTGAAGGTGCGCGCCTCGGGGCTGAGGTCGCCGGTGGTGCTCTGGTCGACGTTGTCGTGCAGGAACGGGCTGGTCACCGTGTTGGATCCTCTTCGTAGCGGCGGTCGGGACTGACTTCGCGCAGCGCGCGGGCGACGCCCGCCTCGAACTCGGTGATGAGGTTGCGGACCTCGACGGGATCACCGGGGTCGGAGCTGGTGGGGGGTGCGGGTGGCACCGGGGAGACGGAGAGGTTCGCCCCGGGTACCCGCCGGCTGAGCCGGGGTCGCTCCAGCGCCGGCTCGGCGGGCGTGACGTCGTCCTCGGCCCGGCGTACCCCGTCCTGGAACGCCTCCACCAGGGCGCGGACCGTGGCCGGGTCGTCGGGGACGCCGATCAGCGGTCCGATCACCGGCCCGGCCGGCGCGGCCGCTGGGCCGGCCGGCAGGTTCGCCCCCGGCACCCGCTTGCGGATCGGGCGGGTTCCGGCCGGACCGGCCGGCGCCCCGACAGGGCCGGGAGAGGACGGCCCGATGGCCGGCCGGTCGGCCGGCGTGGACGGTGACCCGGCCGGCGGGTGGCCGGCGGGCGGGTTCGGGCGGAGCGGCGCGGCGCGTGGCGTGGCGTGGGCCGGGCCGGCGGGTGGCGCCGGGCGGGCCGGGCCGGCGGGTGGCGCCGGGCGGGTGGGCAGGGGGGTGGGGCCGGTCGTCGGCCCGGCGGCCGGGGGAGCGGCCGGTGCCGGGCCGACGACCGGTGTCGGCGGAGTGGTAGTCGCGGGACGCGAGGACGGGCCGGCGGGCAGCGTGGCGGGCGACCCGGCCGCGGGCGGCCAGGCGGGCGGCGGGCCACCGGTGGGGAAGCGGAAGTCCTCGACCGGCGGCGCGGCGGTGGTGGACGCCGCCGGGACGGACGGCGCGTCGTCCCGCGGATCGCCGGGCTCCGGTTCGTCGCCCTGGCTGCCGAAGGCGTTCCACGAGGCACCGGTGGAGATGCTGCGGGTCGCCCGGCTGAGCAGGTCGGCGTCGAAGCCGACGGGCTCGCCGGGGGCCGTGGCGATCGGGTGCTCCGCGGGCTCCGGCTCAGGCCGCAGCTCGACCGTCGGGGCGGTGGCCCGGGCCATGGTCACGCCCGCCGATTCCGGCCGGCGGATCACCAGCGAGCCAGCCGGGATCTCCACGCCGGCGGTGACGCCGCTGCCGAGCGTCGTCGTCAGCCGCACCTGCCAGTCGTGCCGGCGGGCCAGCCGACCCACCACGAAGAGCCCCAGCACCTCGGTCGGGGCGAGGTCGAGCCGTTCCCGCCGGGTGAGCCGGGCGTTCTCCTCGGCGAGCCGTTCCGCGGTGAGGCCGATGCCGTGGTCCACCACGCTCAGCCGGGCGCCGCCCTCGGTCAGCTCGCCGGCCACCACCACACGGGTGTGCGGCGGCGAGAACGTGGTCGCGTTCTCCATCAGCTCGGCCAGCGCCAGCACCAGGTCACCGGCGATCGCGGGTGCCGCCGAGACGCCGGGCGGCACCTGTACGTCGACCCGGGTGTAGTCCTCGATCTCGCCGAGCGCGAGCCGGACCACGTCGGCCAGCGGCACCGGCGCCACGTGGCCGTCCGAGCCGGTGGCGCCGGAGAGCACCACCAGGCTGCCGGCGTTGCGGCGCAGCCGGCTGGAGATGTGGTCCAGTCGATAGAGGTGCTCCAGTCGGCCCGGGTCGGCCTCCTGCCGCTCCAGCCGGTCGATGAGCGCGATCTGGCGGCCGACCAGGTTCTGGGTACGCCGGCCGACGTGGCCGAACATCTGCGCCACGTTGCGCCGGCCGGCCACCTGTCGCTCGACCAGCCGGGCGGCGGTGTGCTGCACCCGGTCGAACGCGCGGGCCAGGTCGCCGATCTCGTCCCGGGCGCCGACGTCCACCGGGTCGAGACGCACCGGCGGCACCGACTCGGTCTCGTCGTCGGCCACCCGGGTCAGCTCCGCCTCGGTCACCCGGGCGACCCGCTCGGCGGAGCGGGTGAGCCGGCTCAGCGGGCGGGACACCGTGCGGGCCACCGTCATGCTGAGCAGCACGACCAGGAGCAGGATCACGGCCGCCGCGCCGGCGACCAGCCAGGCCGCGACGAGCGCGTCCCGCTCCTCGGTCCGGGTCTCCGCGATGACGTCGGCGACGACCTTCTTCTCCACGAACTGGCCCAGCGTGATCATCGAGCGCACCGAGGGGAAGAGCCTAGCCAGCGGCATCGGCGTGATCGAGCCGACCGGGTCCCGGACGCTGTCGGCCAGGAAGGTCGGGCTGGTCCGGGCCGCCACCGCCGCGTCGTCCAGCCGGGCCACCTCGAGCTGCTCCGGCGTGATCAGTCGGCGGAACCGTCGGTTGTCCACGCCGAGCGCGGCCATGCAGGCGATGTACGAGCCGGACACCCGCGGGTCGCCGGTCGCCCGGACCAGCACGATCTGGGTGGCGCAGGAGCTCAATGCCTCGTCGGTGCGCAGCAGCGCGTCCAGGGCGAGCACCTGCCGCCCGGCCGAGGTGTCGGTGTCCACCCCGAACGGCAGTCGAAGCGCGTCGATCAGCGCCACGTCGACCCTGGCGAAGGTGGTCAGGATCTGCTCCGGCGTGGCCCGGCCGGCGAGCGTCGCGGCGCGGACGTCGGCCAATTGGCGTACCCCGTCCAGGGCCTCCCGGACCGGCGTCGGCAGCGATTCGGCGCGCAGGTCGGCGACCCGGTCGTCGACGGTGGCGGACTTCTGGATCAGCTCGGTGCGGGTCACTTGGCCGAGCCACAGGCCGATGGAGAGCAGGCGTTCCTGCTGGAGGTCCTGGATCAGGCTGCCGAGCCGGCTGGCCACGCGGACGGTCTCGGCGGTGTCGGCGGCCCGCTGCGCGGCGGCCACCCGGTCGAGGACCACCGGCACGGCGAGCCCGACCATGCTGAGCAGCGGGATGATGACCAGCAGGGCGAGTTTGCCCCGGATCCGCAACCTAGCGAGCAGCATCGAACGGCCTCCACCGCTCGGCCTCGGCACCGGCACCGACCCCGACGGGCAGGCGGTCGGAGTCCTGGGTGGCGGCCGCCGGGTCCGGGCGGGCCGCCGGCGGCAGCGCGATCTCGGCCGGCGCCGGGCGGTTCGCGTCGGCCGGGCGCCGGAACAGCGTCACGGCCAGTCCGAGGAGCAGCGCGACCGCCACCCCGGCCGCGATCCGGGTGAGCAGCCGGTCCCGGTCGAGGGCGTCCAGCCGCTCCTCCAGCAGCGTGTCGAGCTGGTCGAGGATGACGGCGCGGAGCTGCTTGGCGGCGGCCTGCGCGGTGAGGCCGGCGGCGGTGAGCTGGTCGGGTTTCGGCGCGGCCCGGCCGCCGCCGGCGGCGGTGAACGCCTCCAGGGAGCGCTGGTAGGCATCCAGCGGGGTGAGCACGTTCGCGCCCAGGTCGGTGCTCTCCGAGCTGTCCACCGCCGCGCGCAGGTCGGCGACCAGGTCGTTGGCCGGCCCGAAGGCGGCGGCCCGCAGCTCGGCCAGTTCGAGGCCGGTCCTCGTGCGCTGGGCGGCGGGCTGGGCGGGGGCGAGCCGGACCAGGTCGGCGAGGCGGGCGGCCAGCACGGTGGCGGTGGGCAGGTCCCCGCTGATGCCGTCCTGGAGGAAGAACGAGTCGGGCTTCGGGTCGCGGACCAGGCCGGAACTTTCCCGTACCTTCCGGTAGAGCGCGAGCAGCAGGTCGTTGGCCTCGCCGTACGCCGCGTAGGCGGCCTCCGGGTCGGCGAGCCCCCGGTCCGGCAGCCCTTCCAGCTTGGCCCGCAGCCCGGCCCAGCGGTCGTGGCTGCGCAGCTCGTCGCCGACCGCGTCGTCCACCTGTGCCACCTGTTCGATGGCGGCGTCGAGCGCGGTGCGGGAGACCGGTGCCCCGGCCACGGCGGTGGACTGGGCCATCACCAGCGCGTCGGTGAGCGGCCCGAGGGCGCGCAGATAGCGGACGCCCAGTCGTTCCCGGGTGGCCAGGTCGTGGTCGTCCGAGGTGTTCCCCTCGGCCAGCGCGAAGAGCAGGCCGAGCGGGGCGACCAGCGCCAGCGCCAGCAGCAGGGGCAGGACGCGGCCCGGTACGGAGGGCCGCCGACGGACCCGCGGCGCGGGAACGGTCATGGTCTGTCTCCTCCGGCGACGGCGGGGCGGTCGGTGCGCGGGGGGTCGCCGTCCGTAGTCCCGTGCACCGGACCGGAAAATTAGTCGAACCGGGCGTGGGTGGAGCCGTGGTCGTGGAGTCGGCTTCACGTCAGTTCGTCCTGGGTAACCGATCGTCGAGGTGGAGAGCACTCAGCGTCCGATCGGGCCGGTGAGATGCGGCGTCGAAGATGATTTGCACCTGTAGATGTGAATTCACGTGATCCGAATACATCCCGCTGGGACGCTCTGGACCTTCTGCGGACGACGGGCGGCACGCGCCGAACGGCGCAACCGGACGAACGTACGGCGGATCTCAGGGAACGCTCAGCCGGCGGGTCGTACCGTGTGCCGCATGAGATCACCCGTCGCGCGGGTCGGGCGCGCCCTCGCCGGCCGCCCGCGCCGGATCGTCGCCGCCGCGGTGGTGGTCGTCCTGGTCGCCGCCGCCCTGGTCTGGGCGGTCCGGCCGCAGGGCGCGGACTTCCGGACCGAGTCGGCGTTGGTGAGCGTCCGCTCCGGGCCGGGCGGCGACGAGCCGGTCGACCTGGACACCACGCTCTACCTGCCCGGCGACGCCTCCGACCGGAACCGGGTGCCGGCGGTGCTGCTGGCGCACGGCTTCGGCGGCACCAAGGAGTCGGTGCGCGCCGACGCGGAGGACCTGGTCGCCCGCGGCTACGCGGTGCTCACCTGGACCGCCTGCGGCTTCGGTCGCAGCGGCGGCCAGATCCACCTCGACAACCCTGACTACGAGGTGCGCGACGCGCAGCGCCTGCTGGACCGGCTCGCCGCCCGCCCGGAGGTGCGTCTCGACGCGGCCGGCGACCCTCGGGTGGGCGTGGTCGGCGGCTCGTACGGCGGCGGCCTGGCCCTGCTGCTGGCCGCGCAGGACCCCCGGGTCGACGCCATCGTCCCGATGATCACCTGGAACGACCTGTCCCGCGCGTTCCTGCCGGAGAGCACCGGCAAGGCGCCGACCGAGGGCGTGTTCAAGAAGGGCTGGGCCGGGATCTTCTTCGGCGGTGGCGGCAGCGCCGGCTCCGGCCCGGCCGGGCTGTCCGGCGCCACCGCCGCCGCACCCGAGGGCGCGCCCGCCTCGGCCGGTCCGGCGAGCCCGCAGCCGGGTGCCGGCCCGGGCAGCGGCTCCGGCCGGGCGCCCGGTGGCGCCGCCGACCCGTCCTGCGGCCGGTTCGCCGCCGACGTCTGCGCCGCGTACCTGCGCATCGCCACCACCGGTCGGGCCGACGCCGCCGCGGTCGAGCTGCTGCGCCGCTCGTCGCCGGCCGGCGTGCTGGACCGGATCAAGGCGCCCACGCTGCTGGTGCAGGGTGAGGCGGACACCCTCTTCCCGCTCACCGAGGCGGACGCCAACGCGCGCGGCATCGCCGCCGCCGGCACCCCGGTGCGGGTCGCCTGGTTCACCGGCGGTCACGACGGCGGCGCCGGGCCGACCTCCGACTCGGACCGGGTGAAGTTCCTGACCGCGCAGTGGCTCGACCACTACGTCAAGGGCGAGGGGGCGGCACCGGGCGACTCCTTCACGTTCTCCCGGATCGCCGGCTTCGACGCGCTCGACCGGGGCCTGGTGGCCACCGGCTACCGCACCGACGACTACCCGGGCGTGGCCGGGCAGGAGCGCCGCGACGTCGCGCTCACCGGGCCGGCCCAGCCAGTCGCGGTGCCACCGAACGGTAACCCGGCGGCGATCTCGGCGATCCCGTTCGCCGGGGCGCTCGGCTCGCTGCTGGACGGCGTGGCCGGCGACATCCCCGGCCAGCACGCCCGCTTCGAGTCGGCGCCGCTGGACGACCCGGTCGACGTGGTGGGCGCGCCGACCGTGCGGATCCGGGCCGCCTCGGCGACCGGCGAGGCGGTGCTCTTCGTCAAGCTCTACGACGTCGACCCGCAGGGCGCGGCCACGCTGCCGGACGGCCTGGTCGCGCCGGTGCGGCTGACCGGCCTGCCGGCCGACCTCGACGCGGCGACGCCGGTGACGGTCACGCTGCCGGCGATCGTCCGGCGGGTCGAGGCCGGGCACCGGCTGCGGCTGGTGGTGGCGACGTCGGACCAGGCGTACGCCTCGCCGGCGCAACCGGCGGTGCACACCGTGGCGCTCGGCGGCGGCCCGCTGGTGCTGCCCACCGTGGACGCCGCGCCGATCCCGACCTCGGCCGCGGTCTGGCGCTGGGTGCTGGCCGGCCTGCTCGCCGCGATCGTGGTGGGGCTCGTCGTGGTCGTGCTGCTCACCCGCCGCCGGCACCGTCGCCAGGACCGCTCGGTGCACCCGGAGTACGCGGGCGTCCCGCTCGCCGTGCGTAACCTGCGCAAGGAGTACGCGGACGGTTTCGTCGCCGTCTCCGACGTCGACTTCGAGGTGCACCCCGGGCAGGTGGTGGGCCTGCTCGGGCCGAACGGCGCCGGCAAGACCACCACGCTGCGGGTGCTGATGGGGCTGACCCAGCCCACGGCCGGCGAGATCTACGTGTTCGGGCATCGGCTGGTGCCCGGCTCGCCGGTGCTCTCCCGGATCGGCGCGCTGGTCGAGGGGCCCGGTTTCCTGCCGCACCTGTCCGGGCTGGACAACCTCAGGGCGTACTGGCGGGCCACCGGGCGGCCGTGGGAGGACGCGCACTTCGACGAGGCGCTGGAGATCGCCGGCCTGGGCGACTCGGTGCACCGGCGGACGAAGAAGTACAGCCACGGCATGCGGCAGCGGCTCGCCATCGCCCAGGCCATGCTCGGCCTGCCCGAGCTGCTGGTGCTCGACGAGCCGACGGACGGGCTCGACCCGCCGCAGATCGCCGAGATGCGGCGGGTGCTCCAGCGTTACGCCACGGACGGCCGGGCGGTGCTGGTCTCCAGCCACCTGCTGGCCGAGGTGGAGCAGACCTGCACGCACGCGGTGGTGGTGAACAAGGGGCGGATCGTGGCGTCCGGACCGGTCGAGGAGATCGTCGGCGAGTCGCCGAGCGTGTTGTTCGAGGTGAGCGACCCGGACGCCGCGCGGTCGGTGCTCGACCGGCTCGGCGGCGTGCGGGTGCTGCCCGACGACGACGGCGCGCTGGTGGTCGACACCAACGGCACCGCCCGCAGCGAGGTGGTGGCCGAACTGGTCCGGGCCGGCATCGGGGTGGACCGGGTGGTGCCCCGGCGCCGCCTGGAGGACGCGTTCCTCGCCCTGGTCGGCGAGAACTCTCGGGGAAGCGGGGACCGGTGATGGTGGGCTCTCAGGTGGCGCCGCAAGGCGGTGGCGGGGCGGCGGCCGGCTACCGGCCCTCGGCCACGATGCCGTTCGGCGCGGAGTTCCGGCGGCAGGCGACGCGCCGGCGTACCCAGCTGGCGCTGGGCTTCATGGTGCTGCTGCCGCTGATCGTCCTGGTGGCGTTCCAGTTTGACTCCTCGGACGACGACGGCGGCGGGCGGGGCGAGTTCGCCAGCCTGGCCGATCTGGCCACCTCCGGCGGGCTCAACTTCACCCTGTTCTCGATCCTGGTGTCGGCGTCGTTCCTGCTGGTCGTGGTGGTGGCGCTGTTCTGCGGTGACACCGTGGCCAGCGAGGCGAGCTGGGGCAGCCTGCGCTACCTGCTGGCGGTGCCGGTGCCCCGGGCCCGGCTGCTGGCGGTGAAGCTGGTGGTCGCGCTCGCGTACTCCGGCCTGGCGTTGCTGCTGCTGGCCGGCACCGCGCTGGTCGCCGGCACGTTGCGCTACGGCTGGAAACCGCTGAGCAGCCAGGTCTCCGCGGAGCTGGCCCCGGGCGAGGGTCTGCTCCGGCTGCTCGGGGTGCTCGGCTACCTGGCGGTGGTGCTGCTGGTGGTGGCCGGGCTGGCCTTCCTGCTGTCGGTGACCACCGATGCCGCGCTCGGCGCCGTCGGCGGGGCGGTGCTGCTCTGGATCCTGTCCAGCATCCTCGACCAGATCACCGCCCTGGGCGGCCTGCGCAACCTGCTGCCGACCCACTACAGCAGCGCCTGGCTGGGCCTGCTGTCGTCGCCGACGCAGACCGACGACGTGGTCAAGGGCGCGATCTCGGCGGTCGTCTACGCGACGCTGTTCTGGTCGCTCGCCTTCTGGCGCTTCACCCGCAAGGACATCACGAGCTGAGGCGGGCCTTGGCTGACGCCTCCGGTGGTGTAGGGGTCCCCCGTAACACCCCCCTGCCCCAATTATGGGAGCGTTCCCACGCGGCCGTCCCGCCAGCAAGGAATCGATTAACTTCTATCTCTGCCTCTTCGGCATCTTCGGTGGGAACCCGACCACCGGCACCGCCGTCCCGGTCGGTGCCTGGCCCGGGTGGTGGGCCGCGCTGATCCAGCTGGTCTGCGGCGCGCTGGTGCTCCTCGGCCTGCTCACCCGGCCCGCCGCGCTGCTCGCCTCCGGCTCGATGGCGTACGCGTACTTCGTGGTGCACCAGCCGCACGGCCTGCTGCCGATCGACAACGGCGGCGAGCTGGCCGCGATCTTCTGCTGGTCGTTCCTGCTGGTCGCGGTGCTCGGCCCCGGCGCCTGGGCGCTCGACGCGCTGCTGTCCCGGCGCCGTCCCGCCGCCCCCGCCGAGACCCCTTCGACCCCCCCGCGCGTCCGTCCCCGCCTGAACCCCGTGATCCTGGTGCGGCATCGCCCCCTCCCGAGGGGCGGTTCCGTACCAGGATCCGCGGCGCCACGGCCAGGGCGGCGGCCTCGGCGGCCGGGCGCCGACCTCGTGCCTCCCCGGTCGCGGATCGACGAGAGAGTCCGGGCGGTCAGAGCGGGTCGACCGGGGTGACGGCCGAGGACGGCGGGGCGTCCGGCGCGGTCGGGCGGGGGTCGCGGCGCTTCCAGGCGCTCACCCCGAGCCGGCCGGTGGTGCCGAGGTCGATCGGCCCGTCCAGCGCGACGGGTTGCGTCGGCCGACCGGTCACCGGCGCGACGTCGAGCTGTCGACCCTCGGTCGCCCCCACTGCCGCGTCGGTGACGGTGTTGCGCCAGAGCAGCGCGGCGCCGGCCCGCTCGCCCGGGCGCAGCACGAGTGTGGTGGGTGGGGCGTCGAAGCCGGAGGTGATCCCGGCGGCGCCGGGGATGATCCGAACCGTGACCGGCTCCCCGTCGGCGTCGGCGAGGCGGACCGCCGGATAGCCGCGCAACCCGTACGGCTGGTCTCCGCAGTTGACCAGTTCCAGGCCCATGGCCCGCAGCCCCATCGCGGCGCTCACCCCGGTCTTGGTGATCCGGGTGCCGTCCGGGGGGCAGGCCGGCGGACTGGGTGCCGTGCCCGGCCGATCCCCGCGGTCGGGCGGCGGGTCGATCGGCGCCGGCGCCCGGGTGCACGCCGCCAGCAGCGTCAACGCCGTGCGGAAACCGGTCCCGACCGCCGCGCCCCGCATCCGGTGATCATGCCACCCGATCGGGCGCGGCGAGGACCGCGTCGAGCAGCCCTGGGTAGAGGCGGTCCAGTTCGTCGCGGCGCAACCGCACGTAGCGGCTGGTGCCGGCGACCCGGGTGCGGGTGAGGCCGGCTTCGCCGACCATCGCCGCCCTGGTGGCCGCGAACCTGGTCACCCGGGTCCGGTCGGTGGCGGTGGCCGCACCGGTGGCCGTCGCCGTCGTCGACCGGCCGGCGGTGGTGGAACCGGTCGCGGTGGTCGGCCGTTGAGCCGGCCCACTGCGTGGGAACCCCGGGTGGCGACGGCGTGAGCGGCGCATAGACTCGACGGCACAACTGCATACCTCATCCAGAGGGGCTGAGGGATACGGCCCGACGACGCCCCGGCAACCACCCGCACGCTCGACGCCGAGCGCCCTGCGGGCAGGTGCCAATTCCGTCCCCGCCGCACCCGGCGATGCGGGGAAAGATGAGAGGAATTCCTCGACATGACGTCGACGCTTCCCGCCGTCTCCGGCATCGACACCACCCGCAGCCCGGCCCGCGCCCTGGTCTGTCGCGCCTGTTCCGCGCGCTACCCGCTGGCCGCCCAGCACGCCTGCTACGAGTGTTTCGGCCCGCTGGAGGTCGACTACGACACCGCCGCGCTGGCCACCGTCACCCGGGAGCAGATCGAGGCCGGCCCGAACAGCATCTGGCGTTACGCCGCCCTGCTGCCGGCCGGCCAGGACCCGGCCACCCGGGTCACCCTCGACCCGGGGTTGACCCCGCTGGTCGCCGCCGGGAACCTCGCCGCCGAGCTGGGCCTCACCGGCCCGCTCTGGGTCAAGGACGACAGCGCCAACCCCACCCACTCGTTCAAGGACCGGGTGGTGTCGGTGGCGCTCACCGCCGCCCGGGCGCTCGGTTTCACCCGCTACGCCTGCGCGTCCACCGGCAACCTGGCCAACTCGGTCGCCGCGCACGCGGCGCGGGCGGGCGTGCCGTCGGTGGTCTTCATCCCCAGCGACCTGGAACAGGGCAAGGTCGTCACCACCGCGGTCTACGGCGGCGACCTGGTCGCCATCGACGGCTCGTACGACGACGTGAACCGGCTCTGCGGCGAGCTGGTGGAGACCGACGAGTTCGAGGACACCGCGTTCGTCAACGTCAACGTCCGGCCGTTCTACGCCGAGGGCTCCAAGACGCTCGGCTACGAGGTGGCCGAGCAGTTGGGCTGGCGGATCCCGGCCCAGGTGGTCATCCCGATGGCCTCCGGCGAGCTGCTCACGAAGATCGACAAGGCGTTCACCGAGCTGGTCGAGATCGGGCTGGTGGAGGCGCCGGCCGGCGGCTGGACGGTGTTCGGCGCACAGTCCGCCGGCTGCAACCCGATCGCCGCCGCGCTGCACGACGACCGCGACACCATCGTCCCGGTCAAGCCGACCGGCATCGCCAAGTCGCTGAACATCGGCGACCCCGCCGCCGGCGTCTACGCGCTGGAGGCGGTCCGCCGCACCGGCGGCTGGATGGCGTACGCCGACGACGACGAGATCCGCGCGGCCATCCGGCTGCTCGCCCGCACCACCGGCGTGTTCGCCGAGACCGCGGGCGGCGTGACGGTGGCGGTGCTGCGCAAGCTGGTGGAGTCCGGCCGGCTCGATCCCACGGCGGAGACGGTGGTCTTCAACACCGGCGAGGGCCTCAAGACCCTCGACGCCGTGGCCGCCGAGTCCGGCCCCACCCACCGGATCAAGCCCAACCTCCGCGCCGCCCGAGACGCCGGCCTCCTCTCCTGACCCACCCCCACCCGAAGGCGTTGATCAAGGAGTTCGCGTCGGCCGTCGGGCCGAACCCGACGCAAACTCCTTGATCAACTCACCAGGGGTCGGGGTGGGGCGCGCCCGGGTGGGGGGTTGGGGGCGACCAGGGGGTGACGGGGAAACTGCGGGGAGTGGCAGAAAACCACCGGCAAGGACTTGACGGCAGGAACCGGACGGCGCAAGATGCTCGGTGCGGGAGGGCATCCGCCGGAGACTTTTCTAAGTTTTGCGACCCAACGCCGGAGGCGTTGTGCGGACGTCCCTCCCGACCAACCTCGCGCAGGGCCAGCGGAAAACCGCTGGCCCTGTCGCCGTTTCCGGCCCAGGATCACCGTCATGGGCCTGACCGTCGCGCCGCTCGATCCCGCCGACCTGCCGACCCTCGACGCGGCGTACCGGATCGACTGCGCGGCCCGCGCCGTCGACGAACCGGACCTGCCCCCGACCTGCCGACGGCGGTTCGAGGCGCTGCTGCGGCACCCGATGCCGGGCATCGACGGGCGCTGGGTCGTCGCCCGCCTCGACGGGGAGCCGGTCGGTTGGCTCCGGTTGCACCTGCACACGCTGGAGAACACCGAGAACGCCAGCGTCGAGCTGGTGGTGGACCCGGCCCACCGGCGGCGCGGGATCGGCCGCGCGCTGCACGAGCACGGCCGGCGGCTGCTCCGGGAGCACGGCGGCGAGCGGCTGGTCGGCTCCACCGCCGCCGCGCTTCCCGGCGAGGAGGACCGCGAGTTCCCCGGCACCGCGTTCGCCGCCGCGATGGGCGCGAAGGCGGCGAACGCCGACGTGCGCGGCCGGCTCGACGTGGCCGCGCTCGACCGGCGCCGGCTGGCCGCGCTGCTGGCCGACGCCCGCTCGGCGGCCACCGGCTACCGGCAGGTGCACTGGCGTGACCGCGCGCCCGACG